>NZ_JBQENH010000004.1:631432-717489 GCF_052044565.1 Chryseobacterium sp. 22543
ATATGCATTGTTGGAAATGTTCGCAAAGGCGTTCCTCTCAGCGAGGTTGATTGTTGTTTGCTGAACGAAGTACCCTTGCGAAATAATAATAACAATATTATGTTATCCTAGCGTCCTCTGTGTTTCAATCTCTAAATGTCATATATTCTTTTTTAACGCAACGTTCGCAAGAATAATATGCATTGTTGGAAATGTTCGCAAAGGCGTTCCTCTCAGCGAGGTTGATTGTTATTTGCTGAACGAAGTGCCCTTGCGGACAAATAATAATAACAATATTATGTTTTTCTTAGCGTCCTCTGCGTTTTTAATTCTATTATCAGGGTTATAAACTTCCTTTCCCAAAATCCAAATCTCATAACAAATGTTATCGTTCCACAGCATTCATCCCTCATAATTTTGTATAAAAATTAAAGAATGAAAGCAGCAGTAGTATTTGAAAAAGGAAGTATCCCTCAATATGCAGATTTCCCGGAGCCTGAAGTACAGGAAAATGAAATTTTGGTTTCAGTAAAAGCAGCCTCCATTAAAAACCTTGACAAAGCCAGAGCGGGAGGGAATCACTATTCAACAGAAAATCAGGAGCATCAGCCAACAATTATTGGAACAGATGGGGCAGGATATCTTGAAAACGGAAATAAAGTCTATTTTTTCAGCAAGAAAGGAACCGTATCCGAAAAAGCCGCAGCAGATGAAAAAATGATCATTCCGATTCCTGAAGAACTGGATTTTTCGTTAGCAGCAGCACTACCCAATGCTGTTATGGGATCAGCGATGGCTTTGAAATTCAAGGCAGGGTTGCAACCGGGAAATACGGTCCTGATTAATGGAGCAACAGGAATTACAGGCAGAATTGCTGTTCAGATCGCCAAAATATATGGAGCTGGTAGAGTTATCGTTACCGGTAGAAATGAAAAATCTCTGGAGTCTTTACTTGAGTTGGGCGCTGATGAGGTAATTTCACTCAAACTGGACGATCATGATTTTAAACAAAAAATAAAAGAAGTTCATCAGGAAACACCTATAGATATTATTTTGGATTATATCTGGGGCCATTCCGTAGAAATGATATTGTCCGCCTTTAAGGGATACGGAACTTTTTCCCATAAAACAAAACTGGTAACAATAGGAGGAATGAGCGGAGATACCGTTCAGCTTTCTTCACAGATTCTCAGAGGAACTGATATTCAGATTTCAGGATCGGGATTGGGCAGCTGGACAAAAGAAGAATCTGCACTTCTGTTTTCAGAAATTATTCCGGAAATGTACCAGGCAGCTGTTGAAGGAAAAATTAAAATGGAAACAGAAGAGGTTGATATTAAAAATATCGAAGCCGTGTGGAATGCTGAGATACAAAGCGGAAAACGCCTGGTCATAAGAATTTAACCCCAATTTCCATTTTTTTATCCACAATCCTTTTATCGGTTTTCTTTTTTTACTATTTTTATAATAGAAATTTATGAAATGGAAAATTCAAAAAAAAGTTGCAACTTTGCATAAATATTTGAATATCAGTTTCAGATGTATTATTAACTAACCGTTTGCCGAGGTTTGTAAGCAAATTCAGACATCAGGCCGACAAAGAGGACACTATTGGAAGAGTATTTTGGAAATGAACTTGTAAAAAAGTTCGAGGAAATGATGGAAAACAATGACGAATTCTACTTTGATACAGAAGAGTTGGAAGACATTATTGTTTATTATTTGGAGCTTGGTGATTTTAATTACGCTGATATGGCGGTTAATTATGGACTGAAGCTTCATCCCAATTCATTGGATATCAAGATCAAAAGGCTTGAGATCCTTTTGGAGTGGGAAGAGTATAATATGGCGAAAGAACTTATCAACGAGCTGAAAGGTGCTTCTATGGAGAACACAGACTTTTTGGTTTGTTACGCCAAATATTATTCGAGCTTAGGAAATCCCAGAAAATCCATTGAAATTTGTAAAAAAGCTTTGACATTAGAGGAAGAAGAAAACTTTCTCCACAACTTTATTGCGGATGAATATGTGAATCTCGGAGATCCTTTTAACGCCCTTAAACATTACAGAAAAGCACTGAAAGAAGATCCAACGGACGAATATTCGCTGGAAAACTGTATGGTGTGCTTCAGTGACCTGAATAAGAGCGAGGAGGCTATAGCCTTTCTTAATGAATATTTAGATGAATTCCCTTATTCTGAAACCGCCTGGTTTGAATACGGACAATTCTATTTCAACAGAAAAAATTATGATGAAGCCATAAGAGGCTACGATTATTTGTTGGCAATCAATTCAAGCTCTGTAGGAGTATATGCTAACAAATCAGCCTGTTATGAAGCTATGGGACAATACCAGAAAGCTATCGATACTTATGAAGAAATGCTGGAGCTGGAATACACAAAAGCATTTACTTTTTATAAAATCGGATTGTGCAATAAGGCATTAAAACAACCTATTTTAGCTTTAAATGCATTCCAGAAATCATTGAGAGAAGACCCTCAGTTTTATCTTGCAATGATGGAACAGTCTTATCTTTACGAAGAAATGGGCGGAATGTCTGAAGCATTGCACTATGCTAAAGAAGCTACCCAGCTGAATGAAAACAATCTTGATTACCAAAAAAGATTAGCGTTTCTTTTCATTGACTCAGGGAAGTTTGAAGAAAGCCTTTCATGTCTTAAAAAGCTGGTGGATGCAGAGCCTACAAGGTTCTACAACTGGTATGCCTATTCAGAAGTTTTAATGTTGGTAGGAGAGTACGAAGATGCGGTAACGGTGTTGAATAGTGCCATAAAAAAACATCACAGAGCTGAGCTGTTTTATCAGTTGAGTAATTGTTTTTTCAACTTGAAAGATCAGGATAAAGGAACAGAATCACTTCAGAAAGCATTAGAGCTTGATCCGTCTTTAGCTAAGGATATGCAGAAAAAATATCCTTTCATTAAAGATGAAGTGAAAAAGGTTAAAGCTACTAAAGTGAGGAAAAAGAACTAGATTAATCTAAAAAATAATAGAAAAACCTGCATAAATGCAGGTTTTTTTTATTGATAGTTATATTCGTAGATGAATTTATCAGGAGCACTTGTGAGAGGGTTTCCATTACTGTCAAGAGACTGTCTGTCTTCTACAGACGGATAACCTGCGGTATTAAATGTAGCGGTATATTTATGAGAAGTTGTTCCGGTTCCGGTTCCTCCGCCGGCTGTAGTATTGGTAAACTGCCCCTTATAGGTGCTTAGGCTGTTCTTTATATTTGAAAACAACATGCTTACGCCATCGCTGCTTTCATTTCCATTGAATATGATTTTATCAAAACCCTTTACGTTTTTAAAAGGATAGTTTTTATCCGTGTAAGTGTAGGTCTCTGTTTCTGTGTAATTAACAGTGTTTCCATTTACTGTTCCGGTGCCCGAACCTACATTGCTTACCATATTTCCATCGTTGTAGGTAAATACACTGTTGATTGTAGAAGAGCCTGCAGCCCCGGAATTTGTTTGTCTTTTTACATTGATTTCTGTATTGCTTGTATAAACATAAGTAAATGCAACCGTGTTCTGTACTGTGCCTGTAGTAGAATATTCTTTAGTAACTGCTGAAGACATACGACCGTTATTATATCCATATTCAACCGTGCTTTCAAGAACATTGTTTTCGTAATTTTTGATTCCGGTAACATACTCATCGGTATAAGTGAATTCAATTCTTTGCCCATGATTAATGTTGTTAATCATACTGATGATTTTAGTACCGTTGTAATTGATTTTCATTACAATACCATCCTTGATCATTTTTGTAGGAAGAATTACACTTTGATTGGAGGGATCACTGTTGTCAAAAGGAGTGTCATCGTCAGAAGAACACGAAAGTGTTAATAAGGCTATTGAGCCACAAAGTAGAAGTTTTTTCATAGTTATAAGTTAAATCGGTCAAATATAATTTAATTTATAATATGATTTATCTTTTTTGATTTGTTCTTAAAAATATAAGCCCTCCAATGATGATTCCGGCCCCTATAAATTGTAAATAAGTCAGTTTTTCACCATCTAAAATTCCCCAGATAATAGCCACAATTGGCATTATTAAAGTAACCGTGGAAGCAAAAAGGGGAGAAGAAACTTTCAGCAAACGATAATTCATTGTCATCGCAAGACCCGTTCCGAAGATAGATAAGAGACCGACAAACATAAGTCCCAGGAGATTATCTTTCGAAAAACTGAATTCGGAAAAGAATCCGGTGGAGGTCAGTGCTATAATGGATGGAAATAGTAAGACAAATGAGAATACAAAAGCTGATAAAACAGTGGAAGAAACCTCCATAAGCTTTGATTTGACAGTTGTTGTACTTATGGCGTAACATAAAGTAGCCAATAATAACAATAGGATTGGAATCATTTTCAATTCTCCGCTGTCACCCCCTCCAAATGCAAGGATGCAAACCCCGGTAAAACTTATTAAAGTCCCTATAATCTGCTTTTTTGTTGTTTCGAATTTCCAGACCAAAGCCCCTACAATAATGACGAAAATAGGCATCATAGAGTTGATGATTCCCGCAATACTGCTGCTCACTTCGGTTTCTGCTATTGGAAATAAAAACATAGGAATAAAATTCCCTGTAAAAGCAGCCAGAATTAACCATTTTAAATGCTTTTTTGGGAAGAGCTTGTAATTGGAAATCGCAATCGGAAGTAAAATAATCCCCGCAATAAGAACCCTTAAAGATCCTACCTGATAAGGATTAAAATGCTCGAGAGATTTTTTGATCAAAATAAAGGAAGATCCCCAGATAATACTCAGGATAACCAGAAGAACCCATTTTTCTTTATCCGCGTTCATTATTTTCGTGTAAGATTTTTAGAAATTCTTTTTTAGGAATCATTTTAGCACCCAGGCTTTCAAGATGCTCTGTATGGGATTGACAATCAATTAATTCAATATTGTTTCTGTTACTCTCTACAAAATGAATAAATCCTGCTTTGGAAGCATTGCTTACTTTAGCAAACATGCTTTCTCCACAAAAAACACTGCCAATCTGCAATCCGTAAAAGCCACCCACAAGCTCTTCATCCTGCCACACTTCAATACTTTTAGCAAGACCATATTCATGAAGCTGGATAAAAGAATGCATCAATTCATCAGAAAGCCATGTCCCGGACTGCCCTTTTCGGGTTGTCTTTTGACAATTCCTGATTACTTCCCTGAAATTTTTGTTCTCTGAAAAAGTAAAAACGTTTCTGTTTAATATCTTTCTCATTGATTTTGAAACTTTCAATTCTGCCGGGTCAAGTACAAACCTTGGATCCGGACACCACCATAGAATTTCTTCTCCGGGATTGTACCAGGGGAAGATACCAAGTTGATAAGCAAACCAGATACGCTCTACAGACAAGTCGCCTCCAAAAGCAACAACTCCTTCATGACCGTCATACAGCTCAGGGTCAGGAAATGAAATCTCGTTTTCGTCTAATCGAACCATGCTTAGAAAAAAAATCCCACTTCAAAAAGCAGGATTTATATTTGATCTTATTTTCTTTAATTAAAAAGGTAAATCATCATCATCGTCTCCCGCAAACGGATTTTCGTTTGAAACTGGAGTTGCAGATTGCTGAGACATTGCCTGAGTAGGTTCTGAAGCATTTTCAGAAACTTTCTCTACTCTCCACCCTGTAATAGAGTTGAAGTATTTAGTTTCACCTTGAGGAGAAACCCATTCTCTACCTCTGATGTTGATTCCTACCTTTACGTTTTCTCCTTCTTTAAGGTTATCTAATAAACTGATTTTATCAGATAAAAATTCTATGTTTATAGGCTGTGGATACTGTTCTTGAGTTAAAATAACCATTTCTCTTTTTTGAAACCCGCTCGCAAATGTTTGAGCATCAAAAAGTTTCTTTACCGTTCCTTGTAATTCCATATCGTAAATATTAACGATGTAAAAGTAAGAAAATGAAATGTAATAAAAGGTGCCGTGAAAAAAAAATGTAGAAATTTTAATTTTTTTTCTTGAAAAGTTTGGTGGTAAAGGAAATTGCCCTATATTTGCACTCACAAAAACGAAGCAAGCTCTTTAAAACTTACAATATAAAAAAAACCAGCGGATGTGGTGTAATTGGTAGCCACGCCAGACTTAGGATCTGGTGCCGTGAGGCGTGGGGGTTCGAGTCCCTTCATCCGCACTATGCGAAAATAGCTCAGCTGGTAGAGCACAACCTTGCCAAGGTTGGGGTCGCGGGTTCGAATCCCGTTTTTCGCTCCACACCATGCCCTGGTGGTGGAACTGGTAGACACGCAGGACTTAAAATCCTGTGTCCGCAAGGACGTACGGGTTCAAGTCCCGTCTGGGGTACAAGACCCTCTGTAATATCTTACGGAGGGTTTTTTGTTTTAATAGAGAGCGCTCTTTAAATAAAAATCTTATATTTGTAAGAAATATAGCTGAAATCTGTAAAAACAGATTGGCAAATCAGCGGATGTGGTGTAATTGGTAGCCACGCCAGACTTAGGATCTGGTGCCGTGAGGCGTGGGGGTTCGAGTCCCTTCATCCGCACTATGCGAAAATAGCTCAGCTGGTAGAGCACAACCTTGCCAAGGTTGGGGTCGCGGGTTCGAATCCCGTTTTTCGCTCCACACCATGCCCTGGTGGTGGAACTGGTAGACACGCAGGACTTAAAATCCTGTGTCCGCAAGGACGTACGGGTTCAAGTCCCGTCTGGGGTACAAGTCCCTCTGTAATCTGATTACGGAGGGATTTTTTATGTCTGGTAAGCACAACTTGTCATATTTTATATATTAATAAGATGCCTTTAACGGTTGTTTCCAGCTTTAAATACTTGTTAATGCCAAGACGAAGATGGGTTTGATTACAAATAATTTTAAATAATTAAAAAATTGAGGCTGCTTTTGGTACATTTGTTTCAGAAATAAAACAACCATGAAATTATTGAATACCGTTTTAGCAGTTACGATGATAACTGCTTCTCATCAATTATTCTCACAGACAACCAACGAGAAAAAAGCCCGGGAAATTATTGAAAAAGCCATTCAGGCAGAAGGAGGAAAAAAGCTTTTAAGCAGCATAAAAACACTTTATTCCAAATCAGAAACGGTAATGGACGGCCGTAAGGTAAACTGGATCACAAAAGAAATGGTGCCTAACAAAGGAAGTTTTGAGATTGAATATCAGGGAAGGATCGTATACAGATCCTGGTTTGATGGGAAAACAGGATATGAGTTGGTTAATGGTGAGAGAAAACTGGCTGATCCTGATGAATTCAAAGATAAAGCTGACAGGAAATATATCATCAATGAATTAGCCTACATAGATCCTAAACTGTACAAAATTGAACTTATTGATGAGAATCCTGATAAGATATATTATAAAATAAAAGCGACCTATGTAACAGGAAAGGTGACTTATCTGTATTATGATGTGAAATCATTCTTTCTAAGCAAAGAAGAAACTGTTGAAAATGGAGAAAAGAATACGTTTTCAACGGTTTTACAAAGTGATTACAAGAAGTTCGGTGATCTTTGGTATGCCACTCAATCTACTTTTGTTTCTGAAAGTGGAAATCAGGAAGCCAACCTCGTGGAATTGTATTATAATAAGGGTATTGAAGAAAACGATTTTAAATAAAATATGATAGCTCATAAAAATCCCTATACAATCAAATGCATAGGGATTTTTTATTTCCTGTATGATTGACGGGCTATCCTTTATTTTCCAGCCTTTCCAGTCTTTCAAAGATGCTGTCAAAAATATTCTTTTCAGTAGTAGAAACATATCCTACAACCTTATAGTATTCCTTATTTTTTTTGTTTGTTAATTGATTATCAGTTGAATGTTGAAGATTTCCATTGATGTGAACTAATAGATTATCAATAGAGTCTGTTGTCAGATCAGCTTTATTCAGAAATATAACATCTCCGTATTGATATTTTGGTAATAGATGCTTTTCTATAGTAAATTCATAGATCAAATCAACGGATGCTAATATTTTTTGCAGTATTGATGTGTTGAGACTCTTATTTTCCGTTGTTACTTGCGTTTCCTTATCATTCTGATGAGTCAATTCCGGGAAAAGCATGAGCTGATCAGTGCTTGAAATACTTCCCAATTGGTTTGACTGCAGGGTTTCTGTCAGAAATTTATCAAGATTAAGATTAAAATGATTGGCAACTTTCAGTATTGTTTCTATTTTTGGTTCTGCACGTCCTTCCTCATAAGAACTTATTACCCCTCTGTTTAAATCAAACAAGTCTGCAAAGGCCTTTTGGCTTAATCCTTTAACCTGTCGTATTTTCTTAATATTACTTCCAAAGAAGCTCATGTTGTCTAAAATTTTTTGCAAATATAGATAATGCGAATAAATGATTGATAAAAATATTTGCAATTCTGTGCAACTCAACGATAAGCAACCATTTGGTATCACAATATTTCAGAGAATGAATAGAGATTGCATAATTTGTTTTAAGAATACAAACTGCTACAAATGAAGTTCCTTATAATATCAATTTTCTATGCTGTTTGTGGAACTGTTTTTCTTTCGTTATCACAAATTCCTGCGAGTATAAATCTGTACCCAGAATATTGTATAGTTCTGTATCTGTATCCAAACTTAAAGACTCCATAATTTTGTTAAACAAGAAGAGTACTTATGGAAATGATGGTTCAACCTCAGGAGCAGATTCAGTATGCCGAAGCATATATTTCGGACATGCCTGAACTGAAAAAGATTTTCCTGCAAATGAAAGAAGTAAAGAAAGTAGACCCGAATTTCGGACTTCCTTTTATGTTGGCGAAAAAGAAAAATGAGACCGTTGCATTTGCCAGTCTTATTGTGAATGAAAAGGATGAAATATCTTTCATAATCTATGATAAAAACAGAATAACAGAATCCGAAAAGAGAAATTTCTTTTCCCGTGCTGAAAGATATTTTAAAAATAATAGTACCCCTAATTTCAGGGATTCAGAACAATTGAATAGCAGTATAAGAAGAATGGTCAGCTGGCTGAATCTTGAATAAAGCCATGATAAAATTGTACATTTACTTAAAACCGTAATGCAATGCCCAAAGATGTTCTGTACCTTAAAATAGCAAACTCTGTCACAGAGCAGATCAAAAGTGAAACCCTGCAGTTTGGAGACAGGCTGCCTTCGCTGAGAAGTGCCCAGAAGTTATATAACGTAAGTCTGAATACCATAAAACAGGCTTATATGGAGCTTGAAAGCAGGTCTCTGGTAGAATCACGTCCTAAATACGGATATTATGTAAGCCAGACTTCCCAGCGGAAACTTGCCCTGCCGTCTGTAGCTCAAATGAAGCATTCGGAAGGAAAAAATACGCCTGAGGATCTCTTTGATAAAGTATTCGGGACGATTGCCGGTACTGATGTAACGCAGTTTGCTCTGGGAATTCCCGGGAAAAGCCTTCTTCCGGTAGCCAAGATGAAAAAATGCATGATTGATGTGGTGAAGAGGAAAAGTGACAGCGGAGTCAATTATGAATCGGTACAGGGAAGTGAACAGCTTCGGCGTGAAATAGCAAAATGGGCGATGGTAATGGAAGGGAAAATCACAGAAGATGACCTGGTAATTACATCCGGAGCAATGAATGGAGTATATAATTGTCTGATGGCAGTTACTAAGCCGGGAGATTGCGTAGCGGTGGAAAGCCCGGTTTATTTTGGAATTCTTCAGGCCATTCATTTATTAGGGTTGAAGGCCGTAGAAATTCCTACTCATCCTATTACAGGGGTAGATCTGGATGCTTTAAAAAAAGTGCTTCCAAAGCTGTCTGCGTGTTGTTTTGTGGTAAACTATAACAATCCGCTAGGATTCCAGATGCCTGATGAGAATAAAAAAGAACTGGTAAAAATGCTTACCGAGCAGAATGTTCCGCTGATTGAAGATGATGTCTACGGAAACATCTATTTTGGTGCAGGAAGACCCAAACCCTGTAAATTTTATGATGAAGCAGGAATTGTGATGTGGGTGGGATCTGTTTCCAAAACATTAGCTCCTGGTTTTAGGACGGGATGGGTGGCTCCCGGGAAGTTTAAAGATAAAATTATCCGTCAGAAACTCGTTCAGACGGTTTCCAGTCCGTCATTATTTTCAGATGTAATCTCAGATTTTCTTGCCCACGGACGGTACGACCATCATCTGAGAATGTTCAGGAAGAAACTCTACGCCAATTATCTTCAAATTCAGAAATCAGTGATTGAATATTTTCCGGACAATACCAAAATCTCCGAACCAAAAGGAGGTTTTATGCTGTGGCTGGAACTTGATAAGAGAATCTGTACAGAAGACCTTTATGATGCGGCTGTCAGCCAGAAAGTAAATTTCGCCCCGGGAAGAATGTTTTCACAATATAATCAGTACCAAAACTGTATGCGTCTGAATTATGCATTAGAATGGACAGACAGAGTGGAAAGTGATCTTGAAAAGCTCGGAAAAATGATAAAAAACAGAATTTAATAAACCTTATAGCGATGAATGATAATAATAATGAAGTAAAAATTGTAGCCTATGAACCTCAGTATAAAGGAGCTTTCAAAGCTTTAAATGAAGAGTGGATCAAAACATTCTTTGTGATGGAAGCCAGTGATTATAAGCTGTTGGATAATCCGGAAGAACATATTTTAAATAAAGGAGGGCATATTGTTTTTGCCCTGTTAAATAATGAAGCTGTAGGAACTTGTGCATTGGTGAAAGCGAAAGAGGAACCTCTTACTTTTGAGCTGTCAAAAATGGCGGTAAGTCCTAAAGCTCAGGGTAAAAAAATAGGATATTTACTGGGAGCCACATTAGTAGATCTGGCAAGAGGCCTGAATGCTGAAAAAGTAGTTCTGGAAACAAACTCTGTGCTGGTTCCTGCAATAAAACTTTATGAAAAGCTTGGGTTTAAACATGTACCTATTGTAGCTGCAGGATATGACCGTGTAGATGTGCAGATGGAGCTGGATTTGAAGATATAACAGAAAAAATATTAGAACAAGGATATTTTTATCCGAGTTCTAATATCAAAATTTAAATCTAATTGCTTTACTGTTTTATTTCTTGATGAAAGTCTGGGTCAGTGGTTTTTTACTTCCGTTGATTTTAATAAAATACACTCCTGCCGGAAGATTTCCGATATTTATTTTTTCATCGTAATATTCTCTTGAAGACTGTAAATGTGATGTTGAAACAATCGCTCCTTTACTGTCGATGATTTCTACTTTAATTTCCTTATCCTCAGACTTGTACTGGATTCCGATGAATGTTGAAACAGGATTGGGATATACTTTAAAATCATCAGCGATGACCTTCGTCTCTTTTGATGCCAATACTTCTTTGGAACATACCGGAATTCTGTTCACGCCGTCAATTCCCCATGGAGACTGAACCGGAATACAAAGCCAGTTCAATACAGTAGGGAAATGATCTGTTTCTCTTGTCGTTGAAGTATAATCATACACCTTAAAGTTATTAACCGTACCGGTATTATAAGTAGGAGAACCTGTTACTGACATATTATTAGCATTTGGACTTGAATCCGTCAATGTATTTCCTGAAGTTCCATTACATTTCCAGTTGGCTAATAATTGAGAATAATAAGGGTGTGAAGCCGTAATATCCTGATTAGCCCAATTCACAATCACATCATTAGGAAGAGCCGATTTCCAGATTCTTACATCTTTATAAGAAGCCGCCAGATTGATTCCATAAGTATTTGTTCCATCCTGATTTAAAGTTAAAGGAAGCCCGGAATCAATATTTCCGATCGTATTCATTTTAGCAAAAGTTACCGGAACACCATCTTCATACAGCGTTACAAGGCCGTCTCTGTCAAAGCTGGCAGCAATATGCTTCCATTTATTGGTTTCCACTTTTCCGCCAACAAGATCTATTCTGCTGGTACCATCACCAATATTCATCTTGAATGTCTGCCCGGAATATCCTGAGAAAACAAATCCTTTATTTTTCCCATTAGCCCAGTTTTTATTACTGATCATTACCGGATCACTGGAATAGGCTGCATTAGGTTTTACCCAAAATTCAATGGTAAAATCCTGATTGGCACCAAAATTAAAAGGCGTTTGGTTAGATGGTTTTGCATAAGTTCCCGCTGGAAAATTCAACTGATTAAATGTTTTATTGGATTCCAGAACGGTTTTGCTGATCTGCTGAGGAGTAAATCCCGGATTAGAATATACTGTAAAAATATTTCTTTCAGAAAGATTTCCACCACCATGAGAGCTGTCTACCGCACCATGATCTGTAGTAAGAACTACGAGCCAGTCTTCATTGTTATAAGAAGGCCTGTTTTTCATCGCTGCAACAATCTCTCCAATGTAAGTATCTGTTGTTTTAATAGAAGATACATATTGAGGAACGGTGGAAGAGAACCCGTAAGAATGTCCTGCGTGGTCTACATCGTCAAAATCTACAAAGAGAATATCAGGATTATCATTCTGCAAAGCAGTTACAGCAGCATTTTTCACTGCAAGATCTGTTGCCAGATTGGTTTTTACATCAGCGTTTTGGATAATTTTATCGTTGATGGGTGCCCAATGAGCGAGAGAAATAGTTCTCAGACCAGGATTGTAAGTTTCAGCTCTTGTTAAAAAGTCAGGATAATTGACGTAGTTCGGGCTTGTAAAATTATTGTCCTGAACATTATGCTTGGTGTGCCATACACCGGTAAGCATCGTACTCCATCCGTTTCCGCTCCAGGTAGTGGCAGCGCAAAGCCCGTCGACAGAATATATCGACTGACTGATAAGATTTTGAATGTTGGGAGTAGGAGTAGACATCATTACGTCTGCACGGCAACCGTCAATACCGATAAAAAGTACTTTTTTGGTCTGAGCTCCAAGGAAACAGCTCATTACAACAGCCATTGAGAATAGTTTTGTTTTCATAGGGAAAAGAGTTTTTGAAATATAAAAGTTTACAAATAGTAATTTATTTTTAACTATTGTAAAATTAGTTTACTATTTGTAAATATTTATGAACTGAAAATTAATTAATTGATAATTAAAAAGCTCCAGAAAAAAGTTTTCTAAAATCTTCAATTGATTGTACTAAATGGAGGCTGTTTCAAAAATGTCATTCTGAACGAAATGAAATGTAGTGAAGAATCTAATGTTTCGTAAATCAATAAAATTCTTCCTTCGTCAGAATGACAAAAGCGAAATTATCTGGCTTTTGTGAAAACCTCTGTCAAATTGGAAATTTGACGGGGTGGTAAAAACACAAACGTTTCCAATGATTTGCCTTGAAAACATTTGTGTAAAGAAGTACTAAAAATTAGTTTGAAAAAGATGTGTTTAAAGAAGATCTTCAGCCTCAGAAATTGTATTTAGAATATAATCAGGGGATGCTTTTTTAAGTTCTGATCGGGTCTGAGCTCCGGAAAGAACGGCTACCGTAAGTCCGCAGCCTGCATTTTTGCCCTCTTTAATATCAATAACAGAATCTCCCGCTTTTAAAACCTTATGTGCTTCAGTGATATTGAATTTCTTCATCGCAAGATGAATCATTTCAGGGCTTGGACGGCTTTCCGAAACATCATCCGCAGTAATTAAAGCATCAAAATGAATACTTTCTTTCCAGTTGAGTTTATCCAAAAGCTGATGAGCGATTTCAGATGTATATCCCGTATTCAGAACGATTTTTTTGTTTTGAGACTTCATGCTGAGAAGGAAATCTTCCGTTCCGGTGATGGGTTTTACTTCAAGATTTTTGTAAGACTCTTTAAGCTGATCAGAGAAATTCTCAAAGATTGCGGGAGCCTCCTCTTCATTGCCATTAATTTCTTTTAAAAGACTTGTGATGGCTTCCAGTTTTTCCATTCCGGCACAGCTGGATAATACCTTTTCCAGACTTACCACATAGCCGTAATCATTCACGGCATTGGTAAGTGTTTTGTACACTACATTATCCTCATCAATTGTTGTTCCGGCCATATCCAGAACCAATAATTCTATATTTTTCATTTAAATTTTAAGCGTAAATTTTTTCAATATTAAATTTTGAGAAGCCACCGCTTCCTGTCATTCCTTTTCCTCCAATACCCGTTACAATATGAATATTGGCAGATGGGCTGTGTTCAAAAATATCTTTGGTTTTGCACTGAGAATAAATTCCGAACCATCTTCTCTGAATATCATACGTGGGAAGATCAATGATTTTTTTAGCCTCAAGAATCATGAATTCATCAATCTCCATATTAAGATCATATCCAAGATCATCCGCATTTTTAGCATCGGCATACTCATGAGAATCTCCAATGATGACAGAACCGTCAAGAGCCTGTTTGAATAAAATATGAACTCCGTATTTCTTTTCAAAAGAAATCGGGTCTTCTAAAGCCTTAATTTTCTGGAAAGAAGGACATTCGCTGAATGATTCATATCTCCTGACAGAAAGACCGGTAAGAATATTTCCCTGAAGCGAATAAATCCCCTGCGGTTTGGTCTGAAGCATCTGAAGTTTACTGACTTCCAGATCACTGTCATTGAATACTTTAGGGTATAAAGTCTTAAACTCATGTCCGCCACAGATGATGATTTTAGATGCATTGAATTCCATTCTGTCTGCAGTTACAGCTGTACATTTCTGATCATCTTCATGGGTTTCAAGAACCGTTGTATTGTAGAAAATCTGCAGTCCCATTTTTTCCTGAAGCAGCTTGTGAAGTTTTACAATCATATCTGCAGAATCTACTGAAAGTTCCTGAGGGAAAAACAGACCTCCTTTACAATAATCCGAACGGAGCCCGTCATATTTTTTAACGCAGTCATTTTTTGATAATAAAATAGATTCATAATCATTGTTTCTGTTGATTTCATAAAGCTCTTCAATCAGCTGAAGCTCTTCATCATTGGATGCGATATATACAGATCCGTTTTGTCTGATGGTAAGATCCGCCTGGGTATGAAGTTCATTGTATATGGTGAGACTTTCTCTTCCGAAATTCTGCCATTTCAGATCCATTCCGGACGGTACTACCTGTCCGAAGTTCCTTACAGTGGCTCCCTGAGGAACAGAATTTCTTTCCAGTAAAGCTACTTTAAGATTTTTCTTCAGCGCATGATAAGCATGGAATGTTCCTAAAATTCCACCTCCTACAACGATTAAATCAAATTTTGTTGTCATTGTATTATAATTTATAAAATTTTCGATGTATCGAAATTGATGAATTGATTAGAGTTTGATTTTGGCTTTGATTTATTTCTGAAAGCCAGAAAAGCAATCACCGAAAGAATGAAAACGGTAACGGTGATGATGTAATTTAAGTTGATATAGAAATTTAACCATGAAGTCTGAGCCGAACCAAAATTTTTATACAAAAGAATCAGAACACTTCCCAGATACCCGAATGAATCTACAATATAAATGAGAAAACCTACATTTCCTTTGATTTCAAAAGCGGCAATCATCCGGTCAAAGTAAATTCCGTTAAAAGGAATATAACAGATATACATTCCGAAGCCGGAAATCGTCATCCATAAAAAAGGAGATAAAGAGCCCTGCTGAAAAAGATAAGTAGAAAGCCCTACTGTTAGAATTCCTATGAAAAGTATATAGTGATAGTAGGCAAATGCTTTTTTGTTGTTCTTTACTTTGACCATGAAACTGAAGATCAAAAGGACCATCACCGCAATAGGAATTTCCGTTAAAGTGAAAATGGAACTGTCAAAAGTAAAATGCAGTCCGTCCCAGATCTCACGGTTGAAATTATCTCTGAAATCTCTTAAAACCGTTAAACTGATATATAAAAAGATAATACACATGATGGGAACAAAAAACTGTTGGATCAGTGCTTTTCTTTCCCTGCCGTTCAACGGTTGTCTTTTGTTTTTAAGCAAAATGTCTTCTTCTGAAGGTTGGGGAATTCTTTCAAGAAGCAGCCCGAAAAGAATCAATGGAATAATAAAAATAAGTCCGGCTGAAAACGGCATCCAGAACTCGGAAATGGAGAACGTATCCATTAAAAATTTTCCTGCGGATTTTGTAAATCCTGAAGAAACGACAAAGCTTGAACATAAAAACAGACCGATGATTTCCGTGGTTTTTCGCCCTTCGATGTAAGAGAAAACAATTCCCCAGATCATTCCCAACGGAATCCCGTTGATAAACATAAATATAATATTGTAAGGAGCAGGAACCGCTGCAAATCCTAACAGGGCAAGCTCTGCAATGGCAATAAAAACAAACAGATAAGTAAGTCTTTTTTGTGGTTTCAGCTCAGAAATAAATTTGATCCCGATGAATTTTGAAATAAAATAGCCTACTGCCTGCGCAATAATAATCAGAATCTTATAATCTACTCCGAAATAGGAAAATCCCTCGAAAGAAGCTACAGTAAAAGGTTTTCTGAAGCCGTACATGCAGAAGTAAACACCAAAAGCAGCAAAAGCGGCTTTCAGTGTTACTAATGTTTTTTTATTGATGGTTCTGGCCATGATAATGGTTTAGAAGTTCAGTTTTACTCCAAGATTGAATCGTACTCCGTAATATTCTACCTGTTCAGGGCGGTCTTCATTTTTACCGAAGTGATAGATCAGAGGTTTGTTCAGAATATTGTTTACATCTGCATATAAAGTCAGATATTTTGTAAACTGATAAGACCCTCCGAAATCAAGATTGCTGTATTTACCATAATAAGAATCGTTGATATCTTCCTCAGCATATTCTACAGCATACTTTCCTTTATAGTTGTAAGCCAGCCTTGCATTGAATCCTTTTTTCTCAAAGAAAAGTTGTGCGTTGTATAGTTCTTTTGCCTGATAGGGCAGTGCTACCGTTCTTCCGCTTGGCTTCTCCATTTCAGAGGTCATGAATGTGGCATTCAGCTGTACTCCGAAGTATTGTAAAAACCCTGGAAGGAAGTCGAATCTTTTGTTAATTCCAAGTTCAATACCTCCAAGCCATGCTGCTTTTCCATTATTAGGTGCTGTAAATTGTACACCCGTAATTCCGTTATAATTTCCGATAAAAGAATCCTGAAAAATAGGATCTGTAATCGATTTATAGAAAACGCCGCCACTCAGAATCCCTACGTTGGAGAAATAATATTCTCCCATCAAATCAAAATTCAAAGAATAGGTAGGATTAAGATTTGGGTTTCCTCCTTTAAACTCATTGTCTGCTTCAATATAAGTTCCTCCAGGGGTGAGATCTCCAAAGTTCGGTCTTGAGAAAGTTCTAGTCGCAGCAAAACGAAGGTTGGTTTTATCATTTAATGTATATTTCAAGTGAATCATCGGAAGAACAGCCAGATAGTTTTTGGTGTTTTCTACTGGAGTCAGTACATCATCATTTACGCTGTATCCTCTTACTTTGGTATTGGTATTTGATAATCTGATTCCTCCTAAAATGATGATCTTATCATTCAGTTTATAGGTTGCCATCCCGTAAGCGTCTGCATGTTTTTCAAAGACATCAAAATTTCTTCCTAATGCTTTATTGTACTGCAGTGCTTCGGAATCAGCCGTATTAATCTTTAGATTCCCTTGATTCTGATACCAGAACTGGTTCATTCCTGTTGTAGAAAGTACGGGTCCAAAAGTATTGCCGATATGAGCATTCATTTCACTTAAATATTTCGGTCCATTGGGCTGTGTTGTGATATATTGTGAATACTCAGACAGAAGTGGGGCAGTACCATTGTTCCAGTTGTAGAAAATATCAGAGAACTTTGCATTACGTTCTTTATCTCTGTATTTAAAACCATATTTTAAGGTCAATTTATCAGATGCATTAATTTCGTGGTTGAATGCTGCTACGATTTTGTCTTTTTCCTCTACAAAAACTTTATAAAATTCAAGATCTGTAAATCTCATTTGGGAAGCATCCATTTTAAAGTTCGGATCACTGTAAAAACCGAATAAAGCATCTGGGTTTTTATAATCTAATTTCCCACCATCGGCTTTCCAATAAGCTCTTGGTCCATTTCCATGATCTGAAATATAATCAGGATTAATGCCTACACCAGATTGAGTGTACTTGATGACATAGTAAGAATTATTCTGCTTATCAGGAATATTTCCATACTTGAATTTGTTGTCGTAGTAAGATAAGTCCCAGTCGATTTTTCCTTTATTTAAATTATGAACGGCTCCCAAAGAGACAGAAGTAAGCTCTGTAATTAATAAATTGTGGATATTCTGAAGCTCTATTCTCGCTGTATTGTTGGCGCTGCTGAATTTATCAAATCGGATTCTATGTTTGTAGTGGGTTTCATCATCCGATAATGTACCATACATTCCTTTTAAATAGAAAGTAGTTTTTGGAGACAATACATATTCAAAAGCCGTATTGATCCCTGTTGTTTTTCTTACTCCGTTATAATCACGAAGTTCCAGCCTGAAAACACCTTCATCACCACTTCTTCTCGCTTCAAAGTTATCTGTAGACCAGTTCCTGATGAAATGGGCAAAATTGAAAAGGTACCCGAATTTTTTATCTTTTGTTCTTCCTCCATATAAAAATCCGAGGTTATACACTCCTTTATCAGCTTTAGCATTATATCCACTTCCAATAGTTGCTTTGAATTCTGTTTTCATTGGCGGAGTCTTGGTGATAAAATTGACACCACCACCAATTCCGTCTGCTTCCATGTCCGGGGTAAAAGACTTGTTTACATGTACATACGAGATCAGTTCCGTAGGAAAAAAGTCGAATGCTGTTGCTCTTGATGTTGTTTCCTCCTCAGCGGTAGGAAGTCTGTTTCCATTGATGGTTGTAGAAGCCCAGAATGGCGGAAGTCCTCTCAGAGAAACAAATCTTCCTTCGCCCTGGTCTCTTTCAATAGAAACTCCCTGTACACGCTGTACGGTCTCTGCCGCATTTCTGTCCGGTAGCTTTCCGATTCCGTCAGAGGCAATGACATTGGTAATATTGATTGCATTTTTCTGAAGATTCAATGCTCTTGCTTCCGTATTTTTCAGCGTTCCGGTAACGACTACTTCATCAATGTTTTTTCGGGGTTGGGAAAGTTTGATGATTCCCAAATCAACCGTTTGTTCTGGCTTCAGATCTACATTGATGTCTGTAGATTCATATCCGATGTAGCTGATTTGTAGCGTGTACTGACCTTCTTTGATATCATTGATGGTAAATTTTCCTTCAATATCAGTCGCTATATTTTTAGATAAGCCTTTTATTTTGACTGTGGCCCCAGGGAGAGGCTGGCTGTCGTCCAGAACAGTTCCTATAATTAACTGTTTCTGTGCTGAAACAAAGACAATGAAACAGACAAAAACAAGGGTAAGTAATTTCTCTAAATTTGCTTTCATTTTTACATATATTAAATTTTTTATGCAAATCAAGCTAATAATTTTAATATATATAAATATTCTGTGTTAAGTATTGTTTAACAAATAGACACTGTTTATTACGACTATTTTACTTTGAAAACCATTGAAATTGATCTTTTAAAATAGAATAAAAAAGAGATAGAGTTTGTTCACACAACGTTTTTATAAATATTGCTTTATAGTTATTCAATGGGAAATTGATCTAAAATAGGGGTGTTTTGCTTCATATTTCGTTCATTTTGGGAGAAAGCAGAAAATCAAAAATTGCATATTTGTAAACTTTTGTTTTGTCTGGAAATCAAAAATTGAAGAAGAATGAGTAAAATGATTATTATTTTAAACGCAAAGTTTAATGATTCTAACAGTATATTTATAAGGATGCAAAGGTTGCGACTTTGTCGCTGATGAAGCGTTCTTGTGATGCGTGCACTCATAAAGAATCAATGAGATTGATTCTACTCTAGAATTGTCATTCTGAATGCAATGCAATGCAATGAAGAATTTTATACTATTGAATGTAAATAGGATTCTTCCTTCGTCAGAATGACAAAGTCAAATAAAAAACTTTGCGTTAAAAAAAATGCGATTAAGCAGTATAAAAATAAAGGACAAGCATCACACAGCTTTCATCGCTGATGCTTACCGGAACGTGAGGAAACTTACCATTGAAATATAGAGAATCACCTTCTTTTAAAATGATTTCTTCATTATCAATCACGTATTTCACTTCTCCCTTCAGGATATATTTGAATTCCCAGGCATCGGTAATAACTTTTTCCCTTTTTGAATTGGGTTCAAGGGTAAGGAGTGCCGCTTCAAATCCCAAAGAATGAAGACTTTTGCTGAAGATATGCATATACTTGAATCCTTCAGCTTCTACCTCTTTTTCTATTACCTGCTGGCTTTCTTTCGGAACATAGATGAATTTGGCATTGGATTTTTTCTCAACCCCTTCAAAAAAGTAGCTGGCATCAATCTCAAGAGACTGAATCAGATCCAATAAGACAGGAAGTGAAGGAATCGTCCTTCCGTTTTCAATTCTGGAAACAAGACCGTTACTCACATTCGCTTTGAAAGCCAGATCATTGATGGTTAAATTATTCTTTTTTCTAATATCCTTTAATCTCTTGCCGATACCTATTAAAAAGTCGTTCATACTCTATGTAATTTAACCCTGAATTATTTTTTCATCATTCTATTAAAAGCAAAGGTAATATTATTATATAGAGTTTGAATAAGGTAGGGAATCAATTCATTGAAAATTATTATTGAAAAAGGAATACTGAATTTGCCTTCTGCTTGCTCTTTTTGTCCACCCCAATAAAATTTCCCTATTTTTGTGAAACTCCTTATTTCATTTATGAAAAAAATTATTCTTATCGAAGACGAAACCAGTGTAGTTTCTTTTATTAAAAAAGGACTTCAGGAAAATGGATATGAAATTTCTGTAGCTTTTGACGGCCGTACAGGAGTACAACTGGTGCAGGCTAACGATTTTGATCTGGTAATTTTAGACATTATGCTTCCGGAAATGAATGGTCTGGATGTCTGTAAAGAGATAAGAAAAACCAATCAGAACGTTCCGATTTTGTTTCTAACTGCTTTGGGAACTTCTGAAAATATCGTTCTTGGACTGGAAAGCGGAGGAGATGATTATCTTGTAAAGCCTTTTAAATTCATAGAGCTGGTAGCACGTGTGAAGTCTTTGCTAAGGAGAAGCAACAACAACGGTCCGCAGGAAGCCATTGAATCTGAACCTGATAATGAAGATGTTTTTCAGTTTTCAGACCTGATGGTGAATGATTATACCAAGAAGGTAACCCGCGCAGGAGAAGACATTTCGCTTACTTCTACAGAATATAAACTCCTGCTATATTTCCTGAATAATCCGGAAAAAGTAATTTCCAGAGCTGAAATTCTGGATGCAGTATGGGGAGTGAACTACGAACTGGGAACCAATGTGGTCGATGTATATGTCAACTATTTAAGAAAAAAACTGGATAACCAGGATGATAATAAGTTGATTCATACAGTGATAGGAATGGGATATGTGTTGAAAAAAACATAATGGATGTTTAATAAAGTGATTACAAATCAGACCAAAACGATGGTGCTTTTGATGTTGGTTTTTACAGCCATCATTTTGCTGTTCAGTGGTTTGGTATACTTTTCTATCGTGAATTTTTCCCATCAGAGATTTTATGAGCTCCTAAAAATCAGAACGGCGACCATTGTTCAGATTGAAAAAAGCAAAGATCATCTCGACCTTCCGGAAAATTATATTCTCAACAGTCTGAATGATGAGGAACTTCCAATGGAAAAGGACTATGTTTTTGCCGTTCCCAGAGATTCCAATTTCAAAAAAATATCTCAGGAAGTTCATATTCCTGCTTATTTCTTTAAAAATATTATCAAAGAAGGAGAGTCCAATTATAATGATGAAGAATTCTATTATATAGGACAAAGCTTTAAATATGATAATAAAGATTATATCGCTATTGCTTCAGCTAAAAATCATTATGTCATTTATTATCTGGGCTTTTTAAAAAGAACACTGCTTACCTGTATCGTTCTTTCTTTGTTCTTCAGTATGATCTTCTCTTTTTATCTTTCCAAAACGTTATTCAGACCTATCTTAAAAATTACAGGAAAAGTAAAAGAGATAAGTTCTGAAAATCTTCACTTAAGGCTGGAGTCTCAGCCTGATAACAAAGAGCTGAACGAGTTGGTAGATACTTTCAACGATATGCTCAACCGTATTGAAACCTCATTTGAAACTCAGAATCACCTGATCGGAAATGTTTCCCACGAATTGAGAACTCCTCTTACCTCCATTATGGGAGAAGCTGATGTTGCTCTTTCCATCAGCAGAACAGCCGATGAATACAAAGAAACTCTTGGAATCATTCTGGATGAAGCTGAAAAGCTGGATAAAAAGATTAAAGCTCTCTTAATGATTGCCCAAACCGGATTCGATGGGAAAATCCAGAAAATGGATAAGGTAAGAATAGATCAGCTGCTTTGGGATGTTATTGAAACGCTAAGAAGAATAGATTCCAGAAATAATATTTATCTTGATATCAGTATGCTTCCCGATAATCCGAAAAAGCTGAAAGTACAGGGAAATGAACAGCTGCTCCATCTTGCGGTAGCCAATATCATCAGTAATGGCTGCAAATATTCTAATTTTCAGCAGGTAAAAGTATCTCTGGGAGCTACCAATACAGATGTCTACATTATTGTAAAAGACAATGGTATCGGAATTCCTGAAGTAGAGATGAATAAAATCTACGATCCATTCTTCAGAGCCTCCAATACGAACAACTATGAAGGTTATGGAATTGGGCTTCCTTTAGCAAGAAACATCGTAAGAATGCATCACGGGGAACTGATCGTAAGTTCACACGAAAACCAGGGAACTACAGTACAAATGCGCTTCCCAAATTTCTATAGTACGCAGAAAGGAGAGTAGCCTGATCTTATTCAGCCTGAAGAACAATCCGGAAACAAACAATGTCTATGAGCAATTTCGTCCTTTTACGATTTTGTTTTTTGCTATATGAACTCTCCTTAACAATTTTCTAATCTCATTTTAATCTCTTTAATCACATTTTAATTTCGTTCCAAAGATGTTCTAATATGGTCGTTCTAGTTTTGTATCATCAAAAAAGATAAACACAATACAAAATAATAAAGAACATGGCTAAAACAATTTTAATTGCGACAGATTACTCTCTTGAGTCATTGAATATATTGAAAAAAGTACTTAAGGAGAAAGATGCATCAGAAGATCAGAACCAATATAATATCCTTCTGACATCCGGGTATGATGGCGGAGATTCTATCAGAGATCTTTTATTCACAACCAAAACATCGGTTTTTAATAAAATAAGACCGGAAGAGTTCTGTGATGCCTATGGAATTATCAGTAATAAATATCCCCACCTGATTAATAAAATCACTTGTGATATTTTTACAGGAAGTTTCCAGAGAACATTCAACCAATATGTAAAGGCAGAAAATATTGAAGAGGCTTATTATTCTCCATCTATCAAAAGTAAGGGAAAAGGTAAGTTTGATCTGATTCCTTACATCAAAAAATGCAAAGAACTGCAATCCCAAGAAATTACCGTTGAAGTAAGAGAAAGACTTCCGGAAAGAGGAAGATTGGCAGAGATCTTTGTAGAGGTCTAAATAAAACACAAATAAAAAAATAAAAAAATGTTAAGAAATTATAGTAACAGCAGGACACTGGGAGATAATATCAGGTTGGGGACGCTGACTGCCTTTACGGCGGGTACTATAAATATTGCTTCCCTATTGATATTTCTCTCTTTTACATCGAATGTAACGGGACACTACGCTATTTTAGCAGCAGAAATAAGTAAAGGAAACTGGACGCAGGTAGGAGTAGTAGGAGGATGGATCTTTTTATTCTTCTTCGGAAGTTTTCTGTCCAACTTTATTGTTATCAACTTTAACAAGAAAAGTAAATATTTTGCCCATTCTATGCCTATTGCGCTGGAAATTATATGTCTCCTTTTTGTGGGAATATACGGGCAGTTTTACTATCAGAAAACATTAGAGGAAACAGAATATCTGGTAGCATTGATGCTTTTTGCCACCGGACTGCAAAACGGTCTTACGGCAAGTATCTCCAACTTCTCCGTGAAAACGACCCACCTTACGGGAACAACCACCGATTTAGGAATCCTGGTGTCTATGTTTACACAGAAAAAATACAGAAGAAACGGAGAGCTGATTGGCAGAGCAAAACTTCTGATGAGTATTATGCTTGCTTATATCATGGGAGCAGTGTTCTCAGGATTGACTTATTACTATCTGGAATTCAGAGTGTTCTATGTAATCAGTCTGTGTCTTCTGATTGTCATCGGGTATGATGCTTATAAAATTCATGTTCGACACTTTAACACGAAATATAGATATAGCAGGATTTATAAAAAGCCTAATCTCTTTGCATATCTCTATGATAAAATCCATGGAATTCCTAAAAGAGAGAAGAAAAGAAAGCTTGTCTTTGAAGATTAAAATATAAAACACACTATTGATTTTTTGTATAAACTAGCTGTAAATGCCCTTATTTTATTATGAAATAGGGGTGTTTTTCTTTAAAAATGTCTTAAAAATCTATAAATCTGTTGTTTTTTATCCTGTTTTTCAAAGGTGTTAAAATGAAAATTTCCCGATCAGATTAATAAGTGAGCTAACGCCCTTCATTACAAACATTAAAAAAAATGGTTGGGGATAAATAAGTAAAAATGTTGATAATTAAATATTAAATCACGATTTTGGTATTTTAATTCCCGTTTCCATTGACTATTTTTGTAAGTTGATTTACGTTTTTATGTCAGATATTATTCAGCTTTTACCGGATCATGTAGCCAACCAAATTGCAGCGGGAGAGGTGGTGCAGCGGCCTGCATCCATCGTGAAAGAACTTTTGGAAAATGCTATTGATGCAGATGCAACGAAGATTGAATTGATCATCAGAGATGCCGGGAAAAACCTTATTCAGGTGGTAGACGACGGAAAAGGAATGTCCGAAACAGATGCCCGTATGGCATTTGAAAGACATGCTACCTCCAAAATCAAAGGAACAGAAGATATCTTTAAGATTGCTACAAAAGGCTTCCGGGGTGAAGCACTGGCTTCTATTGCCGCAGTTTCACAAGTAGAGCTCAGAACGAAACAGAATGACACATCCATTGGTACCAACATTTATATTGAAGGCGGAGTTTTCCAGTTTCAAGACCCGGTTCAGACAGCAGACGGATCAAATTTTTTAGTAAAAAATCTTTTCTATAACGTTCCTGCAAGAAGGAAGTTTTTGAAAAATAACAATATTGAATTCAGACATGTAATTGATGAATTTCAGCGTGTTGCACTGGCTCATGAAAATCTGGAGTTTTCCCTTTTCCATGATGATGAAGCTGTTTTCAGGTTGAGAAAAGGAAGTCAGATGCAGCGTATTGTAGATGTTTTCGGAAGGAAACTTCAGCCGCTTTTGATTCCTATCAAAGAAGATATTATCTGGTGTAAACTTCATGGATTCGTTGCTAAGCCTGAAGGTGCCAAGAAAGCAAGAGGAGAACAGTTTCTTTTTGTGAACGGAAGGTATTTCAGAAGCCCATACTTCAATAAAGCAGTACAGGAAGCCTTTGAAGGATTGCTTCAGCCCGGATATGTCCCTTCATTTTTCCTTTTCCTGGAGCTTGATCCTGAGAAAATTGATGTGAATATCCATCCACAGAAAACCGAAGTGAAATTTGAAGATGAACATCTTATTTTTGCTTTGCTCCGCTCAACCATCAAAAGGTCGTTAGGGATTTATAATGTCTCTCCAAGCCTTGATTTCGACAGAGATCCGGAGTTGGATGAAATGATGAATAAACCGATTCCAAGCAAAGGAAACGGAGGTGGAAGTGGTTTTGTAAAAATGCCGGAGATTATTGTAGATAAGGATTATAATCCGTTTCTGGAAGAAAAAAATGTAGTGCATCCAGAAGAAATTCAGAATCTTACAGAAATGTACCATCAGAATATTACTGCTGAACCTTCAAAGATTAATTTATTTGAAGATGAAGATTTTGACGAAGATCTGATGAGGCTTCCAAATGGCTACTGGCTTTTCAATAAAGGTGATGTGACCTTGATGCTGGATCTCGGAAGAATGCACAGATTATTGGTTTCTGAAGGGAATAAATCTACCAGAAAATCAAATACAAACAGCCATGCTCTTCTTTTCTCTCTGGAATATCATATGAATGAGATTGAGAAGACAAAATACAATTCGATCAAAAAATATCTTCCGGAATTAGGGTTTGACATGAAAATTGCTCATGAAAGCGTACTTCGAATAGATTCACTTCCTGAAGGGCTGAAAGAAACCCAGGCAATGAAATTCCTGGAGAACCTTTTTGAAATTCTGGAATACAAAACAGAAGAAGAATTTTTGCATTACTACCATAATCAGTGGAACAAAATGCAGTCCAAGTCAAGATTTGACTTTATTTATAAAAAAGATGCGGAACAGCTTATCAAAGACTTTACAGCACTAGGTTTCCCGGAGTTTTTGCCGGATGGAAAAAGATGCTATTATGAAGTTCCGTTTAATGATTTTAAAAACAAATTTTAAATTATGTTTAACAATATACCGCCCATTACAAGGAATATTATTATAATCAATGTTATAGTATTTATTGTTACTTATTTCATGGGAAACCAGATGATTGGGTATCTCGCGGGCTTTTATCCGTTCTCCCCTTTTTTCCATTCATGGCAGGTTATTACCCATATGTTCATGCACGGAAGTATCATGCATATTTTATTTAACATGATGACGCTCTTTAGCTTTGGACCCATTCTGGAGCAGACATTAGGAGATAAAAAGTATTTGATTTTATATTTTGCAAGTGGTTTAGGTGCATTTTTCCTTTTCAATTTGTGGAATTTTGTAGAAGTTCAGCAGCTTTCCAGTGAATTGGAACAGCTGGGGTTTAATGTAAATGCATATTTGTCAGGTGCCAGTGTTGGGTTTGCAGGGAATGCAGATTCCATTCTTAAACAAAAAGAATTACTTGAAAGTTTCAAAGACATTGTAGCTACACCCATGGTTGGGGCTTCTGGAGCTATTTTCGGAGTTGTAGCGGCATTTGCGACGCTTTATCCAGATTCTAAAATTGGAATCATGTTTATTCCGGTTCCTATAAAAGTAAAATACCTTCTGCCAATTATTGTTGTTGTTTCTGTGTTCCTTGGTGTCTCCGGGAATGGAGGCGGCATTGCTCACCTCGCTCACGTAGGGGGAGCTTTGGTAGGATGGCTGCTGGCAGTAATTTGGAAAAAGCATTTGTACAGATTCAATTAAAATAAGATTGTGAAGGTTTTCCGACTCATATTATTCATCCTGCATCTGGGAATTCTGTTTTTACTGCTGGGTACATTATTGAATGCTTATGTTCCACCGAAGGTTTTCCCATGGTTTAACTTGCTTTCCTTAGGTTTTCCGGTACTTATGATCTCTTATATCATTCTGACGATATTCTGGGTTTTCAGCTGGAAAAAAAGAGCTTTTGTATTCATGTTTGCAGGGCTTGCATTTATCAACCCGGTAAAAAGATGGGTGAATTATTCTTCTCCTAAAAATGGAAATTCAGAAATAAAAATAGTCTCTTTCAATACGAGGGCAGGGGGAAGAGGAAATGCCGGAATTGGACCTTATCTAAAATCTCAGCGTGCAGATGTTATCCTTTTACAGGAAGATGCTGGTAAAGATTATCAATTTGAGGGATATCAGAAAGTAAATCCGGGAGCAGGGTTAACGATTTTGACCAAACATAAAATTATTAATCATAAAATTATCGACCCACAGGATGAAAATATAAGAATTCCTGGTTTACAGGCTGATATCGAGATTAATGGAAAGGTATATCGGTTTATTGATGTATATCTTAATCCGTTCCACTTTGATAAAGATATGGTAAGACTTAATGGAAATACCGATTCCAACGAACAAAAAGCAAAAGATGTTGTAAAAAGGCTGATTCCAACTTTTAAGAAACATCAGGAGCAGACAGTTTTGATCAAACAGGTTATTGAGACCTCACCTTACCCCGTTATTCTTACAGGAGATTTCAATTCTGTTCCTAATTCTTATGAATATTATCATTTATCGGATGGGCTTGAAGATGCATTTTTATCGGCCGGAAAGGGCAGTGCAACCAGTTTTCACGACTATAAATTTCCAATCAGGATCGACTATGTTTTTTCTTCAAAATCATTAAGGGCAATATCTTATGAAGTTGACCGTTCTGTAAGTATTTCAGATCATTATCCTGTCATCGTGAAATTTTCCACGGAAAGCAAATAATCATAAAAAGAGTTAAAGTTATCTGCTTGGTAGGATTTTTGTTGAAAGAAAAGCGTACCAAGACCGTTTTTTCATGAAGTCGAATCAGATATTACTATTTATACATATCGTTATTGCTGTTTTGCTGTTAAGCACATTGGGGAATGCATGGATTCCGCCTAATCTTTTGGGCTACCTTAACCTGCTATCACTTGGTTTCCCCTATCTGATCTTAGCACATTTGATTCTTACACTGATATGGATCTTCAAAAAACAAAAAATAGCTATCGCTTTTGCACTGGGTACACTTATCTTCTATAATCCCATCAGACGATGGGTCAACTTTTCACCAAAAACAGAGAATGGAAAAACAATACGGGATATTAAAGTATTGACATTTAATGTAAAATATGGAGAATATGGTTGGGATAAAGTGAAAAATTACATTAAAGAACAGGATGCAGATATTATTCTTGTACAGGAAAAAGATACTAACCGTGCCATAAAACGGGATCTTATAAAATATCCTTCTGTTATTCTGAAAACAAAACATAAAATTGTAAGACAGGCAGAGTTGATTGATGAGAAAGCAAGAGGAAATTCATTCTATGCTGATATTGATATCAATGGAAAGGTAGTCAGAATCATTAATGTCTATCTTGAACCTTTCAGACTTCATAAGTCAATGTTTACGAAGTTAGATGCACTTGGATTTGGAAATGTTTCAACATTGCTCTCTCACATGACTCCTACATTTCAGGCCCATGAAGATCAGGTAAAAAGAATCAGAAAGATGGTAGATTTATCACCTTACCCGGTTATTTTAGCCGGAGATTTTAATTCTGTTCCCAATTCTTATGAATATTATAATCTGGGAAAAGATCTTCAGGATGCCTTTTTAGTAGCAGGAAAGGGAAGCGCAAGCAGTTTTCATGACTATAAAGTACCTTTGAGAATTGATTATATCTTCAGTTCAAAATCTATTATTCCTCTAAGCTATAAAGTAGATCAGTCTGTGAAATTATCGGATCACTATCCTGTAATTGCAGAATTTCTGCTAAATTAGTTCCATGAAAAATATACTGTCTGTGATTTTTATTTTCACAATTCTTCTCACTGCATGTTCCAAGAAGGAATCTCCGGGTTTCGCTGCGGAACAGGATGTTAAAAGGAACTATGATACTATTGCTGTTGATTCCTTTTCTACCGGCGCTGTTTCAGTAGATATTGCCCGAAAGATAAGAATGTCTTCCCCCCAGTATCTGGACTCTGTAAAACAGGCTAAAAAGCTTCAGGAAGAGGAGAGCAAGCTAAAGGCAGAGCTTGAAAAAGAAAATAAAGCAAAACAGGAAGAGGAAAAGAAAAAAGCAGATGCAGAAAAGAAAAAGAAGTCTGTAGAAACGCCTTCGGGTCCAGACTCTAAAACACAATAACGCCTATATCATTAAAAAATAGACAATATGAAAAAACAAATCCTTACAGCAATGGTGATCTCAGTATTCACTGTAGCATGTACAAAATCAACAACGAAAACAGAGCAGGTAGATAACGCTGACGGATCAGTTACTACAACCACTACTACTGTTACAGAAACTCCAACTACTGTTGATACTGCAAAAATCAACAATGCAAAAGAAGATGTGAAAGCAAAAGTAGATGCCGCTGGTAATAAGATTGATGATGCAGCTCAAAAGGCTAAAGATAAAATTGATGCAACAGCTGATAAAACGAAACAGGATCTTCAGAAGGCCGGTCAGGATATCAAAACTGAAGCCAATAAAGTAGGACAAGATGCTAAAGAAGCCGCGAAAAAAGGAGCTTCAAAAGTAGAGGAAGCTGCGAAAAAAGTGAAAGAAGACTTAAGTAAATAAAATAAAAGCCGTAATTCTAATTGAGTTACGGCTTTTTTTTATTAATTGACCAGAATGGATATTCTATATCTTTATTTATTCATTTCCAGCAAAGGTTCAATATATTCTCTGTCATTGCTCAACCTTGGCACCTTATTTTGCCCGCCAAGTTTTCCTTTAGCTTCCAGCCAGTGATAGAAAAGGTTGGTTTTAGCAATATGTACAATAGGTCTTTTAAGCGTCAAATTGTTGTATCTCTTTGCTTCATAATCAGAGTTGATTGTTTTTAAATGCTTGTCAAAAGCATCAATAAAGAGGTCCAGGTTATCTGGATGCTGACTGAACTCAAAAATCCATTCATGGGCACCTCCTTCGTTTCCTTTCATAAAGACAGGAGCTCCTGTGAAATCGGTGATCTGCGCTCCCGTAGCTTCACATGCCTTTGAAAGGGCAGATTCCACATTGGTAATCATCAGTTCTTCACCAAATGCATTGATATAATGTTTTGTTCTTCCTGTTATTTTTATTCTGAATGGATTGGTTGATGTAAAGACAACGGTATCGCCAATCAGGTATCTCCACAGACCGCCGTTGGTTGTAATTACCATGGCATAGTTTTTACCTACTTCCACATCTTCCAGACTTACCACTTTCGGATTTGAAAAATGGAACTGATCCATGGGAATGAATTCGTAAAATATACCGTAATCCAGCATTAGAAGCATCTCATCACTGTCTGATCTGTCCTGTATCCCGAAGAAGCCTTCAGAAGCATTGTAAATTTCGTAGTAATTGATGTTTTTTCCGATGATCTGTCTGAATTGCTCCCTGTAGGGCTTGAAACTGATTCCGCCGTGAAAAAACACCTCCAGATTCGGCCATAGTTCTGAAATACTTCCGATATTGGTTTCCTTTAATACTTTTTGAAGGAGAACCATCATCCAGCTTGGTACCCCAAGGATACTTCCCACATCTTCATTTTTTACTTCAGAGGTGATCGCCTTCAGTTTGCTTTCCCATTCTCCCATCAATGAGACTTTCTTGCTTGGGGTTGTGGTTATTTCTACCCAAAATGGAAGGTTATCAATTAAAATAGCAGATAAATCCCCAAATTTTGTGTTGAAATCAGCATACAGTTCAGAACTTCCTCCTAAACGTAAATTTTTATAATTAAAAAGCTGATTTTCGGGATGGTTATTGGCGTAAATGGAAACCATATCCTTTCCTGCCTTCATGTGACAGTATTCCAGGCTTTCTGCAGAAATGGGGATAAATTTACTCTTGGCATTGGTGGTTCCCGACGATTTGGCAAAATGTTTAATGAGCCCGGGCCAGCTTATATCTTTCTGACCCTGCCTTGCTTTTTCAATATAAGGTTCCATTTCTTCATAGGTAACGATCGGGACCTTATTTTTAAAATCCTGATAACTTGATATAGAATTGAATCCGTACAGTTTACCGTATTCCGTGTCTTCTGCATGAAACAGCTGGGAAAAGAGTATACCTTTCTGGGTCTCAATGGGATGATCCATGAAATTCTGTATCTGATCTATCCTCTGACGGATGAACCAGTTGACTACGGTATTGAAAAGTGCTTTGGTTGCCATTCCAACAAATATAATGATATTTGAATTTTCTGAAAATTTTTTGCGTGATTAAATAAAAAAACCGTTACAAAATTTGTAACGGTTTGATATTTAGATTATTGTTTCTTAGCAATACTCATCATATGCAGCCTGTAGGTTTGCTGCGATAGCTCCTGCAGGGTTTCCTTCGATGTGGTGTCTTTCCAGCATGTGAACCAATTCACCATCTTTGAAAAGAGCTACACATGGAGAACTTGGAGGGAATGGAGCAAGGTGTTTTCTTGCCTCAGCTACAGCCTCAGTATCAAATCCTGCAAATACAGTTGTTAAATGATCAGGTTTCTTATCTCCAGTCAAAGAGTATACAACTCCAGGTCTTGCAGCACCTGCTGCACAACCACATACGGAGTTAATTACCAATAATGTAGTTCCGGACTGCTTCAATGCATCTTCTACCTGAGTTGGAGTTGTCAAGTCCTGGAAACCTTTATCTGTAAGCTCTGCCTTCATAGGCATTACTAAATCTGTTGGATACATATATTTTGTTTTTATCTGTACAAAGTTAAGCATTTCTTTGCGTTTGTTCAATATATAAAAACTATCAATCGATTAGTCATATAAAATTAATTAAATATTAATATTGTAATAATATTCAAAAAAATGTGAATTAAGACTAGGAATAATGGAAAATTATTATTAATTTTGAAATGATTCTGAAAAACAAACGACCATGAAAAAAACATTTAAGGCTTTCCCTCAAGCAATCAATCACTTAAATACTCTATGAAATATGGTAGTATCTTAATTCTTTTTCCAGTTTTAGAATCAAAACTGATTAACAAACTTTAATATCCAAAGAAAGCGAAGCCCGGAACTTTTCAGTTCCGGGCTTCTTTAATCAAATCGATATGCAAAGGTTGTATATCCTAATATAAATAGTTGATAGAAAATAAGTTGAAGGGTTATGGATCGCCGTCAACGGTTAGTTATCAACTAAGACAGGAGCTTTTTAGCCATCTCGGAAATACTTTTTCCGTCAGATTTTCCGGCTAATACTTTTGACGCTGCTCCCATTACCTTCCCTAAATCTTTAATAGATTCAGCTCCGGTTTCAGAAATAATATTTTTAATTTCTGTTTCAAGTTCTTCAGCAGAAAGTTGTTTAGGTAAAAACTTCTCAATTACTTTCATTTGAGCTTCTTCTACTTCTGCAAGATCCTGTCTTCCTTGAGCTGAAAACTGCTCAAAAGAATCTTTACGCTGCTTGATCATTCTCTGCAGAATAGCAATTTCCTGCTCTGCGGAAACTTCAGCGCCTCTTGCTTCTGTCTGTAAAAGAAGAATCTGAGATTTTACAGCACGAAGAGAGTCCAGAGCTACTCTGTCTTTTTCTCTCATGGCTGTTTTTATAGCTTCGCTTATTATATTTTCTAAACTCATGTTATTCTTATTTGTACTAATGTGAAAGGATTAATGTATTGATGATTTTACAGAGTGACTCATCAATACATTAATACACTTATTTTAGTCTACGTCTTTATTTAAAAATCTGTTTTCTCTGATCTGCATAGATCCATTGTTGTCAGACAGATACGTGTTGATGTTCTGATCTGAAGCATTGGTTCCGTCGATCGAAATATTTTTTCTTTTGAAAGCAGGAATAGATTCAAACTCACTCGTGCTGTCAAAGCTCTGGTAGCGTGAGTTGAATTCTTTCAATTTATTTCTTCTTTCAATCACTCTGTCCTGGTCGATCGTTTTATTCACAAAAGTGAATTCTGATTCTTCCGTTTTTGGAGCTTCAATTTCTGTTTTGTTTTCAAAAGCAGTTTTTGTTTCTGCTTTTGGTTCTTCCTGTTTCTGATAGAAGGTTTCAATCTTCTGAGCCGGTTCAGCTACAGCAGCATTGCTTGGGTTGTTAAATTCTGCTTTTGGCTGTCCGAAATCGGTATTAGGCTCGTTTCTCACAGGTTCGTTTACAAAGAAACTGAATTCAACAGGTTTTTCTTCTGTAAATGAGCTGCTGAATGGAGTTCCTGCCTGTGGTTCATCTTTTTTATTTTCAAAATCAAATGAGAAAGACTGAATTTCCAGGTCGTTTGGATCTTCATTCTCTTCGTCAATAGAAAATAAGCTGTATTCCTGCTCACTTTCTTCTTCGTTTTTCCACGCCTGTTCAGGAGTGTTTATAATATCTTCCTCTTTATCAGAGAATTTTATTTCGGGTCTTACCTGCTCTTCTTCAAGAATCATTTTTTTTTCAATGGATGTAACCTTGAACTGTGTGCTGTGGTCTTCATCATCTAATCTGAAATGATTGGCTCTGCTGGAATCATAGGTGGTATCAGGTGCAGACTCTCTTTCCTCTCTTGTTTTGAAAGGGGAGTTTTTCGGAGCATCGAAGCTGTCGTTAAGACTGATTCTGATTTTCTCTGTAGGTCCTGCAAATTTCTTATTGTCGTTAGAGAATCCTGTTGCGATAACAAGAACGCTTACTGCATCTCCCAATTCCTCATCAGCACCTACTCCGAAGATAATATCTGCGGTGTTTCCAGCTTCTTTCTGAATATGGTCCATGATGATACCGATCTCATCCATGGTTACTTCTTCAGCACCACTTCTGATCAATAACAGAACGTTTTTGGCACCTGTAATCTTATTATCATTCAATAATGGAGAATCAAGGGCTTTTCTTACCGCTTCTTCGGCTTTATTTTCACCTGAAGCAGTTCCTGTAGACATCAAAGCGGTACCTGAATTCTGAAGTACAGATTTAGCATCTCTAAAGTCAATGTTTACATCAAAGTAACCTGTAATAACTTCTGCCATACCTTTGGCTGCATTAGCTAGAACTTCATCGGCTTTTGAGAATCCCTGCTTGAATCCAAGGTTTCCGAACTGCTGTCTTAGTTTATCGTTGTTGATAACAATTAATGAATCAACATTATTTTTTAGTTTATCAAGACCATTTTCAGCCTGATCAAGTCTTCTTTTACCTTCAAAACTGAAAGGAACGGTAACAATACCTACAGTAAGAATTCCCATGTCTTTTGCTACTTTAGCAATGACAGGAGCCGCTCCGGTACCGGTACCACCGCCCATTCCGGCAGTGATAAACACCATTTTGGTGTTTTGTCCCATAGCTGCTTTAATATCTTCAATACTTTCGATTGCAGATTTTTCACCAACCTCAGGGTCTGCACCTGCTCCAAGACCTTCTGTGATTGTGGTTCCTAACTGAACTTTATTAGCAACCGGGTTATTATCAAGAGTCTGAGCATCTGTATTACAAATCACGAAATCAACTCCGTGAATACCTTTCTCGTACATGTGCTTCAGAGCGTTGTTTCCACCGCCCCCTACACCGATTACTTTTATGATGGATGAATTTCCTTTTGGCAAATCAAATGAAAATCCTTGTGTACCTATATTTTCCATAACTATACTTTTAATAATTATAATTGATAATTGATTGATGATAATTGATAAGGAAAAGATCGTTTATCGCTTATCATTCACCATTTATAATTTATTCTACTTCTTCAAAGAATTTTTTTACTTTTTCCATAAGCGACTGCCCGAAGGTCAATTTCGCCTTTCTGTTCTCCTGTCTTTCATTTTCAAAAGACTGCTGCTCCTGAACGGGTGTTGCATGCTGAACCGGCTGAACAGTTTCTGTCTGTACTGAAGCGGTTTCAGGCTTTGGCTGTTCTGCAACAACTTCCATGATTTCATCAGCATTCTGCTTTTTGTCTCTGATCTTTAAACTCTCCATCAGTAACCCGATAGACGTAGCAAATTCAGGGCCTTTCAGGTACTGATTTTTATCGTTGGCGATATATTCATTCGCAAAACCTATTCTGCTGTCAAAACCAGTGGTATAATTGGCCAGCTGACGAAGATGTTTTAAGTTTGAACCACCACCTGTAAGAACGATTCCTGCAATAAGTTTTTTCTTTTGTTCAAAAGCACCATAAGCTTTCAGTTCTGTATTGACCATTTCTAAAACTTCTTCTACTCTTGCATTGATGATTTGTGCTAAAGTTTTTAAAGAAATTTCTTTGTCCGGTCTGCCATGAAGCCCCGGTATGGTTACAAAAGTACTATCTTTTTCTAATTCGGGAACAGCCGAACCAAACTTTACTTTAAGTTGTTCTGCATGTTTCTCTATGATGGAACAGCCTTCTTTGATATCTTCGGTAATAATTCCGCCTCCGTATGGAATCACACAGGTATGACGGATGATGTTATCTTTAAATATCGCAATATCTGTTGTACCACCACCAATGTCAACAATAGCGACACCAGCTTCTTTTTCTTCTTTTGTAAGAACAGCTTCAGAAGATGCCAATGGCTCTAAAGTAAGGGCTTCCATTTCTAGTCCGGCTTCACGAACGCATCTTGCAATATTTCTGATGCTGCCCATTTGGCCTACTACAACGTGGAAGTTAGCTTCTAAACGCTTTCCATGCATTCCAACGGGTTCCTGAATTTCACCCTCGGAATCCACTTTATATTCTTGAGGAAGTACGTGGATAATTTCTTCTCCAGGAAGCATAACCAGCTTTTTCACCTGATCTTTTAATGCTTCAATGTCATCGTCTGTAATAAATTTATCAGGATGTTCACGCATAATATAATCGGAGTGCTGCAGAGAACGAATGTGTTTTCCTGCAATACCTACCGTAACTTTGCGGATAGGAACACCAGCACTGGACTGTGCTTCGGATACTGCAGCCTTGATTGAATTAATAGTCTGTGAAATATTATTCACAATACCTTTATGAACACCAAGACTTTTAGCTTTTCCTACACCGAGAACTTCTATTTTCCCGTGTGCATTCCTTCTTCCGACAATCGCGACTATCTTTGTTGTCCCGATGTCCAGACCCACTGAATACTCTTGATTTTCCATTTTTATATCGATTTGATTTTTTCTACTTTTTCCTTTTTTTCTCTAAAGATGATCTCCTATTTGTGTATTGAATGTCCCGAAAGGACTTATTCTATTTTTACTTTTGCCTTTGGCTTGGATAAGGCCTTAGCGGTTGATTTTTTTTCTGTTTTTTTCGCTTCTTTTGTATGTGTTTTCGGTTTCGCGCTCTCTTTCGGTTTTGCCGGCGTGGAGCTCGTTTTTTTTGCTTCCGCTATTTTTGGTCTGGCCTCTGTCTTCTTTGTTGCTGCCATTGGAGCAGGAGCTTTTGCCAGTTCTAATTTTCCTGCTTTTAAAATACTGTCATTTTCTTTAAAATAAGGGTTTAAAGTAGTAACAATCTGATTCTGGTATTTTACAGAAATCATACTGTACTTCTGTGGATCCTGGTAGACAAGATATTTTTCCACGAAGGTTTTAAATCCTTTTACTTTAAAATCAATATTATCCAGATCTCCAATCTCTACCCGGTAATTTCCTTCACTTGTCAGAAGATTGTAGCTTTCTTTGCTTTTTGAAATCCCGATAAAATATTTCTTACTGAAATCATCTTTATCAATCTTTCCTACCAGCTCTGCCAGTTTTTCATATTCATCCGGCTGTACATTTCCGGTTACCAGCATACATGGGTGCGAATACGTTCTTGAAATTGGAAATTCAACTCCTTTTTCATCTACGTAAAAGTCTTTTCCGTCTTTATTAAGCCTGAAAACAGGAACTCTCTGCTTGATATCCAGATTCAGTTTTCCATTCAGGTTCAGGTAGACATTAGCACTATCTACCGCCGGAAGTGAATTGATTCTTTTTTCTAAAGAAGGAATATTAAGGTCACCTACTTTTCCAGAAGGGTTTTCTTTTTTTACAATCTCCCTGATGTCTTTTTCATCAACAAAATAAACCGGAGTTTTTTCACTCATTTTTACAGAAATCTTATTGTCTGTAATCTGTTGGTGGCTGAATCTCTTCAACGAGAAACTCAGTAACAATCCAAGGATGATTACAGTGACAGCAATTTTTAATATTCTGTATTTATTTTTCATATTTTTTGTACAGCACTTATCCACTCACAAATAGGATCATACAGGGTATCTATATTTCCTGCACCTACGGTAAGAAGGATATCAAAATCTTTTTCTTTTATTTTTTCAAAAGCATCGGATAATGTCGATACTTCTTTCTTATCTAATGTCACTTTGTCCAGCAGCCAGCTTGAATTAACTCCTTGAAAATTCTCCTGAAGTTCTCTTGCAGGGTAAATATCAAGCAGAATAAGTTCATCGGCTTTGCTTAAACTTTCTGCAAATCCATCTGCGAAATCTCTTGTTCTGCTGAAAAGGTGAGGCTGGAAGACCACCACTAGTTTTTTATCAGGGTAAAATGTTCTGATTGAGCTCACTACAGCATTGATTTCTGTAGGGTGGTGAGCATAATCATCAATATAAATTTTACCGTTTTGATAAATATGTTTGGTATATCTTCTTTTAATTCCTTTAAAGTTGGCAATAGCTTTTTTCAGCGTATCAAAATCTGCGCCTAAATTATGCAGAATCGCTAGTGCTACAGTAGCATTCTCCACATTATGGATTCCCGGAATTTCCCATACAAAATCCTTTATTGTTTCGGTAGGAGTATGGAAGTCAAAATAAATTTTATCATGATCCATTCTCAGGTTGTCAGAATAGTAGTCTGCAGGCTCATTTACAGCATACGTTTGATGTCCTCTGCCAATTTCTACTCCTTTTCTTACAAAGAGCTGTTTATCCTGAGGCACTAAAGCCGCAAACTGTCTGAACCCTTCTTCAATATGACTTTTATCTCCATAAATATCCAAATGGTCTGCATCTGTAGAAGTTACAACTGCCCAATCAGGAGAAAGGTTCAGGAAGCTTCTGTCATATTCATCCGCCTCTACCACAGAATATTTGGAACCGTTGTACAGGAAGTTCGATTTAAAGTTTTCAGAAATTCCTCCTAAAAAACATGAGAAAGGCAGATCTGCTTCTTTGCATAAATGAGCTACAAGGGTTGACGTGGTTGTTTTTCCATGAGTTCCCGCAATAGCGATACAATCTGTATTTTCAGTGATTAATCCTAAAACTTTAGCTCGCTTCAACACTTCAAATTGATTTTCATTGAAGTAATCCAATATTCCAAGCGTTTTAATAGCCGGAGTATAGATGACCAATGTATCTTCTTTCTGAAGAGAAGTTATCCTTTCATCAATAAAGTCTTCAAAAACAATATCAATCCCTTCATTCATCAGATTCTGAGTCAATTTTGTATTGGTTTTATCGTAGCCCAATACTTTTTTTCCGGATGCATTGAAATAGCGCGCTAATGCACTCATTCCGATACCTCCGATTCCAACGAAGTAAAAAGTCTGATATGTTTGTAAAATGTTCATTTATATTTTAATCTTTAATGACTCTTGAACCAATTCAGAGTTTAATTACTAATATTTTTATTATAAAGCTTTAATCAACTAACATTCATGACTCGTTAATGAAATAAGTTTTAACGGTGTCAGGCTGAGCTTGTCGAAGCCTTTCCTAATTATTTTATTACTTTAAAAATCTCATCTACAATCTCTTTTGCGGCATTTGGCTTGGCAAAATATTTAAGATTGTCAGACATTTCTTTCCTTACCCTTTCATTTTCGCAGATTTCTGATAATGTATTCCAGAATTTTTCCTGCATTTCAGAGTCTTTTACCATTCTTGCTGCATTTTTTTCAACCAGATTCATGGCATTTTTAGTTTGGTGGTCTTCCGCTGCAAAAGGGAAAGGAACCAAAAGGACCGGTTTTTGTGCTACGGCCAACTCTGAAATGGCAATAGCTCCGGCTCTTGAAACGATGATATCAGCTGCAGAATAAGCCAGTTCCATATCTTTGATGAATTCAAGGATCTGAATATTAGGAGTGTCTGTATCTTTTGTTTCGTTTACAATATCTTTATAATCAAGCTTTCCTGTCTGCCAGATCAGCTGATAATCTTTATCTGTCATTTGTTTTAAATGAGATTTCCATGCATTATTCAATGTTCTGGAGCCTAAAGAACCACCCACAGACAGAATCGTAAGCTTATCTTTATTCAATCCCATTTTTTCTTTTGCCTGGGTTGTTTCCTGCATTCCTGAAACAATGTTCTCACGAATCGGATTTCCCAGAAATTTTATTTTTTCTGCCGGAAAACCTTCCACTTTTGGATAAGCTGTAAAAACGGCTTTCGCTTTCTTGCTTAAAATTTTATTGGTTACTCCCGCATGAGCATTCTGTTCCTGTATGAAAATAGGAATTCCCATTTTGCTTGCTTCATAAAGAGCGGGTCCGCTGGCAAATCCTCCAGTTCCTACGGCAAAATCAGGAGCAAAATTTTTAATAATCTTTTTAGACTTTGATAAACTCTTCAGAATTTTGAATGGCAGGCCTAAATTGGATAACAAATTTCCTCTGTCGATTCCTGCGATATCAATTCCCTCAATTTTATACCCTGCTTGTGGAACTTTTTCCATTTCCATCTTTCCATTGGCACCAATGAACAAAAATTCTGCATCAGGAAATCTTTTTTTGATTTCATCAGCAATGGCGATGGCTGGGAAGATATGACCTCCTGTTCCTCCGCCTGATAATAATATTTTTAATTTTTTGTCCATCTTAAGCGATATCGTTTATTTCTGCTACACTTTGTTTTTTGCCCATTCCTTCTTCATCATAAATCTGAATCCTTGAGCTTATATTTAAAATAATACCTAACTGTAAATAGGTTACCAGCATTGAGGTTCCTCCGTAACTTATCAAAGGCAGCGGCTGTCCTGTTACCGGGATCAGGTTGACTGCAACGGCTATGTTTACTGAAAGCTGTATAAAAATCATTACCCCGAGACTGAGAACGAGCAAGGATCCGAAAAACGCCGGCATCTTACTGGCAATCATTACGATCCTGATCATCATAATTAAGTATAAACTGATCAGAAAAGCGGCTCCAATCACTCCGTATTCTTCTACAATAACCGCGAAGATAAAGTCGGAGGCAGATTGTGGAAGCATTTGTTTCAATGCACTTTTCCCTGGTCCCATTCCGGTGATTCCACCATGTACGATGGCTGCTTTAGCCTGCATTACCTGATAGTTTTTTGCTTTTATACTTTCATCATCTACATCGGCTGATTTTGCTTTGCTTGAAGTAAATGTTTCTACACGGCTCATCCATGTATGAACACGGTTTCCGCCAATCATGTTCGTATTCAGAGCTATTAATAAAAATAAAACAATAGCTACAAATGAGGCAGAAATAAACCCTGCAATGTATTTCCAGTGAAGCTGTCCTATGACAAGAACCACTACGGAAACCATTAAAATCATTAATGCGGTGGAACCGTTATCTTTTGCTACCAATACAAAAACAAGCAGGATAGGCCCGAAAATATACATGATATTCTCTATTGGAAGCCTTTCTCTTGTGATCTTTTTGGTTAAATATCTGCACAGGTAGATAATCAGCATTAAAAAGGCAAATGATGAAGGCTGGAAGGAAATTGGTGTTCCCGGGATTTTCAGCCATCTGGAAGCACTGGCTCCGTCAATGGTTTGCCCGGTAAACATGGTAACAATCAGCAGAACAATCATAAGACCGAGCAGAATACTGCTGAGCTTTCCGATATATTCATATTTTATTGTTCCTACCAGTCGCATAATTGCTAATCCTAAGACTACAAAGAACATATGTTTGATAACGTGACCCGTTGTAGTCCCGTTATTAACAATGTATTCGAGATTTGAACTTGCAGAGTATACAGGGAAAATAGAGAAAATGGAGATCACAAGGATGACCATCCAAAGTACTTTATCACCCTTTAGAAATTCAAATCTGCTTTCTGTGTTCTGTTCGTCCATAATTTTGTATTGATGTATAATGTACTTTGTACAAAAAACATTTTACTTTAGTACCTGCTCTTTAAACTGGCGTCCTCTGTCTTCATAGCTTTTGAACAAGTCAAAACTTGCGCAACACGGAGATAATAAGACGGTATCGCCTTTCTTAGCCAGTGATTTGGAAATCCTCACGGCTTCTTCCATGCTTGAAGTATCATAAATAACTTCTTTTTTGTCTTTAAAGAAATCTATGATCTTCTTGTTATCTACTCCAAGGCAAACAATTGCCTTTACTTTTCTTTTGACTAAATCTTCAATTTCGGTATAGTCATTTCCTTTATCTAATCCACCAACGATCCATACGGTTGGTGTTTTCATGCTTTCTAGAGCATAATAAGTAGCGTTCACATTGGTTGCTTTACTGTCGTTGATGTATTTTACACTATCAATTTCAGTCACCAATTCCAATCTGTGTTCTACAGCCTGGAATGTCATCAATGAATGTCTGATGCTTTCATTGTTGATTTTTAATATCTTACCTGCAATAGATGCTGCTAAGCTGTTCGCTACATTGTGATTTCCCAATAGAGACAATTCATCAACTTTCATTGAGAATTCGTCTTTCATTTTTACAACAATCTCATCTTCATTTACAAAACCTCCTTCAGATAACTTCTCTTTTGTTGAGAATGGAATCATTTTAGCCTTTATTTCAAGCTTTTCAAGAAGATTTTTGCTCATTTCATCATCCTTGTTATAGATGAAGAAATTATCATTTTCCTGATTTTCAGTGATTCTGAATTTTGCCAAAGCATATTCTTCATAGTTGTAGTTATACTGATCCAGGTGATCCTGAGACAGATTCAACAGTAAAGAGATATAAGGTCTGAAATTTTGAATATCATCCAACTGGAAAGAGCTTACTTCCAATACATAATATTCATGGTTTTCATCTGCCACCTGCTTGGCAAAGCTGTATCCGATATTTCCTCCCAAACCTACATTCAATCCGTCATTTTTCAGGATATAATAGATTAGGGAAGTAGTGGTTGTTTTTCCGTTGCTTCCGGTAATGGCAATAATCTTTGCATCTGTAAATTCAGAAGCAAATTCAATTTCAGAGGAAAGTCTGATTCCTTTTTCATGAATTTTATGAATGATCTCCGCCTTTTTCGGAATTCCCGGGCTTTTTACGATCCAGTCAGCGTTTAAAACCCTTTCTTCATCGTGGTTTCCTTCTTCAAATTCAATTTCATTATCGGTAAGAAACTGCTTATAGTTATCCTTAATGGCTCCTTTATCTGAAAGAAATACTTCCAGACCTTTCTTTTTAGCCAAATAAGCAGCTCCGCATCCGCTTTCTCCACCTCCTAAAACAACTATTTTCATATTATTTGGATTTAATGATTAAAAGATTTAGTGTTAAAAAATTCTTCAATATTTCAATCTTTTAATTTTTAAATTGGTTTTTATCTCATTTTTAATGTGATCAGACATACAATAGCCAGTATTACCCCAATGATGATCATTCTGTTCACGATTTTACTTTCGTGGAAACCTTCTTTCTGATAATGGTGGTGTAATGGTGACATTTTGAATAGTCTATTGTTTTGGGCATATTCCAACCCGTATTTTCTTTTTCTGTATTTGAAAACAACTACCTGAAGCATTACAGACAGGTTTTCAATTAAGAAGATTCCGCATAATACAGGAATCAGCAATTCTTTTCTTAAAATAATGGCTAAAACGGCAATTACTCCTCCCAGCATCAAACTTCCGGTATCTCCCATGAAAACTTGCGCAGGATAGGTGTTGTACCAGAAGAATCCGATCACCGCACCTACCATTGCCACGGCAAAAATGGTGGTTTCACCCATATTGGGAAGGAACATGATATTGAGATAGTCTGCAAAAATGATGTTCCCGGAAAGATAAGCAAAGAGCGCCAGCGATAGTAGTATAATGGCACTTGTTCCTGCCGCCAGACCGTCGATTCCATCTGTAATGTTGGCACCGTTTGAAACAGCTGTTACAATGAAGATGACAATAGGAATAAACACAATCCATGCCCACTCATGAGCATCTTTATCATTCATCCAAAACAAAATTCCGCTATAATCGAACTCATTGTTTTTGGCAAAAGGAACGGTAGAAACAGTAATTTTTTCAGTAGGCATAAAGTTTTGCTCGACATTATTTCTGTTGACCACTTTAGCATCGGCATATTTTCTTTTAACGGTAATGTCCGGGTGGAAATACATTGTAATTCCGACAATTAGCCCTAAACCAACCTGGCCTACAATTTTGAATTTACCACTTAAACCGTCTTTATTTTTTTTGATTTTCTTTAAATAATCATCCAGGAAACCAATAGCTCCCATCCAGAACATTGAAACCAGCAACAGAACAATATATACATTGGTAATTCTTGTAAACAGCAATACGGGAATGATGGTTGCCAAAATGATGATGAGCCCTCCCATGGTAGGAGTTCCTTCTTTTTGTTTTTGACCATCCAATCCAAGATCACGTACCAATTCTCCCATTTGTTTTGTTCTCAGGTAATTGATTACTCTTTTTCCATAGACAAGAGCAATAATCAGAGAGAATAGTACAGCCATCCCGGCACGGAAGGAAATGTATTTCAACAATCCTAATCCCGGAACGTGGATTCCATGGTTGGTTAGATATTCGTATAGATAGTATAGCATAGTTTCAATTGTTAATAAATAATCATTGATAATTGATGAATGATAAAGTTGTTATTATGTATCAATTATCGCCTGTAATTTACTTGCTCATTAATTTCCAAAGCTCATTAATTACTTCTTTGTCATCAAAATGATGTTTTACACCATTTATCTCCTGATAGGTTTCGTGCCCTTTTCCGGCAACCAAAACAATATCTTTAGGTTCTGCAAATTTTATCGCCATCTTTATGGCTTCTCTCCTGTCTGGGATTGAAGTGTACTTGCTGAAGTTTTGAGGTTCAATGCCTGCTTCAATTTCTTTGATAATCTGGGTAGGATCCTCTGTTCTCGGATTATCTGAAGTGATAATTGCCAATGTTGATTTTTTAGAGGCAATATTTCCCATTTCAGGTCTTTTGGAGTGATCTCTGTCTCCTCCACAGCCGAATACGGTGATTAATCTTTCGTTTTTGGTTCTGATATCGTTAATGCTGTCCAGAATGTTGTCCAATGCATCCGGAGTGTGTGCATAATCTACAATAAAGAAAATTCCGCCATCGGATTTGAAGGTTTCAAATCTTCCGGAAACTCTTTTTAATTTGCTGACCGCCTGAAGAATTTCATCCTGCTCAAAACCAAGTTCAGCAGCAATCCCGAATACAAGCAGCAAGTTGTATACATTGAACTTCCCGGTAAGTGTCGTCCAGAATTCCTTTCCGTTGAAGTTCAACAGCATTCCGTTGAAATCTACTTCCAACAATTTTCCGTGATAGTCTGCCATGGTTTTCAAAGCATAAGACTTTTTTGAAGCCTTAGTATTCTGAAGCATGACATTCCCATTTTTGTCATCTACATTAGTGATGGCAATAGCTGTATCTTCTAACTGGTCAAAGAATCTTTTCTTTGTTTTTAAATATTCTTCAAAGGTTTTATGATAATCTAAATGATCATGAGTAAGGTTGGTGAAGCCCGCTATTTTGAAGTGTAGTCCTTCAATTCTGTTTTGGGCAATTCCGTGTGAGCTTACTTCCATAAAAGCAAATTCGCATCCTTTTTCTACCGCTTCTGCTAAAATTCTGTTGATGGTAATCACATCAGGAGTGGTATGGGTAGCCGGAATAATTTCTTCACCGATTCTGATCTCAACAGTGGAAAGCAAAGCAGAGTCATAGCCCAGGTTTTTGAAAACATCAAAAAGAAGGGTAGAAACAGATGTTTTTCCATTAGTTCCGGTAACTCCTATCAGATTTAGTTTCTGAGAAGGGTTTCCGTAGAAATTGGAAGCAAGGTGACCCAGAGCTTTAGATGAATCTTTCACCTGAATATAGGTTATATTTTCAACCAACGTTTCTGGAAATTCTTCGCAAACGATTGCTGCAGCACCTTTTTCAATAGCAGATGCAATGAATGAGTGACCATCCACCACTGTTCCTCTCATAGCAATATAAAGAGAGTTTTCTGTAACTTTTCTGCTGTCAATCACCAACTCAGCCACCTCACGGTTGCTATCACCGTGGATTTCCAGTACTGGGATTCTGTTTACTAATTCTGTTATAATCATCTTTATCAATAAGGCTTGCCCTATTTTGTTTTAAATGGTCCTTGCGGGACTTTGTTCTTAATGTTGCAGAGACAAATAAATTCTCTGGTTCTTGCTGATCGTTGTGCCTTCCAGAGGGAATTGTTCTTTAATTCTTCCCACTCCTTTATAGTCGACACGGTATCCTAAGTTTTCCAATTGCGGGATTACGTTTTTACCGATTAATCCTACCACATTAGGCATTTGTTTATCATTTACCGCTACTTTTACATTAGGTTCAACCATTTTGCTCAGGTTTACCTTTTTGTCTACAAGCATTTCTTTTTCGATATTCTGAGGAGTTTTCAGGAATGTTTTTCCTGCAATTTCCTTAAATACGGGTGCTGAAACGGGTCCTCCATAAAATCCTATTGATGTATTGGGTTCACTTATCATTACATAGCAGGTGTATTTTGGTGCGTCTGCCGGATAAAACCCGGCAAATGATGCGCGGTATTTCATAGGGCCAGGCAGCCAGTATTCAAATCTTGCAGTTCCTGTTTTACCTGCCATTTTAAGGTTGGGAGTAAAGATGCTTCGTCCTGTTCCTTTTTCTACCGCTTTGGTTAAAGCACTGGTCATCATTTTAATCGCTTTTTCAGAAGCCATTTTGTTTACCATTACTTCAGGTTTGGCATTGTACATTACTTTGCCATCTTTCATGATTTTATCAATGAATAAAGGTTTAAGCATTTTTCCGCCATTGGCAACGCCGTTGTAGAAAGTTGTCAACTGCAGAAGGTTGATGTTGGAAGAATACCCGTAAGAAATAGAAGCCAGCGTGGCGGCATTCCATCTTTTATTTTGTGGAGTTACGATCTTTGGTTTTGTGATTCCCGGAAGTTCTATATCCATTTTGTCGAATAACTTCCAACGCTTCAGGTGGTCAAGGAAAATCTGAGGCTTTTCTGCATAATATTTTGTGATCAGTTTTGCTGTTCCTACATTACTGGATTTAGCTAAAACATCACTGATATCATATGTTCCTCCGCCGTGTCCGTCAGAAATTCTCTGTTTTGCATAAGTCCAGACACCGTTTCCTACGTTTACAGTTGTATTTTCATCAATGAAGCCGTCATCCATTGCTGCTAAAAGCGAAATGGTTTTAAAAGTGGATCCGGGCTCAATATTATCTTTTAGGGCGTAGTTGTAAGAATCTTCGTAATCTCCTGAATCTGTTCTTCTTAAGTTCACAAGGGCACGTACCTTTCCGGTTTCAACTTCCATTACAATCACAGTTCCATGTTTTGCTTCAAAATGGACCAGCTGCTTCTCCAGAGCGGAGTGTGCAATGTCTTGAATTCTAAGATCTAAGGTTGTATATACGTCTTCTCCGTCTACCGGTTCCTGAACTTTCCAGAAGTCGATAGGTTTCCATTGGGAAGAATTAATTCTCTGCTCCAGTCTTTTACCGTCGGTACCCGTTAAATATTTCGAGAAAGCACCTTCTAATCCTGATCTAAGCTCTCCGTTATCCATACCGATAGTTCCGGCACCGATTTCTGAAGTGGCCAACTCTCTTTTGTAGTTTCTGTCAACGATAAATCCTCCTTTATTTTTACCTTTTTTGAAGATAGGGAACTTTCGGATTCTGTCATATTGATCGAAATCCAGTCCTTTTACCAAAGTATAGTACTGGTTTTTCTTTTTCTTCTGTTCGTCAAATTTCTGTCTGAATTCTCCTCTGGATTTTCCGAACATTTTGCTCAGAGAATCTGTCAGCGCTTCGATGTGGTTGGAGTACACCGTATCTTTCATCGTTTTGAAGTCAAGAAAGATGTCATATCGCATCACTGTGGTTGCGAGAATAGAGCCGTCAGAAGCAAAAAGATTACCGCGGGCAGCCTTTAAAGTAGCTTCACGATAGTTTTTATTAATGTAATCGTCTTTAATTTCCTGAACATTGGTATTCTGAAGAATAACAATTCTTGCCAAGAACATTACAAACACGCACAAAGCTACCACTGCAAAGAGGTAGCCCCATCGTAACGTTTTCTTACGTTTATTGTCGTATTCATTTTGCTTTTGCATCTGTACTGTCCAGTTTTATTAGCAATTTGTGAGGATGGTTTTCCAGGGTCATCAATGAATCCCGGGCAACTTCTTTCCCCAGCTCTGATTCCATTTTTACTTTGATCAGCTTACTCTGGGCGTAAGCATTTCTCGATTTGTATTCTTCTGTTTCCTCTTTTAAGGCGTTTACAATTTTAATTTTTTTATTGACGAGATGGTTGGTATAAATCATGGCCATCATCAATATAAACAACAGGAGAAAATACTTGTAATGTATTTTGATCTCATCACGATTCAGAAAGTTTCCTTTTATAATATCTATAAAAGTGAGTCTTTTCTGGGGTCGATTTGTTGTTCTTTTTGCCACTTTATAATGTCAGTTTGCTTTGTAGTGAATTCGCTTTGTTCATCAGTCGTGAATATTATGATATTAAAAATTGACCATTGACGATTCACTATTCATTTTATATTTTTATTCCCGTTCTCATTTTGGCACTTCTTGCCCTTGAGTTTTCTTCGATTTCCTGATCATCAGGAATGATTGCTTTACTCTTTATCAATTCGAATGCCTTTTTATAATTTCCGTAAATATCTCTTGCCGGTTCTCCTTCAAACATTCCGTTTTTCAGGAATCTTTTTACCAAACGGTCTTCTAAAGAGTGGTAAGAAATAACGACCAGTCTTCCTTCCGGTTTCAACACATTATAAGCCTGAACCAGCATTTCTTTTAATACTTCAAGCTCCTGGTTAACTTCAATTCTTATTGCCTGGAAAAGCTGGGCATAAAATTTATTAACCTTATGAGGCGGAATGTAGCTGAAAAGCTTTTTCAAATCCTCAGTTGTATTTATGCTCTTTGTTTTTCTGTGGTGAACAATTTCTCGCGCCAGTTTTCTTGCTTCTCTTAATTCTCCATAATGATAGAAAAGATCTGCAAGCTCACTTTCTTCATATTCATTGATCACTCTTTTAGCATCAAGATTCTGCATTACGTTCATCCTCATGTCCAAAGGAGCATTGCTTCTTGTAGAGAAACCTCTGTCTGCTTCATCAAACTGGTGTGAAGAAACACCCAGGTCGGCCAAAACACCATCTACCTGAGGAACTCCATACATTAGTAATGAATTTTCCAGAAATCTGAAATTCTGATTAACTAATGTGAATCTAGGATCATCAATTGTATTTTTAAGTGCATCCAGATCCTGGTCAAAACTGAACAATCTCCCTTTATCAGAAAGTCTGCTCAAAATCTCCCTGGAGTGGCCTCCGCCTCCAAAGGTGCAGTCCACATATATTCCGTCAGGATTCGTCACCAAATCATCAACACTCTGCTTCAACAAAACGGGGTTATGATACATGCTTAATTGTGTTTTTTATTTAATATATAATCAATTAATAACCTACAGTTATTCTTCCTCGAAAGAGCCCATCACATCTTCGGCAAGGCTTGCAAAATCAGTTTCGTTGGTTGAGATTACCTTTTCGTAGGCTTCTTTATCCCAAATTTCGAAGAGCTCTCCCGCGCTGGTAATCACAATATCTTTCTGAAGATTTGCAAAATTCGTCAGGTCTTTAGAGATCTGTAACCTTCCTGCATTATCCAATTCTACTGTCTTTACTCCTGCCGTAAACATTCGTATGAAATCAGCATTCTTTTTTATGAATCTGTTCAGTTTATTAATTTTGCCCATCAGTTTGTCCCATGCATTCATAGGATAGACTTCCAGACAGGGTTGGAACACAGATCTTTTGACTACAAATGCCTTGTCTTCGAAGTTTTCCATCTGTTTAATTAAAGATGAAGGAACTTTTAGGCGGCCTTTGTCGTCAATTTTGCACTCATATGTTCCAATGAAATTTTTCATTTGGGACAAATTTATATAATAATTTCCAAAATTTCCCACTTTTTCCCACTTTTTGACTCAATGTTAATAAGTTTTATTAGAGATTGAATTTCAATAATGTAAAATACTGATATGAAGACAGTTGTAAAAAGTGTTATTTAGGCCATAGTAAAGCATGTTTGAAAAAAAAAGTTAAAAAGGAGAATATTATATTATTTTTATCTTAAATTAGGATAATCAAAATTTTTTTGAGGTTTAATTTGTATTTTTGCAGGGCTTTATTAAGGCGTTTTATGATATTTAGTACAAAAAAAGAAAAGAAATATTCCTATGTAGAAGCGGGAGAAGGACATCCATTAGTGCTGTTGCACGGGTTAATGGGTGGTTTGAGTAATTTCGATAAAATGGTAGATTTTTTTTCGGAAAGAGGCTTCAAAGTATATGTTCCTCAGTTGCCGATCTATGATCTGCCGGTACTCAATACGAATCTTACCACTATCGCAAAATATATTATCAAGTTTATAGAAAGTCATATTTCAGGCCCGGTTACCATTATGGGAAACTCAATGGGTGGGCATGTAGGGCTTATCTTGACGTTGGCAAGACCTGATTTGGTGAAAAATCTTGTGCTTACAGGAAGTTCCGGATTATATGAAAGAACTTTCGGGGACAGTTTTCCAAGAAAAAATGACCGATCTTATATCAAAAAGAAAACGGAAGAAGTTTTCTATGATCCAAAGATTGCGACAGAGGATCTTGTAGATGAAGTTTTTGCGGTGGTAAATGACAGAATGAAAGGAATAAAAACGGTAATGCTGGCAAGAAGTGCCATCAAACACAATATGCTGAACGACCTTCCTAAGATTTTGACACCTACGTGTCTGATCTGGGGAAAACAGGATAATGTGACTCCTCCGGAAGTGGCTGAGGACATGCACAAGTTTATTCCAAATTCAGATTTATTCTGGATAGAGCATTGCGGCCATGCAGCCATGATGGAAAAGCCGGATGAATTCAATGAAATCCTGTACAACTGGATAAAAGATAAAGTTTAATAAATACATCATAAAAAGACCATTAAGAGCTTTTCTTAATGGTTTATTTTTCTAAAATACATTCAAAAATGATTATCAAGACAGCAGAATTTGTAAAGAGTAGTGGAAAATGGCAGGAATGCCCAGAACCAAATATTCCCGAATATGCTTTTATCGGAAGGTCGAACGTAGGAAAATCATCACTGATCAATGCCATGATGAATCATAAAGATTTGGCTAAAACTTCGGGGACTCCGGGAAAAACTCAGCTGATCAATCATTTTTTGGTGAATGAAAACTGGTACCTTACCGATTTACCAGGATATGGATATGCAAAAGTTTCAAAAGTTCAGCGAAAGGATTTTGAAAAACTGATCACCAACTATATTCTGAACAGGAGAAACCTGGTGAACCTTTTTGTTTTGGTAGATTCAAGACACTCTCCACAGAAAATTGATCTGGAATTTATCCAATGGTGCGGAGAAAGTGGAATCCCATTTTCAATTGTCTTTACAAAAGCAGATAAGCTAAAACCGAATGTGGTTATTAAAAACGTTGAGGATTATAAGACCGAACTTCATAAAACATGGGAAGATCTTCCTGAACTGTACATTACTTCAGCAGAAAAGAAAGAAGGCGGAGACAACATTCTTGATTTTATACAAAAGACCAATGATTTTTTAACGAATAATAATATAAGTTTCGATGAGTAATATTGTCTGGAAAATCAAAACGTTTGATGAGTTCACCGTTCCTGAATTGTATTCGGTATTGAAAGCACGTATAGATGTTTTTGTTATTGAACAGAACTGTCCTTATCCTGATCTGGATAATTATGACCAGAAAGCGGTTCATATCTGGGCTGAAGAAGATGGACAGGTGCTGGCATACTGCCGTGTTTTTGATAAAGGAATAAAGTATGATGAAACTTCCTTCGGCAGAGTTCTGACTACGGAGCAGGCAAGAGGAAAAAGTCTTGGGAAACAGCTGATACAATATGCTGTAGAAACCATAGAAAATCGTTTTCATACTTCTGAAATCAAAATATCCGCACAAGATTATCTTTTAAGATTCTACAGTGGATTTGGATTTATAGATACAGGGAAAAAGTATCTTGAAGATGATATTCCACATACGGAAATGATAAGAAAATAAAAAGGTATCTCATTTGAGATACCTTTTTTCGAACTGTATAAAATTATATTGGGTGTTATTAGTTTTTTCATCATTTACTACTTCAAAAGTAGGATAATTAAGAAAAATAACCTTACGGAAAACCGTAATAGGTTAAATAATTCCCAAATCTTTACAAAAAGCTACAAGCTGTTCATTGCTTGTTATCTGAAGATCTTCTTTCATGCTGTTCAGTTTTTTCTCTATACTGCTTAAACTATAGGGCTTAATATCATTATTTTGAAGATAAACAGGGATGTTTTTCTGTAAAACACCCTGAGACAGGAGAGATACCAAAGTTATGTCATAGGTGGAAAACTCATAATTATTGAGCTTCTTTACTTCTTGTTTAAGATCGAGAGAAAGATAATTTTCATTCACATAAGTTGAGGCAATTGCTTTTTTCAGTTCTTTTGAGTCATTTCGGGCTTTACGAACAAAACCATTGATTCCGTATTCGTTGAAAAGGCTATCAATAATTCCGGACCTATGCTCTGCTGAAAAAACAATTATTTTCAAAGAAGGCTGTAGTTCTTTAACGGCTTTTATCAGCTCTTTTCCATTTTTAAGATTTTGTATGTTGTGGTCTTCTTCAAAAGAAAGATCTGTAATTAACAAATCATAAAGATCATTTTCACGAATGGATTTTTGAATTTTAGCTAATGCATCATCACAATAATAAACATAATCTGTGGTGGAAATAGTAAGGTCTTCTAATGTTTTCTGTACAGAAATACTGCTGCTTTCGTGATCTTCAGCTATTAAAATTTTTTTGAACATTCTTTTTCTTTTTTAAGAAGCAGGAAATGAAATATAAATTTTCAACCCTTTTTCGGTTTCAGTGTCAAAAATAATTTCTCCATTGATAGCTTCAATACGGGAATCCGTATTTGTCAAACCATTTTTGTAGGTAATTCCTTCTGAAATGCCGATGCCATTGTCTGTATACTGAATTTGTATCCTGTTATTTTTTCTTTCAAATTTAAAAGCAACATGGGTGGCGTGGCTGTGTTTTTTCATATTTACCAAAAGTTCACGCATAACCTGATAGATTTCTTCCCGCGTAAATTCTTTTAGCGTTTTCCATATATTTTCATCATTTCCGGCCAGGTACGTTTTTACATTTTCATTATTAAAAGATGCAATAAGAGTTGATACCTTTTTGCTGAATTCCTGCTTATTTTCAGAGGCTGTTTTCTCATAGGAAATATCTCTGGACTTTTCGTACACAAACTCAAGCTCGTCGAGTACTTTTTCTTTATCAAAATCTTCCTGATTTTCGATCTTTGTCATCACCTGATAGATACCATTGGCTACCACATCATGCACTTTTTTGGAAAGATGAAGCTGATTTTCTTTTATTCTTAATTCATTTTCCCGTTTCAGTCTTTTTTTTCTTCTCTTGTATAATATTGAGCCACCAATTAAACTTAAGGAGAGAATTCCTAAAATAACATTCTGTTTTAAAATTCTGTTTTGTTTCTGGACGGTAATCACTTTAAGCTGCTGGTTTTCTGCATTCTTTTTTTCTACATCAAACTCTATCAGTGCAAATCTGTTTTTTGCCTTATCTCGGGATAATTGAATGCTGTCATTTAGATATTGATATTCTGTGAAATAGTTTTGTAAACGAACTCCTTTATCATTTTTAACCATAAATTCAAGAGCCTCTAATCTATCATTAGGGTTTTTGATTACTTTTGCTAAACGATATTTTTCATTGATATGATGTAAAGCTTTGGTCTTATCAGAGTTTAAATAGTATTCAGCAAGATGAGAATGGCTGGATATAAGTCCGGATTTGTCATTGATTTTTTGTCTTAAGAAGAAAGCTGATAATAAACCTTCTTCTGCTTTATAATTATTGTTTTCAAGCCAACTGATATAATTGTAATTATCTAAAATTCTTGCATAATCTATATCATGTTGTAGCAGCTCTTTATCCTTAAGGATAGATTGATAGATACGGATTCCCTGTGAATAATTTTTCAGTTTTCCATAGGTGTCTGCAATATTATTTTTAATTCTGATTTTCTGATAATTATCTGAACTTGCATGCAATGCCTTATGATACCAGGTAAGAGCTTCTGCATAGTGCTTGAGATTTTTTTCAGATATCGCAAGGTTATTGTATATGGAAGGCAGATAGGCAGAATCTTCAGGCAGTTTTAGAAAGGTTAATGCATCAAGAGCTCTTTCATTACAGCTAAGATAATCTCCAATATCATTCAGTATAATTGCTTTGGTTGTTAAACAGGATGCTATATTAAGTGAGTCATTCTTTAGTTTATAGATACTCTCTGCTTTTGACAGAAGTGTAAATGCTCTTTCGTTATCATTATTATACAGAGCTGTTGCTTCATTATACATTTTGTCCGCTTCAGCTGAAGGGGTTTTCGCCGGAGAAGTTCTGTTTTCGGAAAAATTACAGCCAATGAATAAAAGAAAGACTCCTAGAAATTTTAACCCGGCATACATGATAATAGTTGATAGCAACTAAAGGTATTAAAAAAAGGACAATTTTCATTGCCCTTTTATTTAATTATTTTTTTGGTGGTAAAATCTGTCCTGTCTCGCCACTTGTATCTTCCAAAGCTGTTCCTACTGTTTCGGCAGAAAAGCCTGGTGCAGACTCGTAATTGTTGTTATCTGTTGTTGATGTACTGGCATTATTATTTGAAAATGCTAAACCTAATAGCATCAATATAATTTGGATCATTTCCTTTAAAATTTTCGAAGTTGAAACCGTATTTCTTCCTCTCACGAAGTATTTATCATGAGCTGTACACTGTTAAAATTTCGAAGCGCTTCTTAATTTTTCAGGGAAGTGAACCTTTAAAAACGGAGATGAAACGTCTGCTTCCCAATCCGGAGTTTAGCCTCTGTTTTTTCTGGTTTTTTTGAAATCAATTTTTATAAACGTTTTATTTGTTGTTGATTTCTAAGGCAAATTTGCAGTAAAACAGGAGAGATATGGTAGACAAAACATAGACATCAATAGACAGTAAGTAAGTGTGGAGTTATTACGGAAATCCGTAATGTGGTATGATTGAAAATCATCTACTTTGTAATGCCCGAAAACGTTGTTTATGTCCAAGAAAAAACTACTGATTAATGAAGTATTTGAGCAGGCAAGAAGAGAATCAGAAAAAACCACAAAAAGTGGCTTAGCTTCTTATCTGCATCTTTGTTTTATTGATAATCTGAAATTCTATGATATTTCGGAGAAAACATTTATACGATATTACGAAGACTTTGTTGAAGGCAATAGCAGCAGGAATATTGAGTCTGAGAGGCTTAATAAAATGAGTCAGTATGTTGGATATGAAGATTTTACGGATTTTTCCAGAACTTTTATCAGGAATGATGAAAAAAAAAATCTGACTACAGTAAAAATCAGTGTGGATCAGGATGAGGAGATTATATCAGAAAGGCTGTCCAAGATCAATATTAATATCATCAATGAACAGCACTTTAGAATGCCGGAATTTGTCAGACAGAATAGTTTTGGCCTTGTCGGTATGTTTATCCTTGGAGGATTTTTGATTGGTAATTACTATTGTTCAACGGGAAATAAGACTCCATATGAACCATTGAGTATTTTGAGTACGTATTCGATTGAAAAGAACTGCATGTATTGGAATAATAATGAATACAAGCTAACAGATTGTAAGGAAGGAAATCCTGTTCTGACTGTTGTTCCGAAAGATAATGTTCAGATTAAATACTTTAAACGTATTACAAGAAAAGATACACTTACAGTAGAAAATGCTCTTGGGAAAACATGGTATTCCAAGGTCAACGGAAAAGTTGAGTTTTTTACAATGGACGGGATTGATCCGGAGAATAAAAAAGAGCTAAAAAGATCAACCGAATATATTATTAAAAAATATTCCGGCAAAAACTCTGATATGATACCAATAGAATAAATTTCCTTCACAATAATTTAAAACTTAATTAAAAGAATTCCCCATTCATTCCTGTAATTTCGTCTTATTTTTAAGATGGATAAACAAATAGTCTTCGTTTTATTGTTTATAAGCACGTTTTTCTCGGCGCAGAAACCTGTACAGATTGCTTTTCTTTCTGACGTGCATTTTCAGGATTTATATGGAAGTTTTTCAGATCATGATTTTAAAGGAATTCTGAATCCTAAAACGGGAAAATATACAATCCTGAGAACGATGGATTCTCAACTGCATTCCACAAGAATCTTCAATGAGAACTATTTTGCCTTTCTCAAAGCGTTGGATGATATTGCTGCTAAAGGAATTAAAATCGTAGCGATGCCCGGAGATTTTTCTGATGATGGGCAGGCTTATAACCTTCGTGGGCTTCATAGAATTTTAGAACAGTATCACCAGAAATACGGGATTAATTTTTATCTGACCACAGGAAACCACGATCCTGTTGGGCCGTTTCGAAATGACGGAGGAAAAGATGATTTCCTCGGACAAAATGGAAACCCATTGGGGGTTTACAGTAAAGAAAGTATCGGAAAATCAACAGATAAGATCATCACAAAAGATATTGCAGAATCCGGATATTTTGAAATTTTAAATGAATTAAAAGATTTTGGTTTCTATCCTAAAAAAGAAGATCTGTTCTGGAGTACACCCTTTGATCATGATACTTTTAAAAATTATACTTACAAAAAAGGGTTAGAGGCTGCAGAGTATTCCAAAAGGCTATATGAAGTGGAGAATGGTTTTTCTGTTCCGGATTTAAGTTATGTTGTTGAACCAGTGAAAGATGTATGGGTGATTGCTATTGACGGAAATACCTATATTCCTAAAAATATCAATGAAAATTCCCACAGTCCGTCTAATTATAAAGGAGCAAGCATTGGCTATAATAATGTGCTGACCAACAAACAGCATTTGATAGAATGGATAAGAAGACTTTCTGGTGAAGCAAAGAAAAACAACAAAACCCTGATTGCATTTACCCATTACCCAATGATTGATTTCAATGATGGGGCGACCAACGAAATTAAAAACCTCTTTGGAGAGAAAAAGTGGCAGTTGGAGCGTGTTCCTCAGGAAGAAGTGGCAAAGGTATTTGCTGAAGCAGGATTACAGATTCATTTTGCAGGGCATATGCATATTAATGATACAGGAATCAGAAAATTCGGTGAGAATATTTTGGTCAATGTTCAGGTTCCATCACTGGCCGCTTATCTGCCGGCGTATAAAATTCTGACGATACAGTCTCCTGACAAACTGGAAGTACAAACTGAGGTTCTAAATGAAGTTCCGCGTTTCAATGAATTGTTTCCTTTGTACGAAAAAGAATATAAAGCTTTACAGCATGATATAACTAAAATACTTTGGAATAAAGACATTTTAAAAACAAAATCCTACCATGATTTTATGCTTTTCCATTTAAAAGAATTGGTCCGTTTGCGAATGATTCCTGATGACTGGCCAAAAGACTTTATAGAAAAAGCAGGGAAGCTGAATGGTGAAGATCTGTTGTTACTCATCCAAAATAATAATCAGCTCAAAGAAAAGAGAATCAGATCTGAAACTTTTACAAAATGGTCTTTTGATGATCTGTTGTTGGATCTGTATAAATTTCAATCAGCAGGTGAGCTGGCGAAAAGAGATATTCCCAAAGAAAGGCTGAAGCAGTACCAAATATTGGAGAAACTCTATCAGGAGAATCAGTCACAGAATGTATTTGTAAGACAGTTAAAATCTATTTTTAAAATTCTTACACTGCTTTCTAACGGAGATCCGGCAGATCATTTTGAAATAGATTTGACAGAACAGGAAATAAGAAAACGGTAATTAATTTGCCGTCTATTACCGATTCCATGGATTTTCCGTTCAAAAGAAAAGGCCGTCAATCTGACGGCCTCCTCAATTATAAATCTAATAGCAAAACAGGATTAATTTCCCGTTATAGGATTTTTTCTTTCATAGGTATTGTTGTCAAAACCCACCTTATAGTTGGATTTGAATAATTTGCTGGGATAATAATAATCTGTAGTGATAATTTGTGCACCGCTTTCCTTTGCTTTTTCAAATCTTGAATAATCCTCACTTCGTGCTTCCATCGTATCCGCATCGGCTCTGGTACGGATGATATATCCTTTTTTAACCAGATCTTTGATTATCACATCGTCCTTCTTCGGTTCATTCATAAACAGAACAGCCGATTCTGGAGTTCCGGGAGTGGAGTTGGTGAAAATCATTCTTCCTTTCAATGAAGGATGATCCATTGCGTACAGATCCCTGTTTTCTCCATTGTTATCTAAGACAAAAAGAAACTTTCCCTTGGCATCTTTTACTTTTGGCCAGTTTTTATTTAAAACAGCTTCGTTCAGCGTTTTATAAGAACCTCTGATATCATCCGGGGTAATAATTTTCTCTTTTCCTAGGTACTTTTTCAGTTCATTATCCAGATCATTAAAAAGCTTATTGGTATAATGCTCAGGCTCTGTCCCGAATTGATTTGCTTTTCCATCTTTGGGTTCAAGCGTGATAAAAACAGGATCGTGATGAGGATGCCTGTCAGACCATTTTTTCAAATCCTTCAGACATTCTTCCAGCGTATAATACCACGTTTGATAATCAATATCTGTAATATGAATCATCTTGTAACCCGGTTTTTTCATTTTTCCTTCAGGATCAAAAGGCTCGGAGGTTTTTACAAGATCCAGAATTTTCGGATGGGCATACTTTCCTCCTTTGCTGTCTGCATAAACATCAATCTCCAGATTTCTAAGCCCAAGATCCAGCTGCTCGGGGATAGGAATATGTTCATATTGAATCTTCGGTAAAGAGTTCTGAGTATCTTTTTGGGATAAATAATGGTATACTTCAGGTAGAATGGCTTTTTTATAAGAATTGTGAGAGCCGATAATCTGAATTTCATTGATCTTTAGCTCATCAAATTGCTGAGATTGTGACCAATAAAGGTTGAATGAAGATAAACAAATACCAAGAAAAACAGCCTTTTTCATTTCTATACATTTTATATGCGAAATTAAGGACTCTTTGTTGGTGATGATTTATATATTATGTTAAGTAATTTTTAAAATTCTGTGAATGTTGAAAAAATAGGGGTGCATAAATGTTTGATATATAACAAGTTTATATTCTCTCAATTTGAGATATTTATATTTTGTTGACTTTAAGATAATATTATGTTAAAATAGATTTGTAGCAGATCCTTTTACTTTGTATGCCGAAATAAAAACTAACCGTTGCCTGAAAAGAAAACCACTGTTGCGGGAACAACAGCGGCTTTTTGATAAGCAATGTAACGTCTTGCAATTACTTTACTTATTGATATGTACCACAAAATTAATTTTTTTAAGTTTAAAAAGCTAATCCCGATTGCATTAATTTTTTTGGTGGCCCACCAAGCTGATGCTAAAGGATTTACTTCAGACTATCCTGTGTTTTCGCAGGTAAACGAAACCATTTCCGGAAATGTAACGGATCAGAATGGTTCTGCAATAGAAGGCGCGAAAGTGACTGTTGTAGAAACCGGAGATACTGTTTCTACCGATTCATCAGGAAACTTCTCAATTTCAGCCAACATCGGGCAGACTTTATCCATTTCATATGAAGGATATGGAGAACAGATGGTGAAAATCTCCAGTACTTCAGTTTCCATAAAATTAGAATCCAAAAAGGGCTCAACCTCTATTGAAGAGGTAACTCTGGTTGGATATGGTTCTCAGAAAAAATCTGATTTAACAGGAGCTGTAAGCCAGCTGAAAGCAGAAAATTTCAAAGAAGGAATGAACATTTCCGTGGATAATCTGATGCAGGGAAAAATAGCTGGTGTCCGTATTGTTCAGTCGAGTGGTGAACCCGGAGCAGGAGTGAATGTTTCCATCAGAGGTATTGGTTCCATCCGAAGCGGAAGTACACCATTATTCGTTGTGGACGGTATTCCTTTGAATAATGATCCGGTAAGTGCACAAAGTCCGAATGTAGGACTTGGAAATACAACTGCAAAGAATCCGCTCAACTTTTTGAATACAAGTGATATCGAATCCATCACGGTTTTGAAAGATGCTTCTGCCGCTGCAATCTATGGAGCAAGAGGTTCAAACGGTGTTGTTTTGGTAACAACAAAAAGGGGAAAGAAAGGAGAGCCAATGTTTACGTACGATACGTATTTAGGTTTTTCTTCAGTGATTAAAAAATTAGACTTGATGACTGCCGATGAATACAGAGCGGCAGGGATTGATAAATCGTATGATTATGGCGGAAATACAGATTGGCAGGATGAAATCTACAGAAATGCGGTCTCATCCAATCATTCCGTATCATTCTCAAAGGCTACAGAAACAGGGAATTATTTTGCATCCCTTTCTCACATGGATCAGGACGGTATAGTCCTGAACAGCAGCTTTAAAAGGACAACAGCCCGTTTGAATGCAGAAGAATCTTTCTTTGATAACAAGAGATTAAAGGTTAAGCTGAATCTTACCGCCAGTGATATCAGAGAAACAGGAATTCCAAACGGTGGAAATGCAGGGTCTGATGGACAGCTCATTATTCATGCTTTAATGGCCAATCCTACGCGTTCTGTCTATGACCAAAATGGAAATTATACCAATTTCAATATGAACGCCCATTACAATCCACTTTATTTATTGAGCGTTTACGAAGATAAGACGAATACTTTCAGAGTGTTGGGGAATACAGAAGCAACGTTGAGAATTTTACCCGGATTGAATTATAAATTTAATTTAGGGGTGGACAGAAGCTTGTCAGAAAGAAACACAACAATGTTCCCGAATATTACAGACAGAAGTCCAAAAGGAATCTATTCACAGGCCAATCTGGATTCTTATAATATTCTTTTGGAGCATTATTTAACGTATGACCTTAGCTTAAACAGACATAATTTCAGCGTATTAGGAGGTTTTTCTTATCAGAAGTTTAAAGCTACTGCTACTTATCTTGGTGTAAGAAACTTTGTTAACCAGGGAGCGGGGATTTCGCCGGAAATTAATCCTGGATATTCCGGAGACGTATTTATTCCACAGCCGGGAACTTCTCAGGAAAATGAACTGCAGTCTTACTTCGGAAGAGTAAATTATAATTTTGATAAAAAATATTTCTTAACAGCTTCGTTAAGAGCCGATGGTTCCACACGTTTTGGAGATAACAATAAATACGGATATTTCCCGTCAGTGGCTGCAGGCTGGACCATTTCAAAAGAAAATTTTCTGAAAGATGTTTCATTTATCAATGAGTTGAAGTTAAGAGGGAGCTGGGGAGAGACAGGAAATCAGGAAGTTCTCAATAAAATTACAAAAGCAAGTTATCTGTTATCACAAAGTGCAGGATACTATTTGTATGATAACTTAAATCTGATCAATGGAGTTCAGGTGGTAAGAACACCCAATCCCAATCTGAAATGGGAAATTGTAGCGCAAACCAATATTGGATTGGATTTCAGCTTATTCAGAAATAAATTGTACGGTTCATTGGAATACTACAACAAAACCACCAAAAACCCGATATTATTTATTCCTTCCACTCCATTAAGCCCCACAGATTTTGTCTGGCTGAATGCCGACGGGAAAATCGTTAATAAAGGTTTTGAATTCTCTTTAGGTTCAGAAATTATTAAAAACGAAAACTTTACATGGAATCTTGATATCAATGGAGCTACTGTAAATAATGTGGTGAAAGATCTTCCGGTTTCCGGAATTAATTCCGGTGAAGTTTCCGGACCAGGGCTTTCAGGCGTTACCGCAAATATCTACAGAAACGGATATGAAGCAGGATCTTTCTATATGTACAATTATTTGGGGATTGATGCCAACGGAAAATATATCTATGAAGATCTGAACGGAGACGGAAAGATTGACCCGAATGACAGAAAGATTTTTGAAGGAGCGATTCCCAATTTTACTTTCGGGATCAATTCTTATATGAAATACAAGAAGTTTGATTTTGCATTCTCTTTCATTGGGCAAACGGGAGGGTATTTGGTGAATAATACGGCTTTGGACTTAAATATCAACAATTTAGCTTCAGACAGAAACGTGTTGAAGAAATATTATGACTCAGGAGCAAGCTTTGCCAATCAGCCGCAATTATCTTCTTTATACCTTGAAAAATCAGACTTTATTCGCTTAAGCAATGTAAGATTAGGATATACTTTTGACATGAATCAATTGAAATTTTTGAAAAGTATCAATCTGTATGTAAGTGCACAGAATCTATTTACAATTACTAATTATTCAGGATACGATCCACTTGTTGACACCAACAAGCAGGTGCAGGGAAATCAGTCTTTAGGAATTGATTATACGACCTACCCGTCTGCGAAAACTTTCATTTTGGGAGCTACTATTAAATTTTAATTTAAGTTAAAAGAAATCATGAAATCTAAATTTTTAAATCTAAATAAAATCGTTTTGTCCATCGCAGTAATGTCTTTAGTGGGATGTACCAATCTGGATGAAAAAGTAATTGATGAGGTAATGGGAACTGAAAATGCAGACCCTGAAGCATCTCTTGCTGCGGCTTACGGACAGCTTGGTGACGGGACTTTTGTAGACCATGGAAGTGTGTTTGCCTTACAGGAATATTCTACCGATGAAGCCATTTTGCCAACAAGAGGAAGTGACTGGGGAGATGGAGGAAAATGGAGAGCGATGCACGAATTTACCTGGGACGCGAATAATGATGTGGTAAAAACCACCTGGAATCAGCTGAACTCAGGAATTACAAAATCTCTGTTTGCTATAGGAAGTATCAACAAGAGTACGATCAATAATAAGACTTTATTTCTGGCTGAAGCAAAAGGGTTATTGGCATTTTACACGTATACAACAATCGATTTGTATGGACAGGCTCCGTACAGAGATCCGGATAATTTAAATGCTCCCATACAGATCAGAAAGGCTGAATCTACCATTGATGCATTAATCACTGAAGTGGAAGGTCTTATTCCAAATCTGGCAGATATTAAAACCCAGAATACACATGCAGGAAGGTTTACAAAACAGGCAGCGTATGCATTATTGGCTGATATGTATCTTAACAGAGCGGTTTTAAAGAACAAGACGGCAGGTAGTTTTAACTTTAAGGAGCAGGCTTTAAGCGGAGGAGGGAATGATATGGAGATGGTCATCAAGTATTCTGATATGCTGATTAATGGAGGTCTTTTTAGTTTAGAATCAAATTACTTCCACAATTTTGATATCAACAATGATACAAGTAAGGAAATGATCTTTACTATTGTTCAGAAAAAGAATTCCAACAGAAATGCAGACAATGATCTTGCATATATGTCTATGGAAAGAATCCAGAAGCCGTCGCCTGATAACAGGGGAACCAATGCAAATTGCGTTACTCCGGAATTTTATTATTCATGGAATGGAAATCATGATGACCCGCGTTTCCAGAGAACCTATCAGTATGAAGACGGAACATGGTTCAGAAATGACGGAACCGATGTAAGTGTGCCGTCAACAAGTAAAGTGGAGGGAACAGGAAAACCATGGTTTCACTTCAACAGGGGATTACAGGTTGGTCAGCAATATGGACCTAAAATTCTTGCCAATGGTAACTTCGACTTAACGGCCGATGGAAGAATTAAAGTATATAAGCTATTCACAGAAAAAAATACAACACTTGCCGCAGATTTTACTCCGGACCTGAATTTTGATAATCCTTCAGAGGCGGTATTTACACAGGCTCAGATCAACAGAGGAGTAAGAAATTTCAAGTTTGAATTTGATCCTGGTTATGGAAACAACGGAACAAGCGGAATGGATGTTCCATTATACAGATTAGGAACCATCTATATGATGAGAGCAGAGGCCTTTTTCAGAAACGGGAACGTATCGGGAGCGCTGGCTGATGTTAATAAATTAAGAACAATAAGAACGAATGATGCTTTGAAGAATAATGCCCCGGGAGTTGCACTTACTTCTTTGGATGCTGATGCTCTTTTTAAAGAATCAGGATATGAATTGTATTGGGAAATGTACAGAAGAAAGGCAATGATCAGGTTCGGAAAATTTGATTTGCCGGGAACTGCAAAAGTGGCTACTCAACCCTACAGAAGAATTTTCCCGATTCCTCAGGCAACCCTTGATGCTTCAAAAGATTTCGCTCAAAACCCAGGATATTAGTTTTTTCATATAAACAATTATTTTTGCGTAAACAGAAGCGAAGAGATTTCCTCCTCGCTTCTGTTATTTTGTATCGGTTTGTAGCTATTCTATTGATATCAATAGGAACGGACTGAAGTCCGTTTAACTCAATATACATTATCAATCTGGCTTTAGCCAAAATTTAAAAAGCAATTTTTTTACTCTGCGTTCAGCATTCCCAATTCTCCATAATGTTTTTTGAACTTCTGGATTTTTGGACCTACTACAGCGCTGCAATAAGGCTGTGTTGGGTTTTCATTGTAATATCCCTGATGATATTGTTCTGCTGGCCAGAATTTTTCGAATTGAGTCAGTTCTGTCACATAAGTACCAGCCCATCTTCCTGATTCCTGAGATGCTTTGATGGCTGCTTCAGCTTTAGCCTTCTCAGCAGCATCTTTATAATAAATCACAGAACGGTATTGAGTTCCTACATCATTCCCCTGTCTGTTGAGTTGAGTAGGATCATGAAGGAAGAAAAATACATCCATCAATTGTTCATAAGAAATAACAGCAGGATCATAAGTGATCTGTACAACTTCTGCATGTCCCGTTTCACCGGTACAAACTTCCTGATAAGTCGGGTTATCTTTATGTCCTCCTGAATATCCCGAAATAGCGGATTGTACTCCTTTCAGCATATTGAAACAGCTTTCCACACACCAGAAACATCCACCACCGAAAGTAATCTGCTCTAAATTATTGTTATCCATTTTTGGTAATTATATTGTTTTATGATCCTTTCCTGATCCGGAAAAGACTGATCAAAAATAGGAAAAACTTTTCCATTTGAATATGATTTTAACCTCTTAAACTTAAATTGTCGTGATAGATGTGACAAATGATTTGTAAACCATTTTATGAATAAATATAGGATATAAATCAAACAGATCATCTTCGAAGTTATTTTAAAGATATTAATATTAGCAATGTCATGCTGAGCGGAGTAGAAGCATTTCAATTAAAGTTAATCTGTAAGATGTTTTTTCGTCTTCTGTTTTTTAATTCCAAGACCAATAACACCAATGTTTTCACAAATAATCACAAAAAAAGCACCCTAAGAAGGATGCTCTATATTATTTAAAAAGGTTCAGTTATTTTTCCCAAACCAAAGCACTTGCTCCAAGAATGGCAGCATCTGCTTCGTCAAGTTCACTGAAAACAAGTTGTACTTTATTTCTGAAGATAGGAAGAAGGTTTCTTTCCATATGAAGTTTAGCCGGTTTCAAAATAAAATCTCCTGCTTTGATCACTCCGCCAAATAAAAGAATGGCTTGCGGGGAAGAGAACATCACAAAATTGGCTATTGCTTCACCCAATTTCTGACCTGTATATCTGAAAACTTCAATAGCAATTGGGTCTTCTTTGATAGCACATTCATATACTGTTTTAGAATTGATTTCATCTTCAGGATACTGGTTCAGCATAGATTCCGGAAACTCAGCTCTCATTTTCTTTGCTGTAATGGTAATACCGGTTGCAGAAGCATAAGCTTCCAGACTTCCTTCAGATCCTGTGCTCCAATGTTTTCTTCCGCCTGGCTTTACAATGGTGTGACCCAACTCTCCGGCAAACCCGTCGTGCCCATAGATTAAACTTCCGTTGGCGATAATTCCACTTCCTACTCCTGTTCCCAACGTAATCATGATGAAATCTTTCATTCCTCTGGCTGCTCCGAAAAGCATTTCCCCCAGGGCTGCAGCATTGGCATCATTGGTCACTGTACAAGGAAGGCCGAATTTTGCTTTCATAAGCTCAGCAAAAGGAATTACCCCTTTCCATGGAAGGTTTGGAGCTAATTCTATGGTTCCTTTATAGTAGTTTGCATTAGGAGCTCCTACTCCGATTCCGTCAAAGTGTGCTTCAGTACCATATTTTTCCATCATTGGACGAACACTTTCATATAACGCATCGATGAAATCCTCAACTTTGTCATAAGCATCGGTTCTCAGATTTCCTTTATCCAGAACTTCTCCACGGTGGTTTACGATTCCGAATTTAGTATTGGTTCCGCCGATGTCAACTCCAAGGGCAACTTGTTTTGATAAATCTATTAATGACATTTCTATTATTAAATTCTAGGGGCTAAAATTATAAAAAAGATTGTATTAATGGATTATTAACTGGATTTTATTTAGTATGTTAAGCTGTTTTTAACGGTTTTTTCTTTTTTCTACCCCACCAGATCATAAATCCGGTAACCGGAAGAGAAGCACAGATAAGACTTACAATAAAGGCAATAATCTTAGTAGGAAGGCCCAAAATAGCACCTACGTGGATGTCATAATTGGCATTTACAGCTTTTTCTCCAAAATTTTTGTCCTTCGGATCATGAGTGTGCAGCAATTCTCCAGAGTTTTCATCAAAGATTAAGCTGCTGCTTTTATGATAAGAATAAGAAAGATGTTTCACATACACCTCAAAGTTGGGATGCTCGTGATCATCCATATGTGGGTGGCCTAAATCTATAGCAAAACCATAGGAATCAGGATATTTTGTCTGTACTGTATTAATGATTTTATCCAATGTACCTTCTGTTCTCAGCTCAATAGGAGCCTTTGTCTTGATATGGGAAAAGTCCGGGTACTTTGTTTCTCCTCCTGAAAAGATGACATAGATCATTGCCTGAACGACAAAAAATGCATAGAAAAGACCTGTAATGGAGAAGATCAAAGCAAAAATAGATGCATAAAAACCCAGCACATTATGAAGGTCATAGTTCTTACGCTTCCAGCTTTTAATATTTTTCCATTTGAAGGAAAAACGCTGCTTTCTTGCTGCTTTGTTCTTAGGCCACCATAGAATGATCCCGGAGATCAGCATAATGATAAAAATAATAACCGGAATACCTACCACATAAGTTCCCCAATCCTGTTTTAAAAGGTAGCTCCAGTGGATCATTTTTACAATATTGAAGAAACCGTTTTTTTCATCATAAACTCTTAGTACTTTCCCGGTGTATGGGTTTACATAAGCTTGTTTATAGATAGGAAATTCATCAAAATAATTCCAGGCATCCGTATTATGTTCATACCAGAAGAACATATAGGACATCTTTTTGTCAATAGGAACATTTACCCAGTGAATCGGATATTTTTCCTTGACCTGTTCTGCAACAGCTTTTTCCATTACTCTGATAGGAAGTACCTGTTTCTGTTCTATATTTTGCTCCTGATGATAGATAACATCTTTTCGGGTGATGTTTTCCACTTCATCCTTAAAAACGTACAAGGCTCCGGTGATAGAGATAATAAAGATCAGAAAACCTATTCCCAATCCGAACCAAAGGTGAAGTTTGGCAGACCATTTCTTAAAGAATCCCGGTTTCTTTTTATGATGATGATTTTTCTTCATATAGCAGTAAAAAGTAAAGCAAAGATATGCTTTACTTTTTATTTAGTTTAATTAAAATTTGTATTCAATCATAAATGTTCCTCTCAATCCAAGAGCATTCGTAAAGTCACTGTCTCTTGCTGTCCACCATGAAATGGCAGGCTGATATACTTTATTGAAAAGGTTTTCAATTCCTAATGATACCCTCCAGTTGTTGTTAACCTCATAGCTTGATTTGAAATTGAAAACGGTATACTCAGGAACATATCCTTCTCCATAGGCATATAATCCTGTTTTTGCATTAGGCTCGAATCTGTTTTGCTGGAAAGAATGAAGCATATCTAAACCAACTGATAATGCCGGAACAGGTCTTGCCTGTACATAAGCCAGAACTTTAGGAGCAGAAATTCTGCTGTTATTGATTTTTGCGGAATAATCACCATCATCTTTTACAGAAGTAATGCCTTCCATCCAGCTGTAGCTTCCTCCAAACTGAATCCATTTTGTAGGGGTGAAGTGTAAAAATCCTTCCACTCCGTATACAATTTCGGGAGATCTCTGAATCATCAGCGCTCTGTCCGGGCTCTGTACAAATGATGCTCCTAGCTTGGATGTACTCACATAAGACGTCAGTTCATAATGCAGCCAGCTGGAAAGCTGTCCTGTCGCCCCCAATTCATAATTGTTAACAATAATTGGTTTCGTTTCCAGGCTATTAATCGTTTCAGAAGTTGAGGTTCTCAAAATTCTGCCTAACTCATTGATGGAGTAGGCTTGAGAAAAACTTCCAAAAAGGTTGATATAAGGTTCAATATTATAACGTACTCCGATATTTCCCACCAACGCATTATAGCTCAGTTTTCCGCCGGCTACAGGAATGCTTTTGGTGAAAGTTCCGTCACTTTTAAGGGTAGAAAGCGTGTTGAAATCATCTACATTCACTTTGATGTTTTCGTAACGAAGACCTCCTTTGATGGTAAATTTTTTGAAAAGATCAATTTTTACCAATACGAAAGGAGCGATATTGGTCATGCTCATATTAGGGGTCCAGAAACGTCCGTCTTCCAGTTTTTGTACGGTTTCATCATTCAGAATATCAGCTCCGTAGATGATTTCTCCCTGTGAATTCGGAGAATTCCATAGTTGGGTATCCAGGTTGATTCTTGCCCCTTTTTTATGGGAAATAACATTGGATTGCCCACCATTGAAGAATGTGTCACTATATCCGTAAACGGTTTTAAAATCCTGATAATAAAGATTAATATTTAAAGAAGTTCCTGCAAACAGGTTCTTATTATCATAGCTCACTCTGATGTTGTGGTTTTTCGGAGTTCCCTGAGGTGTGGTTTCCAACCCTTTTCCTATTCCTTCACCAATGGTAGGCGTGATGCCGTATTTTCCTGTTTTCAATCCTACATTCAGGTCTGATTTTGAAGAATAGCCAATATAAGAAGCTTCAATTCTTTGATTCTCATTGATATCATATCCTATTTTCAGCAATCCATTGTAGTTGTCCATCTTGGCAATGCTGTAAGTAGGGCTGATCAAAATGCCATCTCCATCTTTTGTATATCCCGTTCTTTCGTAGGCTAATGAAAGGGTATAGTCAAATTTGTTGATTTTTCCGGATAAAAGCTGGCTGGCTCTTACTCCTAAAGTGCCACCGTAAGGCTGTCCTGTAAGACCGATCTGTGAAACCCCAGAAATTTTTTTATCTGTTTTGTTTCTTTTCGTAATATAATTGATGATCCCTCCATCTGCTCCGTTACCATAGATGGACGAAGCTCCTTTGATTACTTCAATTCTTTCGATTGCAGAAGGGTCTATAGTCCTTAAATCTCTTGCTCCGTTACGAAGTGGGGTAGACTGTGGAATCCCATCAATCAAAACCAAAACCTGACGCCCTCTTAACGTCTGCCCTGTGTTGGAAGTCTGCCCGGAATTTGTTCCTAAACTGGGAACTGTATACTGCAGGATGCTCGTAATATCAGAATTAACAGTCAGCTGAGACTGAATCTGTTTTTCTCCTACAACTGTAATAGAGCTTGGAACCTCCTTTATATTTTCCTTTTTTCTGGAGGCGGTCATTACAACCTCGTCTACATTTTTAGTTTGTAGAGTATCTTTTACCTGAGCAAAAACGGTAGTAGTTCCTAAGCAGGCAGCTGATAAAAGCGCTTTTTTCATTATATTTTCTTTCCTTTTTTCTTTCTTTTTCCCCACCAAACCAGGAATCCGGTTACAGGGAGTGATGTACATGTGAGGCCGGCAATAAACCACATGATTTTTCCAATGATTCCGAAATAGGATCCGGTATGGATATCATAATTGGCGTTGGAATATTTCTCGGCAGTAATGAGCTTGTGATGAGGTTTGTTGGCCAGTAGTTTTCCGGAGTATTTGTCAAATGTCAGGATATTTCTTTCACTATATCTTCCATCCAGTCCGTAAACGGTTACCGGAAGGTTTTTCAGTTCTTTTCCTTTTTTATTCTTTCCGTTCAGAGTAATTCTGAAGCTGGATGATTTTGCATACAGTTTTTCTGTCTGTGCCGCAGCCAGATCAAAAACAGCTTCATTCTTAACCGTAAGGGAGTCCGGTGATTTTCTTTCTTTTTCTTTTGGAAGTTCCCATGAGCCGGATAATGCAAAAGTAAAAGTGTTTTTTACATAAGGATAAGCAAAATAAAGCCCTGTAACACTTAAAAGCAGGGCAATAAATGATGCATAAAAACCAAGGATATTATGAAGATCATAGTTTTTACGCTTCCAGTTTTTTACATTTTCCCAATTGAACCAAAAACGTCCTTTTCTGGCATTTTTATTTTTAGGCCACCATAAAATAATTCCTGTAATCAGCATGATAATAAAAAGAACAGTTGGGATTCCTACGGTGTATGGCCCCCATTCTGAATTGAGCAGAAGCCCCCAGTGGATATATTTCAGAATATTGAATACATCATATTTTTCATTGTACACCGCAAGAATTTCTCCGGTATACTGATTGACATAAGCCAGCTTATTGATGCGCACCTGCTGAAAATAGTTCCATCCTTTTTTGCTTTTGTCATAGTATTCAAACTGATAGGATTTTGTTTTGTCCAAAGGAATTTCTACAGCGCTTATCGGATACTTTTCATTAAGCTCCAGCGATACTTTTTCACGAAGAAGGTTAATTGGTAAAGGTTTTGATCCAATCTTGTCTTTTTTCAGATAAATCTCGTCTTTGCGCAGGGTATTCTGTATTTCATCCTTAAAAACATATAAAGTCCCTGAAAGAGAGACAATAAATACAATGATGCCAACGGATAAACCAAACCACAAATGCAGTTTGGCAGACCATTTTTTTGAAGGAGCTTTCTTTTTATGATGATGCTTTTTTCTCATAGCAAAAAGTTAACCCCGTGAGGGGCTAACCTTTGATTTTTTAAAATTTATATCCTATTGATAATCTCCAGTTACGTGGAGCATTGTAGATCCATGCATATTCACCTGCATCTCCTCTGTATCCGCTGTAAAGCTTTTTATTAAGGACATTATTTAACATTAAATTGACATCGAATTTCTTGGCAACATAAGAAACTCCAAAGTTGGTATCAAAATAATCCGGAAGGCTCTGATCTTTCGCAGCACTTACTCCATACCAGGATTGTCTTCCTCCCTGATACTGATACCCTGCTGAAATACCAAAGCCTTTCATAAGACCATTTTCAAACCTGTAGTTTACCCAAGTATTTTGTACATTTTTTGCATTTCCAGGAGACTGGATTCCTATTCTTGTAGGATCTGTGTCTTTGATAGTTTTTGCATCTGTATAAGCATAATTGATAATAATATTCAAACCTTTGATGATCTCTCCTTTGATATCTGTTTCAAAACCTCTTGCTCTTTGCTCGCCTGTAGCAACCTGAAATGCAACGCCATTGTTTTCATTTGCATTTCCTGATACAAGAATATTCTGTCTTCTGATCTCATAAACCGCAAAAGTAGAATTCCATTTTCCTCCGAACCAGTCTTTCTTTAATCCGAATTCAATATTCTGTCCTCTGAAAGGATCTGTAATCAATGTTTGATTGATTCCAGTTCCGGATTGTGGAACAAAAGTTTTGTCATAGATACCGTAAGCTGAGAAGTTTTCATTAATAGAATAACTTATTCCTACTCTTGGTGTAAATTCACCTGCTTTATCTGGTACTATAGGAGTGCCAGGGCTTAGATTAGGATATGCAGAATAGGTTTTTCCACTTGTATATCTTCCTGCTAATGTTAATCTTAACTTATTGTTAAACATTTCAATCTGATCCTGAGCGTAATAAGAAGTATATTTTACTCCCTGATCATTATAAAAAGGAGCAGATTTGTTTAATCTATAAAAATCAGAAGAAGGAAGTTCCGAAGGATCCACTCCATAATTCACATTATAAATGTCAATTGGAAAAGGTCCTCCTGTAAAAGATGAAAAGTCAGCAATGTATTTTCTGTCTCCATAATCAAACCCTGCAATTATTTTATGAACAATATTTCCTGTATTAAGCTTTCCTCTTACATACGTCTGGAAAATATGATTTTTTCCTTTTGCCTGCCAGTTGCTTAATGTTCTGTTTAAAACATTTTTATTGGCTGGATCAAAAGTTCCCCACCATGAACCTCCATCATAATTCAGGTCCATATAAGCATACTGTGTACTCCAAACCCAGTCTTTGAACAGTTTCTGGTCTAAGCTTAAGAATAAACTCTGATCTTTTACTTCAGTTTTTTTGAAGTTCGGATCATTAAAATTGGTATGTACATTCAATGAAGCATATCCGTCATTAGACATCAGGTAAGCTCCCGGCTGATTGAATTTTAAATACTGATAGTTGTATTGTGCTGTAAATGTAGTGGTCTTCGTAGGTCTGAAAGTAATCGATGGAGCAACAATGATTTTGCTTGTTTTATCATTTTCTACCCATGAATTGTTGGAGCTTCCCATCAGATTGATACGGTAATCTAAAACACCGTCTTTTACAAGTACTCCATCCAGATCAGCTTCTCCTCTGAAAAGGTTATAACTTCCCGTAGTGAAACGTACACTGTTGGCAAACTTTCCGGTAGGCTTTTTAGTTACAACATTATAAAACCCGGCAGGATCTCCCATAGAACCCATAAATCCGGCTGGACCTTTTACAAACTCTATTCTGTCTATGATAGAGGCATCAGGATTGATTGGGCCCCAGGTAGAAGAAACATTCATTCCGTTCATAAAAGTGGAAATACTGGCACCTCTCATGAAAACATTGGAGTATACATTATCCCAGTGCTCCACTTTTCTTGCCCCACTTACGTTACGGACAATTCCTTCAGACATGTTCAATGTAAGTTGATCAGCAAGAACCTGAGAACTTACAGACTGTACATTTTGAGGAAGCTCAAGAATAGGCGTCTGGATTCTTAATGAACCTGAAACCTCATTCAGTTTGTACTTCTGATAATATCTTCCGCTTACAACTACTTCTTCAATATCGTTGGATTTGATGGTGTCTTTTTTTTCCTGTGCAAAGCTTAACATAGTTGTTAATAATGCAGCTCCTATTGTTATTCTTTTCATTGTTTATAAGGAGAGTAATTTTACTCTAACAGTTTAAAATTTATAAGTGAAGCTTCCTAATATGTTAGCTAGTACCTGAGCATTGGCAGTTGTATACCCGCTCCAGTAATGTTCGTTGGTAAAGTTGTCTACCTTTACACCAATTCTGAATTTTTTAGTATCATAAAACGCGTTGGCATTCAGTACCAGATATTTTGGAAGGATGAATGTACCCATGGTTGTAGAGTTCACAATCTTGTTATCACTCGCATAGTTTCCTCCTACCCCGAATCCAAGACCTTTTAAATTTCCGTCTAAGAACTGATAACTTGCATTGAAATTAACCAACCATGGAGATGATGCTGTAGCGGGTCTTCTTCCGATAACCGTTTCATCAGCTTCTGTATATTTCATATCGTTGTAGCTTACTCCGGCGATTACGGAGAACCCTTTGATCAGATAAGCATTTGCTTCCAATTCTACTCCCTGGCTTCTCAATAATCCAGCCTGGTTTTGTACAGCCTGTCCTGTTCCCGTCATTTCACCAGTATTTAGGAGCGTATTTTTTACCTGAATATTATAGTAGCTTAAAGTTGTAGTAACTCTTCCTTTGATAAGATTTGTTTTGAAACCTCCTTCAAATTGATTGGCTCTTTCAGGAGTTGAAAGTGCTACATTTCCTGTCTTATCTGAAGTATAATATCCATTTACTGAAAAACTGTTCTGATAGTTTCCGAATACGGATAATTTCTCAGGGAGTATTTGATAAACGACACCAAATTTTGGTGACCATGCTCCCTGGCTGTATGAATCAGTAAGTTTCTGTCCGGTTTGTCCTCCTTTAAAATTTACACTTTCGTATCGTACTGAAGTAAGAATATTAAGACCGGTTACGGGAGTAATTACATTGGAAATATATCCACTATAGGTATCTTTCTTACCGCTGCTTATATAGGCGTTGTTTTTCTCAAAATCAGGCTGATTTCTCAGATTATCATACATTGCCCCCAATGTCTGTCCATTCATATTAGAATAGTCTGTACCTGTGAAAGGAACCCAGTCAAAATTGGTAAACATAAAGTATTGATTGTCATTCAATCTCATATAATCGAAACCTGCTACAGTTCTGTTTCTCACGCTTCCGATGTTGAAATCAAAATTAAAGTTCTGCTGAACCTGGAAATAAGTTCTTTTGCTGTCTTTAGTTGACTGGTCAGCTCTTACAATTCCCAATTCTGTATCTGTAGGAACTCCTGTTACCATTCCTTTCGGAGCAAAATAGAAGTATGGGTTAAATCCATCTGAGTAAGAATATGAAGTGCTTACATTGGTAGAGGATTTAATGTGCTCATTAATTTTATAGTTAACCTGTCCAAAGAAGTTTCTTGCTTTACCAACAGTTTTAAGCCCTTCTCCTGTGTAAGATTGCTTATAGTCATAACCAAGTTTTTCCAGTTTATCCATGCTGTCTGCACCAAGCTGCGCACTCGGAACATAAAAGAAGAAAGCTGTTTCAGGATATGAATTGGTTTCAAACATTTCCAGTTCCGCATTGATCTCTAAATTATCCGTAGGACGGTAAGTAATGGATGGGGTAAATGCATAGAAAGAATTCTTTGCATTGGTTCTCTGGAAGGTTCCCTGGTTTGTATAAGCTGTATTTAATCTGAATAATAATTTTTTATCTTTTGTAAGGGGAGCATTTACATCTGTCTGTACTCTGTAATAGTTATAGCTTCCTCCTGCCAGAGAAACGGCGCCTGCAAAAGTTTCAAATGGTTTTTTGGTAACTCTGTTGATAACACCTCCATAAGATGTCACGTTACTACCAAATAATGTGGCAGAAGGTCCTTTTAACACTTCAATTCTCTCCACATTGATAGCGTCCATAGAAGTTGTAATAGGAGCTACCATACCATTTCTGATAGAGTTTCCGGCCACAAAACCTCTTAAATTAAGATAAATACCTCCATCTCCGGCTCTGTTTGTTGCACTCCACATTTTCTGTGCACCTGCCACATTTCTGAAAGCATCATCTACGGTGAATAACAATTGATTTTCCAATACTCCTTTGTCAATAGAAGAATATACCTGTGGATCCTCTATTGCCTTCAAAGGCATCTTATTGGAGTATTCACTGTCTTTCTTGACGTATGTATTGATAATTACTTCATCAATGCTTTTAGTGGCTAATGAATCTTTTTTTTGGGCAGAAACCAGCATTGTTCCCAGAGCGGAAGCACAGATCAGTACATTTTTCATGAAAGTCAAATTTTTTGCAAATATATTATTTTTAACTGTTCTAAATAAATAATAAGATTGATATTTATCATAAAAATATTATATACTGAATAACAAAAAACCGCTATGACCAATGCCATAGCGGTTTTTAGATGATATTATTAAATTTTTCTTAAGCTGGAATTTCTCCTTTGTATAAGAAAGAAATAATTTCTTTGTTTAGTTTGTCGATCATTTCGCTGAATAAGTGGAAAGATTCCTGCTTATAGATTACCAATGGATCTTTCTGCTCGTAAACAGCTCCTTGTGAAGATCTTCTTAAATCATCCATCTCACGAAGGTGAAGTTTCCAGTTTTCATCAATGATTGATAAAGTGATGTTCTTTTCGAAATCGTTCACTAAACTTTCACACTGTGTATCGTAAGCTTCTTTAAGATCAGCTACAATAGTCATTGTTTTGTGTCCGTCTGTGAAAGGGACCTGAATCATTTTGAACATTGAACCTTGATTTTGGTATACATTCTCAATGATTGGGAATGATTTTTCTTTCAATAGATTCAGTTTCATTCTGTAATCTTCCTGAGCTGCGTTGAATAAGATATTTGTCAGATCCTGAACATTTTTATTATTAAAATCATCTTGGGAAACCGGAGATTCCATTGTAAATGTTTTAATGATTTCGTATTCAAAATCTTTATAACTTCCTGAAGCTTTTCCTTTCGCAACGATAGAATTGGAAACATCGAAAATCATATTCGTAATGTCATACTTCAGGTGGTCTCCGAATAAAGCATTCTTTCTTCTCTTGTAGATTACGTCACGTTGTTTGTTCATTACGTCATCATACTCAAGAAGTCTCTTTCTTGTTCCGAAGTTGTTTTCTTCTACTTTCTTCTGCGCTCTTTCAATAGACTTACTGATCATAGAATGCTGAATTACTTCACCTTCTTTATGACCCATTCTGTCCATCATTTTAGCGATTCTCTCAGAACCGAACAAACGCATCAGGTTATCTTCAAGAGATACATAGAACTGAGAACTTCCAGGATCTCCCTGACGTCCCGCTCTACCTCTAAGCTGTCTGTCAACACGTCTTGAGTCGTGTCTTTCAGTACCGATAATAGCTAAACCTCCAGCTTCTTTTACTTCCTTAGATAGCTTAATATCTGTACCACGACCTGCCATGTTCGTTGCAATAGTTACAACTCCCGGCTGTCCTGCTCCTGCCACGATCTCAGCTTCTTTCTTGTGAAGCTTCGCGTTCAGTACCTGGTGAGGGATCTTTCTTAACTGAAGTGCTTTTGAAAGCAATTGTGAAATTTCAACAGAAGTTGTCCCTACAAGTACAGGTCTTTTTGCTTCTGTTAATTTTTCTACTTCTTCAATTACAGCATTATATTTTTCTCTGTTAGTTTTGAAAACTAAATCCTGTTTGTCATTTCTTAGAATTGGACGGTTTGTTGGGATAACCACTACATCTAGTTTGTAGATTTCCCAAAGTTCACCAGCCTCAGTTTCAGCTGTACCAGTCATCCCCGCAAGTTTATTGTACATACGGAAATAATTCTGAAGCGTGATTGTTGCAAAAGTTTGAGTAGCTGCCTCAATTTTTACATTCTCTTTCGCTTCAATTGCCTGGTGAAGACCGTCTGAATAACGACGACCTTCCATGATACGCCCTGTCTGCTCATCAACGATTTTTACTTCACCATCAATCACTACATACTCATCATCTTTTTCGAATAATGTATATGCTTTCAATAGCTGGCTCATTGTGTGAACACGCTCAGACTTTTCAGCAAAGTCCGCAAATAGTCTTTCTTTCGCTTCAAACTCCTCTTCTTTAGAAAGGTTTTTAGCTTCTACTTCAGCAATTTCAGTCCCGATATCAGGAAGAACGAAGAAGTTATTGTCAGAGTTTCCTTGAGACATATACTCAACCCCTTTATCAGTAAGGTCTACCTGATTGTTTTTCTCCTCGATAACGAAGTAAAGATCTTTATCTACAATCGGCATGTCACGGTTGTTGTCCTGCATATATTGCGATTCAACTTTTTGAAGCAAAGCTCTGTTTCCGCTTTCCGATAAGAATTTGATTAATTGTCTGTTTTTTGGAAGACCTCTGTAGGCCTGAAGCAATTTGAATCCACCTTCTTTTGTATTTCCTGCAGCGATTAATTTTTTTGCTTCGTTGAAAATAGCAGAAACGGTTTTCTTTTGTACTTCAACAATTCTGTCAATAGAAGGTTTAAGAACATCAAACTCCTGTCTGTCTCCCTGAGGAACCGGACCGGAAATGATCAATGGTGTTCTTGCATCATCTACCAATACAGAGTCTACTTCATCCACGATAGCAAAGTTCAATTCTCTTTGTACCAATTCTGAAGGTGAAGTTACCATGTTATCTCTCAGATAATCGAAACCAAATTCATTGTTCGTTCCGTAAGTAATATCTGAGTTGTATGCTTTTCTTCTTCCGTCTGAGTTCGGCTGGTGGTTATCGATACAGTCGATAGACATTCCATGGAACTGATAAAGAGGACCCATCCATGCGGAGTCTCTTTTTGCAAGATAGTCGTTCACGGTTACAACGTGTACTCCTCTTTCCGGAAGTGAATTTAAGTAAATAGGTAATGTTCCTACCAAAGTTTTACCTTCACCGGTTGCCATCTCGGCAATTTTACCACTGTGAAGAATAACCCCTCCGATAAACTGAACATCATAGTGGACCATATCCCAAACTACTGGAGTTCCGGCAGCATCCCATGAGTTTTTCCAAACAGCTGTGTCTCCCTGAATGCTCACGAAATCTTTTCCTGCATCAGCCAGTTCTCTGTCCCAGTCACTTGCCGTTACACGAATTTCTCCATTCTGTGCCCATCTTCTTGCCGTTTCTTTGATCAATGCAAAAGCTTCGGGAAGAACCTGAATAAGAACTTTCTCTTCAATTTCGTATGATTCCTTCTTTAGAGACTCAATTTTTGAAAAAAGAGCTTCTTTTTCGTCAACATTTGTTGAATTTTTTATCTGCTCTTTTATCTGTTCTATTTGAGCTGTGATCTTGCTGGTTGCAGATTTTATATTCTCTTTAAACTCAGCGGTCTTTTGTCTCAAACCATCATCCGACAATTGTTGAATGTTAGGTTCTACAGCCTTGATTTTTGTTACAACTTTTTTTACTTCTTTTAGGTCCTGCGCTTTTTTGTCTCCCAAAAACCCTTTAAGAACTTTGTTTAAAAAACTCATAAATTTTTTGCTTTATGCTTAATGCAAAATGCTTTAAGCGTTTTAAATAACACTTATCGTGTAGATTAATATATAAAAAGGGCAAAAAAGCTCTAAGCACGCAGCCTAAAGCTTATCGCTTTATTAATATTCGTCCTCGTTCCAAAGGAAATCTTCGTCAGTAGGATAGTCGCTCCATACTTCTTCGATAGATTCATAAATCTCTCCTTCGTCTTCGATTGCCTGAAGGTTTTCTACTACCTCCATAGGTGCACCAGTTCTGATTGCGTAGTCAATAAGCTCTGCTTTTGTCATTGGCCAAGGTGCGTCACTTAAATATGAAGCTAATTCTAATGTCCAGTACATAATTTTCTAATTTTTTGCAAAAGTATAAAAATAGGTTGTATAATAAACTTTTTTATACTTGATTTTCAATTCTTTTTATAATTTTTTCTTATAAACGGCTGTCACAAACTGAATGGCAGCTATGTCAGCAATTTACTTATTGTCGTTTTCTCAAAAACCATTCCACAAATTTTTTTATGCCATTTTGGAAGTCTGTGGCAGGTTTGTACCCTATTAAATCCTTTGCTTTTGTAATATCGGCATTTGTTTTTGTGACATCTCCCGGCTGCATTGGCAGAATTTTTTTGATGGCAGCTTTTCCTAATACATTTTCTATAGTAGAAACCATCTCGGATAAAGTGATCACCTGGTTTTCTCCGAGATTAAGAATCTCATAAACCCCGGAATTATTTTCCAGGTAAAGGATAGACTTGGTAATTCCGTCAATAATATCATCTATATAAGTATAGTCTCTGGCGGTACTTCCATCACCATAGAATGGAATTTCCTGATCCTCTGAAATAAGCTTTACAAACTTGTGTATTGCGAGATCTGGTCTCTGTCTTGGCCCATATACTGTGAAGAACCTAAGCTGGATCATATCTATATGGTATAGATTGTGGTAAACATGTCCTATGACTTCACCACTTTTTTTAGTAGCTGCATAAGGAGAAATAGGATTATCTACATTATCTGTTTCTGCAAAAGGAATCTTTTCATTGTTTCCATAAACACTTGATGAGGAGGCGCAAATAAATTTTTTGATATTAAAATTCTTACACAATTCCCAAAGGTTCATAGTACCTCTTACATTGACTTCCTCATATTCTAAAGGACGCTCAATGGAAGGACGTACACCAGCAAGTGCAGCCAAATGAATCACCATGTCGATATGGTGGTTTTTAAAAATGTTTTCAAGACCTTTCTGGTCCCGGATATCCTGCCAATAGAGGGAATATTGGTCAGAATGAGCAAGTGATACTAAATGACGGACATCAGTCTCTTTGTCTGAGTATTCAAAATCCGAAATTTTACCAATTGACTCTAAAGTATTTTTAATTTTTACCTGATAGTTATAGAAATTATCAAAATTGTCAATGTTTATGACAGAATGTCCATTTCTTAATAATCGTTCAATTAAATGAGATCCGATGAACCCACTACCGCCTGTTACAAGATAAACCATTTGTATTTTTTATGAGTACAAAAATATAAATTTTACTTTTTGAAAAATATAATCATTAAATTTACTTAAAAAAGTAATATAAATATAATATGCAGTTTCAAGGGCAAATTTTAAAGATGACAAGCTACGATGCAAAGCCAATCCAATACTATCTCAATCTTTCAGGAGATCTGGTTCATATGAATGAGTTGATTGGAAGGGAGTTAAGCATCAGGCATACCGGATTCCAATGTGTAAATTGTGGGGAAAACAAGCCTATTTACAGGATGGGATTCTGCAAAAACTGCTTTTTTGAAAGTCCTTATGCAAGTGATACCATTATCCGTCCGGAGCTTTCTACGGCACATTTAGGAGTTGCTGAACGAGATCTGGAGGTTGAAAAACAAATTCAGCTTCAGCCGCACACCGTCTATCTGGCTTATACCGGAGATGTAAAAGTAGGAGTAACGAGAAATACTCAGATTCCAACACGATGGATTGATCAGGGAGCAACTTTTGCATTACCTATAGCAAGAACCGAAAACCGGTATGAAGCAGGAATGATAGAAGTGGCTTTAAAAGAACATCTGGCAGATAAAACCAATTGGAGAAAAATGCTGCAGGATGATTTTGAAGGGGAAGTAGACCTTGCGGACTTCAGACAAAAGATCAGAGAATATTTTCCTGAAGATTTTCAGAAATTCTATAGAGAAGGAGAAGAATTATGGATGTTTGATTATCCTTTTGAAAAACCGGAAAAGGTTACTTCATTTACATTAGATAAAAACCCTGAATTTACAGGAAGGCTTTCCGGCATCAAAGGACAGTACCTGGGATTTGAAGGAGGAAACTTTATCAATGTAAGAGGACATGAGGGATATGTGATAGATCTTGAAATAAGAAATTGATTGATGTAAAATAAAAACCAAATCGCAAAATATGGGAGAATGGGTTAAAAGACTATTGATAAGTTTCGGAATCCTGGCAGGAATTCTTCTGGCTGCGAATTTCGGACTGAATATATGGCTTAAAACCCAGCTTCCAGAGTATATAAAAAAGAATACTGACTACAAAGTTTCCTACAAAACCCTGGATGTAGATTTAGGAACAGGAAATATCTTCGCCTCAGGAATTTCTGTCAACAGTAAAGATCCTCAAAACATAGACGTTATTGGGCTGCAGGGAACTATTGATACCCTGAAAATAAGCCGTTTTGGGATTTACGATGCTATTTTTAATAAAAGAATAAGCTCCTCTGATCTGTTGCTTGCAAAACCTAATTTGAATGTCATTCTCGCAAAACCTGTTGATCGTAAAACAGGAAAAAAGAGAAACCCGTTTTTGTTTGAAAATATCAGGATCAGCAACGGGAAAATTGCTATTTTCAAACATACCAAACAGAAGTTTTTGTCTGTACAGCAACTGGATCTTTTTGTAGAAAACTTACAGATGACAGAAGAATCTGTTGAAAATAAACTTCCTGTAATTTTTGATCGATACAGCATTAAAGGAGAGAAATTCTTTTTCCGGCCTAATGAAACGTATGCTATTACTATCAGTAGTATCAATACAAGTAATGGGCAGATGTCAGTTGGAAATTTCAGACTGACTCCGCTTCTTTCTTTTGCTCAGTTTAAAAAGTTTTATCCCCAAAAGACTCAATTATTTGAATGCATCATTCCCAAAATGGAATTCAAAGATGTGGTTTTAACTAAAAATAAGGTAGCACTTACCAACGCGGATTTTCAAAATCCAGCTTTTACAGTATATAAAACAGGAATAAAAGCTAAAAAGAATGAAAAAAAATCAAATTTTGAGGTTGATTTAAAAAATATAAAACTAAATAATGCCATAGTTCAGGTCAACAAACCTGATGGCAATACACTTTTGTCTGTCGGAAATCTTAACTTAAATATTAATGAGCTTAAGTTTGATAAGGAAAGTTCAGAACAGGTCATTCCTATCGGATATAAAGATTTTCTGCTTTCAGGAAGGGATATACTATATTCTAATCATCAGAATATTGCAATAAGAAGTCTTGCCCTGAAGCCTACAAATGGTGAAATTCTGGACGTTGTATTGACGCCAGGTTCTTCCCCAGCTGGAAAAACAACAATTAATTTAAAAACAAATCATATTGCTTTTAATATCAATAAGCTGGAATTTGTTGATAAAAAACTCAATCTGGATATCAAAGATGTTCTTGTTGATAATGTAAACGGAACGCTCAAAGCAGGGGAGAAGAAGCAAAATAAAACTTCTGAGCCAGGTATTATACAATCTGTTATTGTAAGGAAAATGTCTTTGAAAAATTCAAATATTACCTATGATAACGGAAAAGAGCCATTGAGTTTTCATGATTTGAATGCCACAATAAATAATATTGAGTTATCACCCAAAGTCAATCAGCAGGGACTATCTTTTAAGGTGAAAGATTATTATCTCACCACCCGGAACTTTGCTTACAAAACACAATTCTATAATATGAGTTTAGGATTGCTGAAGCTTAACAAAAATAAAGTTCAGATCAATAATTTTGCAATGAAACCTCTTGTTTCGAGGGCGCAGTTTATCAAAATGATTCCTGTGGAGAGAGATCTATATGATATAAAAGCCGGGGAAATAACAGCAGAAGGAAACTGGGACCTGTTTTCTCATCATAAAATGATAAATGCTTCCCATGTCATGATCCAGTCGGCAGATGCCAATATTTTCAGAAGCAAAATTCCGAAAGACGATCCAAAGGTAAAAGCTTTGTATTCCAAAATGCTGCGTTCTATTAAAATTCCGATGACGATCAATAATCTTGATATTAAAAACTCAGTATTAGTATATGAAGAGGATACTCCGGAAAGTATGGGACCCGGAAAACTGATCTTCAGTAACTTTAATATGAATGTCAGAAACCTGAATTCTGCTAAAATAAAAGGAAAATCCACAAAAGTAGACATCAAAATCAACTGTTCATTCATGAACCTCTCACCACTTTCCGTAAACTGGAACTTTGATGTTGCTGATAATAACGATAATTTTGCAATTTCCGGAAAAACCACCAATCTTCCAGTCAGTGGTATTAATCCGTTTATCAGGCCCTACCTTCATGTGACAGCTACTGCGGGAACAATTCAGGAAATGCTCTTTAATTTTAAAGGAAACCCTGCCGGATTACACGGAACCTTTAATCTTAAACATAAAGATCTGAAAATTGCCGTACTCAATAAGAATAATCATGAGGAAAAAGGCTTCCTTACAGCCGTTGCCAATGTTTTTCTAAAATCAAATTCGGGTAATTTCCCTGAGGCTGTTACCGTAGAAAATGTAGAGCGTGATCGGACAAAATCTTTCTTTAATCTGTTCTGGAAAGGAATTGAACAAGGATTAAAGAAAACCCTTATTGGTAAAAATGTAGAAAAAACAGAAAAAAAGGTAAAAGAAGCGGTTTCTTCTGTGAAAGAAATGAAACAGTCTGTAAAAGAAATAAAACAGGAGATCAAAAATAAAAAAGAAACTCCCAAACCGGAAGCAGAAAAAAAAGAAAAGAAAGGTTTTCTGAATAATATTTTCAAGAAAAAGGAAAAATCTGAAGAATAATTCTTTAAACCATTAAGATTGACCCATTAATTAATGATCATATAAGCAGATGTCTTTTTAATTTAAAAACAACCTTAATGGTTTAAAGAATTAATATAAGTCTAGATTCAGTTAAAAGTTGAATTCGTCACTTTCCAGAATGGGAATATCTCTTAAAAACTTATCAAACTCTTCACCGGGATAATTGCTGTCCGCCCCGTAAGAGTCTATAATCATTCCACGGTTTCCGGCACCATCTTTTACGACATAAAGCACCGCGTTGTCATCAGGATTGCTGTCTCCTTCAAAACGATATGTTTTTAAAATCACCAGTTCTGCAGGCTGATAAACTTTATCAGAATTTTCAAACTTCATTTCACATTTTTCGTTCATTCTGAATTCTCTGTGTATTCCTCTTTCAGAAAGCGTTTTCATGACTTCACTTAAGGTTGTCATTGCATCAAAATTCCCTGAATTTTCCATAATAATATTTTTCTTGTTAAGTACAATAATTAAACCATTGCAATCTTTAAATATAAGAAAAATAGTGGATTGTAATTTTCCTAAAAATAAAGTTTAATGTTAACAAAATTTATAATTTAAAAAAATAAAATAGGTATACTTTTTGCAATGCTAACAATATTAAATCAATGAAAATATGAAAAAAGAAGTTGGAGTTCTACTGGCAGGAGGAGTTGGTCTTTTGGCAGTATTAAGTTTAATCAGCATCAAGAAAATATTGACTAAAAAAGATAAAAAATATAGTGATTCCTATTCGGATTATCACAGACACTTTGATGAAAAGAATCAGGAAGATGAAACTCATGGAGTGGAATTTTACGCACTGAAGTAGTAAAAAAATATATTTAATTATGTTAAATCCAACGCTTTTGAAAGTGTTGGATTTTTTTGTGGAAAACTTTAATGTTAAAACTCATTATTTTATACAAATTCCATTCTAATTTTACAAAGGAATGCAAAACGAAAATTTCATAAAAGGTCAGGGCGCTCAGCGAAACGTTATTAATCGTTTCGACAGATATACCTATGAGCCTGAAGATGAAGATTTCGAAACAGTAAAAACCTCCTTCACTGAAGTTTTTCCCAAAACAATTGTTAATCAGGTGAAAAGCGAAGACCTTCCGATGGAATATTCCATGAATCCTTATCAGGGATGCGAACATGGCTGCTCTTACTGTTTTGCAAGACCTACCCACGAGTATTGGGGATACAGTGCCGGGATTGATTTTGAAAGAAAGATCATGGTAAAGAAAAACGCTCCCGAATTACTGGAGAAATTTTTTCAAAAAAGAGGCTATAAAGCAGCCCCAATTCTGCTATCCGGAAATACAGACTGCTATCAGCCCGCCGAAAGACAATTTGAAATCACCCGAAAACTCCTGCAAGTTTGTCTTGATTACAGACATCCTGTCAATATTCTGACAAAAAATGCAATGGTACTAAGAGATCTTGATATTTTAAGACCCATGGCGGAGCAGAACCTGGTTTCAGTTTCTTTAAGTATTCCTACTATCAACGAAGAACTGAGACGAAAGATGGAGCCCAGGACGAGTTCTGCAAAAAATAAATTAAAAGCTGTAGAAATTCTCTCCGGAAACAATATTCCCGTACATGTGATGGTTGCTCCCATCATTCCCGGACTCAATAGCGATGAGCCGTTGAATATATTAAAAGCGATTTCCGATGCAGGTGCTTCAGGATTCGGATATACCCTGGTGAGATTAAATGATACTGTTGAACCTGTTTTTGTGAATTGGATAGAAACCCATTTTCCGGACAGAGCACAAAAAGTCTTAAATCTTATCCGCTCTATGCGGGGCGGGAAGCTTGGAGATAAAAGATATTTTGAAAGACAAAGGGGAGAAGGTAACATCGCTGAAATGATTCATACAACTTTTAAGATCGGCAGAAAGAAGTTTTTTGAAGGCAAAGAATTTCCAAAACTCTCAACGGCCAATTTTACCGGAACCCGTGATCAGCAATTGAGATTGTTTGATTAATTACGAAATCCGGATTAATCCTACCTATTATATTATATATAGTATAAAAAGGAGCTATTTTCGACATTGTTGTTCTTAATAAACTTTCCACTGCTCATGTTTCCTGGGTTTATCATATATAGTATATATAGTATATAATGCGAATCTTTTTCAGGAGCTATTTCCTGCTATCCATTCATACTCCTCACGCCCGGGCTGTGCGATTCTCAAATCCGCCTGCTCTCCAACGCATGCTGCGGGGTACCCATTTCTATCAGGGCTAGGGGTGAGGTTAATGATGAATTATGAATTCCTCCAAATGAAATACCCTATACTAAATATACATCATCATCTGTGCAAATCTGCGTGATCTGTGGTTAAACCAGTACTCATTCCATAAGAACGCGCTATTATCCTGAGCGTAGACGAAGGGAGCCTGTTTTATAAAAGCTTCCCCCTGCACCTTTCCCCCAACCTTCCCTTTATCTTATATATAATAGAATGTATCTTTCATTACCCCATTACTCATGATTTCTTCTTCCTCAAAGCGCTCCCTTGAATCTCCCAAATAAATGTTTAAAATTTTTCTCTCTGCGTTCCAGTGTATTAGGGTTAAATATTACGGGTGTGTAAAATTTATGTTAAATAAAGTTGTTTTGCGTTGCAATAAGTTGTTATCTTTGCCCCACTGAAAAACGAGAGTAATACAGTAGCGCAGGAGAGCTTTTA
>NZ_JBQENH010000005.1:0-259844 GCF_052044565.1 Chryseobacterium sp. 22543
CCGTAATATTTAACCCTAATACACTGGAACGCAGAGAGAAAAATTTTAAACATTTGTTCTCAATTTAAATCTACCAAAAGGAAAACCTGTCATAATACTGTTGCAGGTAATTTTTTAAGGATTTTTTTCTTTGTAAATAGCGCTTAAAAATTCGGCATAGGACTTTTCCAACCCAATAATATCACCGGATTTAAGATTCAACCCTCCTACTCCTGAGTTATCCGGCTTTACTTTTAAAGATGAAACCTGAAAGTATAAGTTATCATCATTCGCTTTTGGCTGAACTTTGATAGTAGAACCCAGAAGTTTCTTGGTTGAAATTGTATAGACTTCCCCCGGAACAATTTTTAATTTTAAAAATGATCTTGGAGAGATAATATAGTCTTTACGATTGATGTTTATTTTCTGATCTTTTTCAGAGGATGCAAATATATACATCTCGCCATGCTGAGCTGCCAGCTTTTCTTTAGGTGTATAATATAAAGCAATCTTATAATTGGAAGCGTTGAATGGCTGAGCTACACCATCTATGCTTTCGAAAGGTTTTAATTCAAAAGTATTGGCACCGATCTCTTTTGCCTTTTTATAGACTAAGGAAAATGTAAGTGCATCATCTTTTGAAAAGCCCTGAACTTCTACTTCTCCTAAATAAACGGCATCAGCAGTGGCGGTTTCTTTTTTATAAAAGAATTTATCCGGGTTATCATTTGTTTTTTCAACTTTAGTCAGATAAACATTCTGTGCATTCCACAGCTGGACACACAATACGGAAAAGATGATTGCAATATTCTTCATATATATTATTGTTGTGAAAGTGTATCAACACATTCCTCAAGGCTGTTTTCCCAATGTTTGGGTTCTATTTTGTAAGTCTCTTCTATTTTATCCAAAGACATTGTACTTCTTACGGGTCTTTTGGCAGGTGTTGGATACTGTTCGGTTGTTAGTGGATTCAGTTTTACTGAAGATTTTGAAAATTCAGCAATTTTTTTTGCAAATTCAAACCATGTTGTCTCCGGATAGTTTGAGAAGTGAAAGACTCCATAGGTTTTACGGTGAGCTTTGATGATATCCATGATAGCTTCCGCCAGATCATTTGCATTGGTCGGCTGTCCAAACTGATCAGCAACAATTCCCAGTTCTTTTTTCTGAGAGAAAAGGTTCAGCATGGTTTTCACAAAATTCTTATTGAACTCTGAGTACAGCCATGAGGTTCTCAGGATAATTGTTTTAGGATTAATTTCCAGAGCAAGTTCTTCACCTTTTCTTTTTGATTCTCCATATACGCCTATCGGATTTGTAAAATCATCTTCCGAGTATGGCAGATTTGTGGTTCCATCAAAAACATAGTCTGTAGAAACATGAATCAGGGTCGTTTTATAATCTACACACGCCTGGGCAAGATGAGCTACCCCATAAGCATTTACTGCAAAAGCTTTTTCTTTTTCTGTTTCAGCCAGATCTACCGCTGTGTATGCTGAAGCATTAATGCAGTAATCAGGTTTGTTATCATAAAAGAAGTCATTCACCTGGTCTTCATTGGTAACATCAAGAGTGGATGAGTCTGTAAATAAGAATTCATATTGATGTTCAAAGTCTGGAGCTATTTTTCTAATGCAGTTTCCCAATTGTCCGTTGCTTCCTATTACTGCTATTTTTTTCATTTATATATTATTAATTTTTAAGTTGGAATCTTCAATAAGAGTTGCTGATTAAGAATTTTTTGCATTTTGGCTTCTTAAAAACTTCACTCTTGACTGGAAGTCTTTCTGAATCAAATCTACATAAAACTTGTCGAAAATTTCTTTGACATCTTCGGGATGAACTTCAGATTTTCTTGTTTTAACATTGAAATAAATAACAGTTACCCAAAGTACGGCATGGATTGTCTTTTCATCTAAACTTTTCATAAGGATTTCCACTTTTGCCGTTCTATCCTGTACATCGATGGTTTTGCTGCTGATTACTACCTGTGTGTTATATCTTACTTCTTTTAAATAGGCTATTTCATTTTGAATAGCAATCCAGGTACAGCCGGTTTTCTTGGTATATTCTTCATAGGTAAATCCGTAGAATGTTTCCACATGATCTTCTCTGGCATTGAACATATAATCAAGATATTTTACATTATTCAGATGTCCGATCGGATCGCAGTCACTAAATCTAACTTTTACCGTAGTTGATACTTCTTTTTCCATTCCGCAAAAATAAAAAAACCACCTCTAATAGAGATGGTTAGTTTTATAAATCTTTGTTAATTTGCTGAAATTATTGAACTCCAAGTTCTTTCTTTACAGCTGGAGTAGCATCTGGTCCTGCTTTATAAAGGAATGCAGTTGAGTTAGCATCCATAATATAATCGTATCCGTTAGCTTTAGCTACTTTTTCTACTGCATCGTTCAGTTTTTTCTCAACTGGACCGAAAGCCAAATCCTGCTTAGCTTGTAGATCTTTTTGAGCTTTGTCCTGCATTTGCTGGATTTCTTCAGCTAATTTTTTCATTTCAGCTTCTCTTGCTGCGTTTTCGTCAGCTGTTTTTTTCGGAGCTTCTGTTTGATATTGCTGATATTTAGTTTGAGCTGCGTCAGCTTTTTTCTTAATCTCAGCTTGTTTAGTATCTAAGAATGTTTTAAGATCAGCATCTGCTTTCTTTTTCTCCGGCATAGCGTTAAGAACTCCCATTACATCTAAAGTAGCAATTTTTTGAGCTTTTGCCATACCTACAGATACAACCATCATTACTGCTGCAAATAATACACTTAATTTTTTCATAACTGGTAAATAAATAATTTAATTTGTTTTTAGATTTTAAAATATAGCAAAAGTTAATTTTTAAACTTATTTTTTGCCTTTGCTATTTGTTTTTTCCTTCTTATCTGTTCCTTTCAACAAAACAGACAATACTTTCTCGGTGTAATCATATTTTGACTGAAGGAAAATAACACTAATGTTATTGCTTTTATCAAGAACTATGCCCAATCCATTTTTTTCGGACATTGTTTTGATGGCTCCCCAGATCTGGTCCTGAAAAGGCAAAACAAGGTTTGTTCTCAGTTTTGTAATTTCACCGTTAGCTCCAAAACGTAAGCTAGTAGTCGTTTTAATATTTTTATCGAGGTCTACAACTTCTTTTTCTCTCAGTTTAAGCTGGTCACCTATCAATAATACTTTTTCACTTTCAAAAGCAGCTTTTTTTCTTTCATATTCAGATTGAAGACTTTGAAGTTCTGACTCCCAGGTATCGATCTGAGAATTCAATCTTGCTTCAGCTTCTTTATACTGAGGTAATTTATTTAAAATTTCATTAGTATCCACTACTCCTATTTTCTGGGCATTGCTGAATCCAAAAAGCAATAGTAATGCGAACGTGAAAGTTATTTTAAAGTGCTTCATATTTGTAATTATAATGTTTGGTTCATCAAGAAGTGGTTTCTCCATCCTGACTTGTCACCTGATAATGTTTTATCAAGACCTAGTGCGAAGTCAAATCCGATTAATCCAAATGCTCCCATATAAACTCTTACTCCTATACCTACTGATCTTTTCAATTGGAACGGGCTGTAAGAACTCCATGAATTCCATACGTTACCTCCTTCAGCAAATGTCAATGCATAGATTTTTGCAGTCTGGCTCATTGAGATCGGGTATCTTAATTCTAAAGTAAATCTGTTATAGATTGTACCACCACCTGTCTGAGTAATATCATCTGCCTGACCTCCTTCTGTGCTGGCATTTTCATATCCTCTTAAAGGAATCAATTCTCTACCGTCATATCTACCTCCGAAAAGACCTGTACCTCCCATATAGAATCTTTCAAATGGCGGAGCTCCCAGTTTACTGTTATATCCGTCCATGAATCCCATTTCTGCAGAAGATCTCAAGACCAGTTTTCCAACGATTTCATTGTATACATCTGCCTTGAATTTAATCTTATAGAATTCCATCCACTTATACTTGTCAATAGCTGACATTGTAGAATAATCTTTCTTTTTAAACAATGAGTATGGAGGTGTCAGTTTTGCTGAAAGCTCAATATTGGATCCCATTGTCGGGAAGATTGGGTCGATACCTGCTGAGTTTCTGCTCAACCCTAAGTTCACACTGAAGTTATTGGCAGTACCATTCGTTTCTGTAGTATTTCCAAACTGGAATGGATAGTTATTGAAATCATACTTCTGGAACTGTAATCCTGTGTACAATGAGAAATAATCATCCGGCCAGTTCAATAGTCTGTTTAAACCAGCTGAAGCAGAGAAGATATTAAGCTTCTGAGCTGCTCCATATTGATCCGTATATCTTACTCTGGAGTTATTCAAACTTACAGAAAGGGCTGTTGCTCTTGTACCAAATAACCACGGCTCTGTAAATGATACCCCGTAATTTTGGAAATACTGTCCTGCCTGCACCTGAATAGAGAACGTTTGTCCGTCTCCCTGAGGTACTGGTTTGAAGTCTTTAAACTTAAGGAAGTTCTTTAATGAGAAGTTATTAAAAGTTAATCCTAAAGTACCAATGAAGCTGTTACCACCGTAACCTGCCTGCAGCTGTACTTGGGAAGATCCTTTTTCTACAAGCTTCCAGTTAATATCAACAGTGTTGTCCTGCTGGTTTGGCTGGATATCCTGTCCGATCTGCTGAGGGTCAAAGAATGACATCCCTGCTAAATCGAAATATGTTCTTTTAATTTCCGTTTTCTTGAATAGTTCTCCCGGTTTTGTTCTCAGTGCTCTAAGGATAACGTGGTCATGGGTTGTAGTATTCCCCTGCCATGTTACTTTATTCCAGGTAGCCTGCTCACCTTCATTAATTCTAACTTCAAGGTTTACAGCATCTCCTGATACCGATTTTTCAACAGGTGTAACATTGGAGAAAAGGTAACCGTTGTTCATGTAAACAGATTTGATATCTGAATCATCTTCTTTACCTCCATCTTCTCCAACTTTTTTGTTGAATCCTACTGCATCGTAAATATCTCCTTTCTTGTATCCTAATAATCTCTGTAAATATTCTGTAGCGTATACTGTATTCCCCGTGAATGTAACGTCCCCGATGTAATATTTTTTACCCTCATTAAGTTTTACATTGATTTCGTAGTTATTTCTTTTGTTTCTCCACACTGAATCTGAAACAATTTTCGCATCTCTATATCCCAGGGAGTTATAATAATTGATAAGACCTTGCTTATCTTCCTGATATTTATCTTCAATGAATTTTGAGGATTTCAAAATACCACCAATACCAAAACGTTTTTGTTTTGTTTCTTTGAAAGCTTTGTTTCTAAGCTTTCTATCGGTTACATTTTCGTTTCCTTCAAATTCAATATGATCAATCTTAATTCTTTTTCCCTTTTCTACATTAATAGTCCAGTCTACTAAAGCAGGATCTCCTGCGTTTACTTTATCCTGAATACTGATTTTAGCATCTGCAAAACCTTTCTTAATATAGTCTTTAGGGACATTTGTTTTAAGACTAGACACTAAGTTTTGAGTAATCTTAGTTCCTGGTTTAAGGTTGTTATCCTTTGCCAGCTTTTCACTCTTAGATTTACCAATTCCTTTTCCTGCAAATTTCACTTCTCCAAGTTCTTTCAGATCCTGCAGGTGAAATTTCAGAACGATTGTCTGTCCTTCAATGCTTTGAACATAAACTTCCACTTCAGAAAAAGATTGGGTATCCCAAAGTTTTTTAACAGCATTGCTGATTTTCTGTCCCGGAATGTCTACGCTTTCTCCTTTAGTAAGACCTGTAAATCTTAAGATCTGAGCTGGTGTATATTTTTTTACCCCATCTACAACGATGTCTTTAAGTGTATAAGTGCCTGCCTCATTTTCTGCGTGGACAGCATTATTTACTTTTGTGCTGTCTTGTGGAGTTACTTGTCCATAAAAATGTGCAGAAGCAGCAAACATAATGATGGGTAATAGTCTAAACTTCATTTTATCGAGTCTTTCTTTTCTTAAAATTTTATTGGCCTTTTACTTGCTCACCGGTTAAACCGTATCTTCTTTCTTTGTTTTGATAATCTACAATACATTGAAAGAAAATATCTTTGGTAAAATCCGGCCACAGAACATTTAAAAACTGTAGTTCTGCATAAGCGATCTGCCAAAGCAGGAAATTACTTATTCTTATTTCACCGCTGGTTCTGATCAGTAAGTCTACAGGAGGAAAATCTTTTGTATAAAGGTAGCTTTCAAATAAACTTTCGTTAATATTTTCTATCTCTACTTTTCCTTCTTTTACATCAGAACTTATATTTTTAACGGCTTCCAGCATTTCATTTTGTGAGCCATAGCTTATAGCTAATACAAGGTTTCCTTTTGTGTTTTCTTTTGTGAGTTCTACCACACGTTCCAACTGCTCTTTTACCAAAGCAGGCAGTTTATCAAGGTTCCCTATCACATGCATTCTCAATCCCTTGCTGAAGATTTCTTCTGCTTCAAGCAGTAATGTTTCTACCAGCAGGTTCATAAGGGTATTTACTTCTTCGGTTGGACGACTCCAATTTTCTGAAGAGAATGTATAAAGTGTTAAGTAAGGGATATTAATCTCATTACAGGCATTAATAGCATTTCTTACTGCATTAATGGCATTTTTGTGACCGAAAGTTCTTTCTTCGCCACGAGATTTTGCCCATCTTCCATTACCATCCATAATGATGGCTACGTGTTTTGGTAAATTCTCAGAATTTATTTTATCTTTAATCAACGACATATTATTCACAATAACATGGAGGCCTTCCGAACGAATACGTGAGCCCTAAGCTAAACGTATTCATCCAATCTTTAGATCTGCCATCTCCAATATTTCTCTTATTAATAAACTCTGTTTCTCTTTCTTTAGAAACCGCATAATAATTTCCTGACTGTAATAATGAACCTCCTGTTGCAGGGTCCAAAATATCAGCATTAAAAGAAGTTTTTACATCTTCGGAAAGGATCTTACTATGATCCAGCTGATCCGTCAATGTATATCTGAATGTAGCTTCTGCAAATATTGCCCAGGAGTGGTTGAATTTATACTTCAAACCTACCCCAAAAGGAATATGCATCGTTACTTTTTTCCCTAATGAATACTCTGTTCTTGTGGTGAAGTCCAATTCATTGATTGGAGCCTGCGCCACCCCATCTGCATCTCTTCTGAAATCATTCACAAGATTTGCTTTAGGAGCATCAAACATTAAAGCACCAACACCTCCGAAGATATAAGGGCTTAGCATGCTGATCTGCTCATTATTTACCGGGAAAAAGTTATACTCAAACATTAAACTCGCCTCATACACATTATTTTTTCCGTATGAGTTTCTATTTCTTCTATAATCTTCTTTCGCAGCTTTATCACTAAACTGAACCTGGTTGTATCCTAAATCCAATCTAACAGTCTGATGCGGGTTAAAATTAAATCTATATAACAAACCTCCATAAAATGGGATGCCCCAATCTGACACTCTGTTTAAATCCAACGGCTTCTGTAAAATATAATTTGTCCTTCCTACATCTCCCACTAGGTTACTCATACCTAGACGAACTCCCAATTCGTTTCTTTGTGCTTTAACACTTACCACTCCAAGGAAGGCAAGGAAGCTAAACAATAATTTTTTATTCATAAAAGAATATGGATTTATGGTTATTTTAAAATTTAATTTTTGCAAATATAAAACATTTTTATATTAATGATAATCTTAATGTTTAGTTAAAAATAAACAAAAAAACATAATTTGTTATAAAGTAAACGGCAAAGTGGCAAAAATATTCTTTTTTTCATAGAATGAAAATACATTAAATATGAAAAAACCCCCATTAAATGAGGGTTTAATGCTTTATTTTTTATTAAATAATACCTGTACTTTATTTCTGATCCTTATCAACAATGGTTCTTTATAATTTTTATCTTCATCAAAATATCCGTAACCATAGCCGTAGCCATAACCGTAACCGTAGCCTTGTTTTGTATTATAATCATTATAAACAAGTCCTAAATTGTCAATCTCATCATTATGATACTTATCCGTGATCATTTTCAGCATGTACTTTTCTGTGTATTCATGGCGCACAACATAAATATTGGCATCAGAATGCTTCATAAGCTCATATGAATCTGCCACTAATCCTACCGGTGGTGAATCTATAATAATGAAATCATATTTTTCTTTCAGTTCTTCTATAAATTTGATATTTCTCTGGCTCATTAAAAGCTCAGAAGGGTTTGGCGGGATAGGTCCTGAAGTGGCAACATCCAGATTTGGGATTTTTGTTTTGTTGACAATCTGATCAATTCCCACTTCCCCGGTCAGATAATTTGAAATACCATATTTATTATCAATCTTGAAGTCTCCAAAGATTTTTGGTTTTCTAAGGTCCATTCCCAATAAGATTGTTTTTTTATCACTTAATCCAATTACAGATGCCAGATTAATGGAAATATAAGTTTTTCCTTCTCCTCCGATGGATGATGTGATTAATATAACCTTCCCTTTTTGATCTTCATTATCCATCAAAAATCTCATATTGGCTCTTATTCCCCTGAAGGCTTCTGATACGGATGATTTTGGCTGCTCCAGAACAGTAAGCATATTTTCATTGTTGTTATTTCCGATAACCCCAAGAAGCGGAATTTTTGTAGCACTTAAAAGGTCTTTAATATTTCGGATCTTGTTGTCAAACACCTCACCAATCAGGATAAATAATAGTGGAAGCAGTAACATTCCAGAAATAATAGCCGTTTTCGCCAATTTAACATTAGGCCCAATTGGTCTTTGTCCTAAATTTTTAGCCGGGTCAATGACCGTTATATCAGACTGATTGGTAGCCATTCTCATCTGGGTATCACTCTGTCTGCCCAAAAGACTGTTATAAGTAGCTTCAATCATGTTATAGCCTCTCTCTGCGTCCAGATATCTTCTTTCTTTTTCAGGATAAGTCGCTAAATCAGAATTGGCACCAGCCATTTCACGGTCTATCTTATTGATTTCTTCATAATATCGGTTATAATAGCTTCTCAAACTATTGGACGACCCCATTCTTGCCTCATCAATAAGCCTGTTGATTTCTCTCATAGGCTCTGATGACGGTTTATAAATAGTGGCCATTTCAGCTTTTTTGATATATAAAGCTTTAAGTTCAGAAACCGTTGCTGTGAAAACACCATCTTCAAAACCTGCCGCATTTGTTCCGATCATTTTATCAAAATTCTGAGACTGAAGTGTGTTCTTGATATTATTCAGAGAGCTGATTTTACTGATGATATCAGCTTTTTTAGCTTCAAGTTCTTTTATTTTTTCGAGAGATTTTTCATCTCTGTCTTTAATATTATAAAGTTTTTCTGAAGTCTTTAAATAATTAAGCACATTTGCGCTTGAATCAAGTTTTTTACGGATATTCCCAAGGTTGTCTTTTAAAAAAATATCCGTATTCTTATTAACGATATTTTTATCAGCAAGTCTTTTTTTCTGCAGTTCTGCAACAGATTTATTCAGAAAATTAACTGTACTATTAAGGTTGTATCCTTTTTTAGTAATAATCATAATAGACCTGATTTCTTTGTCAAAGTCTACTCCTGTAGTAGAAACAATTTCATCTACACTCTGGTTTACAGAGTTCAGATTGATAATAATATTATCCAGCTTAATTTTGGTAGCAACAGGATTTTGAAGCAGCCTGAATCTCAGGTTAGGCGAATTATACCACTCATTAATTTTGATGGTTTTATCTGCTGGTCTGCTATAAGCGTTAATATCCTGGAATCCTTCTACTTCATAGTTATATAAGTTCGTTGATTCTCCTTCTTCAGGCAAAACCACTTCATATGCTCCATTTCCTTTCGGTATCAATGTAATAGGATAATTGATCTGCTGAAGGTGCTTTTTATCAATCTGAAGAAAAACAGGTGAATCATCTTTGTCCAGGTAAGTAGATTTTATAAGCCCTTTGGTAGAATAGTTTACAAAAAGATCTAATTCTTTTACCAAAAATTCGTTATGAGATCTGGATAAAAGCATTTTCTTCAAATAAAGCCCATCCTGATTTCCTGTATCTCCCCAAATGAAGTTAATAGATTGGTTAGATTGAGTTGGCAGAAACTCCGAAGCTTTACTGGAGGTACTTAATGATAAGTCTGATGCATAAATATTTTGTGCATAATATTTACTGTATACCCACGCTATGGCATAGCCAATGATAAGCATTAATACAAACCAGTACCAGTTTTTAAGAATCCTTTTTAAAAAGTGTTCTAAATCAAATAAGGCAAATGTCCCGGATTTATCTTTCTGAGAATTAGTCTTCTCTGCAGTGTTTACTCTTTCTGGAATCATGGCTAAAGATTTTTAAGGAGTAAATAAATAGATAATGCAGTAGTAATTACAGAAACTCCTGTAGTCAAAGTCTGGATCGGGTCTTTTCCGAATCCATTCAAGCTTTTCGCTCTTGTATTCAGATAGATTTCATCTCCGTTCTGTATATAATAATAAGGAGAGTTCATAAGATCTTCACGGGTAAGATCTATTTTTGCAATTTTGATTCCTTCCGGAAGCTTTCTGTGAATAACGACTTCTCTTTTATCAATAGTTCTGTTCAATCCACCATTAATGGCCAATGCCTCAGTAATGGTAAGGGTGTTTTTGTGGACTACTTTTTCGCCTGAAAGTCCTGTAGTTTCCACATCACCAAGAATATAATATGTAATACCGTCTGTATTCAGTCGTACTTCAGATTTACCTTCCTGGAAATTTTCATTTACTTTATCCTGTATTTCTTTTGTAATATCGTCAAGAGTTCTTCCTTCAGCTTTTACATATCCTATCCCGAACACATTGATATCACCATTGGAGTCCACCTTCAGTCCGTTAAAGTAAAAATTCATATTTCCACCTCTTCCACCTCCGGAATTAGCACTCACTACACCTGCTGCACTACCACCTCCTGATATTGCAGAACTTATTGCCCCTCCGCCGGTAACTCCGCCTGAAGTATTGTAAGAGGAATAAAACTGTGCAGCATCTCCTTTGGGAGTAGTCACAATATTAAGATTAAGGATGTCGTTTTTAGTAATCCTGTACACGGGAATATTGTACGGGATAAGACCTTCTTCGTTAATGACAAGACTTTCGCTTGGCTGCAAGTACCTCACATCTTTTGTTGTGATACATGAGGTAACTAAAAAAGGGAATATTAAAAATAAATATTTAAAATTCTTCATCATATTTGAATATTGTTTACAAAAGTAATATTTAATTGTTAATTTTTGTTATTTCTTAATCGATATAGCAAATCTGGCAGATAAGCTCCGAAAAAGCCTAATGAAATAATCACCAATAATAACAGATTGACATTTATATGTCTTAAATAATAAGCAACTCCCACAATCATCAAATAGTAAAGAATGATATAAAAAGTAGATCTTCTGTGGGTAAGATTTAGCTTCAACAGCTTATGGTGAATGTGGTTTTTATCAGCGTCAAATGGTGATTTCTTATTGTAAAGCCTTATAAATATTACATTTAATGTATCTACGATCGGAAGAATCAGGATCGCTACAGCTACTACAGGAGCAGACTGAAGGTGATATCTTGGTACATCTACCAGGTTTTTATCAATAAAAATATCTATGAAACAAATGGAGGTAAAGGCCAGTAAAAAGCCAAGCAGCATAGATCCGGTATCTCCCATAAATATTTTACGGGTACGGTAGTTAGACAGGTTATAATACAGAAAAGCCAATACAGTCCCGATAATAACAACAGATAATACCACCAGCGGATAATTATATTCTCCCAACCGGTAATAGCTTATTCCAAATAAAGCACTGCAGATTACAGAATAACCGCCTGCAAGTCCGTCTATCCCATCGATCAGGTTGAAAGCATTGATCAGAATAATAAAGGTGGTAATACTGAACAGTACACTTACAAAATACTGCAGTTCATACACACCAAATATCCCAAATAAACTTCTTATTCTAATATCTGACCCAATCACCACCAGTGAAGACACTACAATTTGTGCAACAAGTTTTTTATAAGCCCTCATTACAACAATATCATCCATTACCCCTACATAAAGCAGGATAATCAATGAAGCAAATAAAAATTTGTAGAGGTCAAAAAGCTCATAGGCAAAAATAGAAGCACAAATTCCAATTGAATAGAAAATAGCAATTCCACCAAGGTTAGGAATTTCTCTAAGATGCGAACTTCTTATCCCAGGCTCATCCATCAGATTCTTCCTTCTTGAGATCTTGACGATGGTAGGAATAGAGAAAAAAGTAATTAAAAAGGCGAATACGAAACCAAGTCCTATTTTTACATAGAAAATAGGTATTCCCGATCCGCTTAAGAACAATTCAAAATTTTTCATTCTTTCTTATTCAGCACTTGTCTCTCTCTCAATAAAAACTCATCATGTAGAACTTATAAAGAACTTCATCATCATTTTCTACTGCTCGAAACAATAGCACGTACATTTGTGTTTATTAAATTAACTTCCTTATCAATCTTTTCTGTCCTCCAAAAAACAGCAGATAAAAAATTTTTTTCTTCAAAGGCAAAGATAAAAGATAATTCTTACCAAAACGACTATACTTCAATATATCTTGAATTTTTATTTGTCTTTCCTTCATAAAAAGGACCAGCTGCTCAGACATACTATAAAATATTTCTTCTTTTTTCACAAAGGCCAGATAAGCCAGAAATGAATAAACTCCTTCAAAAATCTGGAAGTTTTTTAATTCCTCTTTTTTGTGAGAATATTGAGATTCGGTGAATACATTTTCCACATCGGCCACTGCTTTCAGCATATCAAGTCCTTTTTCCGTATGGGTCTTCGTAATAGAATCTGTACGTTCAAGATATTGATAATGGAAATTTTGGGTCTGGGCAATGGCATCACATTCCAGCAAAAGTTGTGGAATCAACTGAATATCTTCAAAATGAACACCTTTTTTAAATCTTCTTTGGTTAAAAAGTTCTTTTTTGAACAGCTTATTGCATGCAAAATAGCTGATATCCGAGAACACTGAAAAATTATTTTCAAGGGTTATTTTCTCGGGCATGTTTGGAAGCTGAGTCAGTTTTTGGGTAACCTTCCCGGTTTCGTCAACTTTCTGAATATTGCAGATCATCATTTTTGCCTGATGTTTTTCTCCTAAAAGAAACATTTCTTCAAACATTGTTTCGGAAACATAATCATCGCTGTCTACAAAACCTATATAATCTCCGGAAGCTCTGTCAAGGCCAAAATTACGGGCATCACTTAAACCTCCGTTTTCTTTAGTAAAAGCTTTTATTTTTTCCGGATATCTCTGTGCATATCCTTCAATGATTTTTCCAGAATTATCTTTACTTCCATCGTTCACTACAAGAATCTCAATATTAGAGAGGCTCTGGTTCACCAGGGAGTCAAGGCATTTTGTCAGATAATTTTCGACATTGTAAACAGGAACAATAATGGATACTTTTGGGGGAGCATTTGTCATACATTAAATTTTCGTCAGTCTTGCATTCAGCCAGCCTTTTTTAGCTTCATCAAAATCCTTTCTGGAACATGGAATGCAGTTTTCTATATTTTCATCATCGCCAAAATACCACAAATTACTGAAAGTATCACGCTTGAAAGCATATTGCCTGTCATCTATCAAAACATAGAACAGTTCATAATGCCTTTCTTTCGGATGGGAATGCTGAATATTGATTCCTTCAATCAGATACCATAACATTTGTGCTAAAAGCTGGTGGTTCAACTGGTTTTCTGAATAAATATTATAATTAAAAATCCCAACAGATTTCAGATTTTCACTTAATCCGATTTCTTTCATGTAGGCACAGATCTCTCTTCTGTTGAGTCCATTGACCTGTGGATTCATAGAAAAAGGTTCGCTGAAGCTTTCCACAGCATCACAATTTACGGTCACCAGATCTGCTTTTCTGAAGAAAGGTTCTGTTTTTTCTGTAGAATTCATCATTTCAGCGAGACGGATAATATCAAACTCTACTTCTTTGATCAGTCTTACAGAATCCATTTCATTCAAATGTTTCTGATATCCTAAATGGTGGTAATTTTTAATAGAGAAATTCTTGGCTCCGAAAATTTTGCCTAGAAAAGTATGTTCATTGATTGTTTCACCCTGTTGAAGGGAAATAATATTACTGATTTGGGTATAATTGATATTTTTCTGATGAAAATTCAAAGCAGAAAATAATGAGAACGCAAAATCATTGGATCCACCCACAATCACCGGAATTGCTCTTTTGTAATGACATGCCGACAGTACTTCCTGCAAAATATAATGGGTATCCTGAACAGATTTTCCAGATACCAGATCCCCGAGATCTACAACAGGAATTTCAAAATCCATCTGCGAAAGTTTATAAAACTCGTTCCTCACTGCTGTAAAATCCTGCACTTCTGCATCTCCGCCCACACCTCTGTAATCAGACACAAACAAAAGAACAATACTGTCTTCTCTGATATCTTTTGTAATCCGATTTCCTATCTGCCAGCTTTCTGTTTTGAAATTTCTTGGTGAAATGATAAAGTCTTCGAAATCCATATTTTAATTTGAATGTAATAATTGATTAATTGCTTGATATAACAAACATACAAAAAACATGGGAACTGAGCAGAATGTGGTATATTTTGTTCATAAAAAAGCCCTCAACATCTTTTAATAGCTTTATATTTTCGCCAACCTTATTTTTCATCAACCTTATAAAAACAAATCCGCCTCACATATTGTATGAGGCGGACTTTTTTATTATAATTCGTATGTTAACTAATTAGCACTTTCCGAATGATTGGCTGATAATTGTTATTCCGCCTATAATAATTGTAACTCTGATTCCTGTTGGAATTCCCCAGGTAGTACATATAGATAAACAAGCCTGACCAGCTGTTCCATTAGGAATACTTAAGGGTATACTGAAACAGTACTTCCCAAAACCTAATGGTAAGTTGATACAAACTTTGTTGTTCTCAACAGTAATTGAGATACACTCTGCTGTTACAAGAAGATAACCTGCACTGGCATTGGCAAGGCTTAAGTCTGTGTCTGCTCCTGATGAACGAAGATTTGCCTGACTGTCTTCGTGTGATCTTTTTGCCGCTTCTAATGCGTGCGAGATAGCTTCTTTGCTAAAATTAAATTCTGACATGATTTGATAGTTTTGTTTTTCTTACTCGTTTGGCTTTTCAGAATCCGCCTCGTTTTTAAAGTGGTTCCTGAACTCCACCGTCTGTAATATTACGATGTAAATCTATAGAATTAAAATACTGAATATCACAGTCTTAGTACTGAATTTTTCATTTGCGTATTTATACTTAAAGCTAAGTAATAAGCGTGTATAGATATTAATTCTCAATACAGAGAAATTTATTTAGTTATTATCTTGTTATAATTTTTGCATTTTTTGAAGTGATTATAAATGAAAAAACACAAGTTAAAAACTCATGTTATCACTTATTATCTTACTTTATAAAAACAGAAAAAGCACAGACCAAAATCTGTGCTTTCATATTTTAATAAAGACTATTTATTTCTTAGCTGCAGGTTTCTTGGCCGCAGGTTTTTTAGCTGTTGTAGCTGCCTTCTTAGTTGTGGCTGCTTTTTTAGCTGCAGGTTTTTTCTTTTCTGCAAAAGCTTTAGGATCCTGATCTGTAATCCATTTTTTAACCTCATCTAAAGAAAGCTCTTTCAACTCATCTGCTTCATATTTTGTATCATCTGCTTTCTTCGGAATTTTGAACATTGCCTTTCCGAATTTGATGAAAGGTCCCCATCTTCCGTTTTCAATGGAAATTTTTTCTTTTTCCCACTGCTGGATATATCGGTTGGCTTCTTTTTCAAGCTTGGCATCAATTAATTCATTGATATCGCTTTGAGAAAGATTTTCAAAGTCATATTTTTTTGGAACATTTACGAAAATAGCTTTGTATTTGATAAATGGCCCGAATCTTCCTGTTCCTTTCGTTACCGGCTCACCTTTATAGGTGGCAATTGGAGCATCAGCAATTTTCTTTTCATTGATGATTTCTTCTGCACGTTTCTGATCTACAGAAAGAGGGTCTTCTCCTTTTGGAATGCTGATATAAGTTTCTCCCCATTTCACGTAAGGACCAAATCTACCAACCCCTACAGAAACCGGCTGTCCATCAACTTCACTTAAATCGAAAGGAAGTTTGAATAGTTCTAATGCCTCTTCAAAAGTAATGGTAGCAATATTCTGACCTGTCATTAATGAAGCAAAAATTGGTTTCTCTTCATCATCAGTTTCTCCGATCTGGATCATCGCTCCAAATCTTCCGATTCTTGCATGAACATTTTTACCAGTTTTCGGATCTACCCCTAATAGTCTGTCTCCTGTTGCACGGTCTGCATTTTCTTCTACATCTTCGATTCTCGGGTGGAATTTTGAGTAGAAATTCGTCATCATTTCTTTCCATTTCTGGTCACCACTTGCAATTTCGTCAAAACTTTCTTCTACTCTTGCCGTGAAACCGTAGTCAAGAATTTCTCTAAAGTTATCAGTCAGGAAATCATTTACCACTTCACCTATATCTGTGGGTAAGAATTTATTTTTATCACCTCCGAATTTCTCTTCAAGAACTACTTTTTTGATCTTATCCTTGGCTAAAGACATTTTGATCACTTCACGGGTATGCGGCTCGATTTCTCTCTTATCCACATATTCTCTATTCTGAATCGTCTGAATCGTCGGAGCATAAGTAGATGGTCTTCCAATCCCTAATTCTTCAAGCTTTCTCACCAATCCGGCTTCGGTATATCTTGCACTTGGTCTTGTGAATTTTTCAGTAGCGGTAATAGTTTTATAGTTCAATACCTCTCCTACACTTACTTTTGGCAGTAACTTATCATTGTTTTCCTCATCTTCATCTTCTGTCTTCACAATACCATAAGCTTTCAGGAAACCATCAAATATGATCACCTCTCCCTGTGCTTCAAAATGATGGGGTAATGATGCATTCCCGATTTCGATCACAGTCTTTTCAATTTTCGCATTGGCCATCTGAGAAGCCAGTGTTCTTCTGTATATGAGTTGGTATAGCTTATTCAGCTGTGCATCTCCTATACTTTTCACTCCAAAATCCGTAGGACGGATTGCTTCGTGAGCTTCCTGTGCGGAAGCAGATTTTGTAGTATAATTTCTTGGAGAAGAATATTCTGCTCCATATTCTGATGTAATTTGTTTTTTAGCTCCTTCAATTGCTTCCTGAGAAAGATTTACGGAATCTGTTCTCATATAGGTAATGTACCCTTCTTCATACAGCCTTTGTGCCATACGCATGGTATTGGTTACATTATACCCAAGTCTTGAGGAAGCCTCCTGCTGTAATGTGGAGGTTGTAAATGGAGCTGAAGCAGAACGGGTACCCGGCTTGGTTTCAACATTCAGAACTTTAAATTCTGTAGTTTTTGCCTGCTCAAGAAATTTTTCTGCATCTTCTTCTTTTTCGAAGTCTTTTTTCAGTTTGGCAGCTATTTCCTGCTCTGTTTTATTTAAAAAAATTCCGTCAAGTTTAAAACTTGCTTTTGGTTTAAACTCACGAATCTCCTTTTCTCTTTCAACAATTAATCGTACTGCTACAGATTGTACTCTTCCGGCAGATAATCCAGGTTTTACTTTCTTCCATAAAACGGGTGACATTTCAAAACCTACAATTCTGTCCAGCACTCTTCTTGCCTGCTGGGCATTTACTAAGTTCTGATCTATATCTCTCGGATTGTCGATTGCTTTTAGAATGGCGTTTTTGGTAATCTCATGGAATACAATTCTTTTTCTGTTTTCAGGCTTCAATTTCAGCTCATCCGCAAGGTGCCATGCAATAGCCTCTCCTTCGCGGTCCTCATCGGAAGCGAGCCATACCATATCGGCTTTCTTTACTGCAGCCTTTAATTCGGTTACCAATTTCTTCTTGTCTGCGGAAACTTCGTAATCAGGACTGAATGTAGTAAGGTCTATCCCCATTCCTTTTTTAGGAAGGTCCCGGATATGCCCGAAACTGGATTTCACTTCAAAATCCTTTCCTAAATATTTTTGAATAGTTTTTGCTTTTGCCGGGGACTCTACGATTACTAAATTTTTCGACATTCTAACTAAAAATTTTTGCAAAAGTAAAGCTTTTTTATTATATACTTTTTGTAAAACGGGTTTAATTTAACAATCCAGATGGTTTATACCCCTTTTCAGCACCCATTTTTTAAAGATTCAAGCCCTTTGTAGTATAGGTTTTAGAGAGTTATATAGTTATCAACATTTTATGATATAGAATTTTTCATCAACCATCATAGATGTAAAAGATATGCTTACCTATAAAAAAGCAGAACAAGGGATCTCATTCCGCTTTTTAAATCCTCATTTCCGGAATTTATCGTTTTATAATTTTGACAACTGCTTCCGAATTATTTATTCTTATCAAATACACTCCTGCATTCAAAGATGACAGGTCCGTCTGATTATTTATAAACTGGCCAGACTTCACAATCTGCCCCAAAGCATTAAAAATCTGAAAATGATATTCTTTGTTTTCCGAAGCCTTGATATACAAAATATTGGAAACCGGGCTTGGGTATAGAATAATCTTATTGTCCGTCATTTTAAATTCTGCATTAGCAGTACTCAAAGTTGAACCATTAGAGACTACTGTGATTCTGGAAGCAGGTCCTTCTTCATTGCCGTTTGCGTCATATTCTATTTTTACACATCGGCACCCCACACCAAAATATGGATCATTATTATCATGAAAAACCATCATCCTGTTGGTAGTAGAAGCTGCATCAAAAAGTACATTAACAGGTCTTCCCAAATAATTTGAATTTAAAGCTGCTGTCCATACAGCAGGGTATTGAAAATTGAGAATATTAAAGGTTCCTTGTGATGTCTGATTGGCAATTACACTTCTGAAACCTCTTGATCCGGAATCAGGGTAGTTTCCTAAAGGATATGCAGGATTATTAAAGATATATCCTACGGTGGCATTGGCAGAATTTCTCACTCTGGTTCCTAAATAATCAGTGGCTATATTATATGATGTAGCTATGTTTTTGTCTTTTTTATACCATGGAGTCTGTCCGAAATCACTCCCCGAAACCAAAGCAACATTCATCAGATCGGGAATTCGCCAGCCTTCCGGGCAAGGATCGAAAGGAGATTTCTCTCCTCCTCTTCCCCATCTGTCAGGAGCCAGGTTTGGTTCTGTTGCCAGCCAGTCAGTTCCGTTAGTATAGTTGGGTGTTGCGCTGTTATAAGGAGCAAACGTACTTGGAATCATATATACCAAAGGATTTTTAACGGAATAAGACAGTATCTTGGAAATCTTTTCTACCGGCTTATCTGTACTCTGCACATTGGATGCAGCAGCGTAGGTATTGTAAGGCACTATATAACTACCGGAAAGATTGTTATAATCAGCTGAAGTAAGCACAGCATAGGATACTGTTCCATTTGCAGCAGCAGTTCCTAAAGAAATATTGTAGAAATTTCTGTTATCTGCATTTTGGAATGCAGGAATAGGATCTTTTCTTCCCCATTGATAGTGCAATCCCGTAGAAGCACGTATCTTCAGCAGCTCTTCGGCGGTGGGTGCAAGAGGATTTGCAACATTAGGAAAAGCATCTGTTGCCCCAAGATTACGATCCATGAAAGTGGTCTGCAATATCACATCCGCTTTGTTCACATAATTCACATAATTCGCTACTACTTCAGGAGATTCTGTAGTATAGGTGTAAGACTGTATAGGAGAATCCGTAACCCAGATATGCCAACTCCAATATACAGGAGCTGATATACTGCCGTTATGTAGAGTCACCACGGCATTTCCACTCTGATCAGGAGCTATTTCTACCTCTATTTTTGAGTTAGCAATACCCTGCAGTGAAGAAGGCGACGGATTTACTATTGAAATTTTACTGATAAGACCGGTATTCGTAGTCCAGAGAACATTTCCTTTTAAATTATTAAAACTGGAAGAGTTTAATATTTCAGGATTATTCAACAATTGACTTTGTACTGAAAATGCTTTACTCACTGGAATTTCAATGACAGCAGCTGTCCCGCTTTTAACAATCTGGTAGGTATTCGGATTATCAATCCCTTCTTTATATTCTGTAGCAGCAGGCAGATATTCTGTAGGAAAATCATAATCATTGACGAGATATAAAGGGTCTTTTATACATCTGCATCCGTTCGCATCCGAAGTATACATTACAGACATAGGAAAGTAATAATAACGCCCTTTAATATTAGGATAATTAGCATCCGGAATATCAGGCTGCGTTTTATCCGGAATCATAGAAAGCCCTCTAACGGTAACTGCCGGAGAAGCATCGAACTGCCGGGCCATGGTAGCTGTCCACAATGCAATATGATGCTGATCACTGTACTGTCCCAAATGAGCCCCTCTGATAAGCTGTCCATTTCCGGGAAAGATTCCCATATTGTACCCTCCAACGGCAGAAAGATCAAAACCAAGATTAGGATACACCTTAAATCCTGTCATAAATGCGGGAATTCCGGCATTGGTAGGTTTTATAATATGGTATTTATTGGTCTCAAAAACATTTTTCGCCATATTGGTTTTTACGCCGAAAGGTGAAAAATCTATTCTGATATCATCAATATAGGATCCGGAGGCAAGATTCGCCACCAGCATAGAGGGTATTCGCCATCCGTTGGGACAAGGATCATAAGAAGACTTATCCCGATAAGGTTTTGCTTTGTCATCGGTATTGTAAACAGCTTCTATTTTTCCCTGTGCATTATCAGACCAAAGGTTAAGCTCTGAAAGCCGGTTATTAGGCAAGGTTGTAGATTTCCCAAACCAATTGACAGGCAGATTGACATTATTATTGTAGTAAGCCTGACCGGAATTGTCCTCTTTATTGACATAGATAAGACTCAGCGGATTTTTTACAGAAAGTCTTAAGTTATTGGTAACCTCTGCTCCGGAAAGTAACACGAATTTCCTAAGATCATCAATACTTACAGCATTGGTCATATTTTTTGCTCCTCTATGTCTGACTCTTCCTATGGATCCCGAAGCTTCATAGAAATCATTCCCTCTGGTAACCAATGGCGGAATTGGGTCTTTTCGCCCCCACTGGTAAAGAAGTCCTATACTTTTGTTCCAGTCTGACACGGTGATGGAGCTTGTAAGTGCACCCAAATTCCTGTCCATCCATTTCCAATCTGTATCCGGAATCACTTCTGTTGTGCCATCTGACTTCATCCTTTTAATAGTATTGAAACTTCGATAAACCGTTCCATTTGTAGGATCATCAGTAACCCAGATATGCCAGCTCCAATAGATTTCTCCATTTACCTTAAAGGCAACCACGGCATTTCCTTTTTTTGTTTTATTGACAGGAACTTTGATCTTCGCATCCTGACCTGTCCCTGTTATTTCGAGAGCATAATTTACCCCTGATTTTATCAGACCATGAACATCTTCCCACAGTACATCTGCCGTTACAGCTCCTGCCGGAATGCCATTTCCGTTGAGATAGCCGCCTCCTTCCCACATAGCATATGCTTTCTTTACGGGAACCAGCAAGCCTTCACTATTCTGACTAGGGTCAAAGATGTAGCTGTTAGGAGCTTTTTTCCAATCCGGGAGTAATAATTTTGCCCTTTCACGTACCGGTCTGTTGAGTGAGTCTATATTATGAGTACTCAATACATCATGCTCAACTAAGGGAAGATATCCTCTAACATTACCTTTAGAACAAATTCCCAACGATATCAGGCAGATAGCTGCCGCTAATTTTCCAACTAACCTTTTCATATCTTATGGATTTGAGTGTTATCAAAATACAATTTTTAAGCCCTCATCAACAAAAATAGATTTATTTTATAAATAAAAATAAAATATTTATATTATGTTATTAATAACATAATTAAAAACCTTATAAACAGTACAAATCCAAACAATCACTTTATATAAAAAAAGACAGCTAAAAAGCTGCCTTTATATTTTTACCTCCAAAATACTATGGAAGGATATGGTTTTTGTAACGTTCTATTGAAAATCGTCCCGCCTTGATATTATTAAAGAGAGAGAAGACAACAAAATTGAAGACAACGAGTGAGATAATAAATGCATAAATCATGTTCTTGGTCCTTGCAGAAACAACATACATGGCATTTGGAATAATGATATATGAGAACCCAATGAATGCTCCTGCAAGCCTCGATGAGAAAATAGGGTTATTTCTAAAGATAAAATACATGCAAATTCCAGCCACTGCATAGTTTCTATGGTATTCATAATAAGGGTACAGCTCTTTCATCTTAGTATCAAAAACAAAAAGAAAGAAAGTCAGGATCGCCATCATTACTTCAGGAATACCGACACCACCGTTCAATCGCTGTACCGTTTCATCCATATATCCGTTGAAGCCTTCTACAAGCGTACTATTCGAGGCCATCCCATCCAAGAGCCCCCCAAAACTTCTGTATATTTCAAACGGAGACAGGAAGACAGAGCCAATGATCATAACCAGCATCACTGTTTTGTTCAGTGGAACGCGGGCCAGCCAATACATTGGCAGGAATAAATAACAGACACTATGGATACCTGATCCTATAAATATGAAAAATAAGTAATGCCAGAATTTCCGTTCTTTGATATACCGTATCGCAAAGTAAACGATAAAGGTCCCCAGATTTTGTCTGATCTGCCCACTTTCCCCAATAAAAAAGTTGGGGATAAACATAAAAAGGGTAAAGGTAAATGGATAAAATGTATTGTCTTCTGTATATTCTACTTTAAAGATCATCGCAAAAATAGCAATGACCAGCGTCAACATATAAAAAGGGGCGTTAAAAAAATTGAGGAGTATTTTATTAATCAATGTATACAGCCATTCTACATCCAGATTTTCAGATCCTTCCATATGGAGCATCTTCATAAAGATACTGTAATAGCTTTTGGTATCAGAGTAAATATAAATCCCTTTGTAACTTCCGTAGTCAGGACCTACCTCATTTCTAAGACCGGCAATAAGAATGAAATAAACAGCAAGGAACCAGAACCATTTTTTATCAACTTTTTTTCCATACACCTCCTGAATACTGAAGAACAGCATATAGACAATTGCAATAATATAATATGGATGTAGTAAACTCATGTTAAATCTCTTATGTTTTTTTAAACTGATGATATGCTGCGATAATTCCCGTTAGAACTAAAGGCAGAAAAAGTCTCACCTCCCAAAAAAGGCCCACTAAAGTGATCATAATGAGGTAAGGAATTGAAAAGAAAAAATATTTTCCAAAAATGTTCCTGTTTTCTTCATCAGTACAAAGTCTGTATATAAAGTAAATCACAATGACGGCAAAAATCAATCCCGCAAGATTGAAAGGACTGGAAAAGTTCCTGTTGATGTAAAAGCCTTCTACAAATGTAGTTTCATCCTGAATAAGCAGTGCTCTTAATCCCAGATAAGGAACAAGAAAAGCTATAACCAGAGGTATTATTTTCCAGATCACCTGATAATTTCCTTTTTTCAACTCGGCAATATTGAAAAATATGGCGGCAAAAAAAGCGATATTCAGGCAGGCAGTCTCTCTTACCAATGTGGAGATTCCGATAAGACCAATGAGAATAAAAAAGAAGATATTTTTCCCGGTATCTAAATATTTTAATGTTAAAAATACGCCGGCCAGATAGCAGAAAAGTGCAATAGTATCACAATTTGTCGGTGCATACTGAGTAATTACGATAAAAAAAACAGACAAAAGATGGATAATTCTTCTTGCATTAAGATTGAGCAGAAGACCTGTGGACTTCATTTTAAATACGGCATTTAAGATCAGGGAACATCCAATAAAAAAAACACTATTCATCAGGAAAAGCCCATGATAGAACGGCGTTCCGTTTTTGGACAAAAAATCTTTAAAGAAAGAAAAAGGACCATTGATCAGATCATACATCAGATCTGTCATCTGCACACTCAGGTAATTGGGAATCACCCTGTAGGCGTATACCGAGGAAAATAAGAAGTCGGGAGTTGTTTCTGATGTTTTCAGTCTCGTATAGGAAGATTCAAATCCATAATAAGACATAGCAAACAGCAGAAGCGGAAGTACTATTACAAATAGAAATCCGTTTATTTTTTCATCATTTCTTTTCAACATATCTAAAACAGATTCTTATTTTTTAATAATAATTGTGATTTAAAATACATTTTTTTAAAGGGGAACTTTTGCAAAAGTAGAATATTTTTTCATTCTTCCTAGAATATTTTATTGATTTTCAGACAAAACTTATCTCTAACTATTTTGAACTAATGCTTAAAAAATTAAATTTGCAGACTTGATTCACATGCAATGCATCGTTTTTTTATATTTTTATATTATCTGATTTCCAGAAATAAAATCCTATCTGTACTTACAGCCTTAGGAATTGCTGTTTTATGCTTATTTTTTGCATCAAAGATCAATTTTGAGGAAGATATCAATCAGATCATTCCTAAAAATGAAAAATCTGATCTTACAGCAAAAGTTCTTAAGCAGCTTAATTTTTCAGATAAAATTATTGTTATTATAGAGAATAAATCTGGTGAAGACAGCTTCCAGCTTTCCGAAACGGCAGATACTTTTTTGCAGAAGATAGAGCCTTTACAAAAGTATATAGGTTCTGTTCAGGGCAAAGTGAATGATAATGAGATTTCGGAAACATTTGATTTCGTAAGCCAAAACTTACCCTTATTTCTTAATGAAAATGATTACAGGGAAATAGACCGTAAACTTCAGAAAGACAGCATTGCCAAGCAGGTAGAGAATAATTATATATCACTGGTTTCCCCAACAAGTCTTGTTACTAAGGAATTTATAAAAAAAGATCCTCTAGGACTTACTTTTTTAGGAATTAAAAAATTAAATGCCTTAAACATCAGCAAAGATTTCAAGCTTGAAGACAGTTATATTGTCACCAAAGACGGCAAAAACCTGTTACTTTTTATTGATCCAAAGAATAAAAGTAATGACACGAAAGCCAATGAAGTTTTTGTAGACCAACTCAACTCAATAAAAGATGGTCTTAATAAACAGTTCAAGGGAAAAACAGAAACCAGTTATTTTGGTTCTCCGGTGATTGCTGTGGCGAATGCTAAACAGATCAAAAAAGACATTCAGAATACAGTAGTTATTTCTATGACAGTACTTCTGGTGCTTCTGATCTATTATTTCAGGAATTTCTTTACGCCTATCATTGTCTTTTTACCAACAGTATTCTCTGTACTTCTAGCCTTACTTGTTCTTTATTTTATTAAAGACAAAATTTCAGCCATTTCATTAAGTGTAGGAGCTATTCTGATCGGAATTACAATAGATTACGCCCTGCATATTCTTACCCATTACAAGCACAACAATAATATTGAAGAGCTTTATAAAGAAATCACCCAGCCTATTATATTGAGCAGCGCGACGACAGCTGTCTCATTCCTGTGTCTGGTTTTTGTACGCTCTGAAGCTTTGAAAGACCTGGGGATTTTCGCTGCTATCACCGTCATTCTCTCTTCAGTTTCAGCATTGATTATCGTTCCTCAGCTGTATAAACCCAAAGAAAAAGGAGAAAACCATAATACGAATTTCATCGACAAGATAGGATCTTATCCTTATGAGAAAAACAAACCTTTGATTATAGGGTGTTCTATCATCATTCTTGCCTGCCTTTTCGGATTCAGGCATGTAGGTTTTAATGAAGATATTGGTGATCTTAATTATATTCCAAAAGATCTGAAAATCAGTGAAGCCAAATTACAGAAGCTCTCGGATATTACTTCAAAATCTATTTATACGATTTCTTATGGAAATTCTGAAGAGGAGGCATTAACCCGTAATTCTGAGTTAAGCAGCTTCCTTGAAAAAGAGAAAAAAGAAGGTAAGATATTAAGTTACAATTCTATCGGAAATATTGTTCTTTCAGAAAAAGACCAGCAAAAAAAGATTGAGAAATGGAACAGCTTCTGGAATGATTCTAAGAAAAATCAGACTATTTCTGAACTGGTCAGTAATGGAAACAAATTTGGGTTCAATGGTTCAGCTTTTGACAGCTTCAATGAAGCTCTGCATAAAAACTATACTGCATTAAACCTGAAAGACTATGAAAAGGTAAAGGCTCTTCAGATCTCAGAATTCATGAGCAGCGAAAATGGTTTTTACACCGTTTCCAATGTAGTAAAAGTGGATGAAAAGAAAAGAGATGCTTTCATTAAAGATATTGAAAAGAAACATGATGCTCTTGCGATTGACCGCCAGCAGATGAACGAAAATTTCCTCGGCTTGCTGAAGAGAGACTTCAATACGCTGATCAATTATTCTCTTTTAGCAATTGTTCTGACAATTATTGTATTCTTCAGAAATCTTGAACTCACCATTCTTACCATGTTCCCGATTGTTTTAACGGGTGTTGTAACCGCTGGAATTCTTTATTTCTTAGGATTGGAATTAAATATTTTCAGTACCGTAGTCTGTACACTGGTATTTGGAGTTGGGGATGATTTCAGTATTTTCCTGACCCAGGCGATGCAAAAAGAGCATACAACAGGCAAAAATGAATTACCTACCTACAGAACGTCCATTATTCTTGCTGTTTTCACCACCATTCTTTCGATTGGCTCCCTGATCTTTGCCAAGCATCCTGCGCTGCATTCTTTAGCATTAGTTGCCCTGATCGGAATGTTCTCCGTGATTATCATCACTTCTACCCTATATCCTTTCTGGTTCAGATTATTCATTACCAACCGGGCAAAGAAAGGTCTGTCGCCTATTACGCTCAGGTTATTTTTACGGGCTATATTTTCATTTTTATATTACGGATTGGGTGGATTGATATTTTCTGCTTTCGGAAGTTTATTTATTAAAAACTCCAAGGGAAGAACGTTAGATATTATCAAATTAATTCTCGCTAAGTTTTTGACATCAGTACTTTATTTAACCCCTTTTGTAAAGAAAAGAGTGATTAAAAATCCGTCAGAAGACTTCAGCAAACCGGCTGTCATCATTGCCAATCATACGTCTTTCTTAGATACGCTGGCGATTGCAATGGCTACCCACAAAATCATCTATCTGGTCAATGACTGGGTATATGAATCTCCTGTTTTTGGAAAACTGGTAAAAGCACTTGGCTTTTATCCCGTTTCACAGGGAATTGAAAATGGAATGGATAAGCTGAAAGAAAAAATTGCACAGGGATATTCTTTGGTTGTTTTCCCTGAAGCAGAACGTTCTTATACCAATGATGTCAAAAGATTCCATAAAGGAGCATTCTACCTTGCTGAGCAATTTGGTCTGGATGTTCTTCCACTTTATATCCACGGAAATTCTGAAGTATTACCGAAAGGAGATTTCATTATCTATGACGGAAGTATTACCGTAAAAGTAGGCAACAGAATAAGTAAAGACGATATGAGCTTCGGCAAAAACTATTCTGAAAGAACAAAGAAGATCAATGCTTATTTCAGAGAAGAGTTTGCAACACTAAGAGAAGAGATTGAGGATGAGAATTATTTTAAAAAGAAACTGTTCCTGAGCTACCTTTATAAAGACAGTGAAGTGGTAAATGAAGTAAAAGAAGACTTCAACACCAAAAAATCAGTATATTTCGAACTGAATAAGCATATTTCCAATGAAGCCAATATCCTTCACATGGCAGATGACTTCGGACAGAAAGATGTATTATTGACTTTATATCAGGCCAGCCGAAGAATTTTTTCTCTGATACAAAGTGATGAAAAAAGAGCAATTGCTGCGCACAGCTATCTGGTAAAAAGAAGAAAGATACAGTATATAAAAGACCTTTCGGAAGTGTCTAAAAAGATTGATGTTCTTTTGATCTCCCATGATCATTTCAGCTTCAATGAGATTCAGGTTCTTCCCGAGACCATTATTTTTGTCGACACAAAGAATGCTTCGTTTGAAAACGATAATTATACACTGGAATTTAGTTCTGAATCATTAAAAGTATTTAAAACTAAATAATAAATATGAAAAACATATTTTTGTAAACGCTAAAGAAAACTAATGAAGAAAAATATACTTGTCATATATTATTCACAAACCGGACAACTCGAAGATATCGTGAGAAACATAGCCAAACCTTTTGAAGCTAAAAAGGAGGCTTATGATATTACATATTACAACATTCAGCTAAAGGAAGATTTTCCTTTTCCCTGGCCAGGTGATGTTTTTTTCAATACATTCCCAGAGTCTTATTTACAGATTCCAAAAGAAATTCTTCCTCCTTCGGAAGAAATTCTGAACAAAAAGTACGACCTTATTCTTTTCGGATATCAGGTATGGTATCTCACACCATCCATTCCTATTATTTCATTTTTAAAGAGTGGTTATGCACAACGCATTCTTAAAGATGCGCCTGTAGTCACCATCTCCGGAACCAGAAATATGTGGATGCTCTCCCAGGAGAAATTAAAGGTATACTTAAGAGATTTACAAGCTAAACTTGTAGGGAATATTGCACTGGTAGACAGGCATGACAATTATACGAGTGTTTTGACTATTCTACGATGGCTTACAACGGGGCAGAAAGAAAAATCAGGGATGCTTCCCGCTGCAGGGGTTTCTGATGAAGAAATCACGGGCTCAGTAAAGTATGGCGAGATTATTGAAAGACATTTTAATAATAATGACCTTAATAATTTGCAGCCGGACCTTGTTAAAAACGGTGCCATTGAAATCCGTGCGTTTTTGGTACGGGTAGAAAAGGTAGGAAATAAAATTTTCACCGTATGGTCTAACCTGATTATCAAGAAAAAAGAGAAACGCCCATTGCTGATAAAATTCTTTAAGGTATATTTGATGGCAGCGATATGGATTATCTCACCTGTCGTTTTGGTTTTACACCTGCTTACAACCCCTATATTTTGGTTTAAAAGACAAAAACAAAAAAGATATTTACAAGGAATTAATTTAAAATAGAATGTACGACGTATTTATAACAAAAGCATCAAAATACTTACCCAATGAGCCGGTAGCGAATGATGAAATGGAGACTTATCTTGGGCTTATCAATGATGCGCCATCTAAAGCAAAATCACTTATCCTAAGAAATAATAAAATCACAACAAGATACTACGCTTTAGACAAAGAAGGAAACCCTACGCACTCTAATGCGCAGCTTACTGCAAAAGCAATTGAAGGACTTTTTGATGAGAATTTCAAAAAGGAAGATATGAAATTATTATCCGTAGGAACTACTTCACCAGACCAGATACAGCCTTCTCACGCTTCTATGGTACATGGTGAACTGAACATCGGAAAATCTATTGAGATTAATACTTCAACCGGCCTTTGCAACTCAGGAATGAATGCCCTGAACTATGGATTCCTTTCTGTAAAAGCTGGTGTGCAGGAAAGTGCTGTATGCGCAGGTTCCGAAAGAATGTCTGCATGGATGACTGCTGACAAATTCAACCACGAGGCTGAAAATTTAAAATTACTGGAAGAAAGACCTATCATTGCTTTCAAAAGAGAATTCCTGAGATGGATGCTTTCTGACGGTGCAGGTGCTTTCTTGTTGCAAAACAAACCGAGAGAAACCGGTATTTCGTTAAAAGTAGAATTTATTGATTTCTATTCTTATGCACACGAAATTGAAGCATGTATGTATGCGGGATGTGACAAACTTGAAGACGGAAGCCTGAAATCATGGTCAGATTACCCTTCTGATGAATGGTTGAAGCAATCTATCTTTGCCATCAAACAGGATACTAAAATCCTTGATAAATATATCCTTGTAAAAGGAGCGGAAAGTCTAAGATCTTCTTTTGACAAACATAATTTAGATCCTGAAAAAATCGACCATGTATTAGCTCATATTTCATCAGGATATTTCAAAGACGGACTGAAGGAAGAGTTTGCTAAAAAAGGAATGGATTTCCCGGCAGAAAAATGGTTCTATAATCTTTCTGAGGTTGGAAACATCGGAGCTGGATCTATATTTATTGCCCTTGAAGAACTGATGAATTCCGGGACATTGAAAAAAGGAGAAAAAGTACTTCTTTGTGTTCCTGAAAGTGGAAGATTCGCTTACTCTTGTGCTTTACTAACAGTTTGCTAATGGAAAACAGACTGCCCACATCCGATAAAGATTTTGTAGAAAGCCTTATTCCGCAACGGTTTCCTTTTGTAATGGTACATGAGTTATCAGATTATTCTGAAAACCATCTTTTATCCGGTTTTGAGATCAAAGAAGACAATCTTTTCATCCAGGACGGATTGTTTCAGGCTTCTGGGCTTATTGAGCATCAGGCACAGAGTGTTGCCCTTCATACCGGATATAAATATTATCTGCTGGGAAAAGATGCCCCAACCGGGTATATAGGAGCCATCAAATCTTTTGAAGCTGAAATGCTGCCCAAAGTAGGAGACCAACTGAAATCTGAGGTAACCATCCTCAATGAAGTAATGGGAGTAACTCTTGTGGATATTGTTACCAAACTAAACGGTGAAGTGATTGCAAAATCTCAAATGAAAACCGCTGTAAAATAAACTGGAAATGGAAATAAAGGAAGAGAATATCATCAATATACACAACTTTTTACCACATCGTGAACCGATGCTTATGGCAGACTATATCCTGGAACTGACCAAAGAAAAAGTAGTGACTTCCTTTGAAATAAAAGAAGACAATGTCTTTGTTCACAACAATGAGTTCGTGGAAGCCGGATTAATTGAGAATCTGGCACAAACCTGTTCATCAATTCTTGGACAAAGCTTCTTTGAAAATCCTGAAGCAGATACTAAAGTAATCGGATTCATTACCAATATCAAGAAGATTGAAGTTTTTGCCCTTCCAAAAGTGAATGACAAAATCATTTCCAAGGCATCTCTTATTTCACAGTTTGAAAACATCTGCCACATCTTCTGTGAAACATTTTATAATGACGAATTATTGATCAGAGCAGAAATCAACCTGTTTATTCAGGAGGTCAAATCGTAAAGATCAATTCAACATAGAATAAAAAAGCTGTACAAAACGTACAGCTTTTTTATTTTTGATCTTATGGCTTGTGAATATTTGTGCAATTCATTGGTGCCATTTGTGTTAAAAATATAGGTTTTGGCTAAAGCCAGGTGATTTTTTCTTTTTTGCAAGTGGGCTAAAGCCTACTTCTATTGAATTGATTACAACTGCCTTACAATAAAAAACATTTTTTATTTATTTAAAATTAAAAAAAACCATCATAATATAATTGAAAACCAATGAAATACAAATTAAAAAAATCCTCACAAGAGGAATTATTTCACGTGAAACATTTCAAAGATCCGTGAAACTCTGATCATCAGGAAGAAACAGTTTAAAACAAGAAAAAAGCGGAACATTTCTGCCCCGCCTATGATTTACTTAAAGGTTTTATTTTTTATAAAACAATAAAGTAGGATTAAGTTTTAACTGAAGTATTGAATATCTCCTTAGATAATCACCTCGTAATCATTTCCGCCGCAAATCTGTTCTGCAGAAGAAGCAATATCAGTATTGACATTCACATTACGAATTTGACCATTAGTTCCATTAGCACATGAAATGTAAGCAGTTAATCCTCCTTTCACTTCTTTTAACTCAGTCTTTGTAAGCAATTTTAAATTTTTCATTAATTTAATTTGTTTTTGATTATTAGTTTTTGTTGTTTAACACAGACAAATATAGATAAAACAATCAAATAAAAAATATATCCCTAATAATTAACAAAACTTTATAAATATCAACAATTTAACATAATTGGATTAGGTTATCAGTACCTCTAAATATGTTTGATACAGCCTTTGTGTCAAAGCAATAACTCACTCAGATTTAATATGATTTACATATAATGTATTTTCACTATTTTAGCCACCTGATTAGATAATCAAAAAAACAGGTGAATTTTATTTCATCTGAAATCTAAAAAAATGAACATTATTTAGATGAAAAAACAAGACTTACCTCAAGACGAAAGTAACCTGAAATCCGCCAACATGACTGAAGTTCTGTATGTAACGGATGAGAACGATAATTACACCACAGCAAACAGTACAGGCTGGGATGCCAAGAAAGCTGCTCTGGATGAATCTATGGAACTTATTCATGAAAGAATTGAGGAAGCAAAACAAAATGTTGCCAATAATACGGCAAGCCCTATCGCCTATTTTATGGAACTGAATAAAATGGATCTGGGTGTTCTTGCTTCTTACGTAGGATTATGGCAATGGAGGGTAAAAAGACATTTTAAACCCAAGGTATTTAAAACACTAAGCGAAACTGCACTGAAAAAATATGCCGATGCATTCGGAATTTCGGTGGATGAATTAAAAAACTTCAACGGAAAATAAATGAAATAAGGCTATATATGCCTGTTCATTTTCCAATGAAAAGATACAATCAGCAAATGAAATTAAACTTTGAACACCATCAGACTGCGCATTGCGAAAACGGTGTTGCTTCTAATCTACTGCTTAATAAAGGCTTAAAACTAAGTGAGCCTATGATTTTCGGAATTGGTTCCGGACTATTTTTTGTCTATCTCCCTTTTTTAAAGGTGAATTTTGCGCCGGGCTTCAGCTATCGTCCGATGCCGGGTGCTATTTTCAGTAAAGCAGCCAAAAGATTAGGAATTAAAATCAAAAGAGAAAAATTCTCAAACCCTAAAGACGCCCAAAAAGCTCTAGAAAGAAATCTGGAACAAAATATCCCTACAGGACTTCAGGTAGGAGTTTTCAACCTTACCTACTTTCCTGAAGAATATAAATTCCACTTCAATGCCCACAATCTTGTGGTATACGGAAAAGAGGACGGAAAATTCCTTATCAGCGACCCTGTAATGGATTATACAACATCCCTTTCCGAAGCAGAACTGGAAAAAGTAAGATATGCAAAAGGAGCGCTTCCTCCGAAAGGACATATGTACTATCCTATTTATGTTCCGGAAAATGTAAACCTTGAAGAAGCCATTAAAAAAGGAATTAAAGACACCTGCAAAAATATGCTGGCACCGGTACCGCTTATCGGCGTAAAAGCCATGAGATGGGTAGCAAAGAGCATCCCGAAGTGGGCCGAAAAGAAGGGAACAAAAGTGACCAACCATTATTTGGGCCAACTGATCAGAATGCAGGAAGAAATCGGGACCGGAGGCGGAGGTTTCAGATTCATCTATGGAGCATTTCTTCAGGAAGCTTCTGTTATTCTTAAAAACGATGAACTCAAGGAATTATCAAAAGAAATCACTTCCATTGGTGACCTGTGGAGAGATTTTGCTGTAGATATTGCGAGAGTTTACAAAAACAGAAACTCAAAAAGCAATATTTATAACGAACTTTCTAAAACGATGCTGCACATTGCAGATTTAGAAGAAGCTTTTTATAAAAAACTGAGAAAAGCGATCTGATATGGCAGAAAATATGATTGAGATCAAAAACTTATATAAGAAATACAAAAATTCTGATGAGTTTTCTGTAAATGATATTTCCCTGAATATCAATAAAGATGAAATCTATGGAATTCTCGGACCAAACGGCGCCGGGAAAACAACGCTGATTTCTATGCTTTCAGGATTGATAAAGCCAACTTCGGGACAATTCACCATCAATGGTTTATCTCCACAAAAAGAGGGTTTTAAAATTAGACAGATTATTGGAATTGTACCTCAGGAATATGCTCTATATCCTACTCTTACCGCTAAAGAAAACCTAATGTTCTTTGGAAGTCTGTATGGTTTGAAGCACAACCAGCTTAAAAAAGCAATTGATGAATCTCTGGAAATTATGGGGCTTTCAAAATTTGCCAATAAACAGGTAGGACAGTTTTCAGGAGGAATGAAACGTCGCTGCAACCTTATCGCAGGAACACTTCACAATCCTAAAGTCTTATTCCTGGATGAGCCCACTGTAGGAGTTGATGTTCAGTCTAAAAAAGCAATTATTGACTATCTTTTAGATTTAAATAAACAGGGAACCTGCATTATTTATACTTCCCATCACCTTTCGGAAGCGGAAGAATTCTGTACAAAAATTGCCATTATTGACCACGGAAAAATTCATGCAGTAGGAACACCTGAAGAATTGGTAAACAGAGTAGCAAGCGCAGAAAACCTTGAAGATGTTTTCATTTCATTAACCGGAAAAGAATTAAGAGATGTTGTTGTATAAATTGTGGAGAAGCTTCATTAAGGAAATCCTTCTGCTGAAAAGAGATATCGGAGGGATTGTCATCATCTTTGTGATGCCATTACTTTTGATTGTAACCATTACCCTTATCCAGGATTCTACCTTTAAAAACCTTGAAGGATCAAAGATTCCGATCATTTTTATTGATCAGGATAAATCTGAAGTTTCAAAAAATATAAAAGCTGAACTGGAAAACAGCAAAACATTCCAGCTGCTGACCAATTTCAATGAAAAGTCTGCTCAGAATGCTGTTTTTTCCGGAGATTATCAGATGGCGATCGTCATTCCTGAAAATTTAACGAAAGATTTAAATTCAAATATTGATTCAAAAGTTCAGACCATTGTAAGTTCTTTCGGACTGGAAGGAGATTCTGCAAAAGTAAAAACAGCTGCCCCAAAAACCAAAGAAATTCATTTGTACTTTGACCCTGCTACCAATGCAGGATTCAAAAACTCAGTAATGAATTCTGTCAACAAAATGGTTTTTGAGATTGAAAATAAAAAGATTTACAAAGCATTTCAGGATCAGCTGGGAACCACGGAAAATCTTGACGAAAATAAAAACCTGATCAGTTTTAAAGAAATAACTCCCAAGAAAGGAGAAATGGACGTAATGCCGAATTCTGTTCAGCACAACGTTCCTGCATGGACTCTTTTTGCAATATTCTTTATTGTAGTTCCTTTATCCATCAATCTGGTTAAAGAAAAAAGTCAGGGAACAAGTGTAAGAGCGAGAATAAGCCCTACTCCATATTTTGTACATATTTTAGGTAAAACATTTACCTATCTTATCATCTGTATCATTCAGTTTTTACTGATGGTTGCAGTAGGAATTTATCTTTTCCCTTATATGGATCTTCCTGCATTTGATGTATCCGGAAAAATGTTCCAGCTTGTCACAGTAACGCTGTTTGCGGGACTGGCAGCTATTGGGTTTGGCGTTTTACTGGGTACTATTGCCGATACACAAGAGCAGTCTGCCCCATTCGGAGCGACATCTGTAGTAGTTTTGGCTGCTATCGGAGGAATCTGGGTTCCTGTATTTTTAATGCCGGAATTCATGCAGACCGTTGCTAAATTTTCTCCCATGAACTGGGGACTGAATGCTTACTATGATATTATTTTAAGAAACAGCGGAATTGGAGGAATAGCTAAAGAATTAGCATTCTTATTATTATTTTATATTGCCACCGTAGCTATTTCCATTTTTTACGAAAGAAAACTCCAAAATATTTAATTTATTTTTATGACAAATATTACCAGGAGTTTCCTGACGGCCAAAAAAAACAATAAAAATTCCGGAAGAAAACAAAATGCAGTCTAAAGAAAATATATTAACCTGTACTGAAGAAGTAAGAGTACGATTCAATGAGACAGATCCATTGGGAATTGTCTGGCATGGACACTATATCGTGTATTTTGAAGATGGAAGAGAAGCTTTTGGCCGTGAGCATGGCTTAACCTATCTTGATATTCAGAATGCAGGATATGTGACACCCATTGTAAAAAGTACCTGCGAACATTTTCTTCCTTTAAAATATGGAGAAACCTTCAGAATTGTAACAACGTACGTAAATTCGATATCTGCCAAGCTGATATACAGATATGAAATCTTCAACAAAGAAGATCAATTGGTTTGCAGTGGAGAAACAATTCAGGTATTTCTGGACAGTAACGGAAGCTTATGCCTGTACAACCCGGAGTTTTTTCAAAACTGGAAAGATAAAATGGGATTATCATGAGGAAAGAAATTTATATCACAGACTATAATTGTGTAACTCCTTTAGGCTTCAATGTGGATTCCAACTGGAACGCTCTTTTGGAAGGAAAATCAGGAGTTGCTTTACATAAAATCATAGACAATCAGGATGCTTTTTATGCTTCCATGATTGATTCTGAAAAACTGAATGAAGAATTCAACAGATTCTTTGCTCAGAATACCATCAATTTCACAAGACTTGAAAAAATGCTTCTTTTAAGCCTGCTTCCTCTTGTTGAAAAACATACTGTATCAAAGGACACTGCCTTTCTTCTGTCTACCACAAAAGGGAATATCAGCCTGTTAAAAAACCAGTCTGAATTACCTGAAGGCGTTTATTTATCAAAATTAGCGCAGAAAATAGCAGATTTTTTTGGATTTAAAACAAAACCAATCATTGTTTCCAACGCCTGTGTTTCAGGGGTAATGGCAATTTCTGTTGCAAAGAATATGATTCAGGCAGGAAAGTATAAAGATGCCTTTGTCATTGCTGGGGATGAGCTTTCTGAGTTTGTTATTTCAGGATTCAACTCATTTCAGGCTATAGGATCGGGACCTTGTAAGCCTTATGATAAAAACAGAGACGGAATCAATATTGGTGAAGCTGCAGCTGCAGTTTATATAACCAGCAATCCTTCACAAAACGAAAAATTCAGATTTAAAGTTCTGGGAGATTCCGCAATCAATGATGCCAACCATATTTCCGGACCTTCAAGAACCGGGGACGGTTTGTATGCCAGTATCAGCAATGCTATGGATGAAGCGAAGGTTTCTCCGGAACACATCGATTTTATTTCTGCCCACGGAACGGCAACTTTATATAACGACGAAATGGAAGCTATTGCCTTCAACAGAATGGAACTTCAGAATGTTCCTCTCAACAGTATGAAAGGATATTACGGACATTGTTTGGGCGCATCAGGGCTTCTTGAGAGTATTATCTCTATGGAAAGTGCTCTTCACAGGACTTTACTTCCCTCAAAGAATTTTGAAGAAATGGGAGTAACCCAGCCTTTGAATATCATCAAAGAAAATCAATCTGCAGAAATTAAATATATTCTAAAGACAACTTCTGGTTTTGGAGGGTGTAATGCGACTGTTGTACTGGAAAAATGTTAAATTGAACGTGATGAAGAAAACGAACACCTGTACCATAGAACATTCAAAGATAATCGTTGACGGAGATCTTATTTTTGAAAATCAAAGCGAAACTTTTCAGGAATTTGCCAAAGAAGCTTATAAAAGTATGGATATCAGCTATCCAAAATTTCATAAAATGGATAACCTGAGCAAACTGGCTTTTCTTTCCGCCGAAATCATTTTGAAAGACGAAGATCACAGCAGAACGGCCATTGTTTTTGCCAACAGGTCATCCAGCCTGGATACGGATTTCAAATATCAGGAAAGCATCAACGATCAGGATAATTTTTATCCAAGTCCGGCAGTATTTGTGTATACTTTGCCCAACATCTGTGTAGGAGAAATCAGCATTAAGCACAAAATGCAGACTGAAAATGCTTTTTTTGTTCTGGATGAATTTGATGAAAACTTTTTAAACAACTATTCTGAACAAATTCTGCTATCCGGTAAAGCCGACAAAGTACTATGTGGCTGGGTAGAATTGTATCAGGAAAATTACAAAGCTTTTGTATATTTGCTAACCTTATAGAAATGTAACAATATAACAGTGTAATGATGTAATGATCTTCATGATATACTGAAACACTGATAAACAACTTAATTATGGAAAACTTAAAAACAGAATTGAAACACAAAATTATTGAAGTTCTTAATCTTGAAGATGTATCTGTAGAAGAAATCAAAGATACTGATCCGTTGTTCGGAGGAGGATTAGGATTAGATTCTATCGACGCTTTGGAACTGATTGTTCTTCTTGATAAAGACTACGGAATAAAATTAGCTGACCCTAAAAAAGGAAAGGAAATTTTCCAGTCTATTGATACGATGGCTAAATTTATCGAAGACAACAGAACAAAATAAATTAATACAACAGTCTAACAGTATAACGATGTGGTAATGATTAGTGAATTATCAGATTGCCGTATTGTTATGTTATCTTAAACCATGAGTCAAAAAATTGCCATAACAGGAATGGGCATCATTTCCTCCATCGGAAACAATGTGGAGGAAAATTTTATTTCATTACAAACCGGAAAACACGGAATTTCGGATATCGAAATGTTTGAAACCCGTCATGCTGGAATCATTAAAACGGGTGAAATAAAATTATCCAATGAAGCGCTTGTACAGAAACTTCAGCTTGATGAAGACAATAATGTAACAAGAACTTCTTTACTGGGAATGATTGCTGCTAAAGAAGCTGTAGAAAGTGCAGGAATTTCAGATATCAATAGCTGCAGAACCGGGCTTATCTCTTCTACGAGCGTTGGAGGAATGGATATTACTGAAAAATACTTCTACTCTTACGAAGACTTTCCTGAAAAGCAAAAATATATTGATGCTCACGATGCCGGAAGTTCTTCATTGGCTATTGCAGATTATCTGGAATTAAAAGGTATGGTTTCCACCATCAGTACAGCGTGTTCATCAGCAGCCAATACTATTATGATGGGTGCTAAGCTGATCAAAAACGGAATTTTGGACCGTGTCATTGTGGGAGGAACAGATTCACTGTCAAAATTTACTTTGAATGGTTTCAATACCCTGATGATTCTTACGGATTCCTATAACACCCCTTTTGACCACAACAGAAAAGGGCTGAACCTTGGGGAAGCTGCGGCTTTCTTAGTCCTTGAATCTGAAGAAATAGTCAAAAAAGAAAACAAAAAAGTCCTGGCTTATCTTTCCGGATATGGAAATGCCAATGATGCACACCATCAGACCGCATCTTCAGAAAACGGACAGGGAGCATTTTTAGCAATGCAGCAAGCTTTGAAAATCTCAGGATTAGCTAAAGAAAATATAGATTACATCAACGTTCACGGTACGGCGACTCCTAATAATGATTTATCTGAGGGAATTGCTATGATAAGAATCTTCGGCGAAAACCAGGTTCCTGAATTCAGCTCTACAAAAGCATTTACAGGACATACTTTGGCTGCAGCTGCAGGAATTGAAGCGGTATTCTCAATTTTAGCTATGCAAAACAATGTTATCTTCCCGAACCTGAATTTCAAAACAAAAATGGAAGAGTTTGACCTTACTCCTGTTACCGAACTGAAAGAGAAAAATATCAATCATGTGCTTTCTAACTCATTCGGATTTGGAGGAAACTGTTCTACCTTAATTTTCTCTAAATCATGAGTGCAGTATACATCAACAGTGCATCCTGTATCTCAGTTCAGGACACTTTAAACGGAAATATTCTTCAGAACCTTACTTCTGGGCATTCTTCAAATATCATCAAAGCGATAGAACCTAATTACAAAGAATTCATTCCGCCAGCCATGATCAGAAGAATGTCTAAAACGGTAAAAATGAGTTCCGTAGCCTCGCATTACGCTTTAAAAGAAGCAGGTATCAAACAACCGGATGCCATCATCGTAGGAACCGGAATGGGTTGCTCACAGGATTCAGAGAAGTTTCTGAAAAATGTAATTGATAATCATGAAGAATTCCTTACGCCTACCTTTTTCATCCAGTCTACGCACAATACCGTAGCAGGACAGATTGCTTTGGGATTACAGTGCCATGCTTACAACTTCACGTATGTAAATACTTCTTCTTCACTGGAATTTTCATTGTTGGATGCTCAGCTTCAGATCAATGACGGAGAAGCAGAAAATGTGCTTGTGGGTTCTACAGACGAACAGACAAACAGAACAATGGAGCTTTACTGTTTAAATAATACGATTAAAAAAGAAACAGATCTTCCCGTTGACTACCTAAAGTCCACTACCAATGGAGTAGTTTGGGGTGAAGGCGCCAGCTTCTTTGTTGTAGGAAAAAATAAGACTGAAAGTACATATGCAAAACTTAAAAACATTAGTATCAGTAACAAAGTAGAGTTGAATGAAGTGCAGGATTTTATCCAAAATTTCTTAACTCAAAACAATCTTTCAGCTCATGATATTGATGCTGTTATCTTAGGATTCAGCGGAGATGCAGATTCTGATGTTTATTATACCAAAGCAATGGACGTGTTTCCGGACTCATCTTTGCTTTATTACAAGCATTTGAGCGGAGAATTCAATACAGCCAGCGGTTTTTCAACATTTATGGCCTGTCATATCCTTAAGGAACAGCAGATCCCGGAAATTATGATGATCAATTCTGAGAAAAAGGAAAGTGTGAAAAATATACTTCTTTACAATCACCTGGCAGGAAATGATCACAGCTTGGTATTATTGGAAAAGGCATAATTGTTGAAATTGAAAATTATACAGTCTGTTTGTCATTCAGAGCGAAGCGTGGAATCTAGATTAGTCTAGACTTCTGCGGAGTGGCAATGGTACACAATAAACATTATGACCATACAACTCATAATAACAAGTTCAATATAAATAAACCTCAGCAATGAAACACTACCTCTTCATCCTGTTCTATCTCTTCTGTAATGTTTTTATTTATGCGTTCCACGGAAGTTTTTGGGTATATCTGTTTTGTTTTTTTGCTTTTTCTGCGGTGGTAGTCTGGGGCTCTTTTGATATTGAACTGGGATATTTTGTCAACAGTATCACTCATAAGCGTACAAAGATCAAAGAAGTTGCTCTTACTTTTGATGATGGCCCAACTGAATTTACACCAAAATTTTTAGATCTGCTTAAAGAACATCAGGTAAAAGCCACCTTTTTCTGTATTGGAAAACAGGTTGAGAAGTATCCTGAAACATTTCAGAGAATCATTGCAGAAGGTCATACGATCGGAAATCATACCTTATCACATGCCAATTCCACAGGATTTTTATCTGCTTCAAAAATGATTGAAGAAATTGAAAAATGCGACAATGTCATTAAAAACTCGGGAAATATAACAACCCATCTTTACAGACCTCCTTTTGGAGTGACGAATCCCAATATTGCAAAAGCGATCAAAAGAACGCATAAAGTAAGCATCGGATGGAATGTAAGGTCTTTGGACACCATCATTGATGATGAAAAGAAAATCTACAGCAGAGTTACTAAAAGCTTGAAAAAAGGAAGTATTATCCTCCTTCATGACACTTCGGAAAAGACCTTCCGCGTGCTGGCAGATTTATTAGTATTTTTGGAGGACAAAAAATATTCAACTTTTACGGTTGATACAATTATAAATTCAAATAGAAATGATTAAAAATATTGCTTTAGGAGCATTCTTACTGGTTTCCGGTTTCTTTTTTGCACAAAACGCGGCCATGTCAGGAGCTGAAGCCAAAGCATTTGTGTCGAAAGTATCTTCGGAGACTAAAGAGATCAAAACGTTACAGAGTGATTTTACCCAGACAAAAAAAATGGACTTCCTGGATAAGAGCATTGTTACTTACGGAAGAATGTCCCTGCAGACTCCCAACATGCTGAGCTGGAAATATACAAAACCTTATCAATACAGTATTGTTTTTAAAAGCAACAAGATCTTTATCAATGACCAGGGGAAAAAATCGTCTGTAGATGCCAAGAGCAAAACATTTGAAAAAATCAATAAGCTGATTGTAGGAAGCTCAAACGGAACGATGTTCAATGATCCGGAATTTACCGTAACTTATTTTAAGAATGGAAATTACAATATCGCGAAGTTTATTCCTAAAACATCACAACTATTGAAATACATCAAACAGATCGAGCTGTATTTTCCAAAGAATCAGTCGACGGTTTCTCAGGTGAATATGACCGAGGCTTCCGGAGATACCACGAATATTGTTTTCAAAAACACCAAGATCAATGCTTCAATTCCTGCGTCAGAGTTTACTTTATAGCCTGATCCTGATTCTGGCTGCTTCCTGTAAAACGTACAAGTTAACAGAAGTAAAACCTGTTTCCTCTTCTGAAAAGATGGTTGAGAATTTATACTTTTCTTCAGGTGAAGATTATGTATACAAATGCCAGATGGACATTTATAAAAACCATGTGAGCGGAATTCTGATCATCAAAAAACTGAATGAAACAACGCACCGTGTCGCTTTAACATCAGATTTTGGGAATAAACTGATTGATTTCGAGGTTTCTGATGATAATTTCAAGTTAAATTATGTACTTCCTGATCTGGATAAAAAAATAGTCATCAATTTTCTAAAAAATGATTTTCAGCAGCTATTGAAAAGACAATATCCTGTGAGCGAAAGTTTTGAGAATGACAATGCTAGAATCTATCTTTCAAAAATTGAGAATAAAAGCTATTATCTATTCTTCAACAAGGAAAACAACTTACTAAAACAAATCATTTACACGAAAAATAATAAGGAAAAAATCGATTTTACTTTTGATGCAAAAAAACCTATCTTCGCGGATAGCTTAAATCTACAGCACAAAGATTTTAAGATCAATATAAAACTATTTCAAATAACCGAAACAGAGTAATTTCCAATAGAAAAATTGTACCCTATTTGAGTTCTTTTCAGATCAGATTGTATTGTACATTTAATCTTAAAAAATAAGATCATGCAAACCATTCTTACAGATTTTTATACATTAACATCCTATGAGAAAGCAGAAGACGGAAAGTTTACTGCTCACATCCATCTTAATAAAGACCACGATATTTTCAAAGGCCATTTCCCTGGAAATCCGGTGACTCCCGGTGTTTGTATGATGCAGATCATTAAAGAACTGACAGAGGAATTTACAGATTCAAAATTGTTTCTGAAAACAGCATCCAATGTAAAATTCATGGCAATTATCAATCCTTTTGAAACACCTGATCTGGTACTTCAACTGGATATTAATGAAAGTGAAGAAGATGTGAAAGTAAAAAATATAACTTCTTTTGGCGAGACTATTGCATTAAAATTGTCTGTAAGCTATAAAAAATTATCGTCATGAATCTTATCTTCTCATTCATAACAGCATTTGTCTTTTTCTTTCAGTCTGACCTTGAAACGCTGAGAAACAGCTATGCTAAAGCCAATGAATCTAGCAGTAATACACAAAACTTCATTGAAACCGCGGAAAAACAATCCGGTTCTGATGCGGTGACTGTAGGGTATAAAGCCGCGGCGAAGATTATGGAAGCAAAAGTTGTCAAAAGCAACAGAAAATCGCTGGTTAAAACAGGTGCTACAAGTCTTGAAGCGGTTATCAAAAGTAACCCCAGCAATGCGGAACTTCGTCTGATCAGAATGAGTGTTCAGGAAAACATCCCTAAAATTGTTGGATACCGTGGAAGCCTGAAGGATGATAAAGCATTTCTTCTGAATAATTACAGCAAACAAAATGCAGCATTAAAAAGCTACATCAAAAGGTTTGCAATGCAGTCTAAAACCATTACAGAGGCGGAAAGAGCCACTTTAAAATAAAAGAATGTCCCTTGCTGAAGTACAAAATGCAATTTCTGAAAAGAAGATATGCGTTTTAATACCTACCTACAATAATGAAAAGACTCTGAACAGGGTTATTGACGGTGTTCTCAACTACACCGGAAGTATTATTGTGGTCAATGACGGTTCCACCGATTCTACCCCTCAGATTCTTGCCCAATATCCTCAGATCATGATAATCTCTTTACCGGAGAACAAAGGAAAGGGGAATGCCCTTAAAACAGGTTTTAGAGCGGCAAAGAAATCAGGATATGGTTATGCTATCACCATTGATTCGGACGGGCAGCATTATCCGGATGATATTCCTGTATTTGTAGAGGCCCTTCTTCAGGAAAAAGAGGAGGTTCTTCTGATTGGAAACAGAAATATGTCTCAGGATGGTATTCCCAAGAAAAGCAGCTTTGGAAACCGTTTTTCCAATTTCTGGTTTTGGTTTGAAACCGGAATTAAACTGGAAGATACACAATCCGGTTACAGGCTTTATCCTTTGCATAGAATTCCAAAGAAATATTTTACCCCTAAGTTTGAATTTGAAATTGAAATCATTGTAAGAACCGCATGGAGACATGTTCCGGTAAAGAATGTTCCAATCAAAGTTTTGTATGATCCGGCAGAACGTGTTTCACATTTCCGACCTTTCAAAGATTTTACGAGAATCAGTATTCTGAATACAATTCTGGTAACGATCACTTTATTTTATATTATTCCTAGAAATTTTCTGAATAATTTCAAAAAAAAAAGCTTTAAAAAGTTCATTCAGGAAGATGTCTTAGAAAGTGACGGAAGCAACCGTACAAAGGCCTTTTCTATTGCATTGGGAGTCTTTATAGGACTTTCACCGTTCTGGGGGTTTCAGACACTTTTAGTCATCAGTTTATCTGTACTTTTTAAACTCAATAAAGTACTTGCATTTGTGGCCTCCAATGTGAGCCTTCCTCCGTTTATTCCTTTTATTATTGCGACTTCTCTGTTTCTGGGTGCTCCATTTGTAAGTGGTGACAGCGATATTTTAAACCAGGATTTAAACTTTGAACTGATTAAAAACAATCTGGTACAATATATCATCGGCAGTTTTATCTTAAGCACTACACTTTCTGCTATTGCAGGGATAACTTCTTTTCTGTTTCTGAATAAAGTAAGCCCGGAAAATAATTAAAAAAGCCCGGAACAAAGTTCCAGGCTCATCACAATTAGTTATTATGATTTCTTATTTAGAAACAATAATCTTTTGAGAATAATCAATTGAGTCGTTATTGACTTTTACAATATAAGCTCCATTGATCAACTTTTCTGCACTGATCGTATTCTGCTTATTAAGGTTGATACTTTCCTTAGAAATCAGTTTTCCTGTAAAATCATAGATAGAAACTGTAGTGATTCCTGATAACTTTAGATCAGATGGAGTTTTTATCGTGAATTCATTTCTTACAGGATTTGGATAGATCGATATTCCTTTAGAATCATTAATTTCTTTTACGGCCAATGTAGCACATTCTGCAGGGATTGTAAAATCTTCAACCTGATCACTCATTTCCGGCAAAGGTTGATTAGCACCAAATGCTAAACCGTTAAGAGCACCCGCAGAGGCATTCACCCCTAATCCTCTTTTAGCAAATGTAGTCCAGATCATACATTTATTTTGTCCTCCAGTGGATGCCTGGTCAGCAGCAAGAATTGCATCTCTTCCCTGTACAAACGTAGGATTACATGGCTGTAGTTTAAGAGCATCCATTACCAGCTGTAGAACTTTCGCACTTCCACTGTTCGGATCTGCCAGAACATTACTGTTATATCCATATTTATCTACATATTTCCAGTTAAGATCCCAAAGCATTGAAGCCCAGATAAATCCTATGCTATGAACATCCGGAACAGTAAGTGCTCCAACAACTGGATTATTTGCATTTACTTTCATCCCGTTAGTACGGCCATATGTATAATCATTGATTGTAAAATCAGGTGAATATTTTGCAGGTCTTATTCCTAATCCTGTAGTTCCTTCCCCTGAAACAAAAGTCCCTACACCTCTTGCAATGGTAGAAGTATCTCCAGGTCTAGTTGTCATCATCAAGGCAAAGAAATCCGACCACCCTTCTCCCATCTGCTCATTAGATGAAATATAAGATAAACATGAACTTCCTGTTCCCGTAAGACGATTGGAAATACCGTGGCCATACTCATGACTGATTACTCCATTATCTAAACTTGCATCTTTATAAACCGCAGTTGTCTTTAATGTTGCATTTCCTACAATACCGTTAGTTAGGTCATTCACCAGAAACTGACCTTCTGACATACCAACCATAATGGTAGGAATTGTAATGGTAGCATCTGTTCCTCCCATTCCTACAGGAGTATTGCTTGACGGGTGGTATTGTATAACTCCTACTGCACCTGCATTCTGTAAATTCTTTGTTTTAACAGCAAACCCACATCCTGCAGCATTTACCACTGCAATCTTTCCTATAAGGCTTCCAGCTGTAACCGCTGTACATGCATCAGCTGGAGTAGAAAGAGCAAGATCTCCTGTCACAGGCGGATTACCCATAATCTGAGGTCCAAAATTAGCAGTAGTAGCTATTGGAGCTCTGGCAGTATAGGTTGATGGTGAATTGTAATAAAGATACCTTACATTTCCGGCAGGTGAAAAAAGGAACATCTGCATTCTTCCACTGGTTCCATCAGCACCTGGATTAAAGTTGGCATTATTAAGACCACTACCATCTCTTGATTCCGCAAGAACAGGATCGTTACCTGCACCTCCGTTTCCAAAGTTATTTACCTGATAATTTCTTGCAGATTCCGTAAATCCAAACTTATAAAATACATCATGCATTTTATTTGAATTATAGAATAAATTGGTTACTGCTGCTGAAGTATAGGTAGTGTGGGCAGCCGTTACATCTAAAGGAAAATCAAATGCTCTGTTGGCTCCTCCATCAGGAGAGAACTGCGCTATATTAGTATTATTTTCGTCAGTATATGCAAAGGCATTGTTACCTCTTGTTATCGTATAATGGTTAGTTCCATCAGAGTGCCACCCTTCCGGTGAAGCTGTCAGATCCCATGGATTTGTAAGCAGTGTTCTTGCACCAAATGTAGGTGCTTCCGTAGGGAATGCGAACACATTATAAGAAGCATTATCTGGTACTAATACCAAGTTTGCAGAATTCTGAAGGTTTGCAGCTGCTATATTGGCAGGAAAAACAACTTGAGTATTTTGTAATGGTGATCCGGCATGATGATCAAAGGATTCATCGTGAAAGCTACATGATAAAGTGGTATTTTCCTGATATAAAATAGTAGCATCCTCTGTACTTACGATGGTATTCCATACATTACCAGTTCCTTTTTCTTCAACATAAAACTGATACCCAAGGATCAACTCACCTCCTTTTGCAAAATAAACAGCATTAGCCGCTATCGGACTTTCTTTCCCATCAATATTCTTTACGGAAGACAATCCGTTCAGTTTTTCAATTGTGGATGCTACTAAAACGTCTTTTCTGCCACTTTCTTTACCTTTAATTGCAGAAGGATAATTCTTAATAAAAGTATCTGCAAAGTTTAAAACTTTTCCGTCTCTGATTAAAACATTGGCAGAACTTCCGAAAACAGGGATTCCGTTAATCGTTTGCTGTATGCCTACAACATCTCCATTTAAGCTCTTTGAAGGATCTATATTAATGATTTTAAATGTTTTCAGTTCCGGGCTTACTCTCTGGAATGAGCCTTGAGCAAAATTGATATAATCCTTAATTGTCTGTTCATATTTTTGAGCAGATACTATCCCTGCACCGAAAAGTGAACAAAACAACAACAGCTTAACACTAAGTCGAAATTTTTTCATTTAGATTACTTTTTAACAAATATTAATAGATTTAATAGTTAGTAGAAAAACAATCTGAAATGTTACATAAATATATGTAAATTATTAAAAACACATAAATCACACCAAACAAACGTATTCATTTATTATAAATTTCATAAAAAGGAAAAGAAATTATTTCAGAATAAACTGTGTAAGGTCTTTTAAAAACTGTTCATCCACCTTCCCCTTTGTTTCATAATCCTTTGGAGATGGTTTTCCGGAACCTGCAATGAATAAATGACTTAATGTTGGATAAAATTTAAAAACGGCTGTTTTATCATTTTTCAATGTTTCTTTCCACAGGTTGAAATCTTTCTCTGTCACCTGATAATCTCTTCCTCCTTGTGCAAAGAACATGGGAGCTTTGATTTTTTTTACCTCTTTAAGCTGATTATAGTCCTTTAAATATTTCCAATACGGAGCAGGCTGCCCCAAAGGAAGCTCTGTTGCTGGTGAATTTAAGTTAAATTGGGGTGAATTTAAAAATGCGACCTGTTTTTTCACTTCCTGAACAGCTTCAGCAGGTACTTTAGCTGGATCCATAGAGTGAAGATATTCGTACTGTTCTACTAATAAATCCTGTAGTGGTCTCGCATTTCCAGCCATAAAAACATACTTCGAAACTTGTGCTTTTTCTGCAATCTTAGGCATCATATAAGCTCCCTGGCTGTGTCCCAGAATGATAATCTGATATCCTTTATACTCAGGATTATTTTTAAAATAAAGAGCTGCATTTACGGCATCATTGATGGTTTCCTCTTCTACGGTAGATTTTTCATTCAATGTCTCAGGGTAAGAATAGTTTCTTTTATCATATCGGTAGGAAGCAATTCCGTTGGCTAAAAGGTATTCTGCAATATCTTTAAAGGGTTTGTTTTCTCCAATTGTTTCGTCTCTGTCATTCGCTCCGGAACCATGAACAAAAATAACCAGTTTCTTTTTATCATTCGACGGAGGAACCAGCAGTGTTCCATTCAGTTCAATACCATCGCTTTTTATTTTCAGTGTAGTCTTCTCATCCGGTTTTTCAAATATTTTGTGAGGAACTAAAAAGAAACCCAGCATTTTATTATTCTCACCAAAAGTAAGCTGAACATCCAGTTTTGTTTTTTCAAATTCGGAATAGTAATAATAGATATTTCCTTCATTATTCACTTCCAGGATATTTTTTAATCCTCCTATCTGTCCCTGAAGCTGTTCTGTGATAGCCTTAAGCTGCTCCACGGGAATCTGTCCTGCTACTGAAGGATCAAAGTAAGAATGTGCTTTTTCTATATTTTTATCTACCAGTAAGGTTTTGATAAAAGTATTTCCGATCTCTTTTCTGTCCTGAGAAAATGATAAGAGAGACCATACAGTAAGGAATAGGGTTAAAAGTTTTGTCATATTCAATTATTTATAAACAATATCAGAAAATGCTAATGGCGTCATCATGATGGTGACAAATATCGCAATAATTACCAGAGCTAATTGCGTTATATGATATATTTTTTCTCTTTCGTTTTCGTCAATTTCAAAAGTAAATTTTATCTTATCCGGCCTACTGATAACCAACCAGATAAAAAGCAGAATAACTAAATTCATAATTACAGGCATTATCAGAAATATTTTACTTCCGTAATTGTCTTTCATATTTCCATATCCATGAATGGTTATGATTTCAGGTATTGAGCTGTAAACCGTACACAAATAAACAGAATAGCCAATAATGATGACAAAGGGAATGCAGAACAGCAGTTTTATATATTTAGGGATCATTTCAGTTTCTTTAAAGTCTTCTTCAGGTATTTTTCTACATTTTTTCTGTCTGGAACAGTCGTAATCTCTTTCGTCAAAGCTTTTTCAAATTCAATTTTTGCCTTTAAGTATTCTTTTTTGTTAAAATAATATTTTCCTGATTGATAGTAGACCAGCCAAAAATCCGGATTCATAGATTGATAAGAAGGGATAACATCATCTGTTAACAGTGTATTTTTATCGTCGGCAGCCTCATTTATTTCTTTACCGTACATTTTAGACAATTCATAGTTTTGGAATTCTTCAGAATCTGCGAAGGGATCATGTGGAATATTCAGACTTGATTTTGAAAAGTCATCAGGCTGCAATCCTTTTTCTGAAAAGATTTCGTTCAGATCATAACATACAAATTCTCCAAGCTGATAAGGATTTGAAGACACCCAGACCAGTTTTTTCTGAGGCGAAAATATAACGGCATGATGTGCCAAGAGCTGATTGAGTGCTTTTTCATTACCATAACCAATACTTTCATCCTTTAAACCGGATCTGTTCCTTAAAATGGAAGCCATCTTTTCCGGGGTCATCTTTTTTTCTTCCTGTAAAAGCTCCTGAAGTCTTTCATAACGGTATTCAGAATGGCTTTCTTCAATATGTTTCTGATTTCTTTTATCATCTTTATAGGCGTCAGACTGGAAATGATTGGTGCAAAGAACCCTGCTGGTATTTTGTACTCTGTACACTCCGAAATTTTTAGGTGAAACTTCAATGATGACTGCATTTTTATCCGCAGCACTTCCCACAAGAATGGATTCTGAAACAAAAACTTTCCTTTTTTTAGCAATGGCAATCGCTTCCTCAATATTTTTAGCATATTGCAGAATTTCTCTTGTAACAAGGGAAATAGGCGTTTTTGCCGTTAAAGGAATTTTTGATTTTCCAGCGTTAATAGTTACTGTAATTCCTTCTTTATTCATCCCGGACACCACACCAATCATTCCCGGCCAGCTTACTGACATGTATGGGATTCCTTCTTCCGGCTGAACAAATTCTACCAACTTATTTTTTGCAAAATCATCTCCTACATAAAAATCGAAATTTCTTCCGATCAGCAGATCACCATCTTCTGTATTTTCATTCCAAACCGCAAGAGAAGTACAGCCTACCATAGCGAGATCCTGCATTGCATGCCCAATATCATGAGCTCCATGCAGGTAAAGGTTTCTTAAATATTTCGGAGCGATAAAATCATATTGATCAGATGAATATTGTGACAAACCATACAATTCTGCCTGATAATCTTCTCTTACATTGAGATACATTTTTCTGTTGTACCATTTTAAAAAGCCTCTTAGCAGCCTCTGCTTAAATTTTGACGGTACAAATCCTTCAACTTTTGAAAAGAAGATTCCTTCCTGTTTCTGCATTAAACTTTGAGTCAATGCTCCATTATTATATCCCAGCTGCAAAGGATTTCCTTTGATATAAAGTTCCCAGAGCTGCTGCTTGTTTTTTGTAAGGTAATTCTGATTATAACTGAAAGTACTGTCATTGATACGGGCTACTTTCGGAACCTCCAGCGAATACTGTTTTACATCAGGAATATGACGGATAGATTTTGATATTCCGCAGGAAGTGAGGAAAAAACAAAAAGCAAGGTAAAGAAGAGTTCTTTTATAGGATGAATAAATGGAATTCGTTTTTTTCACTTTAGTTTTTATTAATCATTTGTGTCAACCGAATATCTATAGTCTCTTTTCCTAAGATTTCCGCACACGTATTAAAAGCACCAATGGTAACACCTAAAATCCCGTGCATATTAACGGATTGTCCGGTAAGAAACAGATTGTCGATTTTGGTACGGGGAGAAACCATTGTTTTAAGAGGATTCTCCGAGCTTTTCATGTATCCGTACATATTTCCTTCAAAATTCCCGATATAGTCACGGTAAGACAAGGGAGAAGAAGTATATATTGTTTTGATGGCATGCCTTAGATTAGGAATTTTCTTTTCCAGAGCATCAAGCATTTTTTCTGTTTTTTCAAGTTTAAATCTTTCATACGCTTCTCCTCTTTCATGCTCATCCGCTACGGTATTGAATGTATTTTCCCATTCTTTAACCTCATCAAAATCCATATAGGAAATTGCAGTCAGACTTTCTGCAAATTCAGGATGATGCTTCGAGGGCGTGGATGAAAGCATATAGGTTTCCGGCCATGATTCTTTCCGGTAACGGAATGCATTCCAGACCTGTTCTTCTGATGAATAATGATATCTGTTGTAATTGAAATTCGGAAGACTGTGAGGTCTTAAAACCAGATAAATACTAAAGCATGATGAAACCGGCTTCCAGCTCAAAACCCTGTTCAGAAAGGATTTCTTAAGTCTTTCCTCTCCAATTAGTTTAATAGTGGAACGAATCTCTATATTTGAAATAAACTGTTTTGCTGAATATTCTTTTCCTTCTTTCGTTTTTACGGATACCAGTACATTATTTTCATTAAAAACAAAGTCCGAAACTTCTGAATGTTTGTGTATTTCCGCTCCATATTCCCGAAGTTTTCTGATCAGAAGTTTAGAGATCTGGCTGCCTCCTTTTACACATTTGTAGGCGCTTTGGATATAAGAATTTACCGTTAAAGCATGTACATAGAAAGGTATATCTTCAGAGTCTCCGGCATATAAAAAATTGGAACCCAGTAAAACAGCCTGAAGCCTTTTGTTCTGGGTAACGGATTCAATAAATCTTTTGGTATTAAGATGCAGTATTTCCTCGTTGTAATTATCTTTTCCTACCACATGATATCTTGGAAACTGGCTGCAGACATACTGAATCTCTTCACAGTAGTTTTCAAGGTTTACTTTCTCTTCAGGAAAATACTTAGAAAGCTGCTCAACGAAATTCTGATAGCCCTGTGCATGTGGATATTCTATTTCATCTTCTCCAAAACTGATCCTGTCATAGCCATCTTCATCCATCAGCTGAAGCTCCAGATCATCCATAATTTCCAGATAGGAAAAGAAGAGGTTCAGATTCTGCCCTTTGGACAGCCCTCCGAGATAATGGACACCTGTATCAAAAATCAGTTTGTCCCGTGAAAAGGTCTGCAGATTTCCTCCGTATTGATTATTTTTCTCAAGAACACACACTTTCATACCTTCTTTCGCCAAAATAAGAGCCGAAACAAGACCTCCCAATCCGCTGCCGATTACAAGTATGTCATATGCTTTCTTCAAAAGAGAACGTGCTTTTAATAATTAAGAAACAGGGAATTTAAGATATTTAAAGATTACTTTGGTACAGTAAACAAAGAAATTTTATTTGGAAAATACTATTTAATGATCTTAATTCTCAGTAAATCTTAATGGTTTTTAGTTTTTCGTTTGTTTTTATGGGATAAAAATAGAAAAATTAATCAACATCATCCCAAAAATCAAAATAATTAAACCATTGAAGAGGATATTTTTTCACCATGGTTTCAAGATTCTGAACATAAGACTGCAAAAGCCCTTGTGAATCTCGGTTTTTGATATTCTGGGCCACTCTTGCATACAGATGATAATGAAGATTATTTTCTTTCATTACATAGACATAGATCACAGGAACTCCTAATCTTGAGGCGATCATAAAAGGACCCGCCGGAAACTTTGCGCTCTTTCCCAACAATTCTGCCTCCAGATATTTGGATCCTTCAAAATAACGGTCTCCGGTGAAGCAAATCAGCTCATTTTCGGATAAAGCTTTATTGATCTCAAAGATATGCGACATATCTTCTTTTACATAGATGAACTTGATATTACTTTCTTTTACGGCAACGCTCTCCAGATATTCTTTAATCACGGTAACTTCCTGATCTGTGGTCACGAGATTGATCTGGCAGTCGAAGTCGATATCTGCAAAAAAATGCTCTGCAATTTCAAAATTACCGATATGGGCACTGATCAGCACTCCTCCTTTTTTAGCACCTAAAAGATCTCTGAGATTTTCAATACCGTCAAACTCATAAGTGTATTTGCCTCTGAGCCCGGCAGAAATTGCCGTTTTATCAATCAGAACTTTTCCGAAGGTAAAATAACTTTTAAATATAAAGGCTTTGGATTTCCAGTATCCATAGTTCAGTCTTTTCTGAAAGTAATACCGTATATATTGATTACTCTTCTTCTGAAACAGTGAATAATAGGCTGCTACAAAGTAAAGCACCCCATATGAACTTCTGATTCCGATATTTCTAATACACCAGACGAATATTCTGTATCCGAGTACTGTTCCTTTAGATTTACCTTTCCACTTGTTCATATATAGAATTTAATATAACAGAGAACCAATGTAATAATACCTTTTTTAAAAGTAACCGTTACCGGATCACCCTGATATTATTACATTGGCCCATTTTATAGAATAAAGATTTACTCAATAACTAAGCGTTTTTTTCAGCAATCTTATTTTCAATCGTTGTATAGAAATCATCAAATGTTACCATTTTTTTGAAATCAGCTTCTCCTAATTTCACGCCGAAATTGGATTCGATCACGACTACCATGTCGATATAATCCAGGCTGTCTAAGCCCAGTGTATTTTTAAGGTTGGCATCATTACTGATTTCGTCTCCGTCTACCTCGAATTCGTTTACCAGAAAATCATTAACGATGGCAACAATTTTTTCCCTTTCCATGTTTTTAATCAAATTTTTTTACTATTAGTGCAGAATTGGTTCCCCCAAACCCAAAAGAATTCGACAAAAATACATCAATTTTTTGATTTTTTGTTTTTGCGACCAAATTTATCTTTTGTGCTTCATTATCAGGATTTTCCAGATTAATATTGGGAGCTACAAAATCGTTCTGCATCATCAGAATAGAGTAGATCACTTCACTTGCACCCGCCATCCAGCACTCATGTCCGGTCATAGATTTGGTAGAACTTACAGGAACTTCACTACCGAAAATCTCATAGATTGCTTTTGCCTCGTTGGCATCACCAATTGGAGTAGAAGTCGCATGAGCATTGATATAATCGATGTCTGAAGCTTTTAATCCTGACTGTTTTAATGCTCTGTCCATGGCCAAAGCAGGTCCGTCTACATTGGGTGTTGAAATATGACCTCCGTTTGAAGAAAAACCGTATCCGATAATTTCTGCAATGATTGGAACACCTCTTCTTTGGGCAGATTCTAAGCTTTCAACAATCAGACTGGCAGCACCTCCGCTTGGAATCAATCCGTCTCTTTCTGCATCGAAAGGTCTGGATGCTTTTGTGGGTTCATCTTCTCTGGCTGAAAAAACTCCCAGCCCGTCAAAGCTCGCCATAGAATATTTATTAGTTTCCTGAGCACCGCCACAGATAATCATGTCCTGAAAACCATTTTTGATCATCATATAAGCCAGTCCCAATGAATGGGATCCACTTGCGCAGGCTGCACTGATGGTAAGATTGATTCCTTTCAGTTTAAAAATAGTTGAAAGGTTCATTGTCACTGTTGAATTCATTGATTTGAAGATCGCTCCCGACCCCATCAATGTAGTATCTTTCTTTTCCCTGGCAATATCAATAGATTCTACGACTGCCTGGGAAACACTGTCGTTTCCATATAAAATTCCCACTTCATGAGAATTCAGGAACTCTTCATCCAGATTCGCCTGCTTCAATGCATCCATAGTAGCCAGATACGCATATTCGCTTTCTTCTCCCATACTGATACGCTGGCGTCTGTTTAAGAGGTTTTTCAGATCGGGTTTTGGAACAACTCCTGTAAGGCCAGACCTGAAACCAAATTCTTTTCTATCCGGATCTAAAACAATACCGGATTTTCCTTGATATAGGGATTCCCTGACCTCTTCTAAAGACGTCCCGATGCAGGAATAAATTCCCATTCCGGTAATTACAACCCTATTTTCCATGTTATGAATAAATTCCTCCGTTAATATTAATCACTTCTCCTGTAATGTAAGAAGATTTTTTAGATGCTAAAAATGCTACAAGATCCGCCACTTCTTCCGCTTCTCCAAATCTGTTGGCAGGAATCATTGCTTTCAGTTCTTCTTCATTAAAGTCCTGGGTCATATCTGTTTTGATGAAACCCGGAGCAACAGCATTTACGGTAACATTTCTTTTGGCAACTTCCTGAGCAAGAGCTTTTGTAGCACCTATCACAGCTCCTTTTGCTGCAGAGTAATTCGTTTGACCGGCTGTTCCTTTTACACCGGATACCGAAACCATATTGATGATTCTTCCGTATTTGTTACGAAGCAGCTTTTGGATAAAGAAATTAGTTACATTGAAAAATCCATCCAGACTTGTATTGATCACGCTATTCCAGTCTTCTTTCTGCATCCACATAAAAAGGCCATCTCTTGTGATTCCAGCATTATTGACAATAACTTCTACCACTGAATCAGGGTTTCTATCCTGCCATTCAGTTAAAACAGCTTGTGTTTCTTCAGTGTTTCCTACATCAAATTTAAGGATTTCTCCGGTAGCACCCAATTCTTCAACTTTAGCCAATGTTTCTTTTGCTGCCACTTCGTTTGAAGCGTAGTTGATAAGGATATGATAGTTTTTCTCTTCAGACAGTTTTATACAGATTGCTTTCCCGATTCCTCTGGAGCCTCCTGTTACAATTGCACATTTCATGCGTTAGTGTTTATATCGTTTTTAGTTTTTTTAAGTTGAGTGATACGTCTCTTTGAAGACAATCCAGAACAGCAAATAGTTACATTCCTTTAAGATATCTCTTTACTTCCTCCAGATACGGATACATTACCATATCATCTGAGAAAGCAGGAATTATTTTTCTGATTTCATCATACAGCTCTTTTGTAGAGGATGAAACTTTATCCTGGAACCCAAGATATTCAACAGCCTGAATAATCGTAATCGCTTCGATTGCTAATACTTCAAAGGCATTTTCAATCACTTTTCTGCAGATCACCGCAGCATTGGTTCCCATGCTAACGATATCCTGATTATCATTATTGTTTGGAATACTGTGAACATACATAGAATTTGACAGCATCTGGCTCTCCGCCGTTGTAGAGGTTGCCGTAAACTGTACACCCTGCATCCCGAAATTGAAACCTAATTTACCTAAATTTACAAAAGGAGGCAAAATTTCATTGATTTTAGCATTCAGAAGATAGTTCAACTGTCTTTCAGCTAGCATGGTCAGTTTGGTTACCACAATCTTAAGTTTGTCCATTTCCAGAGAGATGTAGTCTCCATGGAAGTTTCCTCCGTGGTAAACATGTTGGTCTTCAACGTTAATGATTGGGTTATCATTGGCAGAATTAATCTCGTTCTCAAGCACCTTTTCTGTATATTCCAACGTATCCAATACCGGACCTAAAATCTGAGGAACACATCTTAAAGAATAATATTCCTGAACTTTTTCCTTGAATACTTTCTCCTGTTCCTCGAAATGAGTATAAAGATGATCTTCTCTTTTTCTGATCAGTTTACTGTCTGCCAGGTGAGCACGCATTCTTTCTGCTACTTTCTGCTGACCGTAATGTTTTTTGGTTCCGTTCAAAGCTTCTGATAAATGATCATCATAAGCCTGAACAATTTCGTTAATTGCACAAGAAAGTCTAAGAGAGATATCTGTAAGCTGATTCGCTTTATAGGCATTCACAATACCGATTCCTGACATTACAGAAGTTCCGTTCATCAAAGCAAGACCTTCACGGATCTCTACTTTTATCGGTTCCAATCCTTCAGTTTCAAAAACCTGTTTTGTAGATTTTCTTTCTCCTTTATAAAAGACTTCTCCTTCTCCTATCAGTACCAAAGCCAGGTGAGCCAGCTGAACAAGGTCGCCGCTTGCTCCTACTCCTCCATGTTCAAATATCAATGGGGTAATATCTCTGTTGATCAGCTCCTGAAGAAGATAGATCACAGACTGATGTACTCCTGAATTCCCTAATGATAAAGTATTCAGTCTTGCCAGCATACATGCCTTCACCTCATCTGCAGGTAAAGGGTTTCCAATTCCTGAAGAATGGCTTCTTATAAGGTTATACTGAAGCTGGTGTGTATCTTCATCACTGATTTTGAACTGAGCCATCGGCCCAAAGCCGGTGTTTACACCATATATTACTTTATTTTTTGAAAATTCCTTTAAAAACTGAAAACTCTTATCCACTCTTGATAAAAGTGATTCATCCAGTTCTATTTTTTCATTCTCAATGATAATTTTTTGAAAGTCTTTCAGTTCTAAAAAGTTATTTATTTTCATCAATTAAAAGTAATAGTTGATAATTTTGTAAAATATTAATTATTTGTCACTAATTTTGCGGCAAAGATAAAAGTTATTATTAAAATAAAAAATCAAAGATGAGCAAAGAATTTGTTGACGTTCTTGTAATCGGAGCCGGACCCTCCGGATGCGTGTCTTCTTCCTACTTAAAGAAGAATAATGTCAGCGTAAAAGTAGTCGAAAAGACAAAGTTTCCAAGACTGGTTGTCGGAGAAAGCTTAATTCCAAGGGTAATGGACCACTTTGAAGAGGCCGGACTTTTCCCTGCATTAGACAAAATGGGCTTTGAAAAAAAGCTTGGAGCACGTTTTCTTCGCGGCGATGAAGTCTGCATTTTTGATTTCAGCAACAAATTCGGGGAAGGCTGGGACTGGACCTGGCAGGTTCCGAGAGCTGATTTTGATAATACTCTTGCTCAGGAAGTCATTAATAAAGGAATTGATCTTGAATTTGAAACTGAAGTTATTGACATACAATTTGACGGAACATATTCTGTAACGACGGTAAGAACTAAAGATGGAGAAACGAAAGAAATCCATGCTAAGTTTGTTATTGATTCCAGCGGCTACGGAAGAGTACTGCCTCGTCTGCTTGATTTAGAAAAACCTTCAAAACTGTCTCCTCACTCTGCAATTTTCTCTCATGTAGACGATATCAACAGAGAACCGGGAGAGGAAGGAACTTTGATTTCTTTTGATATTATTGAAACAGAAGTATGGCTTTGGGTAATTCCCTTTTCCAACGGAAATACAAGTTTAGGAATTGTAGGCCCAACGGAATATATCGACAAATTATCTGAGAACGGAGATACAACAGAGGCTTTAAGAAAAGCTATTTCTCTTTCTGATTATTATGTAAAACGTTTTGGGAATGTAGATTTTCTTTTTGAGCCAAAACATCTGAAAGATTATTCCTGTTCGGTAAAAAGTTTATTCGGAGACGGATTTGCTTTAACCGGGAATGCTTCAGAATTCCTTGATCCGGTATTCTCTTCAGGAATGGCTTTTGCTACAGAATCCGGAATGCTGGCCGCCAAACTGGCATTAAGACAATTAAACGGAGAAAAAATTGACTGGCAGAGGGAATACACAGACTACATTTTATATGGAGTGGATGTTTTCACAACATACGTAAAAGAATGGTATACCGGAAACCTTCAGGAGCTCTTCTTCCACCAGCCGGAAAATCCGGATGTAAAGAAAAAGATCTGTGCTGTTTTAGCAGGTTATGTCTGGAACAAAGACAATCCTTTTGTGAAAAAGCACGATACGGTTATTAAAAACCTTGCGAACCTGATCAAATCAGAAAAACAGGAGCAGCAAAACCAAGCATAAAAAAAACGGTCTGAATTTTCAGACCGTTTTTTGTTTTATTTTAAAGACTTTTTAATTTCTCTTCCTAAATACCTTCCGGCAGAATCATAGGCTGAGGCTATTCTTCCGTACTCCATTACAAATTCTTTATTTTGCACAAATTTATCAAACTTATTAAGTTCTACTTCAGCTAAAACAACAGAAGGATTATCTGTTTCCACCAGTTTTATTTTACCTGATATTTCAGCAGTCATTGCAGTAATCCCGGCATGCCAGCCCGGAAATATCCAATTTGTTTCCAAGCGCAGAGTATATTTTGCAGCAGCATCTTTTTTAAATGAAATATTTTTATAGGTCTTATTCAAACCCTTTGCAAAATAGTCCACATAATATTCCTTTTTGTATTTTTCCCATTCTTCAATCCATTGTTTCCATGCCTCTTCTCCTCTTTTAGGATTGTCCAGAACTTGTTTTTTCCTGTTTTCAAGATATTGAGTTTCTGTAATATTTTCTTTCATAAATAGTACATTCTCAAACTTAACCTCAACGTTTACTTCAGTCTGATCTTTCAAAACACCCAAACTTCCGGCAACTAATTTCATTTTTTCCTGTCCGAAAGCAGTGGTCATTATAACTACAAAGACCAGCAATAATAGTTTTTTCATAGTGTATTAGCTTTTTACTTTTAGAGCCCAAAGATATTATAAAAGGAAGCTTCTATTGACTCTTTATTTTTTAATTTTATCTTAAATCAATAAAAGTGATTGGTTTCCTGCTGTTTGGATTAAAAACTGTTTTAGATAAGATATCAAAGTCAATGATTTCAATTTTCGGACTTACTCTCAATTTTGCACGGAAGTGATCTCTGACTTCATTCACAAAGCTGTCGTATTCTTCTTCAGTGCTTAGTTTGATAATAATTTCATCAAGTCCGATGTCGTTAGCCTGAATGACGATCTGGTAGCATAAGATAGTATTAAAATCATTCAAAATATCGTTCATTGCCGGCGGATACAAAGTTGTTCCTTTGTATTTGATCATTTGTTGTTTCCTGCCTACCACAGGCCCTAATCTCATTGTACTTCTTCCACACGGGCATGGCTCATAGTGTGCTTTTACAATATCTCCGGTTTTAAATCTTAACAAAGGAATAGCTTCTACCCCTAAAGTGGTGATGGTAAGCTCGCCACTTTCTCCTTCTTGTACAGGGTTTCCGTTGTCGTCCAGAATTTCTGTAATGATCAGTTCCGGGTGGTGATGTCCTCCAATCTGAAATTCGCACTCTGTAAAAGCGGTACTCATTTCTGTAGAGGCATAGGTTGAAAAAAGTTTTATATTCCACTTTTCCTTGATTTTCTGAGAAAGGATATTATCTGTAAAATCCTGGTTTTTGATACTTTCTCCGATACATACAGCTCCATAAACACTGGAATTTTTATAATCCAATCCATGTTTCTCGGCATAGTCAATCATTTTCAACAGGAAAGAAGGAACGGTAATCAGATATTTAGGTTTGTATCTGAAAATGGAATCCCATTGCAGTTCAGGAATTCCAGGTCCCATTCTCACTACGCTTGCTCCCATTTTTCTTAACCCCAGAAAATAAGCAAGTCCCGCCATAAACCTTTTGTCTATGGTGGTAATCATCTGAACAACATCCCCTTTTTGAATTCCGGCACAGGCAAAAGAGATCGCTTCGTTATAAGCCAGTCTTTCGAGATCATTATCCGAAAGCCCGAAAGTAACAGGATCTCCCAACGTTCCGGAAGTGGTACTGTAATCCACAATCTTATCCGGTGTTATGCAGAAAAAATCATGGTTGTACTGCTGCAGATCATTCTTCGTCGTTGTAGGGATTTTCTGAAGATCCTCCAAAGTACGGATATCAGCAATATGGATATTATTTTCTCTGAACAGTTTTTGATAAAAAGGTGAATGAGCTTCCAGATACCCCAAAAGTTCATGAAGTTTTTCTTCCTGAAATAGTTTGATTTCCTGAGTCCCTGCTTTCTCGATTGACGGATGAAATTCCAATGATTTTAATTTTTAAAGAGCAAATTTATTTAATTAAAATTAAAAGATTTAAAGATTCAAGTATTAAAAGATTATTTATCTCTGGAAAGTAAAGGATTGTATGTTTGTATTTCCAGCGGTATTTACTGTTGTAACTTTTAAAGTATGAGAACCTGATCCTCTCGGGCACTTTTCATCAAAGGTGTAGATAAAATTATCTTTTACACGGGCAAAGCGAAGCCACTTCCCATCCAGTTCGGCCCGGAATGAAACAATATCTCCCACTTTTGTTGTTCCTTTTAACAATAAAGAACTGTTATTAACCAGTGCTCCTTCACTCCAGCCTGATGAAACAGATGGCTGATTATTGTCTATTAATAATTTTGCGGTACCCAATCTATTGAATTTACCTTCTGCCCAGTCGTTATTCCATTGTACCTTGACGACATCTTTGTCACTGCCATAATCAAGGAGAATAACGGCTTTATCTTTTTCTGTATTGGTTAATTTTCTATTCGGTTTTATTTTCAAAGTATATTCAACATGAACCGGGATATATGGACTATGCAAAACAATACTATTTGAAATCGCATTGGGATCGCTATCCGGTTTTTCATAGGCATTGAAATTTACTGCATCATATACTGTATTTTTGCTGAAATTAATCTCAGTATTTTCGGTAGAAATTGTTTTTCCTTCATTAGGCATTAGCGTTTTTCCTGTAGAAGATACTTTGTCCGAAGTTTTATTGAACTGAAGTTTTGTTGTTAACCGGCTTGTATTTCCTTTTGTATCTTTCAAGATAATTTCAATCGTATGAACCTCTTCATCCGGGAGATTGATAATCCCTGCCAGATTGGAAAGACTATAATTCTGAAGTTTCATCCCCGGTAAAACTGACAAATGCTGAATTCCCATTTTATCCCTGATGAATTTAGTATAATCTATACAGCCGTTGATATAGCGGGTCTCGTCATAATGTACTTTATCAATTTTAAAACTATAAATCAACTTGCCATCCATCAATAATTCTGCGTTATAAATCCCCAGATTAAACCCTTGATTGGCTTTATCTACGGCTTTAATGGCAAAACTTATTTCCGGAGAATTAACCTGAACGAGATGAGAAGTATAAACATTTCCAGCTTTTTTTACTGCAATTCCGTTCGCGCCAGGTTCGTAGGTACTGAAACGTCGGTCATACCAATACAGTCCGCTGATAATGGGTGCTACAGTATCTGGAATAGCAAAACCGAAAAGCAAGGGATTAAGACATTCTTCTGTTTTGGTATCTCTTATTTCAAAATGTAAATGCGGACCAGCAGAGCCTCCGGTATTTCCACTTAGTGCAATTTGCTGTCCTTTTTCCACCGGAAACTGTCCAGGCTGGAACGTGATATCCTGTTCCCACTTTTCGTCTTTATATTGTCTTTCCTTTACATATTCATCAAGCTTATTGAAGTATTTGTTCAAATGGGCATACACAGTAGTATAGCCATTGGGATGAGTAATGTACACTGCATTTCCAAAACCGTACCGTTCCACTTTTATTCTGCTCACATATCCTTCTGCTGCGGCAACAACCGGCAAATTTTCCTGACTGTTCGTTCTTAAATCAAGTCCCATATGAAAGTGGTTTGTCCTTACAGCACCAAAATTGGCAGCTAGCTGCATGGGAATATTCAAAGGATTCCGGAAATAATTCTGAGGGTAATTATTTTGAGCCTGTATAATGCTCGTGTTGATAAAACAAACAAAAAGCATCAGTTGATAAAAGGTTTTCATACAGCATTTGGATTTAGAGCTACTTAAATATACGAATTTCCAATCATCATGTCCTTATTTTTGAATTGATATAAGTATTTCTTAACCACAGATTACACGGATTTTCACAGATGTTTATGTTTTTAGATGTAGACAACTTTTTAGTTTCGGCTAAAGCCACTTCTATTGAATAAATTACATAAAATTTCACATGAAAACAGCCAGAAAAATTCACTTATTGACCATTCACTATTCACTTTTTTCACTTTCTCTATTTATATTTCTGAGATTGAACTTTTTAATAGATGATATCAAAATAAAACATATATTATAAACCGACAAATTTTAGTAAATTTGCAGACTTAATTAATCAACGATATTGAGATATTTACAATGAGCCAATTTAAAGAATACAAAAACCTCAACCTTATTGACGTAGCAGAGAATGTAGCGGAATTTTGGAAACAAAATAAAACTTTCAATAAGAGTGTTGAGATTCGTCAGGGAAATCCTGAGTTTGTTTTTTATGAAGGTCCGCCTTCAGCAAACGGTATGCCTGGAATTCACCACGTAATGGCAAGAGCATTGAAAGATATTTTCTGCCGTTACCAGACTCAAAACGGAAAGCAGGTTTTCCGTAAAGCAGGCTGGGATACGCATGGTCTTCCTGTGGAACTGGGTGTAGAAAAAGAATTAGGAATCACGAAAGAAGATATTGGCAAAAAAATCTCTATTGAAGATTATAACAGAGCTTGCCGTGAAGCAGTAATGCGTTATACCGATGTTTGGAATAACCTTACGGAGAAAATCGGATATTGGGTAGACCTTGATGATCCGTACATCACATACAAGTCAAAATATATGGAAACCGTTTGGTGGTTATTGAAACAATTATATGACAAAAGCTTGTTGTATAAAGGGTATACGATCCAGCCTTACTCTCCGAAAGCAGGAACAGGACTTTCTTCTCACGAGCTGAATCAGCCCGGGACCTATCGTGATGTTTCAGACACAACGGTTGTCGCTCAGTTTAAAGTAAAAAAAGACTCTTCAGCATTATTCAATGATGTGGACGGAGATGTTCATATCCTTGCATGGACGACAACTCCATGGACATTGCCATCCAATACAGCTCTTACTGTAGGGAGAGATATTGAATATGTTGTAGTTAAAACTTTCAACCAATATACATTTGAACCCGTAACTGTTGTTTTATCAAGAGTTCTTTTACCTAAAATTTTCGGTAAAAAATATACAGAAGGTACAGATGAAGATTTTGCCAACTATACTTCAGAAACTAAAGTAATTCCTTTCAAGGTTTTAAAAGAGTTTACAGGAGAAAAACTTGTTGACACGAGATATGAGCAATTAGTTCCTTGGTTTACACCCAACGATAATGCTGAAAATGCATTCAGAGTAATCCTGGGAGATTTCGTAACGACAGAGGACGGTACAGGTGTCGTTCATACAGCGCCTACTTTTGGTGCTGATGATGCGAGAGTTGCTAAAATGGCTCAGCCTGAGATCCCGCCAATGTTGGTGAAGGACGAAAATGACAACCTTGTGCCATTGGTAGATTTACAGGGTAAATTCATCAAAGGTGAAAATGTTCCTGAGGTATTCTCCGGAACCTATATCAAAAACGAATATTACGATGAAGGAACTGCTCCTGAGAAATCATGGGATGTAGAACTTGCGATCCTATTGAAAATAGAGAACAAAGCCTTCAAAGTAGAAAAATATGTTCACTCTTATCCACATTGCTGGAGAACTGACAAACCGGTATTGTATTATCCGCTGGATTCATGGTTTGTAAAAATGACCGCTGTAAAAGACAGATTGGTTAATTTGAACAAAGAAATCAACTGGAAACCAAAAGCTACCGGAGAAGGACGTTTTGCTAACTGGTTGGAAAATGTAAACGACTGGAATCTTTCCCGTTCAAGATATTGGGGTATTCCGTTGCCAATCTGGAGAACAGATGACCTGAAAGAAGAAAAGATCATCGGTTCTGTAGAAGAGTTATACAACGAAATCGAGAAATCAATTGTAGCTGGATTGATGACTGAAAACCCGTTCCAAGGTTTTATCATCGGAAATATGGCTGAGTCTAACTATGAGCTTGTGGATCTTCACAAAAACGTAGTAGACAAAATAGTATTGGTTTCTGACTCAGGAAAAGCAATGAGACGTGAAAGCGACCTGATCGACGTTTGGTTCGATTCAGGGTCTATGCCTTATGCTCAATTGCATTATCCTTTTGAAAATAAAGAATTAATCGACAACAATAAGGCATTCCCTGCTGATTTCATCGCAGAAGGTGTTGACCAGACCCGCGGATGGTTCTATACACTTCACGCGATCGGAACTGCTGTGTTTGATTCTGTTGCTTATAAAAATGTAATGAGTAATGGTCTTGTTCTGGATAAGAACGGACAGAAGATGTCAAAACGTTTAGGAAATGCTGTAGATCCGTTTGAAACACTTTCTGTATATGGACCGGATGCTACCCGTTGGTATATGATCTCCAATGCAAACCCGTGGGAAAACCTGAAGTTTGACATTGAAGGAATTGACGAAGTAAGAAGAAAGTTCTTCGGAACGCTTTACAATACCTATTCATTCTTTGCTTTATATGCGAATGTTGACGGCTTCAACTATTCAGAAAAGGAAGTGGAAAACCGTCCTGAAATTGACAGATGGGTTCTTTCTGAACTGAATCTTCTGATCAAAGAAGTAAAAGCTTTCTATGAAGACTATGAACCCACAAGAGTAGCAAGAGCAATCAGCACTTTTGTAAATGATAACCTGAGTAACTGGTATGTAAGATTATGCAGAAGACGTTTCTGGAAAGGAGAATATTCTGATGACAAGATCTCTGCTTACCAAACATTATACACATGTCTTGAAGTAGTGGCTAAGCTATCTGCTCCTATTGCTCCGTTCTTTATGGATCAATTATACCAGGACCTGAATAAAGTAACAGGTAAAGAGAACTGTGAATCTGTACACTTAACAGACTTCCCGGTAGCTGATGAAAGCTTAATTGATCAGGATCTGGTTGAAAAAACACATCTTGCTCAGAACATTACAAGTATGGTCTTCTCACTAAGAAAGAAAGAAAATGTAAAAGTTCGTCAGCCGTTACAAAAAGTATTGGTTCCTGTATTGGATTCTAAAACAGAAGCGCAAATTCTTGCTGTTGCGGATCTGATCAAACAGGAAGTAAACGTGAAAGAATTACAGTTAATCAATGCTGAAGAAGCATCTCACTTAATTGTAAAACAGATAAAACCCAACTTCAAAGCTCTTGGTCCTAAATTAGGAAAAGACATGAAGGTGGTAGGTGCCGAGATTGCAAATCTTAATACAGAACAGATTGCCGGTCTTGAAAAAGAAGGAAAACTAGATGTTCAGGGATATGAAATCACACTTGATGATGTAGAAATTTCTACAAAAGATATCCCGGGATGGACGGTTACTTCAGATGGTAAAACAACTGTGGCATTAGATTTGACGTTAACCGATGAGCTAAAATCTGAAGGTATCGCAAGAGAATTCATCAACAGAATTCAAAACCTGCGAAAAGATAAAGACTTTGAACTGACAGACAAGATTAATATCTCCATTGAAGAAAACTCACCTTTCCTTAATGATATTAAGAAAAATGAAGAATATATTTCTTCTGAAGTCTTGTCAAATAAAATAGAAATTGTATCTTCACTTTCAAATTTTAACGAAATCGAAATAGATGAGGTTAATTTTAAGATAAATGTTGAAAAAAATTAACATGTAGTTATTATATTTCAAATTCCATTTCATAATTTTATTAAAAAAGAGAACGAATATGTCAGACGAAAGAGTTAGATACAGCGATGCTGATTTACAGGAATTTAAGGCAATTATTAAAGAAAAAATAGAAAAAGCAGAAAAAGATCTTCAGCTTATCAGAGAAAGTTTCATCAATGACCAGAATAATGGAACTGATGATACCTCTCCTACTTTCAAAGCTTTTGAGGAAGGAGCAGAAACATTAAGCAAAGAGCAGAACTCTATTTTGGCAGGAAGACAGGAAAAATTTGTGCGTGATCTTAAAAATGCTTTGATCAGAATCGAAAATAAAACGTATGGTGTTTGCAGAGTAACAGGAAAACTGATTCCTAAGGAAAGACTTTTAGCCGTTCCTCATGCTACGCTGAGCATCGAAGCGAAAAACATGCAAAAATAACCGCAAGGTTTGTAAAAAATAATATTGGGTTTATATCGTATTCACGGATACTTTATAAACCTAATTTTTAATGTATACCTATGAGCGAATTATTAATTTTAGGATTTATTATCGCAATAGCATTACTGTTTTTCAATAGAGAATGGATTAAAAACAGATTCTTTTCTGAACCTCAGAAAAACTATACTATTGATGATCAATTCAATTCTGATAAACGCGAGCGGGAGAAAGAGATCGACAGACTTTTAAGCAAAATGGGCAGAAACGGAATCAGTGATTTATCTGAAAAAGATAGAAAACGACTCGACGAATTGTCCAAAATGTAAAAATTAAATATAAGAAATGGAATCTATTATAGTACATCCAAAAAATGCAATGGAGCTTAGCGCACTGAAAAGTGTACTGAAAGAAATGAACATTAAATTTGAAAAAGCTCATGTTAAAAGTTCGTATAACGGACAGAAAGTGGTTAAGAAAGCAAGTGATAATAAAAATATAAAACCTGCTGCAAAACCTTCAAAACCTAAAGGAGAGTAATGAAAAAGATATTAGCGATAACATTTTTAGTGTTGTTGATTGACCAGGCTTCAAAAATTTACATCAAAACTCATTTTGAACTGAATGAAAGTATTCCTGTAGTCAATGGTTTCTTTAACAAAACTTTTGTTGAAAACCCTGGAATGGCTTATGGATTTCATTTTGGCGGAATCATCGGGAAATACTTTCTGGTAATCCTAAGAGTTTTCCTGATTGGAGGAATGGTATATATGTTTAAAAAATGGTTGAAAGACGGAGCATCCAATTATCTTTTGATTCCTATGGCCATCATTTTCGCCGGAGCAATCGGAAATCTTATTGACGGAATGTTTTATGGGATGATCTTCGACACCGGAACAGTGTATGACGCCAGTACTGACCGATGGATTGGGTATGGAGGTATCTCTAAGCTTGTTCCTTTTGGGCAGGGATATTCTACCTTTATGAAAGGCTGTGTAGTGGATATGCTTCATTTCCCGGTAGTAGACTGGTACGTCCCTGAAAGCTGGCCTTTAATAGGAGGAAAACATATTGAGTTCTTCAAATATATTTTCAATGTTGCCGATTCTGCGATCACAGTAGGTGCAGCTTTCCTTCTAATCTTCAGAAAAAAAGCATTTCCAAACGGGCTTGAGTTTTAAAAGATGTATTTTCGGATGAAAAAAATAATCAAAAATATTTTTAAAATTTTCCTGCTTCTTCTGGTTGCAGGAATTATTTTTATTGCCTGGGCAAATTACAGCATAAAAAAGGACAGCGAATCTTTCGTTTCCTATAATATTGCAGATGTACCGGAAGCAAAAACGGGTCTGTTACTGGGAACCGGAAAACTTCTGAGCAACGGAACCCCGAATGCTTATTTCTACAATAGAATTGAAGCTGCTGCCAACTTATACAAAAGCAGAAAAATCCAATATATTATTGTAAGTGGTGACAACAGCACCAAAGACTATAATGAACCTGAAGATATGCAGCTGGCATTAATGCAGAAAGGAGTTCCACAGGATAAAATCATTTTAGATCATGCCGGATTCAGAACACTGGATTCTGTGGTAAGGGCAAAAGATATTTTCAGCCAGACAAAACTGGTGATTATCTCTCAGAAATTCCACAATGAAAGAGCTGTTTTCCTGGCCAGAAAAAACGGAATGGAAGCCTTTGGTTATAATGCTGCTGATGTAAATAAATACGCAGGTTTAAAGACCAATATGAGAGAGTACGCTGCCAAAGCTAAGGCATACTGGGACCTTCTTTTCGGAGTAGAACCTAAATTTGGTGGGGAGAAAATTGTGATTCCTTAATATTTTTTAACCACGGATTTCACAGATAATGGTGGAGAAGGATACTGGATTATGAGTTGAGAGGTTTTGGCTAAAGCCAATAATGAATTCTTAATTTAAAGCTGGCTGGGCTTTCTTCGTCTCCGCTCAGAATTATATCCCACCTCCATTGAATTTTAAATGACAACATCTTTTATCTTTTATCTTTTATCTTTTATCTTTTATCTTTTATCTTTCGTTATTCCCAACAAACCTCGTAAATTTGTAATTCATTAATTCTTTAATATAAATTTTAAACAAATGTCAAGAATTCTTACCGGCATTCAAGCCACCGGAACACCCCATCTTGGAAACTTATTAGGGGCAATTATTCCTGCTATTGAACTATCCAAGCAGGAAGGAAATGAATCATTTTTATTTATTGCGAATCTTCACACGCTTACACAGATTAAAGATGCGCAAACGTTAAGACAAAATACCTACGAGATTGCTGCGGCTTGGCTTGCTTGTGGATTAGATACTGAAAAAACATTTTTCTACAGACAAAGTGATATCGCTGAAACCTGTGAACTTTCTTGGCATTTATCATGTTTTTTTCCTTATCAAAGATTAACATTGGCTCATTCATTCAAGGATAAGGCTGACAGACTTCAGGATGTAAATGCAGGTTTATTTACTTACCCAATTCTGATGGCTGCAGATATTTTACTGTATGATGCAGAGATTGTACCTGTAGGAAAGGATCAGCTTCAGCATTTGGAAATTGCAAGAGATGTAGCTTCCAGGTTTAATAATCAAATGGGAGAAGTGCTTGTATTACCACAAGCAGAACTTCAGCAGGACACGAAATATGTTCCCGGAACTGATGGGCGTAAAATGTCTAAATCAATGGGAAATATTATCAATATTTTCTTACCTGAAAAGGAACTGAAAAAACAGGTAATGAGCATTGAATCAGATTCTAAATCTCTGGAGGAACCTAAAGATCCCGAAACTGATAAAACCTTCCAGATCTATGAACTTATTGCAACACCTGAACAAACTGAAGAGTTAAGAGTAAAATATCTTGCCGGAAACTTCGGATACGGACATGCTAAGAAGGAATTACTGGATCTTATTCTGGTACGTTTTGAGAAAGAAAGAGAAACGTTCGCTTATTATATGAACAACCTTGATGAGCTGGAAGCAAAACTACAGCAAGGTGCCGAGAAAACCAGACCTATTGCCCTGGAAACTCTTAAAAGAGTAAGAACAAGCTTAGGATTTTAATACTAAGTTGTAAACATAAGAAAGCCTTTCAAACGAAAGGCTTTTTTTATTTATTATGATTTTCTGAATATCATTTTCCGTTATTCTTTGTCAGGATAAAGTAATGCATCTGATCGCCGAATTCATAGACAATATCCCAACCCGGGTATTGTTTTATAATGGTCTTAATGATAGACAATCCTAATCCTGTAGAGGTATGATCTGATCCTTGCTTGTAAAAACGGTTAAAGATCCTTGACTTATCTAAAGGAATGGCTGTACCGCTGTTTTGGAATGTAATCCGGTTATATTCAACAATAATATTTAACGTTCCTTCTTCATTATTATATTTAACCGCATTTTTAAGAAGATTGGACAGCAGAATATCTGCCAGATCCTGGTTAAAATCTGCAACGAATTTTCCTTTCTCTATAATATTGACCTCTACTTTTTTAAATGCGATGAAATCTTCATAATTCTGAACTAACTGAGCAATCATTCCATTAAAGTCAACATCTGAAGTTTTATTAAACTGACTGTTTTCAATTTTGGAAAGCATTAATAAAGATTTGTTTAAGCCTACCATTCTTCGCAGATCATTTTTAACTTCAGTAAGAAAGGTCATACTCTTTTTATCAAGGTCATCATTCTGAATCAGAAGGTCAATTTTGTTAATAACAATAGCCAAAGGAGTCTGAAGTTCGTGGGACGCATTTTCAATAAACTGTTTCTGCTGGTAAAAAACAAGCTCGTTACGTTCAATCATTTCATTGATTTCGACATTCAATTCTTCGAACTCGGTAATTTTATATGTCTGCTTTTCCTGTGAAAAAGGGATTCCGAACTGATATTTTTTAAGCTTATCCAAAATCAGGTAGAAAGGTCTCATTGCTTTATTCAAAAGATATCCGTTGATGACAACAATGCTTATTACCAAAAGGATATAAAGCACAATTAAAGCAGTCGTAAGGTCGTAGATCAATTCGTCCTCTTCTACGGTAGACGTTCTTATGACAAGCCTCTGCTGATTTTTAAACTGATCGATAAAGTCTGCCTCAAGAACTCTGTAAGGCTGGTCTTTATCATCATATTCCATATAATACATCTTATTGTAAAGCCTGCTTTTATTTTGATACTCTTCAGCTTTAATGGGATTAATTTTAAATTCATTAAATCCAAAATCATTATTATTCAGCAGCTGGGGATTCAGATAAACAGCTTTGATAATCTGTATTTTCCGGTCCTTCAATCCGTCATCCACATTATCATGTACTTCATCCAGAATGTAGGCATAAAACAACCCTGCCCAAACTGCAATAACAAACAGCAGGATGATGATCAGGTATTTTATGGTATAATATTTTAAAGAGACTTTCATCAGATGAATTTATATCCTATTCCGTATACAGCCTGGAAATCAGCTTCTGCATTAAGTGTTTTTAATTTTTTACGAAGATTTTTAATCTGTGAATAAATAAAATCCAGACTGTCCGCCTGATCGATGTAATCTCCCCAGATAGCTTCTGCCAAAGTCGTTTTCTGTAAAGTTTTTTCCGGATGGATCACAAAATAATACAATAGATCGTATTCTTTGCGGTTAAGGACTAACTCCTCATTTCCCACTTTCACTGTTCTGTTCTCCGGATCAATACTTATATTTTTGTATCGGATGATATTTTCACCATCCTGATTTTTTCTTCTGATCACCGACTTGATCCTCGCCATCAGTTCTGCAAGATGAAAAGGTTTGGCAAGATAATCATCCGCCCCTATTTCCAATCCGGTTACCTTGTCATCTACTGAGTCTTTGGCAGAAAGAATGATCACGGGATCTTTCTTGTGCATTTTTTTTATTTCTTTCAGCAGATCTATTCCGTTTCCGTCCGGCAGCATAATATCCAGCAAAATACAGTCATACTCGTAAGAAATAATTTTCTCCAGCCCATTGCTGTAATTTTCTGCATACTCTACAATGAAATGTTCTGCTTCCAGAAACTTCTGTACCGTATCTTTTAGTTCGGGTTCATCTTCTACTATTAAAATCTTCATACCTCTGGGTGTATATGCTCTGCTGCATGATTAACTAATATCAAATATAGGAAATTATAAGGAGGGAAGCCGGAGATAGAGATACACATCCAAGAGTCTACGAGAATATGATCAATATAAGGGTTATATGATAGATAACCGATAAGATATCTATAAAATGAAAATGCTCTCTGCCCTCTTCCCTCAGGTATTTTTTCATGAATAATCTAATTTGATTTCACGTTACGGCCATCTGCATCGAAAACAAGACATAGACCATTCATCAAATGAATCTTATAAGCATTATATTTTTTTTCAATAGAGTCAATGACACTGCAAGGATGATTCCTTGTGATAAATGAAACTATATTCTTTCTAATCTGAGCAGAAGAAATCTTTCTTCCGTTACTGTTTATTAAATTCCAGTTGACCATAATATTAAAATTTAGTGTTTGCATCGGTTAAGTATTAATCATCAATTCTTTTAAAATTTCCGTTTCTGTCAAATTCAAGCTCCAGTCCGTTGGAAAGTTCTGCTTTATAAGACCATCTTTTCTTTTCGATCTTGATGATGTAAGTGTTCGGGAAATTCTTTGTACTGTAGTTTCTGATCGATACAGGAATGAAACCATACGGAACTTTCTGATGCTTTCCATCCACTTCTTTCCAGTTTCCATTGCTGTCAAACTCTATTTTCATTCCATTGGTCAGATATACTTTATATTCATCTACTCCATAAATTTCTCTGTCTTCGATGGCCGAGGTTACAGGTATTCCTTTAAATTGGGCAGCAAGAAAGTTTTTAGCTGTTTTGGGTAACTGATTAACATTGATTGCTCTGTCCTGTGCAGAAACGAAGCCTCCTATTAATAAAAAAATGATCATCAATACTCCTGTGATTTTCTTTACATTTTTCATAACATTTAATTTTTTTATCATTATTATGGAGCAAAGTTGCAAATCAATTTGGGAAAGAATTGGGAAAACTAATCCAGCAAAAAAATAAATGAATTTATGATTTAGTCTTAATCGCAGATTTTCGTGGATAATCAAACATCTTTACGTTGATTTCTCAAGTCTATAAAACAGAAAAGCCACTAAGATAATCTTAGTGGCCTATATTTATACTTTAGACTTTATGGTCTTACATTTATAAGTATTCTTTAATCTGCTGAAGATGGGTAATGGCTTTTAATCCTTCTTTCCGTTTATCTTCTTTATAAACATCAAAGAAAATGGCATCCATTCCGAAGTCTGTTGCTCCCATGGCATCAGCAATCCAATCATCACCAATCAGGATACTTTCTTCTTTTCTGGCTTCAGAAAGTCCTAAAGAGTATTCAAAAATCCTGGGATTAGGTTTTCTTACTCCTACAGCATCTGCACTGGTAATCGTTTTAAAATAAGGGGCAATTCCGGACAAGGTACATTTCCTTTCCGTTACCTCCTGAAATCCATTGGAAATAATGTGTAATGTATAATTCTTAGCTTTCAGATATTCCAAAACATCTTCAGCTCCTTCTACCAATTCATTATGACTCACAATATTATCAAGAAAGTGCTCTTCAAAATAAAGGGCAAGTTCTCTATCTTCTACTCCAAAATGTTTAAATGAGTCATAAAAACGGTGTTCTCTCAAATACTCTTTGCCAATAATTCCATCTCTGATCTTTTCCCATAAATCTTCGTTGATATCATGGTAAACAGAATGAAACTCTTCAAAGTCAATATGATACTTTGAAGTAATTTCCTGTTTTTCAAAAAGTTCCTTGATGGTAAGATAGGCATTTCTACGATGATCCCAGAGTGTATTATCCAGGTCAAAAAAAACATGCTGCATTTTCATACAGCACAAAGTTAATCATTTTAATTTTTTAAAATTGGATAATTTTTGCTCTTGCTTTTCACAACTTCAAGGCTTTTAGAAAAATTCAGCAAAAAATCAATAGTTTGTTTCTTAGGTTTCAAAGTTTTCACTTTTAAGGAGTCATTTTTTTTCATAAGCGAAGTATGTTTTCCTTAAAACGTGAAATTTCCCAAAATATTATTTATCTGGTTAATATTATATTATTTTCATCCATGATTTTTCTCAGGTTTATCAGCGCATACCGTACTCTTCCAAGAGTAGTATTAATGCTCATATCTGTATGATCCGCAATTTCCTTGAAACTCAGCCCGTCAAAAAATCTTAGTTTGATTACTTCTTGTTGATTTTGTGGTAAAAACTGCAGCATCCTTAAAAGATCTTCCTGTATCTGATTCGTCACAAGCTGATCTTCAATATTTTCAGAAGGCTCTCTGATCAAATCAAAAATAGAATATTCATCGGTTTCAAAAGTAGTTTCTGAAACCTTTATATTCTTTGCTTTTGATCTGAAATGGTCGATAATTAAATTGTGGGAAATCCTTTTCGCCCAAAGGATAAATTTACCTTCTTCGTTATAACGCCCTTCTTTCAGCATAACAATAATCTTCATAAAGGTGTCCTGAAAGATATCATTCGCTAAATCTTCATCATTAATTTTATAAAAAATGAATGTAAACAGTTCTCTCTGATGTCGATGAATAAGGGTTGACAACGCACCCTCGTCTCCTTTCTGGTAAAGGGAAATTAGTAAACTATCCGATTTTGATTTCATAACTCTTCTCAATATAAATATTTGCAGACAGCCATTCTACCAGATATTTCTTCTGGTCTTTGCTGTATAAACAAAACAGTTCTAGAGTAGAGTCTCTTCTATAGGCGGTAGTACAATTATTATGATGTAAATATAATATTTTTTTAATAACTGTTAACCTATTATTAAATTTTTTAGAGAAAAATCTAAAAAAAATCATTTAAACATGTCATGAATGAATACGGTAGGGATATTTAATGTAAAATTAATATTCAGACCTTTCATCTCTTTTCCGTTCAATCGGGTATCTCCGATAGGAAAAGCATAGCCTCCGGTAAGGTCTAGCATCCCAAATAAGGTGACTCCTATTTTAGGGGCAATGTATTTATTGGTTCCTTCTACCCCTGCTAAAAAATAATACGAGTGATAGAAGTCTACATTTTTTTCAAAATTAAGAAGAACATCCGCCTGGAGCTTTGGCATGATAGCAAATTTGGAGTCCGCAACTCCCATCAGTGCAGATCCTCCCAATCTGTAAATCACATCGTCATTTTTAAGAAAAAGCAATTTCCCTCCTATTTCACCAAAACTTTGATTCTGATAAGTATACCCCACAGTAATCATTTTATGCATGGTATATTGTGCCTTTGCTAATGTACTTAGCAAAAACAGGGACAGGACAGCAACTACAGTTCTAAAATTCATCATCTTTCTATATTATTAAGGTGTAAAATTAAAAAAAAACTGCCTTATCAAGAGATAAAGCAGTTCATTTATTATTCTTTAAGGGGAAAATTAAATTCCGAAAGCGGTTTTAATTTCCTCTACTTTGTCTAGTTTCTCCCAAGTAAAGAACTCAAGCCCTTCCAATGTAAGCTCATTTTTATGTCCTTTATTAAAAGTTTTATCAGCAATATAATGCTCTTTACCCATATGCCCGTAAGAAGCAGTTTCCTGATAAATAGGATTTCTTAATTTTAAGTTCTGCTCAATAGCATAAGGTCTTAAATCGAAAATTGCAGAAACTTTTTTCGCAATCTCTCCATCATGAAGATCTACTTTTGCAGTTCCGTAAGTATTGATATATAAACCACAAGGCTCAGCTACACCAATAGCATAAGAAACCTGCACCAAAACTTCATCAGCAACTCCTGCAGCCACTAAGTTTTTAGCAATATGTCTTGTAGCATAAGCAGCACTTCTGTCTACTTTAGAAGGATCTTTTCCTGAGAAAGCACCTCCTCCGTGAGCTCCTTTACCACCGTAGGTATCAACAATGATTTTTCTACCTGTAAGACCTGTATCCCCGTGAGGTCCTCCGATTACAAATTTCCCTGTAGGATTGATGTGATATTTGATCTGATCGTTGAACAAAGCTTTGATTTCCTCAGTCTGTTGTGCAACAACTCTTGGAACCAGAATGTTTTTAATATCCTCACGGATCTTATTCAACATTTCCTCTTCAGCTGCAAAATCATCGTGCTGAGTAGAAACTACGATAGAATCAATTCTAATTGGTTTATGATCATCAGAATACTCAATAGTTACCTGGCTTTTTGCATCAGGACGAAGATAAGTGATTTCTTTATTTTCTCTTCTGATGGCAGAAAGTTCCTTCAGAATCGTGTGGGCAAGATCCAATGCAAGAGGCATATAGTTAGCCGTTTCATTGGTAGCATACCCGAACATCATTCCCTGATCTCCTGCTCCTTGTGCATTTGCTTTTGCTTCGAAAGACTCGTCATTTACAGCTCTGTCAACTCCCTGGTTGATATCAGGTGACTGCTCATGGATGGCAGAGATCACTCCACAAGAATCTCCATTGAACATATATTCACCTTTTGTATATCCAATTCCGTTGATTACTTCTCTGGCAATAGTCTGCACATCAAGATAAGCATCTGATTTTACTTCCCCTGCCAATACCACCTGTCCGGTAGTTACAAGAGTTTCACATGCTACTTTTGAGTCTTTATCATATGCTAAAAAATGGTCGATTAATGCATCAGAGATTTGATCGGCAATTTTATCCGGATGTCCTTCTGAAACGGATTCAGATGTAAATAAATAAGACATATAATTCTTTTGTTTTTAAAGATTTAAAAAAATTGTATTGAAGAAAAATATGAAATAAAATTGCCCAAAAAAGAATACTGTTTTAGCATATTTTTATAGAGGTTGCAATCAGGTCAAATTTTTCCTCGTAATAAACGTCAGCAAATTTAAGCACTATTTTTGTAATACTCAAAAATTTTGTTTATTAATTATAATTTTATTTAAATTGATGATTTCTATCACTTTAAAGCATTTCCATTACTGAGGCTTAATGCTTACAAATTCTTTTGGACTTTCGTGATAATTCAGCTTAAGTTCTAAAGAAGTTTTGATAGAATGTGACAATTCATCAATTATTTTTTGCTTAAATGTTGGCTTATAATAAATAATACTGATTTCTCGATAAGGGAAAGGTTTTTTGAATCTGAAAACATTTTTCTTCTGTTCTTCTGAAAGCTGACTCAAAGCAAGTTCTGGCAGAATACTGATTCCTCCTACTTTATCTACCATGTGTACCAAGGTCTGGATATTGGAAGCCAGGAAGTCTAAATTTTTAGGCTTCAGGGTATTTTCTTTCAAATGACAGATGTTCTCAAACTGATTTCTAAGACAGTTTCCTTCTTCAAGTAACCATACTTTTTCTACATTCAGATCTTCCGGAATGATGTAAGAATTCTTTTTGTTGGCTTCTGTATTGGAACTGTAAATCATCAGCTCCTCATTGAATAAGAAATCCTGATAAAACTCGTCAGCAGTATCATAAGGAGTTGAGATAATTCCCGCATCCAGTTCTCCTGCTTTTAAAGCTTTAATAATATTATCCGTTGTCATTTCTTTTACATTCATCTGAATCTTTGGATTGTCTTCAAGGAACCTGAAAATTTCCGTAGGCAGAATGAAAGAAGAAACCGTAGGAATAATTCCCAGATTAAGAGTTCCTCCTAAAATATTATTCAAAAGGTTCGCCTTGTTTTTCAGCTCATTGACAGATTCTATAATAACTTTTGCCTGATCAATAATCTGAAGACCTACATCTGTGGTACGAATCGGGTGAGTAGTTCTGTCGAAAACCTTCACATCCAGTTCATCCTCAAATTTCTGTATCATGGCACTTAACGTAGGTTGTGTAATAAAACATGCCTGAGCTGCTTTACCAAAATGTTTATACTTATCAACAGCGATAAGATACTCCAGTTGCTGAATGTTCATTTGATTAATATTATCTATTACAAAGATATAACGTTTTTGTTATTAGCAATTAAAAATTCAAGTAAATTTGATATTCATTACCTTTACACTTCGATTTAGAAAAAGGAAAAAGAATTATTCAAATCTTCAATTATATGGATTCTAAAAAATTAACGTTAAGCAACGGCGCACCTTACTTTGAGCATCAGGATTCACAGACGGTAGGACCAAGAGGCCCGGTATTGCTGCAAGACTTTATTCTTCAGGAAAATCTTGCGCATTTCGTTAGGGAAAGAATTCCTGAAAGGATTGTGCATGCTAAAGGAAGCGGTGCTTATGGAACTTTTACCGTAACCCATGACATCAGCCAGTACACAAAAGCAAAACTGTTCTCAAAAGTAGGAAATTCATGCAGAATGTTTGCCCGTTTTTCTACTGTAGGAGGAGAAAAAGGAAGCGCAGATACAGCAAGAGACCCTAGAGGTTTTGCTTTAAAATTTTATACAGAAGACGGAAACTGGGATCTTGTAGGAAACAATACTCCGGTATTCTTTATTAAGGATGCAAAAAAATTTCCGGACTTTATTCATACTCAAAAAAGACTTCCAAAAACCAATTTAAAAAGCGCCACCATGATGTGGGATTTCTGGAGCTTAAATCCTGAATCGCTTCATCAGGTTCTTATATTAATGTCAGACAGAGGAACGCCTTACGGATACAGACATATGCATGGATTTGGGTCTCATACTTTCTCCATGATTAATGACAATAATGAAAGAGTATGGGTAAAATTCCACTTCAAAACCAAGCAGGGAGTGAAAAACTTCACTGATGAAGAAGCGGTAAAAATGGCCGGCGAAAATCCGGACTTCGCCCAGGAAGACCTTTGCAATGCTATTGAAAACGGAGACTTCCCGAAATGGACCCTGTATATCCAGGTGATGACTGAGGAACAGGCAAAAGACTTCAGATGGAATCCTTTTGATGTAACAAAAGTGTGGTTTCATGATGACTTCCCATTGATTGAGGTAGGAGAAATGGAACTTAATGAAGTTCCTGTTAATTATTTTGCTCATGTTGAACAATCTACTTTTTCACCAAGCAGCCTGATTAACGGAATTAGTTTCTCACCTGACAAAATGCTGCAGGGAAGACTATTTTCTTATCCTGATGCACACCGTTACAGAGTGGGTGTCAACGCACATCAACTGGAGGTGAACAGATGTCCTTTTGCGGTCAATAACTACCAGAGAGATGGCTATATGGCAGATTCAAGCTACTATCAGGACAAACCGAATTACCATCCGAACAGTTTCGATGATATCAAAGCAGATTCTGATTACAAAGGTTTTGAATATGAATTAGACAGTGCTCATGTAGCCAGTTATAACAGAAATGATAATGACAGCGATCATTATACTCAGCCGGGTCTGCTTTATTCAAAAGCAATGAACGCAGAAGACAGAGATCGTCTGATTCAAAATATTATCGGAAGCATGCAAGGCATCAGCGGGCCTAAAAAAGACGAGATTATCAACCGACAATTATGTCACTTTTTCCGTGCTAATATTGAGCTTGGCATGAAAGTAGCTTCTCAGTTAAATGTCAATATTGATGCAAATATGATGAATCATTCCAAATAATCATATTGAATAATAAATTAAAAAAAAGGAAAAAAAAATAATATTTTTTCCTTTTTTTTGTAAAAAATTCATAATTTGCAAAGGATGATATTTTAAAGTGGAAAAATGAGTTACGAGAACATATTATTAAAAAAAGAAGATAAATTATCTATTATTACCATAAACAGACCTGGAAGTTTAAATGCTTTAAATGCAAAAACAATTCAGGAAATCAGTACCGCACTGGATGAGCTTAACGCTGATACTTCCTGCAGGGTAATTATCCTTACCGGAAGTGGAGAAAAATCTTTTGTAGCAGGAGCTGATATCAAGGAGTTCAGCGACTTCGGACAGGAAAAAGCTGAAGAACTTGCAAGAAACGGACAAAATATATTGTTCAATAAAATTGAAAATATGTCTAAACCTATCATTGCAGCCGTAAACGGTTTTGCATTAGGCGGAGGTTTAGAGCTTGCCATGGCATGCCATATCAGATATGCATCGGAAAACGCCAGATTAGGACTTCCTGAAGTAACTCTTGGATTAATCCCGGGATACGGAGGAACTCAAAGGCTTCCAAAGCTTGTAGGAAAAGGTATTGCCAATGAAATGATCTTCTCTGCCAAAATGATCCCTGCTCAAAAAGCAAAAGAGATCGGCCTGGTCAATGAAGTATACCCTATTGAAGAATTATTAACCAAAACGAAAGAATTAGCAAACACGATTGCCTACAACTCACCAATGGCAATATCCAAGGCTATAAATGCCGTAAATTTATCTGATACAGAGAAAGGTTTTGAAACTGAAATTAAATATTTCGGGCAACTTTTTGAAATGGAAGATAAGAAAGAAGGAGTTACTGCGTTTCTAGAGAAGAGAAAGCCTAACTTTTAAATCTTTCTAAAAGATTTTAATCCAAATTATTTCGAAAAAAAACAATGCTGCGGTATGAATAAGTTTGATAAAGCTTATCTAAAAATGGCTCAGGAATGGGCAAAACTCTCCTACTGTAAGAGAAAACAGGTGGGAGCTCTTATCGTAAAAGATAGGATGATTATTTCAGATGGTTACAACGGGACTCCTTCGGGATTCGAAAACTGCTGTGAAGATGGAGAAGGGAAAACACACTGGTACGTATTGCATGCTGAAGCGAACGCTATATTAAAGCTGGCCGCTTCTACTCAATCTGCAAAAGGGGCAACGTTATATCTGACGCTGTCTCCCTGTAAAGAATGCAGCAAGCTGATTTTACAGGCAGGAATTGCGAGACTGGTGTATATTAATGAGTATTCAGATGACGATGGAATATCGTTCCTGAGAAACCATAACATTGAAATAGAACAAATATCGGACTGTGAACTAAAAAAATAAGCACAAATGACTTGGGATGAAAAGATCAAAGATTTTGAAATATTTCTTCGTTTCGAAAGAAATTTTTCAGAAAACACTCTCGACGCCTACGTTCGGGACATTAAGAAATTAAAAGATTATGCAAAAGAAGATCTGGCAAACGTCGGCCCAGATTCTATCGGTTACGAAAACCTGCAGGAATACATTTTCAATCTTTCTAAACAGAAATTCAGTGAGAGATCACAAGCAAGATGGATATCTTCCATCAAAGCCTTTTTCAAATTTCTGCTTGAAGATGAATATCGTGAAGACAATCCTGCGGCGTTACTTGAAGGCCCTAAATTGGGATTATACCTCCCTGATACCTTAAGCCTGCCTGATATCAACAAAATTATCACTGCTATTGAAGTCAATACAGATCTTGGAAAAAGAAACCACTGCATCATAGAGGTACTATATGGATGCGGGCTTCGTGTTTCTGAACTCATTGATCTGAAGATCTCCAATATCAATTTTAAAGAGCAATACATCAAGGTAAACGGAAAAGGAAACAAAACCCGTTTTGTACCTTTGGCCGACTATACTGCTGATTTGCTTGAAAATTATATCAAAGAGGTACGTTCTAAAGGTAAGATCAATAAGAAATATGAAGACACTCTCTTTTTGAACAGCCGTGGGACATCTATGTCCAGAGTGATTGTATTTCTTATCATTAAAGAACTTACAGATAAAGCAGGGGTTAACAAAAAAATATCTCCACACACCTTCAGACACTCATTTGCTACGCATTTACTGCAGAACGGAGCAGATCTCCGTTATATTCAGGAAATGCTGGGGCATTCCAGTATTACAACAACGGAAATCTATACGCATCTGAAGACGGAAGAATTAAGGGATGTTATTTTGAGTTATCACCCGAGAAATATTAATATTGCTCAATGAAACTATTGAAATATTGCCCAAGCTGTGGCAAAGAGTCCTTACACTGGGACGGCGAAAAGAAATGGAGCTGTCCGGAATGTGGTTTTACTTTGTATAATAATGTGGCAGGCGCAGTGGCGGTTGTCATCAGATGTGGTAACGAAATTTACCTTACCCGAAGAAACAGAGATCCTAAAAAAGGAAAACTTGATCTTGCCGGAGGATTCGTTGACCCTAAAGAAAGTGCAGAGGAAACCTGTAAAAGAGAACTTTTTGAAGAACTTCAGCTTGATATCGATATTTCTAACCTGAAATACCTTACCAGCCTTCCAAACATCTATCAATACAAAGAAATTGATTACAATACCATCGATCTCTTTTATGAGTATAATGTTTCGGAAAAGTTTGAGGTAAATCTTGAACTCTCAGAGATCTCAGAAGCAGTATGGATTCCTTTACAGGAGCTAGACCTTGAAGATATTGCCTTTGATTCTCAGAAGAGATTTTTTGGGAGCTATTTAAAGAAATAATTTTTGTAATATATTCTCTCGCAGAGTTTGTAGATTAAGCAGATTGTTAAAACACATTCATCTGCCGGTCTGCAAAATCTGCGAGAGTTTTTTATTTTATGATAATCTTAAAATAATATAACAGAAGAATAAAGCATTGAAAATAAGCTATGTCTTTTATTTTTTCCCGCTTTATTTTAGATACTAATAAGTCTTCGTTTTCAGCATTTCTTCAAAATACTGAATCAACAGTGCTCTTTCTGCTTCTGAAAGATTAGCTTCTTTATGATAGACAATATAACCCGGCATTGGCATTGTTTTGCTTTGGATAGTCTGAATAGATTTAGTGATCATATCCTTCTTCAAATCCTTATTATACGTTTCCCAGGTAGAAAAGTTAAGGTGTTCTCTTCCTTCATTTACATGGCTTTTTACAGACCATGATACAGGTGCAATAAAAGCATATTTCGGGTAAACTGTTTCATTGGAATGGCAGTCATAACACGCATTTTTAAGCAGTGTTCTGATTTTTTCAGGTGCTTTCCTTGCATCAACGAAGTTCGCAGCAGAATCAACCGGTTTATTGATTCTATCAATAGGAAAAAACTGGATCAGGGCAAAACCCACCAATATCCAAAATATGATTTTCTTAGCCATTTTCATCTGCTTACTTTGCCGGAGTTAAAACAGCATTACCGGATTTAAATTCTTTTTTCAGCGGTTCCTTCGTTACCGTAGGTGTTACAGGCTGCGGAGTTTCTGATGCTGGAACAGAGGTTGATGTGGGTGCCGGAGCTCCCGATGTTGATTTAGGACTGTCAAGTGTTCTGGTATCCTTCAGATCCCAGTCTTCTCTTGTTTCCCACAATCCTCTTACGATTACTTTTTTATGGAAGATATAAGCATCTTCAGCAAATATATCGTTAGCGAAATCTGCTTCATCCCAATATTTATTCCCGTTATTATCTACCAGAATTCTTACAATATATTCTGCAGGTCTCAATATATCAAATTTTACCTTGTCTCCTTTTATATATTTCTGATAGGCAATTTTATCTGAAGAATCTATCAGTTGAATCCAATAATTTGCTTCCGGAGCATTGGTAATAGAGAACTCAACACTTCCAAACTGATCTGCTTTAGCAACATCAAAGTCGAAACGCTTTGACTGGCTGTTTTTTGCATAGTACGAAGATACGGTTTCCTTAGGAACAGTAAGTTCATAGCTTTTTCCCATCACAAAATCTGATTGAACATGGATCTGATAAGGATTTGTTTCTGAAATTTTAGCAGTGAACGGTAAAGTTGTTAAACTGTCACCTTTGATCTTTAATGTCCATTTTGAAGGATCAATTTTATCTACAATATAGTTTGATGCAAGCTTTAAATCTGCTTTTGGAGCGATTGAAGTTCCGTCATTATCGCTCACGACATCCATCGCATTCTTCTTATTATATCTGTAAAATAAAGAAACGCTGTAGGCACTATCTTTTTTGGGACCTTTATTATGAGTAAATGTGAGTTTTTCATTCGCTGTCTGCCCCACATCATCTTTTACTGCATCAAACCAGATTCTGACAGAGTCGGATTTTGGGTTATGCATTATTTTGATATCTTTTATTTTCTCATTCAGTGACTGAACTTTTACTTCATCTGGATTTCCTTCAAATGACATTAAAATCCCACCTGCAATTTCTTTCATTTCTGAATATTTCACTGCTTTTCTGGAAGGATATACTTTCAAATTCAATCCTGAAATAGATTTCTCTACATTGATGGGATCTTTCTGGAATCCAACCTTTTCTTTTCCTGGGTCATACATAGAATTTCCATTCTCGTCGTCAAAAGCAATAATTTTATATTTTCCAGGAGTCAGATAATTCAATTCATAATACCCGTCTTCATCTACCTTGGTGATATAGTAAGGTTTTTTCTTATAATCCATCGTATCTTTTACCTGATACAATCCTACCACAAGCTTATTTTCCGTTGTTGTTCCCGTTTTCTTTTTAATATCCATTGCATCTTTTACCTCACCACTGATGTAAAGATCATCCAGTTTGTCTCCTGTAGAAAAAGCAAAATTGAAATACCTCAGTATATTCGACTCGTTATTATCTACAATGGAATTTCCGAAATTAAAATTATACGTTGTATTCGCCTGAAGAGTATCAGTCCATTGGATTAGCACAAATTTGTTGGCTATATTCGAAGGAAGAATTCTCGTTATCCCTTTAATAGGTGGTGAAATAATCAGGTTTTTATTGATGTCCTTCAATGTTACATATTCATCAAAATCCAGACGGAGCTCGTGAATATCTTTTTTGACATTAATTCTTGTAGTATCAATGTTTGAACTTAAAAACCTTGGTGCTAAAGTATCTTTAGGCCCTCCGACAGGAGATCCCACTCTTGCACATGAATGTACAAGAAAACAGATAACAAATAATAAAAGAAACCTTTTCATGAAAATGTTTAAGCAAAAATAAACATTATTCTCCAAAAACTTCCTGTCCGGAATTTAAAGTATCTTTATTATCATGCATAACGGTGTGCAACTTCTCCTTCTGTAAAGGAAAATCCTCAAATAATCCGGATAACGCAAGAGCTGTATATACTTTGTTTGAATATTTGTTTCCGATAGCCACGATGGTAACTTTAGATTTTAAAAGGTGGGCAAATACAGAGTTTGTGCCATGCCACCATCCGTTGTGATACGTCAGCTTTTCGCCATTATCAAAAATTTTCATCCTGAATCCTAATCCATAATTATTCATTCCTGACTTTTCATTGCTGTAAGGAGCGAAAACCATCTCCATGAGTTCCGGTTTCAGGAAATTTTTCGAAAACATTGCTTTTGAAAAATTGTACAAATCTCTTGGAGTAGTATATACATTTTTGTCACCATAAATAAGATCTAATCTGTCTAAAGGATACAGTTTATTTCCCCCATAATAGAATGACTGAGAGGCTGTAGGAATATCTTTTTCCTGGAAAATGTAAGTATTATTCATTTTCAAGGGTGTGAAAACCATTTCTTTCATCGCCTGCGGGAAAGGAGTTTTTGTTATTTTTTCAACCAATAAAGCCAATAGAGCAAAATTGGTATTACAGTACATAAATCCTGTATCGGTATCTCGCGCCAGATCTGGTTTGTATTTGATAATCATATTCAATACATCCTGGTTCGTAATAAACGGTTTTGAAAGTTCTGCCGGTGCAGGCTGTATTTTGGTGATAAAATATTCGTATTTTGGAAGACCGCTTCTTTGATCCAATAAAGTCTGAACAGTAACATCGGGATATGGAAATCCTGGAAAAAACTGAGTAAGGTGATCTGTAAGTTTTATTTTCCCAGCCTCAATCAGCTTCATCATTGCCATTGCCGTTAAAGTCTTTGAAACCGAAGCTACATGCAACGGTGTATTTTTATCAATCGGCATCTGATTGCCTTCTCTTCCAAAACCTCTGTAATTTTCGTAAAGAATTTCATCGCCCTTAGCAACCAGAATTCCTCCGCTAAGGTTGCCTTCTTCCCATATTTTTTTGTAATACTGATCTATATAGCTTACCGTTGTCTGTCTGTTCAAAAGCTCTCCATCACCTTTGACGAAAATACTTCCGAAGTCTACATTTCCATAGTTGGGTAGATTGGTCGTATTTTCAGCTGAAACTTCTTTGGCTTCAGACTTTTTTTTACAAGAAAATATTGCTAAAAGAACAGTTAGGATAAGTATAAAATTACGCTTCGTCATGAGATTCAAAATGAGCGGCAATTTAATAAAACTCAAAAATAAATAATAAACATGATAGGGACATTATGAATTATTTAACATAAATGAAGGGAGATATAAAATTTGGAAGGACAAAATCGCGAAAAAGTGAAAGTTAATAAAAAAGCGAATTCACTTTTTGTAAATTCGCCTTTTATATTTTATTTTTCATTGTTTAACAATGTGAAGCTACAATTTTATCTACAATAAACTGAGCCAACTTTTCTTTGCTCTGGTGTGTCCACCCGGCAATGTGTGGTGTTACAATGGCTTTTTCACATTCAAGAAGGTATTTTAAATCTTCATTTTCAGTTTCAATATGCTCGAAAGAAGATTTTTCGTATTCCAAAACATCCAGACAGATACCTTTTACCTTTCCTGACTTCAATGCTTCTACTAAACTTTTAGTTTTCACATTCTTTCCTCTTGCCGTATTGACAAAATAGAAGTTGTTTTTCATTTCTGCAATGAACGTTTCATCTATAAGATAATGCGTTTCTGAAGTCAAAGGAATATGTAAGCTTACAACCTCAGCAGACTGTTTCAGCTCTTCCAGAGAAACCTGTATTGCATATTCATCCGAAAGGCCGGGAAGTATATCATGGAAGATCACTTTACATCCGAATCCTGAAAGCCTTTTAGCTGTAGCTTTCCCCATATTTCCATATCCGATAAGCCCTACAGTTTTCCCCAGCAATTCATCTCCTCTGTTTTCTTCACGTTTCCAGATCCCATTTTTCACTTCCTGAGAGGCAATAAAAAGTCTGTTCATGATCACAAGCAGCATTCCTACCACATGTTCTGCTACGGAATCTCTGTTTCCTTCCGGAGAATTGATCAGTTGGATTCCCAGTTTTTCAGCAACAGGAATATCTATGTTTTCCATTCCGGCTCCTACCCTTGCAATAAATTTCAGGTTCTTACCCTTCTCCAGAAAATTTTGGTCTAAAGGAATACGACTTCTGATAATAATCCCGTCGTAATTTTCAATTTTATTGCAAACCTCATCATAAGACGATGTAAAATCCTCTTCCAATATAAAATTCTGAGCCAAAAGCTGCTCAGTGATAAGAGGATGATTTTTATCTAAAAGAAGTATTTTCATAATTTAAACACGAATGACACTAATTTATTTCACAAATAACACAAATTATAATATCCCGTTAATCACTCTCTTAACTCCATTTTTAAATTGAAGCGTATTAAAGTTAATCAACATTCCAAGTTTACAATTACTTAAGCGAAAGTATGTAAGTATTTGTGCTAAATGAATATCTTGTAATGATTCTATAGATTTTATTTCCAGTACAATTTTTTTCTCAATCAAAAAGTCAAGCCTATAGCCCACATCCATTTTCACTTCATCATAAACTAATGGCATCGATTTTTGCCTTTCTACAAGAATACCTTGTTTATTTAATTCATAAAACAAACATTCTTCATAAGCACTTTCTAAAAGTCCTAGACCCAATGTCTTATGAACTATATACCCTGCTTCGTAGACAATTTTTGATATATCATTTTCTGAAATATCCATTTTGATTATTTTTTTTCATTTGATTAGGCATAAACCATTTGTGGAAATTCGTGCCAGATATTTGTGTCTTTTGTGTTTTATAGGAGGTTATTTCTTATCTTTCTTAGACTCCTGTGGTTCCTGGAAGAGTTTTTTAAGCTCTACAGATTCCAGAGGTTTCATTCTTCCGGAAAGAATTAATGAAAGTTCTTTTCTACGGAATGCTGCTGCAAATCTTTCTTTTTCTTCTTCTGTTTCAGGAACCATTTCCGGAATCGGAATCGGACGGTTGAATTCATCTACTGCAACGAAAGTATAAATACCAGCATTGGTATGAATTTTCTTCTGATTGATCGGGTCATCCAACCATACATCCACATATACTTCCATGGAGGTAGAAAATGCCCTGGAAACTTTAGATTCCAATACCACTACTCCGCCTTCCGGAATCGGGTGATTGAAAGACACGTGGTTTACAGAAGCTGTTACTACTCTTCTCTCGCAGTGTCTTGCCGCAGAAATAGACGCACAACGGTCCATTTTTGCCAAAAGTTCACCTCCAAAAAGATTTCTTAAAGAATTGGTTTCGTTCGGAAGAACGATATTGGTCATAATGGTCAGAGAGTCTGACGCTTTTTTTATTTTTGCCATCTAGTCTTAGTGTTGTTTGGAACGGCCGGAGCTGGTTTTACTCCTTTTCCGACAGGTTTTGCTAATGAATCTTTTTTCAAAGAATCTGAAACGGATGCTTTTGGGGTATGTACCATCACCTTAATGGTATCTTTTACAATTCTGTGGGTAGAGGTTTGTACGGAAACCTTATTGAAAGACTTTTTACCAAAAAGAAGTTCCTGCTGGGTAAAAGCCAGATATAAAATCCCCAAAACCGGAATAATCAAAAGGAAAACCCAGAGAAGAGTTTTTCTGAATTTGAAATCCTTTTCGCGATTAACTGAAGGATTTACCTTTTCTCCGTTATTGATATCTGAAAATCTGATCTCTTCAAGTCCATAAAAGTCCGGACGTCCTGATTCTATTCTTTTTCCTTTGAAATGGGTATGTCCTTCTTCAATGAAAACTGTTCCAAGGTTTTGAATTTCAAGAACCTGTTCGGCCTGAAGTTTCTTCTTCCAAAAATCTGTCTGGATCTTCAGATCACTTCTTGAAGCCTCTAAGGACATCTGTTTCTGTCCTGCAATAAAAGCAGTAAGATCTTCAGCCTGTACTTCGTAGTCTATTGTAAATTCAATCTGACTGGCTGGAGGTAAGATACTCCCGTTTTCGGAATTGATAATTGCCTTAGAATTTTTCAGTGAAAACACCCCAAAGCCTGGAACCGTGGCAGTTCCAAATTGTTTTAAGTATTCTAAAATGTATGCTGAAATATTCATTTGGCAGCAAATTTATAACTTTTTCATGACTTTTTAAGATATTTAACCTATATAAAAAAAGACTGCCGAAACAGTCTTTTGATTATTCTGTATCAAAACTGGAATACAGGTATTTAAACTTCTTTTTTTAAGCTTAACAGTTATAATGAAACGGGTAAAAGGGCAGATTTACAAATTCACTTATTTACTTTCCGACCTTCTCATTATTGAATCTTCCAGCTCACTCCAAACATGAAATTCGTTCCTGCCTGTGAAAAATAATATGGCTGTCCTTCGTACACGGATCCGTTGTTGACATATTTTTTATTGAACAGGTTATTCACCAACAGTTTTAATGTGATTTCATTATTGCCAATTTTAAACTGATACTGAGCGTTGAAATCTGTCAGGAAATAATCTTTAAGCTGCAGATTTGCATCTTCCGTATTGTCCAGATATTGTTTCCCGACATACTGATTCATTAAAGCAAACTGAAAATTCTTTGTAGGGTTGAATTTCAGACCTACATTGGCAATTACATTTGGAGAGAATGAAATCTGTGTATTTCCAAGACTTTTAGGAACATCTCCATTTTGAATATTAAAATCCTGGTTTCTGCTCTGGCTTAGCGTCACATTTCCGGAAACTTCCCATTGCTTGGATAGCTTTGCCAGGGCACCTACCTCAATACCTCTTCTGTAGCTTTTCCCGGAATTGGTTCTGATGAATGCTCCTACATTATTAAGTACACCATTTAATACCAATTGATTCACATAGTACATATAATAGAGATTCGCTGTAAAGGATACAATCCCGAACTGTTTTTCAAAACCAGCTTCAATGTCGTGAAGTTTTTCAGGTTTAACATCGTTATTCGCCATCAAGTCATCTCTGTTCGGTTCACGGTGTGCATGAGCGTATGACAGGAATACTTTACCACCTTCAATTCTGTAATTTACGCCGGCTTTTGGATTAAAAAACAGCCAGTTCTTACTTAAATCTGCACCTTCACCATCACCAGCCATCAGGACTTTAGTATTATAATTGATTTTTCTAAGCTGTAAATCACCAAAAAATTCAAAATTATCTACTCTGAACAAAGCTTTTGCAAAACCGGATACTTCATTCTTTATTGAGCGGCTTCTGTAATACTCACTTTCATCAATCTGAGGAAAAAATACTCCGGTAACATTTCCATAGTGCCTTCCGTAATATTGATTGGCAACAGCGCCAACATTCAGATCTAAGTTTTCAAACTTTCCGTAAAGCGTTGAAACAACTCCATAAAAATCATTATTCAGCCATTTTTTTCTAATAAAGTCTGAATATTTTATAGTTTGCCCTCCTTCAGTCAAATCAGGTAAATTGTATCTGGAAAAAGGATCTCCCTGCTTGTAGTTTTCGTAATATCCTTTTCCTTTGGTATAGTGAAAAGTAGTTTCAAGATTCCATCGGTCACTGAATTTTTGTTCCCAAAGCAACTGATAGTGGTTCTGTCTGTAATTGTCTGTTTCGTTGTCATAGAAACTTACAATATTCTCCCAATTGGCATCATAAATAGCACCTGAAACATTGAATTTAGGATCGGTTTCCCATGTCTTACGGTCAATCCCGTTCCATGCCTGGTAGGTTTTCTCTTTTCCGCCGAAAGCCATTAAACGCAGCTTTGTGTTTCCTTCTTCAAATAAAGCAGTGAAATTATAAGAATGTAAGTTTGATGAAGCTCTGTCAATATATCCGTCAGAGTGAATATGCGTATATCTTCCCATTATGGAAAGACGGTTTTTCCAGAACTTACCGGAACCTACTTCAGCCGAATATTTATAGGTATTGAATGAGCCGTAGCTGTCATCTGTTTTAAAATAAAACTTTTCTTCAGGATCTTTAGAAATCACATTGATACTTGCGCCAAAAGCAGAAACACCATTATTGGAAGTTCCCACCCCTCTTTGAATAACAATCTGAGACGCAGAACTTGTTAAATCCGGAACATTCACAAAAAAAGTCCCCTGGCTTTCAGAATCGTTGTACGGAACACCATTCATCATTACATTAATGCCGCTTCCTGAAACTCCACGAATTCTAAAACCGGTATATCCTACTCCATTTCCTGCATCTGAGGTAGAAATAATGGAGGTTTGATTTTTTAAAAGAATAGGAAGATCCTGTCCTAAATTTTTACCGTCTAAATCTTTCTGTACGTTGATGATTTCCTTTGCTACCGGCAGCCTTTTGGTAAAGTTGACGGCTTCAATTTCTCTGATTTTCAGAGAATCCTTATTCTGAGCCTGGATAAAGGCTACAGAGCCCACGCTAAGCCCTAAAAAAAATAATCCTTTCATTCTATAAATCTTTGACATTTAATGAATAAAAGGGGATCGATAAGATATTATACAATAAGCGCCTGATGAAGACGCATCCCTAAACAGCATTACCTGTTCCAGGTTCATTGGGTATAATCTCAGCCTGTTAAAGCACCCCTTTATTTCAGCCGCAAAATTACAAAAAATATATGAGATAAAAGAGAATGTAAAATCCGGGTTACGGGTTGCGGGATATTGGGTTATGAGATAATAAAAACATCACGGAAAATAGGAGTTATTGAATGAACCATTCATCATTCATCATTCATCATTCATCATTCATAATTTATAATTTATAATTTTCTAATAGGTTTTATTGTCCGCATCAACATAATAGTAGCTTTTTCCGTCTTTCGTGACTTCAAACATCTTCCCCAGTTTCCAGCTAAAGTTTCTTTTAATATTGGCATATTCAAAAGGAATGATGATCTTATTGTTAACGTCAATCACTCCAAATTTATCATTATTGGAAGCAACAATCATGGGATTAGCCACATCATCACCTTCCATAATGTACAGATACTGATATTGAGGATAGATCTGAAACTGCCTGTAATCTGCAGCATTCACAAATTTTGATTTTTCAATAATGCCGTAAAAACCATTCAGAGTATAAGCCTGAAATAGCTGCTGTTTATATTCTTCAAATATACATTTTCCAAAATCGGCTTCTTTGAACTGGTATACTCTCTTCCCAGACTGATCTACCCGGTAAGAAATCATATCTTTTTCTACTGTAGCATATTCTTTTGTTCCGAATTTTCTAACTTTTTCATTAGGAGAATTCAGAAGGTTGCAGTCTTCGTAAAAAAATACGGCAATATGATATTCCGGCTGAATAATAAATTTCCCTTTCTGGTTAACATACCCAAAATGATCACCTTTCTTCTTAGGAATCAAAACCGGAAGATCTTTATTGATTATTACTAAATCAGGATTAGGCTTTTTAGCTGCAGACCCTTTCTTAACCGCTGTTTTCACGCCTTGCTTCACCGTTATTTTCTTCACAGATTTAGTCTGTGAAAAAACGAAAACCGAAGTAAAAATGCATAAAACATTTAGGATATTTTTCATATTCACCATATGTCTACAAAAATATGACCAAAAATAGATATTATAAAATTCATATTTATAAAGAATCTAAATAATTTCGTTTCTATAAAATATTAAAAATTCGTAATTTTGGGAACATTTTGAATTGTTTGATAATTTTAAAAAACTTTTAAGAAAGTGTAGATTATGCTGACTTTATTCGGTTAATGTTGCATCAAAATGCGAGAACTCAAAATGTCATTAACTGTATTTGTACAGACCGGTAAAGAAGAAGCAGGCCTACCTTTAATGTTGAAAGACCTTCTATTATGAATATTTATAAGGATTACATCAAAGAGATTGAAGAAAGAAAAACCCAAGGGCTTCATCCAAAGCCTATTGATGGTGCTGAATTACTAAGCGAAATCATTACACAGATTAAAGATTCAGGTAATGCTGACCGATCGGATTCTCTTAAATTTTTCATTTACAACACGCTACCCGGAACGACAAGTGCGGCGGGAGTGAAAGCTAAATTTTTAAAAGAAATTATTCTGGGTGAATCCATAGTAGAAGAAATTTCCCCGGCATTTGCCTTTGAATTATTATCTCATATGAAAGGCGGACCTTCTATTGAAGTGCTGCTGGACCTTGCTTTAGGTAACGATCCGGCTATCGCTAAAGAAGCTGCAGCTGTTCTTAAAACACAGGTTTTCCTTTATGAAGCAGACACAACCCGTCTGAAGGAAGCATTCAACAGCGGTAACGAAATCGCAAAAGAAATTCTTGAAAGCTATGCAAAAGCTGAATTCTTTACGAAACTGCCGGAAGTTGCTGAAGAAATCAAAATAGTAACATTTATTGCCGGTGAAGGAGATATCTCTACAGATTTACTTTCTCCGGGTAACCAGGCCCACTCAAGATCAGACCGTGAACTTCATGGTAAATGTATGATCACTCCTGAGGCTCAGGAAGAAATTAAAGCTTTACAGGCACAGCATCCTGATGCAAGCGTTATGCTTATCGCTGAAAAAGGAACAATGGGTGTAGGTTCATCAAGAATGTCTGGAGTGAATAACGTTGCTCTTTGGACAGGTAAACAAGCCAGCCCCTATGTACCATTCGTAAACATTGCTCCAATTGTAGGAGGAACAAACGGTATTTCTCCGATCTTCCTTACAACAGTAGACGTTACCGGAGGTATTGGTGTTGACCTTAAAAACTGGGTAAAGAAAGTTGATGAAAACGGAAACCCAATTCGTAACGAAAATGGCGACATCGTTCTTGAAGAAGCTTATTCAGTAGCAACAGGAACTGTTTTAACGATTAATACAAAAGAAAAGAAATTATATAACGGCGATAAAGAACTTATCGACCTTACTAAATCTTTCACTCCGCAAAAAATGGAATTCATCAAAGCGGGTGGATCTTACGCTATCGTATTTGGTAAAAAACTACAGACATTTGCAGCTCAGCTTTTAGGAATTGAAGCACCTGCTGTTTTTGCTCCATCAAAAGAAATTTCTCACGAAGGGCAAGGACTTACGGCTGTAGAGAAAATATTCAACAGAAATGCTGTTGGAACTACTCCAGGAAAAGTGTTACACGCTGGTTCAGATGTTCGTGTAGAAGTGAATATCGTTGGATCTCAGGATACAACAGGTCTTATGACTTCTCAGGAACTTGAATCTATGGCTGCAACAGTGATTTCCCCAATCGTTGATGGTGCATACCAGTCAGGATGTCATACGGCTTCTGTTTGGGATAAAAAAGCTCAGGCTAATATTCCGAAACTGATGAAATTCATGAATGAGTTCGGTCTTATTACAGCCCGCGACCCGAAAGGTGAATATCATGCAATGACTGACGTAATCCACAAGGTTCTTAACGACATCACTGTAGATGAGTGGGCCATCATCATTGGTGGTGACTCTCACACAAGAATGTCTAAAGGGGTGGCTTTCGGAGCTGACTCAGGAACAGTTGCTCTTGCATTAGCTACAGGTGAAGCATCTATGCCAATCCCTGAATCTGTGAAAGTAACGTTCAAAGGAAACATGAAAGAACACATGGATTTCCGTGATGTAGTTCATGCAACACAGGCTCAGATGTTGAAGCAGTTTGGAGGAGAAAACGTATTCCAGGGTAGAATCATTGAGGTTCATATTGGTACACTTCCTGCTGACCAGGCATTTACCTTTACAGACTGGACTGCTGAGATGAAGGCAAAAGCTTCTATCAACATTTCTGAAGATAATACTTTAATTGAATCACTGGAAATTGCAAAAGGCAGAATCCAGATCATGATTAATAAAGGTATGGATAACCATAATAAAGTTCTTCAGGGACTAATTGACAAAGCAAACAAGAGAATTGCAGAGATCAGATCAGGAGAAAAACCTGCTTTGACTCCGGATGCAAATGCTAAATATTATGCTGAAGTAGTTGTAGATCTTGATGTAATTGTAGAACCTATGATTGCTGACCCAGATGTAAATAACGACGATGTATCTAAGAGATATACTCACGATACCATCAGAGACCTTTCTTATTATGGAGGTGAGAAAAAAGTAGACCTTGGTTTCGTAGGATCTTGTATGGTTCACAAAGGTGACCTTAAGATTGTTTCTCAAATGCTTAGAAACATTGAAAAACAACAAGGAAAGGTAGAGTTTAATGCTCCTCTTGTAGTAGCAGCACCTACTTACAACATCATTGATGAATTAAAGGCAGAAGGAGACTGGGAATTACTGGAAAAATATTCAGCTTTTGAATTTGATGATAATGCTCCAAAAGGAGAAGCTCGTGTTGAATATAAAAACGTAATGTACCTTGAGCGTCCCGGATGTAACCTTTGTATGGGTAACCAGGAAAAAGCAGCTAAAGGAGATACAGTATTAGCAACTTCTACACGTCTTTTCCAGGGAAGAGTAGTTGAAGATTCTGAACGTAAAAAAGGTGAATCTTTACTTGCTTCAACTCCGGTTGTAGTTCTTTCTGCGATCATTGGAAGAATTCCTAATATTGATGAATACAAAGCTGCCGTTGAGGGTATTGACCTTACCACTTTTGTACCTTCTATTAAAGAATTAACAAGTACAAGCGCTCACTAAGAGATTTACACATACGTCGTAAGACTATTGAAAATTATATAATTGGAAGATTTTAGTCCTTTGGGATTTAAAATCTTCCAATTTTTTGTTTAGAACGTTTCTATTTTAAGATAGTTATGTTTTTTTTTCGATAAAATCCGGAAAATAGATTCTATTTTTTCTTAAATTGAAAGTTATAAAATCTATTGATTTTGGAATCAAAAACAACCCTGTTTATGGATTATAGGAACGTTTTTTGATATATAGAAAAGTGATTTTTCTTTTTCAGACAGTAGAAAAGGAAACATTAAACGGAAAAAGAACAAAACTAAAATACGATATGACTTTTGATATTGATATGATCAAAAAGGTGTACGAGCGTTACCCGGAAAGAATTGCTGCAGCAAGACAAACCGTAGGAAAACCTCTTACCCTTTCAGAAAAAATCCTTTACACCCACCTTTGGGAAGGAAATGCTACACAGGCTTATGAAAGAGGAAACTCTTATGTAGACTTCGCTCCAGACAGAGTAGCAATGCAGGATGCCACTGCACAGATGGCACTTTTACAGTTCATGCAGGCAGGAAAAACTAAAGTTGCCGTTCCTTCCACAGCTCACGCGGATCACCTGATACAGGCAAAAGTAGGAGCTGATAAAGATTTACAGGAAGGAATCAACAAAAACTCTGAGGTATTCAACTTTCTAAGTTCTGTATGTGATAAATACGGAATCGGATTCTGGAAACCGGGAGCAGGTATCATTCACCAGGTTGTACTGGAAAATTATGCCTTCCCTGGAGGGATGATGATTGGTACAGATTCACACACTGTAAATGCAGGAGGACTGGGAATGGTAGCAATAGGTGTTGGTGGTGCTGATGCGGTAGACGTAATGGCAGGAATGGCCTGGGAGCTTAAAATGCCTAAACTTATCGGGGTAAAATTAACCGGTAAAATGAGCGGATGGACTTCTGCAAAAGATGTTATTCTGAAAGTAGCAGGAATCCTTACCGTAAAAGGAGGAACCGGATGCATCGTAGAATATTTCGGTGAAGGGGCAGAATCTCTTTCTGCAACAGGTAAAGGTACAATCTGTAACATGGGTGCTGAAATTGGGGCTACAACTTCTACTTTCGGATACGATGATTCTATGAGAAGATATCTTGCTGCTACCGGAAGACAGGATGTAGTGGATGCTGCGGATAAAATTGCTGAGCATTTAACAGGAGATGCAGAAGTATATGCAAACCCTGAACAATATTTCGACCAGTTAATAGAAATCAACCTTTCTGAACTGACGCCTCACTTAAACGGACCTTTCACTCCGGATCTGGCAACTCCGGTTGCAGAATTCAGAGCTAAAGCTGAAGCTAACGGATGGCCTTTGGAAGTTGAATGGGCACTTATCGGTTCTTGTACCAACTCTTCTTATGAAGATTTATCAAGAGCTGCTTCCATTGTAGAAGATGCCGTATCAAAAGGTGTAAAACCTAAAGCCATCTTAGGAATCAATCCGGGTTCTGAACAGGTAAAATTTACAGCTGAAAGAGACGGATTCTTAGATTCTTTCAGGAAATTTGAAAACGCAAGAATCTTTACCAACGCTTGTGGACCATGTATTGGACAATGGGACAGAGAAGGTGCTGAAAAAGGAGAGAAAAACTCTATTATTCACTCTTTCAACAGAAACTTCGCCAAAAGAGCTGATGGTAACCCAAATACCCATGCATTTGTAGCCTCTCCTGAAATGGTAGCTGCTGTTGCGATCTCAGGCAGACTAGATTTTAACCCGATTACAGATACTTTAACTAACGAAGCAGGCGAGCAGGTAAAACTTGACGAACCTAAAGGCTATGAACTTCCTTCAAAAGGATTTGCGGTAGATGATAATGGATATCAGGCTCCATCTGAAGATGGTTCCAGCGTTGTTGTGAATGTAAGTCCTACTTCAGACAGACTTCAGTTATTAGAAGAATTCCCGGCTTGGGATGGTAAAAACATTGAAGGAGCTAAGGTATTGATCAAAGCTTTCGGAAAATGTACTACTGACCACATTTCTATGGCCGGACCATGGTTGAAGTACAGAGGTCACTTAGATAATATCTCAAACAACATGTTGATCGGAGCTGTAAATGCTTACAACATGGAAACCAATAAAGTTAAAAATGAATTAACCGGTGAATACGGTGAGGTTCCGGCTGTACAGAGAGCTTACAAAGCGGCAGGCGTTCCAACAATCGTTGTAGGAGACCAGAACTACGGTGAAGGTTCTTCAAGAGAACACGCTGCCATGGAACCTAGACACCTTGGTGTGAAAGCTGTATTGGTAAAATCATTCGCGAGAATCCATGAAACCAACCTTAAAAAACAAGGTATGCTTGGAATCACTTTCGCTAATGAAGCTGATTATGATAAAATCAAGGAAGATGATACAGTTAACTTCTTAGATCTTGACCAGTTTGCTCCAGGAAAACAGTTGACTTTAGAATTCGTTCATGCTGACGGAACTAAAGATATCATCATGGCAAACCATACTTATAACAATCAGCAGATTGAGTGGTTTAAAGCGGGTTCTGCGCTTAACCTAATCAAACAACAGGAAAAATAAAATTAATTGTTAGATTAATTAATATAAAGGCGGCTTCAATTGAAGTCGTCTTTTTTATTTTCATACCAAAAATTCCTGCTAATAAATTCAATAGGAGCGGACTTTAGTCCGCTTTTAAAATTATAAAATACATCTGGCTTTAGCCAAAACTTACAATTTTCTTACTTTAATCTATCCAGAAGATTTGTTCTATAGCTTTCCCCGATAGGAATTTCAAACTCAGGAAGAACAACTTTTTTTGCCCCAATACTTTTGATTTTATCCAAATTGACAATGAAAGATTTATGAATCCGCACAAATTTTTCAGAAAGCTGACTTTCCATTGATTTAAGAGTATCCAGAACAATAAACTCATCATTTTCTGTCCGGATATTGACGTAGTCCTTGATACTTTCTACGTATAAAATCTCATGAAAGCCGATACGATGCCTTTGTCCGGAGGATTTCACAAAGAAATGGGTGCTTTCTTCCTGTGGAAAAGAAAACCGCTCCTGAGCTTTTAATACACTCTTTTGAAACCTTTCAAAGGAGATAGGCTTCAGAAGATAATCCACAACGTTATGTTCATATCCTTCCAACGCATATTCCGAATACGCTGTAGTCAGAATATACTTTTGATCAGGTCCAACAATCTTCATAAAATTGATTCCCGTAAGCTCCGGCATCTGAATATCCAGAAAGATGAGATCCGAATCGTTTTTCTGCAGATATTCTAAAGCCAAAATTGGATTCTCTGTAGAGAAAACCAGTTCAAGAAAAGGAATTTTCTCTACATAATGCTCCAGCAGAGAGATTGCCAGCGGCTCATCATCAACGATAATACATTTTATCTTATTCATGCCGTAAATCAATTTTTAAATCTACAATAAATTCCGTTTCTGAATTTTTGATCTCAAGCTGATGTTTAGGATAAAGGATTTCCAGTCTTTTTTTCACATTCTGAATTCCTATTCCAGACACGGTATCTTTCATTTTCTGTGTTTTAAAATTTAAAAGATAAAAATGCAGAATCTTATCATGATCAGAGATTTTCATTTCAAAACCTTTATCACGAAAATCACCATGTTTGAAAGCATTCTCTACAAAAGGAACCAACAGCATCGGTGAAATTTTAAGTTGTGGATGCTGAATATCTTTTTCTATACTCAACAGTTCAGGATTTCTGATTCTAAGCTTTTCCAGTGCAATTAAACTGTCAATATATCCAATTTCCTTATCCAGAGAAATCGAGTCTTTTTCTAGATCTTTTGTACTGTACCTCAGTAATTGGCCAAGTTCCTCAATGGCAGGAAGTGCTTTATCTGATTTTTGATATACGAGAGAATAGATATTATTCAATGAATTAAAAATAAAATGAGGATTGATCTGGGTTTTCAACGCCTGAAGTTCTGCCTGTTTTTTTTCAATCAAAAGCTGCTTTTTGTCATTTTCGGCAACACCATATTTCTCTACGATCCACAGGATTCCTGCAATGAAAACAGTCAATGATGCATTGTAGATATTATCCGTCAAATAATATAAAAGTCCGGTATCTTTATTATAATTTCTGAATCCAAGGGTAATAGGAAGCAGCACTTCTTCTATTCCATACCGAATTACACCAAAGCTTAAAATAGAGATCAAAAAAACTAAAACGGCAGAATAAAGTTTCTCCAGATTTAATACTTTCGGAATAATAACCAGATACAAAAGATAAAAAGTAGAGATTTCTGTAATAAAATAAGTAAAGTTCAGCACATATGATTCAAATCCTCTCCGCTCAGGAAAAAAGAAATAAGGTGTAATGTTGTTTCCTATAAAATTGAAACTCCAATAAAAAATCTGAAGCCAGATAATTTGCTTTTTATTCATATTCAAATATAATTCTATACCCCCACAATTCATCAACCCTTTTCGATAAAAACCTGTTTTTTTCCGACGAAACTATTTTGACATGTATAATCTCAGGCTTCATCTAAATGCTATTTCCAATGGAAGGCTCTTCCTATACTTTTGTCAGAGAAATTCAACATAAAGATCATTTAATCTGTCATTACTAACCTATGAAAAAGCATCTTTTATTTATAACCGCCCTTGCTTGTTCTTTTACAACAGCACAAACAAAAGACACTGCTAACGTCAACAAAATTGAGGCAGTAACGATGAATGGCAAAAAAATTCTGGTAGAGCGTAAAGTGGACCGCCTGGTTTATAATGTTCAGAATTCTATGCTTTCACAGGGAAGTTCGGGAACCGAGGTCTTAGCCGGCACTCCTTTATTACAGGTGGATGAAAATAAAGGTCTTCTTTCTATTGCAGGAAAAAACGGAGTTTCTGTGATGGTGAATGACAGGATGCTGAATCTTTCCGGATCTGAACTGATTAATTATCTGAGAAATCTTCGTTCTGAAAATATATTGAAAATAGAAGTGATCACCACTCCACCCGCCAAATATGAAGCACAGGGAAATAGCGGAATCATTAATATTGTCCTTAAAAAGAATCAGAATCTTGGATGGAACGGTTATCTGACGACCAGTTATACTCAAAAAACATATGCCGGCTTCAGCAGTGTGGCAGGAGTGAATTATCAGAATGAAAAAATAAAAGCCTCCGTAAAAGTAATGGGCTATGACGGAGATAAAAGATCAGTAGAAAAATATAATATTATTGGCCAAAGTTCTTCTGTCAGCAAGGATGACAGAAGGGATATGAATGACGGGCTCGGTCTGAATGCCAATTTTGATTATTCGCTTTCTAAAAATTCCAATATCGGATTGGTATACGATATTACAAAGGGGCATACGAATATGGATATCACTTCAACACAAAGTTACTTTACAGATGGTACGCCTACTTTACAAACAGAGACGAATTCAAAGCATCGTTCTCCTTTTACAACCCAAATGCTTAATCTGTATTTTGACCAGAAATTTGGAGAGCATAAGCTAAGTTTCGGAGCCAATTATTATGGAAATTTACCTGATACGGAAGTTAATTTTACAACAAGAAATGTCACCAGCAACGCAACACAGGTCGTGAGAAATCTTTCTTCGGTAGATTATAAGATCTATTCCGGACAGGCTGACTTAACTTTAAATTTCAAAAAAATTCAGTTAGAAACCGGTACGAAATACAGCCAGTTTTCCAATAATTCGGATATTGGATATTTTAATTTCATCAATGGAAATTATATCACAGATCCTGCAAAGAGCAATCTTTTTGATTATAACGAAAAGAATTATGCAGCTTATATCAGTGCCAGTAAAGATTTTGGTGAAAAATGGTCTGTAAAGGCAGGACTCCGTTATGAATATTCACAAACCAGCGGTTTCTCCCTTACTACACAGTCAAAATCTGAGAATAATTACGGAAAGTTTTTCCCGACAGCTTATTTATCTTATAAAGCCAATGAAAATAATCAGTTCAGCATTAATTATTCCCGAAGAATCAACCGTCCTTATTTCCGGGCTTTAGATCCGTTCCGATGGTATTCCAATCCTAATACATATTATTCCGGAAATCCAAGCCTGCAACCCTCTTTTAATCATAATATTGAGTTCAATTATATTTTTAAAAGTAAATTTTCTGCGAATCTTTATTACCAGAGAACTACGAATAATTTTGACCAGATTTCATTCCTGAACGGCATTGACCTTACCAGTACCTATGAAAATTATTATAATCAGAACGTGTACGGGATCAATTTCAATTACACAGATACGTTTTTCAAAATCTGGGAAAGTAATATCTCAACTTCGTTCAGTTACAATGAGACCCAGATTACAAGATTCAATCTGATTCCTAAAAACGGACAGTCATTTTATTATTCCCTCAACAATACTTTTCAGCTGAATAAGGCGAAAACATTCATGCTGTTTGTCAACTACTGGCAGAATCTGCCTTCACGTGACGGATATATTGCAGCAAAAAACAGAGCAAGCATTGATGCAGGAGTAAAGATGAGTTTTGCGAAAAAGGCTCTTCAGGTCAACCTTTCGGTGAGTGATATTTTCAGGCAGTCTGGTTTTAAGGCAGATATGTATTTCACAGATAATACACAGTCATTCAACAACTATTGGGATGCCAGAAGACTGGCACTCAGCATCACTTACAATTTTGGAAATCAGAAAGTAAAATCTAATAAAAGAGTGGTGGATTTTGAAGAGAAAAACCGTGCTCAATAATTTAATAACAAAAAAAATAAACCTATGAAAACCTTCATTTATATTCTTCTACTATGCATTCCCACATTCTTTTTTGCTCAAAAGAAGCCTTCGGACTATTTCAAAAATCCAAAAACCAAAGTCCTTGTTGTAGGGTCTTTCCACTTTGACTATCCTAATCTTGATGCTCATACAACCAATAAGGAAGATCAGATAGATGTTCTTTCACCTAAAACTGCAAAGGAAGTTGCTGAACTTGTAGAATATATCAAGAAATTTAAACCTACTAAGATTGCTATTGAAGCCTGGCCAAACTGGAATGCAAACCAAAAACTGAAGGAGTATGGTGAGGGAAAACACAGAGAAGAAAGAGACGAACGCTATCAGCTTGCTATGCGCATCGCCAATGAACTTAAAGTCAACGAACTGTTCAGTATAGATGCAGAATCTATCTGGAATGATCTCCAGACAAAATTTGGGAAAACAGATTCTACATTTTTTAATAACCGCAGCAAAGATTATGATTTTAAAAGTGATGATCTGATCTCCGAACAGTTTAACGTTTTCTTTAAAAGCTCTGAACCTAAAAATTTCAAATCACTTTTAGACACATTTACCTACATGAATTCTAAAGAAAGTCATCAGTATGGATATGGAGCTTACCTGAGTGGAGATTTTAAACTTAGAGAATTTGATGGAGCAGATATGCTTGCCTTGTATTGGTACAGCAGAAATCTGAGAATGTTCCGCAATATTCAGAAGATTCCTCACAACAGTGAAGACAGAATTCTTGTGATAGCCGGAAATGGCCATGCAGCAGTACTAAGACAGCTTTTCTCTTCTTCCGCCGAATATGATTTTATTGAATTTTCTTCACTGAAATAAATAAAATTAGAATAATCACCCTAATAGATAATTCATTCTTTATGGTGTAATAGAATATAAAAAAACAGAGATATCTTCTCTGTTTTTTTTATTAAATTTTCTAAGCTTTATTTATTAGAATCTGAATTCAATTCTTGCAAATAAGAACCTTCCACCAATACCATACTGAGAAACCTGTCTTGAATATACAAACTGGTTATCAGCTGTTAATGAATTTATATTCGGGCTTTTAGAAGGCAGTATGTTCAATATATTATTGCTCCCGATAGTTGCTGAAATATTTTTATTAAAATCATATCCTACAGATAAATCAGTTATCAAACGATTATTAAGAATGAAGTGCTCTGTACTTCCTGTTACTCCGTCAAAATTAGCATCTAAAACATCGGCATCTGTCACTTTACCGAAGAAAGAATTACGCAGCAGGAAAGTAAATCCGGAAACTCTTAACGTATTGGATAAGGTAGCTTTTACGCGTGGTACAGCTTCTTCAAAATATACTCTGTTCGGTTCTGAGAAATAATTATCAATCTGGCTTACTAATTTAGGTGACGCATGGATATCTCCGATTCTTTTGGTCTGATTAAGATTAAGGCCGAAGTTATTCTCCAAAGAAATCCCTGATGAGATTTTTGAATTCTGAGAAATGGTAATATCCAGCCCTTTCGTCTGAGAGTCCACCGCATTGGCAAAAAAATTGGCAGCACTTGCCCTTGCAAGATCAAAAGCGTCCTGAAGAACTGCCTGATCCGAACCTGGGGTAAAATTACCATTAGGGCGGAAAAAAAGATCTGTCAATACTACTCTGTCCTTAATCTTTATTAAATAAGCATCTGCTGTGAAAGTCAGGCTTAATGACGGAATCTTCCATGTAATTCCTGTGCTGTAGGATTGTGAGGTTTCCTGTTTCAATTTTGGAATACCCAATGCCTGTGCTGCTTCAGAATTGTTTCTGAAAGTACCTACCTGTGTAGTTTTTCCCTGTTGAATCAGTGTAGAAGTAGAACTATAATAGATTTGTGCTAAAGATGGTGCTCTAAACCCCGTAGAAACAGCACCTCTCCAGTTTAGATTGGGAGCCAGCTTTACATTGGTTGCCAGCTTATAATTGAATGTAGATCCGAAGTCTGAATAATTCTCATATCGTAAAGCTCCTTCCAGCAGCCATCCGTCAGTAACCTCCAGCTCTGCATCTGCATAAGCCGCAATACTGTTTCTGTTTCCGGAGACTGCATTTTCCGGACTAAACCCTGGAAAAACCTGAGCTCCGGCCGGTCTTATATTTCCAAAGAAATCGGTTACTTTTTCATTTTCAGGGGTTTTAGCGGTTACCACACGTCCATAAATATCATAAGAAGCATAAGAATTTTCCTTTCCAACATTTACTTTATAGTTTTCGTGTCTGTATTCACCTCCAAATGCAATGTTCAATCCTTTCAGGACATCATATTTTTTGGAAAAGTCAAGGTTGATGGTATTTTGTGAAAACTCAGAGCCTCCGGCATCAAAAGTTCTTGGAGAACTGTCTGTAAGTGATGCATTAAAGGTATTTACCACCCCAAAACTGAAGACGTTTTTCCCGAATGTATTACTGAAGTCCACATTCCAGCCATTCCATTTCCCTTTGATTCCTGCAGCGAGAGAATAATCATTTACGGTTGCTTCAATCTGAGGAAGATATCCGTTGGGAGTCACTGCATTGATGTTTCTTTCAGTATTAGGAAGTCTGTAAAATCCTCCGGCATTTCCAAGGCGGTAGCTGTAACCTCCAAATGAGTAAACCTTCCATTCCTCATTAACAGGAATTTCAGAATTAAAGAAGAGCTGTCCGGATTGCAGCTTAGACTGTCCTGCTCTCAGACTGAAATCTTTTCTCTCTAATCCTCTGTAATTAAGTTCCTGGGAGGTAAAATCTTTACCTAATAATTTTTGAAGGTCCGAAATACTATTTGCTCCCGAAATCTGAGACTGAAAATCCGGTGCAAAATATCCAACCTTACCTGCATATTGTTTAATTGTATTGATAATCTGCTGAGTATTGGAAGTATTGGTAATATTTTTATACAACCCATCAATATTCACTCCATCCTGTAATGCTCTGTAATTAATGGCATTATAGGCATTGAAGATATCTCCTTCTCTTACTCCGGCTCTGGAATAAGGGTCTCGGTATTGGGCAGAACCTGTAACGTTAAAAAATCCGGTCTGTCCAATTTTAGCTCCATAATTAAGGTCTACAGAAATGGTCTGTCCATCCACTCCTCCGGAGAAATTATTGGCAACAGGTGAAGCATATCCACCTAAAAACACCTGTCCGGAAAGCCCCAATCTTTTTTTCAATCCAAGGTTAACGACTCCAGCAATGGCATCAGAACCATATTGGGCAGAAGCTCCATCTCTTAAAACCTCAATTTTTTCTAAAGCAAAAGCTGGAATAGCATTAAGATCGGTTCCCACAGATCCTCTTCCCGGTGTGAGGGTAACATTAATCAATGAAGACTGGTATCTTCTTTTTCCATTGAGTAAAACTAAAACCTGATCCGGACCTAAACCTCTTAAAAGAGCAGGATCTACAAAGTCAGTTCCATCGTTAACCGTGTGAGAAGTGGATGAAAATGAGGGTACAATATAATTTAAGGCCTGGCTGATACTATTAGTCGGGCTCTGTTTTAAAATTTTTGATATATTAATGATGTCTACCGGAACAGGTGTATCTGTCAATGATCTTCCGGAACCTCTTGATCCAAGGATGACTACATCTTCTATTTTCTTAGATTGTAACGTGTCCGTCTGTGCGTAATAAAATGTAGAAATAAGCGCAATAGAAGGAACAAATATTTTTTTCTTGAAATTATGCATGTTGTTTGTTGTTTACTTTTTGTTGTTAAAAATTGTTTTTTGAGCAATACAAATCCCGTATCCCTAAATTTTAAGGTTACATAAATGTTCGAAATGTTTGTATTATTTTTTAGAAATAGAAAAGGCTAGAAGCAACAACACATGCGCATATAGAAATGGCATGAAAACATATGGGAATAATGAAGATTCACTTCATGATCCGAAGAATAAAAGATAACTGATGTAAGGAGATTTCCCTTGTCTTTAAACATTTGAATTTAACTTTAAAACAAAAATTCAAGATGGGATAATGATAGAATGATAAACATTTTTTCCGGAAGATCCGGCTTATCGATTGCAGCACCTTGCTTGTTTTTGCAGGTTGCTATCCCATCTAGAGATTCTTGATAATTACCCGGCAAAGATATAATTATTTCGTAAATAAAAAAATATTTAACCTAAAATTCGATTTTCAACATTTTAGCGTAACAAATTATCTTTTTCAGCGTCTAACCGGATATCAGTAAAAACATTATGAAAAAAACGATTTTCGCGTTATCCTTATTAAGCTCTGTTTTTGTCTTTTCACAGGAAAAAAACAACAAACCTCAGGAAAAGCAGATTGAAGGTGTAGTCATCACCAAAACTAAAAAAGCAGTTGAACAAAAGGCAGACCGTACTATTTTTGACTTTTCCGAGCAACCTCAGCTGAACAACGGAAACGTATTGGAAGGAATAAAAAAGCTTCCTGGACTGGTATCTACCGACATCGCAGGAATGATGTACCAGGGAAAAATGCTGGAAGTATATCTTAACGGAAGACCTCTGAACATCACATCCAATGAATTGAACTCCTTTCTTGAAGGAATGCCTGCCAATTCTGTAGAAAGAATTGAGGTAATCACTCAACCCGGCGCTGAATTTCCGGCTACATCCGGAGGTGCAATCATGAATATCATCACGAACAAAAATGCCAATAAATATTTAACCGCTACGTATTCCGGAAATTATTCTTTCACAAATTATAACAAGTATAGAAGCAGAACGACCAACTCCGTTAATTTAAATGCCAGAAATAAATATTTCGGATGGCAGCTGAATGTTGGTCAAAACTACCGTGAAAGTATGCTGAACGGCCAACAGGATGAGCTTTTAACAAGTCATACCGACAGATACGGACGTGGGTATTTTGCAAAATCAGGATTGACTTTTGATTTAGGACAGGACAGATTATTATTAAACTACGATATTTACCACAATAATAATGACAATTATACTTTAAGTAACGGTCATGGAGATTTACCTTTTCAGAACAATCCAAAGGATTTAAGAGAAGCTTTTTATACATCTTCTGATGTGGCCCATACCAATAGCTTGAGACAGGAAGCTGTTGTAACGTATCAGAAACGTTTTGCTGACAAATCTCAAAAACTGGACTTTCAGTTTGGCTACACAAGATCAGACAGTAAATTCTCTCAGGACAATTATTTTCAGGATGGTATATTTGCTGCAGCTCCCAATCCACCAATTAACAGTGCAATGAGTGGCTTAAAAGATATTCTGAACAATGAATCTGTAATGAATATTGCCAACTTTAAAGTAGATTATGCCCAGCCTATCAAGCTTCTTGATGGTGGAAAGGTAAGCTTTGGAGGATTGTATGAAAAACAGGATTATGATACGGAAAGTTTTGGCTTGACGAATCTTGAATATCAAAGACAAACTGCTTCTACCTATTTGGAGTTTCAGGCTAAACTGAAAAAGTTTGACTTCACATTGGGTTCCCGTGCGGAAAACTATGACATTTCGGGGGTAACAAGATATTTCGATAAAGATGCAAAACTGGTGGAAGCGAATTTGATTCCTTTCAATAAATTTAAATTTTTCCCGAACGCGAGTGTACAGTATAACATGATGAATCAGGTTTATATTGCTGCGAATTACAACAGAAAAATCAGCTTACCAAGTATTTCTGCCCTGAACCCGAATAACGTAACGTTCTCCGGACCAAGTACGGAAGTTAATGGTAACCCGAATCTACAACCTACTATTTTTGATAATTATGAATTGAAAATTTCGGCTTTTGATTATGCATTTATCGGGTATAGCGTAAGTTCAGCAAACAATCAGGTGGCACAGATCATCCGAAAAGACGGAAGAAAACTCTACAACGAGCAGGTGAATATTTCGAATATGAAAATTCATAACTTCAACGTGGGATTACCGGTTCCTTTTATGATTTTCAGCAAGCCTTTGAGCGAAATCATGAAGTTTGATTTTAATCCTGATAAAATTAACTTCATGTACTTATATGCTGGTTACCAGAAACATGAAATCGACAATCTGAATAATAAAGGATTTTGGATTTTCAATATTATGACTCAGATTCTTTTGCCTAAAGACATCAAAATGACAGCCAATTACAGCTATCTGACTCCAAAGGCAGGATATTTCTATTTCACGGCAGAGAAACCATTCAACAACTCTCTTGATATTACGCTGACGAAGAAGTTTATGAACAACCGTCTGACGCTTTCAGTTTTTGCGAATGATATTTTCAACGGACAGATGATGCAGGTACGTTCTAATCCGCCATCAGGAACTCCGGTAATGATCAGCAGCAAGTATGACACGAGAAATTTCGGATTTTCCATCAATTATAAAATTCCGACAAGAAATAAACTGGCGAAAGAGGATCCGAATATCCTAAACCAGACTAAAAAAGAAGATAATGGAGGCGTAATGCAGCAGGCACAATAATTCTTAAGATAAATAAGAGAGGCAGTAATAATTTTTACTGCCTCTTTCTATTGATATTGAATTAGTGTTATTGGTGAAAATATTAGCGATATTAGTGTTTATATTTACATCAGAAATCTATCGTCTGAAATCTCCAGTTCAGCGTGTCTACCAATGTCAACTGATTGACAATTATTGGAAGATCAGTGATGATTTTTAAGGTCTGAAGAGCCATCATACTTCCTATTATTCCGGGAAGAGCTCCCAATACACCAAGACTGTCACAATCCGGCATATCTTCATCAGAAGGAGGTTCCGGAAATAGATCTCTCAGATTTTTACTTCCATTATGATTGAACACGGCAACCTGTCCTGAGAATCCCAGAATACTTCCGTAGACCAAAGTTTTTTTCAATTTTATACAGGTATCATTCACCAGATATCTTGTGGAAAAATTGTCTGACCCCTCTACAATTACATCGTACTGAGAAAGGATGTCTTCAGCATTATTTTTATTTATTTTCTCTTCGATTCCTGTAAATGTAACCTGATGATTAAGCTTTTCTACAAATGCTTCGGCGCTCTTCACTTTGGATAACCCTACGCTGTTTTCAGTATGAATGATCTGTCTGTTCAGATTATGAATTTCAACCTCATCAAAATCTGCAACGCCTAAAGTTCCCACTCCTGCAGCGGCCAGATATTGAATAATGGGACTTCCCAAACCTCCCGCTCCTATGACAAGGACTTTTGAAGCCATGAGTTTCTTTTGTCCTTTCAGTCCTATCTCTTCTATAAATATCTGCCGGCTGTATCGCGAAAAATGATCTTCTTTTTTCATACTTTATGATAATTGAACCATTAAGATTCTTTAAGTTTTTAAGGAAAATTAAGCTGAGCTTTGCTTTAAGAAGATATGGCCTTAAAATCTTCGATTTTTCTTAATTTAGCTTCAGCTCTTCAAAGTTCTTCATGGTTTAAAAGTTTAAAATCCACTATATACTGAATCCCAGTCTTTCATCACAGGATCGTAGCCCGCTTTTTTAATCATAAGTCTGATCTCATCCATGCTTCGTTCGTCACTGGTTTCAAACTGCTCCAGAGATTCTTTATCGACAGCATACCCTCCGGGATTGGTTTTTGAGCCTGCACTCATGGCTGTAGCTCCCAGAGATACAATATTATTTCTAAAGACCTCATTTTCTCTGGTAGAAATGGAGATTTCAAGGTCTTCATTCCAGATTCTATAGGCACAAATGAGCTGAAGAAGATCTTTATCTTCCATAATAAAATTAGGTTCAATAATTCCTTCTGCCGGTCTGAGTCTTGGAAAGGAAACCGAGAATTTACTTTTCCAGTATTGTTTCTGAAGATAATCTATGTGTAAAGCGTTGAAAAAACTATCAACCCTCCAATCTTCAAGTCCAAGGAGAACTCCTAGCCCAATTTTATGAATTCCCGCCCGTCCTATTCTGTCCGGAGTTTCCAGACGGAAATGGAAATTTGATTTTTTACCTTTCGGATGATATTCTCTGTAAACATCCTGATGATAGGTTTCCTGATATACCAATACGGAATGTGCTCCTTCTTCATGAAGCAGTTTATATTCTTCTTCCATTAAAGGTTGAACTTCAATGGAAATATTGGAAAAATGAGGTTTTAACTTTCGGACAGCATTCTGAAAGTAGGGAACTCCCACTATTTTATTGGCTTCACCGCTTACCAGCAGTACATGATTCACACCCATTGATTTCAGAACTGATGCTTCAATCATCAGTTCTGTATCGGAAAGAGTTTTTCTTTTCAGATTATTATCAAGACTGAATCCACAATAGGTACAGATATTCTGACATTCATTACTGAGATAGAGCGGAGCATACAACTGAATGGTTTTTCCGAATCGTTTTTGGGTAAGTGCCTGTGTCATTCCTGCCATCAGTTCCAATTCCTGAGAAGCCACCGGTGACAGAAGATTCAGGAAATCATCAAGGGTTTTATTCTTTTTCTGAAGACTGGATCTTACATCAAACAGGTTTACTTTTTCAAGCTTACTCCTTACCTCCTCCCATTGATAGCGTTCAAAAACATCTTTAAAGCTTTTCATAATCCTGATTTATTCAAACAAAAACGAAGTAAGCGGACTTGAGGCTTCAGCATGGTTGGCAATGGCTCCCAATCCTGATTCAAAAGCTCTTCTTCCGGCAATCACACCTTCTTTAAAAGCGACAGCCATATTAAGCGGATTTCTTGCAACGGCAATGGCTGTATTCACCAAAACGGCATCCGCTCCCATTTCCATGGCCTTTGCTGCATCTGATGGCGCACCGATTCCAGCATCTACCACTACAGGAACATTACTCTGGCTGATAATTATTTCCAGAAAGTCCTGGGTTCTTAATCCTTTATTTGTTCCGATAGGTGCTCCCAAAGGCATTACCACAGCTGTTCCGGCATCTTCAAGACGTTTGCATAGAACAGGATCGGCATGAATATAAGGCATCACAATGAATCCCAGCCTGGCAAGTTCTTCGGTTGCATATAATGTTTCAATAGGGTCCGGCAGTAAATATTTCGGATCCGGATGAATTTCCAGTTTTACCCAGTTTGTTTCCAGTGCTTCTCTGGCTAATTGTGCGGCTAATACTGCTTCTTTAGCTGTTCTGGCTCCGGAGGTATTAGGCAGAAGATGAACATTGGTTTCTCTTAATGAGTCAAGCAGATCATCTTCACTGGATTGTGCATCAATTCTTTTCAGTGCCATGGTCACCATATCCGTTTCTGATGCGATGACAGATTGTACCATATCTTTCAGACTTCCGAACTTGCCTGTTCCTAAAAACAGTCTTGATTCAAAAGTTCTTCCTGCTATTTCTAATTTCTGATTGTTCATATCATTACTTTTTTTAGTTCATTAATAATCGTTGGCTGCTTGGTAATGAGTCCGGATACGGCAACACCATAAATGCCAATCTCTTGTAACGGCAAAATATCTTCAAGGGTAACGCTTCCAATGGCAAATATTTTAGGAATGTCGATTGATTTTTCTTTTAATCCATCGACAATTTCCTGATACCCTTCAAACCCAAGAACAGGACTCAATTTTTCTTTGGTTATAGTAAACCTCAATGGACCTAAACCTATATAATCACAAGATTCATTAATTCTCTGGATGACATCTGAAAGGGTATTGGCCGTTCCACCAATAATTTTATTTTCTCCCAAAGTCTGTCTGGCTTCTTCAATAGACCGGTCATTCAAACCTAAATGAACTCCTTCAGCACCTATTTCTTTTGCCAGCTGTACATGGTCATTGATGATACAAACCGACTGATATTCTGAACAAAGCTGTTTTGAAATTTCACAAAGATTGATTAATTCATTTTCAGGAGCATTTTTCCATCTTACCTGCAGCCATTTGATCCCATTATCTAAAGCCTTTCGGATATGAAGTTCCTGTTCCTGTATTGTGTTTCCCTGTGATATGTATTGTAGTTTTTCCATGTTTATAATGAATGCGTTCCCAATAAAGAGGAATTGCTTTTTAAAAATTTTTCAATGTATAATTTCCCCTGTTTACAGGCTGTTTCCATGCTTTCGTCTTTGGCGAGTTCTGCTGTAATTGCTGATGATAAAACACAGCCTGAACCATGTTTAGGAAAATATATTTGATGGTCTTCGACTGGAACTAAAAGAGTTTCTTTTCCGTTTTCAACTAAAATATCCGTTCCTAAATGATCTTGTCTATGCCCTCCTTTGATCAGCAATGAGCATTGATTTGTATCTGATAAAAGATTGTGTTCCTTTAAAACACTGTATTCATTATAATTAGGGGTTATTAAACAAAGTTTATTAATAACCGTTTTTAATTGAGGAAGTGTTTTAAGATCAAAAAAAGTGAATTCGGAAGTGCTTTTCAGAACGGGATCCCAAACTATTTTTACTTCAGGATTGCTAATCTTTACCGTTTTTACAATTTCACCCAGAAATTCTGCATCCTTCACTATTCCGACTTTCACGGCTGAAACCGGATAATTTTCCATCAGTACCTGAATAGCATCAGTCACTTCTTTTACAGGACGCCATTCAAGACTAAGACATTTGGAGGCTGTTTGCAGTGTCAACGCTGTACATACTCCAAGTCCCATCACTTTCGATTGCTCAAAGGTTTTACTATCTGATAACAAGCCTGCTCCACCACTTGGATCAAAGCCTGCAACACTCATGACATAAGGGCGTTCCTGCATTTTTTGAATACTTTTAAAGGTTCTTCACTTTCCCAGATGGCACCTAATAAAGCTGCTCCATCTGCTTCTGTTTTGAAAACTTCCTGAATATTATCCTGATCAATTCCTCCAAGAGCAATTAATTTTACATCCGGATGGTTCCTATGTTTTATTTCATCTTTAATAGTAGAATCCAATCCATATCCTTTTTTGGAGATACTTGGAAAGAACGGGCTTATGAAAGCATATTCCCATTCTTTGTCCAAAGTATTATAGGTTGTGATATCATGTACTGAAGTTGAAATGGTATTTTCTTCTGCAAAAGGTTTATAAGTTTCTTCCTTTCGATCAATCTCTCTGAAATGAAATCTTGAAATATTATATTCCTTCCCCAGATCGTAATGTGTATGTAACACCAACTGTGAATGAAACGCTTCATCAATTTGGCTGATCAATTCAATCATTTCATCTCTGTTGATCCATGGTTTACGGATATGAAGCAGATCAAGTCCTTCCTTAAATAGTTGATTAATCACATCAGTTTCGTTCGGAACCATCAATTCAGGAGTGATTACCAGGATCATATATAGATTTCTTTCCCTTTTTCAATGAATTCCTGTGATTTATCCAGCATTCCTTTTTCTGCAGATTCACGGATTTCCTGAGTAATTTTCATTGAGCAGAATTTTGGTCCGCACATAGAACAGAAATGGGCAATTTTTGCTCCTTCTGCCGGCAATGTTTCATCATGATAAGCTCTTGCCGTCTCTGGATCTAATGAAAGGTTGAACTGATCTTCCCATCTGAATTCAAATCTGGCTTTACTTAATGCATTGTCCCTGTACTGAGCTCCCGGATGACCTTTTGCAAGGTCTGCTGCATGAGCTGCCAGCTTATAGGTAATCACCCCAACTTTTACATCTTCTTTATTCGGAAGTCCTAAATGCTCCTTCGGTGTTACATAACAAAGCATCGCACATCCAAACCATCCTATCATCGCCGCCCCGATTCCTGAAGTGATGTGATCATAGCCCGGCGCAATGTCAGTTGTCAAAGGGCCTAAGGTATAGAACGGAGCTTCATGGCATTCTTCCAGCTGCTTTTCCATATTTTCTTTGATCATGTGCATCGGAACATGGCCAGGTCCTTCAATCATTACCTGTACGTTGTGTTTCCATGCAATTTTTGTCAGTTCACCTAAAGTTTCCAGTTCGGCAAACTGAGCGGCATCATTGGCATCTGCAATAGATCCCGGGCGAAGACCATCTCCAAGAGAGAAAGCAACGTCGTACTTCTTCATGATCTCACAGATCTCCTCAAAATGAGTGTATAAGAAGCTTTCTTTATGATGGAATAAACACCATTTCGCCATAATAGAACCACCTCTGGAAACAATTCCGGTTACTCTTTTTGCTGTTAAATGAATATATTTCAACAAAACACCTGCATGAATCGTGAAGTAGGAAACTCCCTGTTCTGCCTGTTCAATCAGAGTGTCTCTGAAAATTTCCCATGTCAGATCTTCCGGAACGCCTTTTACTTTTTCCAGTGCCTGATAGATAGGAACTGTACCAATGGGAACCGGACTGTTTCTGATGATCCATTCTCTTGTTTCGTGAATATTTTTCCCGGTTGAAAGATCCATAATGGTATCTGCTCCCCATCGGCAGGCCCATACCGCTTTTTCCACTTCTTCTTCGATACTGGATGAAACGGCACTGTTTCCGATATTGGCATTAATCTTCACCAGAAAGTTTCTTCCGATAATCATCGGTTCACTTTCCGGATGGTTAATATTATTTGGAATAATAGCTCTTCCGGCAGCAATTTCGTCTCTTACAAACTCCGGAGTGATCTTACTTTTCGGAGTATTTGCTCCAAAGCTGTGTCCGGGATGTTGAAAAGCCATTTCTTTTGATACGGAATCAAGCTGTTCTATCCTTTGATTTTCTCTGATCGCCACATATTCCATTTCCGGAGTGATGATTCCTTGTTTTGCATAGTAAAGCTGGGTCAATTCTTTTCCCTCTTGTGCTACCTTAGGTTTATGATCATAGGAAAACCTTAGTTCATCAAGACGCGGATCTGCCAGACGGACTTTTCCGTATTCAGACGTAATTCCGTCCAGAATATTCACATCATTTCTGTCCAGAATCCATTGTTCTCTGATTCTTGGAAGTCCTTTCTGAATGTCAATAACCGCATTTTCATCGGTATAAGGCCCTGAAGTATCGTAGATCGTTACCGGAGCATTATGTTCAAAGCCGCCATTGGTCAATTTGGTTGGGCTAAGCTGTATTTCACGCATTGCTACATTGATAGGGTGTACTGTTCCTTCAATATAGATTTTCTTTGAGTTCGGAAATGGCGAACATGTAATGGAGTGAGCCATAAATATTGGTATTAAATATGAGAATTAACCGCCCTGAGTGGCAGTAATGATTAAAACTGAATCGTTGTTATTAAGGATGGTTTCCGCCCAGGCCGACAGGGGAATAATACGATTGTTGAGGGCTACAGCGATGCCTTTTTTCTTTCCGGGCAGCTCAATAGCCAGTAATGCTTCCAGGTTTGCAGGAAGTACATCAAATGTTTTTCGGGTGTGGTTGATTATAAGTTCCATTCCTAATAATTTTAAATATACTTTAGGAATGGCCATTATTGTACAATAGAATGTACAGCAAAAGTCATCTACTTTTCCCTACGCTGGTATGATCCAGATCAGGTTCAAAGGGTAAAGTCTCAGTCTGTTGGTAACAGACACCCCTAAAGTTTGGGACGAAGTTAGACATTTTTTTAGAATGGGCAAAATCTTAAATGAACTCAAAGAAAAAGTCCACCTCAAAATTGAGACGGACTTTTATATTTTTTCTTTGATTGCTTTAGATCCCTTGCTATTCTTCACAAGCTCTCCAGATCGCATCATTCTGCGGAACGGGAGCTATGATTTCAATATTTTCCTTTGTAACAGGATGAATAAACTCCAGCTTTCTTGCGTGAAGATTAATTCCTCCATCCGGGTTAGAACGTGGTGCTCCATATTTCAGGTCTCCTTTAATCGGAATCCCTGTTTTAGACAACTGAGCCCTGATCTGGTGATGTCTTCCGGTTTCAAGGTCTATTTCCAACAACAAATAATTGTCTAATGTTTTGATAACATTATAAGTCAGAATCGCTTCTTTTGCCCCTTCGGTAGCTTTCGGAAAAACAATGGCTTTATTATTTTTTTCGTTTTTCTTTAAATAATGTACCAGCCTTTGACTTTGCGGGATCATTTCTTTTCCTACAACCGCCCAATATGTTTTTTTCACCTCACGATTTTTTACCATCTGTGTAAGGCGTGAAAGCGCTTTGGAAGTTTTTGCATAGATCACCAGCCCTGAAGTTGGGCGGTCTATACGATGAACCAAGCCGAGAAAAACATTTCCCGGCTTAGCATCTCTTATTTTTATAAAATTCTTGATAGATTCTAATAGTGATTCATCTCCGGTTTTATCACCCTGTACAAGCTGACCCACCTTTTTATTAATCACCAGAAGATGGTTGTCTTCATATATAATCTGCTCCTTCATGCTTCTTCTCTCTATCTTCTTCTATTGGATAAAGACAGGATAATTCCCGCCAGAAGACCTACTGTTTTAACGGCTGAAAGCTTTGAACCTTCCGGTATGAATGCTCCTAATACACAGATGGCAGCAGCAGCATACATTGCATAGACAAAGTTCCTATTGGTAAGCAGCGGAGCCTGAATAAAGAAACTCGCACCTATCAAAACATAAAAAACCTTTCTTGAAAGTAAATGGTTGATTTCCGGAGAAAATAAATTAAACCATCCTACAGCAAGGCAAACCAGTGCTGCAATAGATAATATCCCCTGAATAGATTGTTGATTCTGCATGGATTAATAGCTTTCGTTTTCGTTTGGAAATTCTACATTCTTCACATCTTTTACATACTGAGAAACAGCTCCTGTAATTTCTGTGTAAAGATCAAGATACCTTCTTAAGAATTTCGGACTGAAACCTTTGTTCATTCCTACCATATCATGATATACCAAAACCTGTCCGTCACAATCTGCTCCGGCACCGATTCCGATAGTAGGAATAGAAATGCTTTCAGTAACTTTCTTTGCTAATTCAGCAGGAATTTTCTCCAATACAACAGAAAAACAACCTAATTCTTCTAAAAGCTGCGCATCAGCAATCAGTTTTTCAGCTTCTGCCTCTTCTTTAGCTCTTACTTTATACGTTCCGAATTTATAAATAGACTGTGGTGTTAATCCCAAATGTCCCATTACCGGAATTCCGGCGTTGATAATTTTTTTGATTGATTTGGAAATTTCCTTTCCGCCTTCAATTTTCACGGCATGCGCTCCACCTTCCTTCATCATTCTTACCGCAGATTCCAATGCTTTTTCAGGATTACTCTGATAAGTTCCGAAAGGTAAATCTGCTACCACCAAAGCTCTGTCGGTTCCTCTTACCACACTTTGAGCATGATAGATCATTTGATCCAGCGTAATAGGCAATGTGGTTTCAAAACCAGCCATTACATTCGCTGCAGAGTCTCCAATTAAAATAGCATCTACTCCACCTGCATCTACCATCTTTGCTGTGGTAAAATCATAGGCTGTAAGCATTGTTATTTTTTCCTTGTCGAATTTCATTTTACGCAAGGTTTCAGTCGTAACTTTTTTAATTTCAGAGTGAACAGACATAATTTATCTATTTTTAAAAGTTAAAAAGTCGGCCTTCAGCCGACTTAAGTTTTTGTATGATTTATAAAACTACGTGACCGAGTTTCATGAGTTTATCGTGATTTAAGATCTTAATATTTCTTCCGTCTACTTCAATCAGGCTATCCTGTTTGAATTCTGAGATCAGACGGATGGCACTTTCTGTAGCAGTACCGATGATATTGGCAATTTCTTCTCTCGTCAATGAGATCTTGATGAACCCTTCAGGATCTACTCCCAGCTTCTGTTCCAAAAGCAGCAGTATTTCAGCCAATCTTTCTCTTACCGTTTTCTGAGCAAGGAAGGTAATGGTATTTGAAGATTCTCCTAGTTCGTATGAGATTTTTTGAAGCATTACGAAAGATAGCTGTGGATCTACTTCCAGAAGATACATGAAAATATCTGCTGGTAAGAAAACACATTCAATATCTGTCATTGCTTCTGCTTTGGCCTGGAAATTCTCCCCGCAAAGCAAAGAACGATAGCCGATGATATCCCCTTCTTTGATAAATCTTAAAATTTGATCTTTCCCGAACGCTCCTGATTTCGAAAGTTTGGCAGCCCCTTTTTCCAAAACAAAAACTCCTTTTGGAGTTTCACCATCCTCGAAAATGGTATCGTGTTTCTGAAAACTCAGTTTCTTTTTGCCATTAATATATTTTTCAAAATCTGCGCTAGAAAGTCTTTCTTTAAATGATTTATCATTAAAAACTCTGGCGAACCTCTCTTCAATTGCTATCTGTTGTTCCTGCGGCATTTTATATGATATTTATCACAAAAATAGAACTTTTTAACGCGATAAACAAAAAAATTTGTTATAATTTTGTAGTTCAATATTTTATGGGGTGAGCGAGAACTGTTTTCATTGTGGTCAAGGGATAGAAAAAGAGAGAATTTTATTTGATGAAAAGACTTTCTGTTGTAATGGATGTAAGTCTGTTTACGAAATTCTAAATTTAAATAATTTAAGCAATTTCTATGAGCTTAATAAAGGAGCGGGAATTCGTCCGAATGATGAAAATTCTACTCAATTTGACTACCTGGACACACCGGAAATCTTTGAAAAAGTCACTGATTTTTCTGAAGGAAACACCAGTCTTGTCACATTCAAAATCCCAGTAATTCACTGTTCTTCATGTATTTGGTTATTAGAAAGTCTTCATACTTTAAATACCCACATCAAATATTCACAGGTCAACTTTACAAGAAAGACCTTACAGATTTCATTCAACCATAACGATCTGAAATTAAGCGAACTTGCTAAATTTTTAACCAATCTAGGATATAAGCCGGTTATCAGCCTTGAAACTGCTGATAAAAATGAAGATCATCTCGACAAATCCTTATTAGTAAAATTTGCCATTGCTGCCTTTGCTTTTGGTAACGGAATGTTCCTTGCTTTTCCTGAATATATCGGAGGGGAAGATTATTGGATGGAACATTATAAAGGCTTGTTCAGAACCTTGATATTCCTCCTGGCAACACCTGTTGTATTCTACTCAGCTTCTGATTACTATAAATCTGCTTGGTATGGTTTAAAAAACAAGATTGTCAACATTGATGTTCCGATTGTCTTAGGAATTTTTGTTCTATACGGAAGAAGTATTTATGAAGTGGTAACAGATTATGGCCCGGGATATTTTGATACCCTTTGTGGACTTTTATTCTTCATGCTTCTCGGGAAAATTTTCCAAAAAAGAACGTACAATGCTCTTTCTTATGACAGAGATTACAAATCTTTCTATCCGATTGCCGTAACGAAAGTTGATTTCGAAGGAAAACAGGATAATATTTTATTGTCTGAAATAAAAGTTGGTGATAGAATTATGGTTAGAAATCAGGAAATCATTCCGGTAGATGCTATTCTGATCAACGGAGAAGGAAATATTGACAATAGTTTTATCACAGGGGAAAGCGAAAGTATCAGCAAACAGCCTGGAGATAAAATTTTCGCTGGAGGAAAACAGATTGGATCTTCTTTAGAACTTGAAGTGATTAAAAACGTAGATCAAAGTTATTTAACTCAGCTTTGGAATAAAGAAGCTTTTAAAAAACATGAAACAGGACTTGACACGTTAACAAATAACGTTAGTAAATATTTCACATTCATTATTTTAGGGATTGCTTTGGTCGCAGGAATTTATTGGTATTTTATTGACTTAAATAAAATGTTCCAGGTTATTTCAGCCATTCTGATTATTGCATGCCCTTGTGCTCTTGCATTGTCTGCACCGTTCACTTTCGGACACATTATGAGGATTTTAGGTCGAAATAAGTTTTATGTAAAAGATACTTTAACGATTGAAAAAATCGCGAAGCTTGACACCATTGTCTTTGATAAAACCGGAACCATTACGCACAGAAAAAAATCAAATATCAAATATGAAGGGCCAGAGATCAACGATTTTGATTCCCTGAATATTAAAACATTATTAAAGAATTCCAATCACCCGCTTTCAAAATCTTTGTATGAATTCATCGAAGTAAATGATGATTATTTCCCGGTAGAGAATTTTGTTGAAATTTCAGGAAAAGGATATGAAGCAAGCGTAAGGGGAACTCTTTATAAAATTGGGTCAGCCCGTTATAATAACCAGAAACCTAAAAACCTTGAAACAGCAGTTTATATCAGCAAAAATGGTGAATATTTAGGTAAATTTATTTTTAAGAACGAATACCGTCCGAAGCTGAAAGAACTTTTCACAAAATTAACCAACTACAAAATATTTATCCTGAGTGGAGATAACTCTTCAGAAGAGAACCAGCTTAAAGAGCTTATTCCAAATTACAAAGGAATGGCCTTTAATCAGAATCCGGAAGACAAACTGAATTACATTAAAACTCTTCAGGACCAGCACATGAAAGTAGCTATGCTTGGAGATGGGCTTAATGATGCAGGAGCTTTAAAACAAAGTAATGTAGGAATTGCAATTGCTGATGACACAAACAGTTTTACACCATCCTCTGATGTAATTATGAACGGTGATAAAGTAGTTACATTAGACAATTACCTGAACGTTTGTAAAGGCTCTATCACCATTGTGAAAATGACATTTATAATCAGTTTTCTATACAATATCGTTGGTTTAAGTTACGCTGTTACAGGACATATGCATCCGCTCTTTGCAGCAATCATCATGCCAATCAGTTCTATCACGGTGGTTACTTTTACTACACTTTCAACCTGGATTTTAGGTCGTAAGTATTTCAAAAAACAGGCTTAAACGCCCTTATTTAGACTGATTTTAAATTAGCTGAAATCGTCATTTCGTGATGAAAGTCATTATTTTTCACTAAATTTGAACCCCGAAAATAGGTTAATTTTGTTGTCCAATGGATATTCTATATTTAATGATCCTCTGCAGTGTTTCTTTGGCTGCGATTTTCTTGGTCGTATTTATAGTGTATGCCCGAAAAGGACAGTTTGAAGATGATGAATCTCCGGCTGTCAGAATCCTTTTTGATGATGAAAAAATCAAAGAAAATGATGAGGCAGGCAACAAAGATAAAGACGAGAAAGAAATAGGAGAAAATAATAAAAATTGAGAAAAATAGTGAATAGTTGATATGGAAACACAGAAGTTTAGTTATGACAATAGTATTGTCCGTGCGTTCCTTTATGCGACCTTAGTTTTCGGTCTTATAGGGTTTACGTTCGGGCTTACGGCGGCATTAATGCTTTTCTACCCTGAATTACCTGAATTCTTTTTCGGGACAGATGACACAACCATTAAGAGTTTGGCATCGGGTAATATTCAAGGTTTAATAAACACTCATGGTGCATTTGGTTTTGGTAGAATCAGAATGCTGCACACCAACACCGTAATCTTTGCATTCGTTTGTAACATTGTTTACACGGGTATTTATTACTCATTACAGAGATTATTAAAAACAAGAATGTACAGTGACACATTGTCTTGGTTACATTTCTGGACTTGGCAGTTTATGATCGTTGCTACGTTCGTTACGTTCTTTATGGGGATCAACACTTCTAAAGAATATGCTGAACATGAATGGCCGATCGACATATTGATCGCATTCTCATGGATCATTTTTGGTATCAATATGTTCCTGACTATTTCAAAGAGAAGAGTGAGACACCTTTATGTAGCGATCTGGTTCTACATTGGTACCTGGATTGCGGTAGCAATGCTTCACATCTTCAACAACCTTGAAGTACCTTTATCTTTCACAGGCTGGAAATCTTATTCAGCATATGCAGGGGTAAAAGATGCTATTGTACAGTGGTGGTATGGACACAATGCGGTTGCATTCGTATTGACGACTCCGGTTCTAGGTTTAATGTATTACTTCCTTCCGAAGGCTGCAGACAGACCGGTATTCTCTTATAAACTGTCTATTATTCACTTCTGGTCATTAATTTTCGTATATATCTGGGCTGGTCCTCACCACCTTCAGTATACAGCTCTTCCGGCTTGGGCTCAGGCGGTAGGAACAGGGTTCTCTATCATGCTTATTGCACCATCTTGGGGAGGTATGTTAAATGGTCTTCTTACGTTAAGAGGAGCTTGGGATAAAGTAAGAGAAAATCCTATCCTTAAGTTCTTCGTTGTAGCTGTTACTTGTTATGGTATGGCAACGTTTGAAGGGCCGCTTTTGGCAACTAAAAACATCAACAAAATTGGTCACTTTACAGACTGGGTTATCGGTCACGTACACTTAGGAGCTCTTGGATGGAATGGTTTCATGGCATTCGGGGTTATCTATTATTTGGTACCCATTATGTGGAGAACAAAACTTTGGTCTGTAAAATTAGCTAACTGGCATTTCTGGTTAGGTACTTTAGGAATCATTTTCTATGCAGTTCCAATGTATATTTCAGGATTCACACAAGGATTAATGTGGAAGCAATTCAACCCGGACGGTACATTATTATGGAAAAACTGGTTGGATACAGTAACGGCAATTATTCCTTACTTCAAAATGAGATTCGTAGGAGGTTTATTCTATATCTCAGGATCTATCCTAATGATCGTAAACGTAATTGCTACGGTAAGAAAAGGATCATTCCAGAAAGAAGTTCCTGCTGAAGCTCCTGCATTAGCAAACATCAGTAAGAACAGAAAAGAAGGAGAAGGTACTCACCTTTGGCTGGAAAGAACTCCGGTATTATTAGGTATTTTATCTTTCATCACAATATCTATTGGTAGTTCAATTGAAATCATCCCTACGCTATCTCTTAAGAAAAGTGTACCTACGATTTCAGCGGTAAAACCATATTCACCACTTGAACTTGAAGGTAGAGATATTTATATCCGTGAAGGATGTAATGCTTGTCACTCTCAGATGATCAGACCGTTCAGAGATGAGATTACAAGGTTCAACGGTAAAAACGGACAATACTCCAAAGCTGGAGAATTTGTATACGACAGACCATTCCTATGGGGTTCTAAGAGAACTGGACCGGATTTACATAGAGAAGGTGGTAAAAACCCAAGTTCTTGGCACTACAAGCACATGTATAACCCAAGATCTACTTCCGCAGGTTCTATCATGCCTCGTTACCCTTGGTTAATTGCTACTGACTTAGACAGAACTAAGATGGTAGACAAAATGAAGCTGATGAAAAATGTGTTCGATGTACCTTATTCTAAGGCTGAAATTGATTCTGCAGATAAATGGGCAAACAACCAATCAGCAAAAATTGTAAAAGATATCTTCTCAGAAGCAAATGACCTTAAGCAGGCTTATGCTAAGAGACCTCAGGGAGAATTAGAGAAAAAAGAAATTGTAGCTCTTATTTCTTATCTTCAGAGATTAGGAACAGATATTAAAACAACTGAAATCAAAACAGCAAGTAATAACTAAAAAACATTAAAAGGCTCATATTATGATTCCTCAGAACTTTAAAGATATATTATCCAATACAGAAAATGCTGGCTTCTACCAGACACTGGCTCTGATTTTCTTTATGCTGTTCTTCGTTGCTTTGGTAATTTATGTTTTTAGCAGGCCTAAAAAATATTACAAAGAAGAAGAAGAGGCTCCTCTTGGGGATGAAGAAGATGACGATTTTAATTTAAAAAATTAAACTATTTTTTATGAAACAAAGAACACCTGTTGTTATAAACATCTTAATAATAATTGGACTTTTAATAGTTTTTTATTATTTATTTGTACAGAGCTACGCGTTCCTTTCTTCACCTTACTTCTGGGGAACTGTTGTGATCGCTGGTATCCTTGCCTATATTCATGGTGCAATTGGAGATCTGATTGAAAACAACAAATTCAAAAAATTATCTCCGGAGGAAAAAGCAGCTTATTTAGCTGAAAAGAAAGTTCCTTTCTTAAAAAGAATGTATTTGGCTGCATTCAAAAAGCAATCAGAAACTGAAGAAAAAGATATCCTTATTGACCACGGTTTCGATGGAATCATGGAGCTGGATAACCAGTTACCGAAATGGTGGGTAGGTTTATTCTATTTTGGGACTGCTTTTTGTATTGTATATATTGCTGCATACTCTTTCACAGACTTCGCTCACCCGTTAAGCGAATATGAAAAAGAATATAAAGAACAGTTGGCAAGTATTGAAGAATACCAAAAAACTCAGCCTCCTGTAACAATAGAAACAGCAAAATACTCTGCTGATAATATTGCAGAAGGTAAAGAATTATTTAAAACAAACTGTGCATCTTGTCACAAAGAAGACGGTAGTGGAGGCATCGGACCAAACCTTACTGATAACTACTGGATCAACCAGCCTGAGAAGACATTATTTAAAAATGTATTCCATATGGACTGGAATGGTTCTCCTACTAACCCTGCGATGAGAGCATTCGGTAAAAACGGAGAAGTTTCAGGTGCAGAAATTGAAAAGATTGCAGCGTATGTATATCACATCAATCAGGAACAACCACCAGTGACTCCAGCTCAAGGAGGAGCAGCTCCTCAAGGAACTGAAGCACATTGGGAAAAAGAATAATTTAAAAAATTAGAAACATATGAAAAAAACATAATTTGTTATTAGATTAAAATAGTAACGAATTATGTTTTTTCTTTTTTAAAACCTATTACAAATGTCAGACATAGAAGAAATAGAAGTACGCGGCGGACAGGGACAGGTTCTGGACCCTGAAACTTACAGAGATTCTATAGGGACAATGGAGCAATCCGGAAAAAGAAGATGGGTATTCCCAAGAAAGCCTAAAGGGAAATATACCAACTATAGAAACATTGTAAGCTATTTATTATTAATTATTTATTTTTCATTACCATTCATCAAAATCAATGGTAATCCATTATTATTGTTCAATGTCATAGACAGAGAATTTTTCATCTTTGGACAGCCTTTCTATCCACAAGACTTTTTTATCCTTACTTTAGGTGCTATTGCCTCTTTAATCTTTATTATTGTTTTTACGATTGCGTTCGGAAGAATTTTCTGCGGGTGGATTTGCCCTCAGACAATTTTTATGGAATCGATCTTCCGTAAAATAGAATATCTGATTGAAGGTGACAGAAACAAGCAGATGAAGCTGGACAGACAAGAGTGGAACAGTGAAAAGATCTGGAAAAGAAGTTTAAAATGGACTGTTTATATCATTATTTCATTGGTGATCACCCACTTTATGTTCATGTACATCGTAGGATATGAAGAGGTATTTAAAATCATTGGTGAAGGACCATTTGCACATCCTACCAATTTTATCGTAATGATTCTTCTTACTGCTGCATTTTACTTTGTATTTGCATGGTTCAGAGAGCAGGTTTGTACATTGGTATGCCCATATGGAAGACTTCAGGGAGTATTAATTGATAAAGATACGATCAACGTTTTCTATGACTTCAAAAGAGGAGAAAACAGATCAAAATGGAGAAAAGGCGAAGACCGTAAGGCTGCTGGCAAAGGAGATTGTATCGACTGCCATCAATGTGTAGTGGTATGCCCTACCGGGATTGACATCCGAGACGGACAGCAGTTGGAATGTATAAACTGTACAGCCTGTATTGATGCCTGTGATGAAGTGATGGAAAAAGTAGGGCTTCCAAAAGGACTGATCCGATATGCTTCTGAAAACGAAATTGAAAAACAGACCCAATTTAAGTTTACAGGAAGAATGAAAGGATTTGCTTTATTCCTATTCCTTCTTGTAGGATTCTTAGGGTACCTTCTGTACAGCCGCGGCGAGATGGAAGCTAAATTCATCAAACCGGCAGGAAGTACATTCTTTGTAAAAGAGGGTAAAATTACCAATACCTATAATTATACTTTCCTTAATAAAACGAACGACAAAAAAATAGTTACCATCAAAGTCATTGATCCTGCACATGGTGAAATCACGTACAGTGCATCCAGTAAGATTCAGGTAGACCGGGATAAAATTTCTAAAGGGACCATTAATATCAGCTTCCCGGAAGATGAAATGAAACTATCCAAACAGAATATTACCATTGGCGTTTACGATATGAAAGGAAAACTGATTGATTCATATCAGACTTATTTTGAAGGGCCATTCAAACTGCAATTTTAATTAGAAAAAAATGAAGAACTTTAGTTGGGGACACGGTGTTGTAATTGCATTATTTGCATTCATAGTTTTTATATTATCTATGTTATTTCTTTTTCCAAACGGACAGAAGAACTCTGAAATGGTAACAGATAATTATTATGAAGAGGAGTTGAAATATCAGGATGTCATTGATGCCAAGAAAAAAGCAGATGAATTACCGGAAAAACCTGCATACAGCCAGGATCCTAAGGGAATTAAAATTACTTTTCCAAAAGATTACAACAACTCAAATACTACGGTAAAATTTGTTTTAAACAGAACCGACGACCAGAATTTAGATATCAAAAAATCTGTACAGCTTGATGCCAGCCAGTCTTTCATTATCCCTTCACAGGTATTGAAAATGGGTAACTATACACTAAGACTGAGTTGGACAACAAATAAAACAGACTACAGAATGGATTATGATGTGATATGGAAATAGGACTTATTGTATCGGCTATTGCTTTAGGCTTTGCTTCCGGTTTTCACTGTATCGGAATGTGTGGTCCTATTGCCCTGTCGATGGGATTAACCAAAAAACAGGCAGCCAACTTCTACCTTCAGAACCTTACCTATCAATTCGGGAGAATATTCACCTATTCATTATTGGGTGCACTTCTTGGAATTATCGGGCAAGGATTTGAAATGGCAGGCTTTCAGAAATATCTTACTATTACAGCAGGTGTTCTTTTGATTATCATGGCTGTATTTTCCTTTGGTGGAAAAGATTTTGCCTCAAAGATTCCTTTCCTATCCAAATTTCTGTATACTGTAAAAATGAATCTGGGAAGACTACTTCAGAAAGCGGACTACCGATCAAGATTTACCACGGGGCTTCTTAATGGCTTTTTACCGTGTGGAATGGTTTACATGGCGCTTACAGCAAGTCTTGCAGGCGGAGGAATATGGCAGGGAGCTTTATATATGGCTTTATTTGGATTGGGAACCCTTCCGTTCATGTTTGCCATTGTTTTGGCTGGAAATCTCATGAATCAGGCATTCAGGGTAAAGGTTTTGAAAGCCGTTCCTGTAATTATGATCATTTTAGGAGGATTATTCATTCTAAGAGGTCTTGAGTTGGGAATTCCATATGTTTCCCCGAAAGCAGAAGCAATGACAATCTCTAAAGATCCAAACGGAGCTGTCAACTGCCATTAATCAGTATTTACAATATACCATGAAGAAAACCATTGTCTTATTTCTGATAAGCCTTTTTATGCTGCAATCCTGCAGTGTCAATTCTGAAATTGTCTATCATAAAGATGCAGCTTCCACTTCTGTTACTGATATCGATACGAGAGAGTTCATGTCAGAAATGATGGCCATGACACCGGATTCGTTAAAGCAGAAAGAATTTGGAGAAATGGATAGGCTTCCAACCACCTGGACAAGTATGTATGATCTTGCCAAAAAGGAAGGCAAATTGAAAACCGAAAATCCGGATTCAATCAGGATCATGAAAAAGATCTTCATGAAGTCTACGAAAGAAGATAACACACTTGCAGAGTTTTCTTTTAAAATGGAACATTTTGCTCCGGAAGATTATCAGGCTTTGAAAAACTTTACAAAAACTGAAAAAATCCCTCTGGATCAAAATATTTACAATAATTGGGATGGAAAAACCCTGACGATTGATACCGAAAACTTTAATCTTAAAAGTATTGAAGAGGCTATTCGCTCCAAAAGCTCAAAGGAAGAAACTGAGAAGATGGCCGGAATGATGATTATGTTTTTCAAAAAGATCGGTACTACTTTAAAGTTTGAAAATCACATAAAATCAATGACAGGGAAGCATGACTGGATAAAGCAGATCGATGATCATTCAATAAGAATAGAATATGATCTGAAAGCCATTTATGATAAGGATAAAAAACTTAAAAACGCAGATAAAAAGATTATCATCGTTACAGAATAAAGCAAAACCCACCGGATTCCGGTGGGTTTTATTGTATACTAAATTAACTGATTAGTTTAGTTGATTATTTCAAATCTTGCATATTCTGCAATCTTCTTAGGAAGTTTGATTCCTTCCGCTGTCTGGTTATTCTCAAGCAATGCCGCCATAATTCTTGGCAATGCCATTGCAGATCCGTTCAGGGTATGAACCAATTGAGATTTACCATCTCCTTTGTAACGGCATTTCAATCTGTTCGCCTGGAACGTTTCAAAATTAGAAACAGAACTTACTTCCAGCCACATTTCCTGAGCAGCACTCCATACTTCGAAATCATAGGTCATTGCAGATGCAAAACCAGTATCCCCTCCGCAAAGTCTTAATACTCTGAACGGAAGCTCAAGATCTGTAAGGATTTCTTTGATATGCTCTACCATTTCTTCCAAAACAGCATAAGAATTTTCAGGCTTTTCAATTCTTACAATTTCTACCTTTTCAAACTGATGAAGACGGTTCAAGCCTCTTACGTGAGCTCCGTAGCTTCCTGCTTCTCTTCTGTAGCATTGAGAGAATGCCGTATTTTTGATGGGAAGATCTTTCTCATCAAGCAATACATCACGGTAAAGGTTCGTTACAGGAACTTCTGCTGTAGGAATCAGGTACAATTTATCTTCATTGATATAATACATCTGCCCTTCTTTATCAGGTAACTGCCCGGTTCCAAATCCAGATGCTTCATTGACTACGTGAGGAGGATTCACTTCTGTATATCCTTTCTCTACGTTTTTATCTAAGAAATACTGAACCAAAGCTCTCTGTAATCTTGCTCCTTTTCCTAAATAAACAGGGAATCCTGCTCCTGCAATTTTAACCCCTAATTCAAAATCAATAAGATTATATTTTTTTGCAAGTTCCCAGTGAGGAATAGCTCCTTCACCAAGACCTTCTACCGGATGAGATTGAAAAATCATTTCATTATCATCAGCAGAAGCTCCGCTTTTTACCAATTCATTTGGAATGTTTGGAAGCTGGTACAGGACATTCAGTAAGTCGTTTTCCTTAACTTCTAACTGGGACTTCAATTCTGAGCTCGACTCTTTGTATTGTGCTGTTTTAGATTTTGCAGATTCCGCTTCTTCTTTTTTCCCTTCTTTCATCAAAAGCCCGATTTCTTTCGAAATTTTGTTGATTTCCGATAATTGGGAATCTAGTTCAAACTGGATTCTTTTTCTTTCGTCGTCGGCAGCGATAGCCTCGTCTACCAACTCAAGATTTTTGAATTGTCTTTTCTTAAGACCTTCTAAAACGCGTTCTTTATTGTCGCGCAAAAAATTGACTTGTAACATTTTATTTAGATGTTAAATATTAGATGTTTAGCTTATAATAAGCTAACAATTGTACAAATTTAAAAATTATTTTGTGATAGTCACGGTATTTATCGAAGTTGGCGCATCAGCATCTTTTGAAAACACAGGAACTCTGTTATACAAAACTTTTGAAACCTGGAATACCGTTGGTGTATTGCGATACTGAACCTCCAAAGTATCAATCACATTATCACTTACATTAGTACTTTTTGTATATGTAATCTGCATTCTGGAATAGTAAGAATTCCCAGTCCCCGGATTATCAGGGCTTATAGAATCCAGTTTTCTTCTTTTTGCCCCTGCCAGATACTCCATGTAGAACAATGAATCCGTTGTCATTCTTAACGAAATACTTACCGGAGAAATATCTTTTGTTCCAAAAATATCGTTTACAGAAAATCCGGTATAAGATCCGGTTTTTTTATTGTTCAGCAGATCCTGTCCAGCGCTGTTTTTCACATAGATATTAAGTAACTGATCTATTCTCTGCAAAGAATCATCATCACTTTTACAACTTACAAGTGCAAAAACCACAATAAGTATGCCCCAAAAATATTTCATCATAAATACAAAGGTAAAATATTAATCTTTAGGCTGCTTCTTTATTTTTCAAAATATTTCTGATACCACAGTTCAAAAGTAACCAGCTGCCAGATTTTCACCCAGTCATACTCTTGCTTTTGGTGATTCCACCATTCATCAATCACTGCAGCGTTAAAAAAATTTCTCTTTTTTAAGCTATTAAGATTTTCAACAATGAAATCCCTTACTCTTTTTTCATTTTTAATGAAATAATAAACCGGAAAAGAAAATCCTTTCTTAGGCATATTCAAAACTGATTCAGGAAGATATTTTTCAGCTGTTTTACGCAGTAATGGTTTGTTCTGAATTCCATTAAATCTAATATGTTCAGGCAGTGAAGCTACATAATTGATCAAACTGTTGCTCAGGTAAGGATACCGAAATTCCACACTGTATTTCATCGCACTCAGATCATCCCTGAATACATGATGGGAAGACAAAGAATATTTCATATCGTATTCAAAATACCCGGAATAGTTTTTTCTTTCTGAAGCATGGTATTTTGAGAGCTTTACATCAATTTTAGCATAAATATCTGGTTGGATGAGAGCTTTGGCTTCAAGAGGCATCATGCTGATCTGGCTCTGTCTGAAAAAATCAAACATATCATCCTGGGAGAAGTAGTTTTTTACCCGTTGCGAAAATTTGTCTTTTGTAAAAATAAAAGGTCTTACAAAATTAAAATTCCTCATCAACAGCCATCTATTCAGCTTCAAGGTATGAGAATAGCCGGCAAAAAGCTCATCGGCACCATTTCCGCTTAATACCACTTTTAAATCTTTATCATGTGCATATTTCGCCGCATTGATCAAGACTTCAAAACTGCTGTAAGGTTCTTCAAAATGCTGAATATTTTCTTTAAGATGCTCCAGTGCTTCATCATCATTCACTTCTTTTATTTCATGCAACACACCAAAATGTCTGGCAGCCAGCGATGCATTTTTCACTTCTTCTTCAGAAAACGGGTAGGAGATGGTGTATGTATTGATATCAGGATTAAAAGGTTTTGATTTTGAAGCAATTAACGTAGAATCTATTCCACCACTCATCATCAATGCTACGGGAACATCCGCATATAATTGTTCTGATATACTTTCAGAAAGAAGTTCATCTATTTTTCTTACGGCTTCTTCTTCCGAAACACCTTTCACAGAAGGAGAAGGCAGTGTCCAGAATTTTTCTTTCGTAATTTTTTGATCTGCTAAATCAATGGTCATAAAAGAAGCAGGTTCCAGGGATAAAATATCCTGAAAGCAGGTTCGTGGAGCCAATGTCGTTTGAAAAAGAAAATTGGTATACACCCCATTCCAGTTGATTTCAGGTTTTACAAATTCATTTTTCAACAACGCTTTTATTTCTGAAGCCCAAACCAATCCTTCTTCACTTTGATGGTAAAAGAGCGGCTTCATCCCTACCCTGTCTCTTGCCAGTATCAATTTTTTATTGATAAGATCAACAATACAGATCGCAAACATTCCATCAAGCTTCACAAAGGTTGAATTTCCCCATTCCTGATACCCCTTAAGGATAACTTCAGTATCGGAGTTACTTCGGAAAGAATGACCTAATATCTCAAGCTCTTTTCTTAATTTTTTAAAATTATAAATCTCACCATTAAAAGTAACAATGATCTGCTCATTCTCAGAAAGCATCGGCTGATGGCCTTTTTCAGAAAGATCGATAATGGATAATCTGCGGAAACCCAAGGCAATCTCGGAACTTCTTTCCTGTAAAACCGAAAACTGTTCTTTAATTTTCAGGGTAGAATCATTTCCTGAAAAAGAAATTCCCTGGTCATGATCATACAGCCAGAATCCTTCATCATCCGGTCCACGATGTTTGATCACCTGATTCATTTCCAGAATATTTGTAGAGGAAATACTTTTATGAAATGAATAATAACCGCTGATTCCGCACATAATATGACTTAATAGAATTGTAAAAATAGGAAAATGACTTTGTTTTCTGCACCTTAACAGAATAAATTATTTCTTCAAAAACTTTTCTTTTAAAAGCTGAATTTCCTCTTTTGAGACCATGTAATCTTTCAAACTGAATGTAGTAGAACTATAAAATTTCCGGAACAGCAGGAAGGCTGAAACCAAATATGATGATGTAGTGGCAAGACAAGCGCCCAAAATTCCCCATCTGGGTATTGCAATGAAAGAAAATACCACCGTAACAACCAATCCAACTATTGATTTTACATTGAGAATCTTTAGCTCCCTCATTCCTGAGAAGTAATGCCCTACCATATCACTTACAGCAATGGCAAAAATACCCGGAGATAAGAGAAGCATGATTTCTTTGGTATGTCTGAATTCTCTTCCAAAAATAATTTCATAGATCTGTGACGGGATGATAATGATTCCCAGTACAAAACCTATCATCAGAATAAACGTCAGTTTTAAAGAATCCTTGGTTTTCCCTACCGATTCTTCCCTGCTTTTACTATTAACCACATCTGAATATAAAACCACGGCAATACTGCGGGTAATCGTCCATATAGCTTCAGAAAAAGTAACTCCGATAGAAAAGATTCCTACACTGGCAATACCCTCAAAATATTCCAGGAAATAAAAGGAAAGTCTATAGTTCAGAAATTGAACAAAAGCGCTCAGCTGGGTTTTCCAGCCGTATTCAAACATATTCCTGGCAACATCTTTACTGAATGATATTTCAGAAAGATTGCATTTTTTGATGATCTGAAAAAAGCTGGTTAGAAAAAGAAGTGCCAGACACCCGATTTGTGCAAGAAAATATACTGAAACATCTTTTTTACCAAACAGGTACACCAATATTCCGATAAAGATAATATGGACAAGTTGCTGTAAAACAGTATAAACATTAAACTTCCTAATATCCTGTGTTCCAATAAACAAACTAATATTGGTAGATAACAGTGAAGAAAAAACGGATATTCCGATAAGATACAAAATATATTCACTCTGAATAGAAGCCAGGCTGAATAAAAAAGGAATTAAAAGCCCTGTTAGGAGCGACCACAGATAGGCAAATAATAAAACTTTTTCTATTTTAAACCTTGATGCAAAATAGGAAGCACTGCTTCCTGAAAAGATGCTGCTGAAAAAACTCACTGCAGCAGCATTGGCAACCACAATAGAAATGGTTCCCTTTCCTTCGCTTCCCCACATATTCGTAGAATAGATTACCAGTCCGAAACTCAGGATCAGAATAAGAAAACGTGAGACAAAAGTTTTAATAATAGTAAGCTGCATAGCAATTATTTATCAATAGATCTTTTCACAAAATCAACAAAAGACTCTTTTATCGTGCTCCAATTATATTTTTCTTCAAATTCTTTCCGGGCATTGAGAGCATACAAATCATAAAGCTCCGGGTTTCTTATATAATTGAGGATAACTTCTGAAATAGCATCAGTATTGTGTGGATCTACCAAACTGCCAAATGAAAGCGAACCCATATTTTTTCGGATTCCTTTCAAGTTTGAATAGATCACCGGTTTTCCTGCTCCCATAAAGTAAAACAATTTTATCGGCAATGAGTGGTTGTTTTCAAAATTGATTTCCCGAAGGTCAAAACATATATCTGCTGCTGCAAATGCTTCTGTAAACCGTTCAAAAGTCACAGGTTTTCTAAGCTCAACAGTATTAAAAGAATATTTCTTCAGTAATGCTGAAAAATAAAGTTCATCATTTTTTTCAACCGTCGATCCGATAATCAGAATCTTAATGTGAAGTGTTGGTAATTTTTGTCTGAGCTTATCTACTGTATTGAAAAAATTCTCAATGCCTTTATCTTTAGAAATCTGGCCTGTGTAACAGAGCGTAATTGTATCCGCATCAAGCTGTTTTATACTTTCTTTGATATAAAAAGAATCCGGATAATAAGGAAGAATCATTTGTTTTTTGAAGCCAAAAAAATAGGCCAGCGGAAATTTTTTGGTAGTTTCACCAAATATAAAATGAGTGCTTAAAAACCCTGCATATAACTGAATAAGAGAAAATTTTACTGCCTTAATAATTTTAGTTGGAAAACGGTATTTCTGAAGCATTGACATCGAAGGATACCATTCTGTAACATCATAGATACAGCTTGCATTATATTCTTTTACAAATTTCTTTGAAGCCACCACAGCAAGAGGTTCGGAACAAATGATAGTCTGGGGTTGAAAATTGTCACAAACCTTACGGAATGTTTCCATTTTCTTTTCTATACTTTCTTCCAGAACGGCATAGGAATCTATTTCAATTCCGTCAATAACTCCTTTATAATCTGCATACAAGCTGCATATTTTTACTTCATACCCATTATCTCTAAGAGCCTTTGCCTGATGATAAAAAATACGGTCATCATTATAGCTGTGGGATGTCGTTAAAAAAAGTACTTTAGGCATTAGTCTTACTCGAATCTATACAAAGATACATTAAAACAAAAAAGTGAGAAACAGGTTCTCACTTTATGATTATTCAGCTGTATAAGCTTAATAGCGTTTATTTTATAGAACCTGCCCAGCTCTTCTCTAAAGGAAGAAGAAAGTGGCTCAAAAAGTCAAGGTAGGTGTTTTTTGAGAAGTCAAAAACCTGAATATCATTTGAAAGTTCTCCATTTCTCAATTTCGTTTTAAAATCAATCAGCTTTAAAGTCTTCACTTCACCATTTTCTACAAAACTAGCTTTCATTCTGTCGAAAAGCCCTAGTGTATACTCTTCATCAATTTCTCTCATTACCTTCCCTAAAGCATCAATGCTGCATCCTGAAGCCATTTCTTTTTCTTCATCTACACACACCACAATAAACTGATTCTTTTCAATTTTAAATGAAGAAGAAAGTGGTTTTCCATGAGCGGCCCATGTAGAAAGGAAATCAAACAGTTTTTCGGTAATCGCCTTTGCTTCTTTAGTTTCAAAAGGTCTTGAAGCCGGATATATAATGACTCTGTAGTCGTTGGTTTCTACAATATTAGATTCTTCGATTTTCATAATGTAAGTATTTATTTTTCAAGGAACTGCGCAATCACTTTCACTTCTGATTATTGAACAGAATATACTGTAATCGTGATTTCAAATCCTTATTATCTTAAAGACAAAATTACGCAATTTTCTCGAGTTTGAGATCATTGTATTTTTTACTCAACACATAGAGCATCATAATGAAAAGAGGAAAAATAAACGGAAAGAAGAACCTCAATGCCGCCGACTGCGGAAAGAAAAAGAATTTGATGTACACATTTACGAGGAAAAGTACTGAAATCATTCTTACCCATGCATCTTTGGAACGCCAGAATACTATTGCGATCATGATGCTTACAGACAGAGTTACTTTTTTAAAGTAGATAATCTTGATATAAATAATACTCAGATAGTCTTTTAAGCTTACTTCGATGGGATGTGTGGAAATAATAGGTCTTCTGTCGATAAAAGTATCGTAAAAAACGTCTTTCCAGCCGGGATAATGGTAAAATTTAATGATTGCCAGATACATCAGCAGAAGTACTGTGCCCTGTGCAATAAGGGAAATATCAATCTTCTTTTCTCTAAAATAATAAAAGAAGAAAACGGCAATAATATAAGTCAGGGTAAATGTAATATAGTCCGGACGTATAAAGGTGATTGCAAACAGAAGCACAAACATCCCCCATTTGCTCCATTTTTTGATCAAACCGATGATAAAGATCAGGATAAACTGAAAAATAAACATATCCGGTGTGGAAACTCTGGACATATACGTCATGGGTGGCAAAAGCATGGATACAACCGTTAGTCCTATTACAAACCAGTATTTCTTTGGAAACAGGAGTTTTAGAATATAAAATAATAATAACCCTGAAAAAAAGTAAGAAATAAGGCTGGTGAACAGGACTGCCATTGGGGAGGAAAGTCCCAGCTTATAAAAGAGGGTTATTACAAGAATATACCCTACTTTGATTTGAAAATAGGGTAATTGTTCTGTAAAAGATTGTGTATTTTTTACGAAATACTGCCTTGGAATGTCCCATTGCTTTATTCCGATGATATCTGTATAATGGTCTGCAGGAGCTTCTTTTTTGATTTCATCATAAGTGATAATTCTAACTTTATCTGGTGAATTCGGGAATTCTGAAGTATACATACTCCCTAAATAACCCGGCATATCCCAGTCATATACTCTGTTTTGGTAATTCCAGAATGTAAGAGCAGCAAGTATCGAAATGATAAACAAAAAGGAGAGTCTCCATTCTACCTTCATAAACCTGTATAGGATTACAATTATAAATCTTCTGCTTCAGCAAGAAGTTCAACGATATCTTTTACGGCAACTTCGGTATTTTTATTAAAGTGTTTTACACCATCCGTCATCATGGTATTACAGAAAGGGCATCCTGTAGCAATTACCTTTGGTTCAAAAGATAAGGCTTCTTCTGTTCTTTCAATATTGATGTCTTTCTTTCCTTTTTCAGGTTCTTTAAACATCTGTGCTCCCCCTGCTCCACAGCAAAGTCCGTTGGTTTTGCAACGCTTCATTTCTACAAGCTCTGCATCCAGCTTTTCAAGAAGCATTCTTGGAGCTTCATATTCGTCATTGGCACGTCCCAGGTAACAAGGATCATGGAAAGTTATTTTTTTCCCTTTGAATGCTCCACCTTCTATTTTCAGTCTTCCTTCTTCCATTAAGGTTTTAAGGAACTGCGTATGGTGTACTACCTCAAAGTGGCCGCCTAAGCTTGGATATTCATTTTTCAGGGTATTGAAACAGTGTGGGCAAGCCGTTACGATTTTCTTTACTTCGTAGGCATTCAGCACTTCAATATTCGTAAGGGCCATCATCTGGAAAACGAATTCATTTCCCGCTCTTTTTGCAGGGTCTCCGGTACAGCTTTCTTCCTGTCCCAAAACTGCAAATTCTACTCCTATCTTATTTAATATCTTGCAAAATGCTTTTGTAATTTTTTTAGCACGGTCATCAAAGCTTCCCGCACATCCAACCCAAAATAAAACTTCCGGGGCTTTTCCTTCGGCAGCATATTCTGCCATTGTTTTTATATTGAAATCCATTTCTTTTTCAATTTGAAAATGTGAGAATTTGGAAATTTGAAATGATGTAGAATGGTATCAATTTCAAATTTTCAAATTGATTAATTATCTAGTTTTCCGATGCCCAGTTCAGACGGTCAGCCTGATTGTACTGCCAAGGAGCTGCGTTGTTTTCCACATTGGTCATCATCAGGTTCAGTTCCTGTGGAGCAGCAGACTGTTCCATGACCAGGAATCTTCTCATTTCAAAAATAATGGAAAGTGGATCAAGCAATACCGGACAAGCATCTGTACATGCATTACATGTTGTACAAGCCCAAAGTTCTTCTTTTGTGATATAATCGTTCAGCAGTTTTTTACCGTCATCAACGAATTTCCCGTTGTTTGCATCAATATTTCTTCCCACTTCTTCCAGTCTGTCTCTTGTCTTCATCAGGATCAGTCTCGGAGAAAGCTTTTTACCTGTAATATTAGCCGGACAAACGGAAGTACAACGTCCGCATTCTGTACATGAATAGGCATTAAGCAGCTGTACCTGGTTCAGGTCAAATATATCTTCAGCACCGAATTTAGAAGGGACATCTGCTTCAGCTCCTTCAGCTGGTGCCGCATAAGGATCTGCATTAGGATCCATCATTAATTTGATCTCTTTTGTTACAGACTCAAGATTATTGAATTTTCCTTTTTTATCAAGATTTGCATACCATGTACTTGGAAATGCAAGGATAATATGCAGGTGTTTTGAGTAATAAAGATAGTTCATGAAGAACAGAATTCCAACAAAGTGGAACCACCAGGCTCCTTTTTCTGTGAACATCAAAAATCCGCTATCAAAATTGAAAATTTCCAAAAATGGAACAAATGTCATTTCACTAATCGGGAAACTTCCATGTTCAGGAAAAATACCTCTCGCCTGTAAAATAAAATCTGAAGCATTCATCATAAAGAAAGCCATCATCAGAGCGAATTCAATGATCAAAATCCAGTTTGCATCATTTTTCGGCCATCCGAAAAGTTCTTTCATTGTCAATCTTTTCACTCCGTAAAAATTTCTACGAATAAAGAAAATGACAACCCCAATTACTACCAAAAGTGCTAAAACTTCTAGTGTTGCGGTGAAGAAATTATAAAATGTATGTCCGAAAATGCTTGATAAGAAACGATGTGTCCCAAATATTCCATCAACAACGATTTCTATTAATTCGATATTAATAATCACAAAACCAACATATACAAAAAGGTGTAACACTCCTGCAACAGGACGTGCTGTCATTTTACTCTGTCCCATTGCTACACGAGCCATAGTTTCCCAACGTTCTCCTTTTCTGTCGTTTCTATTGATTTCATGACCCAGCCTGATATTTCTATAGATCTTCAGAAGGCTTTTGGTAAACAACCCAAATCCGGCCACTAATAAAATCAGAAAAATAATGTTATCGATGTACTGCATAAGGTGTATTAGTCTTTATTATTTTTACCGAAAACCGAGAAGTTGATATATCTCTTCGGGTTCGCTTTCATATCTTCGATTAATGTATTCAGGTTGGAAGAAGCTGAATTCAGATTGTTGTAAAGCTGATCATCCTTCATCAGTTTACCTAAACTTCCCTCTCCTTTGTCTATTCCACCAATCACCTGATTCAATTTCCCTACAGTAGCATCCAAATTGGCGATCGTTGCATTCAATTGTTTGGTATCAATGCTCTGAGCCAGATTTCCATATTTATCCAGCGTCACTTTTCCACTCTGCATTGTAAGGCTCGCATCGTCCAATACTTTCTGCAGTTTAGGATCATTATGTCCTACCAGGCTGTTTACACTTCCTGCTGTAGTCTGCAATGCACCTACGGTTTTGTTAAGGTTGGATAATAAAGCTTTTATTTCAGCTCTGTTTTGTGCATCAACAAGCAGATTGGCATTAGCCATTAAAGAGTCTACTCTATGTAGAACGACCTGCAGCTGATCTTTTACCGGGCCTACCTGAGAAGAAAGACTTCCCAATGTTCCCAATTTGAAAGCACCTTTCAGGGTATCTCCGTCTTTTGCAGTCGGGCCACCATACATAAGGTTTACTCTCATTTCTTTGCCGGACATCAATCCTGGTTCAAAGATTTCTAATGATGAATTTTTTGAAAATTCAAATTTGTTATCTACTGTAATTTTTACAACAAAATTAATTTTACCGTCTTTTGAGGTCAGAGGAATAATTTTGTCCACCTGCCCTACTTTCAATCCGTTGATAGAAACTGCCGAAGACTGCGCCAGACCTTCTACATTATCATATTTTGCGTAAAATATATTGTCGGTAGTAAAAAGGCTTTTCCCTTTCATAAACTGAAACAACACCACAAAGCCTACAATAGCCAGAAGTGTGATCACACCAGCTTTTAATTCTTTACTGAACTTCACTTGCTAATTTTTTTCTAATAAGCAAATATAACACATTTTAAATAAATCTTTTCCAATATTGTTCTGCGTTAAATACAAAAAAAAGCGACAAAAAAATTTGTCGCTTTTTATATCATTGAAATGAATTTCTTATTGTTGCTGATTTCCAAGTTTACCCCAGATTTCAATTCTAAAATCTTCAATATCTGCATTGTCCTGAAGACTCTTCATCCAAGCCTGTCCGAACATTCCAGAACTTCTCTGAGTAAGAGACTCTGTGAACTGCTTAAGATCACCAGGTTGTTTGTTGATTGTTTCTGATTTTTTGATCAAAACATAAACTCCTGTTCCTCCTTCAACCGGGTTAGAAAGTTTACCTTTTGCAACACCGAATGCTGCACCGGCAACTTTAGGTTCCATAGCACCAGCTACTGAAGGGTTCAATAGATTTACCTGAGCAGACTGTTTTGGAGCTGCGAATAATTTAGCAATCTGATCTAAGCTAGAAGCTTTTGCTGCTGTAATCTTATCAGAAATTTGTTTTGCAGCCAATTTATTTTTAACTATAACCTCGATCTGACCTCTTACAGATTCCGGATCAGCAAGACCTGCATCTTGTTTTCCGTTCAGATAAACTACAATTTTATCACCTGTTCCATCTACAGTAAATAGTTCAGTATCTCCTTTAGTTCTTTTCTTATCGAAAGCCCAAGTAAGGATTTCTGCGTCTTTTTCAGTTCCTAAGCCCTGAATCTGACCCTCAAATCTTTTTGCTGCTTTTGGATTAGAGAACTGGTAATTTCCTTTTTTAGCAATATTCACGAAATCGTTGAAAGATTTCCCTTGAACCTGCTGAATGAATTTTCTTGATTTTTTGTCTGATTCAGCCTCAGTAGCATCTGAAGGTTTAATTGCTTTCACAAGGTTTGCAACTTTATACCCCATTGATCCTGATTTTTTATCTTCAATATTGATGATATGGTAACCGAACTGTGTTTCTACTACCCCTGTAGCTCCTTTAGGATTGCTTGCAAGGTAAGCAAGGAATTCAGGTACGAAAGGTGTTTCAGGAGTTGTCCATCCTAAGCTACCTCCCTGAGCTGCAGAATTCGGATCGCTGGAAAGCTTAAGGAATTCTGTAAATTTAGCAGGAGCTGCTTTTACAATAGCTCCAATAGAGTCTGCTAATTTTTTAGCCTGCTCTTTGGATCTTGTTACCCCTTCACCTGCAGGACTTCCTTTGAATGCAATAAGGATATGTCTAGATAACGTAGAATCTGAAGCTCTTTTACCTACAAGTTTAGAAACTACATAAACATCCTGCTCTTTGTAAGGACCAAAAGTCTGACCTATTGCTGCTGCAGTGATCTGATCTTTGATCGTTGGAGGCAATTGTGCAGGATTCATATATTGAGGATTGAATGGCGCATCAGAGTTTGCTGCTACAAACATAGAATCGTTCTTCGTATTCTGGAAGTTTTCAGTACCTCCGCTTGCATCTGTACCTCCTGAATATAATTTTGTAATTTCTTTCAAAGTTGCTGCATCATCTGCTGCACTAGGTTTTGATGGGAAATATACAACCCCGATATTTCTGCTTGGTTCAGCTTTGAACATTACAGGGTGCTGCTTGATGTAGTCTGCCAGATCTTGTGTTGTAACATTGATCTTTGTTTTCTGAAGATAAGCGGCATAATCCACTTTCACAAAGTCTATATCTGCAAGCTGATCTCTCTGCTTCATCAATTCTTCTGCTTCTTTCTTACCGGTAGTGATACCTGCTGAAATATTGGTAAACACCTGTCTTGCCATCAGTCTGTACTCAATCGTCTTTTTAGTTTTCAACCATTGATTGTATCCTTCAGGATTGGTGTTTTTTAATGTTTCAATTTCTTTTTTAAGCTCTTGAGTTTTAAAATTACCTTTCTCATCAAAGAACTGTTGATTCTGGGCAAACATCTGATCGTACTGGATTTGGTTCCAGAAATAATCATCAGTCATTTCAAAGCCTAGTTTCTCAAACTGTTGTTTGATAAGTTTAGATTGTACAAGTAACTGCCAAGCCTGCTCTTCAAGACCGCTTTTCGGACGACCTTGTTGATCAGCCTGCTGCTGCAACACGAAAAGCTGATCATTGAACTCTTCGCGGGTGATTTTCTCACCATTTACTTTTCCTAAAACGTCAGGATTCTTACCAAAAACCTTGTCGATACTATCGGGGTTCACCAAGAACGCCAAAAGCGCTAAGGCTATTACTCCCATTAAAAGCCAAGGCTTACTCCTAATCTGTCCTAAAATTGCCATTTTATAAATTATAGTTTTTTATCAGTTTGCGAAAATACACATTTTTAAGAAATTACAGAAACAGAACTGCTTTATTTTGATTTTTAATGCAAAGATTATCTAAAAAAGGAAATTTTGACCGTATTTTTAAGTAAAAAACAAATGGCATAAGTATTGTGCATTTCTAGAATATTATAATATGCCACACGTTTTCAGAGCATATTATAAAAAATCCCTTTAACGATAAAAAACGAAAATGACAATTTGTCATTCGATTGACTATGACAGAATTTGAAGATATTAGTTTAGAAGAAATGATCAGTGACGGATTTGATATCGTAGCTGAAGAAATCAATCTTTCCGACTTCGCTGAGACTGATAAAAATTCCGAACAAAAAATATTCCCGATACTTCCCGTAAGAAATATGGTTATGTTTCCCAATGTGGTAATTCCTATTACTGCCGGCAGAAAAACCTCAATACGGCTTCTTGAGGAAGCACAGAAGAACGGAGATTTCATTGGAATTGTAAGCCAGAAAAATTCGGATATGGAACAACCTGCCGAAAAAGATATTTATGCTACCGGTACATTGGCAAAGATCATTAAGATCATTAAGCTTCCGGAAGGAAATATTACAGCAATCACGAAAGGTTTCCATAGATTCAAGATTAAAAAGATCGTTGAAAACCAGCCCTATTTCAGGGCAGAAATATCAAAATTAAAAGATACACGTCCTAAAAACCAGGAGGAATACGAAGCATTACTTGAGAACATCAAGGATCTTGCTTTAAAGATCATTGAACTTGACCCGAATATTCCTAATGCAGCCAACTTTGCGATCAAAAACATCAACAACAATGATGATCTTCTTAATTTCATCTGCACCAATGCCAATTTTTCTTCAATAGCAAAACAAAAGCTTCTTGAAGAGAAAAACCTGATGATAAGAGCTAATCAATGCTACGAAATGATGCATGAAGATTTCAGAAAGCTAGAGTTAAGAAACCAGATTCATCAGAAAACATCCAAGGATCTTGACAAGCAGCAGAGAGAATATTTCCTGAATCAGCAGATCAGAACCATTCAGGAAGAATTGGGCGGAGGACCTGAAAGCGATGTTGAAGATCTTCTTGCCAAGGCTAAATCCAGAAAATGGAGCAAGGAAGTAGAGGAGCATTTCCAGAAGGAAATCGGCAGACTGCAACGCCAGAACCCTAATTCTCCGGACTATAATGTACAGAGAAATTATCTGGATTTCTTTACAGACCTGCCTTGGGAAACGTATACAAAAGATATTTTTGATATTGCAAAAGCAGAAAAAGTGCTTGACAAAGCTCACTTTGGACTGGAAGATATCAAGAAAAGAATTCTGGAACACATGGCTGTTTTAAAATTAAAAAACAACATGAAGTCTCCTATTCTATTACTGGTAGGACCTCCAGGAGTTGGTAAAACATCTTTAGGAAAGTCTATTGCAGATGCTTTAGGAAGAAAATACGTAAGATTATCTTTAGGTGGTCTTCATGACGAGAGTGAAATCCGCGGACATAGAAAAACGTATATCGGTGCTATGGCAGGAAGAATTTTACAGTCGATCAAAAAATCCGGTACTTCAAACCCGGTAATTGTACTTGATGAGATTGATAAAATTGCGCAAGGTCTTCACGGCGATCCAAGCTCAGCATTACTGGAAGTTCTTGATCCTGAACAAAATAAGTCTTTCTATGATAATTTCCTTGAGATGGGTTATGACCTGTCAAAAGTAATGTTTATTGCTACAGCCAATTCTCTTTCAACGATACAGACTCCTCTTTTAGACAGAACGGAGATCATTCAGATTGCCGGTTATACTTTGGAGGAAAAGATTGAAATTGCGAAAAGACACTTAATCAAGAAACAGCAGGAGGAAAATGGTCTGGATGCAAAATCATTCAAACTTGGAAATGCAGAGCTTAAGCATATTATAGAAGCCCACACTTCGGAAAGCGGTGTAAGAACTCTGGAGAAGAGAATTGCTGCCGTTGGGAGATGGGTAGCGCTACAGACTGCCTTGGCAAAAGAATATGATCCAAAAATTTCTGTTGATAAAGTAGATGAAATTCTTGGAGTTCCAAGACCGAAAAGTTTATCAGAAATTACCGGAGTACCCGGAGTTGTAACAGGTCTTGCCTGGACAAGCGTAGGAGGAGATATTCTTTATATTGAAAGTATTTTAAGCAATGGTAAAGGAGCATTAACGATGACCGGAAACCTTGGGACGGTAATGAAAGAATCTGCTACTATTGCACTTGAATATATTAAAGCGAAACACGATGAACTGGGAATTCCTCAGGAGGAACTGGATAAGAAAAACATTCACGTACACGTTCCTGAAGGAGCAACTCCTAAAGATGGACCATCTGCAGGTATTGCAATGCTTACATCAATGGTTTCATCTTTCAAAAACAAGAAGATAAAACCCCACCTTGCGATGACCGGAGAAATTACTTTAAGAGGCAAGGTACTTCCTGTAGGAGGGATCAAAGAAAAACTTCTTGCCGCTACAAGAGCCGGAATTAAAGATGTTATCCTTTGTGAAGCCAACAGAAAAGATGTAGAAGAGATCAAAAAAGATTATTTAAAAAATCTGAAGGTACATTACGTCAACAGAATGGAAGAAGTCATTGATATCGCCATTGAAGAGTAAAACAATTTATAACATATTAACTTCTCAATAAGGAAACACGTTCTGATATTCAGAGCGTGTTTCTGTTTTATAAATAAATACATTCTTTTCTTGGCTGCATGGAATAAAATTTGATGTAATAGAAGAAAATTCTGAAGGATTGAATAAAAAATTTTTAAATTCAGAAGGGTTTTCTTATTTTTATTCCACACTGCAGATTTTTAGATTATGAATTTTCTTAGACTTCCTTTCCTTGTCAAGCTTACACTTGTGGTAATTTCTATCATCGGTCTTGGCTATCTTCTGGCATTAGGACAGACTATTTTAGCTCCGTTTTTTCTTGCATTCCTGATGGCTATGCTGTTTTTACCGGCAGCGACTTTTATGGAAAGAAAGCTAAGATTTCCAAGATCAATGTCCACAATGACCTCCGTGTTCATTATGTTGATTATTTTAGGCGGGATCATTTACTTTTTTACCAATCAGCTATCAGACTTCAGCAAGGATCTTCCTCATCTCAGTGAACAGTTTACAACTGTTTTCAATGGCCTTCAGCATTGGGTTTCCAAAACATTCAATGTAAAAGTTGATGAACAGGTAGACTATATTAACCAGGGATTGAATAAACTGCTGTCTTCTTCAGGCGCTATTTTAGGATTTACTTTTGGGATTTTCTCTACGGGATTCGGTTTTATTATATTTTTCACTCTGTTTTTTATCTTTATTTTAAATTACAGAAGGCTTTTAAATAATTTTATCGTTACCGTCTTCAACGAAAGACATAAATCAAGCGTACAGGAAGCGGTGAATGAGATCCGTATCATGACCAAGAAGTATATCTTCGGGCTTTTTCTTCAGGTGGTTATCGTTTCAATTTTAACATCTGTTCTCCTTACAGTTCTGGGAGTAAAATACGCTATTCTTTTAGGAGTTCTTACCGGGCTACTAAACGTTATTCCCTATCTTGGAATTTTTATTTCACTTCTAATTTCCTGTTTTATAGCTTTTGCAACTTCCACTCCTTCAACGTGTATTTATGTTGCTTTGGGATATATTGCCATTCATGCTGTAGACGGAAATATTGTGCTGCCATTTGTCGTGGGTTCCAAGGTAAAAATTAATGCTTTATTTTCTTTTATCGGTATTCTTTTAGGAGAGCATCTTTGGGGAATTGCAGGAATGTTCCTGTGTATACCAGCGATTGCTATTATTAAGATTATTTGTGAAAGAGTAGACGATCTTAAACCTTGGGGAAGGTTACTGGGAGAAGAACCAAGACCTCACAAGAAGAAGAAAAGCTATAAGATATCCAAGAATATTACACTGAAAGAAATGGACTGATCGTGAATAATGAGCAATATGCAATGAGTAATAAATAATTACTTTGAAAGCTTAAACTTTGAACTTTAAATAAAAAGACTGCCTTTTTCAAGACAGTCTTTTTTTTATTTTTTATGAAAGAGGACACAAAGGGCTCGTTCCATTAGGGCAAGTGTCTGTACATAGAATATAAGACTGGACGTCCGGGCAGTATCCATAATCCGGAGGTGGCGGCGTTCCTCCAGGGCCACCTAAACAAGGATCTCCTGGTGGAATTTTACATGGACAACCAATTGGTCCTATATCACATTTTCCAACTCCTCCACCCCCTTGGATTTCTCTTAAATCCGTGCGGTTTAATTTTTTAAGATTTTTTAGCATGATCTATTAGTTTTTGTTTGTTCTTCAAAGATATAAAATAAAATTATACAAAAACATCAATTAACGCACATTAACAATTGATTTAATATTTTTTTTTAAATTAATCATAAAATATCCTATTTTTATTTTACATTTGATGCCAAATCATCAATCATGAAAATTATAAAATTCATTTTATGCTTACTATTCGGTCTTATGTTTATTAATGCCGGATTAAACAAGTTTTTTAATTATATGCCTATGGAGAAACCCACTCCTGAGCAAATGAAACTTTTCGCTGCTTTTGGAGAAATCAGCTGGCTGATGCCATTAGTGGGCATCGTTGAAGTCATTGGCGGATTATTATTTATTTTTCCAAAGACAAGAGCACTGGGAGCTATTGTTATTTTACCCGTGATGGTAGGAATTGTCACTCATGTTTTCACTATGGATAAATCTCCAATGGGAATGGGCATTGCCGGAGTAATGTTCCTGATCAATCTTTGGATGATTCTTGACAACAAGGAAAAATATAAACATTTAGTTTCATAAGGCTGCAGATAATAGGTTGCAGTTCTTATAGTGTTCAAATAAAATTTATTGTTTTTAATCAATTTTAAAAACATACTAAAAACTACAACCTATCATCTTACCTGCTTCCTATACAAAAGCACTAAAGCCTGTAATGGAGCGCCCTACAATCAATGAATTGATTTCTTTTGTTCCTTCATAAGAATAAATAGCTTCTGCATCAGCAACAAATCTGGCTACATCGTACTCCAGCAGAATTCCGTTGCCTCCCATCACCTCTCTTGCTCTGGAAACAATATCTCTTGTTCTTAGAGTACAGAAAACTTTAGCTAAAGAAGCATGTTCATCTTTTAAAATTCCTTCATCCTGCATTTCGGACAACCGGAACACCATAGTCTGCATCGCCGTAAGATTGGACAGCATTTCTACCAAATGCCCCTGAATCATCTGGAACGAAGCAATAGGTCTTCCAAACTGCTCTCTTTTTCGGGTATAATCCAAAGCGCTTTCATAAGCTCCGCGTGCACAGCCTGTGGCCATCCATGCCACTCCTGCTCTGGTCATTCTCAGTACTTTTCCTGTGTCTTTAAAAGAATTGGCATTCTGCAGACGGTTCTCTTCGGTTACAAGGCAGTCTTTTAAAGTAATCAATCCATTCTGGACAATCCTTAAAGCCATTTTCCCTTTGATCTTTTCTACAGAATATCCCGGATTATCTTTTTCTACAATAAACCCTTTCACTTCTCCACTATCCAGATCTCTTGCCCAAATAATTATTATATCAGCAAAAGTGGCATTACCAATCCATTTTTTCTGACCATTCAGAACCCAGCCTTCTGGTGTTTTTTTACAGGTTACTGTAAGTCCGCCAGCAGCACCAGAACCTACTTCCGGCTCGGTAAGCCCGAAAGCTCCTATTTTTTCAAATTTCTGCATCTGTGGAAGCCATTTCTGCTTCTGCTCTTCAGATCCGCATATATAGATAGAACCCATTGCCAGCCCGGATTGCACTCCAAAAAATGTAGCAATGGAAGCGTCCACTCTCGCCATTTCCATTGCAATGACTCCTTCCATCAGGAAAGGCATTCCCGGACACCCATAGCCTTCATAGGTAACTCCGCAGATATCAAGTTTCTGAAATTTCGGGATCAGTTCAAATGGGAATTCATCTCTGAGCCAGTAATGATTGACCAAAGGTTTTACTTCTTTTTCCATGAATGTTCTTACTTTAAGCTGAATTTCACGTTGTTCAGGAGTAAGGGTATGGTAGATATCATAAAAATCACCATCAATAGGAGGAAGTTCTTTCTTTTTCTTTTCCGGATCAAGCATTTTCATGAGCCCGGAAAGCTGTTTATCATCCAGTTTTGAGAAATTATGCATCAGTTTGGGTAGATCCACTTTTTGAGAAATGGCACTCAACTGATCAAAATCTATGGATGTGAATAGTCCTATTGCGTTTCTGATTTTGGAAAAGGTATTTGACATAGTGATCGTTTGTAGTTTTGGTTTGTAAAAGATAAGCAAAAATTGCTCCGAAAGCAAGCACCGGAACTGCACCTTGTTTTACAAAACACTTAATTTCAATCAATTAAAACAGAATATTCCGTTTACAAGCTTTTTACTTTTGATTTTCAAGCGTTACAAAAGATCCTGACTGAACTTTGACTCAAGGAAAACAACAAAAATCAACGCTATGAAAACGACTTACATTAAACTATCTCTATCCGCTGTTCTTTTATTAGGTATTTATTCATGTAAAAAGGGTGAAGTTTCTTCAGCAGACCTTGATGCTTACGCTACAACAGATTCTGCCTCTGCCATTGTTTCAGACAGCATCTCATCTGTTGCCGATATGAAGATAAAGGATAAACAGTTCATCAAGACAGCAGATGTCAGTATGGAAGTAAAAGATGTATATAATGCAACCATCGCTATTGAAAAATCGGTTCAGGAGCTTGGAGGGTTTGTCACCAATAGTAATCTTCAAAGTAATGTGGTTTCTGAAAACACCTATAACACATCCAATGAAGAAGCAATGCTTGTCAAAAAATATCAGTCGGAAAACAGAATGCAGGTACGTATTCCTACGGAAAAGCTTGGTGAACTATTGACAGCAATCAATACAAACAAGTTATTTCTTAATTCAAGATCCATTAATGCAGAGGATGTGACTGCCAACATCAAATATTCGGAACTGGAAGGAAAAAGAAACCAAAAAACATCTGACAATATCAGCAAACTGAAAACAAATAAAGATAAAGTAACTCTGGATGATGGGAATATGTCTGAAGGAAATCTTCAAAAGCTGGCGAGTATGAATATGACAGACGATCTGAAATACAGCACCATTGATATTTACATCAAAGAACCTCAGTTACGTATTGCTGAAATTGCTGTGACGAACACTACAAGCATTGATAATAAATATAAATACAATTTCATCTACGATGCAAAAGATGGTTTTGTGTATGGTTTTTATCTGATCCAGAGAATTATAATAGCCCTTATCAACGTCTGGCCTATTCTATTAATTGCAGCTGCGCTGATCTATTTTCTAAGAAAAAGAAAAATTTCAAAACCTGAACAACCGAAGATTCAACAATAAAAAAACTCTACTAACCAATTGGTTATCATCATAATTTTAGATTTTACAACCTCCTGTTTTCGGGAGGTTTTTATTTTTTTTGAAAAAAACTGTAACGATTGTAATGCCTTCTTTACCTACTGTTTAAAAGAACAGAAAATCAAAAAAATTAATAATATGAAAAATTTAGTAAAAATTGGATTCGCAGCTTTATTATCTGTAAGCACGATAACCACAAAAGCACAGAACACAAATAAAAATAATGAAAACAGCCTGCTTTGGGAAGTATCCGGAAACGGCCTTTCTAAACCCTCTTATATTACCGGGACTTTTCATATCTTATGCAGTAAAGATTTTGAAATAAAACCTAAGGTATTAAAAGCTCTTGAGAAATCTGACAACTTTGTTATGGAAATCAATTATACAGATCCTACTGAAATAATGTCATTACAAAAAATGTTTAAGACAGATAAGAAAATATCTGAGCAGCTTTCTCCTGAAGAAGCTAAGGAACTCAATACGATTCTCGCCAATTACGGAACAGATCTGAAAAGCATAGATTCTTCAAGTCCACAGGCGCTTTATGCACTGCTTTCCACCAAAGCAATCCCATGTTCTCAGAGCGAAGTAAAACTTTACGAAATGGAACTTCTTCAAAAGGCAATAAAAGATAAAAAGAATATTAAGGGTCTGGAAAAAGTAGAAGAGCAGATGAGAAGTATTAATGAAGCTTATGATCTGAAAAGCACCATCGCACAGCTTAAAATGGGTAAGGAATATGAAATATTATTCAGACAGATGATTGAAGCCTTCAAAAATGAAAATGCACAGTCACTTTACAGTCTATTTAAGGATGAAAGGTTTATGAATGCTCAACAGGAAAAAGCAATGCTGACCAACAGAAATCAAAACTGGGTAAAGACAATGCCTGAAATGATGAAAAAGGAAAGTTCTTTCTTTGCAGTGGGCGGCTCTCATCTTATGGGGGAAAACGGCATTATTCCTCTTCTTCAGTCAAAAGGCTATACAGTAAAACCTGTGTCTAGTTTATAACACTAACCAAACCATGAAACTATTGTGAGTACTCCAACTGAAACTGCTTTTTTAAAGCTCATCAACCAGCACAAGGGCATTTTATACAAAGCTTCAAGGATCTACGCAGATTCTGTAGAAGACCGGGAAGACCTGCAGCAGGAAATTCTTATCCAGCTTTGGAAATCCTATCAGAATTTCAAAGGGAACAGCGAGTTTTCTACGTGGATGTATCGGGTTGCCATCAATACTGCTATTACCTATTTAAAAAAGGAAAAACAGAGATCCGGTAATCATACAGATGCTCCTGCTCATTTTGAAGTTCAGCAGGAAGATTATAACCCTTCAAAGGACAGGCAGTTGGAAGTTTTCTACAGTGCCGTTCAGGAGCTGAATTCTTTAGAAAAAGCAGTCATATTTTATTTCATGGAAGGAATGTCACACAAAGAAATTGGAAATAATTTAGGACTCAGCGAAGGCAATGCCCGCGTAAAACTTAACAGAACAAAAGAAAAAATACAACAAATCATAAAAAAATCAGGTTATGAATTTTGATCAATTAAAAGAACAATGGAATAATGAAGACGGTAACGTCCATATTCCTGACAACATAGAACAATTAAAGGAAAGCAAACACCCTATAGAAAAGATTCAAAAGAGTATGAAAAAGGAATTTCCTGCGCAGGTTCTTTCTATCATACTTATTGGCTTTTTCCCGCTGCTATTCCAATTTCCTTCTTCACAATATACCATTTATTATATATCCTATACTTTATTGGTGGTAGTCTCCTGTTATTATTTATTTGGGTTTTATCAATTTTACAAACAAGTCGAACTTTATACTGGAAACACAAGAAACAGCCTGTGGAAGATATATCACGAGCTCAGGTTAAACATGGAGAGATATCAATCTTTTGGTTTTTTGTTACTTCCCCATTTTCTAATAACCTTAGGTTTACTTGCATTTAATATGTTGGAGAAAAAGGGTGAATCGTTAGCTGATATTACCCATAAATATCAAATATCACTCATTTTATTAGTATTGATAGGCGTTTTTTCTGTCGTAGTAAGCATTATCTTATGGACAAAGTATATTTACGGCCCCAGTGCCAGACAATTGGAAAAGATTCTGAATGAAATGGAAGAATAAACCATTCTTTATAAACACTAAAAATGAAGTCTCAGAGAATATCTGAGGCTTTGTTCTTTAAAAAATCATTATTTATCATCTTCAAATTTATCTGAGGTTTTATTTTTCCGTAAATTTGCACATCAGAAATAAATCATTATGGATTATGAGCTATTTTCATCCGATACATGATTTTCTGAGCGATAAAAATTCTGTAATATGCTATCAAAAATAAATCCAACACAAACTAACAGCTGGAAAGCGCTTGCCGAACACTTCGGTGGAAATGACTTTGATCTTAGAACTCTTTTCCAGTATAATCCGAACCGTTTTAATGAGTTTTCCCTGCAAAAGGACAACTATCTGTTTGATTATTCTAAAAACTTAATTGATTCCAGAACGAAGGATCTTTTGTTACAATTGGCAGAAGAAAGCCAGCTAAAAGATGCTATTTCCAGAATGTTCTCCGGTGATAAAATCAATGAAACGGAAGGAAGAGCTGTTCTGCATACGGCATTAAGGGATTTCTCAGACCGTGAAATTCTTGTGGATGGAGAAAATATCAAACCACAGATCAAAAGAGTTCTTGATCATATGAAATCTTTTTCTGAGAAAATCATTTCAGGAGAACATAAAGGCTTCAGTGGAAGAGAGATTACGGATGTCGTAAACATCGGTATTGGAGGATCAGATTTGGGTCCTGTAATGGTTTGTTCGGCTTTAAAGCATTTCAAAACAAGATTAAACGTTCATTTTGTTTCCAATGTGGACGGAAATCATATCGCAGAAGTGGTGAAAAACTTAAATCCTGAAACCACTTTATTTATCATTGCTTCCAAAACCTTTACGACTCAGGAAACAATGACCAATGCAAACTCAGCAAAGGACTGGTTTCTGAAGGCCGGAAAGCAGGAAGACGTAGCAAAGCATTTTGTTGCTTTATCTACTAATATTGAAGAAGTTAAGAAGTTCGGAATTGCAGAAGAAAATATTTTTGAGTTCTGGGACTGGGTAGGTGGAAGATATTCTCTTTGGAGCGCTATTGGATTAAGCATCGTTCTTTCTGTAGGATATGACAACTTCGAGCAGCTTTTAAGAGGAGCTTTTGATACTGACCAGCACTTCCAGACTGCTGATTTCTCTGAAAACGTTCCCGTATTAATGGGACTTCTGGGAATCTGGTATCGCAATTTCTATGCAGCAACCACTTATGCCATCTTGCCTTATTCCCAATATCTGGACAGGTTTGCAGCCTATCTTCAGCAGGGAGATATGGAAAGTAACGGAAAATGTGTGGACAGAAACGGTGAATTTGTAGAATATGAAACAGGACCTATCATCTGGGGAGAGCCTGGAACAAATGGTCAGCACGCATTCTATCAATTGATCCACCAGGGAACAGAATTGATTCCTGCAGACTTTATTGCTTATACAAAGAGTCCGAACAAAGTTTCGGATCATCAGGATAAATTATTAGCTAACTTTTTCGCTCAGACTGAAGCACTTGCCTTCGGAAAACTGGAAGAAGAGGTTGAAGAAGAGCTTAGAAATTCAGGGAAATCTGATGAAGAAATAGACAGACTGATCAATTTCAAAGTCTTCCACGGAAATACACCTACTAACTCTATATTATTCAAAGAATTAACTCCTTTTTCATTAGGTCAGCTAATTGCTTTATATGAACACAAAATTTTCGTTCAGGGAGTAATCTGGAATATTTTCAGCTTTGACCAGTTTGGAGTGGAGTTAGGAAAAGTATTAGCCAACAAAATCCTTCCTGAGCTTGAGAACAATGAAGCAATAAGTACTCACGACAGCTCAACCAACGGATTGATCAATTACTATAAGGAAAACAAATAGTAAGTAAAAAGAAAGTAAAAGTAAATCTATAAAGTAAAAAAGTAAAAATGGCAGAAATTCTTGACGGACTTAAAGTATCCAAGGAAATTAAAGCAGAGATCAAGGTTGAAGTAGAAAAGATTCTCGCAAGCAAAAGAAGAGCACCCCATTTGGTAGCTATTCTTGTAGGAAATAATGGAGCAAGCAAAGCCTATGTAAACTCTAAAGTAAAAGACTGTGAGGAAGTAGGATTTCAATCCAGCTTAATCAAATTTCCTAGTACAGTTGCTGAATCTGAACTATTGGAAAAAATTGACGAGCTTAATAAATCTAAAGCAGTTGACGGATTTATCGTTCAGTTGCCTTTACCAGATCAGATTGATCAGGAAAAAATTATCAACGCAATTGATCCAAGAAAAGACGTGGATGGTTTCCACCCTGAAAACTTTGGAAAAATGGCTCTTGAAATGGATACTTTCTTACCGGCAACTCCTTTCGGTATTTTAACATTATTAGAAAGATATAATATTGAAACTAAAGGGAAAGACTGTGTAATTATCGGAAGAAGTAAAATTGTAGGAAGACCAATGAGTATCCTGATGGGTAGAAAAGATTTCCCTGGAAACTCTACAGTTACCCTTACACACTCCTATACAAAAGACATTGAAGAATATACAAGAAAAGCAGACATCGTAATTACCGCTTTGGGAGATCCTCATTTCTTAAAAGGAGATATGATCAAAGAAGGAGCTGTAATTGTTGACGTGGGTATTACAAGAGTAGATAATGACTCTCCAAAAGGATATTATCTTGCAGGTGACGTAGATTTTGACAGCTGTGCAGCTAAAGCAAGCTGGATTACTCCGGTACCTGGAGGAGTAGGCCCAATGACAAGAGCGATGTTGATGAAAAACACCATCATTGCTTACAAAACTTCGGTCTATAACGACTAATTTTAAAATGAATAAAGAAGAAGATATTTTATTAAAAGAAGGTAAAATGCTCCCTGTAATGGAGCATTTTTACACTTTACAGGGAGAAGGAGCACACACCGGAAAAGCCGCTTATTTTATCAGGCTGGGAGGTTGTGATGTAGGATGTCACTGGTGTGATGTAAAAGAAAGTTGGGATCCGGAACTCCATCCTCTGATGAATACAGTAGAAATTGCAGAAACAGCTGCAAAACATTGTAAAACAATTGTTCTGACGGGTGGTGAACCTCTAATGTGGAACTTGGATATATTGACTTCCAGATTGAAAGAGCTGGGATGTACAGTGCATATCGAAACTTCGGGAGCTTATCCTCCGAGCGGACAGCTGGACTGGATCACCCTTTCGCCAAAGAAAACAGGACTTCCTAAAGAAGAAATCTATCAGAAGGCCCATGAGCTTAAAGTTATCATTTTCAATCAGCATGACTTTACATTTGCACAGGAACAGGCAGCAAAAGTTTCTGAAAACTGCAAGCTTTATCTTCAGAGTGAATGGAGCAAAAGAGATGATATGTATCCTAAGATCACAGATTTCATCCTGGAACATCCGGAATGGCAGGCTTCAGTTCAGACTCACAAATATCTGAATATCCCGTAAAAAAGCTTAAATTAGCTGGGCTTATCCGCTATAATACCGATAGATGCAGAGAATTCGATACTCTAGATACCTGAAATCGATCATTATGTTGCTTGACCTTATGGTTATTGCATCTATCTTCATATTCTTTTTTATAAGCAGAAACGAAAGTTTAAAATACAATAAAGAAACCTGGTATCAGAATATTTTTTCTCTGATTCTGTTGTTTTTGTTCTGGGTGCTTCTGAGCGGTAGGACAAAAATATACAACATTCCTAGAAACCTTACTTATACCTTGTTTCTTGAACGCCTTTTAATCCACTTCCTCTTTTTTATACTTGGCGTACTGCTTATAGGAAAGGTAAGTAACAATGTATTTTTCAATTCGGATATATACTGGCTCTCTCTTTATCTTTTTATTTTCATCTTCCTTGTAAAGTCTTTGATCTATTTCGCAATCAAGTACTTACGATCCCTTGGAGCCAATTACAGGAATGTGATGTTCTTAGGAGACAGCCACTCCACGGAGATCCTGAAAAATATTTTTACAGACCGTAAAGACTACGGATACAGAATATTTGAATATGAAAATTCTGATATCAATAGTAATGAGCTGGTTACTTTCTGGAAAAAGAACGGGATTCATACTCTGTTTTTATCAATGGAAAACTCTTATGATGAATGGATTCAGAATGAGATTTTCAAATTGGCAGAAGATAATAAGATTCATATTTCACTCATTCCGAGTATCACACAAAGTGATTTTTTCCTGTATGATCTGGGATATATACAAACCCAGCCGGTTCTTAATCAGGCAAGATATCCTTTAGATTATTATTCTAATTTTCTAATGAAAAGGACGTTTGATATTTTGTTTTCTGTTATTATACTGGTTTTTATCTGCTCGTGGGTATTCCCGATCATTGCCGTTTTAATCAAGGCTACTTCCAAAGGCCCGGTATTTTTCCTTCAGAAGAGATACGGTTTTCATGAAGAGGTATTCAATTGTCTTAAATTCAGAACAATGGTTGTAAATGATGAGTCCACAACCAAAACCACCTCAGTAAACGATTCAAGGATTACCAAAGTGGGTAAGTTTTTAAGAAAAACAAGTCTTGATGAGCTTCCGCAATTTATCAATGTACTGAAGGGGGAAATGTCTGTAGTAGGGCCGCGCCCTCATATGCTTTCCGTTGATAATTATTATAAACCAAAAATCGGAAGATACAGCTTAAGAAGTATGGTAAGCCCCGGCATCACAGGATTAGCACAGGTAAATGGATTACGCGGTGACTTCGGAGATGTGGAAGTAGAGATGAAAAAACGGGTTCTGGCCGATACTTTCTATGTAAGAAACTGGAGTTTTGTACTCGATCTTGTGATTACTTTAAAAACCGTTTTTCTGGTTATAGGGGGAGATAAAAATGCAAAATAAAGAACAGGACCAGTTCAATATCGAAATAATTTTAACACAAAACCAGGCTTTAGTCTTATTCTCGACTCTAGCCCAATTAAATAAAAAAGTCTAATTTAGCAGTATGTTAAAAAAGTTTTTCACAGCAGTAGGAGAATACATGATCCTCTTGGGGAAATCCCTGCAGAAACCTCAGAAAATGAAGGTTTTCTGGAAGCTGTTCATGAGAGAAATTAATGATTTGGGAGTAAATTCTTTCGGACTTGTCATCTTCACATCCATATTCGTTGGAGCTGTAGTGGCTATTCAGATGTTCAACAACTTTGATGCTTCTTCTTTTCCTATTCCACCTTCATTTGTAGGATATGCTACAAAAGCAGTTTTGGTTCTGGAATTTGCACCTACCATTATCAGTTTGATTCTGGCAGGAAAAGTAGGCTCATACATTGCTTCCAGTATTGGAACAATGAGGGTTTCCGAGCAGATTGATGCATTAGATATTATGGGAGTAAACTCACCCAATTTTCTGATACTACCTAAAATTATCGCCTGTATGATTTTTAATCCCCTTCTTATTGCTATCAGTATCGTATTTGGTATTGGAGGAGGCTATATAGCCGGGATTTTAACAGGAAACTGGACGGAAAACGACTATATTGTTGGGATTCAGATGTATATGCCGAATTTATTTATTTACTATGCATTTAGCAAGACTATCGTTTTTGCGTTTATCATTGCTACTGTACCGTCTTATTTCGGATACAATGTAAAAGGAGGATCGCTGGAAGTAGGTAGAGCCAGTACACAGGCTGTAGTATGGACAATGGTATTTATTATCATTTCCGAATTAATTTTAACCCAATTAATATTAAGCTGATGATTGAGGTAAAAGATCTTAAGAAAAGTTTTGATGATGTTGAAGTACTTAAGGGAATTTCAACTTCATTTGATAAAGGAAAAGTAAACTTAATCATTGGGCAGAGTGGCTCCGGAAAAACCGTTTTTTTAAAGAGTTTATTGAATGTTTATATGCCCTCTTCAGGAGAAATCTTATTCGACGGCAGAAATGTAAATACCATGAACAGGGAAGAAAAACAGCATCTTCGTTCAGAAATCGGAACCGTATTCCAGGGAAGTGCATTATTTGATTCCTTAACTGTGGAAGAGAATATCATGTTTCCTCTTGATATGTTTACCAATCTTACCTACAGAGAAAAAAAGAAAAGGGTTTTCGAAGTAATAGGACGAGTACATCTTGACAAAGCGGAAAGAAAGTATCCTTCTGAGATCTCAGGAGGAATGCAGAAAAGGGTAGCGATCGCCAGAGCTATTGTCAACAATCCGAAGTATCTATTCTGTGATGAACCCAATTCCGGGCTGGATCCTTATACTTCTAAGATAATTGATGATCTCCTTTACGAGATCACCAAAGAATATAATACGACCACCATCATCAATACTCACGATATGAACTCTGTAATGACGATTGGCGAGAAAATTGTATACCTAAGACTTGGAATCAAAGAATGGGAAGGGAATAAAGACATCCTGATTACCGCAGGCAATAAAAATCTGATTGATTTCGTTTATTCTTCAGAACTGTTTAAAGAGCTGAGAGAATATTTACTTGAGAATAATAAAACGATTGAAACTACAACTACAAAAATAGACGATAATGAAAAAGGTACTTAGTATAGCGTTAATAGGATTTTCAATGTGGGCTTCTGCACAGATTTCACTGGCAGGTAAGGCTAACTTAATCTTTCCTACCGGATCTCCTTCCTGGTCTAATATTAAAGGAACAGTGAATGATGCCATTGACGGAACAGGTAAAAACAATGTAGGTTTCAATGTAGGACTTTCATTAAAAGTGGGTCTTCCTACTTCATTGTTTGTGATGCCCGAAATCTATTATACTCATTTCAAAAATGAGTTTACTACAGAGAACACTACTTTTGATGTTAAAAGCAACCGTATAGATGTTCCGGTTCTTTTAGGATATAACCTTTTGGGGAATATGCTAGGTGTTTTTGTAGGTCCTGTTGGAAGTTTTAACTTAAATAAAGACAATACTTACAACGATTTCAAAGAAAATGCTAAAAATGATTTTACCGTTGGCTACCAGTTTGGGGCACAGCTAGAAATCAAGAAGCTCATTGTAAATGCAAGATATGAAGGCGCTTTCAGTAAAGATGAAAGAAACTTTATCAACAGAGTTTCCGGTTCGGAAATCAGATATGATAACAGACCTAACCTGTTTATGGTAGGTTTAGGATATAAATTCTAATCAGATATCGAAATAACAACTTAAAACCCTCAAATTAAATTTGAGGGTTTTTATTTTGGTCTTCAAGCTCAGCCTGGCGTTTTGCAATATCTGCAGCCTGTTTTTCAAGCTCTTCTTTGTCTTTCTGCAGTTGTTTGAATTCTTTTTTCTTCTGGTCTGCTTTTATAGCGCTTCCTTTACTTAGATAACCTACCATTCCTCCAATGATAAGTCCTATTCCTACTCCTGCCATTATTCCCATAATGTGAGAAATTTTTATTTGTTCTACGGCAAAATCAGTCGTTAAATAGAAAAGTAATGCAGAAACAGCCAAAAGTATAAGTCCGGTAATTGATAAACTCTTCATAATATTGTGTTTAGGTGGTTTAAATAAAAAAGCCTTACCAAATTTACTAAAAATTTAATAAGGCCTTATTCAAGATTAAAATTCTAATTATATTTTTCCTCCCGCAGCCTTATAATATTCCAAAGCTTTCGGAAGATCCTTATTGATATCTGAAATTCTTGTTTCCGGATTTGGGTGGGTAGATAAGAATTCTGGTTGTCTTGCTCCTGTAGATGCCGCTTCCATTCTGTTCCAGAAAGGGATTGCCGCTCTTGGATCATATCCTGCCATAGACATAAGATAAAGCCCCATTTCATCAGCTTCTGACTCCTGACCTCTTCCGTATTTCAATAATGCCACCTGTGAACCGATAGGATATACCTTCTGGAAAACACTGGCCCATTGTGAATTTGAGATTGTTCCTCCCAGGATAGCCCCTCCGTACTGGGCTACCATTGCCTGAGAAATTCTTTCGTTTCCGTGGCCTGCCAGTGCGTGGGAAACCTCATGTCCCAATACTACTGCAAGTCCGTTATCATCTTTTGTAACCGGTAATATTCCGGTATAGACAGCTACTTTACCACCTGGCATACACCAGGCATTCAGTTCGCTGCTTTGCAGAAGATTAAATTCCCAGCTGTAGCTCGCAAGATCTGCTGATCTTCCTATGCTCTGATAATATCTTTCTGCAGCGCTTTTAATTCTGTTTCCTACATTTACCACTCTCTTTGCATCTGCCGTACCGGTAATCACCTTACCTTTAGACAATGTCGTCTTGTATTCCTGTGAAGACATTGTTAAAATTTCCGAGTTGTTGGCCAGCTGTAAAGACGATCTTCCAGTAATCGGGTTTGTAGTACAGGCAACAGCCGACAGAGCAATAGCTCCCATTCCTAATAGATGTGTAACTTTCATAGTTTGAGTGTTAATAATTCAACCTTAACAATTTTTATTCCAAAATATTTCAGAAAGAATATATTTGCATACATTTTGCTGTTTAAATTTAATAATTATCTCATTATGAAAAAGTATATTTCTTTACTGATGATTTTTGGATTCCTGTTCTTATTTCAGAGCTGTGCATCACAAGGCTCATTAGACTCAAAAACAGTGGATACTTTAGTAAGTTCTCAGGAGTTTACTTTCCATGCAGAAAGAGCCAATCCTACGAATTATGACGTTATTAATGTCATGAACTCAATGCCTAATGCTACTGCCACAAGAATACTGAACCTGAACGGAGATTATACCATTGATGTCAGTAAAAATACACTGGAAGTAGTGTTGCCATATTTCGGAAGATTATTCAATCCAACCTATGGAAACACTAGTGAAAATGGCTATAGATTTACTTCTAAAGATTTCACAGTCAATAAAATTCAGAATAAAAAAGGAAAATGGACTTTAAAATTCAAGCCTAATGATGTAAGGAATGTGGAGGAAGTGAATATTGAAATTTTTAAAAACGGTAAAGCTTTCGTTTCTATGAGAAGTAACGACAGACAGCCGATTTCCTATGACGGATATGTTTCAAAAACTGAGGTAAAACAGGAAAAAGAGAAACCTTAATCCCTGTTTTCGTTCGATAAAAATTTTTCAACAAATAATTTTGCTTCAGTACTTGGATTGGAAACCATCGCTGAAGCATTTTTTTTGTGCATATGATAAGCTTCTTCTACCGCATCACTCTTTTTCATCAGGGATAAAATATATTCCTGAACCCAATATTCAAAGCGTTTCTCTGCCTGTTGAACACGGATTTCTTCAAAACGTCCGCTTTTCTTCTTCAGATCAATAAATTCAGAGATTGTATCATAAACTTCCTGTAATCCTTGGTTATGAAGAGCAGAGCCTAATAAAACCGGAATTTTCCAGCCTTTTTCTTTAGGAGGGATAAAGTCTAAAGCTCTTTTTAATTCCAGCCTTGTATTTTTTGCTTTCTGGAGATTGTCCTGATCTACTTTATTGATGAAAATAAGGTCTACCATTTCCATGATACCGCGTTTTATTCCCTGAAGTTCGTCTCCACCTCCAATGATTTTAAGGAATAAAAAAACATCAGTAATATCAGCAACAAGGACTTCTGACTGCCCTACACCCACTGTTTCTATTAAAATATAATCGTATCCTGCTGCTTCACAGATCATCATCGTTTCAAAAGTAGTATTGGCTACTCCGCCCAGAAAACCTGAGCTTGGGGAAGGACGTATGAACGCATTTTCTTCTTTTGCAAGTTCTTCCATCCTGGTTTTATCCCCTAAAATACTTCCTTTGTTGATCGCAGAACTGGGATCAATCGCCAAAACAGCCACTTTTTTACCCTGTGCAATAACCAAGCGGCCGAAGTTTTCTATAAAGGTGGATTTTCCGGCTCCGGGAACGCCTGTTACTCCTACTCTCACAGAGTTTCCGGTAAAAGGCATAATCTTCTTCAGAAGATCTTCTGCCTGTACCCTGTGCTCTGCTTTTTTACTTTCAACCAATGTAATAGCTTTTGCAATCAGGCGTTTGTTTCCTGACTGTATTCCTTCTATTAGCTCTTCTGTAGAAAATTTCATTGATTCAAAATTAATAATTAAAATGGGAATGATCAATAGCCGGCTCATAATGATGAGACAAAAGATTTAAAAATTGTCTTCATTCTGGATTATCGATTCTTCATGAATTCAATTTTTATTTCTTCTAAATTAAAACTAGAACGCCCTGTATCAAAGGCTTAAGGAATTTATTACATTTGTTATATCTCAAAAAAAAAGAAACATGAAAAAACTCATCGCTGCGGCTTCGTTTACTGCTATTTTGCTGGTTTCCTGTACGCCAAAAGCTGCTACATCCACTGCTACTGCAGGAACTTCAACATCTACTGCGGAGCAGATTGCCCAAGGAAAAACCATTTTTGAAAACTCTTGTGGAAGATGTCATAAGTTACCTGATCCTGCTTCACACAATCCTGTACAATGGGTAGGAATCATGAATTCTATGGCTCCAAAGGCAAAACTAACGGATGAACAGCACCAATGGGTTTATGATTATATTGTTTCTGCGAAGAAGTAATCATCAAACAAAAATAGGATATGAAAAAATTCATCTTAACAGGTATCGCAGCATCAGCATTTCTGGTATCCTGCGGACCAAAAAGTGTGGCTGTAACAGGGCCGAAGTATACCTCATCTGAGCAGTTGACCCAAGGAAAAACCATTTTTGAAAATTCCTGTACAAAATGTCATAAGCTGCCAGAACCTACCAAGCATGACGACAAGGGATGGATCAACACTTTAAGCAGAATGGCTCCAAAGGCTAAACTGACTGATGACCAGCATCAAATGGTGTATGACTATCTGATCTCTGTAAACAAAAAATAAGACTGCCTCAAAATTGTCATTCTGAACGAAATGGAATGGAGTAAAGAATCTCTTATTATGATTACTAACAAGATTCTTCCTTCGTCAGAATGACAAAAGTCAAAAACAGATTATTCCGTCTTTTTTATAGTTCTTGTTCTGGTTACCTTTCCTTTAACCAGTTTTTCCCGGTCTTCAAGTATTTCAAGCGCAGCCCTGTTGTAAGCAAATTTTTTAGCTTCTTTCAGCGTTCCTAGAGCCTGTTTATACTCAAAGTTTCTTTCATGCAAAAGAGACAGACAGTTCAGGATTTCCGATTTATCAATTCCTTTGAGCTCTAAGGCAAATGCTATCAATTTTTCTGCTTCTTTATAATCTTCATTATTCAAAAGACATTCAATATAATATTTGGGAGTATTGACATTACCAATGTTACTCTGCATGGCTTCATCAAAGTACTTCTTTGCCGTTTCATAATCCTTCAGTTCTTCGGAATATACTCTTCCCATCAGACAAAGGCTGTCTGCATCTTCAGGTTCATAAGACAGAGCATAGTTCAGAGCATCCATACATTCGGAAAGATTGAATGGAAAACAATCTAATGCTTCAAAATAATATTTACTTTTAGTTAAGGTCATTTTTGTAGTTTTTGAGTTCATTTTTCAAGGCATTCCTTTGTTTTTTGAATGTCCTGTCTTCGTAATTCTTTTTAAAATCTGTTCCTGAAAATGTGCGAACCGGATTTCCACGTTCTATCTGCATCTGAAGAGACCAGGTGTCTTTCAGTTTTCTTTCCAGCTGTTGTATATAAACTGCCATTACCTTTTCTTTTAATCTGATAACGGATAGTTTTTTATTTTCCAGCTGTGAACGGGAATCCTGCACAAAAACAGTTTCGTTAGTAGGAATATAAGTGGCACGAACGGCAGTATTTACTTTGTTTACATTTTGTCCTCCACTCCCTTGGCTTCTCGCGGTCTGAAACCGGATATCTTTTTCATTGAAATCAATCATTTTTACATCTTCCAGTTCAAAAATTCCGATAAACCAATTGCTTCTTTTATGCAGTTTTCTGAAAGTACTTTTTCCTATCCAGCAAACGCTTCCCAGCCAGTTTTTTAAAAACAGGTTTACCTCTTTTCCTTTTAAAAGCAGGGTTACTGATTTTAATGTCAGGTTTTCATCACCGTTTTCACGATGAATGATTTCGTAATCTATTGTATTTTGTTTTGCCTCTTCAAGAAAGGTCTTCAGGACCTTGGCTGCTACCCATTGGCATTCTAAAGGCCCTCTTCCTGAAGTGATCTGTATTAATTTTTCCATTTTATGTTGGCATTTTGCTTAATAAAGGGTGTCCAACAGGATCTATTCCCTTTTGTAATAAATCTTTTGCAGCCATTACTGCCCAGCATTTGTCGCTGGAGTGAATATTTCTGTAAAATGAAAGTAAAATATCAGGTTTCACAACGGTAAAACCATTGGCTTCGATGGTTTCAAGATCATCTCTTTCGAAGAAATCAATGGTAATTCTGTGAAACTTATCATTTTCCAATTCTACCGTTTTCTCATACCTGCGAAAATTTTCTTCACTCGGCAGATGATCATATCGGGTCCAGACTTTCTGAAATCCTTCCTGCTGAAGAATGATAACGACTTCTGCGACATTTTCTTTCTTTACAAAAACATCAATATCCTTGTGGTCGTGAGCATGCTTGTATTCCGTATGTCCTTTTTCTGACATAAAATGCCATGCCCAGCCACCTGAGATAATGATTTTATCTTTTAATATATTCAAAATTTCGAGTCCCCACCGGATTCTGAACTCCGGCCAGACTTCACCGTATCTTTTTATGTTATGTGGTGCTCCCATTTCTTTGTTTTTAAGTTAAAAGCTGAAGGTTTATAGCTGACAATTCAGTATTTTCAACTGACAACTATAAACAATCAACCAAATTATCTGTCCATTCTCACAATTCTCGGCTGGAATGTTCCCAGGATGTCTACCAGTTCACTCTGTGCATTCATTACTTCATTGATGTCTTTGTAGGCCATTGGTGCTTCTTCTGCGTTTCCGCCCATCAGTGTGACATTTTTAAGCTTTAATTCTTTTTTAATATCATGCTGAGTGAAAAGGCTTCTGCATTCTCCCCTTGAATGGGCTCTTCCCGCTCCATGAGATGCTGAGTTCAGGGATTCCGGATTTCCTTTTCCGCGAACGATAAATCCTTTCGCTGTCATGGATCCTGGAATCATTCCAAGCTCATTTTCATTGGCAGGTGTTGCTCCTTTGCGGTGAACAATCACTTCTTTGCCGTTATGGATTTCTTTCCATGCAAAGTTGTGATGATTTTCAATTCTGGCTTTTACTCTTCCACCGACTGCTTTTACCAGCCTTCTGTGAATATCATCATGACAGGCCGAAGCATAATCTCCGGCAAGATTCATGGCCGTCCAGTATTCCAGTCCCAGGTGTGTACTCAGATCCAGCCAGGCGAAGTTTTGCGCTTCTTTTGGTAATGGACACTGTTCTGCAGCCACTCTTGAGTAATATTGGGCAATCTCTGCTCCGAGACCTCTTGAGCCACTGTGAGAAAGGATTCCCAGGTATTTTCCTTTTGGAAGGCCAATCTGCTCGTCTTCTTCAGTGATTTCTACTTCTCCGAATTCTACAAAATGATTTCCTCCGCCTGAGGATCCCATCTGTTTGATTGCTTTTCCCTTTAGTCTTCTTAAGATAGGGATCATATCGAATGTATCTCTTTCAAAAATCTCATGATCTATGTGAGATTTGTGCGTTTCATACATTCCGAATTTTGTATGTTCTGCAAGAGCTTTTTCATATTTATCTCTTGCTCCTTCAAGATATGAAATGGGTGTATCCAGAATACTGAGGCTCATTCTGCAGCCTATATCCATTCCTACTCCGTAAGGAATTACTGCATTTTCCACTGCCAGAACTCCTCCTATTGGAAGTCCGTACCCACTGTGGGCATCAGGCATTAATGCTCCCTGAGTAGAAATAGGCAGTTTCAAAGCAGTGTACAACTGATTTTTTGCCTCTTCTGAGATATTGTTACCAAAAATATGAAATGAAGCACGCTGTGAATTCAACATTCTTTTTTCAGTTTTTTTGGATGAAAGCAGGGTTTCTGCGATTTGTCCGAAAGTGAGATCTTTTTCAAATTCTTCCGGATTCAGCAGGATTTCTTTTAAAAGAGATTTTACATGGTGAATATTTTTTGTTGCAAAATTTCTTTTCATAACTTCCAATGCTACGTTTACGCTTTGGTTATTTGGATAGCCCAGTTTTAATATATCTTTTCCTTTTAGTTTTAAATTTCCCATTGTTTTTGTTTTAAATAACAGTTGGACTCATAAGTCCTGTAAGCTTTCTGCAATCTCTGTTGCAGACATAGTGCAGGTAATATATTTCCTGCTTTTGATAAGTGGAATATCTTCTCTTTTTCTTCTCCATGGATATGACCTGCCATAAATTTTTTTATGGATAATTCCTACAATTTTATGCTGTCCCAAATAATCTTCCAGCTCTGCACATTCTTTTTCCAATTCAAAGTCTACAGGTTTATAGTGGGTAATCATATTGGGTCTTATACGCAGGATAAATCTCCAGGGTTCAGTAAATTCGTAGTAAGGCACATAAGTCTTCCGGGCAGGACAATATTCTTCCTGTTTCAGAAAATACTGTCTTTCCCTTGGAGTAAGTCCCAGCTTTGGGTCATTCCAGGAATATGAAGAGATATGTTCGAGTTTCTGTACTCTTTCTACATATATTCTTCGCCCAAATTTTCTTTTCTTTTTTAAAAACTGTCGGCTTTCTGAATACATGTATGTATTAATCTTCTTCAATATTCCTTCAAAGAATTCTCCGTCTTTGGATCTTAATACATCTTCCCTTACCGCAAAGAATCTTACAAATCCTCTTTGATAAGGTTTATCCAAAGGAATCCATGGGGTATTTCGTCTGATATCCCAAAGTTCATCACTACGTTGATATTTTTTTCTTATCTGCTTTTCTACATCTTTTCTAATTGTTCTTTTCCTGCTTCTCATGCTTCTCAGACGGAAAAACAGAAGGTTATCATTTTCCATTAATTCTCGCTCAACTAAACAGTTAGTTGACTTAATATTTATCATTTTTAACGGGAAAAGAAATAGATTCTTCCTCCGTCAGAATGACAAGATGAATGTTATGAACTGATGAGAAAGTTCTGCATATTGAGATTCCTTCTCCTCGTTCGAAATGACACTAAAAAAGATTTCGGGTAAACCTGGGAGTTTGAAATATTGCGCAATAAAAAACCCGAAATCTCTACGACTTCGGGTTTTGATATTGTATTGTACTATTATTCTAAGAATGTACCAAACCGCGAAGCCTTACCACCATAAGTGGCAATCCAACTGTAGAATTCTGTTTTGTTTTGAACATTGCTTCGTCGCTTTTTAATTGGTTAAACTTGATTTTCAGGTGCAAATATATAAATTTTTCTGAGAATCAAAATATTTTTTTCACCTAAGGTGAATAATACTGAGAAAAATGGCGTCAATAACCTTTGTCATTCTCTTTGTATCTAGGGTTTCCAGAGTATCAGTGGGTTCGTGATAATTTTTATTTCTGAAAAAAGATGAATCAGTGATCATGAGTGCGGGAAAATCAAAATTCCAATAATTGAGATGATCGGAAAAGTCTATTCCTGCTACAAATTTTGGAGCTGAGAAGGTTTCTGTTTTTATCTGCTCTGAACCTTTAAAATTGCTAATAAAGTTTTTTACAAACGGACCTGCCCCACTGAACTTTTTGGCTAAAGTAATAAAGTCTCCTTTATCACCGTAAAACCATGAAAGGATCCCTAAAGGAAAACTCCGTGATCCCTTTTCATCTCTGAAATATCCAATCATTTCTACACTGGCCATCCCATAGACATCGATCTTGTTGTCTTTTAAATATTTTGCATGAACATAGCTTCCCATGTTTTCAGTTCTGAAATAAGGGGGTTCTTCCAATGTGTAGGCTACAAGATCTATTCTGTACTTCAGCTTTTGTCCTTTAAGCATTCTTGCCAACTCCAAAAGAGCTGTAACTCCGGTTGCATTATCATCTGCACCCTGCTGGTCTCCACAAACATCGTAATGAGCTCCTATAATGATTCGTTTCTTGTTTTCAGTTCCAAAAGAAGAGATGACATTCTTATATATTTTTCCATCCACTTTATATTCCTGATAGGCGGTACTGTCACCATAGACATTAAAAGTCTGATGAATATAGTCTGCAACCGCATTCAGCTGGTCTATATTTTTATGGTTTCTAAACTGTGGCGTTTGGGTAAGTACTGTCAAATGCTTTTTAACCAAGGAAGTATCTGCAATGATCTTCGAGCTTTGTATGGATACATTTTTCTTCACTGAAGCTAACAGGACAACGCCAGCGAGAAGAAATAAGCCTACGAGAAGAAACAGTTTTTTCCTCGTAGGCTTTATTATATTTTTCAGATTCATAGGTTGTGTTTTAATTTCAACTTGAAATTAAAGCTTTTCTGTTTATTTTTCTAAAAATCTTTCTAAGATTTCCACTGCACATTTCGGAAGGTTGGTTCCAGGTCCGAAAATAAAATCTGCACCGTTGGCATAAAGGAATTCATAGTCCTGCTGAGGAATTACACCTCCTACAACGATGGTGATATCATCCGCACCTAATTTAGATAATTCTTCCACTACCTGCGGAACTAATGTTTTGTGTCCGGCAGCCAATGATGATACTCCTAAAATGTGAATATCATTTTCCACAGCCTGTTTAGCCACTTCTTCCGGTGTCTGAAACAACGGAGCTACATCCACATCAAATCCCATATCGGCAAATGCTGTGGCTACTACTTTTGCTCCTCTGTCATGCCCGTCCTGTCCCATTTTGGCAACCATAAGCCTTGGGCGTCGTCCTTCTTCTTCTTCAAATTTCTGAGTCAGATGAAGGGCTTTTTCAAAGTATTCGTTTTTACCGGCATTCATTGCGTATACACCAGAGATTGTTTTAATATTTGCTTTATATCTTCCAAAGGTTTCTTCCATGGCATCGCTCATTTCGCCAAGAGTAACTCTTCTTCTTGCGGCTTCGATACATAATGCCAGAAGGTTTCCTTTTCCTGTTTTTGCGCTTTCACGGATTTCATTCAGGATCTGTTCTACAGCGTCAGTATTTCGTTCTGCTTTAATGGTATTCAGCCTTTCGATCTGCTTTCTGCGAACTTCTGTATTATCAATGTCTAAGATTTCTATCTGATCCTGTTTTAATGAGGATTTGAATGAATTCACTCCAATAATGAACTCTTCCCCGCTATCGATCTTCGCTTGTTTTTTGGCTGCAGCTTCTTCAATTCTCATTTTGGGGATTCCGGCTTCGATAGCTTTGGTCATTCCTCCTTCCTGCTCTACCTCATCGATGTACCTCATTGCTTCTTCGATCATTTGCTGAGTAAGGCTTTCCACCAGGTTACTTCCTCCCATCGGATCTACCACATCACATATTCCGCTTTCCTGCTGAAGAATGATTTGTGTATTTCTTGCAATTTTTGCTGAATAATCTGTAGGAAGAGCAATGGCTTCGTCCAGTGCATTGGTGTGGAGAGACTGTGTTCCTCCTAAAGCTGAAGACAAAGCTTCAATGGCTGTTCTTGTAATATTATTGAATGGTTCTTGCTCTGTCAGAGACCATCCGGACGTCTGAGAGTGGGTTCTTAATGCAAGAGATTTTGGGTTCTGAGGATTAAACTGTTTTAAAAGGGTTGCCCAGATATATCTTGCAGCACGCATTTTAGCAATTTCCATGAAATGATTCATGCCGATTGCCCAGAAGAAAGATAGTCTTGGAGCAAAATCGTCTACATTCATTCCTGCTTTTATTCCTGTTCTTACATATTCAAGACCATCGGCCAGCGTATACGCCATTTCAAGTACCGGTGTGGCACCCGCTTCCTGCATATGGTATCCGGAAATAGAAATGGAGTTGAATTTTGGAATATTTTGCGAAGTATATTCAAAAATATCTGCGATAATCTTCATGGAAGGTGCCGGCGGATAGATGTAGGTATTTCTTACCATGAACTCCTTCAGAATATCATTTTGAATGGTTCCTGAAAGCAGTTCCTGTTTTACTCCCTGCTCTTCTGCTGCTACAATATAGAAAGACAAAATAGGAAGTACCGCCCCATTCATGGTCATGGATACTGAAATCTGGTCCAGTGGGATTTCATTGAAAAGGATTTTCATGTCTTCCACAGAGTCAATGGCAACTCCTGCTTTTCCTACGTCACCCACCACTCTTGAGTGATCAGAATCATATCCTCGGTGTGTTGCCAAGTCAAATGCCACTGAAAGTCCTTTCTGACCTGCGGCAAGATTTCTTCTGTAAAAAGCGTTGGATTCTTCGGCAGTAGAGAACCCTGCATATTGACGAACCGTCCAAGGTTTCTGTACATACATCGTAGAATACGGTCCTCTCAGATAAGGAGCAATTCCTGGAGAAGTCTGCGTTAATGATTCATCTTTTACATCTTTTTTCTCATAGGAAGATTTGAGTTCAAGCCCGTCTTTTTCAAAATTGTAAATCTCTCTTTCCTGAGGTAATACATTAAAATCCGGTTTTTTCACAGAAATTGTCTTTCGCATTCCAATTATTTTTGTCTCCGTAAAGTTAATTTTTTTGAACGAAACATGAAACTTCTGTTAACGTTCTGTTTTACTTAAATTTAGCAAAAGAAAAAGGCCGGACAAATGCCCGGCCTTTCTTATTGTTATATCGTCTGCTTATTTTTTGATAAGCTTCTTATTGTAAGTGTTTTTGTCATCTTTTATCGTGATCACATACATTCCTTTGATTAATGAAGCAACATTAATTCTTTGTCCATCAATCTGACCTTCCTGAGCTAATCTTCCGTCAGCAGTATAGATTTTGTAATCTGCCTTACCTTTAAGGTTTTTCACTTCTACGAAAGTATCTGCAGGGTTCGGGTAAATTGAAATTTCAGTTGATTTTACATCTTTTGTTTCATTTACAGCAAGGGTTTCTGAAATTTTCACAGAGAAATCCTTGAATGAACCTTGTGAAATAACGCCTCCTCCCTGTACAGGAACTGACGGGCTACCGCACGGCCCTGTAGCAGCATTAAAGAAAGTATTTGCTACTCTCATTCTTAGGAGTTTGTCTCCAGCATAGGCAGTAGCAGGAACAGTAAATACCATAGTTCCTGTATATTGTCCATTTGCAGGAGGAACAGTAGTCTTAGTCCCTATTTTCTCTGAAGCTTCAAAAACTCCATTTCTGTTAAAGTCAATCCAAACTTCCATTTTGTCATTGTAACCTGCTGTGTTACCAACATTGAAATAAGATAGTGTATATTGTGTTCCTTTAACTAAATTAACTTGTTTAGTTACATCTTCAGTAAAATCCTGATATGTACTGAAAATAGTTTTATATGTTAATTGAGAATAAGCCAGGTTAGCTAAGTTTAATTGAGCTAAACCACTGTTAAAGCTAAAGCTTGCAAAGCTATTTCCACCGGTTGTCATTAAACAATAGTCTGAACCAGTTCTTAACCCTTTTGTTTTGAATGCATAAGTAGAAGAGAATGTTCCTGGAACAGTGTTCACTACTGCAGCCACCTGAAACTCATAGTTAGTCTCATCTTCAAGAGAGTTCAACAATACAAAATTAGTAGTGCTGGTAGCATTTGTCCAGTTAGTCTCTCCCAATTTTCTATATTTAACAGCATAGGTAGCACCTGGAACACTATTCCATCCAATCGTAGCGGATGTTTTCAAAATTCCTGAAGCTATTGAACCTACCCCTGTTGGAGCATCTGTAGTTGAAGTAGGAGCAGTTCCCACTATAACCTTAGGAGACACCGCATAGAATACATTTCCAATGGCAGAAATTCTCAATTTAATAGGACCTGTTAAACCGGAAGGCATTTGAGCCGTATAGCTTCCCGTATTAGGGGTAGACGCAACAAGTTCCGTCCATGCTGATCCGTTAACAAGATCTGTTGTATATTCAATTTTTACATTAGCTGCATTATAAGGTGCCACATTGGTATTCGCTACATCCCATGAAATTGTATTAGTTGCATTATTGTATAATGTAGTATTATCAATAAGACCATTAAATTTGAAAGGCCCGTCATTGGTAACAGTTACCGTAGTTTCAGCAGATACCAGCATAGGTTTAGCAGCATTCTCATCTCTAACAGTGACTGCATATTTAAGTACTCTTGGAATATAAGAAACAGTTTCCCATTTAGTTTTATCAGTTAAAGATCCTCCCATTACTACAGGAAGACTTGGGAAGTATCTTCTTCCACTTGCTGTACCAAAATAAGATCTTGTTAAAGCTCCCTGAGCATTATACCCCCAACCGCTGTCTCCTGAGATAGAGTTGTAAGAATCCACACTATCATACTGTTCCCATGTATATTTAATAGGATCAGTATCTGTAGCTGAAGCATCCAAATAATATGCTGTTCCTTTTGGAATACTGTAAGCAGGAAGAGCTGAAATTACCGGAGCGGTATTTGTTGTAATATTTTCTGATGTTCCACATCCAGGTTTGCTGTCTAAACTATTAAGAACCTGATTAATAGAAGAATAATGGAAATAAGCGTCTGTAAAATCCTGAACATTATCTCCTGTGATTCCTGCATATCCCATTATGGTAGTTCCCCCACCTGGTTCTATGTTTACCCCTGAACCTTCTGAAACATGCGAGAATGTATGGTTACCTCCCAGCTGATGTCCCATTTCATGAGCAACATAATCTATATCGAAAGAATCTCCTACCGGGTTTGTATTCTGTGTAAATGCAGATCCTTTTGCTAATGAAGTAGCTGTTGCAGGATCAACACATGTAGATCCGATAGATCCAGCATTTCCATTACCTCCTGAGGCATTGAAAACGTGTCCCATATCGTAATTAGCATTTCCAACCAGGCTTGTTAAAGTTTGCTGAAGATTTAGATTTAAATTTCCAGTATAAGGGTCTGTTGTGGAATCAGTGAAAATAATATTCGGAAGATCCTGAATAATAAGCTTAATTGCAAAATCTTTCTGGAAAATACCGTTTACACGGGTCATCGTAGCATTCATCTGAGTAACCGTATTGGCTGTTCCTCCAGACGGATCAAATTTCTTTGTATATTCTCCTGTAGTAGAAAGAGCTAATCTATACGTCCTGTATTTTGTACTTGCCGGTCTGTTTGTAATTCCTAGATTAGAAAGATTTTTTTTCCCGAAAGCTTCTAAAGACTTTATATCTTTTAAGCTTTTCTCTTCTGTAGTACATTCAAAGCCATGATCAGCATCTGTTCTTTTCGTTTTATAAAAAACTCCATACACCTGCTTGTCTGTAGTAATAGGTTCTATAAACTGGAATTTCCCGTCTTTTATAATCATTGACTGCATTTCAGTAGGTGCAGTACTGAATCTTACATATTTACCCGGATCATCAACCCCTACTCCTATATAAGATCCTAATTGATATCTGTCTGCCATAGATTTTTCCATAACAGGATCACTATATACCGCAAACTTTTCAATCTTTCCTTCCGCTGTAGGAAGAGATACAATAACAGCCTGAGCGCCTTTTCCTGTTTCTACAGCATCTTTTAAAATGTTTCTAAGCGACTGCAAATCAAATCTGTAAGAATACTGAACTTCTACTTCTTTTCTGATTTGTGATGTCCTTTGGGAGGCTGGTTCCCACCTCTGTGCATTAAAGCTGGACAACCCAGCAGCCAATGCACAAACTAGTAAAATTCTCTTTTTCATAATTACTTAATTAATTTAGAATTAATAAACTTTAAATATCCGCCATAAAAATAAGAATTATAAACACAACCACATAAAAAAAACAGTCAATTTTAAACAAAATCGACTGTTTTTTTAAATATTATACTTTTTACAATTATTTCTTTATTCCCATCTCAAATAAAGCAAATGATATAAGATCTGCATTTTCACTAATTACCTGATCTGTAGCTCTTCCGGCTCCGTGTCCTGCATTCTTTTCAATCCTCAAAAGAATAGGATTTTTACATGCCTGCTTCTCCTGAAGTTCTGCTCCAAATTTGAATGAGTGTGCCGGAACAACTCTGTCATCATGATCACTAGTGATGATCATTGTTGATGGGTAGCAAGTTCCTGCTTTTACATTGTGTACGGGAGAATAAGATTTAAGATATTCAAACATTTCTTTACTGTCTTCTGCAGTACCGTAGTCATAAGACCATCCTGCTCCGGCTGTAAATTTATTATACCTCAACATATCCAAAACACCAACTCCCGGGAAGGCTACTCTTGCCAGATCCGGTCTCATTGTCATGGTTGCACCTACCAGCAAACCTCCGTTTGATCTTCCTGAAAGCGCCATGTATTGTTTTGAAGTATACCCTTTGCTCTGAAGATATTCTCCTGCAGCAATAAAGTCCTCAAAGACATTTTTCTTTTGCTGTTTTGTTCCGGCATCGTGCCATTTTTTACCATACTCACCGCCACCACGAATGTTTGGAACAGCGTAAATACCTCCATTTTCCATCCAGATCGCGTTTACTACGGAGAATGATGGCTGTAAGCTGATGTTAAAACCTCCATAAGAGTATAAGATCGTAGGGTTTTTACCATCAAGCTTAGTTCCTTTTTTATAATTGATCATCATAGGAACTTTCGTGCCGTCTTTTGAAGTATAGAATACCTGTTCTGAAACATAATCGTCCGGATTAAACTTCACTTTAGGTTTTTGATATACTTCAGATTTTCCTGAGTCTACATTGAATTTATAAGTAGTTCCCGGTGTAATATAATTGCTGAAAGAAAAATAAACATCTTTCTCTTTTTCTTTTCCACCGAATCCTGAAATATTTCCTTTACCCGGCAATGTAATTTCTCTGATCAGTTTTCCAGCCTTATCAAATTGTTTTACCTGATCTATGGCATCAATCATATAGGTTGCAAAGAAATATCCACCTCCTGAAGAAATTCCTAACACATTTTCAGTTTGTGGAATTACATCCTTCCATGTTGCCGGAGCAGGATTGCTTATCGTAGTTTTTACAAGACGCATATTCGGAGCATCTTTATCTGTAAAAATGAAAAGATCATCACCTTGTGTATCTACAATGCTGGCATTGATATCAAATCCGTTTACAATCTGTACGAAATCTCCTCCTTTCTGAAGGTCTTTGATGTACAATTCATTACCATTCGTAGCGTTAGCGGCAGAAATAATCAGATATCTCTGATCTTCAGAAACTCCGGCCCCCAAATATCTTCTTGGCGTTTTATCTCCTCCGAAGATCAATTTATCTTCAGACTGTTTTGTACCTAATTTATGAAAATATACTTTATGCTTGTCTGTCATACCGGAAAGCACAGTTCCTTCTTTCGGCTTGTCGTAGCTTGAATAATAGAATCCTTCATCTCCCTGCCATGAAATTCCACTGAATTTCACATCCAGTAAAGTCTCATCAATTTGTTTTTTGGTAACAGCATCGATGATGATGATCTTGTTCCAGTCACTTCCTCCTTCAGAAATAGAGTAAGCCGCAAGGTTTCCTTTTTTATTGAATGAAAGATTGGAAAGAGAAGTTGTTCCTTTTTCCGAAAATTTATTAGGATCTAAAAATACTTCTGTAGCATTGGTCTTGTTGTTTGTTCTGTACAAAACAGACTGCGCCTGCAAACCATCATTTTTATAATAATAGGTATAATCTCCTTCTTTGAAAGGTGCTGAAATTTTTTCATAGTTCCAGATTTCCTTCAACTGATTTTTAATTTTATCCCTGAACGGAATTTTAGAAAGATAATTCTGACTGTAAGCTACTTCTTCATCTACCCATTTTTTTGTAGGTTCAGAATCGTTTTCCAGATCTCTGAAAGGATCAGAAACAGCAGTTCCAAAATAGGTATCTGTCTGACTTCCTTTTAATGCTTTAGGGTAATTCATTTTCTGAGAATAAAAAGATGCTGAAAACAACACTCCAGCGGTTAACAATATAGGTTTAAAATTCATACTGATCGGTTTTTCTCAAAAATACGTAAAGTATGTGAAATAAAAAAAGTCCCTTTATATTGGGACTCTTTATTCTTTAATGGAATATTTTTCAACTATTCATTGGCTCCGAAGCTTTCAAAATAGAAATCCGTAAGATTGGTAACAATCTCATCGGGACTTCCGTTCCAGTAGTATATTTTATCGCCTTCTTTAAGTTCATAAAGATTAAAATTCTGATCGGTTGTTACTGTTTTATCAGCATTTTTGAAGTCCTGAACCGCCTGAATCAAATATTTCTTAAGGTCTTCTGCTTTTATTTTATTGAGATCACCCTTGGGTCCGGAAGTTAATTTTGAGGGAACCAGGAAGCTTACGGAATAACTTATTTCTGCAATTTTTTGTCCTTCAATATATTCATTCGGGACAACTTTTACATTTTTAATTGTCAGTTTTCCTGTTTTAAAATTCCCAAACATTGCGGTAAAGTACTCCTCCGCTTCTTTTTTACATGCTGCAGCCGTTGCCTTAGGGAAAGCAGACAGAAAATTCTCTACACTGCCATCCATCATTTCTTTTGACGTTTCTTTAAAATCTACCTGGTAAGCGTTCTGTCCTTCCACTGTTGGTTTTAAGTAATCATTCAGTTTATTCAACGCCGCTTCATCATTATTCACAAAAGTTCCGAAAAATAATTCGAAGGCTTCTTTGGGCTTCTTCACTTCAGTTTGAGCCATAAGATGCTGCCCTATCATGGTAAGCAGCAGTAAAATAATTTTGTAGTTTTTCATAGTTAATATTTTTATGTTTAGTTATTTGAAAAAACAAAGCCCCTGAAGGATCAGAGGCTTTATTCTTATTTTGTTTTTAATTTTAATAATTTTCTTCTTCCCCCTTCATTTTCTCTGCATTTTCTGCCATGATTACGGCATCAATCATTTCAGAAATATCTCCATTCATGTAAGCATCCAGATTATACATAGACTTGTTGATTCTATGATCTGTAACTCTTCCCTGAGGGTAATTGTATGTTTTAATTTTTGCAGAACGGTCACCGGTAGAAACCATAGATTTACGTTGTGCAGCAATATCTCCCTGTACTTTCTGCAATTCGATATCGTATAATTTTGTTCTTAGCATCTCCATTGCCAGTTCACGGTTAGCTAACTGAGAACGAGCCTGTTGACATACCACTACCATCCCTGAAGGTTTGTGGGTAAGCTGAACTTTCGTTTCAACTTTGTTTACGTTCTGACCTCCGGCACCTCCTGAACGGGATGTCTGCATTTCAATATCAGCAGGATTCAGTTCAAAATCTACTTCTTCAGCTTCCGGAAGAACAGCAATTGTAATGGCAGAAGTATGTACTCTTCCCTGAGATTCTGTTTCAGGTACACGCTGTACACGGTGAACTCCGGATTCGAATTTCATGATTCCGTAAACGCCTTCTCCTTCCACTTTCATGATCAATTCCTTGTATCCTTTGGCAGCTTCGTTAGAGTCTGTTACCTCATGTCTCCATCCTTTTGTTTTAAAATACATGGTATACATTCTGTACACGTCCTCTACAAAAATAGCGGCTTCATCACCACCTGTCCCGGCACGTAATTCCACAATAACGTTTTTGTCGTCAGCAGGATCTTTAGGGATCAGTAATACTTTCAGCTCTTCTTCCAATCCTGGAAGTTTAGCCTGAGCTTCCAGCTTTTCTTCTTTAGCAAGATCTACCAAATCTCTGTCTGAACCGTCTGCAATAATTTCTTCAGATTCTTCAATACTGTCCAGTGCTCCCTTGTACTGATCGTAAACTCTTACAATTTTTCCCAAATCACTATATTCTTTGTTCAAAGAAGAATATCTTTTTTGGTCTGAAATGACATCAGGCTGTATAATAAGGTCTGCAACCTCATTATATCTTTGTTTTATAGCTTCTAATTTTGGAATTAATGATTTAGACATTGTAGAAATTTTGTGGGTGCAAAGATAAGGATTATTAATTCAAAATTAAAATTACTGAGCATCATAAATTTTTGAGCATTAGGGATAAAGAGGGCTAAACTGTAAAAAGGTGAATTTATCAATTGTATATTAACCTTTCTATGCCATTAAGGTTTGTTTTGATGTTGTTTGGAAAGTCTCCTGTCAACCCAATATAAAATAATTCCTACAGCAATAATTCCTACTCCTATAAGACTTTCTTTAGGATTATGAATAAATGTAAAATAGAGAATATAGATACTGAACAATAGAAAAACGGCTGGAAAAATATGGAAAGTATTTGATTTAAAAATTTTCCTGTCTTTTTTCTTCAGGAAGAATACGGTAGAAATCGCCAGACTTGCAAAAAGCTGTAAAATAAAGGCTGTGTAAACAAAGATTTCTTTAAAACTTCCGGTGAGAATAATAACCACAGCAATAACTGCATGGGCAAAAATAGCTCTTACGGGAATTCCTCTTGCATTACCCGCTGATAACGGTTTCCAGATGTAAGTATGTTTTGCAAAAGCCTGTGTCAATCTTGAACCTACCCATAAATATCCGCTAATTGTTGCAACCAGCTGCAGCGCAATAAAAATATTGACAATCTTTCCAAAGATAGGCCCCAGCATATTGACAGCAGCTTCCCCCATTACGTCTTCTTTTCCTGCCAACTGACTCACAGGAGCATGTTTCAGCATAATATAATTCACCAAAATATAGCTTATCGTCACGAAAATAGTTCCAATGATCAAAGATTTGGGAAGGTTTTTCTGGACGTCTTTTATTTCTCCTGCGATGTAGGAAGCAGAATTCCAGCCTGTATAAGAATAGGTAACAAACACCAGAGACGTAGCAAAGGCAGGAAGCATGATCTCATTCTGCCAGCTGTCACTGAAATTCAGACTGTTGCCAATCTGTGTAGATTCTGAAAGCCCAACTCCCAGAATAACCAGTACAATAATAAAGGCTATCTTGATGAATGTAAAAAAGTTATGAAACCTGCTGGATGTTTTTAAACTGAATGACAATGCCACTGCTACCAGAAAAATAGCGGCAATTGCAAACCCATTTCCAAAAGAATAATTGAATACAGAAAGGTATTTCGACATTGCCAATGCAGCCAGCGCAACCGGAGAGGAAAATCCGATGATGAGTGAAACCCAGCTTATCAGATATCCGAACAGCGGATGATAGGTTTCTTTAAGATAGATAAAATCACCTCCGTTTCCTTTGAAATGTGAGCCTAATTCGGCATAGCAAAAAGCCCCGAATAAGGCGAGAATTCCTCCAATGCTCCATAACAGGAAAATACTGTAGGTATTGGTAATATCGGATAACTGAAATCCCAGGGTTGTAAAAATCCCTGTTCCTATCATATTGGAAACGACGATGGCTGCTGCTGTTTTCCAGCCAATCTGATGTGAGGTAGTACTCATTTAATGATTAAAAATTAAAATTAAGCCTTCCGAAGAAATAATTCCCCAGTGTTCCCATCTGAACTGGCGCATATTTGAATACTCCATAGTATGAATTTTCATAAATCTGGCGATCCGGAAAAACATCAAATACATTGTTGGCCCCTACTGTAAAGTTGATACTTTTTGTGATATCATATCCAATACTGATGTCCGTAACTACTTTTGGGGAGAATTCCTGAACGCCTCCAAATGGATAACCATCTCTTATTACTTTACCAAAATAGGTATTTCTCACGAGAAAATTGAACTTCCCGATTCCATAATTTAATCCAAATGAAGCTTTTGTTTTTGGAGACAGTGTTTCAATGATATTGATCTGATCCGGACCAAAAAACTGATTTTGAGGAGTTCCTAAGTTTTCCGGAAAATGAAAGTCTGTAATTTTAGTTTCTGTATAATTTCCGGCAAGATTCATATTTAATTTTCCGTTACCAAGAATCCAGTCATAAGAAACCACTACATCTACTCCTTTCGTTTCTGTATCAATGGCATTGGCGAAGAACCTTCCGCTTTCCACCTTAAACTGGTCTAGTCTTGGGTCTGTTATATTACTGGTAATCACAATTCTGTCTTTCACTTTAATCCAGTATCCATCTATAGCGACCGTTAAATTGTGTAAAGGTTTCAGGGTAAATCCCGCACTCGCGTTGACAGAAGTTTCCTGTTTGAGTTTATCAAATCCCAGAATTCTGGCGGCTTCGCTATCGTTACTGAATATTCCTTTGGTAACAATCTTTGAGCCTGAAGTAGAAATATCCGCATATGAATTATTGAAATACTGCTGCTGAAGGGAAGGTGCCCTGAATCCTGTTCCAACGGCAGCTCTTATTGCATAATTTTTTACGAACTCATATCGAACGGCAAGCTTTCCATTCAACGTATTTCCGAAATCTGAATAATTTTCAAATCTGGCAGCGGCGTCAATATTTAATTTTTTATCTAAATCATAGGAAACATCCGCATACACAGCAGTTGAGTGTCTGTCTTTTTTCAAGGTATTGTTTGGAGAAAACCCGATAAAAGATTGAGATCCACCCGCACCCAATACTGTTGACCCTTCTGTAGCTACATTTCCATTGATATCATATTGGGTATAAGAAGCTTCATCCCCTGGTTTGATCTGGTATTGTTCAAACCTGAATTCTCCCCCAAATGCGATATTGAAACGGTTTATACTTTTGGAAACATCAAGATTCACGGTATTCTGAAGAAAACTATGGGCTCCTGCATAAAACCGGGTTGGCGATTTTACCCCGAGAGAAGCATTATTGGTATTGCTTACATTATAATTGAAGGTATTACTTCCGAATGTGTTGCCTAGATCTAATACCCAATCATTGACATTATATTTTGCTCCTACTGCATAGGAAATATCATATACCTGAGATCCAAGAGTTGCCTGAAAGCCGTTCGGATAAATGGATGAAACCACATTGGATGTTTCGCTCGGCAGTCTTCTGAAACCAAAGCCTTTTCCTTCTTTGATACTAAAACCTCCGAAAGAATAGATTTTAAATTGATCGTTAAAAGGATATTCTGCATTGAAAAACAACTGTCCCTGCCTGATCTGCGCATCTCCAATCTGGAAATTGAAATCATCACGTGACAATCCCCGCTCCTTAATCTTCGCATCATCTGCAGCTCTTGCCGCTTCAGGATCATTTGCAAAGGCGTAAGCGAAATTATCTCCGAAAATATCTAGATCGTGATTTTGAGTTCTTGTGGTTTTTCCTCTGTGGCTTAATTGTAGAGAAAGGTTGATATAACCCTCTTTTTTTCCTAATGAAGTACCATAATTGGCTCCTGCCTGATAGGTATCTCCATCATTTCTCCCGGTCAATCCATACGTAAGACTTGCTGAGGCTCCCGTATTTTTTTTAAGAATAATATTGATCACTCCTGCAATGGCATCAGAACCGTATTGTGCTGCAGCTCCGTCCCTTAACACTTCTATTCTATCAATAGCAATAACAGGAATTGTACTCAGATCTGTTCCTACAGAGCCATTCCCCACGGTATTCTGATAATTGACTAAAGAAGTGGTGTGTCTTCTTTTCCCGTTCAGCAATACGAGAACCTGATCAGGACCCATTCCTCTTAAGGTTACAGGATCAATATGTTCCGTACCATCAGAAGCAGACTGTCTTACGGAATTAAACGATGGGATAACATAATTCAGAAGATCCTGAGCAGTCATTTGCGGAGAACTCCTTTGAATTTTGTCAATATTGATAACATCTACAGGAACCGGTGTTTCCAGTTTTGTTCTTTTTACATTACGGTTTCCAACGATAACAATATCTTCTATTTGTTTTCCTTTCTCCTCATTCTCCTGAGCAGCAACCAAAATTGCCCCAAGCAATAATACAGCTGTACTTAATTTTTTCATTTTTGTTCTTGCCAATTAATAATTACAGTCTGACGGATTTTTCCGCAGATATACAAGACTTCAAGAAATGGAATTCATATAAGAATATTGACTTCGCTTATCTCCCCCTCAGGGTTGGAATTAGCACCTTTACACTTCTCGAATCGTGCAGGTTGCTAAGGTTTCTTTGGGCCAAATCCCTCCACCTTTCTTGATAAATCTACTGCAAAAGTAGACTATTTTTTTAAATAGACAAAAAAGGCAAATCTGCTACACTGCAAATTTGCCTTTTATTATTTTATAGAACTTGTTTAAAGTTTTATTTTTGAAACATTAAGATTATAGTAAGGCGATAAGAGTATTAAGATAAGCTTCGCCTTAAGCTTAAAAATCAGAATGATTCATCTTAACTACACTTTATTTCTTAAATCCTTCTTAATGGTTTCAATATATCCTACATTTTTAAGTCTAAACAACTTCATAATTTGTTTTTATCTGATTATCATCTTTTGAATGGCAATTCCGGTTTCCGATTTCAACTGCACCAGATAAGTTCCTGCAGGATAACTGACTTTCATTTCATAAGTTCCGTTTTCTTTATTCAGTTTGAATGAATCCAGTTTTTTACCCGTCATATCAAAAATCAAAATTTCTCCGTTTTTTGCTTTATTAAAAATTAATTTCGCCACTCCGTTTTGTATTGGATTATCAGCGATCTGAAGTGATAATTTATTTACAGTATTTGGATCTGTTGTTGACAGTGCACCTCCATAATTCCCGAAAATCCTGAATTCTCCTGGCTGTAAAGTTATCGGAGCCGTGGTAGAGGCGATATTCGAAATACTGTCATCCATGAGATTCTGCCATTGCCCTGTGTAAGGAAAGAAAGGAACAACATTTTTTGCAGATATATCATAATTGGCCAGTACGACAACATTTTTTATCCCGGTTGTAATAGCCGGATCATAGAGATAAATTCTTGTGATCAATCCGTCCGGATCATTAATCAGATTATTGGATTCTATACTGTACGTTTTAGTTTTAAAAATCTGATGGGTATTTCTGATCGTGATTATTTTAGCCCATATATCATATACAGCTTTTCTGTTTACGTTGGTATCATAGTTTAAAGTAAATGCAACAGGCTTTTCATCCGTTCTGCACCCGTTATTGATAGTACCGTCAGCACATCTGTTGATACTGAATTCATATCCTAATTCCCCAAACTGCCAGATCATTTTCGGACCTGGAATAGTAAAGAATGTCGCACCGAAAGTTTTCATTCTTTCAAGAGCTGTATTAAGGTTTTTAACGTCATAGCTACCGTTCGCAGCACCATATGCAAGATTTTTAAACATCAATCTTTCTTCATCATGACTTTCTCCGTACCCTACAGCACGCATATTGGTAAACCCATGAAGACTATGGTTCATTCTGTCATAATTACTGTTGTCTTTATATCCCATGGTATTCTGGTTATAAGGCTCCGTTTGTTTATTCCAAAGCATCACTCCTTTTCCCTCTGCTACCCTGTAGTTTGCCCATTGCTGTTCTTCTGCATCCGTTCCCAGATGCTCAAAAATCATGTAAGAATTGGGATCGATTGCCCACTGTCTGTCTGCATAATGTTTCATGATATCCACTCTGTCCTGCTGATAAGCGTTGGTGCATGCTTCATCATTTTCGGAGCAGCTTTGGGTAAATCCTTTTGTTAAATCCCAGCGGAATCCGTCAATGTGATATTCTGTCAGCCATTGTTGAAGACATCTTTCAACGTAATATTGAGTTGAAAGGCTTGTATGATTAAAATCGTTAAATACATTGTATGAATGTTTCGGGACCTGATTGAAATAAGGATTGTTTGGAGCAACATCCCCGTAACCGTCTCCATCAGTATCTACATTCCAAAGCCTTACCAGAGGAGAACGTCCTGTTGCATGGTTAAATGCGACGTCCAGAATAACTGCAATTCCGTTCTGGTGGCAGATATCTACAAATTCTTTGAATTTTTCGGGGGTTCCATAAGCTTTGTCCAATGCATAATGGAAAGAAGTATTGTATCCCCAGGAAAGGTTTCCGTCAAATTCCATGATGGGAAGTAATTCTATTGCATTGATCTTTAGATTTTTTAAATAAGAAATTTTATTGATCAGAGACTGCCAGTTCTTTTCCTGTGTAAAATCTCTCAATAATAATTCGTAGACCACCAGATCTTCTTTCGCGGGTCTCTGAAAACTGGTTGTCTGCCAGTTATAGGCTGTCTGCCCCGTTTTAAATGTTGAAACTTCAAAACCTTGTCCGGCAGGAAATGCAGGTAAATTCGGATAGGTAGAAGCTGAGATCCACGGATCATCATAAGAAGATAAGATCTGGGGTGAATAAGGGTCTGCCACTTTTCTCAGATCATTCGTTCTGTACTGAAAAGTATAGAGCTGCTGAGGCGTAATCCCATTGAGCTCAATCCAATAAAGATCAGGGTTTGTGGTATCTTTTTTCATTAAATAAGTATCATTCACCGCCCAGTTATTAAAACTTCCAATGACATGTACAAAGCTTTTGCCAGGCGCATATAACGCAAGTCCTACTTTGGTCTGATCTGTCGGATGATAATTAATCCCCTGTTTAATCCAGTTTGGAATGGCTTCAGCAACTACATTTCTCGGAACCTGTAAAATGAATGTCGCAGTTTTAGAATTAACTCCCTCTGTGGCAACAAGTTCCATGCTGGCATCCTGAGTAACCGTATAACTGTAAGAATAGGATTGTGAAGGAGTTGTTGTAGAGTTGACAACAGTTCCGTTTGCTTTTAACTGAAATGTTGCATTGTTATTTGTGGTAGCCGTAATATTAATAGAGTTTCCTGCCGGAACAGAAGTCAGGCTATTAGCCAGAGGATTGGTAAGATTTAAGCTTAAAGTGCCCACATTTACAAAAATGTCCGGTGAGCTCTGATGAGATCCTGTTTTATCTTTTAATAAAAACCCGAACCTCCCGATTCCTGTTCTTCCGAAAAAAGAAGTCGGGGTAAAAGTAAGTGAGTAGCTGTCTGTAGCAGCATTATAATTTAGTTTATTCAGGTCATTGGAGTTGTTCCAGCTGCCATTGGTAGGACAGTCCTGACTGTTCTGATAATTAGTATCAAAAGACCATGTCCAGATATAAATGGCATTATTAGACACGCCCCATGCCGACTCATCAATCTGATCTCCGGGAACAGTAAGGGTTACGGCATCGGTTTCATTGAATGGATTCGGGCTGATGGAGTAATTGATCTGCCCAAAAACTGCCATTGCAATCAACAGAAAAACAACGGAATAAAGTTTTTTCATTTCTTATTTTTTATCGAATATAGTATAAATTTTTCTTCATAGTGACTATTCTTGTCCAGTCTTCATCAAATATTTCAATTTTCCGGGAAAAAATAAAATAAAAAAAGACTCATGAAATTTTCATGAGCCTCCCAATAAAAGTAATTGTAATGAACTATTTTTTGGACGAAAATCTTTGTTATAGAAATTCAGTTAGTCTTTTATAATCTTTTTAGAAACGGATTGTCCATTCTTTAATTTTAATTCTACGATATATAACCCTGAAGAAAGTTCAGTCATATTGATTTGATTATCTGAGAACTGCACATTCATTCTTTGCCCTACCGCATTGATAACGTTCACTTTGTCAATCGCGGAGTCTGATTTAACAGTAAGAATTCCTTTTGTCGGGTTGGGATACATTCCTATTACTACATTATTCAGCTTAATGTCTGAAGTACCTAAAGAAGATGTCGGTTTAATACATCTTACTGAAGACCCCTGACCTCTCATTCCTCCGGCTGATGGGTTGGCAATAGTGGATCCGATATATAAATATTTCGCTCCTAAACTTGATGTATCTGAACTCCAAAAATACCCTCTTTGTCCTACAAAACTAAAGTCGCCATTACTGGAACTTCTGTTTCCTCCTGCCGGTAATTTAAGATTGCTGCTGTAAGCAGTTGCCGGATTCCCAATACCTTCAGCCCCTACCAAAGCAGTCCAATCTGCCTGAGAAGGCATTTTCCAGTCTGTTCCGATCGCTTTACAAGGATCTACCCCAGCGGATGCATTAACGTCTGCCACTGATGTACCAGCCCATGTATCTGAACTTGCAAAACCCGCCCACCATGCCGGAGATCCTGCAATATACACTCCTCCAGCCGCTGCAATTCCTTCGGGAGTATTGGATGAAGGTGCTTGCGCTGTCTGTGAATTTCTAAGCTGGTGGCCGTCATCCCATCTTCCCCATTGGAAAAGGTCTCCATATGCGTTCGCATCGGCTACTGATGAAGCAACCTGTGTACTTCCCAGATTCTGCTGAAGCCATATTTTTCCGTCTGCTCCTCTTACGGTAGTATAAGCAACCTGCTGACCACGATACATAAAACTTACACAGCCTACATCACCCACATTGGTTCCCGGGTCCGTATTGCTGCATGTCTGAGGATTCAGTGTCAGAGAAATTCTTTTCACTTTTGTGGTATTGTCAGAATAAGCAAGAACAAGATAGTTATGCGCTTTATCTATAGCAAGATCATTGTATTTTGCCTCACCATCTGAAACAAAATCACCTCCAAAAGCAACCCAGTTTTGAGAATCATCTAATTTATAAACCGTATTTCTAAGGAAATTGTCATTTTCAAAACGGCTGGCAACGACATACGGTTTCCCGGATTCCGTCACAGCTAAGGCAACATGCTGAACTTTTCCTTCTGAAAAATTAGCATTTCCAACCTGAATCCAAGAGTTACCGTCAAATTTTTTAACATTCACTTTTTTTCCTCCTCCTGAGTTTGAAACATAGGCTACATAGATCGTATTAGATCCATCCAAAGCAATATCGGCGTTGTACTGTTCTCCTGAAGAAGAAGCATCTGCAGCAGCACCTCCTACCAGACTCCAGTTTTGTGAAGAATCTGCACCAGTGCTGTTTTGATACACTTTTAAACCTCCGGAAACATTACACGTATACACCATATTATTGGTTCCGATAACCATTTCAGCAAATTCAGCACCTCCTGAAAAGCCGGCATTTCCTACCTGCTCCCAGGTTCCTCCAAAATATCTTTTTACCGTTCCTGAACCATAAGATCCATAAGTGAATATAATATTATCAGAAGAAACTGCAGAAGCCTGATAATTTACAGGACTGTCTGTAGCATTCGGAAGTTGAGACCATAAAGACCCCGTAAACAAACGTACTTCCATTCCAGAATCCGGATAGCCAAGCTGATTGGTATAATAAAGACTGTTTCCGTTAGGACTTATAGACAGTGAACTGTAAGTTGCCGTTCCTGCTGTAACTCCCGCACTTCCTCCTAAATATGACCATGAACTCCCGTTAAATTTCTGAACAGAACCTCTGGCTACGGAAACATCATAATATGACAGATAATAATTTCCTGAGTTGTCTATAACTAAATTGTTAAAACTACTTCCTCCTGCTGATACATCCTGAATGCCTCCAACATTTTCCCATTGCTGAGCATACAAGCAGCTTCCGGCGATAATCAGCAACGTTAATCCCGTTCTGATTTTCTGTATTGCAAAATGTAAATCTCTAAACATATAAAATATTATTTTTAATTATTCTAAATTTAATTTAATTTTGCGCAAAAGTACCTCACATAATTAACCCCGAGTTATCATTTCTGAACTTTTGGTTATCCTGCGAAGGACTTTTACCTTAAGTAGTTGTACCATGGCTGTAAAAATGTGTTGCATGAGGAAATCATCTAAAAGTGGACTTTTGTTCAGATCCGAAGACATCAAAATCATCATGCAGGAAGATCTGTGCCCTGATCAATCCTTCAAATCTCACATGTTGGAAGGGAAGGCAAGTTTTAATCTTCTTTTTCTGCTGAGTGAGGGAATCAATTTGGAAGCTCATGACTGCGGAACCCAATTTTCATTTAAGAAAAACCAATACATTCTTCATTACTCGCCCAAAGAAAATGTCGCTGAACTATGGACGGAAAACCAGGAAGTTCTTAAATATCTCCAGATTCAGATCAATTATCAATATGTTTTCAACCTCATCAATCCGGATCTCAACCGCGAGAATGCAGAAATTCTGGAAAACATGACCCATAATAATTTCATCTTCCTTCACAAAGAGACACCACCGGATATGACGGTTGAAATGCATATGATTGTAAAGGAAATTCTGGGATATACCAAGAAAGGAATCATGCAGAAATTATTTATAGAAGCCAAGATTATTAAGCTTCTGATTTTGATTTTTGAACAGTTCAATGAGAAAAATATTTTGGAATCCACACCAAAAACGCCTGAAATGATCAGGAAATTCATTGATGAAAATTACCACAGAAATATAAAAGCGGAAGAGATCGGAAAGTATATCGGAATGAATCAGAATATGATCAGAAAGGAATTCAAGGCCTACTATCATACAACGATTGCTCATTATATATCGGAACTCCGAATGCTGAAAGCGAGGAAACTGATTACTGACAAAGAGATTATGATCAAAGAGATCGCTATTGAATGCGGTTATGAATATCTCCAGAACTTTACACGGGCTTTTAAAAAGAAATTTGGAGTATCTCCGGAAAGCCTCAGGAATAATAAATAGAAAAACCGCCTAACGAATTAAGCGGTTTTATATATGTTGTTTTGCTTTGATATTACTTTTTCAGAATTCAGGTGAAAAAGCAATGACAATCAATTAATGATGATGTCCGTGATCGTGAAGGAAAGGTCCGTTTCCTTTAGGCTCGCTATAGATAACTTCTACACCTTCCTGCTCAGAAACAAGCTTTCTTCTGATGTCTTCAGGATCGAAAGGCTTTACTTTTCCGAAATACTCTTTCAAACCTTCAGTTAGCCACATTGGGATTACTAATCCGAAGAACATAAAAATACACCAGAATCCTACTAAGAACATAGTAATGAAGAATATAGTCCAAAGGAACTGGTAAAACGGCCAAAATGCTGATAATATCGTTATCATTCTCTTAAAGATTTTAGGCAAAAATAAAGCTTTTTTCTTTTTTACACAAAAGATCAGCGCTCTATTTTATTATTTATTTTAATTTTAAACTAATTAGTGAGCAAGATTTGCGAAGAAATCGTTGCCTTTATCATCGGAAATAATGAATGCAGGGAAGTCTTTTACTTCAATTTTTCTTACTGCTTCCATTCCTAATTCCGGGAAGTCTACTACATCTACAGACACAATATTGTCTTTGGCAAGAATAGCAGCAGGCCCACCGATAGATCCAAGGTAGAAACCTCCGTATTTATGACAGGCATTGGTAACATCTTTACTTCTGTTTCCTTTTGCCAGCATAATCATACTTCCGCCGTGGCTTTGAAACTCATCCACATAAACGTCCATTCTACCGGCTGTAGTAGGTCCGAAACTTCCTGAAGCCATTCCTTCCGGAGTTTTTGCAGGTCCTGCATAGTAGATCGGATGGTTTTTGAAATATTCCGGCATTGGTTTTCCACTGTCGATAATTTCTTTAATTTTTGCGTGTGCAATATCTCTTGCTACAATCAATGTTCCGTTCAGTTTCAATCTTGTTTTGATCGGATATTTGGATAACTCTGCAAGAATTTCCGGCATTGGTTTATTTAGATTAATCTCAACTGCTTCTTCCAGATGTGGAGGTGTATCAGGTAAGAATCTTTTTGGGTCCTGCTCCAACTGCTCAAGGAAAATACCTTCTTTAGTAATTTTTCCTTTGATATTTCTGTCTGCAGAACAGGAAACACCCATTCCTACCGGACAAGATGCGGCATGTCTCGGAAGCCTGATTACTCTTACATCATGGGTAAGGTATTTTCCTCCAAACTGAGCTCCGATTGCACTTTCCTGGCAGATTTTCTGAACTTTAGCTTCCCATTCAAGGTCTCTGAATGCCTGTCCGGCCTCATTTCCTTCTGTTGGAAGATGGTCATAATATTTTGCTGATGCTTTTTTCACTGCAGCAAGGTTGGCTTCTGCTGAAGTTCCTCCAATTACCAGCGCTAAGTGGTAAGGCGGGCAGGCAGCTGTTCCAAGATCAGAGATTCTTTCTTTAACGAATTCTTCAAGAGATTTTTCGTTCAATAAAGATTTCGTCTTTTGATATAAGAATGTTTTATTAGCAGAACCTCCTCCTTTTGTCAAGAATAAAAATTCGTAGTAATCTCCTTTTTTAGCGTAGATATCAATCTGTGCAGGAAGATTAGATCCTGAGTTCTTTTCATCAAACATCGTCAAAGGAACTACCTGAGAATATCTTAAGTTTCTTTTCTGATAGGTATTGAAAATTCCTTTGCTCAAATATTCCCCGTCATCTACTCCTGTATATACATTTTCTCCTTTTTTCCCCATTACGATAGCCGTTCCCGTATCCTGGCATGAAGGAAGAGCTCCTTCCACGGCTACTGCAGCATTTTGCAAAAGGTTGTAAGCAACGAATCTGTCATTATCAGTAGCTTCAGGATCATCAATGATTCTTCTAAGGCTTTCCAGGTGTGAAGAACGAAGCATGAAAGAAACATCTGCCATAGCTTCTTCAGCCAACAATTCCAGTCCTTTCGGATCTACAGTTAAAATTTCTCTGTCACCCAGTTTTTCAACCTTTACATAATCTGATGTAAGCTTCTTGTACACCGTATCATCTTTCTGAATTGGATACGGATCCTGATATCTAAAGTCCATTCAATTTTTGTTTGTGCAAAAATACGTCTCAATAAAAAAATATGAGTAAAATCAGTCATTTAAATTGATATTTATAATGATTATAAATTGCGGGTTTGTAAGTTTATAATTAACTTTATAAAAGCTTAATAAGCAAAGCCAAAACATTATTTCTTTCATTAAAAATCAATAATGTTAAAGATTTTTATGGCTTTTAAATAAACAGATCATACAAATTTCAACCACTATGAATTACAGAATTGAAAAAGACACCATGGGAGAAGTGCAGGTACCTGCGGATAAATTTTGGGGTGCACAGACGGAACGTTCCAGAAATAATTTCAAAATAGGACCTGAAGGTTCAATGCCGCATGAAATCATTGAAGCTTTCGCTTATCTGAAAAAGGCAGCAGCTTATACCAACACTGATCTGGGAGTGCTTCCTGCTGAAAAAAGAGATATGATCGCCAAGGTATGTGATGAAATTCTTGAAGGAAAACTTAATGACCAGTTTCCGTTGGTGATCTGGCAGACGGGTTCCGGAACGCAATCGAACATGAATGTCAATGAAGTAGTTTCAAACAGAGCCCATGTCAATAATGGAGGAACATTGGGTGAAAAATCTGAAATTCACCCGAATGATGATGTGAATAAATCCCAGTCATCTAATGATACCTATCCTACTGCCATGCACATCGCTGCCTATACAAAAGTAGTAGAGGTAACCATTCCGGCAGTAGAAAAACTAAAAAATACGCTGGCTGAAAAGTCTAAAGCCTTCAAAGATGTGGTAAAGATCGGGAGAACCCACCTGATGGATGCTACTCCGCTTACTCTGGGACAAGAATTTTCCGGGTATGTGGCTCAATTGGAATTCGGATTGAGAGCTTTAAGAAATACATTACCTCACCTTTCTGAGCTTGCATTAGGTGGAACAGCTGTAGGAACAGGATTGAATACTCCTAATGGTTATGATGTAAAGGTTGCAGAATATATTTCTCAATTTACAAAACACCCTTTCATTACTGCTGAAAATAAATTTGAAGCCCTTGCTGCTCATGATGCAATTGTTGAATCTCACGGAGCTTTAAAACAATTGGCCGTTTCTTTATATAAAATTGCTCAGGATGTAAGATTACTGGCATCAGGGCCACGTTCCGGAATCGGGGAAATTCATATTCCTGAAAATGAACCGGGATCGTCTATCATGCCAGGGAAAGTAAACCCTACTCAGAATGAGGCTTTAACAATGGTTTGCGCTCAGGTTTTAGGAAATGATACAACCATTTCGTTTGCAGGAACTCAGGGAAATTATGAGCTGAATGTTTTCAAACCGGTAATGGCTTATAATTTTCTCCAGTCTGCCCAATTGATCGCTGATGCATGTATTTCTTTCAATGACCATTGTGCTGTAGGAATTGAACCCAACCATGAGAGAATTAAAGAACTTGTAGACAAATCTTTAATGCTTGTTACAGCTTTAAATACTCATATCGGATATGAAAATGCAGCAAAAATTGCTAAAACAGCCCATAAAAATGGTACAACCTTAAAAGAAGAAGCCGTCAATCTTGGTTTGTTAACTGCTGAGCAGTTTGATGGGTGGGTAAAACCTGAAGATATGGTAGGAAGTTTAAAATAATGATTCTATAACTGATACAATGCAAAAACTCCGGGAGCTTTTCCCGGAGTTTTTCGTTTTGCTGTCAAAATGTATTTAATCCAATCCAATGGCTAAGCCGAATATCAGCGCTTTATCATTTTTGAAATAACTGTCTTTAAAGAAATTGCTGAAATCTTTTTTCACAAAAAGACTGAAACTGTTATATGAGAATGTAATCTGTGCCCCATATACAAAAGGATTCACCTGATAGTTTCCCCGGTCTCTTGTCTCTCCGTCATTTCCTTTTACAATATTGTTGGTAGACATTTTCACCCCGCCATATACATTGGCTCCTATTTTAAATCCGGTGTAATAACTTCGGTATTGGATGTCCATTCCTGCATTTTTAAGCTTGGAAAAATTATACTGTACACCAAGAGGAACCATAATATACCCGGTTCTCAGCTTACTTTTCTCAAGGTTTCCGCTGTACTGAGCCAAAGCCACTCCCTGATCTGCACTTCTTGTAAAAAGCATATTGTTATCTGCTCTTACGGTTCTCCATGAGAATCCTAATCCTGAGGTAATTGCCCAAGGGCTTGTTCTGCTAAGCTGATAATTCAGTTTCAGACCAAATTCCAGGTTATTGGCATATCCTATATTTTTGTCCAGTTCATTATCCGGAGAACTGTTTGTCAATGTCATAATTCCGTAAGAGAAATACCCTGTAAAACTTCTGCTGGGACGGAATTTTTTCAACAGCTTTTCTTTAAGCTCTTCTTTGGAAGTAACATCAGTATTTAAAAGTGAATATCTTACCTGTTTCTGAATAACGTCATCCAGATCAAATCCAAGTTCTTCAATTCTTTTATCCATTTTCTCAGAATAACGGTCTGCAATCTGGGCTTTCTCTCTGTCAAAATCTGTTTTATCAAGGTTTCTTGCCTGCAAAACAACCAATTCTTCTTCCATCAGTTTCTTTTCTTCCTGAATAATGGTATTGATCTTTGTGGCATATTCTTCCACTTTCTCTTTTACAATAGGGCTTACCTCAGTGTCTTTTTTAGAAGACAGGTTAATATTCAAAGCCTTTTGTGCATGGAATGATGCTGAAATAGAGCATAGCAATCCCATTACGATTAATTTCTTGATCATATTATTAATTTTTAATTTTTTACGGACAAATTATCTGGCATTCAGGTCAATAGTTGTGGCCACATTAGTTCCATCCTTTGTCTTTTCGATAACATCTTTATGCTCTACCGAAAAAAGGAGGGTAGAAGGGTCTACATATTTTTTCTTTTTAACCGGAGTTTTCAAAGAATCAGCTTTTGCTATAAGCTTAGGATTAGAAATCTGAGGAATATCCAGTTTTTTCACTGCGGTTTCTCTGGGAATAAGTTTATTTTGACCTATTGTTACTGCAGAAATCACTTCTTCTTTATCCTGGGGGGGGATTATTTTTACTTCCTTTTTATCATTATTCTGAACAGCCAGAGGTGTATTATATTGAGCCGGTTTTTTTATGATTTCATCTGCCTTATTTTCTTCTGCCTTCTTTACTATTTCAGGTTGAATTTCTGAAGGTTGATTAAGAAAAAACAGAACGGTTCCTAAACTCAATGTCAAGACCAGACAGGCAGCCACTAAAACCCAGTTCATCTGTGATTTGGGACGGCTATTGCTGCTGTTTTGAAACTCAATTTCAGACCACAAATCACGGGAAGGAGTAATCTCTCTTTCTTCAATCTGTTTTTTGATCTGACATTCAATATTATCTTTAGACGTTTTCATTTTTCACTTTTTTTTGTTGTTGAAAGTAGATCTTTCTTAATTTTTCTTTAGCTCGGAACAGCTGTGTTTTGCTGACAGCCATTGAAATCTGCAAAGTATCAGCAATTTCCTGATGGGAATATCCTTCCAGGACATAAAGATTGAAAACCATTCTGTAGGCATCGGGAAGCTGATCCAAAAGATCCTGCGCATTAAAATCACAATCAATCCCCGGTTCATGGATGTCTTCATGAAAAGATTGGTTGATCTCATCGAGAAAGAATACCGTTTTATGGCTTTTGATAAAATTCAGGCATTCATTCACGACAATTCTTCTTGCCCAGCTGTCCAGGTTCGACTCTCCTCTGAAGCTTTCTATGTGCTTAAAAATTTTACAGAATGCTTTAATGAGACAATCTTCCGCCTGATACAAATCGCTTACATAGCTTTTGCTTACGCTCAGGAATCTCTTTACATTCTGTTCATAGAAAATCTTCTGTGCAGCCGGATCCTGTTTTTTCAGGAGGCTCAACAAATCATTCTTTTTATTTCCGAACAAAAGTTTCATGCTTATGCTGTTTCTATACTAAAGACAATCAAAACAAAAAAAGGTTACAACTTGAAAAAAAATATTTTACTATTTATTGCAATAAGTTGATTTTTTTTGTTCAGAGTTACAAATTTTACCTTCTTTTTTGTTTCAAAAAGGCGAGAAAGATTTTAATTAAAAAACTGAGGTACAATTTTTTACTTAATCTATTCAGTGTTTCATTTTTTTCCTATATTGGAGATATAATTAATTTAAAACTAAAACCATGAAGCATTTAAAAAAATTAAAAAGGGAGAACCTGAAAACAATTAACGGAGGAAATACGCCACTTTGTAATATGTATCTGGTACAATACAACGGATTTTATGCATGTTGCAGCGTACCTACAACCAATCCCTGTGAACTGAAAAAAAGAGAATGTCTGGTGGAAAACGGAATGTGTGATTCGTACAACCCCGGAAATCCAGTATAGTATTGTAAAACAATTGTTAAAGGCAGCCTTAATTTCGAAGCTGCCTTTTTTGTATTTTATCCTGAAAATTCATCAAGCATATTCCTGGTAGGAACAAAGAAAAGCGTTCCTGTAACCGCTGTACTGAAATCTAAAATTCTGTCATAATTTCCCGGAGGATCACCTATGAACATATTGGTCAGCATTTTTCTGGTTGTTGCGAATGTGCTTGAATAGGCAATAAAATAGGTTCCGAACTCATTAGTAGAAGGATTTCCAAAAGGCATATTATCTCTGACTATTTTCAATTCTTCCCCATCTTCTCCTTCGATATTGGCTAAAGCAATATGTGAATTGGAAGGTTTTACATCATCCGACATTTCAATATCGTTTTCTTTTGATCTCCCGATGACTTTCTCCTGATCTTCTGTTGACAGCCCTTTCCAGGCATCCATATTGTGCAGGTATTTCTGAACAAAAAGGTAACTTCCGCCTTTGTACTGAAGGTCTTCATCTCCGATTTTTGCAAAATAATCACGGTCATCACCATGTGGATTCTCTGTTCCGTCTACAAAACCAAGAATGGAACGTGCATCCCAATATTTAAATCCATGAATCTCCAGAATACTTTCTGCCACTGAACTCAATAGTTTGGATATTTCAACAGCCATATCGAAAATCAGGCTTTTATTATCCGCTCTCAAGTGAAAATGAAGGTCTCCAGAAGTGGAAACAGCTGTGTGCTTCACTCCTTTTATTTCTTCAAAATTGATTAATTCTTTTGGCAAAGGTGTAGGAAGATCCAGTTTTCTCCATGCTTCAGCCCCAATTCCCATTACACAGCTTGCCCTGCTGTCTGGAAAACGGTTAAAAACGGAATTATTAAGATTTAATACCAAAGCGCATAGTTCCTGAAAAATATTTTTCAGCTGTGGGCTGTCATTAAGTTTCCAGACCATGAAAATAGTATTGCTGTTCGGATAATCTGTTACATTCTGTGATTCTATCGTATTCATACCTCTATTTTTGTGGTATTAAATATCCGAAACAGAAACCTGATCTGCAAAATATTGTTCCAAATCTTTTAATGTTTCCGGATTGGTCTGAATATCTTTTACCAAAAGGCCTTTGTTTACTACCACAATTCTGTTGCAGACTTCCGTTGTATGGGAAAGATCATGACTGGATATCAGAAAAGTAACACCATCCTGTTTTGATAATTCCTTGATAAGATTTTTCAGTTTGATCTGAGTAGATGGATCGAGATTGGCAAAAGGCTCATCCAAAATAATAATCTCAGGATTTCCAATAATTGCTCCTACAATTCCTACTTTTTTCTGATTTCCTTTTGAAAGGTCACGGACGTATTTTCCTGATTTAAGGATTTCTCCATTGAAAAAATCATGAAAAGGCTTCAGGAATTCATCTACAGATGCTTTGTTCTGCCCTCTCAACTCTCCAATGAAATAAAAATATTCCTCAGGAGTAAGGTATCCAATGAGAAATGTATCGTCAACAAATGCTGAAACTTTATTTTTCCATGCTTCAGATTCATCTACTTTAATTCCGTCAATACTTACAGAACCTGTTGTAGCCTGAATTAAATCCAGCATCAGGCTGAAAAGAGTTGTTTTTCCTGCTCCGTTGTTTCCTACGAGACCAAATGTTTCCCCGTTTGGAATTTCAAGATGTTCGATATTAAGAACCGTTGCCGTTCCGTATGTTTTAGATAAATTTTGTATGTTGATCATGGCTTAACTTATATTTTTAAACGCATCCAGTGTGCTGTATTTTTCTTTCTTGTAAAGTTTTACGATAATATCGAAGATTTTCTCTCTCAGGAAAAATCCTATAATCCCGATAATTGCAATGCTTATCACTCCTCCGGTAATTCCCCATAAATATTTTGTTAAAGCAAATACACCCATCGGAAGAAGCATTTTAGGAATCAGCAGAAGCATAGCTATCATATTGAAACTCCCTTTCTGTCCTAATCTTTTTTCTTTTGTATTAAGGTCAATCTGAGTTTTATTGAAAGCTCCTGACCACAAGGTAAATTGAGAATTCACACCGATATTATATAATCCTGCTGCAAAAAATGTAACGTAGACTTCCCAGCCGAAGTATGCATAGCAAAGCGCTATAATGATAGAAATTCCCGTTACAATATTCATCAGCCACCATTTCGCTTTTAAATATTCTTTATATGGAACATTCAGGGTCATCATCAATGGATAATAAGAACTGTCAAAAGCAGGAACTCTCTGGCCAAACAGAAACTGAAAGCCTCCTGTTACAAAAAGTCCCATAACCATCATCATTGCCGGTGTTTTGTACATTGAAGAAGTAAACATCAGCAATCCGTAGAACAGAAACATAAAACTGCCCAGTAAAATCCCCTTGGGTACTTTATTACGTCTCAGCATTTTAATATCATTATTGATAAATGTTCCAATAACTCCATATTTGTTCAGAAAAGCAATATTCTCTGTTTTTCCTACTGTTTTCTTGGCTTCAAGCCCTTGGTCAAGATAAAATTCATTGCGCAGGTACCGGAAACACATCCACCACAGTATTACGAACAACGCAACAGGGATCAGTGCAAAGTAAGGTTTCTCATAGAAACTAAAGAAAACAGACTCAGAATAAGACAGAACAGGAACTATTTTATAATATCCTAACATTCCTATGCCCAAAAAGCATACCCCTATGATCACCGCCAGAGTTTCTTTACCGTTAAAGAAAATATTGATAAAATTATTCAGATAAAGCAATGAAATAACTCCTATAAGCCACACCAACACTCCTAAAATGCTATATCCGTTAAATAAAGCAATCAATGAAAATGTGATAAAGAATAGAGAACTCAGCCAGCTGAATGCGGAAAGAAAGGTTTTGGCCAGCATATAATTAACCAATGTATTCTTCCGGACATTCATGGTAAGAAATGGCTTAATATTCTGGGTTGGAATTTCCTGCCAGAGATATTTAAGAACAAGATCAATAATCCAGGCAACAATCATGAATTTTGAAACCACCTTTACAGGATTCTGATGCATCTCCTCCTGTACATAGAAAAAAGCAATAAAAGCCCCGCCTACAAGACAGCCCACGAAATAAAGTATTCCAATAAACCGGAGGATTTTCATGGTCAGATTGATCCCTAAAGATGTACCACGGAAGAAGCTTTTTATTTCAAGCTTAAGTAACTTTAGAAACATATGTTAGTTTTTTACATTAGTAAATATAATGTAAAATATGTTACAAGTTTTTAAAGAAAAATAGATTTATGTAATTATCCAATAAGCTCTTTTGCCTGTGCCAGCGCAGCTTCTGTAATTTTGCTTCCGGACAGCAGCTGGGCAATTTCGTTCAGCTTTTCTTCTTTGCTCAAAGGAATTATAGTAGATTGTGTTCTGCCGGAAACATCCTGCTTTACCACCTTATAGTTGTCATTTCCTTTTGCAGCAACCTGTGCAAGGTGTGAAATAACAATCAATTGCATGTCTTCAGACATTTCTCTCATAAGGTTTCCGATCTCTTCGGCAACTTTCCCTGAAACTCCGGTGTCTATTTCGTCAAGAATAAGGGTTGGAAGCTCATCACTTTCGGCAATAATCTTTTTAACAGCAAGCATTACCCTTGATCTTTCCCCTCCGGAAATAGCGGTCTGAATGGGTTTTAAAGGAAAACCGGAATTGGCCTGGAATAGCAGCTGGATATTTTCTTTTCCAAACTGATTGAACTCCTCGGCATCCTGCAGTTCAATATCTACTTTTGCTTTTTCAAGACCTAATTTTTTCAGTAGGCTTTCTGCTTTTTTGATGAAGACAGGAATATTTTTGTGCCTGTTCTTAGAAAGCTTTGCAGCGAGGCTCTGAAGTGTTTTTCCTTTCTGAGAAATATTTTCTTCTGTTGCTTCAATCTGTGCTTCCAGTTCTGAAGCCCCCTTCTGGTCTCCTGCCAGCTGGTTTCTGATTTCAATCAGTTCATTAAGATCTGAAACATTATGCTTAAGAAACAGAGCGTTGATTTTATTATTAAGATCGGTAAGGTATACCAGATTTTCAGGATTGATTTCAACTCTTTCGGCCGCATGTTCCAGTTCAGAAATAATATCTTTCAGCTCTACAAAAGAGGTTTCCAGCCTTTCATCAAGCTCTGCGAAACTGGTAGAAACTTCCGAAATTTTTGAAAGCTTATGGGTAGCTTCATGAAAGAAAGACAGAATCCCTATTTCTTCCTGATGAAACCTGGACAGGATCTGACCTACGTTTTCTGAAATCATCCCAGCATTTTCCTGAATAGAAAGCTGGTTCTGAACATCTTCATAGTCTACATCATCAAGTTTCAGTTCTTCCAGCTCATTGAGTAAAAATTCTTTATAATCACTTTCTTTATTGGCTTCTGAAAGTTGAGTCTTCAATTTTTTCAACAGCATTTTCAGGCTTTGAAAGTCAGAAAACTCCTTCTGATACTCTTCAATAATTTTTTTATTCTCAGAAAGTCCGTCGATAATTTTAAACTGATATTCTGAAGTAAAAAGATTGGATGTTTCAAACTGGGAATGAATATCAATCAGCTGTGAGGAAAGTTCTTTAAGAATATCAAGCGTTACCGGAACATCATTGATGAATGCACGGGATTTCCCTGATGGCAGGATCTCTCTTCTTATAATCGTCTGAAGCTCGTAATCCAGATCATTTTCAATAAAGAATTTCTTAAACTGGTTGTTAAGGGAGAACTCAGTTTCCACCACGCTTTTCTCTTCAGATTTGGCAATGGACTTTACATCTGCTCTTTCTCCTAAAATAAGCCGGAGCGCTCCTAAAATAATTGATTTACCCGCTCCCGTTTCACCGGTAATAACCTGTAAACCATTATTAAGAGATACTTCAAGAGTATCAATCAGGGCAAAGTTTTTAATGTAAATTCTCGAAAGCATTGATAATCCGGGTTATGATCCAACTTGAGTTTGAACTGTAAAAATAAGTTTTTTTTTAATGAATTGAGAAAATGTTTAGATATGCTTTCTGTTCTTGACACTTTTTGCCTCTTTAATTTTTTATAAAGCTGTTTCTCAAAAATTTTTAAAGCCTACTATCTTACACCTTCCACTTATTCCACTTATTATCAATGTTTTTTGGCGAAAGAATAATCAATGTCTGTTTAAGATCATTCAGAATCAAACCTCCATTATTTCCGGAATTGAATATATTGAAGATCTCATCACTTTTTGTATCCATGAACAGGTTAAAGAAAAATGCCTGCTGAAATGTGTTCTCATACATTTTCAATTGCATCAGGGCATCAAAGATTACTTTTTTCCCGGCAGTCTGGTCCTGATTGAAAAGATTATCCATTCCAGCTCTGTGGTAAGTATAAATAGTAGAACGCAACTGATTCCAGTTAGGATTCATAACTTCATTAATCAATATAGAACGGCTTCTTGGCTCATTGATGGTATTCCAGCCTTCATAGTTTCTGTTCTGAGAATTCTGCGCAATCTGCTGTGCTTTTGCGTACCATTGAGATCCACCCATAGACTGGAAACTGTCTGCATCCAGTCCCAAAATAAGGTAAATATAGAAACTGACCACATCCGTAAGATTCTTTCCTGAAAACTGTCTTTCATTAAAAATAAGACTCTCATTTTCAACATATTCAAAACCAAATCTCTGATCTTGAAGATTAATTAACGGGGATTCGTAAGTTGTATTGTAAACAGGGCGCATAGCCTGAACAACAATGGATCCTTTGAATCTGTTCCCATCTCTTTCTCCAATAACAACAGAAAAACCACATTTTATTTTTTCAAAATTCTGAAGCTTTTTCCCTGTCCAGCTCGTATTATTGATAAAATCCCTGAGACTTTTCTCCAATGCTTTATATGCCTGCTGGTTACTTCCCCCTACCTGTTGAGAGTTTACCTGAACAGTTGCCAACAGCTCCTGAGAAAAACTTTGGGTATAGATGAAAAACAGAAAAAATAAACTTATAATTTTTTTCATTGTCTATTAAAAATTGAGAACGGAAATTTATTAAAATTATTTTAAAAGTTGAGACTCAACAAAATTGAGAATATCTTTCGCTACATCATCTTTGGATTTCAGGTCGAATTCTTTCTTCTCCGTTTTGGTAAATATCCTTATTTTATTGGTATCATTTTTAAATCCGGCGCCTTCGTCACGCAGAGAGTTTAAAACAATCATATCAAGGTTTTTCTTCTCCAGTTTTCCTTTTGCATTTTCTTCTTCATTTTGGGTTTCCAGTGCAAAACCTACCAAAAACTGGTGTGTTTTCTTTTCGCCCATCGTTTTAAGGATATCCGGATTCTTCACCAGTTCAATGGTCAGGTTATCATCATTTTTCTTGATCTTTTCTTTTGCTACTTCTTTGGGAGCATAATCTGCTACCGCAGCACTTGCAATACCGATGTCTATGCTGTCATAAAATTCAAATACTTTTGCCAGCATTTCTTTTGCTGAAGTTACTTTATGAAGTTCAACATTGGGATCATTAATGGTTTGGAAACTCGGTCCTGAAATCAGAATCACTTTTGCGCCTCTTTTTGAAGCTTCTTCTGCCAGAGAAAATCCCATTTTACCTGATGAATGATTTCCTATGAATCTTACCGGATCTATAGCTTCATACGTAGGGCCTGCAGTAATTAAAACGGTTTTTCCTTCAAGGCTTTTGGAGTGGTTACTGTTTGTAAAATGATTTTCAACTTCACTAAAAATAGTTGCAGGCTCGGCCATTCTTCCCTGCCCGATCAGTCCGCTAGCCAGCTCACCGTTTTCAGCAGGAATTACAATATGTCCAAAACTTTCTGCAAGCTCCAGATTCTTCTTTGTGGAAGGATGTATATACATATCAAGGTCCATTGCCGGAGCTATGAAAACCGGGCATTTTGCAGACATATAAGTTGCAATAACCAGATTATCACACATCCCGTGAACCATCTTAGACAGTGTATTGGCTGTACAGGGAGCTACGATCATAACATCTGCCCACAGTGCCATTTCCACGTGACTGTTCCATGTTCCGTTATCGCTGTAAAACTCTGAATACACCGGCTTTTTGGATAGTGTAGACAGGCTTAGTTTTGTCACAAAGTGTTCTGCATCAGGAGTCATAATAACCTGTACTTCTGCTCCTTTTTTCACAAAATCCCTTATCAAAAAATGAATTTTGTAGGCTGCAATCCCACCAGAGACGGCGATAAGAATCTTTTTACCGGAAACACTCATTAAGTTCTAATTTTTTGAAATACTAAAATACTTATTTTTTCCCACACAATCTGGCTTTAAAACGATAAAGGTCATAAAAGAACAGATTTCCTTTATGACCTTCATTTATAAGAATACAGAAGATTTATTTTCTTTCTTCTGTTTTTCTGAAATAAACATCTTCGTTTAACCACTCTTCAATAGCAATTGAAGTTGGCTTTGGAAGCTTTTCGTAATGTTTAGAGATCTCAATTTGTTCTCTGTTTTCGAAAACCTCTTCTAATGTAGAATTGTGAACCGCAAATTCATCTAATTTGTTGTGAAGTTCCGTACGGATCTCCGCATTGATCTGCTCTGCTCTCTTTCCCATGATAACAATAGCTTCATAGATTGAACCTACTTTATCTTCAATCTTATCTTTATCGTAAGTAATTGTATTTACTTCTGCTTTTGTATCTTTTACACTCATTTTGAGAAAATTATTTTTATTTTAAGATGGCAAATTTACGAATTATCTTTGAATTTTGAAAGTCGCTGCAGGAGGAGGGGTCTTAAGTGCTGCACTGTCCCTCTGTAACTGCATTGCTTTCTTTTCATTGCTTATCTGATCTTTAACTTGCTGTTCAGTTTTACCCTGATCAGCCAATTTTTCAGCTTCTTTTTTCTGTCTTGCCGTTAAAGCTGCAATTCTTGCATCTGTTTCTTTTTTAACGACAGCAAAGTGTTCTTTTTCCTTTTCCAGTTTTTCTCTAAGATCTATTGCTGCTTTAGAATATTCTGTATTAGGAAGTTCTTTCTCTACAACTCTTGTATAAGTTAACGCACTTTCAATACGTTCAGCTTTAAGATTATAAATTGACTTCATCGCCAGTTCATAACGGGACTTCATGATATAATCATAAATTTTTGAACGAAGTTTTGTACTTGGGAAATCTTCCAGAACGTTTTCAAATGCTACATTCGCTGCTTTATACTCTCCCATTTTGTAGTATTGTCTTCCATTTTCATATGCTTTAAACTCAAGCTTATAAGACAATTCATCAATGAGCTGGCTGATATTTTTAGATCTCTCAGAGTTTGGATAATTGTTCAGGAAGTCCTGAAGTTCATTGATCGCTAATTCTGTACTAGACTGATCTAGGTTGTAATCCATAGATCCTTCATAGTAGCACAATGCAGACATATAAGCTGCTTCTTCGGCTCTCGGATCTTTTGGAAAACTAACTGCAAAATTTTTGAACTGGTGACCTGCCAGCTTATAGCTCTTGTCATAATAGTTGGCATAAGCAGTGTTGAAACCTACGTTAGGGAAATCATCTGTTCCTGCCACAAGATTTGCAAGTCTGTCATAAAGAGCCAATGCATTTTTCCACTTTTTCTTAGCAAAGTTTTCATTAGCTGCTTTCAAGATAAATTCTTTATCAGCACTCCTCATTGCTCTTTCCTGCTGGCTTACACAAGATGAAATCACTGCTACAGCAAAAAGACCTAAAATATATTTTTTCATATAAAAAGTTCAACAGTTTTCGGATTATACAGCCGATTTACTAATTTGCAAAAATATAACTTTTTTGTCAATAGATTTTTTTTTATGAATATTTAACGTAATTTTAGTCTGCAGCGTATCCCAAAATTGCAAAAACACTTAATAAAAGATTCATTCTTACCTTTTTTTCAGCTTCTTTGGTATAGGTTTCTTCGTTTTTACTCGGAACATACAGCTCATAAAAGTTTTTATTCCTGATGACAAATAAAGTGGATCCAATAATCATGGTAAGGATATCTTCAGGTTTGGGAGTAAAAGTAAAAACACCGGAAGCCACCCCTTTTTTAATTACTTCATCCAGTTTTTTTACGAATAACTGGTAGAAATCAAGCAGTTCGTCTTTCAGATTTTCTGTATGACGGAGTTCCTGGGTTACAAACCCATGGAAATAGTTATACTTGAACAGTTGAGAAACGATATATTTGATCATCTCCCGCATCTGCATTTCCGGTTTCCCATCTTTGATAGTATCCGCAAATTCTGAAAAATTCTCTCTGGTCTTCAATACCCTGTACTGATAGAGATAAGACATCATTTTCTCTTTAGAACCGAAGTAATAAGAGATCATAGCAACATTAATATTTGCTTTGGAACAGATATCTCTTACAGAAGTTCCCTCATATCCTTTTTTGGCGATGAGCTCTTCTGCAATATCCAATATGTGAATCTGTTTTTCCGTAAATTTTTTTTTCATGAAGTGCACTTTGAGTAAAGTTAAGAAATTTTTAACACATTTATAAACGATCGTTTAATAATTTTTAAATTAAATCTGAAAAGCACTATTTTTGGATATGGAATTTTTTGATTTTCACCACCATAAAAAATATATCAGAAACGGAATTTATAATCTGGACATTGAGAGTATTCCGCCTGATTTCCCATATTCCATCGGCATTCACCCAAATGATATTGATATTAATACTATAGAGCAGCAGTTTTCATGGATGATGAGCATGATGTCTGAAAACTGTTTTGCCATTGGTGAATGTGGTTTGGATTCTTTGGTTTCTACAGACCAGAAAATTCAGGAGGAAGTTTTTTTAAGACAGATAAAGATCGCCAATGAGGTAAAAAAGCCCCTGATTATTCATTGTGTAAGAAAATTTTATGAAGTGATTTCTTTTAAAAAGAAGGCCGCACAACCAATGGTCATCCATGGTTTCAATAAAAAACAACGAATTGCTGAAGATCTTCTGCGCAATAATTTTTACCTGAGTTTTGGAAAAGCTGTTTTGTATAATTTATCTTTGCAGGATATTATAAAAAACACTCCATTAGACAGAATCTTTTTAGAAACTGATAATGAAGAATTTAACATTGAAGAATTGTACATTAAAGTTTCGGAAATAAAAGCTATTTCTCTGGAACAACTGAATGAACAAATTTTAGAAAATTTACACTCAATAAAAAATGGATAAATACTGGCTGGAAAGAACCGAACTTTTGGTAAAGGAAGAGGGATTGGACAGACTGATCAAAGCGAATGTGCTTGTTGTAGGTTTAGGCGGAGTAGGTTCTTTTGCCGCAGAATTTCTGGCGAGAGCCGGAGTAGGAAATATGACCATTGTGGATGGTGATACGGTAGATATTACCAATATCAACAGACAGCTGCCTGCTTTACACTCTACTGTCGGAAAGCATAAGGTAGATGTGGTTGCTGAAAGGCTTCTTGACATCAATCCACAGCTTAATTTAACGAAAATCAATGAATTTCTGAATCCGGAAAGAATGGATGAAGTACTAGATTCCGCAAAATTTGATTATGTTTTAGACTGTATCGACAGTGTTACGCCAAAACTTTCCTTGATTATTGCTGCCAAAAGAAGAAGGATAAAAATCGTAAGTTCAATGGGAGCCGGCGGAAAAACCGACCCAAGCAAAGTATTGGTAAGAGATATCAGCAAAACAGAACACTGCCACCTTGCAAGACAAGTAAGAAAAAGACTGAAAAAAGTAAAAATTGACAAAGGAGTCCGTTGTGTTTTTGCCAATGATATTCAGGATGAAGAAAGTTTGAAAATGACTGACGGAACCAATTATAAAAGATCTTTTTACGGAACAATAAGCTACATGCCTGCCATTTTCGGCCTGTACACCGCTTCAGAAGTGATTAATCATTTATTAAACCAGGATTAAAATATTTTCCCACCCATTCTGCAGATTTGTAAAAACGGTTTCGTAAAATTAATCTGAGAAATTTGTGAAAAAAAATAAAAAACAATATTTACACTCCGTAAATGACAAATTCCAAGTATCCCAGAGCGGAAAAGCTCAAAAAAAACACGGAAATCAGTTTGCTTTTTGATAAGGGTAAATGGAGAACCAGTGGAAATCTGAGAATCATTATTCTGAAAGACAAGCCCACCCTTCCAGTAGAAGCATCCAGATTCGGGGTTTCTGTTTCAAAAAGATATTTTAAAAAAGCTGTACACAGAAACCGGATCAAAAGATTGCTGAGAGAATCATACCGTTTGAATAAAGACTTATTTAAACAAGCCTTCGGAGAAAAAACAATGGCCATGCTATTTTGGGCATCCCCTGAAATGCCTCTGAAATTTCAGGATGTGGAAGCACAGTTTATAACGCTTTGTGAAACGCAGAAAAAATAATTTTTTTATTAAAATAAGAGATCTGTGAGGTATTTTATCTCGCAGATTTTTATTTTCCTTTGGACCACACAGATGATTGCGTAGATACTATCTTTTATTCTACAGCAAATCATGAATAACAAAGCTTGAACCCTGTACTCAAACTTAGAAATTAACACGTCTTAATATCATATACTTTTTGTAATTTTAGGAAAAACAATAAATCTGAAAATTAATATGTTAGATAATATTCCCTATTTTTCTTATATCATCAGTGCATTTATCGGAATTGGATTGGCGGCGGCTACTGGATTTCGGGTATTTCTCCCGATGTTTATCGTAAGTCTTGCGTCTTATTTCAGCTGGATTCCCATGAATGAGCATTTTGAGTGGCTTGCGGGACTTCCTGCGCTGATTACAACAGGAATTGCCACGGTGGCAGAGATCCTGGCCTATTACATCCCTTTTGTTGATCATTTGTTGGATACGGTTTCTATTCCGATGGCGACGATAGCAGGCTCTATATTATTTGCCAGTCAGTTTGCCGAACTGGGAACATTTCCACAATGGGGGCTGGCATTAATTGCGGGTGGAGGTACAGCGGCCACAATCAGCTCCGGATTTGCAGGAATACGGGCTGCTTCTACGGCAACAACCGGAGGACTGGGAAATTCTGTGGTAGGAACCACGGAAACAGCCGGAGCAGGTCTTATGTCTGTTCTTGCTATGGCAGCGCCGGTAATCGCAGCAATTCTTGCCATAATTATCTTAATTCTTGTTGTTGTTTTTGGGCGGAGAGCCTGGAAAAAATTAAGAGGCAATAAAAGTAATCCCCAGAATTTATAAATAAAAAAGGTACTGCTTTAAAACAGTACCTTTTTCCTTTTAATTTTTACTTCTGAAGTCCTTAATATCCTGAATTTTAGATTCAAAATATTCTTTTTTCTCTGGACTCTTTTTGATTAATATTTCAAACGCTTTTATTGCTTTTGTATATAATTTCTGTTCAAAATAAAGATTCGCCAACGTCTCTGTCATCAAATGTGAGATATCATCGTTCTTTTCTTTAACAACATAGGAGCTTTCTTCTTTTAACTGACTGATTCTAGGATTTTTTTCAATGAAGGTTTCAATAGCCTTTTCTTTGATTTCTGATTTATCCTTTTCGATCTCTTCAGTTCTGTCAATCTTTAGCCAGCTTTGCCAGGTATTGATAAAACCGGGAACATTACTGTCTAATTGCGGCTGCGTTGTATTCTTCATAGTAACTTCCTGCATTTGTTCTACAGATTCTTCTTTACTTTCCTTCTGCTTTTCTTCAACCTTAAGGGTAGAAATATCGGTTCCAAAGAAAGAAACATTCATCACAGGAACTTCTTCTTTTGCAACAGCTTTATCAGTATTCTCTTCGGCCGTTTCCACAGATCCAGATTGATTTTCAGAAACTTCCGAACTTTTTTCTATTGTTGAAAGAGTATCTTCCTGAACAATTTCTGTAGCGGTATCCATCATTTCAGATGGTGTTTCAGTCTCAATTACCTGTTCTTTTTTTTCTGCAGGGAAAATTTTTGCTACCGGAGCTTTTATTTCAGGAGCTGATACTTCTTTTGATTTGCTGATTAATGAATCAGGCATATTGGATTCCACACTCATAGGTTTCCAAGCTGTCTGAACTTTAGGAATATCTTCTTCTTTTTCTTCTGGAATTTCAACTTTAACCTCTTCTTCAGGCAATTGGTTTTCAACAATTTCTTCTTTTACAGGCTCTTCTTTAACTTCCTCAGGCTTGTCCTCACTTGTTGACCAAAAATGAAAATTCTGGGTTTCCGCGAAGCTAATTTCATGACCCCCAGTTGTTTCAGGCTCTACCTTTTCTTCTTGAGAAACAGGCTTAGCCTCCTTCATCTTTTTCTCAACTTCTTCAATCAGACGTCTCATTTCCTCCTCATGTTTATTGACATGGGGCTGGGAAACTTCAGCTGTTTCAGAAATTTCTTCGTTATTGGCCTGGATTTTAACATCTGGCATGAACGAATCTGTTCCATGGAAGCTTACTTCAGCATCAGATACTTCTACTAATGACTCTTCTTCATTACTATTTGCCTCTTCTTTTTCAGCAGAAATCTGATCTTCGTCGATAATGGTTTCTGGCGTAAAGTTTTCTCCAGCATTCTCTTCTATTTCAGCTCGTATTTCTTGTTGAGCAGGTTCTTCTTCAGAAACAGGTTTAGCTTCGTTATCTGTTGATCCTGTATTTAAAGGCTCTTCTGCTACATTTACAATATTTTCCTCCTGTAATAAAGGAGATACTTCATGGAAACTGATATTTTCTTCGTCGTCAACCTTTTCTTCTTCTTCTTTTTCTGAAGAAATCTGATCTTCATGAATGATTGTTTCCGGTGTAAAGTTTTCTTCTGATTTCTCTGTTTCGGATGGAATCTCTTCTTTTTGTTCGGCAACAGGTTCTGTTACAGTTTCAGTCTTTTGGGTTACCAAAGTTCCTGATTCCAGAGTAGACTCAATATCTATTGTCTCGGAATTTTGCTCATCAAGGAAGTTTTCTTCTCCTTCAAATAAAATTCTGTTTCGTTCACCATTGATATAAATGTGTTTAATCTCCTGTACAGTTGGTAAAACACATGCCGTTTCCTGCTCTTCTGCTGGCTTTTCTACAGAACCGTCCTCTTCTCTTTTGATAGGGAAAGATTTGGTTTTCTGGGCCAATTGAGCAGGCTTTTCAATTGTTTTAGAAGGTTTCTTCTCTTCAGCAACCTCTGGTTTGGCCTCTTGCTTGATCTTTCCGTTGATCAACTGATACAAAATCTTTTTATCAGTAGTATATGCCGCCGTTGTAGAAAGCTCTTTCTGATAATTTTCTTTTTCGTACAGATGGACTCCATACAGGTGAAGCGCCCTGATATTTTGAATATAAGGAAAAGTATGAATCTCTTCTTTCAAAAGACCAAGGTCCTCGGACTGAATATTTTTCGGATTTTTTATTAATTCTAAAACTCTCGGATTCATCTTACCAATTCGCTACAATGTCGTTAAATATCTTATTAATAATTCTATCTGTTACCAGCTTTACCTGCTGGTCTTCGATTTGGCTTAGTGATACATCACTGTTGAAAGCTGCTTCATCGGAATAGGTTCTGTCGAAACTTGCATCCGGATGAATTTTGTTTTCATAATGTACCTTTACTGTAATCGTAAGTTTATTCTGTGCCTGCTGAATCACTCCACCAGAAGGGTTTGTCTGGGTATTGGAACTGATTGTGGTAGGTGTAATGGAATAGTCTGTGATTTCTCCTTCTATCAGGATATCTGGATTTTCTTTGGTTCCTTTCAGAGTTGTTCTCTGAAGGAATCTGTTTTGTATTGCTGTAGAAAACTGTTGGGATAATGCAGGGTTTACAAGGGGTGCATTATTCGGAAATTCATTGATCTGAACGGTTTTTTCATCTGTAAGGGATGATCCCGTAAAGCTGTAACATGAATTTAAAACTCCCAGCAATGCAAAAAGCATTACCGTAAGCAGTGATTGTTTCAGGCTGATATTTTTAATGTTAAAATTCATTTTTAGATCCAATTTCAGTAATTTCATCATACTCAATTTGTTGAATAGCATCTTCATAGGCAAAATAGTTTGCTGTGTATAAAAATGGCAGGGTAAGAAAAATTCCTATTCCGCAGGCAACAATACCAATCTGTGCTAGAATACTTACTACTAATGAGAAAAGAAAAATTGACAATAGATTCCCTTTGGTCATTACTTTTGAAATATTCCAGGCTTCTTTTATTTCTTTAACTCCTTTAAGACTTATTAATGGAATGATATAAAAACCTTTCAATACGAAGTAATATATCGCAGCAATCAATAAGAACACGTAAGGAAACACAAAAAGAGCTACCATCGGATTGGGTTGATTACCCTCTGACATTGCCCCCGATACACCCAATACAGCAAATAAAGGAATGTAAAGCAGTAAAACGCCTCCAAAAACAATGAGCTGCAGCATAAAGTAAGGCATGAAGTCTTTAAAATCAAAGATATCTCCGGGACTTGCCGGCTGATTTCTGTTCAGCCTTTGAAGGTATTTATATAAATTACCCATCGCTAATAGTCCGCAGAACGGAATAATCGACATGATAAAGCACACTAAAAATGCTACAAATATATTCCCGAAATCTTTCTTTAAAAGTTCGACCCCTTTATTAATATATTCTCCGAGTTTAAAATTGATTGGCTTAGGTTTTAAATTTACTTTCATTATTTATGTTGTGCTAATCTTCCAGGTTATATTGTTTTATTTTTCTGTATAAAGTTCTTTGTGAGATTCCCAATTCATCTGCAGCTCTGTTTCTGCGACCTTTATGCTTCTCCAGCGCCTTGATAATCAAATCCTTCTCGTTATTCTGAAGAGAAAGTGACTCCGGTCTGTTTTCTTCCACTTCGATATCCTCGATATCTTCATAGCTGTCATCAGGTGTTGACATAATCGTAGGGGTCTGAACTACCGGTGTGTCATTATTATTTTCAAAATAGACTAAAGATCCGGAATTTACCTGTGGCTGAGTTTCAGGAGTATAAATCCTGTTGATCAGGTTTTTCTCATGGCTGCTCAGATCTGCCGTTCCTCTGTTCTTAATCAATTCCGAAGTTAAGGATTTTAAATCATTAATATCATTCCTCATATCGAACAGAATTTTATACATGATTTCTCTTTCACTTCCAAAATCATTCTGTTTAGGAGTATTCTGAGTGCTCACTACCATGGGAAGGTGTGTTTCCATCGGAATATACTCGGCAAGTTTCTCAGCAGTGATATTTCTGTTTCTTTCCACAACAGTCATCTGCTCTACTAAGTTTCTTAATTGGCGGATGTTACCCGGGAAGGAATAACTTTCTATATAATGAACAGCGCTCTGCTCCAGTTCCAGCTCCGGCATTCTGTACTTTTCTGCAAAATCTATAGCAAACTTTCTGAACAGCAGATGAATATCTCCTTTTCTTTCTCTCAAAGGCGGCATATCAATCTGAACGGTATTCAACCGGTAATATAAATCCTCACGAAATCTTCCGTCATGGATTGCCTTCATCATATTAACGTTGGTAGCGGCTACAATTCTCACATTGGTTTTCTGTACCTGTGAAGACCCTACTTTCATAAATTCCCCACTTTCCAGTACTCTCAAAAGGCGCACCTGCGTCTGTAATGGCAGCTCTCCTACCTCATCCAAAAAGATTGTTCCGCCGTCTGCGACTTCAAAGTACCCTTTTCTTGTTGCTGTAGCACCTGTAAAAGCTCCTTTTTCGTGCCCGAACAGCTCAGAATCTATGGTTCCCTCCGGAATTGCACCACAGTTGACCACAATATAAGGCTGATGTTTTCTTTTGGATTCTGAATGGATAATTTTCGGAATAAATTCTTTTCCCACACCACTTTCTCCTATCACCAGGACAGAAATGTCTGTAGGTGCTACCTGAATAGATTTTTCCAGGGCCCGGTTGAGTGCCGGAAAGTTCCCTATAATTCCGAAACGGTTTTTTATGTTTTGTAACTCGTTGCTCATAAGTAAATTTTTGATTATTGATTTAATGTTACTCTTCTACAGCTCTTCAATCTCTTTTCTGTAGACTTTGTTGAAATGATGAGTGTAGACATCTTTCATCGTCTTTCCTTCATCATACGTTTGCAGGGCTAACATTTTTAAATCTAAATAATCTTTGTTTCTGATCTTAGAAACTTTACTCTTAAAGTATATATTCTCGGCAAAGTTGTATTCTTTGCTTTGTTTTTCAAAATTTTCCAGGGCTTTGTCATACCTTCCCAGCTCGAAATAATTAACTCCCAGCTGGTAATGATCAAACATTCCCTTCACATAACCTCTGGTTGCCAGAAGTCTTTCTATAATTCCCGCTGCTTTTCCTTTCTGGCCTAATGCACTGTAGGACATAGCTCTTACTACATCCAGGTTATAGTCTCCGTTTTGAGATCTTCCTAAGTCTTCGGGATAATATTTTTTTAAACCTTCTAAATCCTGAATTGCCCCTTTATAGTCTCTCAAAAACTGGAACTTGGTCCAACCTCTGTAACCAAGGTGCATTTGGGGGTCTAAGGCAACTGCTTTATCAATTAAAATTTTCCAGGTTACAAAATCTCCGTTTTTAAGATATGGAACTGCTTTTTCCATATAAGCACGGGAGAAATCAGGACACAGCTCAATGGCTTTATCAAAACCCTCCTGAGATTCTGCGAAACCTTGTAAATTTGAAGCCCAGTTGTATAACTCACACGCTTTTTTGCAGTTCTCACCCTCTACTGCATTACAGTTGACCTGTGCAATAGTATTGGTGTAAACGATAAGTAACAAAAAGCTAAGGTAATACCTCTGAAACTTTTCCATTTTCAATTTTATAGGTTAAATACTGATAATAATCTACTTTTAAACCTTTTATCTCTTTTGGCATCCAGCCATCGAGTGATTTTGTAAACTGCAGCAGTTTATTTTCTAATTCTTCATCCAGTACAGTATCTTTCAGATCCGGGCTCATATGCTGTAATCTGAAGAATCCTGTCTTTCCTTCACAATTTACTAAAAATCTTACGGTAATATAACCGCTGATCTTCTTTTCAGAAGATATATTTATATTATTCCGCTGTTCTCCCTAAAAGCGTTCCTTGTGTATTATCATAGACAAAAACGTTCACAATGTCACCTATTTTCTGACCTTCAAGCTGATCGAAGACACATACTGCATTCTGAGAATTTCTTCCTTTCCATTGGTTTTTGTTTTTCTTGGAAATTCCTTCAATCAGAATCTGGTGTGTTCTTCCCACATAAGATTTCATTCTTTGTTTTGAAAGTTCACCCTGAAGAGCAATAACCTCAGCAAGACGTCTCTGCTTCACATCGGCAGGAATATTATCTTCCATTTTCTTATGAGCCGGAGTTCCCGGTCTTTCTGAGTACGCAAACATATAACCGTAGTCATATTCCACTTCTCTCATCAGGCTTAAGGTATCCTGGTGATCTTCTTCTGACTCATTACAGAATCCAACGATCATATCCTGAGAAAAGGATACATCAGGAACAATTTCTTTCGCTTTTTTAATCAGATCCAGATATTCTTCACGGGTATGCTGTCTGTTCATTGCTTCAAGCATGTTATTGCTTCCGCTTTGTACAGGAAGGTGTACATATTTACAGATATTGTCATGTTTTGCCATCATTCTGAATACATCCAGGCTCATATCCTGCGGATTTGAGGTAGAGAATCTGATTCTCAGTTCAGGAACAGCTTTAGCCACCAAATCAAGAAGCTGGGCAAAATCAACTGCCGTTGCTTTCTGCATTTCAGAAGCTTTGGCAAAATCTTTTTTAGGACCTCCTCCATACCAAAGGTAAGAGTCTACGTTTTGTCCTAAAAGGGTAATTTCTTTATATCCGTTGTTAGCAAGATCTTTACATTCATCTATAATAGAGTGCGGATCACGGCTTCGTTCTCTTCCTCTTGTAAAAGGAACTACGCAGAATGTACACATGTTATCACAACCCCTGGTAATAGTAACAAAAGCTGTAACACCGTTTCCGCCCAGACGAACAGGATTGATATCTGCATAGGTTTCTTCCTTAGAAAGGATTACGTTGATAGCATCTCTTCCATCATCAGTTTCTTTTAAAAGGTTCGGTAAGTCTCTATAGGCATCCGGACCTACAACAAGGTCTACCAATTGTTCTTCTTCCAGGAATTTGGTTTTTAATCTTTCCGCCATGCAGCCTAAAACGCCCACCGTCATATTCGGTTTTTCTTTTTTCAGGTTTTTGAACTGGGAAAGACGCATTCTTACGGTCTGTTCTGCTTTTTCTCGGATGGAACATGTATTTAAAAGAATCAGGTCTGCTTCTTCTACTTTCATTGTTGTATTATATCCCTGTTCATTAAGGATAGATGCAACAATTTCAGAGTCAGAGAAATTCATCTGACAGCCATAGCTTTCTAAAAACAGTTTTTTAGAATTTTCCGGTCTTTCAGCAATGGCAAAAGCTTCGCCCTGTTTCGTTTCGTCTATATATTTTTCCTGCACGATAATCAATTTAAGGCCCGCAATTTTAAATTACGAACAAATAAGTTTGCAAAGATACAAAATATTGTGACAGATTGTCAGCGCTATTATTTTAACAAAATCATAAAGTTACACGCATAGTGTAAGTGGATGTTATCGGAACACTGCGAAAAGATTCCGGCTGCCATTTTTCGGTAATTTGTCCTACAGCTTTCATTACCTTGTTTTTAATATCATCCTGTAAATCATCAGGTTGTATTATAATATCTTGTAAAAAACCTTCCTGATTAACTTTAAATCGTATTTCAGCTGTTACTCCATCAGCATTTCTGATATTCTGGTTTTTCAGATTAATGAGCAGACGGTTTCTGAATTCTCCCATTCCTCCTGGAAATTCAGCAGATTTTTTTAATCCCTGTGTAGTATAATTTTCTTTAAAGTTGTCAAAATAATCGATCGGATAGAATATGATGGAAACATATTTTTGTACATCCGCACCTTTTTTCCATTTTTTAAGTTTATTTATTTCATTGAGAGCCTTTACAAATACAGCGGTAGGGCAATTATCAGAAAGAGTTTTATTAATAATTTTAGCCTGTCCCTTTTCGATTTCAAGTTCAGCCAGAAACATTTCAGACATTCTGTTATTGCAGTGTTCTGAATGACTTTCAATCAGAACTGTATTCAAATCTTTATAAAACTGGACAGCACCTCCTTTATAAGGGTTCATATCTCCCTGAAGCAGATCAAATGTCTGCGCTTTGCCCATAGCACAAACCAGCATCAATCCAAGTAGTTGTAGAGTTTTCTTAATCATAATCATAGCTGAGATTATCAAATCTGATTTTCAGTATTGTTTTTGTAATCAAAAGTTACTTTTTCATCTGCTAATCAATATCTGCTGACATTGAAGAGAAGTTCATTTTAACTTTAATCTGTGAAGCTACAGGCTGCCCGTTACAAGACGCCGGAGTCCAGTTTTTCTTTATTCTTCTTACGACATACTGCATGTCATCAAAAAAAACTTCGCTGTTCTGTACTTTGGGCATTCCCTTCACATCCACAACTTTTCCTTTGTCATCAAGCACTAAAGTAAATGTAAAATCTCCCGTCAGCGCATAGAAATCTGAATTCAGATAAGCATACATATACTTGTTCAGGATGTCTTTGTAAGCTGCAACTCCACCTTCATAAGCTGCCGGTTTAAAATCATTACATTTTATGGCAACCTGCATAAAAGGTTCTTTAATATCTATTTTTAAAAGGGTTTTATTACTATCTCTTATGAAGGAATCATCCCGTTCTTCCTGATCCTGTGCAAATGAAAAAGTCCCTGCACACAAAGCCAAAAATAAAAGTACTGTTCTCATAATTTTGTTTCCTAATAATAAGCAAAGGTAAATATTTAGCTCATTTATAAAAAAGAAAAACTTCACGCAAAGCATGAAGTTTAAAATACGAATATGGTAAATACAAGATTTACTTTGAAGCCTTACAAGAGACCTTTAATGTGTTTATAATTGCTTTTCACTGTTTCAAAAACCTCATCCATTTTACCTCCAAGCATCAATTGAGCCATAGATTTGGTCATTCCCATAATCTGATCAAATTCAATTTTAGGAGGAAGAGCCAATGCATTGGGATTGGTAAAGATGTTCAGAAGATAAGGCCCGTTGTGATCTAAACATTCTTTGATCGCGCTTTCCACTTCCTCGGGAAGGTGTACATTTTTCCCTGGATATCCCATTGCATGAGCTACCATGGCAAAGTCCGGATTAATCATATCGGTTTCATTATCGGGCATTCCACCGACTTCCATTTCCAGTTTTACCATTCCAAGGGTCCTGTTATTGAACACGATTAGTTTTACGGGTAGTTTATACTGAAAAATAGTCGCCATATCTCCTAATAGCATCGATAGGCCTCCATCTCCACACATTGCTATAACTTGCTTTTCCGGATGGGCTAAAGCTGCTCCGATTGCCATTGGCATTGCATTAGCCATTGATCCATGATTAAATGAGCCAAGCATTTTTCTTTCTCCCGTTCCTGTAATAAACCGGGCGCCCCAAACGCAGCACATTCCGGTGTCAACAGTAAAAATAGCATCTTTTTTGGCCAGTTTATCTAAGGTATGTGCCACATATTCCGGCTGGATAGCATTCTCTTTTCCAAAATCTTTTACATATTCTAACTGATTTTCTTTTACTTTATCATAAAATGCCAGTTGCTCATTCAGAAAGTGAACATCTGTTTTTTCTTCTAATAAAGGGAGTAATGCTTTTATTGTTTCTTTGATATCTCCTGCAAGACCTAATTCCAGTTTTGCCCTTCTTCCCAATCTTTCCGGACTTTCATCTATCTGTACAATTTTATTTTTTACCGGCATAAACTTCTGGTAAGGAAAATCAGTCCCCAAAAGAAGAACCAGATCTGCTTCGTGCATTGCATGATATGCTGATGGAAATCCCAACAGCCCGGTAAGTCCCACTTCATTAGGATTATTAGGCTGAATTGCCATTTTTCCCCGGAATGAATATCCTACAGGCGCTTTTAATAGTTTAGACAATTCTATAACTTCCGCACTTGCTTCACCCGCTCCAACTCCGCAGTACAATGTTACTTTTTTGCTATTATTTACCAATGCTACCAGCTGTTTCAATTCATCATCAGAAGGTCTTACAACAGGATTGGTTTTAAAGATTTGAGTAGAAGTAGATCCTTCTTCTGCATCCAGCTCAGAAACATCTCCCGGAAGGCCTATTACGGCAACTCCTTTTTTGGAAATAGCATGCTGAATAGCCGTCTGCACAGTTCTCTGCACCTGCTCCGGACGGGTAATCATCTGATTATAGTAACTGCAGTCATCAAACAGTTTTATTGTATTGGTTTCCTGAAAGTAATCCATTCCCATCTCATCACTGGGAATCGTAGAGGCAATAACCAGCATAGGAACATGAGAGCGGTGTGCTTCATACACTCCATTGATAAGATGAACATGTCCCGGGCCGCAACTCCCTGCACATACTGCCAGGCCATCCAGTTCGGCTTCTGCAGCAGCTGCATAAGCTCCCACTTCTTCGTGTCGCACATGAATCCACTGGATACTGCTTTTTTTAACAGCAACATTCAGATGGTTGAGACTGTCGCCAGTTACTGCATAAATTCTTTTCACATTGGCATTTTCGAGCATTTCAACAATCTGCTCTGCTATGTTTTTGGCCATAATTATTCTATTTTGGTGGTTATTTTTGGTGAAAAATAGTATTTGACAGGGATAATAATGCCCCTATCTCTATCAAATTTAGCTAATAAAATTGGAACTTTCATCCGATTTCAATGTTAAAAACTTGTAATTTAATTTTGAATTTTCTTTCTACTTACCCCTCAAACAAATTGATTAAAAAACAAAACAGCCACCCAAAAAGGTGGCTGTTTATATCGTATCACTTAAGTTTACATTACTATTTCAATCTGATTTCTCAACAGATCTTCAAATTCATCTCTTTTACGGATCAAATGTGCTTTTCCGTCTAAGAATAGTACTTCTGCAGGTTTTAATCTTGAATTGAAGTTGGAACTCATTTCAAAACCATAAGCTCCAGCATTGTGGAAAGCAAGAATATCTCCTTCTCTCACTTCGTTCAGCTTTCTGTCCCAGGCAAAAGTATCGGTTTCACAAATGTTTCCTACTACCGTATAAATTCTTTCAGCACCTTTTGGATTGGATAAGTTCTCGATCATGTGGTAAGAATCATAGAACATTGGACGAATCAGGTGATTGAATCCGGAATTCACACCCACAAAAACAGTAGCCGTTGTCTGCTTGATCACATTAGCTTTCACCAATAAATACCCGCTTTTACCAACCAAGAATTTTCCAGGTTCAAACCATAATTCGAATTTTTTTCCTGTAGATTTTGAAAACTCAGAAATTACTTTTTCTACTTTTTTACCTAATGTTCTCACATCAGTTTCTTCTTCACTATCCTGATAAGGAATTTTGAAACCACTTCCCATATCCAGATATTTCAGGTTCGGGAAATGTTCAGAAAGTTCCAACATAATCTCCAGAGCCTGCAGGAATACATCAGGATCTTTGATCTCACTTCCTGTATGCATGTGAAGACCTTCCACATTCAGGTTTGTACTTTTCATCACTCTTTCAATGTGACGAACCTGGTGGATAGAAATACCGAATTTACTGTCGATATGCCCCGTTGAAATTTTGTAGTTTCCTCCGGCAAAAATATGCGGATTGATTCTTACCAAAATAGGATATGAATTTCCATATTTATTACCGAACTGCTCAAGAATAGAAATGTTATCAATATTTATATGAACTCCGAAAGTCATTGCTTCTTCTATTTCAGCAAGATCAACACAGTTGGGAGTAAACAAAATCTTTTCTTTTGAAAATCCTGCCTTTAACCCAAGTTTTACTTCATTAATGGATACACAATCCAAAGAAGCTCCCAGATTCTTGACATACTTAAGGATATTGATGTTTGTCAACGCCTTCGCTGCATAGAAGAACTTTGTATGTTTTAAAAAAGAAGATGTAAGTTTTTCGTATTGAACTTTGATGGATTCCGCATCATAAACATACACCGGGGTGCCAAACTCATTGGCAATCTTTAATAATTCTTTTGAATTCATAATTTCATTTTAACATAAAAAAAGGCAGATTCTTATAAAAAGAGCCTGCCGCATTGATTATTTTTTATGCAAGACAACTCTTTTAAATATTCCAAACCTTAGAGAACCTTACAGCTCCCTTTTTTCCAGTTTTAATTTGTTTAAAATTTTGCATTGCTTCCATTTATTTTTTGCAAAAATACTATTTATTTTTTATTTTTCGAAAATTGATTTTAAAAGCGCCTTCTTTCAGATCAACTTATAAAGTGTTAATTCCTATATCATTTCGGTAAAGGCAGTGTTTCAAAATCGCTGCGAAGGAGTGCCAGCTGCAGTTCATTATTCAGATCTGTGGAAGATAACGGCAGGTCAATTTTTAATTTAGCCAGCTTACTTAAAGTCTGAATTTGGGTAAACAGTTCATAGAAACCAAATGAAACCACTTTCCCGTTTTCTATAATTAAAAATAATTTTTCCCCCAGTTTTCTTCCTGGTCCCAGCCAAAGTTCATTTCTTTTTCTGAATTCAATTTTCTGTTTCAATACTGAAAAATCTTTAAAATCTTCCTGAGAACCAATAAACTGAACCGCTTTTGTTCCTTGCGTAAATGATCTGAATTTTAAAACCGGTTTTTCGGTTTTATTGAGTGTATTTTTCTCAACTATATATTTATTGTTCCTGAAATACAATCCGAAAGGCAGTACTTCTTTCTTTTTAATATTTTTGGAGTTCAGGATCAGCTTGGCAATAATGTCTGTCCCGGTAAGCTCAAAATTAATCTGCTCAACATCTTTCTGAATCTGTTCCCATTTTTTTGATTTCGAATTGAAAACTTTTTTTGAAAACTTGTTGATATCCTGAACATAATCTGAGAACATAATCCGTCCCGCTTCATCCTGAAAATAGACAAAGCCTTTATCGTTGGGAAGATCCTGAGTAAGCTCTTTGATCTTGTTGATATAGGTTTTTGCATTAGACTCATCATGTTGTTTCTGAATGATCTCATTTTCAGTATCTTTTGAAATCAGAAGTTTGAAAAGTTCTAATGTAGCTCTTGCATCACCTTCAGCCCTATGATGATTGGTCAAAGGAATTCCCAGAGATTTCACCAGTTTTCCCAGTGAATAACTTACCTCATCAGGAATCAGTTTCTTAGCCAACGGAATTGTATCTAAAGTATTGGTTTTGAAGTCATATCCAAGCCTTTTGAATGACTGGCGAAGCATTCTGTAATCAAAATCAATATTATGGCCTACCAGGGTTGTATTTTGAGTTATTTCGATAACTCTCTTGGCAATTTCATGAAATTTCGGAGCAGTTTTGACCATTTTTGGGGTAATACTGGTCAGTTTCTGTACAAAAGGGGTAATATCTCCTTCAGGGTTTACCAGAGAAATAAACTGGTCAGTAATTTTCTGACCATCATATCTGTAGATGGCGATATCGATAATGCATTCATTTCTATAACCTGCACCATTACTTTCTATATCTATAATTGAATACATTGAATGTGTGTTAACTGCTGTTTTGTCATTTATATTTAAAACCAAAGCTTATTCCCCGATAAAATCTGGTTCTATTTTTTACTGTTATGTAAAGATAACCTGCTAAAATAACAAAAAATATAGCAAAATATAGCAGGTTATCCTTCAAAATTATCTTCTTCTGCCTCCCAGACCAAACATTCCGAGAATAGCTTTTGCTCCTTCTCTCATTAATGTAGAAGTAAAAGTACGGCCGGCTTTACTCTGCAGTACCTGTTCAAACATTCCTGGTTCTTCTTTTACCGGTTTTGTCTTTTGAGTAGGTGCTGGGTTTTGTGCTGCCTGTTCCATTCTGTTGGTTAGCATTTCATAAGCCGATTCTCTGTCAATAGGCTGTTCATATTTTGCAACAAGTGCTGATTTTGAAGTCAGATCAGAGATTTCCGGTTCACTCAAAACATCCATCCTTGATTCCGGAGAGATCAGATAAGTGTGTACTAATGGTGTAGGTATTCCTTTTTCATCAAGAGCCGTGACAAATGCTTCTCCAATTCCCAAATTCTGGATCAGGCTGGAAGCATTGTAATATTCTGTGGTAGGGTAATTTTCAACGGCCTTGGAAATTTCTTTTTTATCTTTTGCTGTAAAACCTCTTAATGCATGCTGAATCTTTAATCCTAATTGAGAAAGCACATTTTCAGGGACATCACCAGGAATCTGAGTAATAAAATAGATCCCTACTCCTTTGGAACGGATCAGTTTTACCATTGTTTCAATTTGTGAAAGAAGAGCTTTGGAAGCTTCATCAAAAATCAGGTGTGCTTCATCTATAAATAACACCAGCTTTGGTTTGCCACTATCTCCTTCTTCAGGAAACGTCATATAAATTTCTGCAAAAAGCGAAAGCATAAACGTAGAAAAAAGCTGTGGTTTATTCTGAATATCTGATACTCTTAAAATATTGACCACTCCTTTTCCGTCCCTTGTTTCCAGTAAATCATGAACATCAAAGCTTAATTCACCGAAGAATCCTGCCGCTCCCTGTTGTTCCAACGCGACAATAGATCTTAAAATTGTTCCAAGAGATGCTGATGCAATGGACCCGTAATTCGCTGCAAGCTCGGCTTTTCCTTGCGCATTATCCGTCACATACTGCAGTACTTTCTTCAAATCATTAAGATCAATCAACGGAAGCCCTTTATCATCACAGTATTTGAAGACAATCGACATGATGCTTTGCTGTGTATCGTTAAGTTCAAGGATTTTGCTGAGTAAAACGGGCCCGAATTCTGTAACGGTAGCTCTCAACTTCACGCCTTCACCACCGGAAATACTCATCAATTCTACCGGAAAACTCTGTGGATTGTAAGGAAGCTGTGTTTTAGCATATCTTTCTTCAATAACAGGATTCATTTGGCCTGCTTCTGCAATCCCGGAGAAATCTCCTTTAATATCAAGAACCAAAGAGGGAATTCCTGCATGAGAAAGCTGTTCTGCAAATACCTGTAATGTTTTTGTCTTACCAGTTCCCGTAGCTCCGGCGATAAGACCATGACGGTTAATCGTTTTCAGGGGAATGGTTACATTTACTTCTGTGACCACTTCACCATCCAGCATTCCTTTTCCCAATATAATATGTTCTCCTTTTGGAGTGTATCTCGTGTTTAGTTCTTCAATAAATTGTGTTTTGTCTGCCATCTGATCGCTTTTTTAACTTATAAATATAAAATTTTTGGAGAATATGTAAAGATATTTTCCAATGAACTTATCTTTATTTCTTTGAAAAATAAATTTGTATCTGCATAAACAAATTTTAAACCACATGTATTAACCTGCGAACAATATATGATTTCTAAAGAGAACATGATAAAAAACAGCATTTGCAAATTCACAGGTTGTAAGGCATTCTTTTTGCTGAAAAAGACAATGTATTAAACATCCGTTTAACAAAGTATTGAAAGAAACTATCAATGGGATTTAACATTTCATTTAGAATTTATCTAATACTTTGTATCTTTAACTCATTAAAAAAAGACCCCAATGAAAATTGAACAAATATATACGGGCTGTCTGGCTCAGGGTGCCTATTATATTGTATCAGAGAATGAAGCAGTCATTATAGATCCTTTAAGAGAAGTAAAACCTTACCTGGATCGTCTGGAAAAAGATAATGTCACTTTAAAATATATTTTTGAAACTCACTTCCATGCAGATTTTGTATCAGGCCATTTGGATTTAAGCAAGAAAACAAGTGCTCCGATTGTATATGGACCTACTGCTGCTCCTGAATTTGAAGCAATTATTGCCGAAGACAATCAGATTTTTGAGATCGGAAAAGTAAAAATAAAGGTAATGCACACTCCCGGACACACCATGGAAAGCAGCACTTATCTTTTAATAGATGAAAACGGTATTGAAACTGCAATTTTTACAGGTGACACCTTATTTTTAGGAGATGTCGGAAGACCAGATCTTGCACAGAAAGCAACCAATCTTACCCAGGAAGACCTTGCGGGAATTCTATACGACAGTCTTCAGAACAAAATTATGCCTTTGGATGACAGCATTACCGTTTATCCTGCTCACGGGGCAGGTTCTGCCTGCGGAAAAAACATGCAGAAGGAAACGGTAGATATTTTAGGAAACCAAAAGAAGACGAATTATGCGCTTAATCAACCCGATAAAGCCTCTTTCATCAGAGAGGTTCTTGATGGTTTAACAGCACCACCAAAATATTTCGGAATGAATGTCGCATTAAACAAAGGTGGATATGAAAGTCTGGATGTTGTAATGAACAAAGGATTACAACCTGTAGCGCCGGAAGATTTTGAGGCACTGGCTGAAGAAACCGGAGCATTAATTTTAGATACAAGAGGAGCGGCGGACTTCCATAAAGGATTTGTTCCTAACTCTATCAATATAGGATTGAAAGGTGATTTCGCCCCATGGGTAGGAAATCTTATCGTGGATGTAAAGCATCCTCTATTACTGGTAGCAGATGAAGGAACCGAGGAAGAAGTAATTACCAGACTAAGCAGAGTAGGTTTTGATAATGTAGTAGGTTATCTGGAAGGAAGTTTTGAAGGCTGGAAAAATGCAGGTAAGGAAACTGATGAGATCAAAAGAATTACCCCATCTGAGTTTGCTGAACAGTTTACAGAAGATGCAAAAGTAATTGATGTAAGAAAACTGACTGAATATTCTGCAGAGCATATTGACAACGCTTATAACAGGCCACTGGATACAATCAGTGACTGGGCCCGCACTATGGATGATTCGGAACATTTCTTTCTTCACTGTGCAGGCGGATACAGAAGCATGATCGCAGCAAGCATCCTTAACTCACACGGAATCAGAAACTTTACCGAAATAGAAGGAGGTTTTAACGGCATCAAAAAGACGGAAAAATTCCCGACTACAGATTTTGTATGCCAATCTAAAACGTCATAAGATCATGAAGATACAGTTTTTTGGGCTTGCTTTAGCAATGGCTTTTACGCTAAGTGCCTGTAAAACATCTCATACCTCTTTCACACCCAAAGCTAACATCAAAGAAGTAGTCAATAGCTCTGATGTAACATTGGTGGATGTCAGAATTCCGGAACAGTATGCTGCAGGAACAGCAAAAAATGCTGTCAACATACCATTAGCAGAGCTTCAAAGCAATATAGAAACCTTGAAAGGTAAAAAAGTTGTTGTGTTCTGTAATAAAGGAGTTCAGGCAGATCAGGCTATGGAAATTCTGAAGAAAAACGGAGTGGAAGCCTATGATGGTACAAGCTGGAAGAATGTAAAAGCAATCCAGGACGAAACAAACAAAAAAGTAAACTAATAAAACCAAAACTATGTCACAAAAATTTCAGGAAATCATTGATTCCGAAAGGCCTGTACTGATCGATTTTTTCGCAACATGGTGTCAGCCTTGTAAAGTACAGTCTTCAGTATTAAATACGGTAAAGGAGAATGTTGGCGAAGAAGCAAGAATCATCAAGGTAGATGTAGACCAATATCCTGCATTAGCAGCTCAATATGGAGTGCGCGGAGTTCCTACTCTTGCCATTTTCAAAAAAGGAGAACTATTATGGAAAGAAAGTGGTGTACATGATGTGAATACACTCACTAATCTTCTCCAGCAATATGCTTAGATAAGGACCAAAATAAAGGCTGAAATTCAAATGAATTTCAGCCTTTATTTTTTATTACAATTGAATAGAGAAACTATCCCGGTCATTTAAAAACTGAAAATGGGTTCTGAAATCTTTCAATTCATCTATATTTAGTTCTGCGGACACAAGATTCCCTTGTTTTTCAGAAATTTCTTTTCCGTCTGCAAAGAAGCAGTGAGAACTTTCCTGATAAAACAAATTGTTTCCATCAGTTCCAATTCTGTTTAAGCCAAATACAAAAGATAAATTTTCAATAGCCCGGGCTTTTAGCAAATGTTCCCATGCTCCTACTCTTTTCTCGGGCCAGTTGGCCACATATAAAATAGCATCGTAGTCATCATTGTTTCTGGCAAAAACAGGAAAACGAAGGTCATAACATACTTGAAGCAAAAATCGTATTCCCTGATACACAACAACTACCCGCTCTTTTCCAGGTGTATATACTTTATCTTCTCCTGAAAAAGAGAACAGATGCCGTTTATCATAAAAAGAAACTTCACCACCCGGCCGTACGAAATACATTCTGTTGTAAAAGTTTCCGTTGTGTTCTACCGGAGCACTTCCACAGAATGCTGCATTTTTATCTTTTGAAAGTTTCTTCAAAAATTCCAGTGATTCATTATTTCTGTCCGAAACTTCAGAAGCGTCCATACAGAAGCCAGTAGAAAACATTTCGGGTAGAAGAAACAGATCCGCTTCCACATTATGAAGCTCATTTTCTATGAGTTTAAAATTCTCAGCTTTATTTTTCCAGATGATATCTAAATTAAGCCCTACAACTTTCATCTTTTATTCTTTTTAAATTATTTCAAATCTGAAGTATAAAAATACGCCTTTTATCATTACAAAAAGAAAACTCTCAGGAGAATTCAACTGCAGAAAAACAGTGTCTCCTTCTCCAATATCAAACAATATTTCATAATAATTTATTAAAGTCTTTCATTTTTATAATACGGATTCTCTTTCGGTTTCATTTTTGATAGAGATATTTTTTATTACTATCCTTAAAAATTTAAAATTTATGAAGAAATTGTTTTTTATGGTGACGATTTTCTTTTTTGGGGCCATGGCTAATGCTCAGGCCTGGACGGGAAAAGGGGATCAGAAAGTACAACTGGGGCTGAGTGCCTGGGGATATGGAACCGGAGTAACGGGAACCTACGACTATGGGCTCAATAAACTTATTTCAGTAGGAGCCGGAATCAACGGCTATTTTGACAATTATAAAAACAACGATAAGGATAATCGTGTTTTTGTTTTCGGGAGACTGAACTTTCATTTACAGGAAGCACTGAACCTTCCCTCAAAATGGGATATCTACCCTGGTGTAGACCTTGGAGTTCTCGGAAGAGACTTCGGAGTTGGCGCTCACATTGGAGCCCGTTATTTCTTCACAGAGAAAATAGGGGTATTTGCAGAAGTAGGTAATAATGGCAGTCTGGGTGTTTCTTTCAATTTATAATCAAATCGTCTTTAAATATGACAAAGCTTCTCGTTTCGGGGAGCTTTTTTATTTGGCATAGTTTTGATAATTGTTACCTTTGCAAATTAAAATCTAAAATTTATTAATGGAAATAGCAATCAAACTTTTTCAGTTCATTCTGAGCATCTCTATACTTGTGCTTCTTCATGAGCTTGGGCATTTTTTACCGGCAATATGGTTCAAGACCAGAGCAGAGAAGTTTTTCCTGTTTTTTGATCCTTACTTCTCCATATTCTCCATGAAGAAAATCAACGGGAAATGGCAGTATAAGTTTTTATCAAAGAACCTGCCGGATTCTGAAGTAATAGAGGTAAACGGAAAGAAGGAAGAAGTTCCTATCGATATATCAAAACTACCGGACAATGACTGGAGAAAACATCCTGAACAAACCAAATACGGAATTGGATGGCTTCCTTTCGGAGGGTATGTAAAAATTGCAGGAATGGTGGATGAAAGTATGGATACTGCCCAAATGAAAAAGCCGGCAGAACCATGGGAATTCAGATCGAAACCGGCTTGGCAGAGACTTATTATTATGCTGGGTGGAGTTACGGTTAACTTTTTCCTTGCATGGTTGATCTATAGCTCTTTATCATTCTTCAACGGAGAAACCTATACAGATATCACGAAATTCGACAATGGTATTGAAGCGACTTCAGCAGGAAAGAAAATGGGATTCCAGAATGGTGACAAAATCATCAGCGTAGATGGAAAACCTGCAGAGAGACTTGAAAATACATCAATCAATATTCTTTTAGGAGACCATGTTACCGTAAACAGAAACGGCCAGGAAGTTACTTTCCCGGTAAATGCTGACGGTGTTGCAGATGTTCTTAAGCAGAGAGAAGCAAAATTGTATATCACTCCAAGAGTTTCTATGGTCATTGATTCATTGGCAACTCCTTCTTCTCAGGCATCAGGTCTTGCGAAAGGAGATAAAATTGTAGGAATCAACGGTAAAAAAGCGGCATTCTTTGATGAAGTAAGCACTCTTCTAAGTGAAAATAAAGGTAAGACGATTACTGTAGATGTTGAAAGAAATGGGGCTTTGCAGACATTACCAGCAGTTTCTGTTGATAAAAACGGAAAACTAGGGGTAGCAATTGATACAAAAAACATCGCAAAAGCTGTTGTAACAAATAAAAAATACTCTTTTGGGGAGGCTATTCCAAGAGGATTTACCAGAACTATTGAAGCATTAACTACCCAGGTTAAGCAGTTCAAAATCATGTTCAACTCTAAAGTTCAGGGGTATAAAAATGTAGGAGGTCCTATTGCGATTGTAAAGAATATGCCTGTAGATAAAGATGCAGACGGAAACTTTAAGATCAACTGGGTTGCTTTCTGGAGCTTTACAGCAATGTTCTCCGTATGGTTGGCATTCCTGAATCTTATTCCTATTCCGGGACTTGATGGCGGACACGTTTTATTTACTTTATATGAAATTATTGTAGGAAAACCGGTTCCACAGAAGGTTTTGGAAAACGCACAAATGATTGGAGTTATCTTCCTGTTAGGATTGATGTTACTGATCTTCGGAAGCGACATCTTCAAGGTGTTTACAGGGAAATTATAATTTTTTTAGAAATTTTTATAAAAATATTTGTAAGGTATAAATATTCGTCCTATATTTGCACCACTTAAAACAAAGGACATTCCTCCTTAGCTCAGTTGGTTAGAGCATCTGACTGTTAATCAGAGGGTCGCTGGTTCGAGCCCAGCAGGAGGAGCAAAAAGACTTACAGAAATGTAAGTCTTTTTTTTTGTGCTTTCATCTGAAGATATCATTTAAAAAGATAGATATTTGTAACTTACCTTAAGTTTTTATGAACTATTTATCTGTTTTACGGAATATCACCCACCATTTCGGGTATTTTCATGTAACGATTTCCCCAATAATCCGACTATTCTTACTTAAGGAATTATAGAATTTGAGAAATTAACATCTTATAAATACTTCTCTAATAACTTGCATCTAAAAAAAATAACAAAACCAACATTATTGTATTTTATAAATACCTTATTATACCATGAAGAAAACTATTATTTCGTTATTAACAGCATTTTCTATTATAGGGATTTCAGCACAGGAAAAGTCTTATTTTTTATCAAGCCCCTCATTGAGTCCGGATGGCAAGACAGCCTATTTCTCTTATGACGGCGATATCTGGAAAGTAGATTCAAATGGTGGAAACGCTTCAAGAATTACAGCCCTGGATGGAGAAGAAATCAATCCCCGCCTTTCACCGGATGGAAAATGGCTTGCATTCAGTTCTAACCAATATGGAAATTATGATGTGTATGTAATGCCTGCAGACGGGGGAACGATCAAGCAGCTAACTTTCCACACCGGAAGAGACGAAATGGAAAGCTGGGCATGGGACAGCAAAACCATTTATTTTACTTCCAGCAGAAATAATAATTTTGGCAGTTTTAAAACTACTATTGAAGGAAAAACACCACAAAAGCTTTTCAGTAATTATTTTAACAACACCAATGGACTTGTAGAAACGCCGGCGGGAGAATATCTTTTCACCAGCTCTTCAGAAAGTGCCCATCAGGTACAACGCAAGCGCTATAAAGGAGAAAATAATCCTGATATTTTAGGATACAACCCTAAAAGCAATTCTTTCAAACAGTACACTAACTATGAAGGAAAAGATTTCAACCCAAGTGTAGATAAAAAAGGTATTATTTACTTTATTTCCGATGAGAATAATGGAGAATACAATCTTTATCAACTCGAAAATAGTAAGAAGGCTTCATTAACCCAATTTGACACTTCTATTAAAAAACCTTTTGTTTCAGCAGACGGATCTAAAGTCATTTTTGAAAAAGATTACCAGCTTTATATTTACGATATCGCTTCAAAAAATGCAAAACCTCTGAATGTAAGCCTGAATACTAATAAAACGCTGGAAAAAGAACAAAACTTCAACGTGGAAAATAATATTTCCTATTATGATGTATCTCCGGATGGTAAAAAAATGGCCTTTATAAGCCGCGGTGTTTTATTTGTATCTGATATTGAAGGAAAATTTGCACAACAGGTTTCTGATGGGAAAGAACGTGCCATGGAAGTAAAATGGTTGAAAGACAACCGTACCCTGCTTTACAGTCAGACCTACAATGGATACCAAAACTGGTTTACTATTCCAGCAGACGGAAAAGGCCAGCTCAAACAATTAACAGAAGATTTACGCAATAACCGAAGCATCACGCTTAATAGCGACCTTTCAAAAGCGGTTTATTTAAGCGGCCGTGATGAAGTAAGATTGCTGGATTTAAAAAATTTCAAATCTACAACGATCGTAAAAGACGAAATATGGGCTTTCCAAAACTCAAGACCTTCTTTTTCGCCAAACAATGAATACGTACTGTTCTCTGCGAAAAGAAACTTTGAACTGGATATTTTCATCTATAATATCAAAAAAGGACAGACGCTCAATCTTACCAATACTGGTGTTTCAGAGGAAGATCCTGTATGGTCTCCAAACGGCAAATACATTTATTTTGCCAGCGATAGAACCAATCCGTCTTATCCTTTAGGCATGCAGAAGTCTAACATTTACCGCATGGCTCTGGACTGGTTTGACGAACCTTTTAAATCTGAAAAATTCGATACTCTCTTTACTGAAGAAAAGAAGGAAACAAAATCTACTGATAAAGCGAAAGATAAAGATAAGAAGGACAAGAAAGAGGAGGACAAGGATAAGGAGAAAAAGGAAGAAAAAGAACCAATAATTAAAGAACTGAAAGTAAATCCTGAAGATACCCTAGACAGAATCGAACTGGTAACCGACCGATATGGATATCAGGATGATCCTGCAGTTTTTGCAGACGAAAAAAAGGAAATTCTATTATTCAATTCTAATCAGGATAATGGGAAAAGACAGTTGTACAAAAAAGTGTTCACAGATTTTGAGCCTGCCAAATCCGAAAAAGTTTTCGATAAAGCAGCGTATTATCTTACCAAAAATGAGAAAAACCTGTTTGCGCTGATAGAAGGTAATATTTATAAAACAACTGTAGCGGCTTTAAAACCTGAGAAAATAAATATTCAATATAGTTTTGATAAAGACCTGGCATCAGAATTTACTCAGATGTTTGCTGAAGCATGGACTGGTGTGGAAGAAAATTTTTATGATGAGAAGTTCCATGGGATTGACTGGAAAGCAAAAAAGGAACAGTATGCCAAATATCTTCCGTATGTACATAACAGAAATGATCTGAGAATTTTATTAAATGATCTTTTAGGAGAGCTTAATTCTTCACACACCGGATTTTCTTCAACCGGAAAAGAAGAAACAATGTACCTGAACTATTTCACTAACGAAACAGGAATTATCTTCAAAAAAGATCAGCCTTACACTGTAGAAAGTATTGTAAGAAAATCTCCGGCTTTCCGCTCAGGAGTTGATATTAAGCCTGGCGACCAGCTGATTTCTGTAAACGGGAAAAAGGTGGATCTAAACGAAAATATCGAAACGTATTTTACAAGCCCCAAAAAACAGGAAGAACTTGTTCTTACTTTTAACCGTGATGGTAAAAATATAACCACCAAAGTACATCCGATTTCTAATGGAGAATTAAAAGGATTGCTTTATGATGATTGGATCTACAACAATCACCAGCGTGTTGATAAGCTTAGCAACAACCGTATTGCCTATTCCTGCATGAAAAATATGTCTACAGATGAGCTGGACCGTTTCCTTCTGGATATGGTAGAACAGGAAAACAGAAAAGACGCTGTAATTCTTGATCTGCGTTACAATACAGGCGGAAATGTTCATGATAAGGTTTTAAATTTCCTTTCTCAGAAGCCTTATTTACAATGGAAATATCGTGAAGGAAAAATGACGACACAGCCTAACTTTGCTCCTTCCGGAAAACCTATTGTACTTCTGATTAATGAAGCTTCACTAAGCGATGCCGAGATGACTGCAGCCGGATTTAAAGCACTAAAACTGGGTAAAATTATTGGCCAGGATACCTATCGTTGGATTATTTTCACTTCAGCTAAAGGTTTGGTAGACGGATCTTCTTACAGACTGCCTTCATGGGGAACGTATACTTTGGACGGACAAAATCTTGAAAAAACGGGCGTGAAACCTGATATCTATGTTAAAAACACCTTTCTGGACCGTCTTCAGGACAATGACCCTCAGCTGGAAAGAGCTGTTCAGGAAATACTTAAGGATTTAAAGAAATAAGAATTAAGAAAATTGCTCTTATTTTTTGCACATATTTTGCTTGATAGGATAAATAATTCTATCAAGCAAAATGCCTTACTTATCAAAGATTTATTTAAAAGATAATCATCCACAAGACTTTCCTTTCAATCTGCCTTTTCTACGCAACGGTTTAGATATAAGGCTAAAAAGCAATGTTACCTTTTTCATTGGCGAAAATGGAATTGGAAAATCCACATTGCTTGAAGCCATTGCAGACCAATGTAATTTCAATGTGGCCGGTGGAAGCCGCAATCATCATTATAATTTTCATAAAACAGAGTCTGTACTGTCAGATTATCTTACTCTTTCCTGGCGTAATAAGACTTCTCAAGGCTTTTTCATGAGAGCAGAAAGTTTTTTCAACTTTGCTACCTATATTGATGAAGTGGCGGAAGAAGATCAAAGAGTGCTGGAAGCCTATGGAGGAAAATCTTTGCACCAGCAATCTCACGGTGAAGCTTTTTTATCATTATTCCATAACCATTTCCAGCATGGTATTTATATTCTTGATGAACCGGAATCTGCTTTATCACCACAAAGACAACTTTCTTTGCTATCTATTATTCATAAATTAGAAAAAACAGGAAAGGCTCAGTTTATAATTTCAAGCCATTCACCCATATTAATGAGTTACCCATCTGCTGAAATTTATGCACTTGATGACAAAATTCAAAAAATCCACTATAAAGAAACAGAGCATTATCAGTTAACAAAGAATTTTTTAGAAGCACCGGAACGGTATTTTCAACATTTATTTGAAGACCTCTAGATCTAAATAAAAATATTCAGAAATATTTCTTATTGAAATTCAATACATTTAGTCAAAAGTCACCCTGAATAAGGAGAAAGACTTGACTGATATTAATATTCCTATTATATTTGCACCACTTAAAACAAAGGACATTCCTCCTTAGCTCAGTTGGTTAGAGCATCTGACTGTTAATCAGAGGGTCGCTGGTTCGAGCCCAGCAGGAGGAGCAAAAAGACTTACAGAAATGTAGGTCTTTTTTTTGTTTATAATTTTAGCGCAGCAGCAAACAGCATCCCGTTAACACAGTATCTCCCTTACTCTATTAATACCCTGATTATTATCCTTTAAGCATTAAAATTTCTCATTTAATTTTAATAATCACATATATAATTTTTCCTACATTTGCCGTTTTATAGGGTATACTAAAAATATTTTATTTTTTTACCTATTTTTTTTAATAAACTGCATACTTTTTGTTTATGCTAATTGCCTGAAGAAACGAATGATGTTAAACAATAACTCCCAAAAACACTATCTTTTATTTTTTTTCCTGATTCTCTCCAGTTCCGTATGTGCTCAAAACCGAGCCAGTGGCAAGATAGTTGACGAAAAAAGCAATAAAGAACTCAATAAAGTTGATATTTTTATCAACAATGATAAGACTCCATCCCTGACGACAACTTCAGGCAGTTTCACTATTCAGTCAGACAGTATTATCCATCAGTTAAAATTTTCCAGAAAAAGTTACACTACAGAAACACTTGACATTACCCCTGAAAATGCTGAAAATATTTTTGTGCAGCTTTCTCAGGCTAAAGTAAGTGATATTCAGGAGATCGTTCTTCAAAGTGGTAAGACTAAATACAAGAATAAAAAAGAAAACCCTGCTTACGCCATTATGCAAAAAGTTTGGGCACAAAAAAGAAACAATGGGTTAGAAAAATTTGATACCTACTCGTATAAAGAATACGAAAAAACCCAATTTGACCTAAACAACCTGGACAGTGCTTTCATGAAGAAAAAGATTTTCAATAAACTGGATTTCATTTTCGATTATGCTGATTCCACTGCAAGCGGAAGACTTGGACTTCCTGTTTTCCTGAACGAAGCTGTTTATGAAAATTATGGTAAAAACAAACCAGACAAAGACAGCAAAAGAACATTGGTTGCTCAGAAAACTTCGGGATTCCAGGACAATCAGGTAATTACCGTTTCAGCTAAAAATTTATATCGTGATATTAATATCTACGACAATACTTTAAATTATTTTGATATCGGATTCCAAAGCCCTGTGGGAACAGATGGATTCAGTACCTACGACTACAGTCTTATGGATACCATTACTGTTCGTGGTGAGAAAACCTTTCAGATCAGATATCAGCCTAAAAGAAAAGATATCCTCGCCTTTCAGGGAAATCTTTATATAGATACGGACACCTATGCCGTTTTAGGGGCAACATTAAAGTCAACCCAAAAAATCAATGTCAATTTCGTCAACAGTGTCTATACGCAGGTGGAGTATGACAATCCTGATGAAACGACTTTTCTTCCTAAAAAACTGGTTACAGAATTTGAAATGAGCCCTTTTTCAAAAAAGAAGGGATCGAAAAGTATTATAGCCAAAAGATCGGTAGATTATTCCGAATATGAGTTTAATAAACCTCTTGATCCGAAAGTATTCAAACGCACGGAAGAGGAATATGAAGATAAATTTACCAATAAAGATGATGCCTATTGGACCAAAGCCAGACCTGATACTTTATCTAAAGCAGAACAGGGTGTTTACAGTATGCTTGATCAGCTTCAGCAGACGCCAAAATTCAACCGAATGGTAAAACTGTTTGAAACCCTTGGCTCACGGTATTACAATGCCTTTAAAGGAATAGATATTGGTCCTATTTTCTCTATTTACGGAAGGAATGAAGTGGAAGGGGACAGAATAAGATTAGGAGCAAGAACTTATTTCGGATTGAATGATACCTGGAGGGCTCAGTTTTATACAGCCTATGGTTTCAAAGATCAGCAGTTTAAATATGGAGTGGAGGCAAGATATATGTTCAATAAGCTTAACCGATTTATGATTGGAGCAGGAACCAGCAGAGACATCGTTCAGCTTGGAGGCCAGCTTACATCCGGTGATGGTGTCACTCCACAATCTTCATCTTCCAGTACCTTTTTTGCTAGAGGAGAAAATATTTCTTTGAGTTCTGTAAACAAAACAAGTGTTTTTGCGGCTATTGAACCCTGGAAAAACTTTCAGATAAGAGTGGATGGAGTGATGCAGAGCATTAAATCCGCTATTCCGGAGAAATTCAACCTGATGTATTACAAAGATGGCCGACTAAGGCAAACAGTGAATGACTCACATGTTACCATCAGTTTAATTGCTAAACCAGGCGCTAAATTTTCTCAAACCGGAATTGACCGTTATCAGGCCAGAAACCTGGCACCAACCATTGTTTTAAGATACACCAGAGGTATTGAAGGTTTATTTAATGCCGACTTCAATTATGATAAGCTTCAGTTCATGCTTTATAAGCCGTTTTTGATTGGAAGCATGGGAAAACTGGTAGTAAATTTTGAGGCTGGAAAGAACTTCAGTACAGTTCCTTTAGCATTACAGAATATCATTCCGGCCAACCTTTCATATGGTTTGGTACCAAATACATTCTCTCAGCTTAACTATTATGAATTTGTGACTGATGCTTATACCACGCTTCAGCTGGAACATCATTTTAACGGTAAGATCCTTTCTTATATTCCTTTGATTAAAAAGCTAAAATTCAGGGAAGTAGCATTCATCAGAGGAGCCTACGGAACGCTAAGCGATGCTTCTAAGGCAATCAACGTAGAAGGTTTTAGATACTCAGCGCCAAGCGAACATATTTATTATGAATATGGATTCGGAATTGAAAATATAGGAATCGGAAACATTAGAATTTTCAGGGTAGATTTCAACTGGAGAGGAAATTATCTTGACAGGCCGGATATTTCAAAATTCGGTGTTAAAGCAGGATTCCAGGTAGGATTCTAAACAAAATACAATACAAAAACAGGTTCGGCGGCTTCTTTGAAGCCGCCGAACTTTTATTTTCTAACTCATATAAGATATTAAAAGCATTCGCAAGGTTCTTCTACATCAAGCAGACAGCGCATTTTCTGCTCCTTTGTCAGCCCACACCATGTACTACATGATGTAATAGGTTTTGGCGGGCACCATACAGCACCTCCGTTAATACTCTTCAGATTTTTTTTCGTTAATCTCCTTAAATTTTTCATGATTATATTTAGTTTTATTTTGTTGCCTACTCTCTCTGCTTTTCGGCTTCCGCAACGATTTCTAGTTGATTATAAACAAATATATAATTATTTCACTATCATAGGATATTTTTTAAGTTTTTTTAACTCAATATAAAAGCTGAACCCTGTTTAAAGATTCAGTTCTAAAAAATCTCAAAGGGATCTCATTTAATATCATTCAAAACATTCTGTACACGGCTGAGAAAGCATACAGTGTGATTTTTGCCATGGTGACCATCTGCACCATTCATCACAGGATTGAAACATAGAAGGGCAGACTGCCGCTACTCCTCCGGTTATTTCTTTTAAATTCTTTTTGCTTAATTTTTTTAGATTTTTCATAGATATATTGTTTTAATACGTGCCTACTCTTTATACTTTTCGGCTCTCGCAACTGACTCATAATTGGGCAGTTAACAAATATAAAAATATTTCACAAACAATAGAATATCCAGAAAAAAATATTACAGTAGAAATAACAAAAAAGCCCCAGCAAATGCTGAGGCTTTAATTTTTATAAAACGCTTAAAAATTATGCGTTTGGCTCTACAGATACAAAAGATCTGTTGTTTGCTTTCTTTCTGAAAACTACTTTACCATCTACTAATGCAAACAAAGTGTGATCTTTACCGATTCCCACGTTATCACCTGGGTGGTGCTGAGTACCTCTTTGTCTAACAATAATATTTCCGGCAATAGCTGCTTGTCCTCCGAAAATCTTCACACCTAATCTTTTAGAGTGAGACTCTCTACCGTTCTTGGAACTACCGACTCCTTTCTTGTGTGCCATTTTATTACTGGATTATTTATTAAGTGCTTTAAATTGATCGATATTCTTAATGATAGCAGCATCTACTTCTTCATGAGTAAGAATATTCTTTTCTAATTCAACTTTAACTGCTTTACCTAAAGTAATTAAAGTTTCTCTGTTCTCTTTAGACTGAGACAAGTTGTTTTTCTTCAAGTGATAGTTCAATTCATGATCTTCACCAAAGTTAACAGTTGCGTTGTCAGAAAGAACTTCACCTTTCACAGTTTCTTTTTTAGCAGCAGCTTTTTTAGCTCCACCTTCAAAACCAGTAATACCAGTGATTACGATTCTAGTTAAAGATTGTCTGTGACCGTTTTTCACTTTGTAACCTTTTCTTCTTTTCTTTTTGAAAACGATTACTTTATCAGCTTTTACGTGGTCAAGGATCTCTGCTTCTACAGTGATTCCATTTACAGCTGGGGCGCCTACAGTGATTGCTCCGTTTACAGTAAGAAGAACTTTATCGAAAGAAACTTTTCCTCCTTTATCTCCTTTTAAACGGTTTACAAACAACTTCTGGTCTTGCTCAACTTTGTATTGAAGCCCTGCTATTTCTACAATTGCAAACATTGTTTATAAATTTTTAGTTATTTCGAGGTGCAAATATACATATAATTTTCTAAATAGCTTACAATCAAAGTAATGTTTTTTTAATATAAATCCTATTCACTATGTTTTGAATAATTTTTTTTAATAAAGCACTCACACTTAAGAGATAATTTCATACCTTCGTTTTACCAAATTGAATTTATATATGAAAAGAAACTTTAATCTCTGCTTACTAGCAGGTGCCATTGCTGTCACTTCACTGACAGCATGTAGTGATGACCAAATGGACAGCAATGTTCAACCCCAGCAAGAAGCACTTAGTGCTAAAATTGATCAACCCGGAGATCTTGAAAAAATCTGCTCCTATGTAGACAACAACTGGAGCAACAATTCGGTTTTATTAACCGGTCTACAAAACTCCACAGACACCAATTTTATGAATAGTCAGATGACTAAAATCGCAAGTTTGTGGGGAAGAAGCAATCCTACACTGAGATTTGTGAATGATGCATCCAATTTCAATTCAACGTACAATGCAATTTCCTATTCTACCGGAAAGATCTATTATGGATATGCCATCTATTATGATGCAAAAGCAAAAGGCGGAGATATTGTGAATGCGATGATTCTTGCACATGAATACGGGCATCAGCTGCAATATATATTTGGGCTTCCTTCTGTAAATGAAAATACAGCCAGACCTAATGAGCTTGAAGCTGATGGCTTTGCAGGATACTACCTGAGAAGACCTAATGGTTATAATAAAACCAGCTTTCCTGAAATTGCAGCAGCTTACGAGTTTGCACAAAGCATCGGAGATTATCAGACCACCAGTCCAGGACACCACGGAACTCCTGCTCAAAGAAGATCAGCAGTACGTTTAGGATTCCTTTTAGGACAATATGATCTTAATGCATCAAATTTCGATTATAACTTCTTCTATTATTATCAGGGAGTATTAAACGGAACTTATAAGATGGCTAAGAATACAGTAAATCCTGAAATTGACGCATATATGAGTCAATATATTGATGAGCTGAGAAAAATTCAGTCCGGAGAAATTTCCGCAGAAGAGTTTAAACATCTTCAATAAACGAGAACATTCATTTTTAGCATATTTAAGAAAGGAGGCGGACAGTATGTTCCGCCCCTTTTTTGTTTTTAAAATCTTTTATGTTCTATAAAATCAATTTGTTTGTATTTTTGAAAAAATAAAAATCTTCCAAGCAATCTATAATGAACAGAGATCTCTATATTGATTTCGCCAAAGGACTGGCAACACTTTCTATCATCTTTATCCATACCGCTTTCTGGTCTGGACAGTTTTATATTCCCGCAGAAGTAAGAGTTTTCTCGCTTGTTTTTGACGTTGCTCTTTTTTATGCCCTGAGTGGAATCACTTCCGGAGCCAATATTGAAAAAACATTGTACCGGCTATTGAAACTGCAGATTACCTATATGATATTTGTGACTTTCCTGTTCTTTTTAGATTACTTCTTTAAAGTTTTTGGACTGAGCTTCTTTTCCATGGAATGGCTTCAAAACTTTTATTCCACATTTGGATCTAAATACTCGGCCACCAGTATTTCAGCAACCCCTCAATGGGAAAATCTGGGCAACTGGTATCTTCATCAATATACCAATGCTGACACTTTTCCTGTAGTGATGGGAAGCTTCTGGTATCTTAAAGTTTATTATGTTCTCACTGTTTTTGGTGTCCTTATCTTAAGGTTCTTCCCGAAACATATCAATTGGTTCATTGGGCTTTGTATGGGTCTGACTTTATTATTCAATCTTTTCCCGGAATATTATCCAACAGGACAGGTGGGGTATGTAGCTTTTTATCTTGCTGTATTTTTAATTGGTCACAGGATGCGTGGGAAAAAGATTCCTGCCAAAGCAATTCCTATACTATATGCATGCGTTGGGGCAGCTCTTATATGGATGTTCTGGTACTATGGGGGAGAAATTTTCTATAAAATCAACAAAAACAAATTCCCACCAAAAATACCTTATATCATCTGGACATTATTCTCACTCGTAACATTATTTGTCCTTTATAACCGATTAAAGATCACAAAAGAAAATTTTATCACCCACATCGGGAAGAATGCTATTTTCTTCTACTTTGCACAGGGCATCAGTTCTTCATTGGTGTATTTTCTGGTCGTTCCGTTAAAAGAAAATATGTCATGGTGGATTTTAATGATCATTATTTATGGGATTAATATCGTTTTAGCTTTTGTTATCTCTGCCGGATTAAAAAAAGTAGATATCTGGGGTTGGAATATTTTGGAATTCCTAAGAAGAAAGACCGCCTCTTAAGACTTTAATGATCAAATTGAAATAAAGTCACATTTCTTACCTCAATTTGTTTAAATTTACAGAAATTTTACAACATGTTTAAGTTGAAACTCCCTACCGATCCAAGGTGGGCAAATATTGCAGAAGGAAACATCGGAGAAATTTTAACAGATCATGCCTGGTGTGAGCAAAAAGCAGCTACTAATGCCATAGGCCTGATTACAATGCTTCCGGAATATCCTGAGATTGTAACAGAACTTCTTGCCATTGCACAGGAAGAACTGGATCATTTCAATCAGGTTCATGAGATCATTAAGAAAAGAGGATATACCTTTGGAAGAGCAAGAAAAGATGATTACGTGAATGAACTGGCGAAATTTATCGTTCAGGGAACAAGAGACAACCTCATCGTAGACAAAATGCTTTTTGCTGCTATGATTGAAGCCAGAAGCTGCGAAAGATTTAAGGTTCTTACCGAAAACATCAAAGACGAAGAACTTAAAGTTTTTTACAAAGAACTTATGATTTCTGAAGCTAATCATTACACTACATTCATTGGATTTGCAAGACAGCTTGGAGATCCGGAGAAAGTAAACAAACGTTGGGAAGAATGGCTGGAATATGAAGCTAACATTATTAAATCCTACGGAAACAAAGAAACTATTCACGGTTAAAATAGAAACAGTAAAGAATACACATTGAAGAAGCCAAGCTTTGAAAATATTGCCAATCTATTTCTGAAAAACTTTTTTCAGGGACTCGTTATCATTGGCCCTATCGGGCTTACCATTTTTGTAATCTGGTATATTGTAAGCGCCATTGACAATCTTGTTCCTTCGCTGGCCAAGCAGATTCCAGGGCTTGTATTCGTATCCATTATTCTGTTTACAGCTATTTTAGGATATCTGGGAAATAAATTCGTGGTCGGAAGATTCTTTTTCGATACTATGGACAGTTTACTGGAGAAAACTCCGGGAGTAAAACATATTTACACTCCCACAAAAGACGTGATGTCTTCATTTGTAGGTGATAAGAAAAAATTCAACGATCCTGTATGGGTAAAAACCAATGAAAATCCGGAGATCTGGAGAATTGGTTTTTTAACTCAAAAAGAAATGTCGGACGTTGACAAGCATAATTACGTTGCGGTATATCTTCCCCACTCGTACGCCATCTCGGGCTGGGTAATTGTTACTGAAGAAAAAAACATCAAACCTGTAGTGGGAATGACAGCAGCTTCTGCAATGAAGTTTGCAGTGAGCGGCGGTGTAGCCGGATTCCATTCTGATGAAAACATATTTAAAGCTCCGGAATAATACTTCCCAAGCCTTATTTATACATTGATGAATTTTGAAAATTATTTTCAAACACATTTTCTTTACAAACAATTTAAAACATAATTTAACTCATGAATTTACCGTACGCGGAACCTTTCCGCATTAAAATGGTGGAAGAAATCTATCAATCCACCAGAGAAGAAAGAGAGCAATGGCTTAAAGAAGCTAATTATAACCTTTTCAATTTAAGATCTTCACATGTTTATATTGACCTGCTTACCGATTCAGGAACCGGAGCAATGTCTGATAAACAATGGTCTGCTTTGATGACCGGAGATGAAAGCTACGCAGGATCCCGTTCTTTTGAACAATTACAGAAAACTGTTGAAAAAATTACAGGATTCAAATATTTATTACCTACACACCAGGGAAGAGCTGCTGAAAACGTTCTTTTTTCAGTATTGGTAAAAGAAGGAGATGTAGTTCCGGGAAACTCACATTTTGATACCACAAAAGGACATATCGAGATCAGAAAAGCACATGCCATCGACTGTACAATTGATGAAGCTTTTGACATTAATGACCTTCACCCCTTCAAAGGAAATATCAACCTTGAAAAACTGGAAGAAGTTTATAAAAGCCACCCTAAAGAAAACATCCCTTTCTGCTTAATTACCATTACGTGTAACTCTTCAGGAGGACAGCCCGTATCATTAGAAAACATGAAGGCTGTAAAAGCACTTTCTGACCAATATGGAATCCCCTTATTCTTTGATTCAGCGAGATTTGCTGAGAATGCTTACTTCATCAAAAAAAGAGAAGCAGGACAGGAAAACAGAAGCATCAAAGAAATCTGCAAGGAAATTTTCTCTTACGGAGACGGGATGACAATGAGTTCTAAAAAAGACGGTTTAGTAAATATCGGAGGATTTATTGCTTTGAATAATGAAGAGGTTTTCAGAAAAGCTTCCAACTTTACAATTATTTACGAAGGCTTTATTACTTACGGTGGAATGGCCGGAAGAGATATGGCAGCATTAGCTGTAGGTCTTGATGAAGCTACTGAGTTTGCTTATCTTGAAAGCAGAATTTCTCAGGTTGAATATTTAGGCAATAAGCTGATTGAATATGGAATCCCGGTTCAAAAACCAATCGGAGGACATGCTGTATTCATTGATTCTCTAAACTTCCTTCCCAATGTTTCCCGTGAAGAATATCCGGCACAGACATTAGGTCTTGAAATTTATAAAGAAGCAGGGATCAGAACCGTAGAAATAGGAACATTACTGGCAGACAGAGATCCTGCAACAAGAGAAAACCGTTATCCGAAATTAGAATTGGTACGTCTGGCAATTCCTAGAAGAACCTATACCAATAACCATATGGATTATATTGCTGCCGCTATCAAGAACGTTTATGAAAGACGTGAAGAAATAGCAAAAGGGTACAAGATCACCTGGGAGCCGGAAATCTTAAGACACTTTACTGTTCAGCTTGAAAAAGCTTAATCATAAAACCGGAATTTTTTCCGGTTTTTTTATGCTTTAAAGTTCAAAATCCTCCAATACTAAGACAATATTGTTTTTTATATTCCAAAACACAAACTAATAACAAATTCAAAATCAATCAGATACTGCATTTTGAAAATAAATATAAATCAAGCATATTTCTTTATTACATATAACATATTATTCTTTTCATTCTATTTTTAAGAAAACGAAATCAAATTAATCCATTTTTTGAAATAGTGAATGTTTTTAATTTTAATTTTGTATCCATCTGATGAAACAGATGTAAAAATACTTGAGAACCAACCTGAAAAATCCGTTATTCCGAAAAAAATGAAGAAAATTGCTGTCGTGGGTGCCGGTATTTCCGGTTTAAGCATGGCGAATTACTTAGAAAAGCACAAGATTGATTACCACATTTACGAAAGAAGAAAAAAGAAAGATCTGGCAGGTCATGGCTTTCTCATTCCACAGGAAGGGATGGAATACCTTTATCAGATTCTCGATCCTGATCTTCTTCTTCAGCATGGAAATTTTCTAAAAAAATACATACAGTACTCCCATACAGGAAAGATGCTGGCAGAAAAGGAGCTGAACAATGTCTTCGCCATTTCAAGACATTCATTAATTGATCTGCTGGTACAAAACATCTCCCCAGAAAAAATAACCTATGAACAAACGATCACCCCGGATGATAGACGCAATGGAAAATTGAAACTTTCGGATGGCACTGATATTGACGCGGATGTTGCTATTGTTTCTGATGGCTCCAAAAGCCGCATCAGAAGAAGTCTCTTCAAAAGTGAAACACTGAAAGCGGTAAGAGAAAGTGAAGTAGTCAATATTATTCAGGATAAGGAAATTGCGGATTCTATTGAAAATGACTTTATAAAATTCCATCATGAAGAAGGAGGCCTTACATTTGGAATCCTTAAACTTTCTACTGATACTATTCTTTGGTATTCACAGTTTGATAATGAGAAATACACGATCAATGAGTGTTCACCAGAGAATCTAAGGAAATATATGCTTGAAGTTTTTCAAAACTGGCATCCTTTAGTCCCGTCAATTATACAGAAATCAGACTATAAAAACGTACATTTATGGTGTGTGTATGAGTTGGAAAAGCTCAATCCGTTTTATAAAGATAATATTGTATTCATAGGAGATGCAGCCCATCCGCTGATTCCTTTTACAAGCCAGGGAGTAACCTCTGCACTAAAAGATTCTTTTACATTAACGAAATATTTAGTTGAAGATAAAAACATAAAGGAAGCCTTCAGAAAATATGAAGAAAAAAGGAAGCCTGAAATTGAGGTTCATATCAACAACGGAAGAACATTGCTCAATCAGTTCCTCTTGCCACTTAGTCAACAATCAGAAAATATTTTACCCATATCTTATAAATAACTATGTTCAGCAATAATGATATCAATTTTGAAGCTTTGAAAAGAAAGGCTTATAACGGAAGATGGGCAACCCTGGAAGAAGGAATTATTCCCCTTACCGCTGCTGATCCGGACTTCAGGACAGCTCCTGAAATAGAACAGGGAATTATTGAATACCTAAAAGACGGCTATCTAAGCTACGGACCGTTTTCTGGTCTTCCGGAATTCAAAAAAAGTGTTGCAGACCATTTCAACAAAGAGAAACACGGAACTTTTTCTCCTGAAAATGTTCTGGCTGTCAACAGTGCTGCTCAGGGAATGTTCCTGATTGCTTCTTATGTTCTGAATCCGGGAGATGAAGCCATTATTCTGGATCCTGTAGATTTTCTTTTCAAAAAATCAGTAGAAACAGCAGGTGGAAAAGTGATGCTTTGTCCTGTAAATACAATAACCGGAGACATTGACTTTGAAAAACTGGTCTCTTTAATTGGTTCCAAAACCAAACTTATCAGCATTTGCAATCCACACAATCCCCTGGGAAGGGTTTATTCTAAAGAAGTATTAATAAAAATAGCAGAGATCGCTTCAGCTCATGATCTTTGGGTGATGAGCGATGAAATCTGGAGTGATATTATTTATGACAACAAAGATTTTCATACCTATTCTTCTGTTTCTGAAAAAGCAAAGAGAAAAAGCTTTACCGTCTATGGGTTTTCAAAATCATTTGGAATAGCAGGATTGAGAATCGGGGCTGTCTTGTGTCATGATCAGGATATCCTTGAGGATTTTACAGAGAAATCCAATTTCAATTCAACGATAGAAGGTGTTTCTACTTTGTCACAGATTGCCGGAAGCGTAGCTTTGGAGAAAGCAAAACCTTGGTATGAGGAATTTTTAGCTCATTTACAGAGTAACAGGAATCTTGCGTTTACATTATTAAGCCGCTCAGAAATTCTAAACCCCAATCTCCCTGAGGCTACTTTCGTACTCTTTCCAAAGATTGAAAACGGAATGTCCAGTGATCAATTTGCCCAACATGTTTTAAAACAGGGGAAAGTTGCCATTGTTCCAGGATCAGAAAGATGGTTCGGAAAAGGAGCGGAAGGACATATCAGAATTTGCTTTTCCACCTCACAGGAAATTTTAGAAGAAGGAATTAACAGAATCATTACCAGCTTTTAACATTAAAATTTTTCATTAAATCCAAATAATAAGTTATTATTTTTCTTAAATTAACGCTAATCTCTATTAAATTAAGATATCCATACTAAATATTTAATTTTAGTATGGATTTAAAAATAAATATTGATAATTTTGATTAAATCACCACTCAAAATTATCTATATGAAAATAAAATACATCAGCATTATTTTTCTTGGAGTTTCCACCCTATCCTATGCTCAGCAAATAAAGGATACCCTGAAAGAATCTAAGATAGACGAAGTCGCTATTACCGGAAGCCGGAATAAAAAAAGAACTGTAGTAAATACACCCGTTCCTATTGATATCATCGACATCAAACAGGTAAGCCAGTCAACTGGGCAAGTAGAAATCAACCAGCTTTTACAGTTCTCTGCACCTTCTTTCAATTCCAACAAACAATCAGGGTCTGATGGAGCTGATGCAGTAGATCCTGCCACTTTAAGAGGCTTAGGCCCAGATCAAACCCTACTCTTGTTAAATGGAAAAAGATATCACCAGTCTTCACTGATCAATCTTTTCGGAACTAAAGGAAGAGGAAATACGGGATACGATATGAATACCATTCCCATTGGTGCCATAAAAAGAGTGGAGGTCCTTCGTGACGGAGCTTCAGCTCAATATGGCTCAGATGCTATCGCAGGGGTAATCAATGTTATTTTGAATGATCGTGATAAAGGTTTTGAGGGAAATCTATTCACAGGAATGAACCTTTTTAAAAGTCCCGGAAATAATGATGTCGTTTCTGATCATAAAATAGACGGAACAACCGTTGATTTCAGTGGAAATTTAGGAACTAAAATAGGTTCAAAAGGAGGTTTTGGAAACTTTACAGTAGAGTTTATGAACAAAGATTATGCGATACGAAATGCAAATCCTGATGTGTATACTGCACCAAGGCAGCGTTTCGGGGATGCAAAAGCTCAAAACATTTACTTTTTCGGAAATATTGAGCTTCCTTTATCTGATGGTCTGAAATTCTATTCTCGTCAGGGCTTTTCCCATAGAAATACCAAAGCTTACGCATGGACCAGATCAGCAGATGCAGACGGAAATATTCCCGAAGTTTACCCTACAGGATTTAATCCGATTGAAAATACAAGCATTACAGATTTTACGTTTGATAACGGTCTGAAATTTAAGGTTGCTGGCTGGGACGTAGATTTTTATAATGCTTTTGGCAACAATAGATTTACCTATCAGATTGACAATACGATTAATGCTACTCTGGGCATCAAATCACTTACAAGTTTTAATGCCGGAGGACATTCATTATTACAGAATACAACCGGCTTTAATGCAGTGAAACAGTTCAAAGTGCTGGAAGGGCTAAACGTTGCTTTCGGGTCGGAATTCAGGTATGAGAAATTTGATATCATCAAAGGAGAAGAAGCTTCTTATGCCATGTATGATGTCAATGGAAATCCTGTAACCGCCAGTACTCCTCCAAACCTTCTTGTTACCAACCCTTTAAGCGGTAATGTAAGACCAGGCGGTTCTCAGGGATTCCCGGGATATTCAACAGATATTGGCAAAAGCAGAAATAACTTTGCCGCCTATGTAGACACCGAGTTGGATGTTACAAAAAACTGGATGATAAGTGTTGCCGGAAGATTTGAAAATTATAATGATTTCGGAAGTACCCTGAATGGAAAATTTGCGACAAGATATGCGATCACACCGCAGTTCGCTTTTCGTGGTTCCGTTTCCACCGGGTTCAGGGCACCTTCTTTGGCTCAGAAATACTACAGCCAGCAGTTTACCAATTTTCAGGGTGGGCAGTTGGTTACTATTCAGCTAGCTTCTAACGATAGTAAAATTGCAAGCAGTCTTGGAATTCCTCAATTGAAGCAGGAAACCTCTGTGAACGGAAGTTCCGGATTTACTTTCAATACAGGAAAATTCACAGCGACAGTGGATGGATATTATATTCAGGTAAAAAACAGAATCGTTCTTACCGGATATTTCGCACAGGCAGACTTGCCTGCAGATGTTCAGGCAGATAATCCATTTATTGATCAGGTACAGTTCTTTTCCAATGCAATAGATACCCGCACAAAAGGGGTTGACCTTATTTTAAGTTATACTGAAAATCTTGGTTCCGGGAAACTGACTGCTACCTTAGCCGGAAACTATAATGATATGGAAATCACTAAAGTGAATACTTCAGAACAGCTGGCAGGAAAAGAAGATATTTACCTGAGTAAGAGAGAAAAAGCTTTTATCCTTGCTTCTGCTCCAAAAACAAAAGTTAATTTAAACCTCAATTATAAGATCAACAAATTCAATGCGAATCTGCAGTTGGTAAGATTTGACAAAGCAACGCTAATTGGTTATGATGGTACAGAACAGCTATATAATCCCAAAGTAACTACCGATCTTTCTTTTGGTTATGAATTTTGTAAGAATCTGAACCTAACTCTAGGTAGTAAAAATCTATTCAACAGATATCCTACGCTGCAAACCACTCATGTAAGCGAGGGAAATACAGAAGGCGGAGGTATTTTTGACCCTGTTCAGATGGGATTTTCCGGAAGACAGGTTTTTGCCAGACTTAACTTTAAGTTTTAACTGAAAATAAAAACTCCTGAAAATTTTCAGGAGTTTTTTTATTTATTTTTTTGAAATCTTATACAATTTACCACTGTCGGTTACCGCATAAAGATTTCCGTCCATTCCATTCAATACATCCCGGAAACGTTCTTTCTGATCTGCAAGAAGACGTTCTTCACCCACTACTTTATTATCTTTCATTACAATTCTGTCAATATGCTCACCACTTAAACATCCGATAATCAGGTTTCCTTTCCACTCCTCAATATTTCCTGTATAAAAAGTAATTCCGCTTGGTGAAATCACAGGATCCCAGTAATAGACGGGCTGCTCAGTACCTTCTCTTTGAGTGATTCCCTGTCCTACTTTGTCTCCTGAATACTCGATTCCATACGTCACATCTCCCCATCCGTAATTTTTTCCGGGTTGAATCAGGTTGATCTCATCTCCGCCTCTCGGGCCCATCTCCACATCCCAAAGATTTCCATTAGGATCAATGGCCATTCCCTGCGGATTACGTACACCATAAGCATAAATTTCAGGTTTATAGCCAGATTTTCCGATAAAAGGATTTCCCGGAGCCGGTTTTCCGTCTTTTGTGATTTTTAGAATTTTCCCAAGATAATTATCCGTTTTCTGAGCATACACACGGGTTACTTTATCTGATCTTTCTCCTGTACTGACAAATAAGTTTCCATCTTTATCAAAAGCCAAACGGCTTCCATAGTGTTTATCTCCGTCATAAGAAGGTTCCGCACGGAAAATAACTTTTACTTCTGAGATATTTTTGAGATCTGCAGACAGCTTACCTTTCGCTACAGAAGTTAAATTTCCTTTTCCAAACGGTTCCGAAAAACTGAAATAAATAATACTGTTGGTAGTAAAATCAGGATCAAGAGCTACATCAAGCATTCCACCCTGCCCTTTTGAATCTACTTTTGGAAAGCCTTCTATTTTTGATACCTGCTTTCCATCTGTTGAAACAACATTCATGTAACCTTTTTTGTCTGTGATCAGAAATTTTCCGTCAGGTAAATTGATAATCCCCCACGGTCTTCCCAAATCTTTATTCAATACCTCTACATTATAGGCCGTTGTGCTCTTTACTGCCTTGATTCTTGTCTGCCCTTTAAATGCCGGTTTGTAGTCAGAATTAGGCTTCTCTGTTTCTATACTTCCATCATTTCCGGTTTTCTGAGCATTCGCATGATTTTCTTTGCATGAAGAAAAAATAAGAAAAAAACTCAGTGCCTGGATATAAAATTGATTGATTTTCATAATATTATGATTGGTGATTGTACAATGAATGGAAAAATAATGCCATAAAGTTTGTGTGTCTCATTTTTTATTCTACATTTGTAGAACAAATTACAACATTGTAGAATGAAAGAGATTAAATTAACAGATTCTGAAAAAATTCTCATGGACATCCTTTGGGAGAAGAAAAAGATTTTCATGAAGGATATTCTGGAAGCCTACCCAGACCCTAAGCCTGCTGCAACTACTATTGCAACCTTGCTTAAAAGAATGCAGAACAAAGAACTTGTAGGCTATAAAGTGTATGGAAATTCCCGTGAATACTATCCGAAAATAGAAAAAGGGGAATATTTCAAGGAGGAAATGTCATCCATGATTGATCGTTTTTTCAACAGCTCGGTAACACAGTTTGCATCCTTTTTTACATCGAATGCCAAGCTCAGCCAAAAGCAGCTGAAAGAACTCCGCGATATTATAGATGAACAGATAAAAGAATAGATATGACAGCTATTATTCTGAAAATAGTTCTGTGTTCTTCTATTTTCATTGCCGTTTATTATCTCTTCCTGGAAAAAGAAAGAATGTACAGATTCAACAGATGGTATTTGCTAAGTGCTATACTCCTTTCTTATATAATTCCATTGATCAACATTACCATACAAAGACCTGAAGCAGAGACTAAACCACAAATAATCATTGAAGAAACGGCTCAGCAAATGGTCTTTATTCAGCCGGAACCGGAAAGTTTCAACTGGATGAATATTATATGGGCTATTTATGCTGTAATCACACTTTTTCTACTGATAAAAAGCCTTTTCGCTCTTTTAGCTGTCAGAAGAATTCAGGGAGAAAAACAAATTTATGAGGATTACAATATCCTATTAACGAGTGAAAGCCTTTCTCCTTTCAGCTTTTGGAATACAATATATATGGGGAAAAGTTATATGGAAAATAATGTCATTGACCAAAGGATTTTCCTGCACGAAAAGGCTCATATTGACCAGAAACACAGCATAGATCTAGTAATACTGAATCTTTTAAAGATTTTTACATGGTTCAATCCTGTTCTTTTCTTATACAAAAAAGCAGTGATCACGAATCACGAATTTTTAGCAGATGAAGCGGTTCTGAAAAAGAATTATAATATTAAGGAATACCAAAACCTTATTCTTGAAGAGATTCTTAGCCGCCAAAATCCTTCTCTTACTCATTCATTTAATTTTAATAACACCAAAAAAAGATTTATTATGATGAAAACAAAAAAATCGAAATTCAGTCTGTTAAAGAAAACAGCTGGAATCACAACATTGATCGTCGCTGCAGTATTACTTTCTGAAAGAACTTATGCAGGCAATCCAGCGAATGTTCAGATGCCTGAAAAAATAGCAGAAACTTCTGTTCAGGCTAATAGCCAGAATTCTTACCAGGAATTTAAGGACATATTAGCTAAGTATGCAGATTTGCTGAATCATGGGAAATATGCTGAGTTTTCAAAAAACGTTACTGAAAGTGATAAAAAAAGGCTGGCAGAACTCTATCCTTTACTTAATGAAAATCAGAAGAATGAACAGAAAATCACATTCTTTGCGCTGCCTGAATTGAAAAAAAGAATTCCAACAGAGAATGAGCTGAAATCATTCTTAAATAAAAATGAGTATGCAGTCTGGATTGATTCAAAAAAAATTGAAAACAGCGTTTTGAAAAACTATAAAAAAACAGATTTTTCAAATGTTTCTATCAGCAAAATTTATCCGAATGCAAAAACAGCAAAAAATCCTCAGCCTTATCAGGTTAGCTTAATGACTCATCCCTATTTTGCAAAAACTAAAGAAGAGGGAAAATCTTCAATGATGATGGGTTTTAAAAGACAAGAGCTAAAAAAAACTCAGGATACCATAACGCCACGAGAAAACAATATAGTGAGCAGCGAAGGTAAAAACACAAACTTACAGGAAGACAAAACCTTTGTGAGTGCTGAATATCCAAATGGGATGAAAGACCTTAGAACAAAAATAGGCAGAACCATGGATCTCAATACTCTGAACTCAGTAAACGGAACAATAAAAGCTTTTGCGTATGTTCATATAGACGAAACAGGGAAAACAACCAATGTGACAGCCTCCGGTGACAACGATGTTTTCAATAAGGAATTCCTTAGAACAATGACTGCAATAAGCAGCGAAACAGTCTGGAAACCCGCCACAAAAGATGGGAAAGCCATCGCTTCGGTATTAAAAATCCCCGCAACAATGACTTTTACCAAACCTTAATAATGAAAAGCGCTAAAAATTAGCGCTTTTTATTATTTCAATTATTCTTGTTGAGACTGTTAAAATTTTATTATCAAAATATTCATCTTCAAAACATTATCCTGTCTAATAATTTCTTTTGTATTTTTGTTGTATACATTCTTTTCTATGGATTTTAAGCTTCAATCAGAATATAAACCTACCGGAGATCAGCCCCAAGCTATTGAAAAACTTACTGAAGGTATAGAGATCGGTGAGAAATATCAAACACTTCTCGGGGTTACCGGCTCCGGAAAAACTTTTACTGTTGCGAATGTTGTAAAAAATGTTCAGCGCCCAACCTTAGTTCTGGCACACAATAAGACTCTTGCGGCACAGCTCTTCATGGAGTTTAAAGAGTTTTTTCCGGAAAATGCCGTGGAATACTTTGTAAGCTATTATGATTACTACCAGCCTGAGGCTTATATTGCCACAACAGGAACTTATATTGAAAAAGACCTGAGCATCAATGAAGAAGTTGAAAAGCTACGTCTTTCTGCAACAGCCAGTCTGCTTTCCGGAAGGAGAGACGTTTTGATTGTGGCATCCGTTTCCTGTATTTATGGTATCGGAAACCCTACAGAATTTCATAAATCTTTAATTTCCATTACTATTGGTGAAAAAGTGACAAGAACAGCACTTCTCCACTCATTAGTCAATGCATTATATGCCAGAACATTAAATGAATTTCAACGAGGAACATTCCGTGTAAAAGGAGATGTAATTGATGTTTTCCCTGCTTATACTGATAATGCGATCAGAATTCAGTTTTTTGGGGATGAAATTGAAAAAATTCAAAGTTTTGACCCAGTTACGGGAAATGTAGAGGATAATTTTGATCAAATACAGATTTACCCTGCCAATCTTTTTGTAACATCGAAGGAGACCTTAAATGGTGCCATTAAAGATATTCAGGATGATATGGTAAAACAGGTTGATTTCTTTAGCTCTATTGGAAAACCATTAGAAGCCAAGCGACTTCAGGAAAGAACCGAACTGGATCTTGAAATGATTAAAGAGCTGGGTTATTGTTCAGGAATTGAAAACTATTCGAGATACCTGGACGGCCGTCTTCCGGGAACAAGACCTTTCTGTCTGATTGATTATTTTCCTAAAGACTTTTTAATGGTTATTGATGAAAGCCACGTAACAGTTCCACAGGTTCATGCCATGTATGGAGGTGACCGAAGCAGAAAAGAAGCACTAGTGGAATATGGTTTCAGACTTCCGGCTGCAATGGATAACAGACCTTTAAAGTTTGAAGAATTTGAAGCCATTCAGAATCAGGTAATCTATGTATCTGCAACTCCTGCAGATTATGAACTTGAGAGAACCGGAGGAGCTTATATAGAGCAGATCATTCGCCCAACTGGACTTCTTGACCCGATTATTGAGGTAAGACCTACTATCAACCAGATTGATGATTTGATGGAGGAAATCCATAAAAGATCTGATGCTGATGAAAGAGTACTGGTAACCACTTTAACGAAGAAAATGGCGGAAGAGCTTACGAAATACTTTATTAAATTCGGAATCAGAACAAGATATATTCACTCTGATGTTGAAACGCTGGAACGTATTCAGATCATGCAGGATCTACGTCTGGGTCTTTTCGATGTGCTAATCGGAGTTAACTTATTACGAGAAGGATTGGATTTACCGGAGGTTTCGTTGGTTGCTATTCTGGATGCTGATAAAGAAGGAATGCTGAGAAGCAGAAGATCAATGATTCAAACCGTGGGACGTGCTGCAAGGAATGTGAACGGAAAAGCAATTATGTATGCTGACAAAATCACCAAATCTATGCAGGCTACCCTGGATGAAACTGAATACCGCCGTGCTAAACAAATACAGTACAACGATGATCATGGCCTGAAGCCAAAAGCATTAAATAAAAAGATTTCTGAAAATCTTGTCGGAAGAAGCAAAGACTTCCCTGATGAAAAATATACTCAAAAAGAGATTCTTCAAAAAGTTGCCGAAACAAAAGCAACCTATGCAAGTGAAGATATAGAGAAAATGATTACACAGAAGCAGAAAGAAATGGAAGCTGCTGCAAAAAATCTTGACTTTATAAAAGCGGCCAAACTGAGAGATGAAATTACAGCTTTGAAAGCTTAAATAAAACTTTTTATAAAACAGCTTCGGCGGCATCAAAGATGCCGCCGAAGCTTTATTCTGAGATTGAAATATTTTAATTTTTATAATCCGTTTCTTACTGCTGCTCTGATGGGAGTCAAAAGATCCATCAGACCATTTAATTTGATCTCATAAACTGTTGAAAGCTGCATTCCCAGTTTTCCCTTTGGCATTCCGTTTCTGTTGAACCATTCCAGGTAGCTTACCGGAAGATCTACCAGGACCGTTCCTTCATACTTCCCGAAAGGCATTTTCATGACACAGATTTCTTTTAATATTTCCGGATTGATTCCTTCCACGCTTTTATATAATTAAATTAATTTTTCTTCAAGATCATTCTTATTGGGTAATTCGAGGTCTGGAGGCGTATCTTCGTCTGAAAATTCATTTCTGTACACCTGAACCAGAAGAAGTGTCAGTGAGATCAGAATAGGCCCGAAAATAAGCCCCATGAAGCCAAAAAGATTCATTCCCATGATAATTCCGAATACAGTATTCAAAGGGTGGATATTTTCCAGTTTTTTCAAAAGGGTAAAACGAAGAAGATTATCTGTAAGGCCAACCACAACAACACAATAGATTGCTAAGCCGACTCCCTGTACCGTATTTCCTTCAGCAATCATAAAGATACACACCGGAGCATATATAATAGCAGTTCCTACCACAGGAATTACTGAAGCTGCTGCCGTCAGTGCAAAAAGGAGTATTGCTCCCGGTGCCCCAAAAATAAGATATCCTATAAGCGCTACGATCCCCTGTCCTACTGCCACAACGGGAATTCCGATAGCATTGGCCATAATCAGTTTTCTCATTTTATCGCCAATCAAAGCAATGTTGGATCTCTTCAATGGTGCGGAAGAAGTAAGAATCTTTTCGAAGAGTCTTGGTCTTTCCAACATAAAATAGAGTATAAAATACATGGACATCACTACGGTAAGCGTATTGAAAGTACCACTGACTGCAGATGTAGAAAACTTCCCTACATTATCTTTCAGTTTTGCCATATTCTCTTTGCTCAGAATATCAAATCCTGTTTTAGAGAAAATATAAGAATGTATTTTATCCAGGAAAATATTGAACTTGGCCATATAAGCCTGTGCATTTCCCAGCTTATCAATAATCAGATCGGCAATAAAATAGATAGGAAGAATAAGAACGATAAGACTCGCAAACATTAATGCAAATGCAGCAAGCGAAGGTTTCCATTTTTTTTCTTCCTGCAGATAAAAGTTATACTTCCTGCAGACTACATAAATGGTGATTGCTCCCAAAACGGAGGGAATAAACAATGCCAGATTAAAACAGATCAACCCTGCCAATACCACAATAATGGCCAGCAACGACATCTGCTTTATCGCAACACTGCTTATTTGTTTGTCCTTATTCATCATGTATTTTATATTTATTTACTGTACATAATTTGTCTTGGTTTTCCTAAGAAAGCACAATACGTAGAGTACATTACAATCATAATAAACGGAGCGGTTAAGATTACCCCAATTCCGCAAAGAATAACCCCTGCAATAGAGATCAGAAACCCTAAGAATCCGGTTAGTAAGAAAATCCCATAATTTTCTTTAGCAATATTGAAAGATTTCCCTAAGGCATCTGTAGCTGAAGCATTTTCAAATAACAGAATTGGATACCCTAATAAAAGGAAAGGATATACAAAAATAATAGGCAGCACACACAATGCAAGAGCAACTGAAGAAATAATCCCCGATAGAAGACTGTAGATCAATATATTTACAAAATTCTGACGGTATCCGATGAATAGATCAGAAAACTCAATAGGACTTTTGGTATTATATTTATTCACCATGTAGATCAATCCTACATACAAAGGAGATAATAAGAGACCGAAAAGACTGGAAGCACCCATATACAAAGGAAGTCCCGGAGCACTCCAATAATTGAAGTCACCTCCTGAAGATTTCATATCTTCTACGATAGAAGCAGAGTCAAATCCAGTAAGCATCTGAATAACAGACCCTCCAACCAGATAAATAATCATTGCTACGATTCCGTAACCGAAAACACCTTTATACATTTCAAAGGCATGAGAAATAATCGACCCCGTATCTCTGTTAGGCACAGAGCCTTGCTGATCAAATTCGTTAAATTCAGACATAGTTTAAATATTTAATGATTTTACCAAATTTAGCTTTTTTTAGTAAAAAATCATATCAAACACGAATGAATTTTAACTTTTCTCTGAAAAAACAGTTTTATAAAGTGAATATATCATAGCATTCCAAAACGGGAATGTGAAAAGTCCTCCTATCAAAAACAGAGCAAAACCCAAATACTTAAATAGAAAAGCAACAATTACACAAACCATTATTTCCACAAAATACATTTTAAGGGCTTTAAAGTTCAGAGAAATTGCTTCAAATATCCTTTTATTCGTAAAAAACATGAGCGGCGCTACAAATAGGGTCACTGCAACCCAAACCACCGCCAGTATTACGGTAGGAATTGTAAATCTGTAAATAAAGAACCAGAAAAGAAAATACCCTACATATTTAAAAAAGTTGAGCCCATTGTACCCTGCGAACAGATCCCCGATCACAATATTTTCTTTAAGATCAATTTTCCTGAAGATCTGGAACATCCCAAGATTTAATGGATACAAAAACGCTGTAGTTCCCCAGATGGCCAGTGTAAACATCTGATAATTTTCGGTAGCTGTTATTTCTTCAATTTTTTTCAGATACACCTTAGTGCCTTGCAAAAAGGCTTCCTCCAATTCTTTATTGTAAGAGAAAACGTCATATTTCGCTCCAAAAAGCATAACAGCGGTAAGCAATATTGCAAAAAAGATGATGGAAAACATCAACTGAAAGACCAGTGTTTTATTCCAATAAAAAAAAGCCTGCTTCAATATAAAATCTAGTCCCGGTTTCTGAGGATATTTGTTCTGCATCATAAAAAATTTATGCAAAAGTAAACATCAATAATTATTTTTGCAGAATGTTTTCAATGAATCATCAAAAATTTATGGAAATGGACGAGCTTTCTCTTCAGAAGGTTCCCTATTTTTTCGTAATCGACTTTCTCTCGGAGAATGTCGAAATATATCAGCAACATGAAATTGAAAAATCAGGTTTAATTATTGATTTTCAAGAGTTTTCAAACATAAAAGAAACACACACGCTAGATAAAAAAGTACTCTGGAAGTCGTTTCCTGAAACGTTGGAAAGCTTTAAAACCGGCTTTGATAAGGTTCAGAAAAATATTCGTTTGGGAAACTCTTATTTAGTAAACTATACTAGAAAAACGAAAATAGAGACAAATTTAACCTTAAAAGAGATTTTTTATCATTCAAATGCAAAGTATAAAGTTTTTTATAAAGATTTTTTTGTATTTTTTTCTCCTGAAACTTTTGTAAAGATCATTAACGGTAAAATTTTAACCTATCCCATGAAAGGTACTATTGATGCCTCTATTGAAAATGCTGCGGAAATACTGAAAAATGATAAAAAGGAAAAAGCAGAACATTACACTGTAGTAGATCTGCTCAGGAATGATCTGAGCATGGTGGCTGATGATGTAAGTGTGGACCAGTTCCAGCATATTGATTTCATCAAAACCCAGCAAAAGGATCTGTATGCAATGAGTTCTGAAATTTCAGGAATAATAAAACCTGAATTTGATGGAAAAGTAGGAAGTATTATGCAGAAGCTTCTTCCTGCTGGCTCTATTTTAGGAGCTCCCAAGCCTAAAACGCTGGAAATAATTCTGGATGCGGAAGGGTATGGAAGAGGATATTACACGGGCGTTTGCGGCTGGTTTGACGGCGAAAATGTTGACAGCTGTGTGATGATCCGTTTTATAGAAAAAGAAGGAAATCAACTCTATTTCAAAAGCGGAGGCGGTATAACGCATATGAGTAAATTAGAAGACGAGTATCAGGAAATGAAAAATAAAATCTATGTCCCAATTCATTGAAAGCATTAAAGTAGAAGATCAGGAGATTTTTCTATTAGACTTACACCAGAAACGTGTCAATCAAACATTTTCCCATTTTGGGAAAGAAGACTCTATTGATCTGGCCAAGATCTACAAAAATCTGCAGCATGACGAGGATGGTCTTTTCAAACTAAGAATTTCTTATGATCTCGACAAAAGAGTCAGGACACAGATGATTCCTTATGCTATTCCTGAGATTCAGAATTTCAAGCTGGTAGAAAACAACAGTTTTGATTATTCATTTAAGTTTGAAGACCGTAAAGAGTTGGATAAAATGAAGATGAAATCCAAGACGGAAGAGATTATCATTGTTAAAAATAATCACATCACCGACACCTCTTTTTCCAACCTTTTATTTTTAAAAGGGAAAGACTGGTTTACTCCCGCTACCTATCTTCTGAACGGGGTACAAAGACAACATCTTTTAAAGCATAAAAAGATCAAAGAAACGGAGATCACTTTACAAAATATAAAGCAATTCACCCATTTCCAGATCATTAATGCATTGAATGATTTTGATGATATGTTCATCTATCCCATCGACAGAATTATCAATCTGCCGGGGAATGAAGAATATCTTGATCTTTAAGATTATTTCATAAATTCAAAGTATGACTTCAGTACATCTGCGCTATTCTTCCCGTGAGTATTTACTTCAAGGATTTTTGGCTGTGCGTCAGGTTTGAAGAAATTCTCAAGAACTCTGTCAAGCGTAATTTCATCCTCTACCTTTACGTAGGAGAACCCAAAGTGCTTGGCAAGAGATTCTGCATTTTTACGGTGTTTTGTGGCAATAAACTCGTCTAATGTATTCGGGTTGGCATTTCCGGGACCAGGAATGATTTTAAAGATATTTCCTTCACCATTATTGAAGATCATAATTCTTACGAACGGCGGAATATATTGATTCCAAAGTCCATTGATATCATAAAAGAAACTTAAATCTCCCGTGATCAGTAAAGTAGGGTTTTCATTTTTAATAGCAAACCCCATTGCCGTAGAAGTAGATCCGTCAATACCACTTGTTCCTCTGTTACAGTACATTTTTCGTTTTCCAAAATCAAACAGCTGTGCATATCTGATCCCGGAAGAATTACTGAAATGGATGTTATAATTTTCAGGAATCGTCTGTGAAGCCTTATTGAAGAAATAAAAATCTGAGAAATCAATCGTATTTAAAAACTGCTCGTGTTTAGCATCTTTTTTATCCCTTAAAACGTCCCAAAGGTTAAAATAAGGTCTAGGCTCCAGATTGATAAATTTCAACAATTTTGAGAAGAAAACTTCAGGCTTAACTTCAATTTTTTCTGTCAGTGAGAAATAAGTATCCGGCTGCCATACTTCATCCAGATGCCAGTGCTGCTTAGGACGGGCACTTCTCAGGAACTGTTTTACTTTTTTGGAAACTACATTCTGCCCTACTGTAATCAACAGGTCGGGGGCATAGGTTTTATAGTCTTCTTCTGTAAAATTAAATATATAGCGGTCTATATGTTTGAAAAACTTCTCATGATGCAGGTTAGAATTAGCTTCGCTTAAAACAATAACAGAATGGTTTTTCACCAATTGCGTCAATTGATTTTCCAACTCAGGACTGTAATCTCTTGTTCCTACCAACAGCATAATTCTTTGTGAAGTGTGCCATTCTGCAATTAAATTTGAAGGGATTTCATACTCTTTATGCTTGATTGTTTTTTCTACCGTAGGAAAAGTAGGAAGTTCTGATACAAGCTCATACAAAGGCTCCTCCAATGGAATATTAATATGTACAGGCCCCTGCTTTTCAAAGCAAAGTTCAATGGCTTTTTTAATGATATCGAAATTAATATCTTCTGCATGTTCTTTGCTGTCTTCCAAAAGCTGGAAGTCACCATAAGAATGCTGATGAAAAACATCCTTCTGTCTTATCGTCTGCCCATCGAACAGATCAACATAATCAGTCGGTCGGTCAGCAGTAAGTACCAAAAGTGGAATATTCTGATAAAAAGCTTCAGTAACAGCAGGATAGTAATTTACCACTGCAGATCCACTGGTACAGGTAATTGCTACCGGCTTCTTTTCGCTTTTCGCCATTCCCATTGCCACAAAAGCAGCACTTCTTTCGTCTACAATACTGTAACAGTTGAAACTATCTACCTCTGAAAAATGAATGGCCAAAGGAGCATTTCTTGACCCCGGAGAAATTACAATATCAGCAATTCCGTACTGTTGAAGAAGATGTGCAAGTATTTGGATACTTCTCTTAGAAGAATATTTTTTCATACAGCAAATTTAACTTATAAATAATGATTTTAAAATCATTTAATTTAAAAAAAATGTAATTTTGCTATTCGTAAATTTCTAAAAATGGATAAAATACCTAGTGTAGACCTGCGTGATTTCCTTTCGGACAACCCGGAACGCAAACAGAAATTTGTAAATGAAATCGGAAAAGCTTATGAAGAAATTGGTTTTGTAGCCTTAAAAGGCCACTTTCTTGATGACAACCTAGTGGATGATTTGTATGGAGAGGTAAAAAACTTTTTTGAACAGCCAGTGGAAACAAAAAAGAAGTATGAGATTCCAGGTATTGGCGGCCAGAGAGGTTATGTAGGATTTGGAAAAGAAACTGCAAAAGGTTTCAAAAGAGGAGACTTAAAAGAATTCTGGCACTTTGGGCAATATTTGTCTGATGATTCAAAATACAGAACTGAGTATCCAGACAATGTAATCGTTGAAGAACTTCCGAAATTCAACGAAGTGGGTAAAGAAGCATTCCAGATGCTTGAGAAAACAGGACAGTATGTTCTAAGAGCTTTAGCATTGCACCTTGGTTTAAATGAATTTTATTTTGATGACAAAATAGCAGAAGGAAATTCTATTTTAAGACCTATTCATTATCCTCCAATTACTGAAGAGCCGGATGATGCTGTAAGAGCTGCTGCTCACGGTGACATTAACCTTATTACTCTTTTAATGGGAGCACAAGGGAAAGGACTTCAGGTTCAGAACCACACCGGAGAATGGATTGATGCCATTGCAGAACCGGATGAACTGATGATTAATGTTGGAGATATGCTTTCAAGACATACCAACAACAAACTGAAATCTACAATCCACAGAGTGGTAAACCCGCCAAGAGAGCTGTGGAGTACTTCAAGATATTCAATTCCTTTCTTTATGCATCCTATCAGTGCAATGTCTTTAAATGCACTTGAAAATTGTGTAGACGAAAACAATCCAAAACTATACGAAGATACAACTGCCGGAGAATTCCTGCATGAACGCTTGATCGAATTAGGATTGATTAAAAAATAAATAAAGAGGCTGTCTCAACGTTGAGACAGCCTCTTTATTCTATTCCTTATTATAAGAAATATACAAACACATTTACATAGCAAATTGATGTTTAATCATTTTGTTTTATCCTGTTATACAATAAAATTCAGGACATGGTGTAGGCTGTGTAAAAGTTCCCCACGGACAGATACAGGTATAAGAATCACCACCACCGCCAGGATTTCCTCCACCTCCCGGATTTCCTCCGTAAGGCACACATTTTCCACCTGAACAGATCTCCCCGCAGAGCATCCTCCTTCTCCTGGGCCTCCGCCTTCAAAACAATAGGCCGGGAAATCTACTCCGGCTACAATACTTCTCTTGTCTTCTCTTGAAAGTTTTTTTAGATTTTTCATAGTTTTTGATTTTTAGTATTTCCTACTCTATAAGCTTTTCGGATAACGCTTACTTAAAAATAATATTTATTCCTTTAATAATCAAACATTTAAATAAAATTGAGTTTCTAATAAATTCAAGAGACACTGGTTTCATTAAAATGTATTTTTTTATATACCATATCCTATTTAATTTAAAATATTTTATTTATTTTTACTTTACCTACAAATTTTTAATTAAAAAAATATGAAAAATTTAAAAAAACTACAAAAAGATCAATTAAAAAACATTTCTGGAGGTGCTACTCTTCCTGAAATAGATTTCTGTATGTATTATTGCAGCGGAGTAATTGTTTGCGCTACCTGCAGTGATGATTTCAAATGCCCGGACACAAACAGTGATATGTAAGATTGAAAATCAAAATGTGATAAAATAGCACCGTTTCTTTAGAGAAGCGGTTTTTTATTTCTTTTGAATTAAAATAAGATGGATTTTGGTAAGTTATACATCTTTCTTACATCTAAGTAAGCCTTCAAGTATAATAATCGATTTATAAGCTTAAATTTAAAGTATTCTTAAGTAAGATTTATATATACTATAAAATAGGATTGATGAGGAAATACTTTAACAAATTTCAGAAGCCTTCTCCCGCTATCCATTCATACTCCTCACGCCAGGCTGCCCTGCGCTGCATCCCACTGGCTCTCCCAGGCATGCTGCGGGGTAACCATTACTATCGGGGCTAGGAAGGAGTCTAATTATAAGTTATAAGTTATGAATGATGAGTTGTGTGGCTCTGGGTTCTGCGTATGAACTGTGGATGAGAAATGATAAGTTCTAAATCGAACTAATATCTCTTTTTCCGATTATGTCATTCCGTAGGAA
>NZ_JBQENH010000006.1:0-226319 GCF_052044565.1 Chryseobacterium sp. 22543
ATTCCAATTCCGAAAAATGCACCCAAAAATGACCAGAAATGTTCTTTGTAATCAATCTTTATTTTTTAATCTTCAGATTATTTTTGCTCTTTTAGTGTTTGTTTTAAAACTTTCAGTTTTCCATCAATAGGCTGATCAATTTTTAATCCCAAAACTTCAGCAACCAAAGGATAAACATTAATGTTGGCAAATTCATTGATGACCAGATTGTTTTTAAATTCAGGGCCCCAGGCAAAGAAAGTCGCTTTCATTTCCGGAACAACTTTAGGGTTGTAGCCATGCTTACCAACAGATGTTTTCTTCCCTTTTTCCAGGAATATTTTTGGGGCTTTAGGAATCAGAAGAATTTGTCCTATCCTGTGATATTGATCATCTCTTGTTGCAAAGTGAAGATATTTAGGAAGTTTTTTATCCAGATATACTTCGTAATCGTCTGTTTTATTAGCTTTCAGTTCTTTATAAACTGCTTTTACCTCATCTGGATTTTTAACGTAAACTCTTAACAAAGTCTGGGAATTGTAAAAATCAAATCTGTTTTTATCAAAAAGCACAGCCGGAATTTCCAAAGGTGTACCTCCATCTACTTTGATCATACCATGGTCGGAAACAAAAATAAAGTTGACATTTTTTAATCCTAATCCATTTACTTTCTGAACAAGGTTACCAATCGCCTGGTCTATCAGATGAACAGCAATTTCTGTTTCTTTGGAATCCGGTCCATGATGATGTCCGCTTCCGTCTACTTCCGGGAAGTATAATGAAATAAAATGAGGTCTTTTCTCTTCCGATAATTTCAGCCAGTTCACCACTTTTTCTACTTTTTCGGAAGGTGTGAATTTTTCATGATAAGGATAATAATAAGAAGGTCTCATTCCTCCTGCATCACTGGCAGATCCTACCCACATTAAAGAAGCAGATACCATTCCCTGCTTTTCAGCGAGTCCCCAAATTGGGGTTCCTCCATACCAGCTGCCATCTTCAGCATTTTTTTTGTTGCTCATGGCATACCCTTCTTTTCTTTTATAATCATAGAAAAAATTATCGATCAAACCATGATGAGAAGGATAAAGTCCGGTAATTAGACTCCAGTGATTTGGGAAAGTAATACTTGGATAACTTGGAATCATTGCTTCAGCCTTCACACCGCCATTGGCCAGTTTCAAAAGATTTTCAGCATTATACTTTTGAGCATAGTCATAACGGAAGCCATCTGTAGATATCATAATCACATAAGGTTTAGACTGTGCTTCTATACTGTTTTGTCTACCCGGGATCATCACCTGGGCTGTATCAATATTGACCTGTTGTGCAAAAGCCGTAAAGGAAATTAGCAGCAGTAAAAAATAGATTCCTCGCTTCATTATTTTAAAATTTTTCTCAAAGTTACATCCTATACTTCTGCCTGAAAAGTTTAAGAGATTAAAAGTATATTAAAAGCGATTATTTTTTTTGAATAAAAATTAAAACTCATTAAATAGGTCTTTTCATTTCAAACTGTGACAGCCAATTGTTCAGTCCTACTCTTTCACTAAGAAATTGACTGGTGTTTTCTGAAGAATCATCTACATTATTCAAGGCAATGGTTTGTCCTCCGTTTTTTTCTTTAATAGCATTAAAAAGCTTTGTTCCAATTCCACGATTTCTGTAATTCTTATCTACTGCAAACTGGTATATTTTTTTCACTGCAGGACTATAAACAATATACCCAACAAGTTTATCTTTCATATAAGCACCTAAAGTCACATAGTTTTCAGGCATAGGCTCCAATACGAACACCGATCCCTGCCATGAAGGTTCAATATCCCAGAAAGAACATAGCAGTTTCCATTGAAAGTCATTCAAATCCCTAATAGAAACCTCAGCATTTCCTTTTCCCTGTTGAATACTTCCGTTAAAACAAAGTAATCTTCGTACAATTGTAAAACCTAGATTTTCATATGCCCTGATGGCAGGCTGATTTCCTTCAATAACTTCAAGCAGCAATGTATTGGCATTTCTCTCTTTTAAAACAGGAATAATAAAATCGTACATTTTCCTTACCAATCCTTTACCTCTGCTTTCAGGAACTACTCCTGTTCCACCATTGTAAATAATTTTCTCCCCATTTTCCACTTTTTCAGACTGAAGGATAAAACCTACCAGTTTCCCATCTTCAAATGCTCCGACAGAGATATTCATATCCATTTTTTCAGCTGCGATTTTTGAGACAAGCACCTCTTTCGTTAAATGAAAAGGGATAACATAATCTGAAAACGAATGGTTGAACACTGATAAAATTTCATCTATGCTTGTATTTGCTAAGGTTTTGAACTCCATTGATATTTTAAATTTATATAGTTATTACACTTTATTTCTGTTGGTTCAAGTACCATTGAATGGCATTATGCTCTTCTCTTTTTATAAATGGGTCTTTTTCCTGATTATAATCATTACCGTCAAACCATTCTTTTTTACTCAATTCCTCTTTCAGTTTTTGATATTCTTCTTTTACCTCCGGATGAATACGAAGATAATCCCTGAAAACCAAATGGCGAAGCCAGTGTTCTGAAGAAGTCGGAATAACGTGAATGTGAGCAATGCGGAGATGATGATTGTGAATTCTCTCAGGAATTTCATCATTTGAATAAATAACATCAGGAAATCCTAATGTATGGGTATGATCTATAAGTTTAATAAAAAAACGGCGGTACGGCATATCTTCATTATACTTTTCATAATAGACATAATCTTTGCCTTCCAGTAAAGATGGAACTTTATCAAGTTCTTTTTCATCCTTTACCCCAATCATAATATCAATAATTGGTTTTGCAGATAAACCTTCCACAGATATGCTGCCAATATGTTCAATTTCCGGATTCAAAAAACCGATATAGTTCTCAAGTTCATTTTTAATGGTTTCAAACTGCTTTTTCCAGAAAGGATTATATTTTTCAAAGGTAACTTTCATAGGTATACAAATATAAAAATTTTCTCAGCAAACTCCCTAGAATGAATACTTAACAAAAAATGATACCTCTGAAAAATCAGAGGTATTCATTACTAATTATTTGGGTGTGTTTTTTCTGAAAATTACTCTTTAATCAGCTTTTCATAAGATGTAGATCCATCTTTCAGCTGAATTTCAAGATAATAGCTTCCTGATCTTAGGTTTTCAACACTGATACTTTCTCCATCCGGTTTTACTGATCGTACTTTTCGGCCTGTTGCTTCGTAGATATCAATGGATTTTATTTTATCAAAGTTTTTGAAATTAACTGTTGATTTTGCTGGATTAGGATATAGATTTACCTTCTTGCTATTGGCTGCAATTTCATTGGTAGACAAAGTAGCTGCTGTCATCGTTAAAGCTGCATATCCTCTTCCTGCATCATGGTAACCTATCCCTGTACCTGTTTTTCTTGCATAGAAAATGTTGATTGTTCCTGCAGCATTGGCAATGGCAAGGTCGCCTGCTCCTCCGGAAAGACTTCTGGTTGCAACGACAGTTCTTGTAGACCCTGAAACGGTGTTGGAAGTTTCTGTCCAGTCCTGTGAAGGATCAACGGTAGGAGGAATCATAGGGCCTGTGAATGAATAATCTCTATTCGTAGAAGAGTTATATATAAATCCGTCTGATCCTGCCGACATTCCTCCCATATCTACGCCATTGCCACCAAAGCCAATTCCTAGCATAGAATTACTGTCACCTGTCACTGTAATTGTTACTCCTGTTGGAGTTGTATCTAATTTCACCGTCATGGCTGTATTTGGTAAACTTACCGTTCCGGATGAAAACTGCGCCAATGCAAAATTGGCCATAAATACGCTAAGCGCTAGTAGAGTTTTTTTCATATCAATTTTTTAAAAGATTAATAATTTCCTTGTTATTGGTTTGCAATGCATATTCAAAAGGAGTCATTCCCATTGAATCTTTCTTTGTTTTATCTGCTTTGTATTTCAGCAGCTGTTCTATCAGTTCTTTATTTCCTGATTTTACTGCCCAGAATAAAGGAGTATATCCTGTGGTATCTGCGATATTCGGATCTGCCTTTTTCTTTAACAAATGTTCTACCAGATCTTTATTATATTTTATAGCTAGACCTGCTAATGCTGTTCCTTCACGGCTTTTGTAGTTAACATCTTTTACATTGTCAATCAGAAAATCTGCCACATCTGTATTTCCTCTGTAACAAGCTAAAATAAGGGGAGAGAATCCATTTTCGTTCACCTGATTAATAATATCCGGATTTTGTTTCATCAGCTCCTGTACTTCGGCAACAGTTCCGCTTCTGGCAATATCAAATATTGATTTTGCTTTTTCCTGAGCAGATATCAATGAGCTCAGAAATAGTCCTAAAATTAAGATGACATTTCTCATTGTTTTACCATTACGTAGTTGTATTCGATATTGACATTTTCTGCCACTTTCTTGGTAACCATTTTAGGGATGGTCACTTTGTAATCTGCAGGTTTGGCTATAAAACCGCCCTGCATATAGATTTTACCGTCTTTTGCATATAGTGTGGCAGAAGAAGCAACCGCTTTGTCTACCCCATGAAAGTTAAGCGTTCCCTGAACGGTATATTTCTGTGGACTGGCCGTAAGTTTTGTTTTATCAAAGTTGACAATTTTCCCTTTAAAGGTTGTTTTCGGATATTTTGCAGATTCAGCATAGCTTTCATTAAAATGTTCTTCCATTAATTTGGTTTTAAAATGAAAGTTTTTAACGGTAGAAACGGATGCCATTTCGCCGTTGTCTGCGTTCAGAATCACAATATTATTGTCATCCTGTGCAAAAATATCATCAAACAGAGGTACTGAAGCTTCAAAAGTTACTTTTCCTGTCTTAGAACTGTATTTCTGTGCTGAAGCGTAACCGGCAGAAAGCAGTAATACGCTTAATAATGCTAATTTTTTCATATCAATTTTTTTAGTTTTCATTTAACCCGTCAGCTTTCCACTTTATGAAAATATTGATCTGAGCTGCAGACAACGATCCTCCCTGAGGCATTTTACCGGGATCACCATTAGGTCTTTGAATACGATCCAGAATTCCGTCTATATTATTTTTTACCTGATCATAAGTAACGAGAGGTTTATAGCCGCTGGCAGAATGACAGCCAATGCAATTATTATCCACAATGGGTTTTACATCTGCCATATATTTTACCGGTGCAGTGATAGGTGTATTATCAGAAATCTCTTCATAAGTTCTGCTGTCACAAGCCGTCAGTATGATTGCTGACGACAGTATCAATAAGGATGTTAGCTTTTTCATATTAAAAAACTCTATAAAGATTAAACCCAAAGAAAATATGTCCCTTTCCCCATGCTCCAGTGGCATTGGTAAGATATCCGATATCTGAATTTATCTGGGAGTTCGTTAATAAAAGCTGGAACACATGTCCTCCGGTTTCTACATCTACCCCTAATGATAATGGGTTTTTATAAAAACTGTGATCGTCGAAATTCATAAAGTATTCTGCATTCACAGAAACTCTTTTTGAAATTTTATAGCGTCCTCCCAAACCTGCTAAAAACTGATTTTTGTTTTCAATAGTGGGTTCGTAAAGGTTTTTATGAACAAAGGAAGGTGTAAGCTGCAAGGAAAACTTATCATTGAACCTTCTTGAGATCAATGCCTGCGTAAGATAAGAAAGCCTGTCACTGAATTTAAGATGTGGATAATTATCTTTATCAAGTTCAGTATTGGCACCCATTACATTGTAGCCCACAATATCCACCGGAAAGTTTTCATTTTGTCTTACCAGCCTGTATTTTACTGCTCCTTCAAACGTTTTCATATTCGTTTCTCTGGAAAGGCTTACGGAAACAGCATCTGAAATACCATAGATAACGCCTAATTTGGTTGAGGCATGATCCAGACCGAAAAAGTCTTTGAATCCGGCGCTTATATCTCCAAATCTGTGGGCAACGATAATGTACCATTCTTTTTTGGCGGCGAGTTTTGTAGATTGCCCCGTAACAATCTGAAGGGCTTTGAAGGCGGGTTGTGAGGTTTCTGAATTGGTTTTCACCGTGTCAATATCCTTCAGCAGATCTTCCTGTGCAAAGACAAGACCTGAAGAAAATACTGACAAAAATAAGAGAGTTTTCGTCATATACAATTTGAATTAAATTATGATATAACAAACTTATCGAGTTCTCAATTCAAAAACAGGTGATAAAAGTCACCATTCAAATTGTTTTTATCAATGATAGAAATAAACTTTTCAAACAATTAAAATTAGATCATTCTAACATTTTCATTCACAGGAACTTTCATTCCTTCTTTGGTCTGAACAATTTCACCTTCACTTTCAATTTTTTTCAAAACTCTGCTTACAACTTCCCTGGAGGTTCCCAAACTGCTTGCAATTTCGCGATGGGTTATCTTAATTGGGTTGTTTCCTGTGGATGAAATCTGCTGTTTGATGTAATTCAGGACTCTTTTATCCAGTCTATGGAACACCGCATCATTCACCATATTCATCACTTCTGAAAATCTACGGTCATATTCATGATAAAACAGTTTGTTGATTTCCGGGAATTTTATCAGCCAGTCATGCATTACGGAAACGGGAATAAGAATGGCTTCCGAGTCTTCCTCGGCAATAGCATACACTCTGCTGACATAGTCTGTAAGAATGGATGAGAAGGTCATAAGACAGCTATCTTTGGGCTTAATATAATAGTAGATAAGTTCTCTTCCGTCATTAAGGGTAAAAACCTTGATAGAGCCTTTTATCAGGAAAGGGACAAATTTATTTTTCTGCCCTTCTCTTATGATTTCAGTTTTTGCTTTTATATCAATTGCAACAGCATGCTTTTCCAGCTCAGCTAAAAAATCAGCCCCTAAAAAGCCAAATTTACTTACAGCGAACGCGTTATCAATCATATCCTATATTTTCTACTTTTTCTTAAACAAAGATATAAAATTGATGAATGGTTATTATATATTTTTATGTTATTAAATAAAATTAACAATCATATGGGTTCGATATTCCTTTGTACATGAGAATTTAGGTCAAAAAAATGCCCCGGTAAAAACCAGGGCATCTTATTTTATTGTAAAAAGAAATCTTACGCTTGAACGTTGTTTCCTCCTAATACGAAAGGCTCAACTTCTTTGATTTCTCCGAACTGCTGCTCGTAGTTAGCGATGTTCTGTTGAAGAGCGTTTAATACTCTTTTAGCGTGAAGTGGAGCAAGAATAACTCTTGATCTTACTTTAGCTTGCTGAACACCTGGCATCAACTGAATAAAGTCTACTACAAATTCAGATGGAGAGTGGTTTACTAAAGCTAGGTTAGCATAGATACCAGCAGCTACCATTTCGTTTAATTCGATGTTGATGTTTCCGTCTTGTGGATTTTGATTGTTGTCCATTGTTATAAATTATGTTTTTAAAATTCGAAATTTGAGATTGTGAAAATATAAAAATAATTTCAAATCCCAAATTTCAAATCATTAATTTTAGTTAAGGTCTTCGAATTCTTTCTTAGAACCTACAATAACGTTCTGATACTCTTTAAGACCTGTACCTGCAGGGATTCTGTGACCTACAATTACATTTTCTTTAAGACCGTTAAGTTCGTCTACTTTACCAGCAACAGCTGCTTCGTTAAGAACTTTAGTTGTTTCCTGGAACGATGCTGCAGACATGAATGACTTAGTCTGAAGGGCCGCTCTTGTAATACCTTGTAATACAGGAGTTGCTGTAGCAGGAAGAGCTTCTCTTACTTCTACAAGACTTAAATCTTCACGCTTCAACTTAGAGTTTTCATCTCTTAATTCTCTTGCAGTAATCATCTGACCTGGCATGAATTCTTTAGAATCACCAGCTTCTACTACTACTTTAAGACCGAATACTCTGTTGTTTTCTTCCAAGAAATCATACTTGTGCTCAAGAGCTCCTTCAAGGAATTGAGTATCACCTCCATCTACGATAGATACTTTCGTCATCATCTGTCTTACGATAATTTCGAAGTGCTTGTCGTCGATTTTTACCCCCTGTAGACGGTAAACTTCCTGGATCTCATTTACTAAGTATTCCTGAACTGCTGTTGGGCCTTTAATTCTTAAGATATCTTCCGGTGTGATAGAACCGTCAGAAAGCGGAGAACCTGCTCTTACGAAGTCATTCTCCTGAACAAGAATCTGGTTGGAAAGTTTTACCAGGTAAATTTTTCTTTCTCCAGTTTTAGCTTCAACAATAAGTTCACGGTTACCTCTCTTAATTTTTCCGTAAGAAACTACCCCGTCGATTTCAGTAACAACCGCTGGGTTTGAAGGGTTTCTAGCTTCGAATAATTCTGTAACTCTCGGAAGACCTCCGGTGATATCCCCTGCTTTTGCAGATTTTCTTGGGATTTTGATTAAGACTTTACCAGCCTTAATTTTTTCACCATCGTTTACCATTAAGTGGGCTCCTACCGGTAAGTTGTAAGCTTTCTGCTCAATACCTTTAGAGTCTACCACCTTCAAGGTAGGTACGGCTTTCTTATTTCTAGATTCAGAGATTACTTTCTCTTCGAATCCTGTTTGTTCGTCAATTTCAAGTTGGAATGAAATACCCTGGATGATATCCTCGTATTCTACCTTACCTGAAGTTTCAGCAATAATTACTGCGTTATATGGATCCCATCTACAGATTGTATCCCCTTTCTTCACTTTATCACCTGGTTTTACAGCTAATATAGATCCGTAAGGTACGTTAGCTACCATTAATGGAGTTCTAAGCTCATTATCAGCAACTAATCTGAATTCTGTTGAACGGGAAACTACAACCTCAGCTGTATTACCGTTTTCATCTTCAGAAGTAATAGTTCTTACTTCATCCATTTCAACGATACCATCTCTTCTTGCAACGATAGATGGGTTTTCTGATACGTTTCCTGCAGTACCCCCTTGGTGGAAGGTTCTCAACGTAAGCTGAGTACCTGGTTCCCCAATTGACTGTGCTGCAATTACACCTACCGCTTCACCCATGTGGATCACTTTACCTGTTGCTAAGTTTCTACCGTAACATTTAGCACAGATACCTTTCTTAGCTTCACAAGTTAATGGTGAACGAACCTCAACTGATTCTAATCCAGCTTCTTCGATTCTTTTCGCCAATGCTTCAATGATCACCTGATCTGCGCTTGCAATAAGCTCGTCAGTTTCAGGATCGTAAATATTATGTAGCGATACTCTACCTAAGATTCTTTCAGAGATTCTTTCAACGATCTCGTCATTTTTCTTAAGTGCGGTAACTTCTGTACCTCTTAGAGTTCCACAGTCGTCTTCTGTAACGATAACGTCCTGTGCAACGTCTACCAATCTTCTCGTTAAGTAACCAGCATCGGCTGTCTTAAGAGCAGTATCCGCAAGACCCTTACGAGCACCGTGGGTAGAGATAAAGTACTCTAGAATCGAAAGACCTTCCTTAAAGTTGGCAAGGATCGGGTTTTCGATGATCTCCGCTCCCGTAGAACCGGCTTTTTGCGGTTTAGCCATCAAACCTCTCATCCCTGATAACTGACGGATCTGTTCTTTAGAACCCCTCGCTCCAGAGTCAAGCATCATATATACAGAGTTGAAACCACCTTGGTCAGTTTTCATTCTGCTCATGATCATTTCAGTTAATCCGGCGTTGGTATTTGTCCAAACGTCGATTACCTGGTTATAACGTTCTGTATCGGTAATTAGACCCATGTTATAGTTAGCTCTAATTTCGTCTACAGTTTCAATTGAAGAAGCAATCATCTGCTTTTTCTCAACAGGAACTACAATATCCCCAAGTGAGAATGAAAGACCTCCTTTAAATGCATTTGAATACCCTAAGTCTTTCATTGCATCAAGGAACTTCACAGTTGTAGGGAAATCTGTATCAGCAAGGATCTTACCGATAACGTTTCTCAATGATTTCTTAGTAAGAAGTTCATTGATATATCCTGACTGCTTAGGTACAATCTGGTTGAATAAAATTCTACCAACAGAAGTTTCGATCAATCTTGTTACTATTACTCCATCTTCTTTAACAGGTAGTCTACATCTTACCTTAGCATTTAAAGAAACTCTACCTTCAGCATAAGCGATTTCCGCTTCTTCAGGAGAATAGAATGCAAGACCTTCACCTTTTACTTTCATATCTTCTGTAGAGCTCAATTCTTTAGTCATGAAATAAAGACCAAGAACCATGTCCTGAGAAGGTACTGTAATTGGAGAACCGTTTGCAGGGTTCAAAATGTTTTGAGAACCTAGCATCAATAGCTGAGCTTCAAGGATTGCCTCTGGTCCTAACGGTAAGTGTACCGCCATCTGGTCACCATCGAAATCGGCGTTGAATGCTGTTGTTACCAACGGGTGTAGCTGGATTGCCTTACCTTCGATCATCTTAGGTTGGAAAGCCTGAATACCCAGTCTGTGAAGCGTAGGTGCTCTGTTCAATAGAACAGGGTGACCTTTCATCACGTTTTCAAGGATATCATAAACTACGGGTTCTTTTCTATCAATAATTCTCTTTGCAGATTTTACTGTTTTTACAATTCCTCTTTCAATTAGTTTTCTAATGATAAACGGTTTGTAAAGTTCAGCTGCCATATCTTTAGGAATACCACATTCGTGAAGCTGCAAGTTTGGACCTACAACAATTACCGAACGCGCAGAGTAGTCTACCCTTTTCCCTAGTAAGTTCTGACGGAAACGACCTTGCTTACCTTTCAATGAATCAGAAAGTGATTTCAATGGTCTGTTTGATTCAGATTTTACTGCAGAAGATTTTCTTGTGTTATCGAATAATGAATCTACTGATTCCTGAAGCATACGCTTCTCGTTTCTCAAGATTACTTCAGGAGCTTTGATCTCCAATAATCTCTTCAAACGGTTATTTCTGATAATTACTCTTCTATAAAGGTCATTCAAGTCAGAAGTTGCGAAACGTCCTCCATCCAATGGAACTAATGGTCTTAATTCTGGTGGGATAACAGGAAGTACACGCATGATCATCCACTCTGGTCTGTTGATCATTCTTGTATTAGCACCTCTCAATGCTTCTACAACGTTCAATCTTTTAAGAGCTTCTGTTCTTCTTTGTTTTGAACCTTCGTTGTGAGCTTTATGTCTCAAGTCGAAAGACAATGCATCAAGATCGATTCTTTTTAATAGATCTTCCACAGCTTCAGCACCCATTCTGGCGATGAATTTGTTTGGATCAGAATCATCAAGATACTGGTTTTCTACAGGAAGAGTTTCCATGATATCAAGGTATTCTTCTTCTGTAAGGAATTCCATATTTTCAAAATCAGAACCATCTAATTTTTTAGCAATACCCTGCTGAATCACTACATATCTTTCGTAGTAGATGATCATATCTAATTTCTTAGAAGGGATTCCTAAAAGGTATCCGATTTTGTTTGGCAATGAACGGAAGTACCAGATATGAGCAATAGGAACAACCAAACCGATATGACCGATTCTTTCTCTTCTTACTTTTTTCTCAGTAACTTCAACACCACAACGGTCACAAACGATCCCTTTGTAACGAATTCTCTTGTATTTACCACAAGCACATTCGTAATCTTTTACAGGACCAAAGATTTTCTCACAGAATAATCCGTCTCTTTCAGGTTTGTGAGTTCTGTAGTTAATAGTTTCCGGTTTTAAAACCTCCCCTCTTGAGTCTTGTAAAATAGACTCCGGTGAAGCTAAACCGATGGTTATTTTATTAAATCTACTTGTTTTATTTTTATTTGACATTTTTTAGATTTTAGATTTTGGATTATAAATTTTGGATTATAGAATTCTGAACGGGTTCAAAATTCAATAGGCAAAATTTAAAATTATTCCTCAAGTCTTACATCAAGTCCAAGTCCTTGTAACTCGTGAAGTAATACATTGAATGATTCCGGAATACCTGGTTCAGGCATAGATTCACCTTTTGCAATTGCTTCATAAGTTTTTGCTCTACCAATCACGTCATCCGACTTCACAGTCAAGATTTCTCTCAAGATATTGGATGCACCGAATGCTTCAAGTGCCCAAACCTCCATCTCTCCGAATCTCTGACCACCGAACTGAGCTTTACCTCCTAACGGCTGCTGAGTAATCAATGAGTAAGGTCCAATAGAACGTGCGTGCATCTTATCATCAACCATGTGTCCTAGTTTCAACATGTAAATGATACCTACTGTCGCAGCCTGAGTAAATCTTTCTCCGGTACCACCATCATAAAGGTGAGTGTGACCGAATGTAGGAAGACCTGCTTTCTCTGTATATTCAGTAATCTGATCAAGAGTTGCTCCGTCAAAGATTGGTGTAGCGAACTTCATTCCCAGCTTCTGACCAGCCCATCCAAGAACTGTTTCATAGATCTGACCGATGTTCATACGAGAAGGTACCCCTAGTGGATTCAATACGATATCTACTGGTGTTCCATCCTCTAAGAACGGCATGTCTTCTTCACGAACGATTCTTGAAACGATACCTTTGTTACCGTGACGTCCCGCCATCTTATCTCCTACATTCAGTTTACGTTTCTTAGCGATGTAAACTTTAGCCAACTTCATGATTCCTGCTGGAAGCTCATCTCCGATTGAAATTGCAAATTTCTCACGGTTTTTAACTCCTTGAATGTCGTTATATTTGATTTTGTAATTGTGAATTAATTGTTTGATCAATTCATTCTTGTCAGCGTCTACTGTCCAGTCTGCACCACTAACGTTTACATAATCTTCAACTGAAGTTAATAACTTGTGAGTAAATTTCACACCTTTACCGATGATTTCTTCGTCAAGGTCATTTTGTACCCCTTGAGAAGTTTTACCGCTTACCAGTGTATTTAATTTTTCAATTAAAGTATTTCTCAACTCATCAAATTTAGCCTTGTAAGTGTTTTCAATTTCTTCAAGTCTAAGTTTTTCTTCAGTTCTTTTCTTTTTGTCTTTAATGTTTCTAGAGAACAACTTCTTGTTGATAACAACTCCTCTTAATGAAGAGTCAGCTTTTAATGATGCATCTTTTACATCACCAGCTTTATCACCGAAGATTGCTCTAAGAAGTTTTTCTTCAGGAGTCGGGTCAGATTCACCTTTTGGAGTAATTTTACCAATCATGATATCTCCAGGCTTCACTTCAGCACCGATTCTGATCATACCGTTCTCGTCAAGATCTTTGGTAGCTTCTTCAGATACGTTTGGAATATCTGCTGTCAATTCTTCCATACCTAATTTGGTATCACGAACTTCAAGAGAATACTCATCTACGTGGATTGAAGTAAACCAGTCTTCACGTACAACTTTTTCGTTGATTACAATTGCATCCTCGAAGTTGTACCCTTTCCAAGGCATGAACGCTACTACTAAGTTTCTACCAAGAGCTAATTCTCCTTTTTCAGTAGCATAACCGTCGCAAAGTACCTGTCCTTTTTCCACTACATCACCTACTCTTACGTTTGGTCTTAGGGTAATTGTTGTACTCTGGTTGGTTTTTCTGAACTTAGTAAGTTTGTATGTTTTAGTAGCAGACTCGAATTGTACTAAATCTTCGTCTTCGCTTCTTTCATATTTAATAACGATTCTGTCAGCATCTACGTACTCTACAGTACCTGTACCTTCAGCATTAATTAAGATTCTTGAATCTCTTGCAACTTGCTGCTCAAGCCCTGTACCAACGATTGGAGCCTGTGGCTTCAATAGAGGAACGGCCTGACGCATCATGTTAGATCCCATCAATGCACGGTTCGCATCATCATGCTCCAAGAAAGGAATCAATGAAGCGGAAATACCTGAGATCTGGTTTGGTGCAACATCGATAAGGTTAACCTGAGCAGGCTCCACTACCGGATAATCACCATCCAATCTTGCAATAATTCTGTCTGTTAAGAAGTCTCCGTTATCACTCAATTCAACGTTTGCCTGAGCAATTACTTTATCTTCTTCATCTTCTGCATTTAAATAAATAGGGTCAGCGTTAAGATCAATCTTACCACTTTCTACTTTTCTATATGGAGTTTCGATGAAACCAAGGTTGTTGATTTTCGCATAGATTCCTAGAGATGAAATCAAACCGATGTTTGGTCCTTCCGGAGTTTCAATCGGACAAATTCTTCCGTAGTGAGTATGGTGAACGTCACGAACCTCGAAACCTGCTCTTTCTCTTGATAAACCACCAGGCCCTAGTGCAGATAATCTTCTCTTGTGAGTGATCTCTGATAGAGGGTTGGTTTGGTCCATGAACTGAGATAGCTGGTTGGTACCGAAGAATGAGTTGATTACAGACGTTAATGTCTTAGCATTTACAAGGTCAAGCGGAGTAAAGATTTCGTTATCTCTAACGTTCATTCTTTCCTTGATTGTTCTTGCAATTCTTGAAAGACCTACCCCGAACTGTCCTGCTAATTGCTCACCAACAGTTTTAATTCTTCTGTTTGATAAGTGGTCAATATCATCAACATCAGTTTTTGAGTTTACTAACTCAATTAAGTGTCTTACAATGGCAATGATATCTTCTTTTGTAAGAACTTCAGTTGTAGTTGGAATGTTTAGGCTTAACTTTTTGTTTAGTCTGTAACGTCCTACTTCACCTAAAGAGTATCTCTGCTCAGAGAAGAATAATTTTTCAATGATTCCTCTTGCCGTTTCCTCATCTGGTGGATCTGCATTTCTTAACTGACGATAAATATACTCTACCGCTTCTTTTTCAGAGTTAGTAGGGTCTTTTTGTAATGTATTCTGGATGATAGAGAATTCGTTGCTGTTTTCTTTGTGAATCAGGATTGACTTCACACCAGCATCCAGGATAAGATCTAAATGTTCTTTTTCAAGGATTGTTTCTCTATCCAAGATGATTTCGTTTCTTTCGATAGAAACTACTTCACCTGTATCTTCGTCTACGAAATCTTCGAACCAAGTGTTCAATACTCTCGCAGCCAATGTTCTCCCTTCTACTTTTTTAAGAGCAGCTTTAGAAACTTTCACTTCTTCCGCAAGGTCGAAGATCTGAAGGATATCTTTATCAGATTCATATCCGATAGCTCTTAATAAAGTTGTTAATGGTAATTTTTTCTTACGGTCGATATACGCGTACATTACGCTGTTGATATCCGTTGTAAATTCCATCCAAGATCCTTTGAAAGGGATAATTCTTGAATAGTAAAGTTTGGTCCCGTTCGCGTGGTAAGTCTGTCCGAAGAATACACCAGGTGAACGGTGAAGCTGCGTAACAATAACTCTCTCAGCACCGTTGATGATGAAAGAACCACTTGGCGTCATATAAGGAACCGGACCTAAATATACGTCCTGAACCACTGTTTGGAAATCTTCGTGTTCCGGGTCAGTACAATACAGTTTAAGTCTAGCTTTTAGAGGAACTGAATAAGTAAGTCCTCTTTCCACACACTCATCAATTGAATAACGTGGAGAATCTACCAGATAGTCTAAGAATTCTAATACGAATTGGTTTCTTGAATCCGTAATTGGGAAATTCTCTTGGAAAGTCTTGTAAAGAGCTTCTGTCTTTCTGGCTTCAGGAAGTGTATCAAGCTGGAAAAATTCTCTGAAAGACTCAATTTGGATATCCAAAAAGTCTGGAGTGATAATTTTTCCTTTCGCTGATGAGAAATTAATTCTCGGATTTCCTTGAGTTGTTGATTTTGTTTTACTCATAAAACTTTTAAGAAAGGGTTAAAAAATATTTTGATTCATTAAAAAATATCAGAAAAGAACAAGAAACAAGGTAAAAGTAAAAGGTAAAAGTGTTTTTGGCGCTCACAGAAGACCTTAGGACTCTTTTAACAATGCACTTAGCTCTTTCTAACTGCAACACTGGTATATCTTTTCACAGTGTAATGCAAAATATTTTTATTACTTTTGAGGCAGCATTACCGCAATATCTATATATACGAAATCCCTCTCACGTTTTCACAATGAAAGAGCTAATTTTCAGTATTTTATAAATTTACAAACAATTTTTCGCGCCAAAAGAGGGGCAAAGATACAAAAACTTATCCACAATAACAAATAAATCATCTCATTTTGAGACTCTTAAAAAACAAGAGAGGCTGCTCAAATATGAGCAACCCCTCCACAACACAAGCTAATCTTATGACTATTTCACAATAACCTTATAAGATTTTATTTTTGATTTGGTTTCTATCTTAATGATATAAACTCCTGTAGGAAGTGAAGATGTATCAATACCGGTATTGGCATTAAACTTATCTGTCTTAATTACCTGTCCCTGTGCTGAGAACAGTGTATACACTCCTTCTTCTGCAGAGGTAATTCTAAGATTTTCTCCAGCTTTTACAGGGTTTGGATATACTTTCACATCATTCGCAGCATCAGTAATTTCCGCGTCTGTGATTTTTGCAGCAGTTTTGGAAGCGGTTTTCAACAATGAAGCATAAGGTGAAAGCGGAGAATCAGGAGAACCTCTTTTCACCAGATCAGTATCTACAACAGCCTGAATACCGTCTTTATCTTTATCATTAATTGTAGAGATAAATCCACCTCCTAATGTATCCAGATTACCTTTTCCGATCTGATAAAGATCAGGATCTGAGCCATTGGAAGTAATATCCAGGAAGTCAGGCTTATCATCTCCATCTGTGTTTTTAACTGCATATTTTAATACTCCTGAGTCAGGTGACGTTTCCAGAATATCTGCGATACCGTTTTTACCTACCGGAACATTAGTATCAATAACTCCGTTGTGATCTGCATCAATTTGATTGATTACTGATGTTGGAATTCCTGATTCAAATAAATCCAAGATACCATCGTTATCAGAATCCAGGTCCAGATAATTCGGAACTGAATCTCCCAATACCGGCGTTAACAGAATATCTCCTTCATTATCATCATCCTGGAATTTTCCATTTTTATCAAAATCTTCCACAGCATCAAGAATACCGTCGTTATCTGAATCCAGATCACAAGCATCCACAATACCATCTCCGTCTGTATCCAATACAGGAGATTTATCATTTACGGCTGTACATCCTTCTGCACAGTCAGGAATTCCGTTTCCGTTGTTATCTATATTATCATCTCCTCCCTGACATTGATCAAAACAGTTTGGAACACCATCGTTATCATCATCTCTGCTCGCAAAAGCGTTATAGATATAATAGTTCTGAGGAATACGAACCGCTGTTCCGCTGTTGAATGTAATTTTAATGCGGTTAAAAGGCTTTGTAGCTTTTCCTCCAACATAGAATTTATTTGAATTCGTTGTGAAGAAGTTTCCACTTATAAGACTTCCTGAGCTTGTAAAGGTATCTGTCAAGGTATTTCCGTTGTATAATGTCACGGTGATATTTTCCAGAACACTTACTCCAAGAAGATTTCCTGCTTTTTCTACGGTAAACCCAGCCATTGTATTGACAGGAAGCACAGTATTACTGCTCACCGTTGCAAATGCTGAAAAAATACTAAGAAAGGATGCCGCCGGAACAGTAGCCGTTGCATAATTAGACGGATTATTATCCACAATAGCTCCCGGATTGGTCATCTTCGCTAAAATAAGACCAAGGAATCCAGGACCTGATGTCCATGTAGTTCCGTTTACCAAATTTCCAGGAACAGCAGAACCACTTGTCTGAATTTTATCGTCACATTCACAAGCAACAGGCTCTTCAAAAGCATAGTATACTTTTAAAGCTCCTAAATTAAATCCTACGGTCTGGGTAATTTTTAATCGTACTTCATTGAAAGGCTTAGTAGTCGTTAATGTAACTTTTTGCTTTCCTGAACCAAATCCTAATACTTTAATATTAATCAGACCTCCTCCGTCAGACAGTTGTTTTGAATCCTGAAGCTGGCCGTAAAGATAAGTTTCTATTGTAATATTCTTTAAAAACTCAGCACTTAACAGTTTCCCCTGATCATCCGGTTCTATAACAAAACCTGTTCTGTTACCTGCAGGATACACCTGATTTTTATCTAGAACTCCAACTGAATAAGATCCCAGCAATCCGATCGGAAGAACTATTGATCCATAAGAGTTTTTATTTCCATCTCCAATTCTTTCTTTATTCTGAACATAGGAAAGCGGAGCCAAGAAACTGCTGCTTCCGGATACATTTCCGTCAACACCGCTTCCTGCAATAATATCATCACAAATACCATTATTATCTGTAGGTACTTTTGCCGGATCAAATGCAAATGCATAATACACATTCATAGCACTGAATACAGAAAGAACATTGGTTTGGTACAATCTTACTTCATCAAATTCTTTTGAAGTTTTAAAGTGCAGGAATATCCTGTTCTTACTTCCTCCGAATGCAGGAACAGATAAAAGAGTGCTGCTGGTAGTAGTTTCCTGAAGAACACCATTTTTATAAGTACTGATCCGCAAAGAACTCAAAAGATCTATGGTAATAAAACTCGTCCCTAGATCTACATTGAATCCAGTAATATATCCCGCAGGATAGGTTGTATTTTTATTCTTTACAGAGATTCCGTTTCCACTTAACAGGGAGGCAAAGTTTCCCATGCTTACGCTGTTATCAAGACTTGCATCTACCACCGGATTCATGCTTCCGTTATAACATGCTAGACAGATCCCTGAATTGTTGACAGGTTTCGCCTCCACCCCCATCCCACGGATCGGTTCATAGCCCTGCTGCGCAAATACTACTGCTGACATCATCAATGTCATAAGCATCGCAGCTAACTTTTCGAATAATTTTCTGGTCATTTTTTATTTTTTAAGGTTTGTGTTTATTTTTTAATTATAAAGCGCTTTCCAGGTAGATCCATTACAGCCTTCATGCGCTTTAATGGTTGTATTATATCGGATTGCGCCTTCTTCAGCAGCTGTACATGATGCACCCGCACCAGAAGCAATTCCCTTCATCTGAACAGCAGCTCCTGTAGATGTAGCCGCAGTAGGAATCATATTAATTCCCAATATTGTATCTGTTCCGTTGCTTTTATTAAAGAAAACATGTTGTTTGTTGGCATAAACCATCTGTCCTGCTGTGGCCTGACCCGAAAATCCTATTGCAAAAGCTTCTGTACCGCTTGCCGTATTTGCCGAACCAACAGCTACATTGTTTGTTGATGTTGTATTTCCGCTTCCGATAGCAATTCCTCCGCTGTTTATATGATTGTTCCCAATAGTGAGTCCTGTGAGTCCTGTTACGGTATTCAGGTTTCCAAATACTAAATTATTAGCCCCTGTAGCGCTATTACTATTTCCTATTACTTTAGCACCATTATTCGCTGTATTTCCCAATCCAATAGCTACCGCAAGAAAATTACCCTGCGCAGAGACAGAGTTGTCTTTTCCCAATGCAATATTTGAAGAGGTACTGTTGGTAAGAATATTATTAGATCCCCAAGTAAATGAAGCGTAAGGACCTGTTGCAGAATTGGAATTTCCCCCTTGCAGAGTTCCATTAGTATCTAATATTCCTTTTACGTTTTTCTGAGTAGCCAAGACCAAATTCTGACCGTCATTTGTACCTAAATAATTCCCACTGCCTATATCTGCTCCTAAAGCTGCCGTTGTCGCTGTTGTGCCGGCATTTCCTACTGTACGCCAGTTCCCACTTATGCTTCCCCATTTGATTCCATCAAAATAATAATACCCTGGTGAAACAACATCAACGGTCTGTCCGGAAGGTGCAGCTTCAACTGAGGTAACATATACTATGGCTCCTGTTTGGGCTATTGTATAGTTTTTAGCTTTTAATTGTACACCTGTAAGCCTTGGCGCAATAACGCCATCAAGTTTACCGGGATTGGAAGGTGATCCTACTATATCAAAGGTTGCCTGAGCCTGTCCTGTATTAATCCCAACCTGTGCTAATACTGGTAAACCAACTGATAAAAGAGCGATGGTAAATAATCTGTTTTTCATGTCTAATGATATTTGCTGTTTTTTTATGTATATGTGTTTTTTTGAAAGGGCAATTCTCGAGCATTCTCATTCGAATAATAAATGAAATAACAGATAGTACTGTAAGAAGGCGCATAAAATTGTTAGAAATATTAGGAGATAAAAGAATGGATTAATTTATCAGGAATTTTAATAATAAACTTAAAGCCATCAACAAGTTTAAAAGAACTGGCATTGAACTTTCGGAATTCTTTAAATGTCAGGAATATATGTTCTTTGCAGATAGAGAACGAATCATAATACCAATTAGCCCAAACAGCGACAAATTTTATATCTCTAAGAAGGAAAAACTGAAGATTGCTATTATTAAAAAAAGAAAAATTGTATTGCAGGCTATTGCAATAGAATGCAAAAGTTTCATTTTGAGCAGCAGACAATTTGTTTGCAGCCGCCACATCATTTCCTGCTTCAGACAGATAAACTGAAACATCGGCTAAGCATCCCTGCGGATGATTATTTATAGCTGTACAATACCGTAATTGAGCTTTGCTCATTGTATCAGGTATAAACTTAGCATTTAATTTTCCTATAGCCGCCAGAAGCAACAGAAGTGTAATCTTGTGGCCGTAGGAAAGAAAATAATTTCTATCCAATTATGTTGTGTTTTTTCGGTACAAATATAATATTTTTTTAACCAAAACAATACTTTATTAGTAAAAAACTAAATAAAATAAACAAATGTTAAAATACAAATAAAATATTATGTTAATTTTTATCAAATAAATAATCATATTAAAATATAACAAAGAAAGAACCAATAATATTCAAATACTATTATAAAATAACACACACATTTATAAAGACTTACATACAAAAAAGCCCGGGCATTTGCCCAGGCTTCTATATTTATAATAAAATTGAAATTATTTCAATTCTACTTCAGCACCAGCTTCTTCTAATTGCTTCTTAAGAGCCTCAGCTTCGTCTTTAGAGATACCAGTTTTGATTGGAGCAGGAGCACCATCTACGATATCTTTAGCTTCTTTAAGACCAGCACCAGTTAAATCTTTTACTAATTTAACGATAGCTAATTTAGAAGCACCTGCAGACTTAAGAATTACGTCGAATTCAGTTTTTTCTTCAGCAGCTTCTCCACCACCTGCAGCAACAACTACAGCAGCAGCAGCTGGCTCAATTCCGTACTCATCCTTAAGGATAGTTGCTAATTCGTTTACGTCTTTTACTGTTAAGTTTACTAGCGTTTCAGCTAAATTTTTTAAATCTGACATTGTTGTAATGTTTTTGTTGATTATTTATTTAATTTTTTGAGTGTAATTATTCAGCACTTGTTTCTTCAGTGCTTTCTGCAGCAGCTTCCGGAGCTTCAGCAGGAGTTTCTTCTACAGCAGGAGCAGCAGCTTCTTCAGCTTTAGCTTCTACAGTTTCAGGTTTGTTTTGAAGAGCAGAAACAACTCTTTGAATTGGAGATTGAAGTAATCCGATGATTTCTCCGATCATTTCTTCTCTAGACTTGATGTTAGCAAGTGCAGATAAGTTTTCGTCTCCAACGTAGAAAGTTTCCTGAACAAAAGCAGACTTTAAAGCTGGCTTTTCTTCTTTCTTTCTGAACCCTTGGATTAATTTAGCTGGACCGTTTGCAGTCTCAGAAATCATTAATGCAGAGTTTCCTTTAAAAGTCTGGAACATTTCAGAGTAATCTACTCCTTCAATTTGCTCCATTGCTTTTTGTAAAAGTGTATTTTTTACAACTTTCACTTTGATATTTTGTTTGAAAGCCTGTCTTCTGAATTCTGAAGACTTCGCAGCGTTCAAACCGTCTAGATCTGCTACGTATACTACTTTTGCATCCTGAAGCAAGTCTTTGATCTCTTGTATTGCTACAACTTTTTGGTCTTTTGTCATTGTCTTAAGGATTTATATTAGTTAACAGATTTAGTATCGATTGCAATACCAGGGCTCATTGTAGAAGACAAATAAATGCTTTTTACATAAGTTCCTTTAGCAGCAGTTGGCTTCATTTTGATCAATGTAGAGATCAATTCCTGCGCATTTTCTTTGATCTTAGCAGCATCGAAAGATACTTTACCAATACCAGCGTGGATGATACCATACTTGTCTACTTTGAAATCAATTTTACCTGCTTTCACTTCAGTTACTGCTTTACCAATTTCCATTGTTACAGTTCCTGATTTAGGGTTTGGCATTAAACCTCTTGGACCTAATACTCTACCTAATGGACCTAATTTACCCATTACAGCTGGCATAGTAACGATAACGTCAACATCTGTCCAACCTTCTTTGATTTTTTGTAAATATTCGTCAAGACCTACATAGTCAGCACCAGCAGCTTTAGCTTCTGCTTCTTTATCTGGAGTTACAAGAGCTAATACTTTAACATCTTTACCAGTACCGTGAGGAAGAGATACAACACCTCTTACCATTTGGTTTGCTTTTCTTGGGTCTACACCTAATCTTACAGCGATATCTACAGAAGCATCAAACTTTGTAGTGTTCACCTCCTTTACAAGAGCTGAACCTTCTTCAAGGTTATAGATTCTTCCTTTTTCTACTTTGCTTAAAGCTTCCTTTTGCTTTTTAGTTAATTTTGCCATTTCTTTAAGTTTTAAGCGTTAGTTGGTTTAGTTCCTGTTACTCTTAATCCCATAGATCTAGCAGTACCTGCAACCATAGAAAGTGCAGAATCTGTTGTAAAACAGTTAAGATCCGCCATTTTATCTTCAGCGATTTTCTTTACTTGTTCCCAAGTTACAGAACCTACTTTGTTTCTGTTTGGTTCACCAGAACCTCCCTTGATTTTAGCTGCATCCATTAACTGGATTGCTGCAGGTGGAGTTTTAATAACGAATTCAAAAGATTTGTCTTCGTATACTGTAATTACTACAGGTAAAACTTGCCCTGGCTTATCTTGGGTTCTTCCGTTAAATTGCTTACAAAACTCCATGATGTTCACACCTGCAGAACCCAATGCTGGACCTACTGGTGGAGAAGGGTTAGCTGCGCCACCTTTCACCTGAAGCTTTACCATTTTAAAGACTTTCTTAGCCATTGTTTGTTTTTTAAATTTGAATAATTAATGAGTTTGGAAGCATTTATTATTCAGCAGGTTATGCACTCACATAACAATAAACCTACTTTTTGGACTGCAAAAGTATAAAATATTTTTGAATTAGCAAACGGAAATTGCTGATTTTTAAAAAGTTTAAGAAAAAAAATCATAAAGCCCTGCAATATATTTTGAATGCTATCATGAGAAACAAAAACGGCTATTTACATTAAATAGCCGTTTTATATATTTTTAAAGGAAAAGATTTATTAAAAACCTGCTGGTTTATTAATCGTCTGGGTAGAGCCGTCATTTCCTCCAAGATCAGCATTGATATCGCTGATATTTTGTTTTTCAATCAGTCTTCTATAGGCCATCAGATAAAGATCAACCGTAAAGTTGTTATAAGTTCTTGATGGAGTGGCTGAACTCACTGCCAGAATCCTGCTGTCAGTAAATCTTGCTCTAATATGCCAGGTACCGTTACTTTTGAAAGCAACAACATCCGGTGATCCCTGTTTGTTATCATTCACACCATTGTCTCCATAATCAAGCATTACATTGGTAGTACCGTCATTCAGTTTAAATGAATAGTTGTGAAGTATAACCAGAAAATTGTTTGCATCAATTTTGGTATCATAATCTGCGATTCCTGTTCCGGATACTCCTGTAAGAGTAAGTTTAAGATAATTGAATAATCCACTACTCTCCAAAGCCGGATCGTACAGTTGCAAACCATTTTGTGAAGTTGCTAAAAAGCTACCTCCCGTCATGGTAGGTTCTCCCGGATTTCTTAAATATAGAGAGTTTGTATAAGTCTTTCCGTTAACATCAAGTGTTTCCGTAGGTTTTGCTGTGTTTATTCCTACTTTTCCTTGCTGGGCATTAAAAAAAATCCCAAGGCACATGATTATTGTGATATAAATTTTTCTTTTCATATTTTTTTATTGAAGCCCTAGAGGCGTATTGGTTGAAACTCCTGAATAAGCAGGCGAAGCTGATGCTGAAACAGAACCGTTGAAAGTTCCCCAGTCTTTAACCAGTGACTTTTCAAAAACATTCAGAGTAAGAGTCCAGGTTCCGTTTTGGGCTGAAACAGTTCCAGCGCCTTTAAAAGCTAAATTGACTGCATGGTAATTTTTACCCCCACTTACGACCTGAGTAACTTCAGTAGAATAAGATCCAAATGATTTGGGGTTGGTTGTCGTATTAGCTGCCGACACCGCTCCTGTAAAAACAGCACCTGTAATGGCCACAACATATTTACTTACATCTAATCCTGTATTGAGATTCACAACTTCATCCTGTCTCACATTCTTCAATACAATATTATACATATTTACAGGGGCTACATTACGGAGCGATATGTCCAACAACTTTACTTTACCTACCGGTGATGTATCTTTTGAACGGGTAAGAAGAAGATAGTTTCCGCTTGCCTTCGTATTTTCAGTATCTATTAAATAGGACTCTACCAGTGTTTCTCCTTCTACATCGAGAGTTCCCTTAGGTGTATTAGTATTAATTCCTACTTGAGCATGCATACTTAAAGCAGCAAAACCCATAAAGAGTATCGCAATAATTTTTTTCATAGTGTGTCTTATTGAATTAATGGAGCTGCAGCAGCACCTGTAGTTGAAGCATTAAGGCTTTGCGTTGAGTTGAAATCTTTGGCATATGATCTGTCAAATACCAGCAAATTCAGTGTCCAGATTCCTGTAGGGAAAGAGTTATCAGGAGCGAATCCTTGATAATCTGCCTTAAGTTTCCATGTTCCTCCTGAAGAATAAGCAAAGATCTGAGGCATTGGTGTCACCCAGTCTGCTGTAAAAGTTCTTGTAGGCTGCGTAAATCCAAAAGAAGAAATTACCACCAAAAATTTACTGGAATTAATCTTTGTGTCAAATTGATTTACCCAATCCTTATCTGAAGGATCACAGGTAATTTTAAATTGAATAAGATTAATTGGTGCCGGAGAATTGGGTACAAAGGAATCGTTGTACGCCGTAATTTTGTTTTCCGGAGCTGGAGATTTGATAATGAAAGTGTAATTCTCATCCGCTTTCAATTTCTCCATAGGCTGCTTGAAAACAACTCCTGATGTCTTCATTGTACCGTTTACGGTAAGTTCTTTTTCAGGATTCGCAGTATTGATACCAACCTGCGCACTCGCGAGTACGGACGTACCCACCAGAATGACCATCGAAATAATTTTTGTCATTGGATTATGTGTTTATATAAGGCTTGTGTTTTGAATAGCTAATCCAAATTTTACATTTTTTAGTTAAAAACATACAATAGACATACGCCTGTAAACAGTGTATGAAATAAAAAATATAAATTTTGGGATTAATTACCATGTTGTTGCAAGAAGCATGCCATCTGAAAGTAAATCAAGAATAGGAGAAGAAATCTGATCTGCAAAAACAACTTTATTCCCAATAAAGTGATAACTGAATTAAAGCAAAGATCTTTATAGGAATAAACAACAGCAGTTGAGAATATAAAAATTTCAGAAAAGCAATTGTAAAGAAAATTAAAAAAATATAATTCGCGATAGGGTAAACCTCACCTGTTATAAACAACAATGTAAAGCGAGTATATAAAAACAAAAAAGACCGCTTAATAGCAGTCTTTTTTTATATTTTATAAGTAATTATTATACTTTTTCTACTTGCATGTAGCTTAGTTCCATTGGAGTTTTTCTACCGAAGATCAATACAGAAACTTCAATTTTCTTTTTGTCTTCAAGAATCTTCTCAACTGTACCGTTGAATCCGTTGAAAGGTCCATCGATTACTTTAACGTTTTCACCTACTACATAAGGAATTTCAACATCGCTTGCAAATTCTGAAAGTTCATCCATTCTTCCAAGCATTCTGTTAACCTCTGATTTTCTCATTGGAACAGGATCTCCTCCTTTAGTTAAACTTAGGAAAGAAATAACTCCAGGAATATTCTTGATAACGTGAGGAATCTCTCCCATCAGGTCAGCTTCAATCATCAAGTATCCAGGGTAGTAAGGTCTCTCTTTAGGAACTTTTTTTCCGTTTCTAATTTGAATTACCTTTTCCATAGGAATAACCACTTGAGTAACGTACTGATCAAACCCTAGACGTTTGATTTCTGTCTCAATATAGTTTTTCACTTTATTTTCCTGTCCGCTGATTGCTTTCAGCACATACCATTTCAATTCGCTCATTATGGGAAAATACTTTTAATTAATTGAACAAGTTGATTAGCATTCCAATGATGTTGCTGATTGATTTAGAAAACAATTCATCAACTCCAAAAGTAAATAGAGCCAGAATCACTGTCGCAATAGTCACTACAATAGTAGATGACTGAAGGTCAGCCCACTTTGGCCATTCAACTTTATGCCTGAATTCGTTATAAGAACCTTTTAAAAAATCGACAAATGAACTCATAATTTATATTTGCACGGGCACAAGGATTCGAACCCTGATCAACGGTTTTGGAGACCGGTATCCTACCATTGGACGATGCCCGTAGATAAAAAGCTTCCGAGAGTTTCCTTTCGGAAGCTTTATTTATTTTAAGATAATTAGTCTAGGATTTCAGTAACCTGACCTGAACCAACTGTTCTACCTCCTTCTCTGATCGCAAATCTAAGACCTACGTTAAGAGCGATTGGCTGTAACAATTCTACAGTGATCTCTAAGTTATCACCAGGCATTACCATTTCTACACCTTCTGGTAAGAAGATCTCACCTGTAACGTCAGTAGTTCTTACGTAGAACTGAGGACGGTACTTGTTGTGGAATGGAGTGTGACGTCCACCTTCTTCTTTAGAAAGGATATAAACAGAAGCCTTGAATTTTTTGTGTGGCTTAACTGAATCTTTCTTAGCGATAACCATACCTCTCTTGATGTCAGTTTTTTCAATACCTCTCAACAATAGACCTACGTTATCTCCAGCTTCACCTCTATCTAGGATCTTTCTGAACATCTCAACTCCTGTAATAGTAGAAGTTAATTTTTCGTCACCCATACCTACGATATCAACTGGATCACCAGTGTTGATAACACCAGCCTCGATTCTACCAGTTGCTACAGTACCTCTACCTGTAATAGAGAATACGTCTTCGATTGGCATCAAGAATGGCTTTTCAGTATCTCTTGGTGGTTGCTCGATCCAAGTATCAACAGCATCCATCAATTCTTCAACGCTCTTGAACCACTTATCTTCTGTGTTAGCAGGAGACGCAGTAGCTGCAGTAAGAGCTCCTAATGCAGAACCTTGAATTACTGGAGAGTTGTCTCCGTCAAATTCGTAAGTAGATAATAAGTCTCTAAGCTCCATTTCAACAAGCTCTAATAACTCTGGATCATCTACCATGTCAACTTTGTTCATGAAAACAACGATTCTAGGTACGTTTACCTGACGGCAAAGTAGGATATGTTCTCTAGTCTGAGGCATTGGACCGTCAGTTGCAGCACATACTACGATAGCTCCATCCATTTGAGCAGCACCAGTTACCATGTTCTTAACATAGTCGGCGTGACCTGGACAGTCAACGTGAGCATAGTGTCTTTTTTCAGTTTCGTATTCGATGTGAGCAGTATTGATAGTAATACCTCTTTCTTTTTCTTCTGGAGCAGAGTCAATTGCAGAGAAGTCTTTTTTCTCAGCAAGACCTTTGCTAGCTAATACAGCAGAAATAGCAGCTGTAAGAGTAGTTTTACCATGGTCAACGTGACCAATAGTACCAATGTTCAAGTGTGGTTTGTTACGATTAAACGTTTCCTTTGCCATGATTTAAAATTATTTATTTATTGTTTTTCAAATTTTCGGTGTGCAAATATAATGAATTTTTAAATACCAAAAACTTTTTATTAAAAAAACTTTCAATATTCTCTTCCAATGAAGGACAAACCTTATATTTCAACGTATTGAGACTGCAAATTTACATATTTTTCCTGATTGAAAAAAACTTTCTGAAACCTTTTATGAAAAAGCCTGAAATACAGAATATTCCAGGCTCTACTAATATATAAATGAAAGAAAAATCATATATGGCTGAGCTTTTTTGTCCGGTTGAATATCCAGAAAATAATTGGGAAAATAAGCAGTGTAAGCACGGTAGCTGTAATAAGCCCCCCAATAATGACAATCGCCAGAGGTTTTTGAGATTCTGACCCGATTCCTGTAGACAATGCTGCCGGCATCAATCCGATAGAGGCCATAAGCGCTGTCATAATTACGGGCCTGGTTCTGGATTTCACCCCATTTAATATGGCGGAATCTATATCAAGACCGTCTTTCACGTTCTGATGAAATTCTGTGATAAGAATTACCCCGTTCTGAATACAAATACCCAGAAGAGCAATCATACCTACTCCCGCAGAGATTCCAAAATTGATTCCGGTAACGTGTAAAGCGATAATTCCTCCTATTAAAGCAAATGGTACATTCGCCAATACCAGAAGAGAGTCTTTCATATTTCCAAATAAGATAAACAACAGAAAGAAAATCATCAGAATACTCACGGGAACTACCTGCGTCAATCTGTGAGAGGCCCGCTGCTGGTTTTCAAACTGACCTGTCCATCCTACAGAATAACCATCCGGAAGCTCAATAGTTTCAACTTTTTTTTGGGCATCCGCAATAGTGCTTCCCAAATCTCTGTCACGGATTGAAAATTTAACACCAATATATCGCTTGATATTGTCCCGGTAAATAAATGCAGCTCCGTTATCTTTAACAATGGTACTTATTTCTTTTAAAGGGATTTTTGCTCCATCCTGTGTAGGAACCATCAAAGCCGCAATATCATTCTCATTGGTTCTGTATTCCTGTGAATAACGCAGACGGATCGGGAATTTTCTTTCACCGTCAAACATTTCTGAAGCGGTTTTTCCACCAAAAGCCATTTCCAATACAGCCTGTGCATCTGCAGGCATTACGCCGTAAGCCGCCATTTTATCCCTGTCCAATACAACACTTACTTCCGGCTGGCCGATATTTTTAATAATTCCGGGGTCTTTTACCCCTTCTACATCTTTAACTTTTAATAAAACTTCATTGGCTATTTTATCCAGAGTTTCCAGGTTATCACCATAGATTTTGATTCCGTTTTCTGCTTTAAAACCGGCTACTGCTTCCGCTACATTATCTGAAATCGGCTGGGAATAATTGAAAGTAATTCCCTGATAGCTTCTGAGCTTTTTATCAATTTCATTAATCAACTCATCATAGGTGATCTTACGCTTCCATTCTTCTCTTGGCTTAAGGTTGACCGCAAACTGTACGAATCCAAATCCATTAGGGTCCGTCCCGTCATTACTTCTCCCCGTCTGTGCCAGAACATCTGTGACTTCTGAGAAGCTCATAATATCTTTCTTTAAAAGGTCTGCTGTTTTCAGAGATTCTTTTAATGAGGAACTCATCGGCATTTCGGCAGTGATCCAAAGTGAACCTTCATTCAGCTGAGGCAGGAATTCTGTTCCCAAAAATTTCCCGGAAAATAAAGTAACTGCCAGGAAAGAGATAGCAACGATCATACTCGTCTTTTTATGCTTAAATGTTAAATTAAAGCCTTTTAAAACAATTCTGTCCCAAAAATTAACAAATGGGTTATTTTTTTCTCTTACATTTTTATTTAAAAGGATATGGGAAAGAACAGGAACCAGAGTTAATGTAAATATCAATGCTCCAATTAATGCAAATCCCAGGGTAAAAGCCAAAGGAGAGAACATCTTTCCTTCTACTTTCTGAAATGAGAAAATAGGAATCAGAGAAGTAATGATAATTAATTTTGAAAAGAAGATCGCTTTTCCTAATCCGGTTCCGGTCTGTTTGATCCAGCCTCCTTTTGCCAATTTATTAAACTTCTCCATTCCGTACCGTTTCGCTTTATGATCAAGCATTACAAAGAGTCCTTCTACCATGACGACGGCTCCGTCTATGATGATCCCGAAGTCTACCGCTCCTAATGAAAGCAGATTGGCACTCATTCCGGCCAGCTTTAAACATAAAAATGCAAAGAGTAAGGATAGCGGAATGATGATGGAAACAATCAGTGTTGTCCTCCAGTCGGCCATAAAAATTAAAACAATTACCGTTACCAGTACAATTCCTTCAATAAGGTTGTGCATTACGGTATGCGTTGTAAAATCCATCAGATTGTCACGATCATAGAAAGTAACCATTTTGACATCTTTTGGGAGTATCTTTTCGTTAAGCTCTTTAATTTTAGCCTTCACTCCTACCAAAACCTCCCTTGGGTTTTCTCCTTTTCTCATGACAACAATTCCTTCCACCGTATCGTCATGATGATTCAGGGCAGCCTGTCCTACTCTAGGCATTGAACTTTCATGAACTTCTGCTACATTTTTTACCAGAACAGGGTTTCCACTGTCATTCTGAATAGTAATATTTCCGATATCGGCCACTGATTTCACCAATCCAATTCCTCTTACTACATAGGCCTGCCCGTTTTTTTCAATAACATCACCTCCTACATTAAGATTACTTTTAGTGACAGCATCATATACCTGAAGCGGAGTCAGATTGTATTTATCCAATGCTCTTGGATCTATACTTAATTCAAAAACTTTATCCTGCCCTCCAAAAACATTGATATCAGCAACACCCGGCACTCCTCTTAAGGCACGATCTATCACCCAGTTTTGCAGAGTAAGCAACGCTCTCGAATCTTTTGTTTTACTTTCCAGTGTATATCTGAAAATCTCACCGGTTGGCCCGTAGGGTGGCTGTACTTCAGGATCTACCTCATCAGGAAGGCTAATGGTTCTTAATTGGTTGTTGACCTGATTTCTGGCAAAAGTATCCTCCACTCCATCGTCAAACAGAATTTTAACAATGGAAAGACCAAACATGGTGGTACTTCTCACACTTGTTTTTTTCTGAACCGGGCTCATCGCCAATTCGATGGGGGTTGTGACAAAACGTTCTACTTCTTCTGCACTGCGCCCATTCCATTGGGTAATGATTACAATCTGGGTATTGGTTACATCCGGAAAAGCTTCAATAGGCATATTTTTGAAGCTTATAAAACCGGAGATGGCTAGAATCGCTACCCAGATAAAGGTAAATGCTTTATTTTTTAGTGAAAAAGCGATTATATTTTTTATGAATTTATTCATGATAGATAAATTGATGACCTAAAAAAGCCGTTAAAGAAAAATATCAATATTCTTAATGGTTTAAGTAAGGCTAGCTGTTCAGGGAGCGGTATATCAGCAGCTGGTTGTTGGTAATCACTTCTTCTCCTTCTTTCAGACCATCTGAAATATAAGTGACATCACCTACCTGCTTTAATACTTTAATTTCTCTGACCTTCACATCTGTTCTGGATTTAAAAATCACTACAAAACTTTTGTTATCATCAAAAATCACTGCTTTGGATGGAACAGTCAGCATCGTATTGCTTTCCAGGCTGGAAACTTTTATAGTTGCTTTACTGTCCGGAATGAGGAGTCCATTAGCATTATCCAATACCACTCTTGCCTGCATGGCATTGGTTTGCGGATCAATAATTTTGAATATTTTATCAATTTTCCCGTCAAAAACTTTATCCGGGTAAGACAGAGTGGACACCTGGGCTTTCATTCCCAGACTGATTTTATCAATATCCGATTCGTTAACATTCATAATGGCCCAAACGTTGGTTGTATTGGCAACATCAAAGATATTATCACTTCTGTCACTTCTAAGCTGCATATCTTTATTGATACTTTTCTGAACAATATAACCGTTGATGGGTGCTACAACACTGTATATATTTCCGGTTTTCACATTATAAACCGTACTTACTGCCGCTGCTCTCTGCAACTGGTCTTCTGCTTTTTGTAACTGGCTTTTGGCTTCCAGGACATCTCTTTCAGTGTTTAGCTTTCCTTCATACAGCTCCTTTGCAACACGAAGATTATTTTTCGCCACTACCAGATCTGTTTTTGCATCGCTTACATCTTTTTGAATTTCTGCAAGCTCGGTACTCCTGATTGTTGCCAGTACCTGTCCTTTTTTCACATAATCACCCAGCTCTACATTTACACTCATCACGTTTCCTCCTACCAACGGGTAAACGTCTATATAACTATTTTTATCGGCAGAGATCTTTCCGTAAAAGCTATATTCATCTTCTATATTCTTTTTTTCAACTTTGGCCAGGGAAACAGAATTCAACATCGTGTTGCTCAACTCAAATCCTTTTTTGACGTGATTGGTTTTCTCTTCCTCTTTTTTTGAACAGGCCAATAATGAAAGGGCCATCAATACGGGGATAATATATGTTTTCATGATTAATAGAAGATTTTCGTTTGTACTAATTGATTGAGCTGTTCCGCTGACTGCATGATCTCATTTTTCATATCATAGATCTGCAGTGCTGTTTCCCTGTAGCTATCCATAAAGTCTGTGAATTCAATCAGGTTGACATTTCCTTTTCTGAAATTATTCAGCATTCCATTGTATACAAGATCCATATTCTGCAGATCTGTAGTTTTGATGTCCGAAAGCTGGTCATACTGAGCTTTCCAGGTTTTATAAGCAGACTGCACTTTGGTTTCCAGGGTCAGTTTCTGAAAGTCAGCATTTTTCTGATTCTGCTGAATAGCATAGTTTGCTTTTACCACATTCCCCTGATTCGCTTTCCATAAGGGCAAAGGAATTCCTAAGGTAAGGTTCGCTTCATTATTGAAAGTTCCGCCTGCCTGATCCCATGCAGCACCTACGGTCACATCCGGAACATTTAAGGATTTCTGCCATTGTGCATATAACTTGCTGTTATCAATGAGTTTCAGATTGTATTGGTAATCTGCATTATTTTCCAGCGCTTTACTTTTCAGTTCTTCTTCATTTCCGAAAGGCTGCGCAGCCAGAGATTCTTTAGCTTCAGCTTCAGACATCGTTGGCTCTATTTCTTCCGAAACACCTGTTAAAACTTTCAGATTCTGTTCAAAATCCAGAATATTTTTATTGATCTCCAGTTTATCATGATTCAGCTGGATCACAATACTCTGTAACCTGACAGCATCTTTAAGGGAAATATTTCCTTTTGCGGACTGTACACGATAAGCGTTTAAAAGATCATTCATATACCCTAACTGCTTATTGGTGTTCTCCAGTTTTAGTTTTTCGTAATAAAGGTTGAAATAGGCGGAACGAAGCTGAGATCTTAAATCTGCCAACAGTTGGGAAAACTGAAGTTGGGCAAGTTCTTTATTGGATCTGGCAAAAGCAATTTCATTTTTCTTTTTACCACCCATATAGATCAATTGAGTAATTCCTGCTCCTTTTGAGCGTCCTACATCAAAAATCTTCTTATCCTGAGGATTGTAAGCATTGAACTGTCCGCTTAATTGTGGCAATTCCCAGATTTTAGCCTGCAGAATATCTGCATCAGCCATATTGATGTTGTATTGTTCGGCGAGCAGCTGGAGGTTGTTCTTCTGAAAGGCTTCTTCGCAATCCAAAAGAGACATCTGCTGTTGTGCTGCCATGAATGAGGAAACGGCGAGACACAGCACTGCAATTCTGTTCATTGTTTTTCTTTTTAAATTACAAAATTGCTCTGATGCTATTAAAAGAAACTTAAATGGTGCTTAAAAAAATATTAAAATCTCCTTCTACAGGACGTTTCAAAGAAAGAAAACAGCAGTTGAACAGGTGTTTTATTCTCCAATAGTTGAATTTTTATTCAAAAATTTAATCTGGAGTTTAACAAAAAGCAACTGCATTTGAGACCAGTTGCTTTTGAATATTATTTTTTAAAAATTAGAGTGAATTTATTAATATATTCCTGAGGGGAAGAATATATGATATCAGCATCATGATATTCCAGAATCCTTTTGACAATTCTAAGTCCTAAACCTGATCCCGCAATATTCTGAGCATTATTTCCTCTAGTGAAAGCTTCAAACAGTTTGGTCTGCTCATCTTCGGAAATAGTATTCCCATGAGAAAGAACTTCTACAGAAAGGGTATCATTCGTTTCGGTAATCAAGACATTCACTTCTGAATTGTCAGAATATACTGCTGCATTTTTAAAGAGATTAATAAAGACAATGACCAATAGCGATTGAATTCCCTTTATCATCAGAAAAGCATTTTCGGAACTCTCTTCATTAATCAGAAAATCCAGCTTAAGCTGTGGATAACTTTTCTCTACCGCTTCAAAAGCCTCAAAGATGGCTTCATCAATCCTTACCTCTTCATAAATACTCTGAATATTTTCTTTATCAAATTTTGTAAGCAGCAAAAGTGAATTCGTCAAATCTGACAATTGATATACATCCCGCTGAATCTGTTGTAAAGAAGACAGGGTTTCCGGGGAATGTTCTTCAAATTTTATGAGGTTCTCCAGCTGAAATGCCATTCTTGTTATAGGGGTCCTGATCTCATGGGAAGCACTTGCCGTAAAATCCTTTTGTGACTGAAATACGTCATCCAGCCTTCCGATCATTGTATTAAATGATTTTGCCAGCACACTGACTTCATCATTAGACTGCTCAACAGGTATCTGTGTTGTAAGTTTATGGGCCGTCACTTCAGAAATCTCTTTGTTCAGGTCTTCCAGCGGACGAAGGAATTTTTCAACAAAATAATAACTGAAAAAGCCAATAAGAAGGGTACTCATGGCATAAGCGGTAATCAAAAGGTATTTCAGAAACCCCAGCTTCGATTTTCCATTGGTATCAAAGGCACTGGTAAGAATATAATAGTTTTCACCATTAATAGTCCTGAGTGCGGCATAGATCTCCGGAACTGTTCTTTCCGTATAGATAATCTTCTTTTTATCCAGTTCTTTAAGCATCGCACTGTCCCAGGTGACATTCCGGTCTTTGATGGTACTGTAGATCAGCTCTTTTTTTTCATTGAAAATTAAAATCTTTTCATTCAAAAGAATGTTATCTGAATTTTCATTAAAGAAAACCGGAGCTTCCTCTTCAAAGTCTTTAGATTTGGAAATGAAATGGGAAGTAAATTCAAGTCTCTGCCTGAAGCGTTCTTTAAATTCATCTCTTCTGAAATCGTTAAAAGATAAATAAATGACCGCCATCACCATTCCAAAAAGTAATGAAAAGGCGATACTGATCGTTAAAGCTATCTTCCTTTTTAAAGACATTTATAATGGGCTAAGGTAATATCCGAAACCTGAACGGGTATGGATCAGTTTTATTTTAAAATCTTTGTCAATCTTTTTCCTTAGGAAATTGATATAAACTTCAACTGTATTGGTATTCGTGTTAAAATTATGTTCCCAAACATGTTCTGTAATCTGCTGTTTTGAAACCGTTCTTCCCTGCGCTTCCGCAAGATAAACCAGCAGCTGAAATTCTTTTAATGTAAGGGTGATTTCATTTCCTCCACGATAGACCTTCTGCTCGGTCTTGTTGATAATAAGATCATCAATTCTGAGAATATCCTGATCTGAATTATCGGAAGGTGCTTTTCTTCTCAGCAGTGAATTCATTCTTAAAAGAAGCTCTTCAAACTGAAAAGGCTTTACCAGATAATCATCAGCCAGTCTGGTGAAGGCATCCTTTTTATCAGAGATATCTCCATAGGCAGAAATGATAATGATTGGTGTATTCTTATCAAAAGAACGGATTGTCTGGCAGACATCAAGCCCATTTATTTTAGGAACATTGATATCGAGCAAATACAGCTCATAAGTATTATTTTTTATCTGGCGGAGAAAAGTTTCCCCGTCGTAGATTTTATCACAGTTAAAATTATTTGATTCTAAAAATCGGCAAAGTTCTGCAGACAGAATGAGATCATCTTCTAATAAAAGAATATTCATCAAAAATTTATTTTACACGAATTTAACGAAAATTTTATGATTGTGATTCTAAAGATGGAGTAAAAATTTCCACGGCACCCCAATATCCTGCTCCTAACACATTAAAAATGATCTGGAGAAAAAAATGGAATGGAATCAATTTACACTTTTGTTTAAGCAAGTGTTTAACTATAAAACTTCTTCAGTGACACAATCACTTCATTCTTATTTTCAAAAAATAGGGGTAAAAAAAAAATCCCGAAGAAATTCGGGAAAATCGAGAGCCAACTACGGGACTTGAACCCGTGACCTCTTCCTTACCAAGGAAGCACTCTACCGCTGAGCTAAGTCGGCATCAACTAAAAAAATCACACTAAGTAGCGTGATTTTTTTTTGAGCGGAAGACGGGGGTCGAACCCGCGACATTCAGCTTGGAAGGCTGACGCTCTACCAACTGAGCTACTTCCGCAATTTTGTTTCCAAAACCATTGGTAAACGCTGTGCAAAACTAAGAAAACTTATTTAATCTTGCAAGTTTTTTTTTATAAAAATATAAAGTGGGGAGAGCAGGATTCGAACCTACGAAGCCGAAGCAACTGAGTTACAGTCAGTCCCATTTAGCCACTCTGGAATCTCCCCAGATATTTTATATTAAAATGAGCCTCCAGAGGGATTCGAACCCACGACCCCGAGATTACAAATCACGTGCTCTGGCCAACTGAGCTATGGAGGCATTTTAATAAAAGACTGAAAGTGATTGAGAGAATCTACTCTACACATTTCAGTGTTAAAAAAAATCACTCTTATCGAGGTATTTTTTTGAGCGGAAGACGGGGGTCGAACCCGCGACATTCAGCTTGGAAGGCTGACGCTCTACCAACTGAGCTACTTCCGCAATTTTGTTTCCAAAACCATTGGTAAACGCTGTGCAAAACTAAGAAAACTTATTTAATCTTGCAAGTTTTTTTTTATAAAAATATAAAGTGGGGAGAGCAGGATTCGAACCTACGAAGCCGAAGCAACTGAGTTACAGTCAGTCCCATTTAGCCACTCTGGAATCTCCCCAGATATTTTATATTAAAATGAGCCTCCAGAGGGATTCGAACCCACGACCCCGAGATTACAAATCACGTGCTCTGGCCAACTGAGCTATGGAGGCAAATATAAAAAAGAATTCAAAAGATCGCTGTTCCTTTTTTGCGAGTGCAAATATAGAACGGATTTTTTGAATTCTCAAATTTTTTATAAACTTTTTTGAACTTTTTTTTCTACGCCATTTCTTTTTTCTTGATTAATAGCTTTTTAGCAGTATCAACACAAAGGTCTAGACTTTCTTCAAAACTTGCAGATGTCTTTTTTACTACAATATCATCTCCCGGAACCGCCAGAATAAGCTCAGTTGTTTTATTCACTTTATCAGCGTTATTTTCTACTTTCAAAAATACCTTACACTCCTGAATCTTGTCATAGAAGGTATCTAATTTACTTACTTTTTTGTCAATGTGTGACTCTAGTGGTTCGTGTGGAGTTAAACCAATTGATTGTACTGAAATCTTCATAATTCTTCTTTTTTTGAAGCTCGAGGGTGAGCCTGATTAAACACTTTTTTCAATTGTTCAATATTAGCATTCGTATAGACCTGAGTACTGGCAAGACTTGAATGCCCTAATATTTTTTTTACTTTGGAGATCTCCGCCCCATTATCCAATACGTGAGTAGCAAAGCTATGACGAAGGATGTGAGGACTTTTTTTTTCTTTCGTTGTTATAAGACTAAGGTACTTATTAACTACCACATAAACAAATTTTTCGTTGAGTTTTTTCCCCTTCTTATTTACAAAAAAATATGATTTAAATTCTGTCTGCGGATTTCTTATCGCCAGATAGCTTTTAAGAAGTTCAGACAGTTCATTGGAGACAGGAATTACCCTTTCTTTATTTCCCTTCCCTATGACTCTTAATTCATTTTCACATAAATCAACATGCTCAAATATCAGGCCACAAAGTTCCGCTTTACGCATACCTGTCTGATAAAGAACTTCCATGATGCATTTTTCAAGCACATCATGCATCTGCTCAAAGATCCTGTCATTAAGATCTGTCATTTCCTCCTTAGACATAGGGATTTGTTTTTCAGCGTAAAACTTCAGGGAAGAGATACCTTCGGTGGGAGAAATTTTAATTTCGCCTATTTTTAAAAGAAAAAGATAAAAACTACGTAGAGAAGATAATTTTCTGTTGATACTTCTTTTGGAAATATCGTTTTCGCTCAGTTCAACAATGAAATTTCTGATGATTTTTTTGTCTGCTTTGGCCAGATTGTCAGAAGACTCTGTTCGGAGAAAGAAATGGGAGAAGTCTTCAAGGTCTTTTTTGTAGCTTGTAACAGTATGAGGAGAGTACCTTTTTTCGAATTGTAAGTATTCTAAAAACTTTTCCAGCATCATAGGTATAAAAATAAAAATTCACTCCTCAAATATAAGAATTTAAGAAGTGAATTAATATATGGTTAAGAAAAAATCTTAAGCCTGCTCTTCTTTACTAAGTGCTCTTTGTTTGTAAGCAGCTTTTAACCTTGATTGTCTCAAAGTTACAGAAGGCTTGATAAACGCTTGTCTAGATCTTAATTGACGAACTGTACCTGTTTTATCAAATTTTCTCTTGTATTTTTTTAAAGCTCTGTCGATGGATTCACCATCTTTTACTGGAATTATTAACATATTTTACATCTCATTTTGGATTGCAAAACTAGACAATTTTTCTTAAAACACAAAATATATTACCACAAAGAATTACTCTTTCATTTAAAAACCCTTTACAAACCCAGTATTAAAAGCATTTAACTATGATAATATTTTTATCCACAATGACTAAACATTCAATTGCTAACCGCTTCAAATTATTTATTTTACAATCTCTTCTCATTAAAAAAACACCCATATTAATGAAATATAAACAAAAAGCATTACCTTTGCATTCACTTTATTCATGGGGTTGACTGGTTTCGACAGCAAGACCAATGGGTAAGTAAGCATGCAGAGAACCGTAGCGCGATCTCTATAATCCCTTGCTACAAAATTTTAACTGGCAACGAAGAGTTCGCTCTTGCAGCTTAATATCGAAGTATAGTAGATCAAGCGTTTTCCTGAAGATAGTAAGGAAGCAAGATATCTCACAAATGCTCTGTTCTGCGGCGTTTGATCCTGAGATATAGGAATGCGGGAATAAGATTTTAGAAGCTTCGGCTAAAATTCGAAAACTTTAGAAGATAAGCTGGAAGTTGGGTGTCTGCCCTCTGCCTTCAGTCGAAAACCAATGGTAGAATAAGCATGTAGAAATCTTATGTATTGCTTGTTTGGACGAGGGTTCGAATCCCTCCAACTCCACTAAAATAAAAGAGAATCTGGAAAATCAGATTCTCTTTTTTTATTACTACACCTGATTCAGAATATCATTGTGAATTTGACGAATAGCTCTACTATAATCGAACTGAACTTAACGAACTTCTTCATAGTCACTACCACTATTAGTTGCCATTTTTTGAATTAAAAGACTTTCAATCACCTGCTCTCCAGTGTCACTATTGAGTATAGTTATGTATATTCCAATTTATCTCAGATAGTTTAGCACGACCTGCACAAAATAATTCCTAAGCCATTCTATTTCTTCATCACCTTTTAAACTTCATTGTGAAATAACTTAAAAAGTTATATCTAATAAATGAAATATTATCATTAAACCCTATTGCTTCTGCAAAAAAGGATCTACCCACCTAGCTTATCATTCTTTCTCTTTGAGCACATTTAATCTTGCTTTTTCCAAATTTCTTACTAATTCCAAATACAAAAACTAATACAAAGTGTTACGATTTCTGCTATCACTTTCATATTATAAAAAGGTATCCTTTGAAATACTTCCAGCTTATTTGAATTTGAAATCTAGCACTCAATACATAACAAATTATAACCTACTGAAAACTAAAAGACTAAAGCGACACAATTTAAAATGAAAGCTTCTCGTCCACAAAAAAGGCTAAAAAAATGTTTTATCGTAAAGAATTTTATATATTTGCACCATCTAACAATTAAAAAAATAATTTACTATGTCAGACATTGCATCAAGAGTAAAAGCTATCATCGCGGATAAGCTTGACGTTGAAGAAACAGAAGTAACTCCTGAAGCTAGCTTCACTAACGATTTAGGAGCTGATTCACTAGATACAGTTGAGTTAATCATGGAATTTGAAAAAGAATTTAATATTCAGATCCCTGATGACCAAGCTGAAAAAATTACTACTGTAGGGCACGCTATCGCTTACATCGAAGAAGTAGTAAATAAATAATATTCTTCAACAAAAAAGAAATTAAACAAAGTTTATGGAATTAAAAAGAGTAGTTGTAACCGGATTTGGAGCAATAACACCAATAGGAAATAATGCAAAAGAATACTGGGAAAATCTTGTAAAAGGTGAGAGCGGTGCCGCTCCGATTACTCTTTTTGATGCCACAAACTTTAAAACGAAGTTCGCTTGCGAAGTGAAAAATTTCGATCCGTTACAGCATTTCGACAAGAAAGAGTCTAAAAAAATGGACCGAAACACTCAATTGGGGCTTGTTGCTGCCAGAGAAGCAGTAGCACATTCTGGAATTATTGAAGACAATGTAGATAAAAACAGAGTTGGAGTAATCTGGGGTTCCGGAATCGGAGGATTAGAGACTTTTGAAACTGAAGTGTTAGGATGGGCCAATACGGAAATTCCGAGATTCAACCCGTTCTTTATTCCGAAAATGATTGCGGATATCACTCCAGGACATATCTCTATTGAGTATGGTTTCCACGGACCTAATTACACTACCGTATCTGCATGTGCATCTTCAGCAAACGCTATAATTGATTCCAAAATGCTGATCCAGTTGGGAAAAGCAGACGTGATTGTGTGCGGAGGCTCTGAAGCAGCCGTTACAGCAAGTGGTGTCGGTGGATTTAATGCAATGATGGCACTTTCTACAAGAAATGATGATCCTAAAACAGCTTCAAGACCTTTTGACAAAGACAGAGATGGATTTGTATTAGGTGAAGGAGCAGGATGTATTATTCTTGAAGAATATGAGCACGCTGTAAAACGTGGTGCTACAATTTACGCAGAATTATTAGGAGGAGGTCTAAGTGCTGATGCACATCACATGACTGCTCCTCACCCTGAAGGCCTTGGTGCTTATCTGGTAATGAAGAGTTGCCTGGAAGATGCAGGTTTAACTGCTGATGAAGTAGATCATATCAATATGCATGGTACTTCTACTCCATTAGGAGACATCGCAGAATCCAATGCAATCTCAAGATTATTAGGCGAGCATGCTTACGACATTCAGATTAATTCTACAAAATCAATGACAGGCCACCTTCTTGGTGCTGCAGGTGTTATTGAAGCTATCGCTGCATTGGGAACTATTATTCATGGTATTGTTCCTCCTACCATCAACCATTTTACTGATGATGAAAATATTGACAGCAGACTAAACTTTACGTTTAGCACAGCTGTGAAAAAAGATGTAAAAGTAGCCATGAGCAATACTTTTGGATTTGGCGGGCATAACGCTTGCGTTCTATTTAAGAAAATCTAAATTCAATGAATGGAGTTACAGAAATACTTTTCTAAATTCCTTCTCAAAAAAAGAAAAAGACAATTAACGGAGAGAGAGTATTTTCTCAGTACCGAGCTTAAAAAAGTGTTAGGTACAGAGGTACAGAATATAGCTCTTTACCGCGAAGCTTTTTCTTTGAAAAATTCTTCTAAAAATCAAGACAGCAACTACGAAAGGCTTGAATTTTTGGGAGATTCTGTTTTGGGTACAATTATTTCTTGTCATTTGTTCCAGACCTATCCTCAGGCTAATGAGGGATATCTGACCCAAATGAAATCTAAGATTGTTAATAGGAAAAACCTCAATAAATTAGGCGAAGACCTTAAGCTTACCAACCTTTTGCAAAAGCAAAACAGTTCTTCTGCTTTGGGCGAGAATATCTCCGGAAATTTATTCGAAGCCCTAATTGGTGCCGTTTATTTAGACTTCCATTATGATACCTGTAAAAGGATTATTTTGGAAAAATTGCTGACCCCTTCTGAAATCAATAAGCTTGAAAACAAAATTGTAAGCTATAAAGGTCTACTGCTCGAATGGAGCCAAAAGAAGAAGGTCAATATAAAATACGAAACCTGCGAAGAAATACAAGCTAATAAATCTGTGGTATTCCGATGTCACGTGTGGCTGGGTGAAGGAAAAATTGCTAATGCAACAGAAACTTCCAAGAAAAAAGCAGAGGAAAAGGCAGCACAAAGGGCATTTTATATTTTAAATAAAAAAGAAAATATACTTGGAAATTCAAAAACTTTATGATCTTGATGATATAGAATTTGAAGATATTACCATAGGATTGGTAAGATTAGCAAAAGATGTACCTGCTCATGAGTTTTTTTACAAAATAAATCAAGCCAACAATCTCAGCTTTTCACGAAAAAAAGATCTTGTCTTTCATGGAGGATATTATGATTATTTTTTTCCACGATTTGAGGCCTATCACAAGTTTTCCAGGACCTGTTTTACCTTTATTTCAAATAAATCTTCTGAAAGTAAGCAAAAAAAAGTTCAGACAGAACTCTTTACAGAAGAAGAAAACATTAAATTTTTATTAAATAATCAGGTAGATGTGGAATATATTCTGCATAGTTCGGAACAGTTTCCTGATTTTTCCGTAATTTTGCTCCCTGAAAATCTTGTGTTTCCAATTCAAGATTATACACTGAGTTCTGATGAAGAACTTTATCAAATTATCCAGTATTATGAATAAGTATTTAAAGAAGACAAAAATTATCGCAACACTAGGGCCTGCTTCGTCATCGAAGGAGGTAATGTTAGATTTAATGAAAGCGGGTGTTGATATTTTCAGAATAAATTTTTCCCATGCAGATTACGACTTAGTTCGAAACAATATTGAAATAATTAGAGAGCTAAACAGCGAGTATGGTTATTCAGTAGGAATCCTGGGAGATCTTCAAGGGCCAAAGCTGAGAGTGGGAGTTGTAAAGGAAGGATCTTACCTGAATCCAGGTGATATTCTTACTTTTACCAATGAAAAGATGGAGGGAGATTCCACTAAGGTGTATATGACTTACCAACAGTTTCCACAAGATGTAAAAGTAGGAGAAAGAATCCTTATTGATGATGGAAAACTAATGCTGGAAGTTATCGAAACCAATGAAATAGATACCGTAAAAGCAAAAACCATTCAAGGAGGTCCGTTAAGTTCTAAAAAAGGAGTGAACCTACCTAATACAAATGTATCTCTTCCTGCATTGACAGAAAAAGATATTCAGGATGCCAATTTCATGCTTGACATGGAGGTTGACTGGATTGCCTTATCATTTGTTCGTCATGCTCAGGATATTATCGACTTGAAGGAGCTTATCAAAGCGCATCCAAATGGTAAATTCAAGACTCCGATTATTGCGAAGATTGAAAAGCCTGAAGGCGTTAAAAATATTGAGGAAATCCTTCTTGAATGTGATGGATTAATGGTAGCTCGTGGGGATCTTGGAGTAGAAGTTCCAATGGAAGAAGTTCCTGCGATCCAGAAAAACCTGGTAGAAAAAGCAAGATTCTATTCTAAGCCGGTGATTATCGCTACCCAGATGATGGAGACCATGATCAACAGTTTGACACCAACAAGAGCAGAAGTAAATGACGTTGCCAACTCTGTATTGGATGGAGCTGATGCAGTAATGCTTTCCGGAGAAACTTCTGTAGGCAGATATCCGGTACAGGTAGTGGAAAATATGGCTAAAATCGTAAAGAATATCGAGACCACTCATTTTTACCAACACAAAAATGAGCCAATCGAAAAAGATTATAACTGTATTGATGAGAGATTCATTACAAACAGGGTTTGTCTTGCAGCGGTAAGAATTGCTAAAACAACAAACGTTTCTGCTATTGTGACGCTTACTCACTCTGGTTACACTGCTTTCCAGCTTGCAGCACACAGACCAAACTCTCATATCATTGTATATAGTGGTAACAAAAGAGTGATTACCATGCTGAACCTTCTTTGGGGTGTTCACGCATACTATTATGATATGAAGAAATCTACTGATGAAACAATCATCCAGGTAAATATGCTGACTCATAACTACGGTTATATTGAAACCGGAGACTTTGTAATCAATATCAATGCTACTCCATCATACGAAGGTGGAAAAACGAATACGCTGAGATTGACGACAGTATAAGCAAAATTACTTTTGTAAAAAACATATAAAAAACTCCTGGAAATGATTTCCGGGAGTTTTTGTTTATAGTGTAAAGTCTACTCTTAACTTATAAATGTTCGTTTGCCATTCTGAACAAAACGGAGTGAAGTGAAAAATCTCTGAGATTCCTCGGAATGACATTTACACATCTTAATTACCTACAATAGTCTTAGCTGTCACGAATTCTTTTAAAGCCAACAGGGATAATTCTGTTCCATATCCTGAAGCTTTTGATCCTCCAAACGGAAAACGCGGATCAGAGCTTGTCATTCTGTTGATATTGACTGTTCCTGATTCAAGGTTTTCAATGAAGAATAATTGGCGGTGTTTATTTTTTGTCCATACAGAATTGGAAAGCCCAAAAGGAATATCATTAGCCATTTGTAAGGCTTCTTCATCATTTTTTGCAATCATAACCATACCAAGAGGTCCGAAAAGCTCTTCCTTTAAAATTGGATTTCCTTCCTGAACTCTGATTAAGCCTGGCTTAAATTCATTTTCTGAAATTCTTTCCAGAGGAATAATGATTTCTGCACCATTTTCCAACGCTCTGTTGAATTGAGCTTCCAACTCATCAGCCAGGTCAGGTCTTGCCATTCCTGCCAATTTGGTTTCTTTATCTAAGGGATCTCCAATTTCATATTTTTTATATTCTTCAATGAATATAGGGAGAAACTCATTTTCGATTTTTTCGTCAATGATAAATCTTTTAGCCGCAGTACAGGTTTGTCCACAGTTTTGAAGTCTGGATTTTACTCCAGCTTTTGCTGCTGCTTCCAGATCTGCATCATCAAAAATGATAAATGCATCACTTCCACCTAATTCAAGCAAAGATTTTTTGATATTTAAACCAGCTATTGACGCTACTTCACCGCCGGCTTTTCCACTTCCTGTAAGACTTACCCCTCTTACAGCATCATGCTCAAGAATTTCCTTTACTGCTTTGTGTCCTACTTCAAGATTCTGGAAAATACCTTCCGGAAAACCTGCTTCCAAAAGAACATCTTCAATTGCATTTCCGCTTCCGAAACAAATTGAAGCATGCTTCAAAACAATTGTATTTCCAGCTAAAATTGCAGGAGTAGCAAATCTCAATACCTGCCAAAAAGGAAAATTCCATGGCATTACTCCTAAAATCACTCCTTTCGGAGCGTAATGAACTTCAGAATAAGCAAATTCAGATTCTACTTTTTCTGGTTTCAAAATATTATCAGCAGCGGCATAATAATTCATCATTAAAGCACACTTTTCCACTTCAGCTATTGATTCTGAAATGGGCTTATTCATTTCTGTTGTAATTATTCTACCAAATCTCTCTGAATTATTCTTTAAAATTTCTGCTGCTTTTGCAATTAACTTCTGCCTTTCCTCAAACGGCACTTTTCTCCACACTGAAAACGCTTTATCTGCTTTAATAAGCTTGCTTTCAATTAATTGTTCCATAATATAAATCTGTTTTAAATTCAGCTAATGAATTTATGAGCGCTTTTGTTTTAAAAGCACGGTGAAATCAGCAAATTTCATTCCTTAAAGGTCAATAAAATAATGATTTTCTCTATCGGAAGAATATAGCTTTATCTTAAATCATTAGCCATTCATTCACAAGACATGCTGCCAGTCTTGCTGTTCGGTCCTGGATATCGAAAGAAGGATTAACTTCCGCTACATCCATTGCAACCAATTTTTTATTTTTTAAGATATGCCTGTAAAAATGCATAAAGGTTGGATCCGCAAAGATTCCGTTATACGCTGCAGCCGAAACTCCGGGAGCGACAGATGCATTAAAGACATCCATACAAATTGTAAGATAGGCATAATCTACCGTATCCAATAATTCGTCAATACGCTGATAGATTGACGGAAGGTTTTCAAAAAACAGTTCATCAGCCAGAATATATTTCATTCCGTACTGATGAGCAGTATCAAATAGCTTCAGTGTATTGGAGTTTCTCTGAATTCCAATATGCAGAGAATTGATAGGACCTTCCTGAGCAATCTGCCAGAATCCGGTTCCTGAGCTTGCCCCTACTCCTTTTTCCGGCTGTCTGTTATCAAAATGGGCATCAAGATTAATAATCCCTATTTTTTGCTCCGGAAAAGCTGTTTTGACTCCTAAATAATGAGCATATGTAACCTCATGGCCTCCACCCAATACAAGGGATTTTCCGCCTTTTAAAAGTACTTTTGAAACATTTTTAGCAAGATTGTTCTGTGTATTTTCCAGATTACCATCGTCACAGGTAATATTCCCAAAATCCAGCATTGAAAAGTCAGGAAGAATCACCGGGAAATTGGACATGTTTTTTCTGATTACATCAGGTGCGTCCTTAGCTCCCTGACGGCCTTTATTTCGCCTTACTCCTTCATCTACAGCAAAACCATGCAGTACGAAGTCATCCGTTGCGATATTATCGTAGTTACGTTCTTCTTTTACTCTTTGAAATATTCTGTGATGGAGAAGTTCTTCTCCGTCCAATCTGCCTTGCCAAATATTACTCATCATTAATAATTTCAATTTGTATATTGTTTCTTTAAAGTTCAATCAAATCAAACTATTTTTAATTGTTATCCCAGTTTTTTTATTGTTTACTTTTTCTAATCAAGGAAGTGTATACACTTTTCATTATTTGAAAAATACAAAATATGATCATGAAAAAAAAGTAAAAAGATAATAGTACTATCGCTAGAAAAGCTATAAAAAGAAATCCGGAATAAAATATTTCTAAAAACTGTTTTTCCCCTTCGATCAAATTCCTATAATTCCAAAAAGACTGCAAAAAAGTAATCACATTTAAAGATACTATGAGTAGTACCAAATAAATTATCAAATTTTTAATAGCTTTCAAAATAGTAAATTTTATATTGAAATCCCATCAATATAAACATGTTCCGCATTCAAGCTTCCTTGATTATACAGTACATTTTGGAAGTTATTGGTTTTGAAAGTGACAAAATCTGCTTTTTTCCCTGTTTTCAACTGTCCTCTATCCTCAAGATTAAGGGCATAAGCTGCACGGAAAGTCATTCCTGCCAACACTTCAGCAGTGGTCAGTTTCTGGAAAGTGGCTAAGATAGAAGCCTGGGTAATTAAATTTCCCATCGGCGCTGATCCAGGATTCCAGTCACTTGCAATCGCTACAATAGCTCCTGCATCTAATAATTTTCTTGCAGGAGTAAATTTTTCTCCTAGTCCTAAGCTTGCTCCGGGAAGTGCTGTTGCTACGGTATCAGACTTAGCCAAAAAATCGATATCCTCATCAATAGTTGCTTCTAAATGGTCTGCAGATGCAGCTCCCACCTCTACTGCAATTCTTGAGCTTCCTGGCGTAAACTGATCTGCATGAACGGTAATCTCAAAACCTAATGCTTTTGCTTTAAGCAAGAATTCTTTACTTTCTTCAGGCTGGAATGCAGACTTTTCGATAAAGATGTCTACTCTATTCGCCAATTCTTCTTCTTTTACTTTTGGTAAAATTTCAGTAATGATATACTCAAGATATTCAGGATTGTTTCCTTCAAAATCTCTAGGCTTTAAATGAGCCGAAAGACAGGTAGGAACTAAAGTAGCTTTAGTTTCATTCTGTGCTTTTTTAATAATTCTAAGCATCTTCAGCTCATTTTCTATATCCAGTCCGTAGCCGCTCTTCACTTCAATAGTGGTAATTCCTAAATCAACCAAAAAGTTGATTCTTTCTATTAAAGTTTTCAGCAATTCTTCTTCTGATGCATTTCTTGTATGCTGCACAGAACTCCAGATTCCACCACCGCTTTCAGCGATTTCCAGATAGGTTTTCCCTGCATTACGCATCGCAAAATCATTGGCACGGTTTCCTCCGAAACAGATATGGGTATGTGAATCTACAAAAGCAGGAAAAACAATCTGCTCTCCCTCGATGTTTTCGATTTCTATGGTAGGATTTTCTGCTTTTAATGTTTCAAAATTTCCAACTTTATGAATGATATTCTGTTCTACTACAATTCCTCCGTCTACAATAATTTCAAGTTGTTCATCGGAAAGTTTTCCTCTTAATGGTAAGTTAGCAAGCGTTACCACCTGCTTAAATGGTCCTATTAATTTCATGAGTTTAAAGTTAATACTAATATTCAGATTGAGGCTGATTCATTTATTATCAACACCTGTCTTCTAAACAATCAAAATTTCAATAATTTTTATCAATAATTTCTCCTCTCAAAAATACTTAAAATATCCCAATTATTTAAATCTTAGCTGTTCTCATTTTTAACCTTAGCGTAAACTCAGCATCAATCTTAACCTTTTCTCAATCTGCCCTTCAACCTTAGTCTAAATTTGCTATCTTTGAGGTAAATGAAATGAATTAATGCCAGATTTTTTACATCCAGATAAGGAAAACTACTCACGCGAGGAGCTGATGCAGGAAGAACAGATCCGTCCCCAGAGCTTTAAAGATTTTGCGGGGCAGAGAAAAACGCTGGAGAACCTTGAAGTTTTTGTTACCGCTGCGAAAAGACGCGGAGGAGCATTAGATCATGTCTTATTGCATGGTCCGCCGGGACTTGGTAAAACCACTTTAGCCAATATTATTGCCAATGAGCTTGGAGTGAACTGTAAGATTACTTCTGGTCCTGTATTGGATAAACCCGGAAGTTTAGCTGGTTTATTAACAAATCTGGAAGAAAATGATGTCCTTTTCATTGATGAAATTCACCGTCTTTCTCCTGTTGTAGAGGAATATCTGTATTCCGCAATGGAAGATTATAAGATTGACATCATGCTGGAAACAGGTCCTAATGCCAGAAGTGTGCAGATTGGGCTGAATCCTTTTACTCTGGTGGGAGCAACTACAAGAAGCGGAATGCTTACCAAACCTATGCTTGCCCGATTCGGGATTCAAAGCAGACTGGAGTATTATTCTATTGAACTTTTGTCTACGATTATCCAACGAAGTGCAAGGGTTCTGGGAGTTGTTATTTACGAAGATGCAGCGATAGAAATTGCTAGAAGAAGTCGTGGAACCCCAAGGATTGCCAATGCATTATTGAGAAGGGTACGTGATTTCGCGGAGATCAAAGGGAACGGTGAAATTGAGATCAATATTACAAAATATGCGCTGAACTCTCTCAATGTGGATGAATTTGGATTGGATGAAATGGATAATAAGATCATGCGTGTTATGATTGAAAATTTTAAAGGAAAACCAGTTGGTATTTCTGCTTTGGCCACCTCTATTGCTGAAAATCCTGAAACACTGGAAGAAGTTTATGAGCCATTTTTGATTCAGGAAGGATTTATTATCAGAACTCCGAGAGGAAGAGAAGTTACTGACAAAGCTTACAAACATTTAAATATTACCAGACCTAAAAATCCGGGTGAACTTTTTTAGTTCAAAGATTCAAGGTTTAAGGTTTAGGTTAATGAGAGTTTATTAGTTTATGTTTATACCCAAATTATACAGAAGCGAAGATTACAATTTGATGAGAGAGATTATCAAAGAAAATTCTTTTGCTTTATTGATTTCTTCTGTTGACAAGATCCGGGCGACCCATGCTATGATGATGTTAAATGAAGATGATCCGGAAAATGCTTATATTGAAACTCATATTTCGAGAGCTAACCCACAGGCGAAAACCTTAAAAAACGGAGATGAGGCTCTTTGTGATTTTTTAGGAGCCCACACTTACATATCCAGCAGCTGGTACGATCATATTAATGTTTCCACCTGGAATTATGAAGCAGTACAGATCTATGGAAAGATTGAACTGATGAATCATGATGAGCTTTATGCTCATTTGGATAAATTAACTTCCAAATATGAAAAAATTCAGCAATGCCCGATGATGGTGAAGGATATGGGAAAAGAATTCGTGGAAAAGGAAATGAAGGGTGCTTTTGGCATTAAAATAATTCCTAACGAAATATTTATCAAGCAAAAACTTTCTCAGAACAGAAAAGAGACTGATTATGAAAATATTATCAATCATCTTGAGGGTTCTGATGATAACGCAAAAAAAATTGCGGAGAAAATGAAAGCAATAAAAAAATAATCAAAATATACATATGAAGTTATATCCAATACAATGTGGAAAATTTAAACTGGACGGCGGTGCTATGTTCGGAGTCGTCCCGAAGAGTCTGTGGGAAAAAACAAACCCGGCAGACGAAAAAAACTTAATCGAACTGGGAACACGTTCCCTGCTTATTGAAGACGGAAAAAAACTAATCCTGGTAGACTGCGGTCTTGGAAATAAACAGGATGATAAATTTTTCGGGCATTATTCTCTTTTTGGAGATGATACTCTTGATAAAAATCTAAAGAAATACGGTTTTATAAAGGAGGATATTACGGATGTATTCCTTACCCACCTTCACTTCGATCACTGTGGTGGTGCTATAGAATGGAATGATGACAGAACCGGATACAGGCCCGCTTTCAAAAATGCTAATTTCTGGACTAATGAAAATCACTGGCAATGGGCAACAGAACCTAATGCGAGAGAAAAAGCAAGTTTCCTGAAGGAAAATATTATGCCGATACAGGAAAGTGGCCAGCTTAATTTTTTACCGCTTCCTACTACCGGAAATTACGGTTTTGCTCCTGATCTGAAGATGGATGTCATCTTTGTGGATGGACATACAGAAAAACAAATGCTTCCGGTCATTCAATACCAGGAAAAAACAGTCGTTTTTGCTGCAGATCTTATTCCTACAGCAGGACATATCAACCAGGTATATGTGATGGGGTATGATACCAGACCTCTTTTAACATTGGAAGAAAAGGGAAAATTCCTAAAGCAGTGTGTAGATAACGAATATTTATTATTCTTTGAACATGATGCTCATAATGAGCTGGCAAGTCTTAAAATGACCGACAAAGGGGTAAGACTTGATGAGACGTTTACCTTTAATGATGTTTTTGGATATTAATTTTAAATCATGGAAGAATTACATTCAGAAACACAACAGGCTGAACCGGAACCAGCACCCAAGATCATAGGTTTAACAGGCGGAATTGGCTCTGGAAAAACTACAGTAGCCCGCTTTATAGAGGAATTCGGATTTCCGGTTTATTATTCCGATGAAAGAGCAAAGGCAATCGTCAATGAGAATGAAGATCTGAAAATAAAGATCAAGGAACTTCTTGGCGAAGAATCTTATGATGAAAATGGATTGTATGACAGAAAATTCGTTGCCAGTAAGGTTTTCAACAATAGTGATATTCTCGAGCAATTAAATGAAATCATACACCCTGCTGTACGAATTGATTTTGAAGATTGGGTAAGTAGGCAAAGCAAATATTTGGTTTTCAAAGAAACTGCATTATTGTTTGAACTAAAACTTAACAGACAATGTTATAAATCTCTTTTGGTAACAGCTGAGGATAATATCAGGGCTAAAAGAGTAATGGATAGAGATAATAAAACCTATCGTGAAGTAGAGGCTGTTATGGAAAAACAGATGCCTGAAAGGGATAAAATTAAAATGGCAGATTGTATCATCTACAACAATACCAATCTGCAAGAATTAAAAGAACAGACCGAAAAAGTAATCTTTGCCATTGAATAGAAATATTCCTAAAGATTATTTTCTCGCTTAAAAATAAAAAAGCCCTCATTTTTTTGAGGGCTTTTTGTATTATTCCTTTATAAATTTCTTTTGGATGATATTTCCATTATCTTCATTAGAGATAACATATACACTATTGATTAATTTACTCATATCAGTCTAATATTATTCTACCTGATATAAATTGGCCGGAAGCGTTGTACATTGTAATTAATCAATAATAATAAGGATAAAAAATAAGCCTCCATTTCTGGAGGCTTATTCTATTTGATATTTAGTTTACTTATTCTTTGATAAATTTCTTCTGAACAGTTTTACCGTTATCATCGATATCAATTACATAAACACCGTTAATCAATCTGCTTACGTTGATTTGATTGTTTAGTAAGATACCATCTCCTATTACCTGTCCTGCAGCATTGTAGATCTTATATTTAGCTCTCTTGCTGATATTTTTAACAAATAATATTGAGCTTACCGGGTTAGGATAAATCATGATACCCGTCTGATCAATTGGATTAGCAACAATCGGCTTAGAGATTCTTACTGTGTAATCCTCTACTTCTCCGTTTTTGAAGCTTGTACAGTTTACAGGAATACCGTCTCTTTCCATTGCTACTCTCATCACTACATATTTGTAATCCGTCATACTTACAAACGCATCTGCCGGTACATTGAATTTACCTGAGATGGGGCTGTCTGTATTTGGTGGAGAGCTTAATACTCTTTCATTGATATCAAATTCACCATTTCTGTTGAAGTCAATCCAAACTGCGATTCCTTCGTTGTACGTGTTTCCTGTCCACTTCTTCTCAATGATGATCTCATTATCTGTTGATCCCTGGATCATTTCGATGAATGTTTTAGGAACTCCTGTATAATCTGTATACGTTGATGCTCCTGATTCATTCTCCATTGTTTTCTTACCGGTAGGCTTCACAGTAACTTTAGAGATATGCTCGCCTATAGAACTTCCTGAATTCATCTGACAGTAAATTACTGTAGGAGTTGTGAAGTAATATGGAGGAGTATAATTTCCTGGTGTCCCGTTACAGATATTTACCACCTGCATTTCATATTTAGTTAATTCTGTAAGACCTGTTAATACAAGGTTATTAACTAATGATGGTACTTCTGTCCAGCTTGGAATACCTACTTTTCTATATCTAAGAACATATGTTGCTCCAGGGAAAGGATCCCATTGGATTGCTGCCGATGTAGGAAGCAATTGAGTAATTGTTAATCCTGGAGGCGGAATTTCACAGATTCTTTCTGTTGTAAATACTTTAGGGTTTGAATATGGATTCAGAGCAGTTTCTCCGTTACACATATTAGCAATCTGTACTTCATAAGTAGTGAAAGGCTCTAATGGAGTCACACTACCTAACACATAAGTATTTGCAGGAGCTGCTGGTAAACTGATAATATTCCATGTAGTAGTACCTACTTTTCTCCATCTCATTGTATAGGTAGAACTTGCTGCAAGTGGTGCCCATGTAATCAATGCTGTTGTTGGAGTAATGTTACCTACTGTCACATTCGGAGGAGTAGGATCACATCTTGTGGTAAATGTCTTGATTGGAGTTGCTGTTCCTACAATATCTCCACAAATTGCAGCTACTTCTACTTCATAAGTGGTAGCTGGTGTCAATCCGGTGATTACTAATGGAAGGTTCCCCAATTGTGTTGAAGCATATACTTGTGTCCAAGCTGTTGTACCCTGAACTCTGTATCTTACCAAATAACTTACTCCTGCTCCTGTAATTGTAACAGTAGCTGTTGTATGAGTAGTAGTAAATGTAGGTGCGTTTGGAGTTGCATTGCTACAAGGTCTGATTCTTACTCTGTAGTCTTCCACTTCTCCATCTACTGCATTCTGACACATTACAGGAGCACTTGTACGTTTTAGTACCACTCTCATTGTAGTTGTCAATGGACCTGTATAAGATGTTGAAGGAACGGCAAACGTAGCAGTAACAGGGGTAGTTGTGTTAGCTGGAGAAATTAAAATTCTTTCAGCGTCTGTAAACTGTCCGTTTCTGTCAAAGTCAATCCATGCTGTTACAGCATCGTTTCCTGTTGCTCCAGTCCAACCTTTAGCTACAGAGATTTTATTATTTTGAGAATTAACATCTAAAGTAATAAGAGTCTCAGGTGTTGTATAGCTGGTGTAATTAGTCTGTACTGAAGTATTGTTCATTGGAGGAACTCCAAGGTTCGAAGAGGTAACTGTTACATTCGAAATATGGTCATTCGTTCCGGTACCTGTCATCTGGCAGTAAGACAGCGGTGGTGTTGTAAACGTTACTGATGATGAGTAAGATCCTGTAGAACCTCCACATGTTGTAGAGACCTGAACTTCATAATTTGTCTGCTCAGTAAGACCAGTGATTCCATAGAAGTTTTGACCAGCTGGCACAGTAGCCGTCTGCCACACCCCTCCAGGAGTAGTTCTCCATCTTATATTATAAGTAGCTCCTACAGTTGCAACCCATGATACTGTTGCAGTAGTTGCACCAATATTGTTTACTGTAATATTCGTTGGAGGAGCTGTTGAACATGGTTGAGAATCTACAAATTTTACTGCATAATCTTCTACTTCTCCCTGGGTAAATGTTCCACAAGGGTTAGCATTATCAAAATATCTCATTACTACACGCATACGGGTAGGAAGAGTTCCAGTATATACATTTCCACTCGCCACTGTAGGGACAGCAAAAGTTGCCGTTACCGGAGTAGTTGTATTATAAGTAGTATTCAGAATTCTCTCACTCGTTTCAAATGTTCCATTTCTGTTAAAATCAACCCAAGCTGAAACTCCATAAGATGTAGGAGAACCTGGCCAGTATTTGTTCACAGAAATTTTATTATTTGCAGAACCTCTTTCAAATATAACTACTCTTGTAGGATCTGGTGTATAATCTTTATAGTTATCCGATCCTGAATTACTCAACATGATAGGAGTATTCGTAGGAGTAACGGTTACATTATTAATATATCCGCTAGTAGCAGTATTACCTGTAGGACCTGCCGTACAATAAGTAAGAGCAGGAGTTGTAAAGGTTACACTCGGAGAGAATGCACCTGTAGTACCTCCACAAATAGTAGCTACCTGAACGTCATATGTAGTCTGCTCTAATAATCCTGTAAGTATTTGGTTACTTACCAAAGGTGTATTTACAGCAATCTGCTGCCATGCACCGGAAGGAGAAACTCTGTATCTTACAATATAAGTAGCTCCTGTAGTTGATGTCCAAGTAACGTTAGCAGAAGAAGGAGTTACATTGTTTACCTGAATGTCAGCCGGTGGAGCTGTAGTACATGCTGATAAATCAATAAGTTTAACAGCATAATCTTCAGTTTCACCATAAGAATAAGTTCCACAAGCATTAATAGGACTGTACTCATTCATTACTACACGCATTCTGGTAGTAAGGTTTCCGGTATATGCACCACCTGCAGCATTTGGTATATTGAATGTGGCCGTAACCGGCGTTGTCGTATTACTTGGAGAAGTCAATACTCTTTCAGTCGCTTCAAAAATACCATTACGGTTAAAGTCAATCCAAACTCCTGTTAAGAAGCTATATTGGTAACCCGGCCATGTTTTTGCTACAGAAACAGTAGCAGTACCTCCTCTTACCAAAGTAACTAATCTTGTAGGATCTGTACTATAATCTGTGTAACCACTTTGATTAGAGTTACTCACCATCGAAGGAGCTCCTTGTGCATTAACTGCAACCTGGCTTATATACCCATCAATAAAAGTACTTGTAGCCGCTGAATTACAATAAGTAAGTGCCGGAGTTGTAAAGTTTATACTGGAAGAGAATGCTCCCTGAGTACCCCCACAGATAGTAGCTACCTGAACTTCATACTGGGTTTGTTCTGTTAATCCGGTAATGATCTGGTTTCCTACCAAAGGTGTTGTTACGTTAATTGTCACCCAAGGTCCTCCTGCTACAGGTCTGTATCGTACAACATACGTAGCACCTGCAGAAAGATACCAACCTACATTAGCCGAAGTTGTTGTCAGGTTGGAAATTGTAATATTGGTAGGAGGAGCTGTTGAACAAGCTGGCAGCGGATGGCTTTCCAACTGTATTCTAGGAATATCTGCAACTCTGTCTTTTGCAGCAGGAGGTGCTGCAGGGTCTGGGTTTGCAGAATCTTCATAATAGATCATCCCTCTGTTTGCTCCTGCGTTATAAGATCCCCAAGCTGTACCTGGCGAAGACGAATAACCTGGAGTTTTTTCATTTACAGCAATCACAAGATTGTCTGTTCCGTTCCACAAAAACGGAGTTGCCAATTGAAGAGTTACCCAGTTCCCATTTGTCAGGTTAGGTAAATTTCCGGCGAAAACTTGGGTCAAACCACTTAATGGAACCCAGTTTGTAGTGGTTGCAAAGTTATTCTGGGTTGTGTTTCCCATATATACCACCCAATCCTTATATACATCCTGTGATGTTGAAACGGTGGTGGAATAAAACTTTACAGCCGTGATATAGTTCGACGTACCTATAGCAGTCGTAAGCTCCGCAGCAGTATAAATCTGCTGGGAATAACTATACCCATAATAGGAACGTATGGGGAGATACACCGAGGTACCCGTTCCTGTCCCGATCTGTCCTGCCTGAGCTGAGACTTTGGATACAAAGCCTGTACAGATCAAACAGAGAAACAGAATTAAAGAGGTAAAGAATTTCTTCATAATGTTTTCATTATAATATTAATCATACAAATCTAATCATTTTTTGTTATTAATTTACAGGTACATTTAGGTTTTTTTGTAAAAATATAACAATATCTCCACTTATGCTTTAAATAAAGAAATCCCCGGGAAAGCCCGGGGATTTACTAATATTTAAAAGGTTATCTTTATTTTTTGATGAATTTAGATTTGAATTGCTCAATTCCTTTATCATCTATTGTAATTATATAACCACCTTTAACTAAAGTTGAAACATTCACCTTTCCATCGTTGATATTTCCTCTGTCTACTAATTGTCCAGCAGCACTATAGATTTTATAAGTTGCCTTATCTGAAACTTTAGTAATATTTAGAATATCACTTGCCGGGTTTGGATAAATCTGAATACCGTTATTTTTAATAGCTGTTTCAGAAGTAGCAAGGGTACCAGTAATTACTACGTTATAATCTTCAACCTCACCATAATCAAAATTATTTCCGCATAAATAATCTGCCGGTAATGATAAGCCTGCATTTGTATTCCCTACAAAAAACGCTACAACTCTCATTCTTAATGGCTGTCCTTCTACTGCACTACTTGGGATTGTAACATTCCCTGTTACTACAGTTGGCGACGGACTAAGCGCTACAGGATAATTCAATACTCTTTCTGTTTCGCTGAAAACACCATCCTTATTAAAATCAATAAATGCAGCTACTGTATCATAATCAGCAACATCCGGGTTACTAAGAGTGACAGACATAGGATAAACATTCCCTTTTGTTAAGTTTATCTGAAGTGCAGTGTTTGTTGTATAGTTTGTATATGTACTGCTTGCTGAAGTATTATTTACATTCGAAAGTGTTACATTCGAAATATACTCATAGTTAGAATCACTCGTAGCAGCTGTACAATAAGCAAGTTGTGGTGTACTGAAGTTTACAGAAGCAGAATATGTTCCTACTGTAGTACCACAAACTAGAGCTACCTGAACTTCATATTGTGTACCATCTATTAGATTACCTAAATTGATTGACGGCACTGTTGTATCAGCTTCAGTCCAAGCAGTTGTACCTACCTTTCTATAACGTACTTTATAAGTTGCCCCAGTATAAGACATCCATGATACGCTTGCAGAAGATACCGTAATATTACTTACCGCTACATTCGTTGGAGCGGCACTGCTACATGCAGATAGAGGTGCAATACTAACAGGTCCTACTGTATAGAAAATATTACCTATTGAAGAAATTCTTACTTTAATAGTCTGACCGTTCAATGAAGAAGGGAATGTAAAGTTTTCAGAACCATCATTAGGTGTTGAGGCAGACAATACAGTCCATGTTGTTCCATTATCTGTAGTATAGTCAATCTTTACATTAGCTACATTATAAGGAGCAGCATTTGTATTTGCAACAATCCATTGAACTGGAGTTGGAGTATTCACATCAGCATATTGGTTAGCTACTCTGAAAGGTCCGTTATCTCCTACAACAACTGTCTGAACTTTAAAAGCTGACTGCTGTTGAGCTACATTAGAGTTATTATCTCTAACTGTTAATGCAAAGTTTGTTGTTCTTGCTACAGTTGATACCGCTTCCCAAGTATTGTTTGCATTATTTAATACTCCATTCATTACAGAAGTAAATTTCGGGAAGTATCTTACCGGATTCGTACTTGGAACAGCAGATCTGAACGAAGCTCCAGACATCGTATTTCCTAAGTTAAACTTATTAATAGAAACTGATGCATTATCAACTTCTTCCCAAGAGTAAGTCATTGGATCATTTTCAGGATCCGTAGCACCACCTGTTAAAACAAAAGCAGTTCCTTTAGGTATAGTATATGTTGGTAAATCCGTAACTACTGGTGGATTATTAGTAATTGTAGTTTCTACATCACACGTTTTTGCAATTAAATTAGCCTGAACCTGACCGATACTTGCTTTATGGAAATAAGGATCAGAATTAGGCTGAACATCCGTATTAGGACCAGTAATACCTGCATATCCCATGATAGTAGTTCCTGAACCAGGTTCCATATTCACACCACTTCCTTCAAGATTATGAGAGAAAGTATGGTTAGCCCCTAGCTGGTGCCCCATCTCATGAGCAACGTAGTCGATATCAAAGCTATCACCTGATGGAATTCCATTTGATGGAGAAGTAAATCCTGAACCTTTTCCTTTAGGAACTGTAGCTGTAGGATTGATACATACACATCCGATACATCCGGCATTTCCTCCACCTCCTGATTTACCGAACAAGTGTCCGATATCATAGTTAACATTTCCTACATTAGCTGTCAAAGCACCCTGTAGTTCTCCATTCCATGCACCCCCCGCTCCTGTATTAGCAGCAGAATATGGATCTGTAGCCGGGTCAATATAAATTACACCTGGAAAATTCTGCAAATTCAAATGCAATGCAAAATCTTTCTCAAAAACTCCGTTTACTCTGGTTAAAGTATTATTAATTGCAACTATTGCCGGAGCTCTTTTCTGATCGTCTGTAGCTGTAGCAGGTACACCAGCAAGTCCCATAAAGTATTGAGTATACTCACCGGTAACAGACATTGCCAGTCTCATTGTTCTGTATTTCTTATCAGAAGTCTTATTGAAAGTTGTTGCCTGATTTGAGAATGACTGCCCATTTTTTAATAAAGCATCTATTTCTTTTTTAGCAGCAGGAGATTCTTCTGTAGAACATAAGAACCCACTTTTATCCTTTTTAGTTTTAGGATGAACGGCATACACTGTTTTATCTGTAGAAGCCGGGTCAATAAATTCATAGTTATCTCCATGGATGATCATCGATTGAAAATCATTAGGAGCAATACTGAATCTTAAATACTTGGTAGGGTCTTCTACACTTGTTCCAACATAAGATCCTAATTCATACTTGTCTGCCAGTTCTTTTACAACTACTGGAAAACTGTATACATTAAACCTTTCAATCTTCCCGCTCATAGTGGGAAGAGAAATCACTACAGGAGTGGCATTTGTACCCATTTCCTGTGCATTCTTTAGCTGAGATCTCAGTAAGTTCAGGTCTAATTTATAGTACCCGTTTCCTCTTACATTAGATTGATCTACTCTAAATCCTGTACTTCTTTTGTTATCGTCTCCTTTTTTAAGGGAAGTTGGTGTCCATTGACCAAACACAGCGCTCCCTATAAAAGTGAACATTAAAGCAGTAAATACTCTTTTCATAAATTAAAACACAATTATAATTTCCGCCAAATATAACTATTTTATCAATCTTATAAGTAAAATAAGTTAATATTTTTCAACATAATACACTCATCAACGATATCCATTAAAAAAAACACAAACTTTAGAGTAGTCTAAAGTTTGTGTTTTATATATTTTAAATGTCAAGAAATAATATTTCTAAAACTTATATGCAATATTCCATGCAAATCCCATATTGAATTTTGAAGAACTTTTTCCGAAGCCCGGAACGATCATGGGAGAGATATCATCCTGCTTGGAAGTATATACCATATATCTTGGCTGAAGATTCACATCGATGTAGAAATTGGAATTAAATAATTGTACTCTGCCTCCCAACGTACCTTCCAGCCAAAAAGATGACTGTGATGATGAAGGAAAGGCTTCTGAAGAATTGCTTCCCCCAAATCCACGAACAGGAATTGCCATATACTCCTGATTATAAAATGATCCGGCAGCTTTTCCTCCTGCATAAAATCCATTGAATTCATTCTCTGCATCTTTTGCAAGCATATAGAATGCACCCAATTTCACGAAAGGACCGCTTGCCTTCGCATCATAACCATTTTTCTGATACACATTTTTTTCAAAACCTGCCTCTGCAACAGCATGGAGATTTCCTCTGATTTTTGAAGAAATAAATCCCTGATACAATTTTCTGTCAGAAAAAAAACCGGCTCCGGTATTCAGTACATCAAGGCCAACCATAAAATTGGGTTCATATTTCTCCTGAACCTTCTTCTCTGCTTCCTTTTTTTTGTCTTGTGCCCAGTTTATTATTCCCAATAAACTAAAAAGAAAGGTAAAGATTAGTCTTGTCTTCATTCTCTATTTGATTTTGTCCGGCTTCCAGCTTCTGAACAGGATTCGGAGTTACTAATTCTGAACTTAAATTCTCGTAAGATTTTTTGATTCCGCATCCGGGAGAAACATACGTTGACTTCGTACTATAATTAATTCTTACTTTAGATTCTGCTCCATTATAGGTAAGTTTAAAATAAACGTCAGTATAAGGTGAGCTGTCAACCCGTAAAGGAATTAACCGGGAATCAATTTTTGCAAGTTTTCCAAGATCCACTTTTCCTGCTCCATAATCTACTGCGACATAAAGGGTATCCAGGGTCGTCTCTTTTCCAGTAGCCAGTGATCTGAAAGCCACCTTCATTCTGGGAGTTCCTTCTCCGCTTTCACAAATATCATCATCTCCTCCACAGGAAAAAAGCATTCCTAAAAAACAGATCGCTATCAGAAATTTAAAGTACTTCATATTAAGATTTGAAATTCAAATTTAGATAAAATTATTTTTTAATCAGCAACGCAATGTTCTCAACATGGTGTGTTTGTGGGAACATGTCTACCGGCAAAATCTTCACTAAAGTATAATGGTCTTTCATCAAGGCAAGGTCTCTCGCCTGTGTTGCAGAATTACAGCTTACGTAAACTACTTTTTCCGGTGAAAGCTTTAAGATCTGTTCTACGACCTTCTGGTGCATTCCGTCTCTTGGTGGATCTGTAATTAATACATCTGCTTTAGGATGAGTTGCCATAAATTCGTCATTGAAGATATCCTTCATGTCTCCACAATAGAAAGTACAGTTAGTAAGACCATTCAATGCAGCATGTTCTATAGCAGCATCTATGGCTTCCTGTACAGATTCTATTCCGATTACCTGTTTTGCATTTCTCGCTACATACTGAGCAATTGTTCCTGTCCCTGTATAAAGGTCATATACAACTTCATCTCCTTTCAGATCTGCAAATTCAAGTGTCTTTCTGTACAGTTCCAAAGCCTGTTTGTAGTTGGTCTGGAAGAATGATTTCGGGCCTATCTTAAACTGCAGTCCGTCCATTTCTTCCATAAGGTAACCTTCTCCAAAATATACATTGATATTTAAATCGTAAATGGAATCATTCTGCTTAGGATTGATAGCATATACTAATGTTTTAATCTGCGGGAATTTTTCCAGTAAGAATTCAAAAAGTTTTTCTCTGTTTTCTTTTTCTTCTCTGTAAAGCTGGAAAAGAACCATCCATTCTCCTTTGGAATTTTGTCTCATCATCAAGGTTCTTAAAAAACCTTCCTGGTTTCTTACATCAAAGAAATCCAGACCGTTGTTTACTCCATATTCTTTTACAGCCAGTCTTATTGCATTGGAAGGGTCTTCCTGAAGGAAACATTCTTTTAAATCAAGAATTTTACTCCACATTCCGGGAATATGGAATCCTAACGCATCTTTACTTCCGAAGTTTTCTTCAGAACTGATTTCATATTGAGTAAGCCATCTTGCATTTGAGAAGGAGAATTCCATTTTATTTCTATAAAAATACTGTTCTTCAGCTCCCAGAATTGATACCGTCTCAAAGTCATCAATTCCACCGATTCTTTTAATATTATTATATACTTCTTCCTGTTTAAAATCAAGCTGCTTTTCGTAGCTCATGTTCTGCCATTTGCAGCCTCCACAAGTTCCGAAATGAACACATTTTGGATCTGCTCTGTAAGGTGATTTTTCAATAACTTCAACCGCTTCGCCTTCATAATATTTTGACTTCGCTTTTTTCACTCTTACATTTACAATATCACCTGGAATAGCTCCTGAAACCATTACAGCTTTTCCTTCTTCTGTCCTTCCTATTGCCACTCCTTTTGCTCCGGCAGTCAATAGCTTTATATTTTCAAGAATTAAATCTCTTTTTTTCTTCCTACTCATTCTAAAATTTTCTATTTTCCTAATTGAAACTTTTACGCTTCAGTTTGCAAAAATACAATAAAAAAAACCTTATCCGAAGATAAGGTTTCTATACTGTGTTAAAGTTTATTATTTTGTTGGAGCCGGCTGTGGATTTGCTGGCTGTGGAGCTTGCTGCTGAGCTGCAGAAGGATCAAGCTGTAATTGTGGCTGCATCTGCATTGGTTCTGCTTTTGGAGCCGAAAGACCAGTCTGTTTATCCAGAATAGTTACCAGTTCCTGCTCACCAAGGTTTACAAATGATCTGCTGGCAATTTTACCATCTTTATCGATGATCACAAAGCAAGGTAATTTGAATCCGTATACACCATATTTCTTAGCAATATCAGAGTTCAGACCTCCTTCTCCGTAAACATTCACTCCCTGAATTCCTTTTAAAAGAGAATTGCTTGTTTTAATGAACTGATCTTTTGTGTCATCTACGTTTACAAACACAAAGTTCATTTTAGACTTATAAAAGTTTACTACTTCTTTTAATACAGGTACTGTAGCTTCACTGATGTAAGGATTCCATGAAGCGTAGAAGAATAGCATATAGGGTTTTCCTTTGTTTTCAGAAAGTTTATAAGCCTTTCCATCCTGCTTTGCTACAGCTGCTTCAGGAGCTGCATCTCCGATTTTAAGCCCAGTAATAGCCACCTGCATTTTTAAAAGGTCACTTTTAATGGTAGCATCTTTAATATCTGAATCAATAATCTTTTTGATTTTATCAATGTTTGCAGCCGGAGTTGTTGGATGAATATCCGCCTGAGCCATTACAAATGCCAAAAGATAATCTTTTGCAGTCTGAGATAAATCTTTCTTTGTTTTTAAGTACTGAGCAAACATCTCAGAAGTTGTAATTCCTGTTTTTCCTTTGCTGTTTGCTTCTGCATACTTCTGGAAATCCGGAGTCATTTTTACAAGAAGATATTGTCTGTAAAGAGGGATTGTTTTCACCATCGCTTCTTTATCTGTTTCCAACTGAGCTTCGTAATCCTTTAATGCTTTAGTAGCTTTGTAAGATGGGTTTCCAGACATTGGTCCGTGAGACATTTCATAGTTGGCAATCAAATTAAGAATGGTAACTTTCACATCATTTTTCTTCCACTCCAAAAGTGCTTTGCTAGGATTATTTTTCTTTGCAAGATCATCTACATTTTTATTAATATCTGCTTCAATTTTATGCATACCTTTAAGGAATGCCGCTTCATCTCCACCCATTAAGGCAGCTATATTAACTTTAGTACCATATTCAGCTAAGAACTTTTGAGAAGCTGTAAGAAAATCATTATTCTTTTTAGCATCTCCGGTAATCACAAATTCATTTGGGAAAGTAGTTCCGTTTCCTGAAATATTCACTTTTTGTCCTCCTTCAAGATAAATCAGGTTTTGTCTGCCCGCATAGTTGATCACGTACATACCGTCTTTAGGAGCATCAAAGCTTCCTGAAAAGTTTCCGTCTTTATCTAAACCTATATTAATCAAAGGCAGGGTTCCTACTCCTGAAGCTTCTACAAATTCAATTCTTTCTAATGATGAGCTTCCAGTAATTTTTCCTTTTACTTCTACTTTTTTTGAACAAGACATCACAAAAACTGTGATGATAAACAATAAAAGATATTTTTTCATTTCAATTTTTAATATTACACAAAAATACGCTTTTTAGGGCTTGCTAATTCACACTAATTATTTTTTTTAAAAATTTTATTATCACCTTTCAAGAGGGTTATTCCAATTATTTCAATTGTCTCTTTCTGAGTGGCATGCTGTATTTGAAAGTTTAAAAAAAATGTTTCAACTACCCTCCAAATATATACTTATTAAATAAAGAATGACTAAAACCTGCTAATAAGTTAACAAACTTTAACAGGACTTAGCATTTCATAAAAAAATCGCCTCCAAAAATGAAGGCGATTTTTTATGTATTTGAATCAATTCTATCCTTGATCTACAAGAGCAGCCATGTATTCTCTGTTCATTCTTGCGATGTTTTCAAGAGAAATACCTTTAGGACATTCTACTTCACATGCTCCGGTGTTTGAACAGTTACCGAATCCTTCTTCATCCATAGCTTTCACCATGTTCAGAACTCTTCTTTTAGCTTCTACTCTACCTTGAGGAAGTAATGCATACTGAGAAACTTTAGCGCCTACAAATAGCATTGCAGATCCGTTTTTACAAGTCGCTACACAAGCTCCACATCCAATACAAGCAGCTGCATCCATTGCTTTGTCTGCATCTTCTTTTGGAACCGGAATTGCGTTAGCATCCAATGTATTACCGGAAGTATTTACAGAGATGAAACCTCCTGCTGCCATTACTCTGTCGAATGCGCTTCTGTCTACCATCAAATCTTTGATAACAGGGAAAGCAGCACTTCTCCAAGGTTCAATAACGATCGTTTCTCCATCTTTGAACATTCTCATGTGAAGCTGGCAGGTTGTGATCCCTGTATCCGGCCCGTGAGCTCTACCATTGATGTAAAGTGAACACATACCGCAGATTCCTTCACGACAGTCGTGGTCGAAAGCGATAGGTTCTTTTCCCTCGTTAATTAAGTTTTCATTCAGAATATCCAGCATTTCCAAAAATGAAGAGTCTGTAGATACATCTGATATTTTGTAGGTCTCAAACTGACCTTTAGTTTTACTATTTTTTTGTCTCCAAATTTTCAGCGTAAGATGAAGGCCTTTTTTTGCACTCATAATGTTATATTTATAGGTTGGAGATTATTTGTAACTTCTCGCTTTAACTTCGATATTGTCATAGATAAGTTCTTCTTTATGCAGAATTTCTTGTTTGATATCATCACCCTGATATTCCCAAGCTCCTACATATTTGAAGTTTACGTCATCTCTTTCTGCTTCACCTTCCGGAGTAGCATGATCTTCTCTAAAATGCCCACCACAAGATTCATTTCTGTGTAATGCATCAATAGCCATTAATTGTCCAAGTTCAAGGAAGTCTGCTACTCTGAATGCTTTTTCAAGTTCAGTGTTCATTCCTTCACCATCTCCTGGAACTTTTACGTTTTTCCAGAAATCGTTTTTCACTTCTTCAATTTCTATGATTGCCTCTCTTAACCCTTCAGGAGTTCTTCCCATTCCTACTTTGTTCCACATAATGTTTCCTAATTGCTTATGGAAGTGGTCTACAGAATGAGTTCCTTTATTATTTAAGAAGAAATCTATTTTTTCTTTAATTCCTTTTTCAGCTTCGTCAAACGCTCCTGAATTGGTAGGAATAGTTCCTGTTCTGATATCTGCAGAAAGATAATCTGCAATTGTATAAGGAAGCACGAAATATCCGTCCGCAAGACCCTGCATCAATGCAGAAGCCCCAAGTCTGTTGGCTCCGTGATCTGAGAAGTTAGCTTCACCAATTACGAAACATCCAGGAATTGTAGACTGAAGGTTATAATCAACCCAAACACCTCCCATTGTGTAGTGAACCGCAGGATAAATCTTCATTGGAGTTTTGTAAGGATCATCAGCAGTAATCTTTTCGTACATTACAAATAGGTTACCATATTTTTCTTCAATCCAAGCTTTTCCAAGGTCGTAAATTTGCTGTTCACTAGGATTATGAATATGCTTTTCAATAGCAGCTTCTTTACCTTTTTTGATAATTTCTGTAGAGAAATCTAAGTAAACACCTTCTTTAGTATCATTATTTTCGATTCCGAAACCAGCATCACATCTTTCTTTACCCGCTCTAGACGCAACGTCACGAGGAACCAAGTTACCAAATGCAGGATATCTTCTTTCTAAATAGTAATCTCTATCTTCTTCTTTAATATTTTCAGGTCTTAATTTACCTTCTCTGATGGCTACAGAATCTTCAATTTTCTTAGGAACCCAGATTCTTCCTGAGTTTCTTAATGATTCAGACATCAAAGTCAGTTTAGACTGCTGTGTTCCATGAACAGGAATACAAGTCGGGTGAATCTGTACATAACAAGGGTTTGCGAAGTAAGCTCCTTTTTTGTGGATTTTCCAAGCTGCAGAAACGTTTGATCCCATAGCATTGGTAGAAAGGAAATATACGTTTCCGTATCCTCCTGAAGCAATTACTACAGCGTGAGCAGAATGTCTTTCAATTTCACCTGTCACAAGGTTTCTCGCAATAATTCCTCTTGCTTTTCCGTCAACAATAACTAGATCTAGCATTTCATGACGGTTGTACATTTTAATTCTTCCTTTACCGATCTGACGGCTCATAGAAGAATAAGCACCTAATAATAGCTGCTGTCCTGTTTGTCCTTTTGCATAGAAAGTTCTTTTTACCTGAACCCCACCAAATGAACGGTTATCTAGCTGACCACCGTAATCTCTACCGAAAGGAACCCCTTGGGAAACACACTGGTCAATAATATTTGCAGAAACTTCAGCTAATCTGTAAACGTTGGCCTCTCTTGCTCTATAGTCACCACCTTTGATGGTATCGTAGAATAATCTGTAAGTAGAGTCACCGTCACCCTGGTAATTCTTAGCTGCGTTGATCCCTCCCTGAGCTGCAATAGAGTGTGCTCTTCTTGGTGAATCCTGGTAGCAGAACGCTTTTACGTTGTATCCTTGCTCAGCCAATGTAGCTGCTGCAGAACCTCCTGCCAAACCCGTACCTACAACAATAATATCAATCTTATCTCTGTTGTTTGGTGCAACAAGGTTCATATGGTCTTTATGATTTTTCCACTTGTCTTTAAGAGGACCCGCTGGAATTCTTGAATCTAATTTACTCATATTAGTATATTGATATTATTGAGTTATAAAATGGAAAACTGCTACGATGATGAATCCTGCAGGAATAAGGATTGAATACCATTTCCCGAAAGCTTTGATCACCGGCGTATATTTTGGATGTCTTGCTCCGATAGACTGGAATGAAGACTGGAATCCGTGAGCAAGGTGTAATCCTAATAAAACAAAAGAGATCACATACAAAGCCACTCTCCAAAGATCAGCAAACTTCTCATGAAGTTCCGGCCAGAAACGTTCTGCATCCGGAGTCAATCCTTCTACATACTTGTAATTGATTTCATGCAGCCAGAAATCATATAAGTGAAGCGCTAGGAAAGCTAAAATAACAGCACCCGAAATAATCATATTTCTGGACATCCATGAAGAATTCACAGATGCATTGTTTGCTGCATACTTTACCGGACGCGCTTTATTATTCTTGATCTCAAGCACAAATCCCATAATGAAATGGAAAATTACTGCAAAACCAAGAATAGGCTGCATTAAGAACTGCACAAAAGGATTATAGCCCATGAAGTCTGATGCTGTATTGAATGCATCCTTATTCAGAACTGATAACAAATTGGTCGTCAAATGCAGTATAAGAAAAATCAGCAAAAATAGAGCTGATAATGCCATAGCATATTTTCTACCTATCGTAGAACTCGTTAAACCTGCCATATAAGTTTAAATTTGAATTTCTACAAAATTCAGAAAGTTTAACAATATCGAAAAGTGAGAAATCTCACAAATAGACAGTTTGTAATGTTTCTAAATAAGAATTCCATACATTATAAATGCAGGAAAACACATAAATGATAACCATTATCTCAAATCGTAACTCTCATTCCTGAAAACTACTTTTTGAACTGAATCTGAAAAGGTTTTAAGTTCAAAATGATTTATTCTTCGAGAAGAGCAGTAAGGCTTCACAACAAACTGTAAAACCTTGTCCTTATTTTCCATATCCGAAATCCAGAAACAAGCCTTATCCCCCTTTTTTATTGAAAAAATATTGGTTTTGTTGAATGTATGAATCAAGACTTCTTCTCTCTGATTTTCAAACACATTACTTCCCGTTCTTATAATCAGAAATACGACGACAGCCATCATCAGTCTTGAAGAATTTTTAACATTGAATTTTAAGATGACTGATCTTAATAAATAGACAATCATAAACACTGACAGCACCTCCAATCCGTTCATTGGAATGTTTTCAAAGAATAATACATCAACCTCAGCAAACCAATGGATTATTTTCAGCAAAATCTGAATAACAAAATCATATATCCCATTTATAAGTTCAAAGTCAATCCCAAAAGAAATAAGAGCTGTCATTAGGAATGAAAAAACGATGATTATTTCTGAAAAAGGAACAATGACAATATTTGCAACGATTGAAATGAATGAAAACTGATGAAAGTAGTACAGTACCAAAGGAAGTGTTGCCAATTGAGCAGATAAAGATATTGTAATGGTATTAAACAGGAGTTTTTTAAGGTAATTATCTTGTTTTGGAAAATATTTCAAGAGAGGCTGATTCAGCCAAAAAATCCCCAAAACGGCCAAAAAACTGAGCTGGAATCCTACATCGAAAAACTGCTGTGTATCTCCAATCAAAATAAAAAAAGCGGATAAAGCCAATGAATGAAGCAGGTCTGGTTTCCGCTGAAGCAATACAAAAATAAAATAGACACTCAGCATGATACAGGAACGCAGCACTGAATTTCCAAATCCGATAAAAGCAGCAAACAGCCAAATAAAAACCAGACTTAGAACGACTGCATATTTTCTGAATTTTAAGGGAATACAACGAATCAGCAAAAAGTAAAACATCCCGAAAATAACTACAATATGAGTTCCGGAAATGGCGAGAAAATGAACCAGTCCGGATTTATTGAAATCCTGTACAGTATCTGCATCAATCTCTGTACGGTCTGCCAGAATGATTCCTTTTAAAAATTCTTTGGTTTTTCCTGAAATTCCGGTTTCATCAATATTTTTGAGAACCAAAAATCTATATTGGCGCAGCTTATCTGCAGGAGTTAAATCATCACGTTCTGCAGATACAATTTCTTTTGAAAGATAAACCTGATAATTAATATGTTTTCGTCTCAAATATCTGGCATAGTGGAACTGAAAATCATATTGGGGCGTTTTTGGTTGTGTTATATAAGCTTCCGCTTTGTAATAATGAAGAAAATCCAACTCTTTGATATCCTTCGGAACATACACTATTGAGTTAAAAGTTGTGTTTCCTACCTGTGCTGTCCCTTCATATTTTTTATATTTCTCAGTAGTATTTAATTTTTGAGAGATTGTAAAAGTAACTGTTTCTTTTTTCTTTACAAATGAAGAAACATCCGCTGAAAAAGTATTATGAAAATGAAGAATAATCCCTGTTCCAAAGAATAGAAGTCCCAGCAAAAAAGCTTTGATTTTATGTAAGAAATAAGAATGAAAACATATTGCAGCCAAAATAATCAGGCAGATCACAATAACCAAATAAAGTGCAATACCTGTCAATACCATTTTCTCTTGAAAAAAAATTCCAAGGATAAAACATATAACCAGAATAAGAAGAGGCTGCTTTTGCAATTTCAATTAATTATCCTTGTAAAATAGATAATTAATCCATGAAGTATTATCTCTTGAATAACCAAATAAGCACTTCGCAGCATATTAAAGTTATCAACAGAACACTTGATTTTTTGCTATGAAATCAAAGATTGAAAGTGTGTTATTTCTTTTTCAGAAATTTATCCGCCAAACGCTTCGTTTCTTTGATATAAAATAAAGGATCTTTCCCATAATCTTCATATTTGAAATCTCCCACTTTTTTAGGAATAGCAGGTTCTATCTGTGTTCCTTCATGCCATTCATTGAATGATGTGATTCCGATGAAGTCCGGATTTACTTTGATGGCAGCATCAAACATATTTTCGTAATACTTCCCATTGTTTCTGCTTTTGAAGTTGGCTTCATTCCACGGACGGATTCTTGTATCTGAATAACCGGGCCCTACACAAGGGATAAAAATCAGATGGTGGTCTTTAGCATAGCTGGCCATAAAATCCCAGTTAGCAATTGTACTTCCATACACAAATCCTTCGCTGGCAAAATAAGTATAGAAACCATCAAATCCCGATGAATCAAAAAATTTCGTATCGCCTTTTTCAACCCATAATCCAATGTAAAGAGCATCCAGATCTGTATTTCTAACCGTTTTTTCTCCGTCTTTAGATAGCATTTCAGACCATTCTTCTTTAGAAATTTTATAACTGTCGTAAACATAAAACAATGGTTTTCCTTCCTTTTTATAGAAGGCGTGATGACCGGAATATGTTTTTACGAGATAAGAAAGCTGTTCTTTTAATTCCGAAGTATTTTTATAAAACGGCTCAATGTGAAATGCAATTTTTAAATCAAAATGATCGGCAATATCGAGGTATTTGATAAGACTTTTATCCGTGAATGAATCTTTTCCCAGCCAGCTGACAACAACTACTCCCACTCCGGATTCTTTGATCATTTTCATATGTTTTTCAATGATCTTTGCATCATTGGAACTGTAATTTCCAAGTGCTGGATAAAAATTGGCACCAATATCATCTCCACCTTTGTGGTGGCCAAGATTGTTCCACTTCGGATTACTCCAGTGAGGTAAGATCTCATGATTCCAATGTTGGTAACTTGCGTCCGTTTCAGGATTTCCATACCATCCATAATAAAATATCTGAACTTTATCTCTTGAGCTGCTTTGCTGTGCGGCACTTTTCGAGAAAAACAATATAAATACCAATAATAACAGAAAACGGTTACAATAATTCATAGTTAAAAAGTAAATTAAATTCTCAAAAGCTTGGGTAAAACTATACTTTCAATATCACCTCAGCAGCATGATCACTGGCCCCTTTTCCACCCAATTTTTCTCTCAGAAGGCTGTAATCATTCAGAACCTGTGTTCTTTTGTCTCCTTCTATGATTTTATTGAGTTCTTCTACCAGGTTTTTGGTATTCAGATCATTTTGTATCAATTCTTTCACTACTTCTCTGTCCATGATAAGATTAACCAGAGAAATATAATTAATGTTTTTCACTAATCTTTTAGCAATAGCATAGGAAATCTTACTTCCACGGTAACAAACCACTTCAGGAATATTTAACAAGGCTGTTTCTAAGGTAGCTGTTCCGGAAGTAACAAGAGCTGCTTTGGAACATCTTAACAAATCATATGTTTTGTTGGATACAAAATGAACATTATCATCCACATATTTCTGATAAAACTCTTTAGGAAGACTCGGTGCTCCGGCAATTACAAACTGATAGTTTTTAAAATGCGGTCTTACGGAAAGCATTATTTCAAGCATCTTTTCCACTTCCTGTTCTCTGGAACCTGGCAGAAGCGCAATGATTTCTTTTTCGTTCAGTCCGTGCTCCGATTTGAAACTTTCAATACTGATTTCCTGCAGATCCGAAATAGCATCCAGCAAAGGATGGCCTACAAAGTGAGAATGAACTCCATGTTTTCTGTAAAAATCTTCTTCAAAAGGAAGAATCACCATCATTTCATCCACATATTTTTTGATAGTTTCTACCCGTCCTTCTTTCCATGCCCAAAGCTGCGGAGAAATATAATACACGACTTTGATACCAAGTTCTTTGGCAAATCTGGCAATCCTCAGGTTGAACCCGGGATAATCAACCAAAATCAAAACATCAGGTCTGTTCTTCCGAATATCCTCTTTACAGAATTTGATATTATTCAGAATGGTTCTGAGATTCATCACCACTTCCAGAAACCCCATAAAAGCAAGGTCACGGTAATGTTTTACCAGTGTTCCGCTCTGAGCTTTCATCAGATCACCACCCCAAAACCTAAACTCCGCATTCGGATCCTTTTGTTTTAAGGCTTTCATCAAGTTGCTTCCGTGCAAATCACCTGAAGCTTCTCCTGCAATAATATAATACTTCATTTCTATAGTAAGGATAGAGAACAAATTAAAATAGATATGATCTTAATTCGTAAATTTGTTCAAAGATAATGATAAAAAATGTCAGAAGAATTTGAAATCCGGAATAAAATTGCCGAAAGCGGCCTTATCAATTTTGACCTTGCCACTTTACTTCCAAAGGGAGAAAGAAAAGGTATTGACCTTAAAGATTTTCTTTTTCAGGAAATGATCCTCAAAGAAAAAGATTTTCGTGAAAAGGTAGAGGCTATAGATACTGAACTATACAAAGACTCATACATATACATTTACAATTCTGTAGATACGATTATCCCGCTTTGGGCTTATTTTGTATTGACCGCAAAACTTACTGATGTTGCCAAAAAAATAGTCTTCGGAAGCCGGGAGGATCTTGATGTTATTTTAATGCACAATGCTATCCAGACGCATGATTTTGAAGAAATGAGAGGCAAAAGAGTTCTGGTAAAAGGCTGTTCAGATAAAGATATTCCTGAAAATGCATATATAGAACTGGTTGAACAGTTAAAACCCATTGTAAAATCCCTGATGTTTGGAGAAGCCTGTTCTAATGTTCCTATCATAAAGAACTAATATGAACAAATATTTATCAGCTGTATTTTTGTTTATTATTTTTCTTGGTATCTACTATTTCGGAAGTTTTTCAAAAATTCCTTTTGCCGATTGTGTAGGATTTGTGTTGAGTGCAGAAAAAGGGATATGGGAAACAACTGCTTCAGCAACCAGTCACTTTTTATATATCAATACTGTTATCTTTATTAAAAATCTGGCGGGTATTAATGCTATTGAAGCAAGCCGGTTTTTGGTTGTTTCTTCAGGAGCAGCCACAGTTTCTGTTATTTATCTCACGGTAAAAAGTATTTCAAAAACAGAATGGGCATCGCTTACAGCCGCTTTTGTTTTCGGTTTCAGTTTCTCATTTTGGAGAAATGCAGAGATAGTAGAAGTATATACTTATAATTCCCTGTGGGTAAGCCTTTTTTTCTTTTCAATGATAAAAAGTGTTATTGAAAAGAAAAGAATTTACATCCTGTTAAGCAGTCTGTTTTTAGGGATCAGCTTATGGGTTCATATTCAAAATATACTGCTGATACCTTCTTTATTAGTCTTCTTATTTTATTTCAGAAACGAAAAGAAATATGCAGTGGCCTCACTATTCATTTTTGCAGCATTGTTTAGCTCTTTATTTATTCTGAATATTTCCCAGGGACTCCCCTTCAAATCACCATATAGCTCTGATCAGGGAACATGGGTAGAAGATTCTTTAAAAAAAAGTACAATTCAGTATGTGAAAGATTTTTTCCAATCTTTGGCATATCTTATTTATAATTTCAATGTATTCACATATTTCGGAGTCGCAGGTATTCTGTTGTTATACAAGACTAATCGAAAAATGTTTTTTGTTTTTACTGCCGGTGCAGTATGTGTATATGGATTTTCTACGTTTTATGCGGTATCCGATAATTACGTATTCTTTTTACCCTTCAATATTATTTTTGCGTTATCAGTAGGATATGGTCTTTCTTCCGCAAAGTATGCCCGTTTAAGAAAATTCTCCTGGGTATGCCTGTTGATTCCGGTGGGATACCTTCTCTTTTATAAAGCAGCATTTTTAACGGAGAAAGGAAAAGAATTTCATGCATATAAGGAGTACAAAGGCGGTCTGGATTATTATGTTCTGCCATGGATGAATAACAATGCAGGTATTCTGGAGTTCACCATTGATAAAAAACAAGCACCCGAGCCTATTGAATGGATGACAATAAGTGCTGTAGAATACATTAAAGTACTAAAAGGCAAAGGCTATACAGAAGAACAGATCAGAAAACTTTAACAATAATTATGAAAGGCGGTCATTTTATGAGGCATATTTTTTGATAACTTTGATTTACTTAATACTAACAAACACAAAAAATGAGTTTAATTGACCTACTTACAGGGAACACAGGCAACCAGGTTGCTGAACAGGCCGAAAACAAATTCGGAATCGGCAAAAATCAGGTAATCGCCCTATTAGCAGTAGCTACACCTCTTATTATTTCTTATCTTAGAAATAAATCTCAGGATGCTAAAGAAGCAGAGGCTTTAAATAATGCTTTAGATAAAGACCACAATGGAAGTATCTTAGATGACGCTTCTCAGATTGAAGCAAGACAGGCTGAAGGCGGATCTATTCTTGATCATATCTTTGGAGGGCAAAAAAGCACTGTTGAAAACCAACTGTCACAAAACACAGGAATTTCAATTGACAAAATAGGTCCTATCCTGGCGATGCTGGCACCTGTTGTAATGGGATACATTGGGCAGCAGAAACAACAGAGTAATGTAGGTGCAGGTGGTCTTGGAGATCTTTTGGGAGGAATTCTTGGGAATGCTTCCAACCAGGCTCAGGCTCAGCAGTCTAATCCTTTAAATGACATTCTTGGAAGTGTTTTAGGAGGTGGCGGACAAGCTCAATCATCCGGAAATCCTCTGAACGATATACTTGGAAGTGTATTGGGCGGTGGTGGAAACCAACAGCAAGGCGGCGACGGTTTAGGCAGCATTCTTGGTAATATTCTTGGTGGTAAATAATTAATTTAATTTTCATAAAAAAGACCGGAGAGATGATCTTCGGTCTTTTTATTTTTGTTTACTTTTTAGATTTTTCTTCAGAAGCAACAAAAGATTTCGAGGCTTTTTTAGGTCTTCTTTTACCATAGCTTCCGGAATTGATTTTTCCTCTTCTTGATTTTTTGTCTCCTTTTCCCATAGTATTATGTATTTGTTGTATTACGAATTTAAAAAATGTAAGCTTAAAATCCAATTAATGAAGCTGTTAAAGTTTTATAAATTAAGGAGGGAAGTATGAGGAAGAAGGCTGGAAGTTACTTTTAGGCTACTATCTTCTATTCTTTGTTATTGAATCATTTATCACCTTCATCTTACTGATAAGGGCAATTTAAGGATTTTAGACTTTTGAGCATTTCCTACATCCAGCTTCCAGCACCCAGCCTTTTAAATTAAACCTTAATCGTTTTCCATTTTCCTTTTTTGAATAAGATAAACGCAACTATTGTAATCAGGGTTTCTGCGGCAGGAATTGAAATAAAGACTCCTTTTGGACCCATTTCAAGATATTTTGACAGAAAATACGCCAGAGGAATCTGAAACAGCCAGAATCCAAAAAGATTAACCCAGGTAGGTGTCCAGGTATCGCCGGCTCCATTGAATGCATTGATCATTACCATCCCGATTCCGTAGAAAATAAATCCTGTACTCATAATCTGAAGAGCATTTTTAGCAAAATCTTTAATAGCCGTTTCCTGAGTGAAAAAACCAACTAAAAAATTGCCCATAAAAATAAATATCAGACTTACAATCAACATAAAGATGACATTATATTTTACAGTTTTCATTACTGATTGTTCTGCTCTCAGCATTTCGTTTGCTCCCATATTCTGCCCTACCAGCGTAGACGCCGCATTGCTCAGTCCCCAGGCCGGAAGCATAAAGAACATCATCAGTCTTAAAGCCGTCTGATAGCCTGCCGATGCATTTTCGCCCCCTGTAGTCGCTACCAATTCTGCGAGGAAAATCCAGCTGCATGAAGCGATAACAAACTGAAAGATTCCAGGAGTTGCGATCTTTACAATGGATTTGATTAATTCATAATTCGGTTTAAAATAAGGAATCTTTATGCGGATTTGGGTATCCGCTACTAAAAGATGATACAACTGGTAAATTACTCCGATACTTCGTCCTATTGTAGTTGCCAAAGCTGCCCCTGTCAATCCCAAAGCGGGAACGGGTCCTAAACCTTTTATCAGTATAGGGCACAGAATAATATTGGCAATATTCGCGATCCACAAGCTTTTCATAGCAATCATCGCATTTCCTGCACCTCTGAAAATACCATTAATTAAAAATAACAGCATAATGATTGTACTGCTGCTCATCATAATTCTGGTAAAATCCTTTCCATAGGCTGCCGCTTCCGGCTTTGAGCCCATTAAAATCAGGATTTCCTCAGCATAAATCACTCCCAGTAAACTTAAAACGAAAGTAATAGCAAATGACACCAGTAATACCTGTGCAGCACTTCTGGAAGCCTGCTCCGGATTTTTCTCCCCGATTCGTCTTGCCACTAAAGCTGTTGCCGCCATACTCATACCGATCGCAATAGAATACATCACAGAAAGTACAGATTCGGTAAGTCCTACAGTTTGAATAGCAAAACCACTTTCTTTCAGGTGTCCGACAAAATATAGGTCAACCAGCGCGAATACAGATTCCATAGCCATTTCCAGCATCATTGGGATCGCTAAAAGCAATACAGCACTTCTGATATTCACCTTCGTAAAGTCGGTTTCTTCGCCACTGAATGCTTTTTTCAAAAATTCAACATATTTTGTCATGATTTCTTTTAGTTTACTTAGCAAAAGTATTCATTCAAAAGCAATTAAAAGTTGGCATATGAAAAGTTTTTAATAACTATTGACCGCCGATTACTCCTGAAAAAAAAGTCAAATCAAAGACTTTAAAATAAAATTAACAACAAATATTTATCGTATTGCGATAAATATTTATACATTTACAACAATTAAAAATAATAACTGCATGAAATTAATTGGTGAAAAATCTGTCTCCACAGTTTTAAATAAAATTCTGCTGGCTGTCTCAATAGCTCAGCTGCTGTATTTAGGTTACTTAATTTTTGGATTCATTATGGTATATCTCAATATACATCAAGACACACAGTATTTCTCAGATACTTTTAAAACCGGGGATTTCAACAATGAAGTCCCAAAAACAGCTGCTGACTCATTAACCTTTGAATTCAACATACCATTAACCGGTTCTGTAATCAGAGGAAACTATACCCTGTATACCTTTATTTCAATTATATTTTTCATTGGGTTTTACAGTCTGTTTACTTTTTATCTGTTCAGAATTTTCAAAGGAATGAGCAAAGAGATTATTTTTAATATAAAAGTAATCCGAGACCTCAGACTATTTTCTATCCTCAATATAATTTTCGTCCCGGTTTATTGTGCCGTTTTATATTTCATGGATAAATCTGTATACAGTATAGATCCGATGTTTATATTACTTCACCTCACCTTAGGAATAATGATCCTTTTCATTATGGAGTTTTTTAAAAAGGGGTATGAATTACAAACTGAAAATGACTTAACAATATAATTATGCCGATCATTATCAATATTGATGTAATGCTTGCAAAAAGAAAAATGCAATCCCAGGAATTGGCTGAAAAAATAGGGATTACACAGGCCAATCTATCCATTTTAAAAAACGGAAAAGCCAAAGCTTTAAAAATTTCAACGTTAGAAGCCATCTGTACAGCACTGGATTGCCAGCCTGGTGATATATTAGAATTTAAACCTTAAAATCAATAATATGAAACTCAGTTTAACCTTAAGAACAATCATTTTGACATTGGTTGTATTTTCAACATTTACAAGTGCTCAAGAACTGACTAATGAACACAAACAAATGTTGAAGTATGACAATACCGCTTATTTTAATACTCTGATCAATAAAAATAACATCAATACCTGTTATCAAATTGAAAACAACACCTATACTTTATTAGGCTTAGCCATTAAAATGAATAGTAAAGAGATATTCCAAAAACTGATTGATGAAAAAGCAGATTTGGACAAAGTATGTGACGGAAAGACCCCCTTGATGTTTGCCGCAAAATATGGAAATACAGAATTTACAAAGAAACTCCTGGCCAATGGAGCAAAAAAAGAGATTAAAACATCAGCAGGCTACACAGCTCTGGATTATGCCCGAAAATATGAGAAACCAGAAATCATTAAGCTTTTGGAGTAATTTTTAATTCATAATATTCAAAATCATAGTTTTCAATTCTATAATTAATACGAGAATAATCTGATTAATAGAACGATAATTATTATCAAAACTTAGCAATTGGTAATAAAATTTAATTTAGATTTGTATATTCTTAAAAAAGTATCCTTATGAAAAAAATAATCTCTACTACCTTTCTATTTGGAATGTTACTATCTGGAAGTATGCTTTCTGCTCAGAAGATGACTCAGGAAAAGATGAAAGCGATCTATTCTGATGATGTGGCAACATTTAAAAAACAGTTTGCCCCGGGAGATTACAACAAATGCTTCCTCGTTGGAAATATAGCTTATTCACCCCTTGGATTCAGTGTAATGTCTGATAGAAAGAATATTATACATTTCCTTTTGGACAACAAGGCCAATGTTAATAAAAAATGTCAGAACAAAACACCTCTTGAAGTAGCTGATGATACAAAGGGTACTGAAGAAATAAAGAAAATTCTGACAGAAAAGGGCGGTAATAGAAATTAAAAAACCTGAAAACAATATACGAAACTTCCGAAAGGAAGTTTTTTTTATTTATAAAACCTGCAAAAATCTTATCTTTGCCAACGAAAAATTCAAGGTTCGGAATTGAACCTTAAACATTGAACTTTAAACAAATAATTATGTTTCGATCACACACCAACGGAGAGCTATCTCTGAAAAATCTGAATGAAGAAGTTACACTATCAGGATGGGTACAGACTATCCGTGATAAAGGATTTATGATTTGGGTAGATCTTCGAGATCGTTACGGAATTACCCAGCTGGTTTTTGACCAGGAGCGTTCTTCTGCACAACTGATGGAAGAAGCTAAAAAACTGGGCCGTGAATTTGTGATTCAGGCTACCGGAAGAGTTATTGAAAGAGTAAGCAAAAATCCTAATATTCCAACAGGGGAAATTGAAATCCTTGTAGAAAAACTGACTATTCTGAATGAATCTCAGCTGCCTCCTTTCACTATTGAAGATGAAACAGATGGTGGCGAGGAATTAAGAATGAAATACAGATATCTGGATATCAGAAGAAATCCGGTAAAAGATAAACTGATCTTCCGTCACAAAATGGCACAGAAAGTAAGAAATTACTTATCTGATGAAGGTTTCATTGAAGTGGAAACACCTGTTCTGATCAAGTCTACTCCGGAAGGAGCAAGAGACTTTGTTGTACCAAGCAGAATGAACCCGGGACAGTTTTATGCATTGCCACAGTCTCCACAAACTTTCAAACAGCTATTGATGGTAGGCGGAATGGATAAATACTTCCAGATTGTGAAATGTTTCCGTGATGAGGATTTAAGAGCCGACAGACAGCCGGAGTTTACACAGATCGACTGTGAGATGGCATTCGTAGATCAGGAAGATGTAATGAATGTATTCGAAGGAATGACTAAAACTCTTATTAAAGATATCACAGGCCAGGAATTCGGAGATTTCCCAAGAATGACTTTCGCAGATGCGATGAGAAAGTACGGAAATGACAAACCGGATATCCGTTTCGGAATGGAGTTCGTAGAACTGAATGAACTGGTAAAAGGAAAAGACTTTAAAATATTTGATGATTCAGAATTGGTTGTTGGAATCAATGTAGAAGGATGTGCAGAATATACAAGAAAACAGATTGACGAGCTTGTTGATTGGGTAAAACGCCCTCAGGTTGGAGCTTCAGGAATGGTTTGGGCTAAATTCCAGAATGATGGAGTGAAAACCTCATCAGTAAACAAATTCTACAACGAAGAAGATTTAGCAAAAATCATCGAAAAATTCGGAGCTAAAGAAGGAGACTTAATGTTGATTCTTTCCGGAAACGAAAATAAAGTAAGAGCTCAGCTTTCTGCTTTAAGAATGGAGCTTGGAAACCGTTTGGGACTAAGAAAAGGAAACGTATTTGCACCACTTTGGGTAGTTGACTTCCCTCTATTGGAATTTGATGAGGAAACCGGCCGTTACCACGCAATGCACCATCCGTTTACATCTCCAAAACCTGAAGATATTCATTTATTGGAAACAGATCCTGAAAAAGCAAGAGCTAACGCATATGATATGGTTCTTAACGGAAACGAAATCGGAGGTGGATCTATCAGAATTTTTGATAAAGACCTTCAGTCTAAAATGTTTGATTTGTTAGGATTCACCAGAGAAGAAGCTGAAGCACAGTTTGGATTCCTGATGAATGCCTTCAAATACGGAGCACCGCCACATGGAGGTTTAGCATTTGGATTTGACCGTTTGGTAGCGATTCTTGATGGAAACGAAGTGATCAGAGATTATATTGCATTCCCTAAAAATAACTCAGGACGAGATGTAATGATTGATGCTCCGGCTTCTATTGCTGATACACAGCTCGACGAATTAGAATTACAATTGAATTTAAAAGCATAAATGTAAAGCGGGGTATTTGCCCCGCTTTTTTTATACACAAATATTATGATACAAAAAATTGCCATTCTGGGAGATTTCAACCCCGTCCATTCTACGCTTCATGCATTAAATGAAAGCACAAGAAACATTCAAAAAAAATTAAATCTGGATATTCAGTTTGACTGGATTCCCACAGACATTTTTAATAATAAAATTGTTTTTGAGACCCAAAAGTATTCAGGACTTTGGATTGCTCCCGGAAGTCCATATCGTGATATGGAAAATGTCCTTAAAGCCATACAATTTACACGGGAGAATAATATTCCTACTTTTGGAAATTGTGGCGGATTTCAGCACATGATTATAGAATTTGCAAGAAATGTTTGCGGTATTCAGAATGCTGATCATGAAGAAACAAACCCGGATGGGGCAGATCCATTGATTAAAAAACTTCCCTGCTCTTTAAAAGGAGAACAGGAAAACCTGAAACTCATTGATAAAAATAGTTTTCTCTATCAAACCATCCATCAGGATAATATCATAGGAAAATATTATTGCAGCTATGGCATTAATGAAAAGTATGTTGATATTTTGACAAAGAACGGACTGTCTCTTACTTCAATATCTGAAGACGGAAATTACCGTTCATTTGAAATAAAATCCCATCCCTTTTTTGTAGGAACATTATTTCAGCCTGCTTTAACTTCTACAGAAAAAGAACCGAATCCAATTATTATGGAATTTGTGAAAAAATGTTTAAATAAAAGCTAGTTAGAAAGGATCAATAATGTAAAGCGGAGCCAATACTCCTTTTTTATACTCTAAATTACAGGAATCTTCAATGTACAACGCCTTATATTGATAATATTCATGAGGTCACATTTTTGCAGTCATAGCAATTCAAATTCTATCATACTATATTAATTTGTCAATAGAATGAACTTTATGTTAGTATAATATACAGTTTTAGCTACTATATCAAATATCTGTGAAATAACTTAATTTAAAATTTAATAGTAAAAATTAAATCAAAATATTTTATTACATGAAACAATTGCATATTTTAAACAAAACAATAACAAAACAATCATTATATTATGTTATATACAAATAATAACTTTTATGAATATATTTACAATACACGGCTGAATTATAATGAAGACTTAATCAAACCTGGGATTTGATTTATTGTTACAATCTTTTGCGTGCGGTAATAATATAGCTGTTCATATTTTACAAACCTGATCAACCAACCAATATTAAATAATATGAAAAACAAACTATTACTCTTATCAGCATGCCTTGTTCTGGCACTGAATTCATGTAGGTCTGATATTGAAAATGCACAAGCAGACTCAATAGATCTTACAACAACGAAGCTGGACAATACAAAGATTCACAAATTACTGATTAACGGAAATTACACGTATGTCAATGAAGTAAATGGTGAATATTTTTATGCAGATGATATTACTATCAGCTCTGAGCAGTTTGACAAATTAAAAATGCAGGCCAATTCTGAAATTTCAACCGTTGAGAAAAGCACCATTGTAAGCTCCTTTATTAAGACATGGCCGAATGCAACGGTCTATTATACATTACCCAGTCAGGGAAGTCTGAGCACTCAGAATTACAATACATTACTTACCAATATCAACAAAGCGTTTGATATGATTTCTTCTCAAACCAGTGTGCAGTTTGTTGAACGCACGAATCAAACAGAATACATCACCTTTACTTATACAACAAGCAACAGTTCACCACTTGGATGGCAAAAAAACAGAGTTAACGGTATTAAAATTTATAATATTACTTATCCCGCAATTATCGCACATGAAATAATGCATTCTATGGGAATCATGCATGAACAGTGCCGTCCAGACAGAGATCAGTATATTATTGTAGATGTTAACAAAGCAGTAGAAGGAAGCCGCCATAACTTCAACCTTTACAATGATTATGCAGGACATGGTGCATTTGATTTCGGTTCAGTCATGATGTACCAGTCTACAGACTTTGCTATAGACCCAAGCCAGCCTGTAATGACTAAGCTGGACGGATCCACTTTTACAAAGCAAAGAACAGGATTGTCTGCCGGTGATTATGCTGGAATAAATCACTTGTATGGACCTGTTAATACTACTTCTGCCATCAACGGAACTTATACAATGAGAACAGCTTTAGCTAGCGATAAAAATTTGGATATTTCCGGGAGCTCTACTGCAGACGGCACCAGCATAATTCTGTATTCAGCCTCTACCGAGAATAACCAGAGATTTACTTTCAGCAAGTCAGATCATGGTTATTACATCATCAAATCTATATTGGATCCTGCAAAGGTGTTAACCGTAAAAGGTAACGGAACAGTGAATGGAACGGCTGTTGAATTAAGAACCAATGCTAATACAGATTCTCAGAAATGGTTATTATTCAATCTGGGAAATAATGGCTTTGGATTCGCTCCTAAGAATGCACCAGCACTGAGATTAGAAGTAAAGGATGGCCTAACAACTAATCTTACCCCTATTGTAATTGGCACTACAGATCAAACGGTTCAGCCTTCTACAAAGCAGCGTTTTATACTTACAAAAGTTAACTAAACTTTTTTCATACAAATCTAAAGAGGTTAGGAAATGTATTTCCTAACCTCTTTTGTTTATCGGATCAGTATATAATTTCTGCTCAATAATTATTTACTTGTTAATCTTAACATTTCATGTCTTCCCGGACCTGTTGAAAGATAAGCCACCGGAATTCCCAATTCAGCCTCCAAAAATGATAAAAACTCAATTAATTCTTGTGGCAATTCTGAAGGACTTTTCATCGTGGAGAAATCAGCATTCCATCCCTTCATCCATTTCAGTACGGGTTTTCCATTTTCAGGAAGTAAACCTGTTACATCTACTGTTTTTCCATCTTCCAGTTCATAATGAGTGCACACTGCTACTGATGGTAATCCGCTTAACACATCTGCTTTCGTCAGAACCAGCTGGGTTACGCCGTTGATCATTACCGCATATTTTAAAGCAGGTAAATCCAGCCAGCCTGTTCTTCTCGGGCGTCCTGTATTGGAACCAAATTCATTTCCTTTTATTCGGATCTCTTCACCTAATTCATCAAATAACTCTGTTGGAAATACTCCGTTCCCTACTCTTGTGCAATATGCTTTTGCAATCCCAAATATATCACCTATTTTTTTCGGTGAAACCCCCAGTCCACTGCTTGCTCCTGAAGCTGTTGTGGAAGAAGAAGTGACATGAGGATACGTTCCATGGTCAATATCCAGCATGGCAGCCTGAGATCCTTCAGCTAATATTGTTTTTCCTTCTGTCAGAGCATTGTTTAAATATATTTCTGTCTCAGTACATTTGAATCTCTTCAGAAATTCTACGGCTTCAAAAAACTCATTGCTTATTTCCTTCAAAGAAGGCAGTACCATACCTCCTTCTGTCAGCATTTTATAATCTCTTTCTAAAATATGCAGCACCCTGCTTCTAAAGTCAGGAGCAAACATATCTCCAACTCTTACATTCTGTCTTAAAATTTTATTTGAATACGCCTGTGCAATCCCGTTTTTGGTTGTTCCTATCGTTGTATAATCCGGACTTTCTTCCATAAAAACATCGAGAAGCTTGTGAGTAGGCAGTACAAAGTGAGCTTTAAGAGAAATAATCACATTGCCTTCAGGCTGAACTGTGGGATCAAATATCTGAAGATTTGCAATTTCTTTTTTAAAACTTACAGGATCCAGAACAGTTCCTGTACCAATTACATTCTGTACTCCTTTCATGAAAATCCCTGAAGGAATCATTTTAAGAGTTATTCTACGCCCGTTTCTTTCAATGCTGTGTCCAGCATTAGATCCGCCATTAAAACGCGCTGTAATGTCATAATTTTCACTGATAAGATCAATAAACTTTCCTTTACCTTCATCTCCCCATTGCAATCCTAATACAATATCCATATTCGTACTTTAATTTTATGAGGCAAAGCTATGACAGTCAACAAGAAAGACCATTGTCATTTGACAAAAAGGGAATTCAGTTGTAAAATGTAAAAAGTATTAATGACCCAAACTATCATCAATGATATTCTAAACTATATTCCTTCTGATCCGGCTTAATGAAGAGGGAGTCACCCCAAGATAAGATGCCAGCATAGATTGCGGAACCCTGTTGGCAAGGCCCGGATAATGATTTAAAAAGTGAATATAGCGTGATTTCGCATCCTGATTCAGCATGATACTCGCTACCTTCAGTTTATTCTCCACAACAAAAGCATGGATTCTGGCAAATAAAACTGGCCAGACTATTATTTTCTCTTCCAGTATTTTAAAATGCTTAAGATCTATCACCAGCAATACAGCATCAGTAATAGCTTCAATATCTTCGTGAGCGGGAAGCTGATCGGTAAAGCCCTGAAAATCTCCGATAAACCTTCCTTCGTAAATAAAATAGCGCGTAAAATCATCCCCCTGTTTATTATAATACAAAGACCGGAAGACCCCTTCTTTTACAAAAGCAATTCTTTGACTCGCCTTTCCTGCTTCTATGAAAGGATGCCCTTTCTTTACAGTGATTTCCTGAATTCCTTCAGCAATCAAAAGTTCATCCTGAGGATTCAGTGTCCCGAATTTTTTGATATAATTAAAAAGTTCTTCCATATTTTTTGTAACCACAGATTACGGAAATATAAAGGTATAAAAGTCGGGGCTAAAAACAATTGTCATTTGACAAAAAGCCGGTTAAAGGTACCACACAGGCCTCCAACGGCATGTTAATTGCTTGATTTTTAAAAACGTAAGACAATGAAAGCAATTTGGAATGGTGCCATTGGCTTCGGTTTAGTCAATATTCCTGTTAAAATTTATTCGGCAACGGAAACCACAAAATTGGATCTCGATATGCTCGACAAATCTGATTTTTCTAATATCCGTTTCAAAAGAGTAAATGAAAATACAGGAAAAGAAGTTAAATGGGAAAATATCGTCAAAGGTTATCTCATGGACGACAAATATATCGTTCTCGATGAGGAAGATTACGAAGCGGCAAGCCCCGAAAAGTCAAAAATACTCTCTATTGACCAGTTTGTAAAGGAAGTGGAAGTAGACAGTGTATATTTTGAAAACCCTTATTATCTGGAGCCTCAGAAAAATGGAGAAAATGCCTACAGACTTTTACTGAAAGCTCTTGAAAAAACAGCTATGGTAGGAATCGGAACATTTGTGCTCCGTGAAGCTGAAGCCATTGGAATGATCCGTTCGTACAAAGATGACATCCTCGTTCTCAATCGTTTAAGGTTTGATCAGGAAATAAGGGATTATAAAGATTTAAAAATTCCCGCGCAAAAAGCTCCGAAACCGGCAGAACTTAAAATGGCGGTTAACCTTATTGAGCAGCTTTCCCAGGAATTTGATCCTGCGATGTACAAAGACACCTATTCTGATGAATTGATGAAAATCATCAAGCAGAAAGCAAAAGGCAAAAATACAAAAGCTAAAAAAGCACAGCCTGCAAAAGAAGGTAAAGTGATTGACCTTATGGCACAGTTAAAAGCCAGTCTGAATACCTCTAAATCCAAATCTGCATCGTAATGGCTCTCAAAGATTATAATGAAAAACGAAAGTTCGATGAAACCAGCGAACCTAAAGGAAAAACAAAAAAAAGCAAAGATAAATTGATTTTTGTGATTCAGAGACACGCCGCATCCAGGCTTCATTATGATTTCCGGCTTGAAATGGAAGGTGTACTGAAAAGCTGGGCCGTTCCGAAAGGTCCTTCTTTAGATCCAAAAGATAAACGTCTGGCCATGATGGTGGAAGATCATCCCTACGATTATAAGGATTTTGAAGGAAATATCCCTGAAGGAAATTATGGTGCCGGGCAAGTGGAAGTATGGGACAGTGGAACTTATGAACCTTTGGAAGAAAATACCAAACTTTCTGATGAAAAAGAGCTGCTGAAAGAATTGCATGCCGGTTCTTTAAAATTCATTTTACACGGTAAGAAACTGAAAGGTGAATTTGCTTTGGTTAAAATGAAAAACACAGACGACAATGCATGGCTGCTCATCAAACATAAGGATGAATTTGCAGAAAGCCCTTATGACGCTGAAGAAAACACCTCACCAAAATCTTTGGTTACCCAATTTTTAGAGGAAAAAAAAAGCTTAAAAATAAAAGAAAAAAAGAAGTCGTAACCTTTGAAAAACCGTTCAGAAATTTTAATTCTTTAACGAACGAAAAAAAATTAAAGTCCTTCATAAAGCCCATGTTGGCTAAGCTTTCCGAAGAAGCCTTCAATGATAAAGGCTGGATTTTTGAAATAAAATGGGACGGCTATAGAGCCATTGCCGACTTAAGCCATGACACTCCTCTCTTCTATTCCCGGAATGGAATTTCCTTTTTATCAAAATTCGAAAAAATTGCACTGGAATTCGAAAAACAGAAACATCATATGATTCTGGATGGTGAAGTTGTAGCGTATGATGAACAAGGGGAACCTAATTTCCAGTTTTTACAGCAGATTGGAGATCATCCGGATGCTGCGCTTGTGTACCATGTTTTTGACCTTCTATGGCTAAATGGTCATTCTACCGAAGACCTTCCCCTTATTCAGCGAAAGGAACTTTTAAAAGAGGCTCTGACAGAAACTGATCGTATTAAATATTGTGATCATATTCAGGAAAAGGGTATTGAGTTTTTTGCACAGATGAAAAAAATGCAATTGGAAGGTATGATTGCAAAACGGGCAGAAAGCCCATACATTGAAAATCACAGAACCAGTGACTGGCTGAAAATCAAATTTTCCAATACAGAAGAGGTTATTATTTGTGGTTTCACAGAACCCAGAGGTTCACGAAAAAGTTTCGGTGCCTTAATTTTAGGAAAATATTTGAATGGAAAGCTTACTTACTGTGGACATACGGGAACAGGTTTCAATAATACTTCTTTAAAAGAGCTTTACCAGAAACTTCAGAAGCTGGTTGTAAAATCATCTCCATTCGAAATTATTCCAAAGACCAATATGCCGGTAACATGGACAAAGCCTGAGCTGATCTGTGAAATAAAATATTCTGAAATTACAAGGGACGGAATCTTCAGACATCCTGTTTTTATAGGGATAAGAGAAGACAAAGATTTTAAAGATATCAAAGATTCACCCTTCACCAAAAAATCTAAAGAAATGAAAACGAAAGCATCATCAAAAAAAACTGAAGTTTCTGAGAAAGAAAAAGAGATCACTTTGGACAAACATATCATAAAACTGACCAATCAGGATAAAACCTATTTCCCAAAAGATGGCATTACTAAAGGAGATGTCATTGAGTATTATCAATCTGTAGCTACTTATATTCTGCCTCATTTAAAAAACCGTCCGCTTTCTCTCAACCGCTTTCCGAATGGAATTGAAGAGCAGGGGTTTTATCAGAAAGATGCCGGAGATCATATCCCGGACTGGATAAAAACTACACAGGTTTATTCTGAATCCAATGATAAATACATCGACTATATGTATTGCAATGACAAAGCAACTCTAGCCTACCTGAATAATTTAGGCTGTATAGACCTCAACCCATGGAATAGTTCTTTACCCGATCTGGAGCATCCTGATTATCTGGTTTTAGATCTTGATCCATCTTCCAAAAATACATTTGATGAGGTAATTGAAACAGCACTTCAGGTGAATGAGGTTTTAAAAACGATTAAAGTAAAAGGATACTGCAAAACTTCCGGAAGTACAGGAATTCATATTTATATTCCCATGGGAGCTCATTATGATTTTGACCAGGTAAAAGATTTTGCCCATATTCTTATGAAACAGGTCAATGACAGACTTCCTGAGATCACTACTTTAGAACGAAGCCTTCAAAAAAGAGATCATAAAAAAATCTATCTCGATTATCTTCAAAACAGAACAGGACAAACCCTTGCAAGTGCTTACAGCTTAAGACCTAAACAGGGAGCTTCAGTTTCAATGCCGTTGAATTGGGAAGAATTGAAACCCGGGTTGAAACCTATAGATTTTAATATTAATAATGCTCTGGACAGAATCAAAGAAAAAGGAGATTTGTTCAAACCGGTTCTGGGTAAGGGAATTGATATGATGAAGGCTCTGGAGTTGCTACAAAATATTGATTAAAAAAACTCCTACATTATTGTAAATGGAGGAGTTTCTTAAAAAAATTAAATCTAATTATTGATTATAAACATGAATATCCCGTTGTGGAAAAGGAATTCCGATTCCCGCTTTATCGAGAGCTTCTTTACAACCGATGATGAGTTCTTCGTTCATAGCCCAGTAATTTTCTATAGAAGCACTTACTCTAACCGATAAATTGACAGCGCTTTCTCCAAGCTCGGTAACCACTACCTGTGGAACAGGTGTTGCAAGAGCATATTGATTATTTCTAATGACATTCATTAAAAGCTCTTTGGTCTGCTTAAGATCTGCATCATATGCAACTCCGATATCCAATGATGTTCTTCTTGTTCCCAGCTGGGTAAAATTGGTAATACTGTTATTTGAAACCACACCATTAGGAATAACGATCAACTGGTTTTGTGGTGTAACCAGTTTTGTATGGAAAATATCTATTGCCTGTACCGTCCCTGAAACTCCTGAATTGGTAGAAATAAAGTCGCCAATTTTAAAAGGTTTTAATAATAAAATTAAGATTCCTCCCGCAAAATTCGTCAGGGATCCCTGTAAAGCCAAACCTACCGCTAAACCTGCTGCACCAATCATAGCCACAAATGCAGAGGTCTGCACTCCCAATTGAGTTACAACAACAATAAACAACAGAATATTAAGCCCCCAATTGATAATATTCAACAGAAAATGTCGCAGAGAAGCTTCCATATTACGTTTTATAAAAGCTTTTTCAACCAGCTTTTTAATCATTCTGATCATCCATGATCCAATCAGATAAATTAATAATGCAGAAATAACTGCAGTAAAAACTCTTGGTGCCCATGAAATTGCTGAAGAAATTAACGTGTCCCAGTGCTGTTGAATCTTGTTCAATTCTAAATCGTCCATTTTATACTATATGTTTATTATTATCAATGAGATATTAAGTTCTGCAGGATTTAAAAATGAAATTGAATACATCTGTCTAAAAAAGAAATTTACCTTACACTTCAAAAGTGAAAGTAAATGGTATTATAGATTAAAATAGATTGACAGCAGAACAGATTGTTTCAGCTTACTCAATAATCATTCAGAAATTGAATCTTGCAGGAAGAAATAATTTTTCGGTCATAGAATTACAAAAACGATACCGAAGTCCAATTATTAAGGGAAATTAATCTTTTATAACCTTCTTATTGATTAATTATTTTATTTTGATTAAAAACCAATCAATATGGTTCCAACTGGAATAAGACAAGTTATACCATCGTTGATCAATATCTTATTTTGAATCTTCTTCAACAAAATCAATCTCATCTTTACAGCATCTGGTTTTGAAGGGTCTGGCTATAATACTTTCAAGGATTTTGTTCAAAAACATTCTCATCTAAAGGATTAAGGCAGTTTCGCAGCAAGCCCTTCCGGAAGCAATTTCAGAATATAATAAATAATTTTCCATTTAAAATTCGGAACAATGGTAAAAGAATTTCCTGCATTGACAATATATTTTGCCACATAATCCGGTTCCATGATCAAGGATTCATTCAATGCTAATCCTTCATTGATCTTTGTTCTGATATAGCCAATGACCAAAGCATTTACAATGATTTTTCGGGAAGCCAATTCCTGCCTCAATCCGGCCAGAAACTGAGTAAACGCAGCCTTGGTACTTCCGTAGACAAAATTACTTTTTCTTCCCCTTACTCCAGACAATGAAGAAAGGCCAATGATCCTTTCAAGGTTTTTGTTGTCTTTATCCATTGCAATAATACTCAGGATAGAGACTCCACCCATATAATTGACTTCCATCATTTGCCTGGCACCTTTGAAATCAGCCAATGCCTTTTGATTGTCAACTAAAAAACCTGCAGCATATACTACAATATGAGGTTTTATGGGAAGTTTAGAATAAAATTCCTGATGTGAATCAAAATCTGCGGCATCAAAAAACAAAACAGAAACTTTTGAAGAGTCCAGATTATTTGAATAAATAAAATCATCCAAAGATGTTGTATTTCTGGAAGCAGCAATCACTGTAAATCCTTTTTCAACATATTGCTTTATACATTGTTTTGCTACATCTGAATTAGCTCCCAGAATAAGAACCGTTTTGTTTGTGCTTTGATTCATAGGACAAAGATAATTTTATTAAACACTAATCCCAAATGAACACAAAAACTGCTTAATCATCTTTATTATATTTTGTTCTGTTCAGTAAGTTGTATAAAAAAATTGCGGCGGGTGAACTTCGTTCACCCGCCGCAGCTAAAATATTTTCAGACTGAATTATTTTTTCTCTTCAGTTGCTGTTTCTTTTTTGTCATCCGCTTTATCTGCAGATTTTGCTTTATCTCCAAAACGAGATTCTGTCATTTCTCTGGAAACTGCCGCTTTTTCAAATTTCAGTTTTCCGGATAATGTTTCAATAACAAAACCATCATCCTGAACCTGAGCAATTCTTCCGTGAAGACCAGAGGTAAGAACTACTCTTGTTCCTACTTTAAGGTTTTCCTGAAAGTTTTTCTCTTGCTTCTGCTTTCTCATCTGAGGTCTGATCATCAGGAAATAAAATCCTACAAACATCACTCCCATCATGATCAGCATCATAGGTGAAGATCCACCTGCTGCCTGTAAAAATAGTGTCAACATATTTTAAATATTATGGTTGAATGTTTGCTGTGAATGTTAATCTGATTGGAGCTTTCTCTACGTTTGCAAAAACATCTGCATATTTCTGAACGTTTCCGTCAAAGCTTGAAGAATCAAAGTGTAATGTAACCTTTCCTTTTTTACCTGGCATAATCGGCTCTTTTGTAAAATCAGGAGCAGTACATCCACAACCTGGCTTAACTTCAGAAATGATTAAAGGATTTTTTCCGGTATTGGTAACTTCATATACGTGTTCCACTTTATCTCCTTTTTTGATTTTCCCAAAATCGAAGTTGTTTTCAGATAAAGCAACAGAAGTAGATGGTTCGTTAGAAACCGGAGCCGCTGCTTCACCAGTTACAGGTGCTGCTGCAGAATCAGTGGTTACCGGAGCCGCAACAGCCGTAGAATCAGTAGTTGCAGTTTCAGTACTTTGAGTTTCTTTGTTTTCTTTTTTACATGAAACTAACCCAAAGCCTATAATAGACAAGGCGATAATTGATAACGTCTTTTTCATTTTATATTCTATTTTGATCTTTACAATATTTATCTAAAATACCATTGATGAAGATATTGGAACGGTCAGTAGCAAATACTTTTGCAATTTCAATATATTCATTAATGATAACTCTTGAAGGTGTGAAAGCAAAATTATCAAGTTCTGCAATCGCTGTAGACAAAATTACTTTATCCATTAAAGAAACTCTTTCCAGATCCCAGTTTTCAAGTCTTTCTCCCAGTTTCTTTTCATTGTTTTCCCAGTTGTTCAGAGTATCTCTCAACAATTTTGCAGCGAAAGTCTTATCTTCTTCATCTTTAATCATTTTAATTAAAGTTCTGCTTTCTTCATCTTCTCTCAGGAAACCGATTGTTTTTTGTACCATGGAGTTGGCAATGTGAATATCATCATACCATGAAAGTTCTTTATCTCCCAGATAATCATGAAAATCTTCATTTTCAGCAATATATCTTAAAAATAATTTTCCGATAAACTTCTGATCTTCTTCAAAAGAGTATCCATCTTCTTTCATGAAATCCTGGTAACGCTTTCCTGCAGTAATTCTTTGGAAAGTTTTTACCAATAGGTCATCATGCATATCCCATTTCAACTGCTTATGCTGGCCTGTAAAGAATAATCTTTCAGGATTTTCTTCCAGTTTAAGCAATACTTGGTTGTTGATGAATTTTTGGTTAGGATTAATATCAGCATCAGTTTTAAGATATTTATTCTTACCAATTTCGATCTGATTTTCTGCCAAATCTTTCAGACCCACCAAAAAATTGAGCTGATAGATGTATAGATAATAGATTTTCTCTATCCCGGCAAACATGTTTTTCTCTAAAACATCAAATTTTACAGGATTTTGGTAGTATGAATACACTGTCTGTACTACTTTTTCACGGATTTGTCGTCTTCCTAACATTCAAAGAGCTTTTTTATGGGTGCAAAGATACAAAATTTAAAATTGATGAAATTCGTAGTGTGATGACATTTTTGTAATTTTGTCAAACTATATGAAAGCGCTAAAAACCTTAAACCCCTATTTTTGGAAACACAAAATACTGCTGTTTTGGGGGGTACTATTTATCATTGCCAGTAATTTTTTTAATATATATAAGGTTCAGTTTGTAGGAAAGTCTGTGGATGAGCTTACAAAAAATGGAAACCTTGGCTTCAACCATCAGGTTTTGATCTATGTAGGAATTATTGTTGGGTGTTCCCTTTTGACCGGATTTTTCACCTTCATGATGAGACAGACCATCATTGTGGCTTCCAGGAGGATAGAATATGAGCTTAAAAATAAAATTTACAGACATTATCAGGATTTATCCTTAACGGATTATAAACAGACTACCATCGGAGACTTAATGAACAGATTGAGTGAAGATGTGGTTGCTGTAAGAATGTATCTTGGTCCCGGAGTGATGTATGTAGCCAACCTGATCGTCCTTGTACTGATCACAGCTATTTATATGGTAAAAACGGATGCTTCCATGACCATGTGGACTTTACTTCCGCTTCCGATTTTATCTTTTGCTATTTATAAGGTAAGTTCTATCATTAACAAAAAGTCGAAGATCATGCAGAAGAGCCAGTCTGCAATTTCAACTTTTGTTCAGGACAGTTTCTCAGGAATCCGTGTAGTAAAATTCTTCGCCCGAGAGAAATACATTGAAAAAAACTACGGAATCAAAGTGACCGATTATCAGAATAAAGCTTTGGATCTTGCCAAAACAGAAGCGTATTTCTTCACCATTATTCTTTTTGTAATCGGATTATTAAACGTAGCGATCATCTGGATTGGCGGTGCTAAATATATTGCCGGAGAATTAAGCATCGGAAAAATTGCAGATTTCTTTATGTATATCAACACGCTGATTTTCCCATTCTCTATGGTTGGATGGGTAACTTCTGTGAACCAGAGAGCTGAAGCGTCTATGCAAAGAATCAATGAATTCATGGATAAGAGATCGGAAATCATTAATACTAATTTTGAAAACTATCCTATCAAAGGAGATATAGAATTCAGGAATGTTTCTTATGTATATCCTAATACAGGAATTAAGGCACTGGATAATCTGAACTTTAAAGTTAAAGCCGGAGAATCTTTAGCCATTATGGGTAAAACAGGAAGCGGAAAATCAACAATAGCCCTGCTCTTATGCCGATTGATAGATCCCAGCGAAGGAGAGATTTTGATAGATGGTAAAAACCTGAAAGATCATAATCTGATTAACTACAGGAACTTCATTGGATATATTCCTCAGGAGAGCTATTTATTCTCTGATTCTATAGAAAATAATATAGGTTTTGCCATTGATCACCCTTCTCATGAGAAAGTGGTAGAATATTCAAATATTGCAGATGTTCACAAAAATATTGTAGAGTTTAAAGAGCAATATAAAACACTTGTTGGTGAACGCGGAGTAATGCTTTCGGGGGGACAAAAGCAAAGAATTTGTATTGCAAGAGCCTTAATTAAAGACCCGAATATCATCATTTTTGATGATTCCTTGTCTGCTTTAGACACCGAAACTGAGCAGAATATTCTGGAAAATATCGATGAAAAGATAAGTAACGCTACTTCCATAATCATCACACACAGAGAGTCTAGCGCTCAAAAAGCAGATCAAATTATCAACCTGACGGAAATTACCAATTCTGTAACCGCTTAGCCGTTTCGTTCTCAATTGTTAAATAAATCATAAAAAAAATTTTGTGATTAAAAGAATTCTTTTATATTTGTTCTTAACAAGATTAAAAAATATCTAACAATGAGTGAATACAAGGAACGCCATGAAAATGAGATTTTCACTAAGGTGTTAAAAGCAGGGAGAAGAACTTATTTCTTTGATGTGCGTGAGACGAAAGCAGGAGATTATTATCTTACAATCACTGAGAGTAAGAAAAATTTCGGAGAGAATGGGGAAGCTACATTCGAGAAGCATAAAATTTACCTTTACAAGGAAGATTTTAAGAGTTTTCAGGAGATGTTTAATGAGTCCACAGATTTCATCATTAATGAAAAGGGTGAGGATGTAATTTCAGAAAAACATGATAAAGACTTCAAAAGCAAATCATTCACAATTGATTCTGACGACGAAGTTTAAAAAAGAATATTAAAAAACACAAGCATCTGAAAAAGATGCTTTTTTTATGTTCTGAAATAGCTTATCAAAGAAAAATAATCTAATCTTTTTTAAGGAAAGTTATACCTTACATAGTCAGTAGAGGAAAAAAGTTAGATTTCACTAGATGCCAAAAGTGCAATTGTCAAAGGATCATTTGTAGATAATTTTGTATAGTAGTTCTTATTATTTTGTATATCAACAATCAATAAAAATAATTTTTTATCATAACCTGATAAGCATAGCCATCTGTTACAGATATAGCTATCAAATGTCAGACTGCCTACTTTCATATTAGACTTTAGATCCCAATATTGCACATTATCATTTACACCTCCATTCATAAATAAGGAAGATTTTACAGTGTCTTTCATGAAAGTATTAATATATCTTTGTATTTCTTGATATGAATAAATAGATTTTTTATTATATAATATCTTATAGCATTCATATGGAAAACTTACAGTCAGACCTACATGAGAAACATCTTCAGGTAAGTCATTTTTATTCCAATATTTCCAGATATTAGATTGTAGATCGCTGTTATAGAACGTATTTGATTTTATAAAATTTGCTATTTGATACACTTGTGTAAGATAAGATTGCTGAGACGTTGCCCTATACATTTGAATTAATACTCTTCCTATAGCACTTTGCATATTAAAAGGTAAAATTACATCTGGATGAGCTATCGGAGAATTACCACTGCCCCATTCTTTATAATAACCTATATTTTTAGATTCAGTATGCCATTGTTCTTCATGATAGTTAAGGGTTTCTTTTACTTTTTAAATAATATCATCTGCAATACGGCTATAAATTTGATTACCAAGCGACCGCCCGGATTTGAAATTAAACGCTGAGCAGAACTGTTAAGTTTAATTATCGCAGCAAATTTAGCCATTGGATATAATTAGCACTATGCACCAAATGTGAATAAGGAGCCCCTTCATCTGTAATAGTATTATAATGGTTGGTTGACCAAGCCGCACCAGAAACTTTCCGATAATCAGAAATTTTACTTAATCCTTTTTCCTGGCTTCTAAGATCGTCTCTTCTATCTATCGCATTACCTATAAACTTTATTAAAGTTTCAGCATACTTTTTTTCTTTCGTTTTCTCATACATCAGTACCAATGCTTCCATATGAGCAGATACCCCATGAAAATTCAAGTTGATTTGCACTAGTAGAATAACCTATTGAGGTATCATATCCTTGGCTATCAAATAAATCTTTATAGTAGGATTGTGGATAATACTGTAATGAGAATAAAACAGTGAAAATTATAAAAAGATTTTTCATACAAATGTTTATAATTTCAAGATGTCAGATTCAATAGTTGCTGATTAACAAATATAAAATATTTTTTCAGCCTGTCCTTGAATTTATTTTTGAGAACTTAAAGAGAACCATTTTTGTCCACCGACTTACAAATTATAAGCGTATGATGGAAAAATCTTTTAGAAAGAATGTAAAAAAAGAAGTCTCTGTTATTATTGAAACAGATATAAAATAAAAAAGTACACTTTTAAAAAGTGTACTTTCTTTGGGTGAATGAGGGGTCTCGAACCCCCGACCTTCGGAACCACAATCCGACGCTCTAACCAACTGAGCTACAATCACCGTTTTGTGAGTGCAAATATAGGACATTTTCCTCAACTACCAAACAATTCCATCAAAATTTTTCAAAGAAATTAACTTCTCAGATGTAAATCCCTCAGCATAAGTAACTCCCGATAATCGCCCTAAATCCTGTGCACGGTAAGTTAAGCTCTCATAAAAGTCTTTTGTTGTAATCGGAGTTTCTGGTTCTTTAGAAGCAGGGTCATAAAATTGAGTTTTATAAGCCATACAAGATGCAATTTTTGTATCCAGAAATTCTGAAATGTCAATAACGAACTCCGGTTTGATATCTTTCCATTGAATATAATGAAAAACGTGCTTAGGTCTCCACACCTCCTGATTTTCTCCTTCTTCTACAGTTTCTATTTTTCTCAGTCCGGACAAAAAGCACGCATCCGACACTAATTTCGCTCCTTTTGCATGATCCGGATGTCTATCATCAATAGCATTGGCTAATACGATTTCCGGGCGGTATTTGCGAATCATTTTTACGATCCTCATTTGGTATTCTTCAGAGTTTACCAGAAAGCCATCTTTCATTCCAAGATTTTCTCTTGCTGAAAGTCCCAAAATTTTAGCAGCATCTGCCGCCTCGGCCTTTCTTGTTTCATCTGTACCTCTTGTTCCGAGTTCTCCTCTGGTAAGATCTACAACTACACATTTTTTACCCTCTGAAACCATTTTAGCAATAGTTCCGCCACATCCTAGCTCTACATCGTCAGGATGTGCTCCAAAAGCAAGTATATCAGTTTTCATATAATCAAAGATAAGTTTAAAATAAAAACTTCCCAAACATTACGAATGGGAAGTTTTTATATCTATAATTTAAATTTTAAATTACTTATTGATCTCTGCATTTAATTTTACAGCATCCTGGTAAGTAGGATCTAACTGTAAAGATTTAGCTACATAATCTTTTGCTTTTGCAGCATCAGAATCTTTGCTCATATAAGCTACTGCAAAGTAAGCATAAGCAAGAGTCTGCTTGTTTGCTTCCTGATCAGCAGGTTTTACTGTACTGATGAATTTTTCGTAAGCTATTTTTGCTGCATCATTGTTTCCAGCCTGTTGGTAAGAATATCCCTGGCTGTAATAAGCAGGAGCCCAATCAGGAAGAAGAGCTGACATTTTTTGCCATGTAAGGATAGCCCCATTCCAGTTTTTAACATCTTGATAGGCTGTTGCCAACTTGAATAATGCATCAGAATCCTGAGCATTAGCTGCAACCTGCTTTTTCAATGCTTCAATGGCAGGGTTAGTAGGCCCTTTATCAACATCTGCCTGAGAAGCACCTCCACCTCCAGCGATGTTAGCTAGTTCAAGATCCCACTTCATTGTTTCATCTTTAGCAGCTTTTGCGATAGCAACTTTCTGCTGAGATTCCGTCATTAAAGCTGATTTTTTAGCAGCATCTTTTTCATCTTTTGCTAAACCTGCAGCAATAAGCCCTTGTAAACCTTGGTCAGCAGGCTGTATTCTAGTTTTCTCAGCTTGAGAAGCGAAAGTATCCATGTTCTGCTTAGCATCTGCATAGTTTTTATCTGCGTATGCCTGATAAGCTCTTAATTTAAACTTAATAGGATCTTCGATTTTGTCAAAAATTTTATCCAAAACTGTTTTAGAATTTGCATAGTCTTCGTTTGTGAAATATAATTTTGCAATTTCTAACTGAGTATACGGATCTTCGTCAGCGTATTTTGTATAGTTGATAAGGTCTTGTGTAGCCTTTGCATTCTGCTGATATCTGATGTCATAACCAGCCAATGCTTTGTATGCAGGAGCGTAAGTAGGATCTACAGCAATTGCTTTATCAATACTTTCTTTTGCATTTTTCCAAACTTGTGCAGCCATCCATAAAGTTGCCATTCTTGTATAAACGGAAGCTTTATTTTTAGCAGTAGGTAATGCTTTATCATAAGCAGACATAGCCTCTCCTGGCATTCTTTTTAATCTGTAAGCATCTCCTAATGTATAATAATAATGTGCAGGAACACCTTTTTTCTCAGCTTTTTCAATCGCTTTAGTCAAGAACTGGATAGCAAGATCAGGTGAACTGTTCTTTTCAAATAAAGTTAAAGCTTCTGCAGCTCTGAACAGAACTTCAGCATCCTTTTCTCTAGAATCAGTCACTACTTTCTGAATTTCAGCAACAGCGTTTTTATCGCCTTTACCTAATTTAACAGCAGCTAAACCGATTTTGTTAAGATAGCTTTTTGCATCAGCAGCTAATCCTTTGTTGAAGCTTTCAGTTGCTTTAGCATAATCTGGTTCTCCCTGTCTTAAGAAAGTATTTCCCAAATAGAAGTAGTTTTCAGCTGTAGGCTCTTTAGCGATCATTTCAGTGAAATTCGTTTTTGCCTGAGCAAATTTATCACTGTCTATACTGTTGATACCATCCTGCAATGTTTGTGCAGAGGCAAAACCGGTAAAAAATACCACGGCTGCTCCAAAAGCAATCTTCTTTACATTCATATTCATTATATCTTTCATTTTATATTTTCTAATAATTGAGTTATATTCTACACAATTTTCAGACCAAATCAATATTTTTAACAAGGCTAAATTGTGAATTTAATATTTTTTAACGCATCTGAACTTCTCTCTTATAAATATTATAAGGCTGCAGACCTTCTTTCTGAACAATTTTTTGACCTAAATGAGTACATGAAAATCTTATAAATCCATTGGCAATATTAAAATTACCTTCATTAATCAAGAAATAAAGAACTCTTGTAAAGGGATATTCCATTGTACTTAGCCCTTTAAAATCTGCATTATAGAGTTTTCCCTTTTCTACAACAGGGAGGATTTTAACCATTTCTCTCAGTTTTTCAGAAGTTTTATCATAAGGACGGCTAAAAGTATTAAGCCCTACAACCCCTATTTTATTGGGATACTTTCCTAATTCCTCTATGATCTTCTGATTTCCCGGGATAATTGAAAACTGGAGGTCTTTTGGCTGTTTTTTTAATTTTTCAGCGACAAAATTCAGATTACTTGAGTTGGTTCCATCAAAGATAAATTCTTTTTTATCAGACATCAGTCCAGCATTGATTTCCTCCATGGAAATACTTTCTTTCGGAGAGTCTTTAGGAACTACAAAAACTACTGCATCTGCAGCAAATTTAGAGGGAAGAAACTTCAGATCAGTTCTTTCTTCATATGTTTTTATTTCTTCAGGAGTAAGATTTCTGGACATTACCACGGCTTTCGCACTTCCTTTCAGAAGATCAAGAAGTCCTAAGTCTTCTTTCTTTATTTCTACTTTGATGTGGGTGTCAGGGTAGTTGATCATATAGCCGTCAGCTAATGCTTCTGTGACGCTTTGAAAGGACTCGTCAGTAAAAATTGTAAGATCACCCTTGTGATAGGAAGGAGCATTTTTCTCCTTTTTGCAGCTTGCAAGCATTATGCTCAAAACAAAAATTACTGCAAGCTTAAAACTATTCTTCATTTCTCGATTTTTTAATTCTTGAGATCGCCCTGTAAATTCTGAAAATACCATAAATAACCAGTACTACACCTAGTGCATAGGCAACAGCAGGTTCCAAAATAGTAAAGAAGAATTTATAGACAATCACTACAATTCCTAAAACGATATAAAACAATCCCGTAATCAGGGATAACCAATTGAACATCATGTAACAAAAATACCAAAAAAAATAAAAAGAGAAGCATATGCTTCTCTTTTTATTTATATTTTGAACAAATAAGTCTTATTCAAAGTTCATAGTAAATGGTACACTATAGTAAGATCTAACGCTCTCCCCGTTTCTCTTCGCAGGAGTCCATTTTTTAAGTTTCTTAACTACACGTACAGCTTCACTGTTAAAGTCGCCATTTGGAGATTTCTCTTCAATAGTAACTGCAGAAACAGTTCCGTCTTTTTCTACAACGAACTTCAGCTTAGCTTTAAGCGTTCCTTCGCCTCCTTCCATTAAAGAAGTATCAAAATTATCTCCCAAGAACTTTCTTAATGCTCCCATACCTCCAGGATATTCTGCAGACTGGTCAACATCTTTGTAGATCTCGTTAGGATTATTTGTTTTCACCTCTGCTGTACTAGCTTTAGTACCTGTAGATGGTGGTGGCGGTGGCGGCGTATAAGCCGGAGCCTTTACCCCCTCCTGATTATTCAAACCAGTTGTAGTTTCCAACTGCTTAGAAATCGGTGGTGGTGGAGTTTCAATTTTCGGAGCTTTTACAGGCTCAGGAACTACGTTCTGAATCACCTCAATTTTCTCTTCTTCTTTTGGAGGAGGTGGTGGCGGTGGTTCTTCTTCCTTAGGCTGCTCGATAATCGGTTCTTCTTCGATAATATCTACTAGATCTGCCTTTACTTCTTGCTTAGGCGGAGCTGTAAGATTTTTAATCGTAAGATAGATGAACGGAGACAAAGCTGCCAAAAGGAATAATGCTGTTCCGATGATAAAAGACTTTGTTAAAAGTCTCGGATACTGATGTCTAATATCGTAGGCACCATATTCCTTGTTTCTATTTTCAAATACGATTTCGTCTAGAGTAAGATTCTGACCGTATACATTTTCATCTGCCATAGATTAGATATAACAATTTTATGGTTAAATTACTTTGTAGCAGCAGCTGGTGCAGCAGCACCTCCTACTTTTTTCTCGTAAATAGCTTTTTCCCAAGGTTTGATATCAGTAACACCGTACTGCTCACTTTTGGTAATTGCCATTTCGTCAAGAATATCAACAAAGTTCTTATATATAGCATCGTCAGTTGGCTTAATGATCACGGTAAATTTCGTTTGATCTGCAGCTCTAGATTTTGCCTGCTGAATTACTTTTCTAATTCCTTCTCTATCAAGAGTAGTTTCCATAAGAGTCTGGTCATTCAAGGAAGTTGCATCCTGCTGGTGCCAAAATACTCTATTATTTTTTCCTAATAAGATAGAAATTGAGTTAGAAAGTTTAATTTCTGTTGGAGGTGGTTTTTGTTTTTCATCTTTCGGTTTAGCCGGAAGACCCAAATCCATAACATTCGGTTTACTGAATGTAGTTGTGAACATAAAGAAGGTAATCAATAGAAAACCCAAGTCCACCATCGGAGTCATATCAACTCTGGTGTTTTGCTTCTTGGAACGGACCTTGCCGCCCTTGCCGCCTTTTTCTTGTACTTGTACTTCTGCCATTTCTATCGATATTATTCGTTAGGTTTACCTTCTTGTGATGTAATCAACCAAAATTTAAGAAAATCAATATCTCTTAAACCCTCAAATAGACTTTTAACTTTAGGGTACTGCGTTGTAACGTCACCTTTAATGGCTAACTTGTAGTCAGGGTTAACACTTAAACTTTCTTTTACCCAGTCAATTAACTGCTTATTTGTACTGTCCATAGGAATTCCTGAAGGACTCTTATAATTTTTCTGCTCATCTGCAGGCATATCCAAGTAACCTTTAAGTTGGTTCATTGGAACTCCAATTGCCTGAACTTTCTGGAAAGCCACTTTTTGGTTGTTGTCAAAAGTAATACCATACTTTTGTCCCATTTTATCCAAAAGAGCAAGTCTTTCTGATGCATTGTCCACTGGCTGGAAATAGAATTTTCCATCCGGAGTAGCGTTGATAGTCATTAAACTAGCATCAGGAAGCAATTTTTCCGAAATTGAAGATGGCGGTTTGATCTGCTCCACGTCAGGTTTTTTAAACTGAGTGGTCAAGATAAAGAACGTAAGAAGTAGGAACGCAACGTCACACATTGCGGTCATGTCCGTAACTACTCCATGTCTTTTTGGTTTGACTCTCGCCATTATTATAAAATATTTTTAATTAAACTTCTTTTAATTGCTAATGCAAATATCTTGCTAATTCTTAGTTGAATTCAGCGAAAGATTGTTGGATACTCATAGAGATCTCGTCGATCTTGTAAGTTAATCCATCAATTTTAGATGTAAAGAAGTTATAAAGGATAATAGCGATTGCTGAAGTACCAATACCTAATGCCGTGTTGATCAAGGCTTCAGAGATACCTGTAGATAGAGCAGCAGCATCCGGAGTACCACCTCCTGAACCTAATGCGAAGAATGCCTTGATCATCCCGATTACGGTTCCAAGTAGTGCGATTAACGTTGCAACTGTACCTAGAGTAGAAAGGATCATCATGTTTTTCTCAAGCATTGGCATCTCAAGAGTAGTAGCTTCTTCGATAGCTTTGTTAAGAGCTACCATTTTCTGCTCCTTATTTAATGTAGTATCGTGAGAAAGTGCTTTGTAAGTAGTAAGACCTTCTTTTACTACGTTACCTACAGAACCTTGTTGTCTGTCACACTCTTCGATAGCTTCGTCAATTTTGTTTTGGTTTAGTAAGCTTCTTACTTGTACAACGAAGTTGTCTAAGTTTCCTTTTCCAGCAGCTTTACCAAGAACGAAATATCTTTCAAAAGAGAAAACGATTACAGTAATCATGAAAGTAATCAAGATTGGTACGATAACCCCTCCTTTGTAGATAATACCTAAGAACGATTCTGGGTGAATGTCTTTTCCTTCAACACTTGAAAAGGCTACAGAACCACTTCCTAGTTTATCTGCATCTTTAAAGTTTCCTGGGCTCCCAAGAACGAATAAATAAATACATACTCCTATAATAAATAGAATAGGAATAATAACAGCTGGATTTAAACCTCCTGCCTTTCTAGCAACTACTTGCTCATCATTTTTTGAAACATTCATTTCCATATTTAACTAAATTATATTGTTTTAAAATTTTACAGGGTGTAAATTAAAGGCAAAATTAATTAAAATGCAAGAGTCTTAATTAAACATTTTGCTTTTTTTTGATAAAGAAATTTTAATACGATTTCGATATAATAATTATTTTTAAATATTTTATTTATTTTTCCCAAATTTAACATTTGAGTTAAAAAATCAAAAAAATAAGACACCCATTTTTTTTAATTTCCCAATGTTAAATTTTATTTAAATTACGATATTCACAATACGGTGAGGGACTACAATGATTTTTTTAGGGGTTTTGCCTTCCAAAATTTGTTGCATTTTCTCATTCGAAATCACCAAATCTTCCACTTCCTTGGCAGATAATTGAGCTGAAAGTGAAATTTTGAACTTCATTTTACCATTTACACTTACCGGATACTGAATTTCGTCCTCAACCAGATAATCTTCATTTAATACCGGGAACTGTTCAAATTCAATAGACGTATCATGTCCTAACAAATTCCATAGTTCTTCACAGATATGAGGAGCATATGGAGAGATGATAACGGCCAGCGGCTCTAAAATATTGCGCTTATTGCATTTTATTTTCTGAAGCTCATTGACAGCAATCATAAATGATGATACAGAAGTATTGAAAGAGAAGTTTTCAATATCATATACCACCTTCTTTATTAAAGTATGCAAAACTTTATATTCTGCTTTTGTAGGTTCTTCTTCCGAAACTTCAAATGTATCTTCGTTGAAATACAGATTCCAGAATTTTTTAAGGAAACCATATACTCCACTTAATCCCTGCGTATTCCAAGGCTTGGATTGTTCTAATGGACCCAGGAACATTTCATATAGTCTTAAACCATCAGCGCCATACTCTTCACAGATATCATCAGGGTTAACAACATTGTATTTTGACTTGGACATTTTTTCTACTTCACGATCTGTGATGTATTTTCCATCTTCCAGGATAAATTCTGCATTAGCATAATCAGGTCTCCAGGCTTTGAAAGCTTCAGTATCCAATTCGTCTGAAGTCCCTTTTAATAAGGATACGTCAACGTGGATCTGTTGAGTCTGGTAATCTTTTGCTAAGTTTTTAGATACATATTGGTTGGTTCCGTCAATTCTGTACACAAATGCACTCATTCCCAAGATCATCCCCTGGTTGATCAATTTCTGGAATGGCTCATCATGATTGATATATCCTCTGTCTTTTAAGAACATGTTCCAGAAACGGGAATATAATAGGTGGCCTGTTGCATGTTCGCTTCCTCCTATATATAAATCTACTTGTCCCCAATAGTCTGAAAGATCTTTGGCACAGAATTCTCCGTCATTCTGAGGATCCATATATCTAAGGAAATACCATGAGCTTCCAGCCCAGCCCGGCATTGTAGATAATTCTAACGGGAAAATAGTTTTATCATTAACAAGATTTGTAGCAACTACTTTTTGGTTAGCTTCATCCCAGGCAAATTCTTTTGCATTTCCTAATGGCGGATCTCCGTCTTCTGTTGGTAAATATTTTTCAACTTCAGGAAGTTGTAATGGTAAAGCAGAAGCAGGCAATGTGTAAGGCATCCCATCCTTATAATATATAGGAACAGGTTCTCCCCAATAACGCTGTCTTGAGAAAATAGCATCACGCTGTCTGTAGTTCGTTGTTCCATGACCGATTCCTTTAGTTTCGATCTCGGAAATTATTTTTGACTTTGCGTCGTTATAATTCAATCCGTTTAAGAAATCAGAATTTACACAAACGGAATCTTTGGAATCAAAAGATTTTTCCTGAATGTCTTCTTCTGTCTCTACAACTTTTTTAATTTCAAGGTTGAATTTCTTTGCAAATCTGTGGTCACGTTCATCATGTGCCGGAACAGCCATCACTGCTCCTGTTCCATATCCCATCAATACATAGTCTGAAATATAGATTGGCATTTTTTCGTTGCTGAACGGATTGATTGCATAACTTCCTGTGAAAGCTCCACTCACGTTTTTCACGTCAGACATTCTGTCTCTTTCCGTTTTTTTGGAAGTTTCTTCAATATAAGTATCTACTTCTACTTTTTGAGCATCAGTAGTAATAGTTTCTACTAAAGGATTTTCTGGAGCCAATACCATAAAAGTTGCTCCAAATATAGTATCAGGTCTTGTCGTGAATACCTCAACGATTTCATCGTGGCCTTCTACCTGAAACTGAACCTGCGCTCCCTGAGATTTTCCTATCCAGTATTCCTGAGAATCTTTCAAAGGCTGAGGCCAGTCTAAAGTATTCAATCCTTGTAATAATCTTTCAGAGTAAGCAGAAATTCTCATACTCCACTGCATCATTTTCTTTTGGAAAACAGGAAACCCTCCTCTTTCAGATTTTCCGTCTTTTACTTCATCGTTTGCCAATACAGTTCCTAGCGCAGGACACCAGTTTACAGTGGTTTCTGCCCTGTAAGCAAGACGATAGTTTAACAGGATATCTTCTTTATCAAGATCAGAAGCCATTTTCCATTCTTCTGCTGTGAAATTTAATTCGTCGTTCTGATTGGCATTTAATCCTTCCGTTCCTTTTTCTTCAAAGTGTTGAATCAAGAAATCAATAGATTCTGCCTTGTCGGTATTTTTATTATACCATGAGTGATACAGCTGGATAAAGATCCACTGTGTCCATTTATAGTAAGAGGCGTCTGAAGTTCTCACTTCTCTGCTCCAGTCAAATGAAAATCCGATTTTTCTTAACTGCTCTTCGTATCTGTTAATATTTTGTTCTGTAGTAACAGCCGGATGCTGCCCTGTCTGGATAGCATACTGCTCAGCAGGAAGTCCAAAACTGTCATATCCTACGGGGTGAAGAACATTAAACCCCTGATGTCTCTTATATCTTGCATAGATATCAGATGCTATATATCCCAGCGGGTGACCTACGTGAAGACCTGCTCCGGATGGATACGGAAACATATCGAGTACGTAAAATTTGGGTTTATCTGTGTTATTAGAGGTTTTATAGGTTTGATTTTCCTCCCAGTATTTCTGCCACTTTTTTTCTATCTGCTGATGATCGTAAAACACTTTATATATATGTTATATGTTAGACTTTAAAATATTGAATTATTTTTCTTTTTAACAAGATTCACAAAAATAATGATTTTAAAGTAAATGGAAATTTAATTTATGATGAATTGCAATTCTATCCCCAACAAAAAAATCCCATCCGGAGATGAGATCTGTTTTATATCCTGAAGTACATCCTATTATTGAGTAATTCTTTTGAAGGTATATGTTCTTGTCTGGAATATAGTAGGATCCTGAGTTTCCTCTCTTACAGCAAGATTGAGCGTTGTAGCATCCAAAGTAATAACCTTTGCATTTTGCGGCTCTACGATTCCCTGGATTTTCATTTGAACGTCTTTTCCTTCCTTATTATAGGTATAATTGAATTTTATATCAGAAAGAATAGCACACTGGCCAGGTGTAGCGGTATCTCCCCAGTTCGTTTTTCCTCCTTTGGAGTCAACGCTGAAAAACCATCTGGTCTGCTTCTGACAGTCAGTATAAGTAATCGTGTTAGAAACCGGGTCTTCACCAACCTCTACAGTGGTAACTACTTCTTTTAACGGTTGCCATGTCCCAACTAGAGGAGCTTCCAGAACAGGATCATTGTCATCACTACATCCTGTAGCTGCAAACAAAGACAAACCTGCAAATAGTAATGCTAATTTCTTCATAGATCAATTTTTTCAAGCGCTAAAATTATAATTTTTTTGATTTATATTACTATTTTTTATGAAAAATTATTTCATCGACCTTTATTTATATATATTTTAAAACCCTCAGACCTCATTTTCCCTTTATTTAACAAATAATGAATACATGAACCCATTCATTTTATTAAAAAAGTTATTTTTGCAAGAAAGAAAATACAAATGCAGGATATTACGAAAAACAATTTTGATTTTATACGCGTTCTCCTTGCCTTTATTGTCTTTCTCGGACATCTGGGCACCCTCAGTAATTCTCCTGATCTTAAAATTTTTGAGCACAGCCCTATAGAAATTGCCGTTTTCGGTTTCTTTGCAGTCAGCGGATTTCTTATAGCAAGGAGTTATGACAGGTCTTCAAGCCTGAAAAGTTATTTAAAAAAGAGAATCAAAAGAATTGTTCCCGCTTACTTATTGGTTATTTTTTTATGTGCAATTTTATTAAGTTTGGTAAGTACCTATTCTTTCACCGAATATTTCAGTAATACACAAGTTTACAAATACCTATTCTGGAATTCATTATTTTTAAATTTCAAAGCACCCTGGCTTCCCGGAGTTTTTGGAAATCAAGCAGTAAATGGTGCTCTTTGGACACTGAAAATAGAAATGTGCTACTATTTCGCAGTACCGTTGTTGTTTTTGCTTTTTGGAAAGAATAATAAATACAGAAATATAAGTTTGATTATTTTATACTTTTTGTCACTTATTTATCTAAATTATTTTGAATCATTACATAAAATTTCACTTGCTAAACAGCTTCCCGGAACATTATCCTATTTTATCCCTGGAATGTTGATTTACTTTAATTTTGATAAATTTATCAAACATAAAAATATAATTTTCATCATCGCTCTCGCTACCGCTTGGATTGATTTATACTTAAAAATTCAGCTTTTTTCCCCAATGATGATCGGTGTTATCGTAATGTATATTGCCTATTCATTCAAATTCTTAAATAATTTTGGAAAATATGGTGATTTCACATACGGAATTTACATTTTTCACTTCCCAATTATCAGAACTTTCCAGACTTTAGGGTTATTTGAAGATTACAATCCGTTTGTAATGGCTCTGGTATGCATGTTCGTGGTCATTGCTGTAGGGGTAAGCTCATGGCATTTTTATGAAAAAAGATTTTTATAATTTTACAGTCTCAAAAAACATAAATGAAAGATCTTGTCTCCATTATCACTCCCTGTTATAATTCGTCAGAATTTATCGAGGAAACCATACAGTCTGTTCTTAACCAAACCTATGAAAACTGGGAATGGCTGATTACTGATGACCTTTCCACAGATAATACTGTTGAGATCATCAGAAAATATAATGATCCAAGAATAAAACTACAGGTACTGGAAAAAAATGGTGGAGCAGGAAATGCCAGAAACAATAGCCTGGAAAGAGCTCAGGGAAGATATATTGCTTTTCTGGATTCTGACGATTACTGGTATCCGGAATATCTGGAAACAATGACGGATTACATGCAGGAGCATAATGCAGAACTGGTCTACTGCAATTATTCCAGATGTGATGAACAGCTTCAGCCTATTCTAAAAGATTTTTTGGCTGATAAAGTCGTTACGTTCTCCAATCTGTTGAAGACATGCCGTCTGGCACCGGTTTCTACGATGTACGATACCAAAAGAGCAGGTAAGTTTTTGTTCCCTGTAAAAAGTAAGCGTGAAGATCATGTCATGTGGCTTAATCTTTTAAAAGTAATTCCTGAAGGGATTCCTGTACAAAAGACCCTGGCAAAATACAGAATGCGCGAAAACAGTGTTTCCAGAAAGAAAAAAAACATCATCAAAGATCAATATCTTGTCTATAAAGATTTCATGGGATTTTCAACAGTAAAATCATTGTATTATACAGCTAACTGGGCACTGAACGGATTCATGAAATATTCGAAATTTTTCAATTAATGGAATATTCAAAAGAGTTTAAAGCCGCTCTGAGCGCTTTTTCCGCTGCCGAGAAAGACAAACTTATTTTCAGACTTCTGAGAAAGGATAAATTACTGTCGAAAAAGCTGTATTTCGAACTTATTGATCCGGAAACTACAGATGATAAGAGAGATGCAATGGAGGAAATTGTAACGGAAAAGGTTCTTTTAGCCTCAAAATACACCGGAAACGCTCCCTATTTCCTGACGATCATCCGAAAGATAAGTGCAGAGATTACTGAACACATCAAAATTACCACAGATAAATTCGGGGAAGTTTCACTGAATCTTCTTCTTATCAATAAAATCCTGGAAAACAACAGTGACCTCAGCAGACAAAGGTTTGATAATGTTTACAAGCTTTATATTTATGTCATCAACAAATTATTCAAATCTTTGACTCTTATTAAAAAACTGGATGAGGATTACTGGATGGAAATTGATGAATATCTGCGTGACACCCAAGAGAAGATCTCAGAAAATCATTATCTACAAAAACTTTGCGTCAACAATGGCCTTGATACCAGCTGGCTGGAATGTGACAGGATTCCTGAAAACATAGATCAGATCATGAAGGAAATGAAAAGCCAGGGATATTTACGATAAAATTTTCTCCAGAATCATTTTGGTAGAATCTGGTTTTCCATCTACAAATTTTTCCGCATTTTGAGACATTTCTGTAAGCTCTTCCTGATTGTCTTCATTCATAAGAAATAAAACAAATTCTGCAGCTGTATATTCGTCTGAAAATGATTTCCCACCGTTCGCAGCGATGAGATCATCGGCTTCCGGATTCTTTTTGTACTGATTTCCAAAAATCACAGGAACGCCAAAAGTTGCCGCTTCCAGAATATTATGAAGTCCGGCATCATGAAACCCCCCTCCTACAACAGCTGCATCTGCGTAAGAATATAATTTTGACAGTAAACCAATGCTGTCTATAATCAGAACCTGAGTGCTGGAAATATGAATGTTTTGAATTTGGCTGTATAATAAAGCATCGGGAAATATATTTTGCAAATGTTCTACTCTTTTCAGATCATGTGGTGCTATGATGAGTTTCACCGTATTGTTTTTACGGGAAATCACTTCTGCTATCTTTTCTTCAGCATGCCATGAGCTCCCAAAAACTACAGCTTTATGATCTCCTTTAAAGTCTGCTATAAAGTCTACATGGTTGTTCCGTTCACGAAGTTGTTTTACTCTGTCAAATCTTGTATCTCCCGTTACGGAAGATTTTATCAATCCCACACTTTTAGCCAAGGCTAAGGAAAACTGAGTCTGATGAAAAAACCAATCTACATCTTTCTGAAGCTGCTTTACAAACCATTTGCCATAGGAAGTAAAGAAGGATTGCCTTTCATAGAACAGAGCGGAGATAACGTAGATCTTTGCCCCTTTACTTTTCAGTTCAGCAAGCAGATTATACCAGTAATCATATTTAACCGTAAAAAATAGTTCAGTATTAAACTGCGATATAAATTCCCTCACAATATGTTTTTTATCGAATGGCAAGTAACAAATAACGTCTGCGATGTGTTTCTTTTTAATGACATTCTCATATCCTGAGGGAGAGAAAAAAGTCACCAGAATTTTATGCTGAGGGAAATTCTCTTTAAGCTTCTCCAGGACAGGTAATCCCTGCTCGTATTCTCCCAAACTGGCAGCATGCATCCAGATTACTTTATCTGTTTTTGTAAATGCTGATTTTACTTTATCCAAAGACTGCTTTCTTCCTTCAACGCCTTTTTTAGTTTTATCATTAATCAATGCAAAAACCTTCATTCCGAAAGTAAGGAGACTGATAAATATAGTGTATAGAAAAGCCATTTTAATTATTCTTTTATTTCAATTCTATCGTGATCCGCAGGTGGATTGGATATGACTAAAAATTCGATTTCTTTGGTGGATTCATTGGAGATATAATGTTTTGATTCCTGTGCAATAGAAATAGACTCACCCTGTTTAACCTGGAATTTCTCTTCATTAATATAAAATACAGCTTCTCCTTTCAGAATATAAAAAAACTGCTCTGCTACTCTGTGAAAGTGCAGTTTTTCTGATGTTCCCGCAGGCATTTTTTCCTGCTTCACAGATAAGCCTTTTGTGTTTTTCAGAATCCAGCTGTCACAATGGTTTCCCCAGATATAGTGCTCAGAATTATCTTTAGAATGTATCATTTGAATATATGGGCAATAAAAAGTAGTGCAGGAGTAAATAACACAACGGATAAAAATATGGTGGCAAATGAAATTTTGGGTTTTGCCTGATCATCTGCAGCATATCTGAACATATAGTCCTGAATATTTGTAAAAATGATTGCCAGTACAACAAAAAGTATTCTCAATCCAATTTTCATAATTAAAAACTGAGCATTCATATTCTGATCTGTAATTTCTACAGGGAAATTAGTATCTTCAGGATGTCTTAATCCATAGACGAACAGGGCATATAGTCCAAGAGCTAATACAGGCATCAGAAATGCATATATTTTCCCACCAAATCCATCAGCCTTTCCTTCCATATCAAAGTGTACAGGAATTCTCTCTGGCAATGCGCTATAGTTTTTCAGGGTAAATCCCCACAAAAAAGCGACCCATCCAAAATTAAAAATATCAAAAATTATAAAAAGAGTATTTTCCATTTCAGATGAGATTGAATTAGGATTAAATTACACTTTTCAATACTCTCAGCTTGTGAGTATGCTTGTTCATTTCTTTATTGAAAATCCCCGTGGAGTCCAATGTATCAATTCTTACTTTCCCGGAAGCATGAATGATCTTTTGATTACCCAGCATAATTCCTACGTGGATAATTTTTCCTTCTGCATTTTCAAAGAATGCAAGGTCTCCGGGCTGTGTTTCCTCTATAAAAGTAAGCGGCTCTCCTACCTCAGCCTGTTGTGAAGCATCTCTTGGAATTTTAATATTGTGAATTTTATATACCAGTTGAGTAAATCCTGAGCAGTCTACAGCAAAAAAGCTTTTGCCTCCCCACAGATAAGGTACATTAAGGAATTCTTTTGCCGTAAGGGCAATACTTTCACGTACATCATGACTTCTCCTTGAAGCAACCACCGGGAACTCCACTTCTGATCCCATAGACAATAGTGTCTTCCCATCATTCATTAAAACGGAAGAAAAATCTTCAGTAACGACAGTCACTTTTCTGCCTGCCAGCTCTTCATCCGTTACCGGTTTCAGCTGTTTGGTATCCATCCATCCTTCATAGCCGTCGTAATGCATTTTTATTTTGGTCCAGTTTTTATCTACTTCCAAAATATCTGCACTTTCTCCAAACAATATTTCCGTAACAATTTCAGCTCTGTCAGAATTCTCTGCACGAACCGGCGCTACTGTAACAATACAAATTCCTTTATTCATTAACTCTCAATTTAAAGATTGAATAATTTAAGATTAAAATACGATCTGTACAATCTTTAACTATTTTACTCTTTGAATATTTTAATTACTTTCTGCGAAGAAAGTTGACTCCATCACGCAAAGGTAAAATAAGATTTTCAAAATCTTCGTCTTTTGCCGCCAAATCGTTCAATTCCTGGATAGACTGTGTAGATTTCAATTTCGGATTTTCTTCAAGCACTTTCCCGTACCACAAAACATTATCAAACAAAATTACCGTTCCGGATTTGGTGTGAGGTTTTATCAATCTAAAATATTCTGCATAATTTTCCTTGTCAGCATCCACAAAAATCAGATCAAAAAACTCATCTGTTTCTTGCAAGAATTCTTTGGCATCCTGAAGTTTAAAATCAATCTGATTGGCATATTCACTGGTCTCAAAATACTTTTTCGGCAAATAAGCAAGATCTTCGTTCACATCCAGCGTTGTAATTTTCCCCTCTTTTGCCAATCCTGATGCAAGGCATAGAGTAGCATATCCTGTGAATGTTCCTATCTCCAAAATACTTTTTGGCTGCAGCATCTGGGAAATAATAGTCAATAACCTTCCCTGCTGGTATCCGGAAATCATATGAGGCTGTGTCGTCTTTTGATAAGTCTCTCTTCTCAGTTTTTTCAGAATTTCGGATTCCGAAGAAGCGTGTGCTTCCAAATATCTGTCCATTTCAGGATTCTTTTCTTCAAAAAAACTCATACAATTTTAATTTAAAACAAATTTAAGGATTTTAAAGCTAGTTTTTAAATTCAACAAGAAGATACAAAAAAGAGAGAAATTAATCCCTCTCTTTTTCTTAGCCATATCTAAATTTTATGTAAAAATCATTATACTGCTATACAATATTGTCTTATACCAGCACAAACCCATCCTGGGCAACACTCTGTTTGTGGGCTAGTACAAAATATCTGTGGATTACATCCTCTAATAGCACCTTGTACAGTTTTCATTTCTACTCTTGAAAGTTTTTTTGAATTTTTCATAATTATTTTGTTTAGTATTAATTTCCTACTCTTTAAGATTTTCGGACACCTCTTTTTTATTTCCTTTTAAAGGGATTTAAATATACACATTCTTTTGTTAACCAACCAATTATACGCTAATAATTGGTTATAAATTAAAAAAACACATCATACCGGGAAAACCCCCATATAAAATACCGTGAAAATACGGATGGTATTTTTGTGGTATCCGTTGTAAGTTTGCAATGAGAATAAGGGGTAAAAACACTAAGAGAAACAAGATGATTGCAGGAGAGACACAAACTAACCATGGGAATCACAAAAAAGTTATGCTGAAAGGCAAAACTGATTCTTCTGCAGCAAAAACTAAGAAAGAAATATCCACTTCATTTTTGCTACGAATTATTTCACTCCTGAAAAAGGAAGAATTAATTTGATTAAAAATAGATCCCGGCCACCTTCGGGATTTATTTTTTTTTAAGCAGTAGTATCTCTTTTCAAACTCCATCAGCTATTCTTCCTGATCATTGGATCAACAATCTAATCCCATTCCGGGACCAACATTTCCCAACTTCAATTCAAAAGAACTTTTCTGAGTTCATCTGACAAACCATTGTTATAAACATCAATAAAAACAGTCTGGATTATCATTAAGCAGCCTGTTATTCCGGGGTCCTCATATTTCCAATCTTCACATTTCAATATTACAGGTTAAAGTCCTTATAAAAAACAGGATAAACACTTATTCTTAAGCACTTACATAATTCTACATTTGATCTAAGTTTCTCAACCATGAAACACTCACACGAGGAGGCCCCCGAAAATCCTAAAACAGAGTAGGGATATTTTAAAACAACCACATGAAAACAAAGACTTTATTTTTAATTGGAGCAATAGTGGGACTTGTTATGATATTTTCCCAGCTAAAGCCTCAGGAAATGTCTTTTTATAAAGAAAAAGGCAATTACATTGTAGACAACAATTACATCCTTAAAGATGTTAAAAAAATTTCTGATGAAGACATGAAGAGTTTATTAAAACTACAAAAACTCCATCAGAATAGTTTGGGTACCAATTTTATTATATACAAAATCAACAGACAGTATATCATCCGCGGATGTTTAATGAAAGCTAATATCGACTGGAAAAAATACGGTGACCTAAGAGCTAAAGTAGATGGCATCCTGAAAAAATACGGAGCCAAAGAACTTGGAACGGATTATTATGCAATTCAAAACAATCAGGTTGCTACTAATGCTGCCCTGCTGAGCCAGAAAGATATTGCTTCTTTAGGTAAACTTACCATAAGAGGTGCTGAAGAATATACGATCTGTCCGCCAACTATGGGAAGAAAGAATCTTACCAATGTGATCATAAAATCTTACAAAGTCAATACAGCTATTGATCCAAGAATCAATGTAAAACTTAATAGTGTGTTGGCTAACTACAAATAACAGTTAAAGGCTGTTTTTGTTCTGAAGACAGCCTTTTCTTAAATCTTTTTGTCATGAAAAAAAAGCTTCAGTTATCCGGAATATTCATTATCATATTGATGGTATTTACCATTGGTATGAAGGGAACGTTTGATGGCTACTACGGTTTTTATTATGAAAACAAAAACTATGATAAACCTCTGGTTTATGTGATATCAGAGAACTTTGCCCAATCAAAACCTATCAATATGTTTACAGCTTATACCGGTTTTGATACCGGATATGGTTTTTATGCACCGAATGTTGCCAGTGATTTTGTAATGAGCTTTGAGCTGAAAGACAAGAATGGAACTCTCCTGGAACAAAAGACCATGCCTTATTTCAAAAGTAAGGAGAGCAGAGTGAGATATACTACTGTCTTTAATATGTTTCTGGATAAAATTTCCGATAAAAACACCTATGACAAAAAATATTATCAGTATCTGGATATTATTATCAGGCAGATTGCAGCACATGTGATGAAAGAAAACCCAAAAGCTGCCAGTGTTACTACAAAACTTTATCTGTACGACTACCCTACTATTGCAGATTTTAAACAGGGAAAAACGAATGAAAATCTTATTCTTATTGATGAATTCAAACATTAAAGTGATGAAAAAGCTGAATGTACTTTATACCCAACTTGAAAGCTTCTTTTTCAAACAGGACAATCAAACGGAATTCTTAAGCTTCTTCCGTGTTGCTATAGGAACTGTTATCCTCTTACAGTTTCTCGCAGTGATCCCGGATTTTGACAAATTATTTTCAAGCAGCAGTATTATTCCACAGGATATTATGAGTGTTTTCACTCCTGACTGGCTGATTACTTTCTCAAAAATCATCACCTTTTTACAGGGCTTCGGCATTGAAGAAAGTACAACAATTGTGATGACCAAAATATCATTTATTACCTTGTGCATTTTGATCATTACCGGGTTTTATTCCAGAGGCTCTGCACTTCTTTTACTTATACTTCAAATTGCATTACTCAAAGGAAGTTCTTTCTTTGCATATGGTGCAGACTTTTTCACAAGCATGTCTTTATTTTATCTCATCCTTTTTCCTTCAGACCAACATTTTTCACTCAGGAATTTTATTTTCAGTAGAAAATCACGAGAGATAAATACCACACCGGTAAAAAGATTATTTCAGATTCATATTTCAATTGCTTACTTCTTTTCCGGACTGGATAAAGCTTTAGGTTTCAACTGGTGGAACGGAGAATCTATCTGGAAAGCCATTCATCTGCCCTATTCCAACAGAGATCTGAATTTTGATTTCAGCTGGCTTACAGAACATTCTTATCTCTTAAGTTTCATGGGATGGAGTACCATTATCATCGAGATGTGCTACCCGTTTTTCATCTGGTACAAACCGACTCAGAAGACATGGCTTTTCCTAACAATTTCTATGCATATAGGAATCGCACTCGTTCTTAATTTATACTACTTTTCAGCTATTATGATCGTATGGAATATCACCAATTTTTATTTTGAGCAAACAGCGAAAAAAGCAGTTCCTTATTCAAAGAAAAAAATATCAGCTCATTATATTCCGAAACAAATTAACTCATAAAAAAATAAATCCCGAATTGCTTCGGGATTTATTTGTATGTATGGTTGAGTGATTATTTCTTAGGAGCGATATCCATCAGTTTCATAAACTCATCAAGCTTAGGCATAATGATGATTTCCGTTCTTCTGTTTTCGCCTCTACCTGAAACGCTCATGTTCGTTGCTTTCGGGTTGTACTCAGAACGACCTCCAGCTGTAATTCTTGCCGGATCTACTCCAAACTGAGTCTGAAGAACTTTAGCCACAGAAGTACCTCTCAATGCAGAAAGATCCCAGTTGTCTCTCGGAAGATTTGGAGAGTTCAGTGGAGCATTATCTGTATTACCCTCGATCAATACTGAATATTTATCGTAGTCATTGATTACTTTTGCTACTTTACCTAACACTTCCTGAGCAGCAGGCAGAATGTTGTAATCTCCTGTTTTGTATAACATATTATCTGAAAGAGAGATCATTACCACTCCTTTCAATACCTTCACCTGTACATCCTGATCTGATACATTATCTAAAGATCTCTTCAGCTTGTTAGACAATGCCAGGTTCAGGCTGTCATTCTTAGCATTGTTAGAGATCAATTGCTTGATATAAGAATTGGAAGCATTGATTTCTCCTACCAGTTTATCAATATTAGCAGAACTTTTTCCGGTATTGGAAAGACATGCATCAAGTGATGATTTTAAAGCATCATGCTGGCTTTTCAGCAAGTTGTTTTCACCGGACAATGCAGAGTTCTGAGACTTCAAATCCTGAATTTCTCTCTGTCTTTCTCCGATATTTTCAATACACTGCTTATAGTTTGAGCTCAAAGCATCATACTGCTTCTTGCTGACACAAGATGTCATTCCCAGCGCCATTGCAGAAACTGCTACAATTTTTAAAATCTTCATAAATAATCATTTTTAGACTACTCAAAGTTAGGAAAATTCAATTGAATTATATCGGTTATCTTTGCATAAAAGAAATTCTCAACATCTATGTTGGAAAAATCAAGCTTTATCAGTCAATTAAAAAATCTCGTTAACGAACCGGAAAATCATACGTATCTTCTGGCGGTAAGCGGAGGAGCAGATTCTATAGTTCTTGCCTCTTTATTCAGGGATTTTGGGAACAAAAACCAAGATTCAGAATTCCAGTTTCACGTTGCCCATATCAATTATAAACTTCGTGGTAATGATTCGGATCTGGATCAAAAAACAGTGCAAGATTTTTGTGAGAAAAATCATATAAAATTTCATTTGTATGAAGTTTCGGAAAAGGATCGAAAACCTGAGAATTCTATTCAGCTTTGGGCGAGGGAACTTCGATATACTTTTTTTAAAGAAATTCAGGAAAAGGAAAAACTGGAGTTTCTGGTTACCGCTCATCATCTGAATGACCAGCTGGAAACATTCATCATCAACCTTTCCAAAGCTGCTGGCATCAACGGACTCAGTGGGATTCCATCAAATGACAATTATATTCTCAGACCGCTATTGAATTTTTCAAAAAAAGAAATTTATCAGTTTGCTGAGGAAAATACGATTGAATTCCGGGAAGATTTGTCTAATAAAAAAAATGATTACCTGAGGAATAAGATTAGAAATGAGATTGTTCCGATGCTGATGGAAACCAACGACCATTTTCTGGAAAACTTCAAAAAAAGTTCTTTGTACCTGAACCAAACTAAAGATTTTGTCCAGAAACAGATTCAGGAGATAGAAAATCGTCTTACGGTATTTAACCAAAACAATAAAATCTTATCAAAGGAAAAGCTGGATCAGGAAAGCGACTTCGTAAAATTTGAAATTTTAAAAAAATACGGATTCAACCAGGAGGAAGAAATACCAAAAATTTTTAAAGCCGAAAACAACAGTTCATTTTTTTCAAAAGAATATCAGTTGATTGTCAATCGTGATGAACTGATTTTTATTGACAAAAGCAATGAAAAGGAAATCGAAGAGGAAATTGTACTGATTGATCATTTTGATTTTTCCGAAAACCAAATCAACATCAATCTCGTAGATTACATTGAAAGCATTGATGGAATCAATAAGGGGTTTGAATGGGATTTTGATGCTGACAAACTTCATTTCCCACTACGTTTGAGAAAACAAAAAGAGGGTGACGAGTTGTATCCAACCGGTTTTTCCGGGAAAAAGAAAGTTTCTAAGTTTTTTAGGGACGAAAAATTATCTATTTTAGCGAGGCAAAAAATCTGGATACTGACTGACAGTAATGATTCTGTACTAGGGATCATTCCCTTCAGACAGGATAGAATATATGCAAAGAATGAGAAGACAAAATGGAGTCTCAAAATTTTTAATGAAATGAACAATGAAATTTAGAAATTGGTTTTTATTAATTCTACTATTTTTAGCGACAGGGATTAATGCGCAGATAAAAAATCCTGTAAAGTTTAAATTCACCATCAACGACCTGGGAAACAATCAGTACGAAGCGGTATTGAATGCTACTATGGAAAGCGGATGGCACATTTACTCAAAAGATTTACCGGAAGATACCGGAATTCCTACTGAGTATAAAGTTACGGGAAAGAATATTGAACTGATTGGGAAGTTTACCGAAGTAGGTAAAAAACATGAAGAGTTTTCTGAAGCTTTTGGTGGAACAATTGTCTTCTACTCCAATTCAGCAGGATTTAAGCAGAAATTTAAATTAAAAGATCCGACAAAACCTGCAGATGTCACGTCTGAAATTACTTATCAGACTTGTGACGACAGAGTTTGTCTTGCTCCCAATACATTAGAATTCAACCAAAAAGTTACCCCAAAAGGGGCAACAGAAGAGGCCGCAACTGAGGAAACAGCGGCTCCTGTAAAAGACTCTGTAAAAATAACTGAAACGGTTACTGAGAATCCTGCCAAAACAGAAGTTGCGATCACAGAAACTTCAAAACTGGATCCTAAGCAGCTGAAAATTGAAACGATAGATTTCAAAAAACCATTAACAGATTGTGGTACTGCTTCTACTAAAGTGGACGAAAATTACTGGACCTATTTATTCCTAGGATTTATAGGCGGTCTGATCGCGTTGCTTACGCCTTGCGTTTTCCCAATGATTCCATTAACAGTTTCATTCTTTACGAAAGGCAGCAAGAACAAAGCGAAAGGAAAAAGAGATGCTCTTATTTATGGGTTTTTCATTCTTCTTATCTTCGTTTTATTAAGTATTCCTTTCCACATTATCGACGGGATTGCAGGAAATATCTTCAACGAGATTTCTACCAGCGTATGGCTGAATATCGCCTTCTTTATCATTTTCATTTTCTTTGCCGGAAGTTTCTTCGGATATTATGATATCACTTTACCGAGTTCAATCGCTAATAAATCTTCTAAAGCGGAAGAAGCAGGAGGACTTATCGGTATTTTCTTCATGGCATTGACATTGGTGATTGTTTCTTTCTCCTGTACAGGGCCAATTTTAGGAAGTTTACTAGGAAGTGCAGTAACGGGTTCTACTAACGTTCCGATGTTATTGACATTTGCATTGGCAGGATTTGGTCTTGCCTGGGCAATCATTTTCGGACTATTGGCTTTATTCCCGCAAGCATTACAAAGTCTTCCGAAATCCGGAGGATGGATGAATACGGTAAAGGTAGTTTTAGGTTTCGTAGAATTGGCTTTAGCCTTGAAATTCTTATCTAAAGCAGATCTTGTTTCTAAGACATTCTTCTTAAAAAGAGAACTTTTCATTGCAATCTGGATCATAGTAGCATTAGGATTAGCATTATATTTATTAGGATTCATCAGATTCCCGCATGATGATAAAAAGCCTAAAATATCCATTACAAGAAAGATATTAGGCGCATTGGGAATAGGTTTTGTAATCTATTTAATCCAGGGATTAATACCATCTGACCGTCCAAAACTGCAGTTGTTAAGCGGGATTTTACCTCCACTGAACGTAAGTTATTTCCATGATGAAAAAGATGGAATTTTAGGAATGCATCCGGAACACGACTTCTTCAAAGCAATAGAACTTGCCAAAAAAGAAGATAAACCTATTTTAATTGACTTCACCGGATACGGTTGTGAAAACTGTAGAAAAATGGAGGAGTTTGTATGGAGCGAACCAGATATCTTACCTATCCTTCAGAACGATGTAGTATTAGCATCTCTGTATGTGGATGACAAAGAAGAGCTTCCGGAGGATCAAAAAACTAAAATTGACCTTGGTGAAGGGCAGATCAAAAAGGTAAAAACAATCGGTGACAGATGGAGTTTATTCCAGCAGGTTAACTTTAACAATAACTCGCAGCCTCACTATGTTTTGATAACTCCGGACGGAAAAGTAATCAATACTCCGGTTTCAGGATATATGCCAAAAGAGGATTTCAAGAAATTCTTGGAATGCGGTGTTAATTACTATAAAAAGAGTAAATAAAACATTTACATATCATTGAAAAACTCACACTTTACCGTGTGAGTTTTTTTATTTCTAATGACTTGAATAAACATCAAAATAAATTAATTACATTAGAGCAAACTAATACCCAATCAAAAAAAATGAGAAACTTTACGGTGATTCTATCATTATTCTTAACTTCTATTTTGTCCGCCCAGACTGCTCCTTCCATTCAATGGCAAAAATCTATGGGCGGAAGTAATGTAGATATGCTTCATTTTGTTGAGCAAACTTCCGACGGGGGATACATTATTTCAGGTTCTACCTTTTCCAATAATGGAGACCTTACGGGAAATTTTGGCAGCAGGGACGCATGGATTCTTAAGTTGAGTTTCAACGGAAGCATAGAGTGGCAAAAATCATTAGGAGGCAGCCAGGCAGAATTATTCCAGTCTATACGGGAAACTTCCGATGGAGGTTATATTCTCGCAGGAGCATCAACTTCTGTAGATGGCGATCTTACCAACAACAACGGTCTTGAAGATTATTGGATTGTAAAATTAGATTCAGTTGGAAATATAGAATGGCAAAAATCTATGGGTGGAAGCGATCGTGATATTGCACAAGATATTTTGCAAACGTCTGACGAAGGATACATTATTGCCGGAACAAGCTATTCTACTGATGGTGATATACTGGGAAGCCATGGAGGTTCAGATATCTGGATCATTAAAACAAATTCCACAGGAAATATACAATGGCAAAAGTCTTTAGGCAGTAGTTCAGCCGAAGAAGTACAATCTATTCAACAAACTTCTGATAATGGATATATTATTGGAGGGACCACCGGAAATATTGCAGATGGAGATGTCACACAGATATATGGAGGAACAGACTATTGGATCGTAAAACTGGATTCGGATGGGAATATACAATGGCAGAAATCTTTAGGCGGAACCGGATTTGATGTTGTCCATTCTATCCAACAGACTTTTGATGGAGGTTATATTGTTGCTGGAGTATACGAAAGGGCAATTCCTCCCTATGCTCTAAATTCCGATTATGGCATCATAAAACTAGCCAGTAATGGAGATATACAGTGGCAAAAATTTTTTGGAGGAAGCAACAGTGAGGTCGCCAACTCTATTCAGCAAACCGCTGATGGGGGATATATTATTGCAGGATTTTCCAATTCTAACAATGGCGACGTGCTAGGAAATCATGGTAACAGTGATTTCTGGATTTTAAAAACAGATAATACCGGAACGCTTCAATGGCAAAAATCTTTAGGCGGAACTGGTAATGAGAGCGCAGGATCTATCCGAAAGACAGTGGATGGTGGATATATTATTATTGGATATTCCAGCTCCAACAATGGAGATGTTTCAGGGAACCACGGAAACATTGACGGGTGGATCGTAAAATTAGGCCCGCAACAATTAGGAATCTCGGAAAGTCAGAAAATGAATCAACCTAACCTCTACCCAAATCCGGCAAAAGATTTCTTTTATGTGGACCATCTTCCAAAAGGAACTGTTATGGACATTATTGATATGTCAGGAAGAAAACTTTTATCCAAAAAAAATAATGAGGAAAAAATAAAAATCAATACTTCTATATTCTCAGAAGGAATCTATATTGTGCAAATAAAAAACAAAGACGGAATCATTTTCTCAAAGAAAATAACCGTCAGCAGATAGTTTATTGATAAAATTCAGTCATTCACCAATAACATCAATACATTATTTAAGCTTAGAAAAATAATTATTTTTATTATAATCAACTAAATAAACAATAAAACACCAAGCGTAGTGTAAAATTAATTATATTTGAATAACTATCACCAATTCAAATACATATGAGATATTATATATTTACTTTTTCATTCCTTACCTATTCATTATTTACTGCTCAGACTGCTCCATCGATAGAATGGCAAAAAGCCTTAGGAGGAACTCAGGGCGAAACCGCGCATTATACCCAGCAAACTTCTGATGGAGGGTACATCATGGCCGGAGATACATCATCAAACGACGGAGATGTTAGTGGAAACCATGGTGAAGGAGATGGATGGGTAGTAAAAATGGATGGCAGTGGAAATATACAATGGCAAAAAGCACTGGGAGGAAGTAATAATGATATATTTCAGTCTATCCGCCAGACTACAGATGGAGGATACATTGCCGCCGGATCTTCTAAATCTACAGACGGAGATACTACTGTAAACCATGGGAATTTTGATTTCTGGGTGGTAAAATTGGATAACTCCGGAAACATACAATGGCAGAAATCTTTAGGAGGAAGCGGTATTGATGAAGCTCAATCTATTCAGCAGACCGCCGAAGGAGGATATATTGTTGCCGGAACCTCCAGTTCTAATGATGGGGATGTGAGTGGGAATCAGGGAGGACAGGATTATTGGGCTGTAAAATTGGATAGCTCCGGAAATATACAATGGCAGAAGTCATTGGGAGGAAGTGACAGCGATCAGCTGAATTCTGTTCAGCAAACTTTTGACGGAGGATACATTATTGCAGGAACCACCGTATCTACAGATGGCCATATTACTGTAAGCTACGGAAACAACGATTTTTGGGTGGTAAAACTTGATCTTTCCGGAAATATACAATGGGAAAAAACACTGGGTAATATTGGTGATAATTTGGGATATTCTGCACAACAGACTTTCGATGGCGGTTATATTGTGGTGGGTACTTCTTATGACCCCACAAACATTGAAAACGGTCTTCCTGATTATTGGGTAGTAAAACTAAATAATAGCGGAGTTATACAGTGGGATAAATATTTGGGGGGAAGCCTTCATGACAACGCAATAACAATAAGACAAACCCCTGAATGGGAATATATTGTCGGAGGCTGGACAATTTCCAATAACGGACAGGTAACTGGAAATCATGGCGATCTGGACTATTGGATCGTAAAACTGGATACTAATGGAAACCTGAAATGGGAAAAAACTCTGGGAGGTCCAGACACCGAATACTTTAGCTCTATTGAGCTAACCAATGATAATGGATATATTGTTTCAGGAAATACATTTTCTACAAGTGGAGATATTACAGGAAATCATGGGTTAATTGATGCCTGGGTTGTGAAACTAAGCCCGGAACAATTAGGAATCTCAGAAAACCACCCGACAAATAAGCCTAACCTCTACCCTAACCCCTCAAAGGATTTCTTTTATGCGGATCATCTTCCCAAAGAAACAGTTATCAGCATCACGGATATGTCCGGAAGAAAACTTTTCTCTCAAAAATATAACGAAGAAAAAATAAAAATCAATACATCTACATTCTCAGAAGGAATCTACATTGTGCAGATCAAAAACAAAGACGGAATCATTCTCTCCAAGAAAATAACAGTCAGCAGATAAGTTATTGGTAAATATTTAAGCTTAACAAAATAATTATTTCTTTATCATTGAAAAACTCACACTTTATTGTGCGAGTTTTTTTTATAATCTTCAGACAAAGAGTATCCTGAAAATTCAATAATCAGTAAACCAACAACATCATGATTATCGGTTTAAAAAAATAGATTAGAAGAAACAGGAAAGTTTAAAATCGCCATAAAAACAATCAATAAATTCATGAATCTATTAATTATTCATCAAACAAGGCATGTGTTTTGCAAGAATTCTACAACAAATACCGTTTAACATTTAAAAACTTTCAATCATGGCAGAAGTAATTGCACAAGAAAAACAAGGCAGCAAACAAAAGAAAAAAATGATCAGAGTAGACATGACCCCTATGGTAGATCTGGGATTCTTACTCATCACGTTCTTCATGTTCACCACAAACTTTACAAAACCTAATGTAATGGATTTAGGATTACCAGCAAAAGATCCAAACCCTCATCCTACGGACATTCCCGTAATTGGAGATAAAGACCAGATTACATTTATCCTTGGAAAAGACAACCGTGTGTTTTATCATCAAAGTAATGCTACAGACTTAACTACAGGAAATCTTAAAGAAACAGATTTCAGTGGAATAAAAATTTCAAAAATTATTTCTGAAGCTTATAAAAATGCACCGGCACCTAAAAACTTCACCGTAATTGTGAAGCCAACAGACGAAGCCAATTATAAGAATTTTGTGGATATGCTGGACAACCTGGCCATTTCCAAAAAAGAACGATATGGCGTGACCGATATCAAGCCTTGGGAAACAAAGATTTACAAGGAATTAACTCAATAAAAGATAAAGGGCATTTTTAAAATGCTCTTTTTTGTTTACATTTGAAAGGAAAATTGATCTGCAGTACGTAAGAGCTATATTATTTTTAACCTTCTATAATTTTGAAATCATGCTGAACTTTGAAAGAAAAGGAAACGGAAAAGAAACATTGGTACTTCTTCACGGATTTATGGAAAACCTATCCATCTGGAGCGATATGGAGCATCATCTTTCCAAAGATTTTTCACTGCTCAAAATTGACCTTCCCGGCCACGGACAGTCTGAAATTCTTGCGGAAGTTCATACCATGGAACTGATGGCCGAAGAAGTAAAAAAAGTTTTAGACAATCAGCATGTAGAAAAAGTTCACCTTTTGGGACATTCTATGGGAGGATACACCTCTCTTGCTTTTGCAGAAAAATACCCCAACTCTTTAAAAAGCTTAACTTTATTTTTCTCTACTTATTTTCCGGATGATGAAGAGAAAAAACAACAGCGCATCAAAAGCTACAGGATCATTAAGGATGCATTTGCCCATTATGTAAGGGCTGGCATTCCCAATTTATTTAATCCTAATGAAAGAGATATTCTGGAAGGGAAAATTGAAATTGCTCTTGAAACAGCCCTATCTACCAATAATCTGGGGGCTCTTGCCTGTGTAAAAGGCATGGTAGAAAGAACCGACAAAAAACATATCCTGGAAAATCTGGAAGCTAAAATTTTAGTATTAGCCGGCAAGCATGATAACGCAGTGAAAACTGACATGATGATCAAACATCTTCCAGACAGGACAAATATCAAATCTTATATTCTGGACTGCGGACACAACGGACATTGGGAAAAGCCTGGCATCTGTGCTGAAATCATCAATACGGAACTTCTCCACAACCTTCCTAAAAAACTTGTTTTATAACATCAGTTTCCTGATAGATTAAAATCGCCTTTAATAAAAAATCCTGTATATTAGTAGAGGATAATTTTGTCAATGGCTTTATTTTCATTCAAAAAAAAGAAACCACCGGCACCACCGGTTATCGGGCTTACACTTTCAGGCGGAGGAATGCGTGGGATTGCCCATATTGCCGTACTGAAAGCTCTTGAAGAATATAATCTGAAACCGCACATTATCTCCGGAACTAGTGCAGGTTCTATTATTGGTGCTTTTTATTCTTTTGGAAAAACACCGGATGAGATGATGGAAATTGTACGTCAGACCTCTTTTTTTTCCCGATCAGCTTTAAAATTATCAAAAAACGGAATTTTCAGTTCCAATTTTATTCTAAAACTGCTTAAAGATTATTTACCGGAAGACAATTTCAACATTTTAGGAATCCCTATATATGTTGCTGCGACAGAGATGACCCATGGTATTGTGGACTTTTTCTCTGAAGGAGAACTTTTCGGTCCATTACTGGCTTCTTCCAGTGTTCCTTTTATTCTTCCTCCGGTAAGGATAGGGGAAAAAATTTATGTAGATGGCGGTGTTCTGGATAATCTTCCCATTGAACCTATCATGGATAAATGCAACTTCCTTATTGCATCCCATGTGAACTCCATCAGCTACGATCAATTAAACAAAATGAGTCTGATGAAAGAATTTGACAGAATCCTTCACTTAGCCATTGCAAAATCTGTGTATTCTAAGGCAAAATACTGTAATATTTTTTTAGATCCGCCTAAGATGACGAAATACAGCCTTTTCAACAAACGATATATGGATGAAATGTTTCAGCAGGTGTATGAATATACATGTCAGGAACTTGAAGAGAAAGGATTTCGTAAAGTTTTGTGAGTTTGAAAAGTTCCGGAAGTTTATCAGATCAGGGACTTTCTTTTTGCCGGTTACAGGCCTTCCTCTTTTACTTTATTTTTGAAGGTTTCTATAGTTCCGGATAAAGACTCCAAAGACTTTCCTCCGGCGGCATTGATGTGTCCGCCTCCATTGAAATATTTTCTTGAGAATTGGTTTACATCCACATCATCTTTACTTCTGAACGAAATTTTAACAAAATCCTCATACAGATCTTCCATGAAAAATGCAGACATTTTTACGCCTCCAATGCTTAGACCATAGTTTACAAAACCTTCCGTATCTCCTTTCTGGAAGCCCAATTCTTTTAATTCGTTTCGTGTAAGGCTTAAAACAGCTACCGTTCCATCATTCACCACTTCTATTCTCCCCAGAACCAAAGCAAGCAAATGCAGACGGGAAACAGTATTGGTATCCCAGGTATTGGATGTGATCATCGCCGGATCTGCACCATTTTCAATCAGGTTAGCAATAATTCTGTGTGTCGTAGCACTGGTAGAACGAAAACGGAACCCTCCTGTATCAGTCATAATTCCGGTATAAAGACATTCTGCCATATCCTGATTCACCAGTTTCTCATCATTCATTGCTTCAATGAAATGATAGATCATCTGTGAAGTTGCCGGAATTACGGTATCAGAATAAACAAAATCAAATTTTTCCGGCTGCTGGTGGTGATCAATAAGAATTTTCTTCCCCTGAGCTTTCACCAGCCAATCTCCTAATAATCCAATTCGTGATGGAGAATTAAAATCCAGACAGAAAATAACATCTGCTCCTGCAATCATATCAGATGCCAGCTTTCTTTTATATTCTGCAATAATAACTTTTTTAGACTCCGGCATCCATTTCAGAAATTTCGGAAAATCATTAGGTACAATAACTTCAGCATGAATTCCTTTTGCTTTCAGATAGTGCTTCAATCCCAAACTTGAACCAATAGCATCTCCATCCGGGTTGTAATGGGTAAGGATAACTATTTTGCTCTCTTGAGTAAGTAATGTATTGATATCTAAAAGTTCTGCTGGTGTAAACATCTGGTGTTTATTTTCGTTAAAATTAAAGTTTTCAAAGATAGAGCTTTTATATAAATCATTTAAATATTATTTTTGCACAGAGAAATGGTATTCTTATCAGGGGTTTGCCATTCTTCAATAAAAAAACATTGCATTTAATTTTAAAAAAAAATAATTAAAGTTTGTAACTTATAAAAATTTATATATCTTTGCAACCTGAAAATTAATAGATTAATTACGATTTAAACATATAGTAATGAGTAAAAGAACATTCCAGCCATCAGAAAGAAAAAAGAGAAACAAACACGGTTTCAGAGAAAGAATGTCTACGCCAAATGGAAGAAGAGTTTTGGCTGCGAGAAGAGCTAAAGGCAGAAAGAGTTTAACTGTAAGTGCTGCACGCGCTAAGAGATAATCTTTTTATTATCATATACAAAACATGCTTGAGAAGTTTCTTTTCAGGCATTTTTTGTTGTTAAAATTTACTAAAATTTAGGCTAGATCAACATCTTTTTCTATTTTTAAAAGTTGAAATATTTTTGTTAGAAACAGTCTTTAAAATTAAATTATGCCACATACAAATATCTCCGGAGACAATATTATAAGTTTACAAAGCGCAAAGATTGCGCAAAAAAACTTCACTGTACTTTCTGATGTAAATCTTAACATTAAAAAAGGTAGATTCTGCTATCTTATCGGAAAAACAGGTTCCGGAAAAAGCTCCCTTCTGAAAACGCTTTACGGACACATTCCATTGGCTTCAGGACACGGAACTGTTGTAGGATTTGACCTGGCAAAGCTAAAACCTTCTGATATCCCTAACCTAAGAAGAAAATTAGGAATTGTATTCCAGGATTTCCAGTTACTGTCTGACAGAACGGTTGAAAAAAACTTAAAATTTGTTCTTGAAGCAACAGGCTGGAATGATAAAGTAAAAATAGAAGACCGCATCAATGAGGTTTTGGGAAGCGTGAACATGAAAAGCAAAAAGCACAAAATGCCACACGAGCTTTCCGGAGGTGAACAGCAGCGTATTGCCATCGCAAGAGCTCTTCTTAACCATCCAGATCTTATCTTGGCGGATGAGCCTACAGGAAACCTGGATCCTGAAACTTCCAACGAAATTATGACACTATTGAAGCAGGTTGCCCTTGAAAATGGCGCTGCCGTAGTAATGGCAACACACGATTACCACATGATTCAAAACTTCCCTGGTGAAGCTATCAGATGTGAAGATGGAAAAGTATCCGTATTGGATACAGCAGAATTGTTTGAGTAAGAATTTAAAAATAGAGAGATTAAGAAATTCAGACTTACAGGATTTGTATAATAGCCCTTTCTAATTTCTATTTAAAAACATGAAACTCTTTGGTGAGTTCAAGATATTGGTCCGAGTATTGCCTCGGACTTTTTTCTATAATAAAGTCAGATTCATTGATTTCTTTCTCTTGTAATGAAAACTCCAGAATCAACCTTTTAGCTTTTGAATTTTCAATTCCTTTGATATTAATCCTTCTGTGTAAAAACAGATGATTTTCTTTACCTATTGAAATAAAAATTTCTCCGGCTTCAACAGGAATAATTACGGAAAAAATCCCGTTCTCAGATAATAATTGCGCCGAATTGGCAATTAACTGTCTGAAGTTTAATTCTACAGTCTGGCGTGCAATCTTGTCTTTTTCTGATCCTGATTCTTCAAAATATGGAGGATTGGAAACAACAAGATCAAACTGTTCTTCTGTCTCGAAAGTTTTAAAATCCTGATGCCTGTTTTTTAGCCTTGCATGAAAGGGTGCATTTTCAAAATTAAGCTTAGTAAGCGCTGCTGCATCTTCGTTAATATCCAGTCCAAGAAAATAAGCCTGTGGATTTCTTTGCGCCAGCATTAAGGAGATCAGCCCTGTTCCCGTCCCGACTTCCAAAACACTGGAAGCGCCGTGAACATCCGCTAAAGCACCAAGCAGAACACCGTCTGTTCCTACACGGAAGACGTCTTTAGACTGTTCAATTTTAAATTGTTTAAATGTAAAAGGTTTCACTATAAATTGGTAGGCAGTGTAATAATGAATGTAGAACCCTTTCCTACTTCGGATTTCACCGAGATTTCTCCTTTATAATCTTCAATCATCTTTCTTACCATAGATAGCCCCAGTCCCATTCCACTGCTTTTAGATGTAAAATTAGGTTCAAAGATTCTTTCGTACATACTTTCAGGAATTCCTATTCCGTTATCCTGAACAGAAATAATTACCCTTCTCTGATGCTGCTCCACATCTACATTGATGATCAGTTTTCTTTCATCACTTTCTGCCTGTTTTGCATTGGTAACAAGATTGGTTATAATCCTGGAAAGATAAATTCTATCCATATTGATCATAATATTAGTCTTATTGGCATGCATAAAGATACTGTCGTCATTGAAGACACGGAGAATATCTTCAACCTCGGTATTCAGATTGATAACCTCATTATTTTTTTCTGGGAGTTTCGCAAATTCTGAAAAGGCAGAAGCTACCGTTGCAATCAGATCTATCTGATCTACAATTGTTTTACTCATCTGCTTCACCCTTTCTCTGATATTCGGATCTTCCGGATCAAATTTCCTTTCAAAATTCTGAATGGTCAACTTCATCGGTGTCAACGGGTTTTTCACCTCATGAGCAACCTGTTTAGCCATTTCCCTCCAGGCTTCTTCAGAGGCTTTGAATCTAAGTCTTTCTTTCTGGTCCTGAATCTGCAGAATCATTCTGTTATAAGCTCTTGCCAAAGCATTAAGCTCATCATTTTTGTAATATCTGATAGGGCGCATTTCATTTTCAAATAATGTAATACGGGTAATCATATCAGAGAATTTCGTAATTGTTTTCGCAAGACTATTGGACGTCACCCAGCTAATCCAGATACTAAACAGAATAAGAAATATATCGACTAAAAGAATATATTTTACATATTGATGAAGAACCTCCAGGTAAGCAGATTCATTATGATATAAAGGAATATAGACAATTCCGATCGGTTCCAGCTCATTATTTTTCAACAAAAGATATGAAGAAGTAAGCTTAGCATCTTTAGCAGCATCATAATTGATCATATCTACTCTTGCATCAGTAGACAGAATCTTGTTGATGATTTCGATAGGAATCGTTTTCTGCTCAACTAAAGCTTCATCTTTATTGGAAAGTAAATAGTTTCCTTTCAGATCGTAAATAAAAATGTCATGCTGATTGATATCCGCTATTTCGAAAATTTTATTTCCCAAAACTTCCGGAAGATCTTTTGTTTCAATAAGTGTCTGGCTTACCGCGTAGTCCAGATATCTCATTACAGCATTCGTCTTATCCTGCATATCGATATTACTTTGCTGCAGAGAGTGATTTCTCAGTACAAAATAAGGGACAAGCGATGTAGCTACAACACTTAAAAAACATACCAGCAGGAAACCGAAAAACACACGGTTCCTTAAGCTATATCCTTTATACTTATTAATCGACATTCTACTTTTTAATTAACCTAGCAATATACTTACCAATGATATCAAATTCCAGGTTTACTTTATCACCAATTTTCAAATGTTTCATATTGGTAAATTCCCATGTATAAGGAATAATGGCTACAGAAAACTGAGTATCTTCACTTTTTGCAACTGTAAGACTGATTCCATTTACCGTGATTGACCCCTGAGGTACCGTTACAAAACTTCCGTCTTGATCATATTTCATGGTAATAAAATAGCTTCCGTCCTTATTTTCAATACCCACAACTTCACCGGTTTTATCAACGTGTCCCTGAACGATATGTCCATCCAGTCTTCCGTCCATCTTCATACAGCGCTCCAGATTCACAACGGTTCCCAATTCCCATTTTCCAAGATTGGTTTTTTCCAGTGTTTCGTTGATTGCGGTTACCACATATTGATTGTCTTTTATTTCAACAACTGTAAGGCAACAGCCGTTGTGTGCAAGACTCTGGTCTATTTTTAATTCGTTTGTAAAGGGGCATGTCAAGGTAAAATCTATATTGCTTCCTTTTTCTTCAATCTTCTCAATAACACCAACTGCTTCAATAATTCCTGTGAACATATTATTTTTTGCTAAATTTGTAAATTATAATCTTCAAAGATAATCAAAATGAGCCCAAAAAACCATAAAGTACGAGTAGGAATTTCAATCGGTGATTTCAACGGCATAGGCCCGGAGATCATTATGAAGTCTCTGAAAGACAAAACCATTACGGATTTTTTCACTCCTGTAATTTTTGGTTCGGGAAAATTATTCACTTATCAGAAAAATATTTTTAAGCTGAATCTTAATTTCAACTATATTAATGAGGCTTCGCAGGCTCAGGCAGGGAAACTTAATATGCTTAACCTGACGAAGGAAAACGTTAATGTAGAACTGGGAGTTCCCACGGAAGAGTCCACCAAAATGGCTATTGATTCTTTGGAAGCAGCTACTGAAGCTTTGATAAAAGGAGAGATTGATGTTTTGGTAACTGCTCCTATCAACAAAGATGAAATGGTGAAAATGGGCTTTAAACATGCCGGACATACAGGATATTTTGAAGAGAAATTCAGCAAAAAGGGATTAATGTTCCTTGTAACTGAAGATCTTAAAGTAGCTGTATCCACACACCATATTCCAATTGCACAGGTCGCTGAAAATATTTCCAAGGAAAAAATAAAGAAACAGATCAGAGTTCTGAACCAAACCCTTATAGAAGATTTTTGTATCCAAAAGCCTAAAATTGCCGTATTGGGATTAAATCCTCATGCCGGAGATGGTGGTGTTATTGGAAATGAAGAAATTGAAATCATCAGCCCGGCAATCAAAGAACTTTCGGACAACGGAACATTGGCATTTGGCCCTTTCCCGGCAGACAGCTTCTTCCAGCCAAGCAAATATAAAAATTTCGATGCGGTTTTAGCAATGTATCATGATCAGGGATTAGCTCCTTTCAAAACCTTAGCATATGAAGAAGGTGTGAACTATACAGCAGGACTTCCTTTTATCAGAACTTCTCCGGATCACGGCGTAGCTTATGACATTGCAGGAAAAAATATTGCTGATGAGCAGAGTTTTACGGAAGCAATATTTACAGCTATTAAAATTTTCAAGAACAGAAGTGAATACAGCGAACTTATGAACGACCGCATGCAGCCTAGAAAAATGGTTGTAGACAATGGAATAGACGAGGATCTACCGGATGAAACTGAAGGATAAATCTTTAAAACAAATTTTAAATTAATTTGTTTTAAATTTTATTTGTTATTATAAAAAAAATGCATATTTTTGCACACTCATTTTATGGACAAGTTAAGAAACTATGACGTAAGCTTTTCCGGACTAAAAAACGGAAAACACGGGTTCAAGTTTGAGATAGATAAAACGTTCTTTCAATTATTTGACACTGAGCAGGAATTTACAAATCCTAGAATAGAAGTGAATGTATCACTTGATAAACACACTACTTTTTTAGAATTTGAGATTAAAATTAATGGATTGGTTGAATTGGTTTGTGATATTACAAACGAAGATTTTGACTATCCTATTGAAAATGAAATCAAGATTTTGGTGAATTTCGGGGAAGAATATGATGACAGCAATGAAGATGTTATTACCATTCCTACCGCAGAGCATGCTTTCAACGTAGCACATTTGATTTATGAAAATGTAATGCTTTCTATCCCGATGAAAAAGATTTCACCGAATGTAAGCAATGAAGATCTTAAAATTCTTGACCAGTTCAGTCCGAAAGATATTGAGGAAACAGAAGAGGAAGAACATGAAAGCGATCCCAGATGGGATGCCTTAAGAAAGTTAAGAGAGAATAATTAAATAGAATAATTTAAATATGATGAGATGATGAATCTCATCGCTCATCAATTAAAAAAGTTATTAGAAAATGGCACATCCAAAGAGAAGACAGTCGTCGACAAGAAGAGATAAGAGAAGAACTCACTACAAAGCTGTAGTTCCTCAATTAGCTAAAGATGCAACAACAGGAGAGCTTCACCTATACCACAGAGCTCACTGGCATGAAGGAAAACTTTACTACAGAGGTAAAGTAGTATTGGAAAAAGAAGTAGCTGCTACTGAAGAAAACTAAGAGTTGCTTTTCATTGAAAAAGCCTCGTTTTAATACAAAAACCGCCCAATTTTGATAAAATTTGGCGGTTTTTTGTTGTTTTTTACGTTTTTTTGGTATCTTTGACCCAAAATCAAATATCAAATTTATGGACATTAAAGACATACAAAATCTTATTAAGTTTGTATCTAAAGCTGAAGTTTCAGAAGTAAAATACAAGACTAAAGATTTCGAAATCACTATTAAAACTCCATTAGCTGGAAGCGACGCTGTATATGCACAGCCTGCAGTATATCACACTGCGCCACAAGCTGTAGCGGCTCCGGCACCTGTTGCAACTCCTGCTGCTGCTGAGAAAGCTGAAGCTGCATCTGATGACAGCAAGTATGTAACAATCAAGTCTCCTATGATTGGTACTTTCTATAGAAAACCATCTCCTGATAAAGATGTATTTGTAAATGTAGGTGACGAAGTTTCTGTTGGTAAAGTAGTTTGCGTTATTGAAGCAATGAAGCTATTCAACCAGATTGAATCTGAAATCAGCGGAAAAATCGTTAAAATCTTAGTTGACGATGCTACTCCTGTAGAATATGACCAACCTTTATTCTTAGTAGATCCATCTTAAGGAATTTTAGATTAAAGATTATAAATTTTAGATGAATCTTTTTCATTTAAAATAATTTAAAATTCAAAATTTATAATTTAAAATTTCGGAGATGTTCAAAAAAATATTAATAGCCAATCGTGGCGAAATTGCAATGCGTATTTTACGTACTTGTAAAGAAATGGGGATAAAAACCGTTGCGGTATACTCTACTGCTGATAAAGACAGTCTTCACGTAAGATTTGCTGATGAAGCGGTATGTATTGGCCCTGCAATGAGTAAAGACTCCTATCTTAAAATCCCTAACATTATTGCAGCTGCGGAAATTACCAATGCTGACGCTATTCACCCAGGGTATGGATTCTTATCTGAAAATGCTAACTTCTCAAGAATCTGTCAAAAGAACGGCATCAAATTTATTGGTGCTTCTCCTGAGCAGATTGAAAAAATGGGAGATAAAGCTAATGCTAAGGCTACCATGAAAGCTGCAGGTGTACCATGTGTACCAGGTTCTGACGGATTGATAGAATCTTACGAACACGCTGTAAAAGTGGCTGAAGAAACAGGATACCCGGTAATGATCAAAGCAACTGCTGGTGGTGGTGGAAAAGGAATGAGAGCTGTTTGGAAAGCTGAAGACCTTAAAGATCACTGGGAGTCTGCCATTCAGGAAGCCGTAGCTGCCTTCGGAAACGGAGGGATGTATATGGAAAAACTGATTGAAGAGCCTAGACACATCGAAATTCAGGTTGCCGGTGACCAATTCGGTAAAGCATGCCACCTTTCTGAAAGAGACTGTTCTGTACAGAGAAGAAATCAGAAATTAACTGAAGAAACACCTTCTCCTTTCATGACAGATGAACTTCGTGAGAAAATGGGTGATGCTGCCGTAAAAGCTGCTGAATTCATTGGGTACGAAGGTGTAGGAACTATCGAATTCCTTGTAGACAAACATAGAAATTTCTATTTCATGGAAATGAATACAAGAATCCAGGTAGAGCACCCTATTACTGAACAGGTAATTGATTATGACCTGATCAGAGAACAGATTCTTCTTGCTGCGGGAACTCCTATTTCAGGAATCAATTATTACCCTAAATTACATTCAATTGAGTGTAGAATCAACGCAGAAGATCCTTATGCAGATTTCAGACCATCTCCAGGAAAAATCACAGGATTAAACATCCCTGGCGGACACGGAATCAGAGTAGATACTCACGTATATTCCGGATACAGCATTCCTTCCAACTATGACTCTATGATTGCTAAGCTTATCACAACGGCTCAAACCCGTGAAGAAGCTATTGCAAAAATGAGACGTGCTCTTGAGGAATTCTATATTGAAGGAGTAAAAACAACTATTCCTTTCCACAGACAACTAATGGATAATGAAGATTATCTTGCAGGAAACTATACGACAAAATTCATGGAAGATTTTGTAATGGATAGAAAATATGATAATCACTAAGATTATTTTAAAATATATAATGAAACTGCCTCTTTTTGAGGCAGTTTTTTTTTCCACCCATCATACAGTATCTCAGACTACATATCATAAAAACAATTAAAAGTAATCTATCGTTAATTATTTAATGAAAATTTAATAAAAATAAAATTCTGCCATAAGAAAGATATAAAACCTAAAACAACCTGTTGACAAAGAAAATATTTTTGACACCTCATTATTTTGCCTTAAAATCTACTTTAATTAGACCTCCATACGACACAAGGTATTTGTTCAGGCATATCATTAATATTGTGTAAATTTGTTGAAAACCAAAATATATGTCAACAGCAGAACAAACAAAAAACTCACAGTATTTTATTGACCTTGAAGACAAACATGGAGCACACAATTATCACCCGCTTCCAGTAGTTCTGGATCGTGGAGAAGGTGTTTTCGTTTGGGATGTAGAAGGCAAAAGGTATTATGATTTTCTTTCAGCATATTCTGCTGTGAACCAGGGGCATTCTCACCCTAAAATTGTAGAAGCATTGGTAGAGCAGGCAAAAAAACTGGCTTTAACATCAAGAGCATTCTACAACTCTAAATTGGGAGAATACGAACAAAAAATCACGACTCTTTTCGGATTTGATAAAGTTTTACCAATGAATTCCGGAGCTGAAGCTGTGGAAACCGCAGTAAAGCTAGCAAGAAAATGGAGTTATGAAGTAAAAGGGATTTCGGAAAACGCAGCAAAAATAATCGTTTGCGAAAATAATTTCCACGGAAGAACGACAACTATCGTTTCTTTCTCTAATGATCCGGATGCTAACCAGAACTACGGACCTTTTACACCAGGATTTATCAAAATTCCTTACAATGATATTGCCGCCTTAGAAGAAGTTTTGAGCAGAGAAGCAGATAATATTGCTGCATTCCTTGTAGAACCTATTCAGGGAGAAGCTGGAGTATATGTTCCGGATGAAAACTTCCTTAAAAATGCTTCTGAACTATGTAAAAAATACAACGTTCTTTTCATTGCAGATGAAGTTCAGACGGGTATCGCAAGAACAGGAAAACTGATTGCATGCCATCACGAGGATGTACAGCCGGATATCTTAATTTTAGGAAAAGCACTTTCCGGAGGAATGTACCCAGTATCCGCTGTTTTAGCAAATGACAGCATCATGAATGTCATTAAGCCCGGACAACATGGTTCTACATTCGGAGGAAACCCGATTGCCTGTGCGGTAGCCGTAGCAGGATTGGATGTAGTAGCAGATGAAAAATTGTCTGAAAGAGCTGAAGAACTTGGCCAACTGTTCAGATCTGAAATTGAAAAATTGATCGAAAAGTCAGATCTTATTACCAAAGTAAGAGGAAAAGGACTTTTAAATGCTATCCTGATCAACGACACCCCTGACAGTTCTACTGCATGGAACCTTTGCCTGCAACTAAAAGAAAACGGATTACTGGCAAAGCCTACCCATGGTAATATCATCAGATTGGCACCACCATTGGTAATTACTGAAGAGCAATTACTAGATTGTGTAAAGATTATTGAAAAGACTATTCTCGAGTATAAATAAATGGCTCTTTCCCTTGCAATCATCACTTATAATGAAGAAGAAAACATCGTAAGACTTTTAGATTCATTAGTAGATATAGCTGATGAGATTATCATTGTCGATAGCTTTTCAACAGATAAGACAAAAGAAATCTGCACTCAAAAATATCAACAGGTACAATTCTTTGAGAAAAAATTTAACGGGTATGGTGAACAAAAAAACCATGCCCTTAATTTATGTTCTCATGAATGGGTTCTGTTTCTGGATGCTGATGAAGTTCCTGATGAAAATCTGAAAAGATCCGTACAGAGAATCGTTTCTTCAGCAAGTACAGAATTCAATGTGTATAAGGCCAGATTTAATAATCATCTAGGCCCCCACCTGATCAAACACGGTGGTTGGGGAAATGTATGCCGTGAAAGGCTTTTCAAAAAAGAATATGCCGCGTATTCACATGACAAGGTTCATGAATTTTTGATTACCTATGAAAAAGTGGGGTTATTGGACGGAAGGCTGAATCATTATACTTACAAAAGTATTCACCATCATGTCTCAAAAATCAATAAATATTCCGATATGATGGCGGAGAAAATGTTTGAAAGAGGAAAAAAAATCAATAGATTTAAAATCATTGTAAGTCCTGTTTTTGAATTTATCAAGGTATTTATTTTCAAATTGGGGTTTCTGGACGGATTCCCTGGATATTATATTGCCAAAACAATGTCCTATTACACCTTTTTGAAATATATTAAATTGCGCGAAAAAGTAAGACTACTGGAAATTGAAAAAAACACGGTAAAATAGCATGATCTTTTATCTTATTCCTGTTTTGTTGGCGGTATTTATCGTCATATATTTTCGTCTGTATCTCTTTACCTTCCCACACAACAGACTGATCATCCTCATGTACCATCAGGTTGAAAAAGAAAGTCATGAAGACCTTACGGTAAGTTTAGAAAACCTTGAACAACAGTTTTCATATCTAAGCCATAAAAAATATACTTCAAAGTTTTTTTCAGAACTCAGTGTTTCTGCGAAAAAAAATATTGTTATCACCTTTGATGACGGTTACAGAAACAATTTTGAATATCTGCCATCTTTACTGGAAAAATATAATCTCAAAGCAACCATTTTTATTCCCACAGGATTTATCGAAAAAGGATATCAAAATTATCCGATGATGACCTTTGATGAGATCAGAAGTCTGGATAAAAAATATTTTGAGATTGCTCTTCACAGCCATGCCCATGAAAATCTGAAAAACATGTCTTTAGATCTTATAGAAAAAGATCTAGAAAAGAATATGCAAATTCTCGATGCCCAAAAGATACCGTATTCAAAGGTTTTAGCGTACCCTTATGGAAAATATCCTAATCAAAAAGAGGAAAAATCTGCTTTTTTTTCTATTTTGAAAAAAATAGGAATTGATTTTGCAGTAAGAATTGGAAATAGAGTTAATTACTACCCAACACAGCACCCATACGAACTGTGTAGAGTTGATATAAAAGGCAAAGATTCGATCATAAAGTTCAAATTAAAACTTATCTTTGGAAGATTAAAACTATTTTAAAAAACAATTTTAAAGGAGTATTTTGATGTACTCCTCTATCAAACAAATCGTTGTGATGAATATAAGTGGTTTAATCATAACATATAATGAAGAAAAAAATATACAGGCTGTCCTTGAGTCTTTTGATTTCTGTAATGAAATAGTAGTGATAGACTCATTTAGCACGGATAAAACTGTAGAAATTGCAAAGAAATTCCCTAATGTAAAAGTGGTTCAAAATACATTTGAAGACTTTACAAAGCAAAGAAATTTGGCTCTGGATTCTGCAAAAAATGACTGGGTTCTATTTTTGGACGGTGATGAAAGGCTTACACCAGCCCTGAAGCAGGAAATTATAGGTGAGCTGAATAAACCCGGGCAAAAAGATGCCTATTATTTTTACAGGAAATTCTTTTTTGCTCAGAAACCGATTCATTTTTCAGGAACACAGTCTGATAAAAATTTCAGGCTTTTCAGAAAATCGAAGGCCAGATACATGGCAGGGAAAAAGGTACACGAAACTCTGGAAGTCAACGGAACCATTGGGATTTTAAAAAATAAATTACTACATTACTCCGTTTCAGATTATGAATCTTATAGAAAAAAAATGATTCATTACGGAGTTTTAAAGGGGAAAGAACTGGCTGCAAAAGGGAAAAAGTACAATGTTTTAGTGCAATATCTTAAAACAGCTTTTAAATTCTTTAAAGCCTACATAATGAGATTAGGTATTTTAGACGGAAAAGAAGGGTATCAGTTATCTTACCTGCAATCTTTAAGCGTTTTCAAAACCTATGAATCATTAAAAAAAGAGCAAAATTAGTTGAATGAAGATTTGTATCATTAGTTATGATTTTTGGGATTATGATAAGTATATTGTTGAAACATTATGCAAACGGGGTATTGATGCCCATCATATAAAGATCAGTACCGTTACTCATTCCAATTTCAATGAAAGAGCTGTAAATGCTTTAAGCAAAACCTTTTTAAACAAAAATCTTAAGACTGAAAAAAGACAGAAATATGTTCTGGATGCCTTGGAAAAATTAGGACATCAGGATCAGATATTAGTGATGAACCCTGATACATTTGATCTTTCAACCCTTGAAAAAATCCGAAAATATACAGACCGCCTCGTTACCTATCTTTATGACAACCTTGAAAGAGTTCCTGTAGAAGACAAACTCTACCTTTTTGACAAAGTATTTTCCTTTGACTATATAGATGTTAAAAAGCATGGATTTGAAAAACTAACGAATTATATTTATCTGCCCCACTGCGCAAAAGAAATCCAGCAGCCTGAAATGGATCTTTTCTATATCACCTCTTATGATAACAGAAGGGTTTCGCTGATAAAATTACTGGCTAAAAAGTTGATTGAGCAGGGTCTGAAATTCCAGATTATGATTATCGGGAAAAAATCATGGAAACATCAGCTGACGAATATTTTCATGACGGTACCTAAAAACCTCTTTCTGATTTTCAGCATCAAAAAGATTCCTCATAATGATCTTCCTAAGTATTATAAAAATTCAAAAGTGTTGCTTGACCTGATGCGTGAAGGTCAATATGGGCTTAGTTTCAGAGTTTTTGAAGCGATGTCTCTGGAGAAGAAAATCATTACTGATAATGAAGCCATTAAAACCTATGATTTTTACAATCCCAATAATATTTTGATTTTAAACAAAAATATTAGTAATCTTGACAAATCTTTTTTTGAAACACCTTACGAAAAAATTCCTGAGGAAATCTATCACAGATATACTTTGGATAGTTGGGTAAACAAAGTTTTTGAACTTGATACTAAAAACTAGCAAATGGGAATCTTAAAAAAAATAAAAAAACACTTCGAAAGAAAAGAAAAGCTCAAATATCTTCAATCTAAGGATATAGTCAATATCAATCTGTTTGACGATTCCAAAAAAACAATTCTGTTTGCTTCAAGAGATTTTCCTGCCCATGATAAAGAATCCGGGGCTAACAGACTGAAAGAACTCATATTAATCTACAAAGAATTAGGATACAACTGCATTTTATTTGCTCCTCATATTTTTGAAGACGATTCATATGTAAAGTTTTATCAGCAGCATGATGTTATCGTGTATATAGAGAACAATAAATATAAGAATATCTATGATTTCCTGTCTTCCTTTAAAAAGGTAGATTATATTTGGTTTAATGGGCCCCTTGCCCTGAATCTGTTTTACAAAAAAATGAAGGCTCTTCTCCCTTCTACCCGATTCATTTATGATATGGTGGATATTCATTTTTTAAGGTTTAAAAGAGCGATTGAACTGGAACCAACCCGTATTTCTTTAAAGAAAAATTACAAGCATTTCTTCCGCCTGGAAACGGTTGTTGCACCACAGCTGGACTACATTATTGCCATCTCGGATAAAGAGAAAGAGATTATGAGCCAGTACGCGGATAAAAATAAGATCATTACCATATCGAACATTCACTATCCTAAAATTGATATTTCAGAAAGGAAGAACTTTAGTGAAAGTAAAGGAATCACCTTCATCGGGTCTATCCATGAACCGAATATTGATGCGGTAAAGTTCCTTTATGAAAAAATAATGCCCATTGTCTGGAAAACAAATCCTGAACTGGAAGTAAGTATCATTGGAAATGTTTCCGAAAAATTGGACCTTAAACTATATCCTAAGTTTAAATTTTTAGGGTTTGTAGAAAGCATTGAAGAGCATTTCATGAATTCTAAAATCATGGTGGCTCCTTTACGGTTTGGGGCTGGGGTAAAAGGAAAAATAGGGCAAGCCTTTGAATACTTTTTCCCGGTGGTTACCACAGACATTGGTGCTGAAGGGATGAAGCTTACAGATAAAAAAAATGTATTGATTGCCAATGACGAAAACAGTTTTGCAGAAGCAATCATTCAGCTGAATACTAATGAAGAACTTTGGAATACATTAAGCCAACATTCTGTGGACAGTCTGAGAGCATTTTCACCGGAAGAAGTAAAAGAAAAACTTAAAACATTATAATCCATGTCATTAAGTGTAAATTACCATGGTTTTTTTGACGGAAATTTTGGAATTTCTGAAGCAACCAGACTGAATGCCTTAGCATTGGAAACAATCGGTATCAAAGTAAACCGGATTAATTATTCCAGCGAAACTTTTGAGAGAATTGATACAGGTTCCGAAACATCATCTTCGACTAATGTTTTCCACATTAACATCAATTTTATTAACAATTTTTTCTCTAAGAATCAGGATCTGAATCTTAAGGATCATTATAACATTATTTACTGGGCCTGGGAATTTCCCGAAGTTTCCGATAAAGTTGTCGAAATATTAAATGTTTTTGATGAGCTTTGGGTTCCAAGTGATTTCTGTGTCAATATATTCACAAAATATACGGGAATTCCGGTCATCAGATTTTCTCACCCGATTCAAAAGATGGCAGAATCTAAGGATTTTGAACTGAGCCAGTATACTATTTCTTCAGATTCAAAGATCTATCTTACGATTTTTGACTCTTTGAGTACGACCATCAGAAAAAACCCGGAAGCGACACTTGAAGCTTTCACAACGGTTTTCAAAGAGGATAAAAACAGTGTTCTTATTGTAAAAACACACAATCTTGAAAGAAGCAAAGATGCTCAGAAAGCTTTGGAAGCCTACAATAATATCCAGAACGTGGTTATCATTAATGAACATTTTTCAAAGGAAAAGCTGCATTCTCTGATTCAGCAGTCTGATGTTTTGATTTCTCTTCATGGTTCGGAAGGTTTCGGGCTTACAATGGCAGAAGCCATGGCTTATGGAAAAATTGTAGTCGGAACCGGTTATTCCGGAAACCTTGATTTCATGAATGTAAATAACAGTTTTCTCATTCAGTATGATTTCATCAAAACCTCCAATACAAAAGGATTGATCGACGAAGGTTTAACACTTGCTAAACCAAGTCTGAAAGATGCTGTTGAAAAACTCCAATACATCAAAAACAATTTTGATAGCCTGACCTCAATGAGAGAAAAGGCAAAATCACAAATCGCTGAGAATTTTTCTATCCAGTCTATCGGGGATTTATTCAAAATAAGACTGGGTTTCATTGATGGTTTTGGTAAAAAAGAAAGCAGCGGAGGCAGTGATGTAAATAATGTTTTCTATTTGAGCGAAATTGAAAGATTAAACACCAGAGTCAATTATCTTGAACGTACTCTTTATAATAAAATAAGAAAAAAAGTAAACGCGTTTTTTAAAAAAGGCAGAAAATAATTTTATTTGGTTAATTTTCCGGGCCGTCATCCAATGGACAGGTCTATAGATTAATAATGAAATAATAATCATGTTTCATATGAAAGACAAAATTGCAATAGTAGTCCAAAGATATGGATTGGAGATCAACGGAGGCGCAGAGCTTCACGCAAGATTACTAGCTGAAAAATTATCTGCCATCTATGATATTGAAATTATTACAACCTGTGCTATAGAATTCGAACGTTGGGATAATCATTATCCGGAAGGAATTGAAATCATCAACGACATTAAAGTAAGAAGATTTAAAACTTTAAAAAAAGACTTAAAAAAATTCAACGAGCTAAGTAAAATAGCTCGTAACTTATATAAGTATTATAGCAGAAAGCTAAGTGTTCTAAACTTCCCTTATTTGCTTTATAAGAGATTTAAATACAACAAAAAAGATTTTAATTTCAATGAATGGTTAGAAGTACAGGGACCCTACTCCAATGATTTAATTCAATTTATAAAAGACAAAAAAGAAAATTATAAGGCTTTTATTTTCTTCACCTATTTATACCACCCTACCAATATAGGTATAAGAGAAGTTGCTGATAAAAGCATTCTCATTCCTACGGCACACGATGAGCCTCAGTTTTATCTTGATGGCTATTCTCAATTGTTTTCTCTTCCAGAATTCATCATGTATAATACTCAGATTGAAAAGGATTTTGTGGAGAAAGTTTACCCTCAGGCCCAAAAATTAAAATCTGAAATTGCAGGAATTGGTTTCGATGATTATGACGTTACATCAGGCACATTACCGCAGGATCTTTATCAGAACAAATATTTCATTTATATTGGAAGAATTGTTGAAGACAAAGGCTGTGTCATGATGATTGAATATTTTAAAGATTTTAAAGAAAAAAAACCTGAATATCGCGATATAAAGTTAGTTTTGGTAGGTAAAAATTCTCTTGATGAAAAAATAACTCAGGGAGATGATATTATCCTGACAGGATTTGTAGATCATGAGCTTAAAAATGCGTTGCTGGCAAATGCAAGTGCACTTATAATGCCTTCGTTTTATGAAAGTCTGTCATTAATTACATTAGAAGCCATGTTACTGAAAGTTCCTGTCATTGTAAACAAAAACTGTGAAGTACTGTATTCGCATATTGAAAAGAGTGAAACCGGGAAAAGCTTCACAGACAGTAATGAATTTTCCGAGGCTCTGACTTTTTACTTACAGCAAACACAGGAAAATCTGATTTCAGAGGGTAATAAAGCAAAAGATTACGTCTTGAAAAACTATTCATGGGACACTATTATCAATAAATTTAATTCAGCCATCAAATCTTTATAATGAAAAGAAAAATTCTATTCTTTTTCCCTGAAAATCCTTTTTCAAACAGGGCCGGAAATACCACAAGAGCAAAAACGACTCTTACTGTTTTAAAAAATCTGGGTTATAGTATTGATCTGGTGGGGGCTGCTGAGATTTATAAGGGACAAAACGACACTACGGAAATTGATAAAAGTATTGTTGACAATCTGTTCTTAATCAATCAGAAACCACCGAAAATAAAAACGTCATCAGATTACTGGAAATACAAAATATCAAAATTTTCTAAAAAATCTAATGAGTATAACCACTTATTGACAGATTTTGCAAAGAAAGAATTTACGAATATCTTCAATAAAGAAAAATATAATGCCATCGTCATCAATTATGAGTTCTGGGCCGGATTAATTGATAATGAGTCTATGAAAGATACTTTAAAAATCATTGACACTCATGATTGGATTACACTCAATGAATTCTACAAAAATAAATCATTAGATATTGGAAAGCGCTTCAATGAGGAGATAAATAACCTTTCAAAATTTGATAAGGTGATCACCATATCAGAAGATGAACATCTTGTTTTTAAAAGATTTTTAGGAGAAAAGGTAATCAATATTCCTCCTTCTTTCACCCCTCATTTCGAGAAAAATGACACTGATAAAAAGTATGATTTAATTTTTGTGGGGTCTGAAAATATTTTCAATATACAATCAATGCAATGGTTTTTTGATCATGTATATCCATTACTTCCCAAAAACATTCATATGGTAATTATTGGAAGGATATGCAAACACTTCCAAGAACGGGAAGGGGTCAAATTGGTAGAATTTGCAGAAAATTTAGAAGAATATTACCACCAGTCGAAAATTGCAATTTGCCCGATGCTGGAAGGTACGGGTATCAAAATAAAAGTAATAGAAGCATTATCTTACGGTCTTCCTGTTGTAGGAACTGAAAGAGCTATTGATGGCTTTCCGTCAAAAATTTCAAATGGCTGCTTAGTAACTGACAATCCGGAATTTTTTAGGGATCAGATAATGTCTTTACTACAAAATGAATCTTCTTATCAGGAAATGAAAATACAGGCTGAAGTCTATTTTAAGAATAATTTTTCTGAAGAAAAAGCGATAGAAAAATGGAAAAACATTTTACATTAATGGATGATTTAGCAATTATCATATTGAATTACAATTCTTTTGATGACACCAACAGGGAAGTTAATTCATTATTAAGCGAAGGAATTTCTCAAAAATCTATTTATGTAGTAGATAATAATTCAAAAGACAGGAAAGAAATTGAGAAACTGGGATCTCAAAAACACATAGACTATATTTTAAGTGATTATAATGGAGGTTACGCTTTCGGTAATAATCTGGCCATAAAAAAAGCGATAGAAGACGGTAAGAATTATTTTTTATTATTAAATCCGGACATTGAAATATCGCGTAGTACGATCTGCCAATTATACAAAGATTTAAAAGAGCTTCCAGATATTGGAATAATAGGTCCCCGCATCTGCTACAGAAACATTCGTGACAGAATATTTTCAGACGGCGGACTGCTATTCCCTGAAGAGGGTTTTCAGGGTGGACATACCAATTCTGAAAAGGATAAGAATCATGTAAATGCTCCTCATTATAACTACAACATACAATATGTAGATGGAAGTGCATTAATGTTCAGAAAGGAAATATTAGATGATGTGGGTTTAATGAATACCCGTTTTTTCATGTATTATGAAGAGTCTGAATGGTGTCTGCGCCTCCTTAGGAATAACAAATGGAAGATTGCGGTGAATACCCAATGTGAAGCTTTCAACCTTGCCAGTGATAAAGGCAGTTTTTACGAATATTATATCACCAGAAACCGAATCTGGATGTGCAGATTATACGATGGAAATATAAAATATGTAACCAAAGAACGATGGAAATTCGCAAGGAAAGCACTTAAAAAAGGAAAATTTTCTATGGCGAAAGCATACATTAAAGGTATATTAGACGGTCTTTATTCCAATTTAGAGAAAATAAAAAATGAGTAATAAAAAAAATATTATTAAAGTAGGATATCTTTTATCGTATGACTACTCTTACATCTTTACATCTCTTCAGCATATTTATGAGCATGCAGACTGTATCGTGATAAGCTATGATGCCAATAATAAAACATGGGCGGGAAATGACATCCATATTCCTGAAAATGTTTTTAGTGATATCAAAAAATTGGATATTAAGAATAAAATCATCTTTTATAAAGACACTTTTTTTATTGAAGGTATGCAGCCGATGGATCTGGAGACCAGACAAAGAAATATGATGGCTGAAAAGATGGGGTCTGCCGGATGGCATATCCAGATGGATGGTGATGAATATGCCTATGATTTCAAGGTATTAGCTCAGTTTTTGAAAAAAAATAAATTCTTATTGAAGAATCCAGCTAAAAATCCTTTTAATTTTCAGGTAAACTTCGTTACATTATTCAAACATAATACTGAAGGTTTCTTCGTTATTACACCTTTTGATGAGAAGTGTATGCTTATTACAAACTATCCTAAATATGAATATGCCAGAAATACCAATAAGGGAAGAATTCTCCCATTAGATTTTTATTTAATTCATCAGTCCTGGGCGCGTGAAGAAATGGAAATTTCAGAAAAGATCAATAACTGGGGGCATAAAAATGATTTTGACACTTCAAAATTTTTAAATTCCTGGAAAGAGGTCAATTCTGATAATTACAAAACATTCATAGATTTCCATCCATTATATAAAGGGATCTGGAAAGAACTTTCTTTTTTCCCGGCAAAAAACATTGATGAATTTATTCTGTCCTTTTCTAAGAAATATCCTCAGCAAAAACTCAATCTGAACTTATCTTTCACAAAAAAAATAAAGATGAGAATTAAAAGCCTTTTTTAATTCCTTCAGACCAAAAATATAAAGGCTAATGTTGTTGTAACACTAGCCTTTTTTATTATTTGATAAAAACATTCTCAAATTTCTCCATGACTGTCCGTGGATTGAAAAGTTCAGAATAACAATCCCAGTTTTTATCAGGATCCGGTTCAAAATTATTCAGAATCTGCAGGATATCTTTTTTATCGCTGTATAAGAACGCTTTATCTCCCAAAATCTCAAGATGTGACTTTTCATCAGATCCGGACCATGTTATAATAGGTTTATTTTTAATGGAAAACTCGCCTACCGCCATTCCGAAACTCTCTCCCTGTCTACGGGCATGCAAAAATGCATCAGAAGTATTAATAAATTTCACTTTTCTTTCAACATCTGTTGTAGGAGGAAGGAAAATAATATTCTTGTAAGACCTGAAAAAGTTTCTCTTTACAAATGCATCGGTTCCCATAAAAACAAAATATATATTTTTATTTTTCAGGGCTGTTTTCTTTACAGCATCCATTACGAAATCTATATCAAAAGTTTCGGTTCCTCCGTATCTTGCAAATACCACAGCATCTTTCGGAATATTCAATTCGGCCCGAAGATCACCTCCTATTTCAGGAAGATCTACGATATGAGGAACAAAAGGAAGCTTTCCATCACTCATGGTTTTTGCCAGCCATTCGGAGACATATGCGTAGACATCACCGTAAGGCTCATTATACTTAAAAACCGCATGAATAACCGTTTTAATAAGATCTTGTGGGGTATCCGTTTCCTTTTCACCAGATTTTATCGCATAAAAAAGATCAGCATTTGATTTCTTAATAAGAGCATCTCTTTCCTTTATATCACTATATCCAACAACATTAAACCTCTTTTTAAAACGCCCGATAGCTTCTTCTGCATTATTCGGACTATTTTGGGGATAAAGAATCATTGATTCATTGCCAAGCATTTCCTCATTATAATAAGCGTAATCAAAAAGGGCATTGGAAGTCCCTCTATAACATAATTGATTTTCGTGGAAAATAATTTTCATTTGTTAGTAAATAAGTTAAATTATTTAGCTTCTATCCTATTCAATGACAGAAACAGGAATACGATAATCTTATTTCTGTAGTTTCTGACACAGATTTCATCTGTAAAGACAAAATGCTCTTTCATTGATAAACTAAACTTATAAGGTACAAAAATACATTTTTAATGATAAGACTGCCGGAAATATTCTTTCAGTGTTCCTAATATCAACGAAAATATTTTACAAATATTTATTTTGGTTTTTCGTTGTATAAAGAAACCGTCTCAAAGCTGAGACGGTTTTTTGTAAAATATTAATATTATCTAGTTAGTATGCGTAGAATTCAATTCCTTCAGAAACATAACCAGAAGGTCTTACACTTGATCTTGAATAATAATGATCTTTCCCATTCCAATATCTATAAATAGGAACTGTATTAGGCTGTTGAGTAGCAAAAGCATTAAACTCAATTCCCTCATCTACATACCCCTGATAATATCCAGGAGTTTTTGTATAGTAGTGATCTTTCCCATTATAATATCTATAAACAGGAACTGTATTTGGAGCTTTATATAAGAATGCGTTGAACTCTGTTCCTTCATAAGAATAGCCACTGTAGCTTCCCTGAGTTTTTGTATAATAATGATCTACTCCGTTGTAATATCTGTATACCGGAATGGTATTGAATTCCATATAAACTTTATTGTCTATCAGATACTGATCTACATAAGCCTTAAGCTGAGCTTTTTTAGCAGCATCTTTCACTAAGTCATAGATAATAACCAATCCGTTGTTTCCGAAATCTACCAAAACAGAATTGCTCGTATTAGAGCTGTTCTGCCAGTTGGAAAAGTTGATTTTTGGATTTGACATATCAAGATTCAGTTCTCCTAATAACCCTTTTGATGGATCTCCTCCTCTTGTTTTAAAGGATAATTTTTTAGAATAGTTCATAGAGGATTCTGAAGTATTCACATCATTGGTTACATCTACATCAAAGATATCTTTCATTCCTACTTTTACTCCAATTCTTGCAGCACGGTCACGGCTCTGGCTTCTTGTTTCCGCCTGGAATAAAACATCAAGTTTTGCTCCTGTATAGATATCAAGTGTTACGTGAGTTCCATAGTCCTGTACAATTTGTTGTGGCGTTTTTGTCTGCAGATCCTGAACAAATTCTGGAGTAAGATAGTCTCCCAACATGTCTGTAGTTGCATTGAATCTTACTCTTTTTTGTTTAATGGTAAGGTTATAACTTCCGTAGATGTATTTTCCTTCAAACTTATTGTTTGTAGTTACTGCAGAGTTAAATCCTACTGAAAGTGTTTTCTTGAATAATGGAATACCGGCAGTAACATTCACTTTGGTTGAAACCATTTTAGAATATGCCTCAGCATTTTCACCATATTCTTCAGTATATTCCTGTGAGAAAGTGTTTTCGCTGATCAATCTGTTTGTCTGCTCCACTTTAAAACGATCAATATCAATCACTTTAAAACCAGCTGCAGTTGCATTGGCATATTCACCGGCAACATTATAACCATGCCCTAAGACATCGTAAATTCCATCTCCTGCAAATTTGGCTGCTGATAATCGGTGATTAGCTTTTGCCGCCGGGCTTTCAGGTGTTGCCTCATTGCTCAGTTCTTCCGTTGAACATGAACTCATGAAAAGCATCAGTAAACTACTGAAGCAAAATAAAATTTGTTTTTTCATAGTATTAATTAAAAGTTTCCGGCAAATATAATATTCAACACTTAGTGAAAAAAGGAATCACACAATGATATATATCATTATTTAGTGAATTCAAATATGGTTTAACACACCATTAATAAAGAAACAATATATCATTTATTTGTGATTTAATAACAAAAACAAATTATAAAAACCAACTTTATTACATCCATTAGAAGACACAAACATTAATATAATACTTTTCCTTTATGAGCTTAATTTTCATAATATGATCAGTCATACATGATCCTCCATGAATTAAAATCATAATCCGAAATAATAAGATTGAAAGCTTTAAAACAGTATTTCACGAAAATCCGCAGAAATAAATACAAAAATTGGAATTAAAAAAAAGAATACCAGGTCATAAATCACCTCTTAAACGCATAATTTTAAGTAAATTTGCAAAAATTAAAATTGAAATGGAGAAAGTAAGAGTACGTTTTGCTCCAAGTCCTACAGGACCATTACATTTGGGAGGCGTAAGAACCGCATTATATGATTATCTTTTTGCTAAAAACCAGGGAGGGGAATTTGTATTGAGAATTGAAGATACAGATACTGCCAGATATGTGGAAGGAGCTGAAGAATATATTGAAGAAGCTTTGGAATGGTGCGGAATCATCCCGGATGAAAGTCCTAAGAAAGGAGGAAAATTTGCTCCTTACAGACAGTCTGAAAGAAGAGACATCTATGACCGCTATACGGAGCAGATTTTAAAAACAGATTATGCTTATATTGCTTTTGATACTGCAGAAGAACTGGATGCCATTCGTGCACAATATGAAGCCAAAGGTGATGTTTTCTCATATGACAATAAAACAAGAAACGGTCTTAGAAACAGCCTGACACTTTCTGAAGAAGAAGTTAAAAAACTACTAGACGAAAAGACTCCGTATGTCGTAAGATTCAAAATGCCTGTTGACAGAGTATTAAATCTTGAGGATATCATTCGTGGAAAATTCTCTGTAAATACAAATACTTTAGATGATAAAGTTTTGGTAAAGAATGACGGAATGCCGACTTATCATTTCGCCAACATCATTGATGACCATGAAATGGAAATCTCTCACGTCATCCGTGGAGAAGAATGGCTGCCATCTTTAGGACTCCACACTTTATTATATGAAGCAATGCAGTGGGAAGCACCACAGTTTGCACACCTTTCTTTAATTTTAAAACCTGAAGGAAAAGGAAAACTAAGTAAAAGAGATGGAGATAAATTTGGATTTCCGGTATTCCCGCTTGACTTCAAAGATCCAGCTACTGGCATAGTTTCCAAAGGATACAGAGAAAACGGTTATCTTCCTGATGCTTTCATCAATATGGTAGCATTATTGGGATGGTCTCCGGCAGATGATAAAGAAATTCTTCCTTTAGAGGAAATGATTAAGGAATTTGACCTTCATAAAGTACATAAAGCGGGAGCAAGATTTAGTAAAGAAAAATCGGAGTGGTTCAACCATCAGTATATTCAGATGAAATCTGACGAAGAGCTTCTTCAGATATTGAAAAACACAGCTATTGATTTTGCAGGAGCTTCTGATGAAAAACTGTTGAAAGTAATTCATCTGATGAAAGAAAGAGCAACTTTCCCTAAAGACATCTATGAAAACGGAAAATTCTTCTTTGAAGCTCCGGCTTCTTATGATGAAAAAGCATCTAAAAAAGCATGGAATGATGAAACATCTGCAATTTTAGCAGAATTGGCATCAGCTTTTGCATCTACAGACTTTACTTCAGAGACATTGAAACATACAATGCATGATTTCGCGGAAAGCAAAGGACTGGGTATGGGTAAAGTAATGATGCCGCTACGTTTGGCTTTAGTAGGAGAATTAAAAGGACCGGACGTTCCCGATATCCTGGAAACCCTTGGTAAAGAGGAAAGTACCTCCAGAATAAGCAATGCTATAAATAATTTTAAATAGAATAACCATAATTTTTCATACATTTGAAAGATTTAATTTACTTCAAGAAATGGAATATTTAAGTTTCGAACTTCCTATCAAAGAATTGATGGATCAATACCAGACGTGTTCTTTAGTAGGAGAAGAAAGTGGTGTTGATGTAAAATTAGCATGCAGCCAGATTGAGGATAAGATTTTAGAAAAGAAAAAAGAAATCTATGGAAATCTTACACCTTGGCAAAGAGTACAACTGTCCCGTCACCCGGATCGTCCTTATACATTGGATTATATCAACGGAATGGCAGACAAAGGCAGTTTCTTAGAACTTCATGGAGATAGAAATTTCGCTGATGATCCGGCAATGATTGGAGGATTGATTACCCTTGATGGTCAAAAAGTAATGATCATAGGGACTCAAAAAGGAAGAACAACTAAAGAAAGACAGTACAGAAGATTTGGGATGCCAAATCCTGAGGGATACAGAAAAGCTTTAAGACTAATGAAGCTTGCTGAAAAATTCAATATTCCTGTGGTAACTTTGGTAGATACACCGGGAGCATATCCAGGATTGGAAGCTGAAGAAAGAGGACAGGGAGAAGCTATTGCAAGAAATATTTTTGAAATGGTTCAGCTGAAAACTCCTATCTTCACTTACATCATTGGAGAAGGTGCCAGTGGTGGTGCATTAGGAATAGGTGTTGGAAATAAAGTGTATATGTTGGAAAATACATGGTATACTGTAATTGCACCGGAAAGTTGCTCTTCTATCTTATGGAGAAACTGGGATCACAAGGAAGATGCAGCCAATGCATTGAACCTTACTCCAGCAGATGCCTTAAGAGAAAAGTTCATCGACGGAATCATTGAGGAACCACTTGGTGGAGCTCAGTATGATCAGGAGACTACCTACCTAAATCTGAAAAATTCAATTTTACAAAACATCAAAGCTTTCTCCAAATTTACAGGACAGGAGCTTGAAACCCAGAGACAAGATAAATTCATTGCGATGGGTCAGTTTAAAGGATAAAAATAAAAAGGTTAAGAATTTCTTCTTAACCTTTTTTACTTTAGCTTTCTTCTATTCTAATCTGCAACATTAAGTGCTATTTCAATATCCTGGCTAATCTTTTTCAAAGCAGAATATTTGGCATCACATACCATTGTTGTCATGACATACTCTCCTTTATCTACCAGAATAAAGTTCTCTCCTTTTGCAGGAACACTCAGATTATAATATTTTTTACCGCTTATCTTTACAATAAGATTGCAGGTAGATCTGTTTTTAATATTGATATAAGCTTCATTTTTGCTAGTGTCATTATTAAAAAGATGGGTAAGCATTGCTGCTGTTCTTTTATTTTCTTCACTTGGGCCTGCTTTAGATGCTCCTGTAGAAGTACCGGCACTTTTTGCTGAGCCGGCAGAACCTACCGATGCAAACGTAGTTGTTCTTCTTTCTTCTTTTAAAGCTTCAATAGCAGCTGCTGTATTATTAGAAACAGGCTTGCCATTCGCTGTATAAGTTTTATTTGCAGCAAGTGTTTTACCGCTGTTTAACTCATTATTCTTAACGATATTTTCAATTTTTTCTTTACTGATTGGTCTAATTGTAGGTTTTGCTTCCGGAGAATTACCTGCCATAATAATATCAATAAGTTTTCTTTTAAAATAATCAGTTTTAGCATGTCCAGGATTCTGCTTCAAAAAGCCTGCAATTACTCTGGCTTCTTTTGAAATCTCAGCTTCCTGCTCTGTATAGATAATTACAGTTTCTTTTTCAACAACAGCTTTAGATTTTGTTTTTTTCTTTTTTTGGGAAAAACCAAGTGAGAAAATGCATATAAATAGAAGGAATAAGATTTTTTTCATTAATCAAATCTTTAAAATAGTATTAAATATATTAATAACGTGAAAAGTCATTTTTTAGTTTATCATTAAAATCATTATCTTTGCACTGCTCTAAATTTAAGCTAAAAATTAATACTAATCTTAAATAAAAAAAATAATAGATATTATGTCTTATACACCAGCTGCTGCAGACGTAGCAAAATTGAGAAACCAAACAGGTGCAGGTATGATGGACTGCAAGAAAGCTCTAGTTGAAGCTGAAGGAGACTTCGAAAAAGCGGTAGATATCCTTAGAAAAAAAGGACAAAAAGTTGCTGCTAACAGAGCTGACAGAGAATCTGCTGAAGGTGCAGTAATCGCAAGAGTAAACGAAGACAACACTTTAGGTGTAGTTATCTCTCTAAACTGCGAAACTGACTTCGTTGCTAAAAATGAAGCTTTCATCGAGCTAGCTTACGAATTAGCTGAGATGGCTATCTTCGCTGCTACTAAAGAAGAGCTTTTAGCTACTGATTTCCACGGAATGACTGTTGCTGAGAAATTAGTAGAGCAAACAGGAGTTATCGGTGAGAAAATCGAAATCGGATCTTTCGAAAGAATCCAGGGAGATTTCTTAGGAGCTTACATCCACGCTGGAAACAAAATCGCTGCAATCTCTTCTCTTTCTGCTAAAGTAGACGGAGCTGACGAAGCTGCTAAAGCTGTTTCTATGCAGGTTGCTGCTATGAACCCAATTGCTTTGGACGAAACAAGAGTTTCTCAGGAGACTATTGATAAAGAATTAGAGATCGAAAGACATAAACTTACTGAAGAAGGTAAGCCTGCTAACATTATCGACAATATCCTTAAAGGTAAAATGCAGAGATTCTACAAAGATAACACTTTGGTACACCAGGACTTCATTAAAGACGGAAGTATCTCAGTTGCTGATTATGTAAAATCTGTAAATGCAGATCTAAAAGTAACAGGATTTGTAAGAGTAAGCCTATAAGCTTATTATCTTCAAAAAAATATTGAATCCCGGTGAATTTCACCGGGATTTTTTTATTCACAAAACCCTTCAACTACAATATTACACAGACTGATATCGGGCGGAATTAAGCAGAATCTCACCATTGAAGCTGCTGGCCGGTAAAGAGCATCCATTTATAAGCCTTTCTGATAAAATTGTATTCATCGGAAAACCGAATAAAATAAGTCCTAATAAAGAGATATATTTACATATTATCAGACAGACTGATTTGAAATCGAATTACCAGTTTCATATTCAAGATGGCATTTATTTAAAAATTGGTAATATTTTTTTAACATTTATTTACATTTTATTAAAAGTATTTCATTTTTTATTTTAATTTTGTAGAAATCCTAATTCCATACACATGAAAAGATTTCTACTCAGTTTGGTATTAATTTTTTTTACAATTAATACACTCTTTGCACAAAGGGATACCGAGCATTGGATTGCTCCTTATTATGACAGTGTCGGAGGGTATAACAATATGCTATACCTATCCACTGATTCACCAACTCCCATTGATGTAACCATTTACAATAATAACGCCGTAGTTACTACGGTTACCATCAGTAAAACTAACCCACAAACCTATAAGGTTACTAACAGCCTTATTTCTACAGGTACCTCTACTGATGCATTCAATGTGGGCAATAAAGGACTTTATCTAAAAGCAGCAAAACCTTTCTACTGCAGTTTAAGACTTGCTCAAAGTGTTCACGGGGAAGTAATCACCAGTAAAGGAAGGGCAGGAATTGGAAAAACATTCTTTGTTGCTACTGCTCCCAATACCAATACCAGCAGTATTCAAAACTTTACAGCAGGTGTACTTGCCACTGAAGATAATACCAATGTAACCGTTTCATGGAACCCTACTGCCGGAGTAGTTTTTATCAATGGAACTCCTACTGGTAACACTCAATCTTTTACATTGCAGAAAGGACAATCTTTCATTCTTGCAGGATCCGGAACTCAGTCTGCAAACAAGACAGGCTTTATCGGTGCAAAAATAGTTGCTGACAAACCGGTAACACTTACCAACGGAAGCTGTAATGCTAACTTCTCCACTGCCCCTTCAGGAAGTGATCCGGTTCTGGATCAGTCTGTACCTGTTGACAGGCTTGGAAATACTTTTGCAATGGTAAAAACAAGGTCTACTGCTCCTAACCTAAATATGGAAGGAGGGCTTATTGTTGCCACTGAAGATAATACTGATGTGTTTTTAAATGGAGGTGGTACTTCTGTTGCGACACTTGCTGCCGGAGAATGGTACAGAATAAATGAAACCAGCTATGTGGCTCAAGGTACTTCAGGGCATTCAAATATGTTCATTTCTACTACTAAAAATGTATACCTATACCAATTTATTGGAATTATGGGAAGTGATGCTACGAACGGATTCAACTATATACCCCCATTGAACTGTTTCCTTCCGAGAAAAATTGATGAAATCGGAAAGATCAATGAAATGCCTATTGGTACAGGAGGAGCCAGTGCTGTTCAGGATATTATTGTAAAATTAAATATTTTAACAGAGACAGGAGCAACAGTAATGGTAAATGATAACCCAGTTGCAGCGACAGACGGCCCCTATCCGGTAGCAGGAAATACTAACTGGGTAACGTATGGGATCACCGGAGTAACAGGAAATATTAAAATTACTTCTACAAAGGCTGTAACAGCAGGTATCAACGGAGGATTTAGTTCCGCAGGATACGGAGGTTACTTTGCCGGATTCTCATCTATCCCTGTAATTGCTAAAAAGACAGGTGAATGTGTACCGGGAATCGTTCTTGAACTTGATGATGGGTATGAAACATACCAATGGTACCGTGACGGAGTAATTATTCCGGGTGCAACTTCTTATACCTATACTCCTACACAATCAGGAAATTACACCGTAAAAGTAACAATGGGAACATGTCCTCCTGTGACAACTCCTATCTATAAAGTACAAACCTGTTTAAAGGAAACAACTCAAGCGCTTAATGCTTGTTCTACTAAAATTATTACCCCTGCGTTTACTTCGTCAACACAGACTGTGGTACCGACTACCGTAGTAATTTTAACTCCTCCTACAAAAGGAACAGCAGTGGTTAATCCAAACGGAACAATCACTTATACCCCAAATCCTGGATATTTAGGACCTGATAAAATAGTTTATAAATTCTGTGGAAACTCAGTTGAGTTTACAGATTGTGAGCAGATAACACTAAACCTTACTGTAGTACCATTCATTGTAACGGATACTTCTATTAAGGCATGCTGGTATGATGTAGCTCCATACGCTTATTTTGATCTTACGAAAGCTAAAGTAACAGATTATAATGCCGTTACTAAAAAATACTACCGTACTCTGAATGACCTTACTGCAGGTATCAATGAAATCACAACACCAGATAACTTCCCTTCAACAGGAGGATTTGTATATGTGAAAGTAACAACTGCTGAAGGATGTACAGCAAATGCAAAAATCGAATTAATTGTACTTCCAATCAAAAAATCTCCGATATTGGTAGATCAATATATCTGTATGGATGCTAAAACCAACCTGGATGCTGGTTCCGGATATGACTCTTACCAATGGAGCACAGGCGCTACCACTTCAGGTATCAGAGATATAGGTGTTGGAGAATACACGGTAATACTTGGTAAGAACGGATGTTTCCTTACTCAGACAGTAAAAGTTAAAAAAGTTGAAGATCCGGTAATCCAAACGATTGAGCTCAACAACAATACCGCAACAGTAATTGTAAGCGGAGGTAAAGCACCTTATAAATATGCCGTTGACGGAACTGCTAACTGGCAGGATTCAAATACCTTCACAGGCTTAACAAGAGGACAACATACTTTCTATGTAAAAGACTTCTATAACTGTACTCCTACTGAGGTAGAAATTACAGTTCCTAATCTATTGAATGCCATTACTCCTAATGGAGATAACGTAAATGACTATATAGATTACAGTGAGCTTGCTTATAAAGAAAACCTAAGTTTTGTAGTATATGACAGATATGGAAATATGGTATTTACCGGAAATAAATTCAACAACTACAGATGGGACGGAAAACACTTTGATAAGAAACTTGGAACAGGAACATATTGGTATCATATCAACTGGACTGAATCCAATAAAGAAAAGACTCCAATAAAATATACAGGTTGGATTCTTGTTAAAAACAGAGAGTAATAATTAGTTAAAACCATAATGGTAAGCCACGATTTCATAATCGTGGCTTTTTTATTACATTTTCAAGCATTTAATACTTTTTATTATTAAATTTGTGATAAATACTACTACTGAATGAAGAAAATTCTATCTTTTTTATTTATATTTTATATTTTCACCTCTGCTTTTGCCCAATTGGACCGAGAGCATTGGTTTTCTCCGATGGTAGACAGGACCGGCGCTCCCAATCCTTATCAGAAACTGTATTTATCCACCAGCAGAACAACTCCTTTTCCTGTAAATATTTATAACAATAATGTTCTCATCGGAACGGTGAACATCAGTAAAAATAATCCACAGAAATTCGATGTACTAAGGAATTATATAATTACCACACAGCAGACGGATTTATTTACCCCTACAACCAAAGGGTTATATCTTAAAGCAGAATTTCCTTTTTATGCCAATTTAAGGTTCTCGGTATTCAACCACGCAGAAATTATCACTTCCAAAGGGATTCCTTCCACAGGAAAAACATTTTATGCAGCCTCCGCTCCTATTACGGTGAGCAACAATATTCTGAACTTCATGACCAGTGTACTGGCAACTGAAGATAACACAACCGTTACTATTTCCGGATACACCCCTGCCGTTCAGTTTTCTAATGGAACAACAGGAGCCACCAACCCGACAATGACTTTCACTTTAAATAAAGGGCAGTCTTACATCATTGACGGAATGGGGGATATAGCAGGAAACTTTGATGGTTTCATCGGCTCTAAAATTATTTCAAACAAACCTGTCAATGTTACCAATGGAAATTTTAACGGGCAATATGCAGGAAATTTCCCCTCCAGTTCTGATATTTTAATGGACCAGGCAGTACCTGTCAACAGGCTTGGAAATGAATTTGCCCTTGTAAAAGGTAACGGCCCGCTTGGTTCCAATATGGAAGGCGCTGTTGTTATTGCTACAGAGGACAACACTCAGATCTTTGTCAATAATGAAATACCTCCCGTAGCTACCATTAATGCAGGAAAATACTTCGTTATTCCTGATTCCAAATATATCCTTCAGGGAAACGGACATTATAATTTATATCTAAAAACATCAAAAAATGCTTATGTCTACCAGATTTTAGCCGGAGATTCAAATTCGGGAAATGAAACGGCTACCGGAGGATTCAATTTCATTCCGGCTTTGAACTGCTACCTTCCGAAACAGATTAATGAACTGGGACTTATCAATGAAAATTTTGTTCATTCCAATGGTAATCCCGGCGGTATTCTGAACATCCCAACAAAACTAAATCTTATAACAGAAAGGGGAGCTATTATTACAGTAAATGGAGCCAATCCTCCTGCGGTAACAGGTCCTTACAATATGACCGGAACTACCAACTGGGTTACTTATGGAATTCCCAATGTGACGGGTACTATTACTGTGGTTTCAAACAAGGCCATTATGGCAGGCATAACTGCCGGAAGTGATGCCGTAGGATATGGAGGTTTTTTCGCCGGTTTTCCTACGCAGCCCGTTATCTTACAATCAGGCGACGGCTGTATTCCTGGTATTGTTCTTACTGTGGATCCACTTATCTATGACACTTATCAATGGTATAGAAACGGCACACTTGTTCCGGGAGCTACGGCATCTTCAATTACCCCTACACTACCCGGAAATTATACCTGTTCTGTAACAATGGGAAGCTGCGCACCTTTAATTACTGAAAAATTTAAGGTTCTGAATTGTACAAAACTCAGCAATGCTTCCTACAATGTATGCACTTCACAGACTATAACACCGGCCTTCAGTACTTCATCACAAACTCCTGTTCCTGGCACGGTAGCGATTACAACAGCTCCTTCTTTGGGTACTGCTGTGATAAACCCTGTTACAGGAATCATTACTTATACTGTAAATACTCCCGGTACATCAGGAACAGATACATTCACTTATACATTCTGCGGAAATGATCCGGACTTTCCGGATTGTGAAACAATAACAGTTACCATCAATATTCAGGCGCTTACAGTAATGAATACAACATTATTTGCCTGTGATATCAACGGACAGGGAACATTCAATTTGACGACAGCAAATATTACTAATAACTCCCCCGTTACAATTACTTACTATCCGACTCTTCTGGATGCTCAGAATGAAAATACCGCAGCATTGATCACCAATACTACAGCTTATCCTGCACCTAATGGAACAATCATATATGCTGTTGTAAAGAACAATATTGGATGTAAAAGTATCGCGCAGATCACATTGTCTCTTTACAATAAAGCGATTGTCCTGGACAACTACAATGGTATTTTCTGTGATGATAACCTGGACGGAACTGTTACTCTCATCCTTTCCAATGTCACTCCTATTGTACTTAATAATCCTAATTATTTTACCAATGTAAGATATTATGCAAATCTGGCGGATGCTAACGCAGGAAACAATAATACTCTTCCTAACAGCTGGAGTTATATCGCAACAACTACCATTTACATCAGAGTAGATTCTCCGGATGGCTGTGCTTCTGTGATCAAGCCTTTACAGTTCAGTATCGGAGCTAAAGTAACATTAATTACCAAAACTGTTACGGAAAGTGTTTGTGATGATGACCTGGATGGAATAAAAAGTGTGAACCTGGCTCAGTTTATCCCCCAGTTTACTTTAGATCCCAATGTTACTTTCACTTTTCATGCAACCTTGGCGGATGCTCAGAATAATGTGAACATCGTTTCATCACCTGTTAATATTACAAATTCACAAACCTATTATATCCGTTTTGAAAAAAATGGGGTTTGTCCGGAAGTAGGGACTCTTAAAATCAACATTAAAATTCCTAAAAAGTCGGATGTATTACAAGATAAAGCCATTTGTCCGAAAACCACTACCACACTGGATGCAGGACCTGGCTTTGAAAGATATTTATGGAGCACGGGAGCTACTACCCCTTCCATCACCAATGTTGCCCCTGGAAGTTATTGGGTAGAGCTTACCTTCAATGGCTGTGTTTACAAACAATATGTGAATGTTACAGAATTGCCGCTTCCTATGATTACATCTATTGAAATTGATGGTACAACGGTAAAAGTCGGAGTAAGTGGTGGTACCCCGCCTTATGAATATTCTTTGGATGGTGTGGTATGGCAGAGTTCCAATGTATTCTACAATGTACAAAGAGGAGCACACAATGTATTTGTAAGAGACTCTAAAATGTGTGAAGAAGTAAAGAAACCATTTGCCATTATTAACCTGATCAACACAATTACTCCGAATGGAGATGGTTATAACGAAGGAATAGACTATTCTGCTTTAATGGCCAATGATAATCTTGTATTCAGGATCTTTGACCGGTACGGTGCGGAAGTCTTCAGAGGAACTCCTGAAAACAGATACACCTGGGACGGAAGGATAGGTGGAAGATATGTCCCTACAGCAACCTATTGGTATTTTATCACCTGGACAGAGTATGGTTCTTCCCTCACTGTAAAATATTCAAGCTGGCTGCTTGTAAAACATAGGTAAAAAAGAAGCCGGAAGAAAGAAAGCTGAAAATTCAGCTTTCTTTCTTCCGGCTTCTTTACTTATATACACACTTTTTTAAGGCAACTGTAAATTTCTAACAGTCCTTAACAGTTTAATGTTAAAGTTTAATATAACTTTAACCACTATTCTTCATCTAACTAGACAAAATTGCTATATTTCTATGTAATTTTGCGCATTATATGAAGAAACTGTTTACTCTACTGCTATTGGTTTTTCTGGCAAAAATTAATGCTCAAATATATTCCGGAGAGGTATTTCTGAGAGACAACTCTATTTTATATCTCAATCAGGTATATGTCACTAACCTAAATACCCAGAAAACCGTTCTTACGGACTTTAATGGTAATTTTAATATCCCTGCCAATACCGGAGATGTGATCCGGTTTACTTCTATTGTTACGGAAAGAAAAGATATTAAGCTCACGCCTCAATCTATGACACAAAAAAATCTGGTTGAGCTAAAAATTGCGTACTATGAAATTCAGGAAATTGTACTCAGCAGGTTCAAACCTACCGGAAACCTTCGGTATGATGTCAATTCTTTAAGAAAAGAAGACAAAGCACATGCTCTTAAGAAAGTAATCGGGCTTCCGGAACCCAAAGGTGACGGAACTCCTCCTGAACTTCCTGTTGCCGGATTGCGAGATGGCGGGCTTACCTTCAGTCTTGAAAGTATCTATGATATTCTTTCCGGTGAGAGAAAGAAAAAACAGCGTTATCAGGAATACGAAAGAATGAACAGTTCCGTTACACAGATCAAAAACTATCTGGGGAAAGATTATTTCACAAGGTTTAAAATTCCTGAGAATTTAATTGATAATTTCCTTCAATTCGTTTATACTTCTGAAAATATTCAGGCTTATGTATTGGCCGGAAATTTTGAAGCCGTAAAGATTCCTATTGAAAAATATCTGCCAATCTATCAGAAGAGACTTAGAAGTTCACATCTTCAGGAAGTTGTAAGCAGTAATTAAAGAAATAATTCCAATATATATAAATAATCCATGTCTTTCACATGGATTATTTTTTTTGAAATAAACAGAAATTCCGTGGTATAACCCTTCCACACTACATCCGATACAGATTATTCAACTTTTATTACATATCATTCTTCAATATTCAAAAATATGTTTAATTTTATCTCACAAACAGGTGTTTAAAAATAAAAACACTTGTATTTCGTTATCCAAATAAAAACTAACCAACCCAAAACGCAAATTAAGAGAGAAGCACCTATTTTTTAACTTAATATTAATTAATGAAACAAGTACTTTTACTTCTTTGCTGTATGTTTTTCTTTACTATGTCTGCTCAAAAAAAAGGGAAAGACTATAGTAATATTCTGAAAAGTAAGAATATCTATGAAATCAATGCCTTCTTAAGAGATGCCCATCCTGATGATCCGCGGAGATCTGTTCTGAAACCAAGGGTAATGGATATGATGAAAGAATACATCAAAGATGCACATCCAGCCGATCAGAAAGTAAAAGATATGCAGGAAATGCTTGCCATGCTAAGGAGAAGACCTTCCACAAAGATCACCTTTGATGAAATGAATGCGATCATCAAGCAGAAGCAAATTGCCAAATACAAGGCCGAATTAGCTGCAAAACAGCCTAGCACTGCTTATACTCCGAGCACCGCACAGAATACATTTGTTGTAAATGCTTCAGCCAATACAGCAATTCCCAATACTGAAGCAGAAGAATTCAATATGCTTATGACTGTATCTCCCATAGAGCACAAAAATAAAACGGTAAAAATCCTCAACTCTTTGTTTGATAATGACCCCAATTCTAAAGAATGTATTGTTCTGATTCAAAATAAATCAGATTGTAATATCATTGTAAGAATGGAAGGTGTAGGTACAACCAAGTACAGACTGGCAGTACCTGCTCAGGGTGAAGGTTCAATTGTTATAGAAAAAGGCCAGTATCTTTTCACCAGCCTGGTTTGTGGTGCTCAATATGCTTCACAAAAAACAATTGAAAGACCTATTATGGTGGCTTTAGGAAGCCAGTAGCTACAATCATACACGGATTATCTCTCTGTCTTTTACTTTCAAAAGACAGAGATTCTCCATAAATTTTCACTATTTTTGCACTCATTTTATAACTCAATGGGCAAGAATAAATTAGCAAGATTTGCAGAAAACAAAATATTACCAAATGTAATCCAACCTACAAGGGAAGATGCCTTACAAGGTTTTGAACTTAAGGGAAAATGGAGAGAAAATTTCTTCAAAAATGACAATCCAATTGTATTGGAATTAGGTTGTGGAAAAGGAGAATATTCTGTAGGACTCGCAAAAACATTTCCTGAAAAAAACTTTATCGGAATTGATATTAAAGGGGCAAGATTCTGGTTTGGAGCTAAAGAAGCGGTAGACAGCAACATGAATAATGTGGCTTTTTTGAGATCACAGATCGAGCTTGTTGATCATTTTTTTGCTGAAAATGAAGTAGATGAAATCTGGATTACATTCCCGGATCCACAGATCAAATACAGAAGAACAAAGCACAGATTGACTCACCCTGATTTCTTAAACCGATACAAAAAGTTTCTGAAGCCTGGCGGTATTATTCATTTAAAAACTGATTCAGAATTTTTACATGGATATACACTGGGATATCTGCAGGGGGCTGGCTATGAAATCATTAGTGCCCATCATGATATCTACGGAGCACCAGAATATGACCCTGATACGGAGCACCTTAGAGACATTAAAACCTATTATGAAGAACTTTTCTCAGCGAAAGGAAAAACAATTACTTACATTAAATTCCGGATAAGCTGATGAAGTAAAATAATAATTGATGAAAAAAAAACTTTTCCCTGTTTTCTTTTTATTCTTCACATTTTTGTTCCCCAACTCAATATCTGCTCAGAATAAAGGAGGTAATGACATCCTGAAAAGCATTGATATTAAAGAAATTGAAGAGTATATTAAGAACACCCATCCTGATGATCCAAAGAAAAGCGTGCTAAAACCTAAGCTTATCGCTTTAAAAAACGCAGAATGGACAAAAGGAGCCCGTACAGCCAAGCCGATGGAAGCAAGGCCTATTATCTCCGATATTCCTAAAAGTATCATGAGAAAACCTCATTCAGATGATGCTGAGGAGTTTAAAAAGCTCATCGCTGAAACCTCTGCTGAGCACAAAGAAAAAACGGTGAAACTTCTGAATGCAATGTTCAATGAAGATATTACCCGCAAGGAAGCAATACTCTTATTCAAAAATAATTCAGACTGCAATATTGTACTGAGGATTGAAGGAAAAGATTATTACAATCTTGCCGTTCCCGCTCACGGAGAAAATTTCATTGTGATCAATAAGGGTTCATATATGCTCAACAGCAATATCTGCGATATGAAATACATCTCCCAGAAAGACATTAAAAAAAGTATATTTGTAACGATTGATAATCCAAGACTCCTTGACACAGAAGCAAAACCCTCCAAAAAGGAACCTGCCAAAGTAAAGAAGTCTTCGAAAAAAAGAAAAACCAAAAAGTAAACTAGTATGAAAAGACTATTAGTTTTTGCCGGGATTTCAATGATCCTTGCCAGCTGTAATGTAAATTATGGCAGTTATCCGGTAAGAACCTCCTACCCTTCCTCTACCAGTAATTCAGGTAACGGAGCCAATACGGAAAGAGAATATAACGAACTTATAAAGACCTATAAACCGGAAACAGCAGACGTTCTTAATGATCTTCTTAACAATGATGATCCGAAAAATCCCAGAACCTCCATTTCAGTAGAAAACAAATCTCCATGCAACATGGTACTTACGGTAAGCGGAAATAATTTCTTCAAGAAAATCCCTATCGGCTCTGGAAAAGTAGGATATACAATGGTTCCTAAAAATCAAAACTACAGATTATCCGGACTTATTTGTAACTCGACCTATCAGTCTACAAAGTTTGTCACAACCTCATATTCTATAAAGCTTTCAAACTAAAATATGACCCACAGATTTCTGTGGGTTTTTATTTTTAATGTTCTTTCTTATTCTAAACCAACTAAAAACGTTAAAGTCGTCTGAACAGACTCATTTCATCGCTTTAAAAGCGATCACAAAATCCCATTATTAAAAGTTTAAACGAAGTAAAATAAAAAATATCTCATTGTAAATCATACACATAAAAATATTTCCATATATTTAGAAATATAATTGCGGTATCCGAAAAGCATATAGAGTAGGAAAAAAGCTAAAACTAAAACCATGAAAAATTTAAAAAAAGTCTCAAGAAGTGAGCTAAGAACCATCAAAGGAGGATACAGAAGTTGTATAGACGGCTGTAATATAGAAATGGGAGAAATGTGCTGCAGCGGCGTATGCAGAATTGGAGTCGTTGTACCAACAACAGATCCTGATTTCCCTGAATTAACGGTATGCCCTAAAAAACCTTAGTTATAAACAAAAAAAAAACGCTGGATCGAAATCCAGCGTTTTTCCTATAGTAAAGAAAATCTTTAATTATTCTGCATCGAAGTCAGCATCTTTATCAGCAGATACTACTTCTCCTTCTTCTTTAGATTTTTCTTTATCAGCTTTTCTTTGAGACTGACCTTCTTTGATAGATTCTGAAACAATGCTCAAGATCATATCGATAGATTTAGAAGCATCATCGTTTCCTGGGATAACGAAATCAACTTTTCTAGGGTCAGAGTTTGTATCAACAATACCGAAAACTGGAATACCTAATTTCTTAGCTTCAGTTACAGCGATGTGTTCTCTCAAGATATCTACAACGAAGATTGCAGAAGGAAGACGAACCATGTCAGAGATAGAACCTAAGTTCTTTTCTAAGTTAGCTCTTTGTCTGTCAACTTGTAATCTTTCTTTTTTAGATAAAGTTTCGAACGTACCGTCTTTTTTCATTTTGTCGATAGCATTCATCTTCTTTACAGCCTTTCTGATAGTAACGAAATTCGTTAACATACCTCCTGGCCATCTTTCTGTAATATAAGGCATATTAAGTTCAGAAGCGTGTTTTGCAACAACTTCTTTCGCTTGCTTCTTAGTAGCTACGAAAAGAACTTTTTTACCTGCAGAAGTTAATTTTTCTAAAGCGCTGCAAGCTTCATCTAATTTAACTGCTGTTTTATGTAAGTCTACAATGTGAATACCGTTTTTCTCCATAAAAATGTATGGAGCCATATTTGGGTTCCACTTTCTAGTCATGTGACCGAAGTGTACGCCAGCCTCTAAAAGGTCTTTTACATTTGCTTTTGCCATGTTTTCTGTTTTTGTTAGTTTACTTTCCGTCTTTTAAACAATCAACAACTTCTTTAGATGGGAGAAGCGTTTGGATGCTAAACGTAACGGGCAATTTTTTTGTTTAGATAAAATAGAACCAAGAACCATGAGCCAAGATCTGAGAGCAAAGTCTTGAATCTTGTGCCTGATATCCTGAATCCCGAAATTAACGTTTTGAGAATTGGAATCTCTTTCTTGCTTTTTTCTGACCTGGCTTCTTTCTTTCCACCATTCTTGCGTCTCTTGTAAGTAAACCAGCTGGTTTCAATGCTAATCTGAATTCAGCGTTGATTTCGCATAAAGCTCTTGAAATACCCAATCTGATAGCCTCTGCCTGACCTGTATTACCACCACCGAATACGTTTACGGTAACGTCATACTGGCCAACAGTCTCAGAAAGGATAAACGGTTGGTTCAATTTATAAACCATCACGTCTGTAGAGAAATATTCTTTAGCATCTTTACCGTTTACTGTAATAACACCAGAACCTGGTCTTACATAAACTCTTGCTACAGAAGTTTTTCTTCTTCCGATTTTGTGAACTATAGACATAATTAATTATTTAAATTCGTTAACATTAATTGTTTTAGGCTGTTGAGCTTCATGTTTGTGCTCAGTTCCTTCATATAAATAAAGGTTCTTAAGGATAGCAGATCCTAATCTGTTTTTAGGCAACATACCTTTTACAGACTTCTCTAATACCTTTAAAGAATCTTTCTTTTGAAGTTCAGCCGCAGTCATAGACTTCTGTCCACCAGGGTATCCTGTATGCCAGATATAAGTCTTATCAGCCCACTTGTTTCCGGAAAGTGTAATTTTCCCAGCATTCAAAACGATAACGTTATCACCACAATCTACGTGAGGTGTAAAGTTCGTTTTGTGCTTACCTCTCAAAATCTTTGCAACCGTAGAAGCTAGTCTACCTAACGGCTGTCCTTCAGCGTCTACCACAACCCATTCTTTATTCGCAGTAGCTTTGTTCGCTGAAACAGTTTTGTAACTTAATGTATTCACACGTTTTAGTTAAAGATTAAACATAATTTACCCCTAAAAGGGTGTGCAAAGGTACACATTATTTTTGTAACCCAAAAACATATTTTATTTTATCTATATAATCATGGTTACACACCCCTATATCAATAGATTTTAACACTATTATAATTTGGCATGCATCTTGTAAAATGTTGTGGCGATGAAAAAAACGCTCAGAAGATTCTAAAAACACAAGTGATACAGCAAAGAGTTCATTCCCTCAACTCTTTCTTTTATTAAATTTACTTTAAAGATTTCCGTAAAAGACATTAATATAATTACAGTTTCGCTGAAATAATTATATTTGTGTCAATCATATTTCATAATCCATGAGCCACGGAAAACTAAGAGATGATAAAACCTGCCTGAACTGCGGACATCAGGTTGATGAAAGATTTTGCCCACACTGCGGACAGGAAAATATTGAAAGCAGACAGCCCTTTCATTTTCTCTTTACTCATTTCATTGAGGATTTCACCCATTATGACGGGCAGTTCTGGAAAACTATGCAGTATCTGTTTACCCGTCCGGGGACACTTACCAAAGAATATCTGGCTGGTAAAAGACAATTGTATGTTGCTCCTGTAAAGCTGTACATATTCATAAGCTTCATTACATTTTTTCTACCCAACATCTTACCTCATGCCAAAGAAGAAACAGAAAGACCAAGCCAGATAAAAAAAGAAACAAAGGCAAAAAAGCCAAAAGAAATTTCACAAGACATTGTAAAAGATTTACAAAAAGAAGGCGTTCTGTCCCATGAAGTAGCAACAAATACTCAAAAGGTGTTGGATACTTTAAAAACTTTGGATACCCTAAAAATTAAAGACACCCGAGAAAAGACTGAACTTTTTGACCGTACGTTCGATACGAAAGAAGAGTCTATTATGAATGCCTATACAATAAAACAGTATGATTCTATACTTGCAAAGGATAAAACAGGGGTATATTCATTAGCGAGACCCCTGGCAGAAAAAGCTTTTTCTTTAAAGGAAGAAGGATACAGCAAACATCAGATCTGGGAAAAATATAAAGACAATTTCATTCATACGATTCCTAAAGCGCTCTTTGTATACCTTCCTATATTTGCATTCTTTTTATGGCTGTTCCATAACAAGAAAAAATGGTGGTACTTTGACCACGGTATATTTACCCTTCACTATTTCTCTTTCCTTTTATTAGGAATATTAGTATTTATAGTAGGAGAAAAGATAGTAAGCTTTCTTCCTGAAAATAATATACTTACCCTGTTATATGTTTTAGCCTGTATAGCACTGGCAGTCTATATGACGATCTATTTCTTTGTAGCACATCACAGGGTATATGAAACAAAAAAAAGAATAAGCATACTCAAAGGTTCCTTATTATTTATTATTAACTATATCGGATTACTTCTGATGTTTATGATACTGATGTACTTAAGCTTTATTATGCTTCATTAATTTCTAAGGGATTTATTCCCTCTGAAACTCGCAAATAAATAATACGCAACGAAAACGGTAGAAAATTTCAGGATAGATGGAATTGCCAATTCAAGATTAAAAATTAAAGCTCCTACAAGAACAAGAATTCCCATTCCTATAAAAGACAGTCCTAATTTCTTAGGTAGTGAAAAATTGGGTGTATCAAGATAATAAGCAAGTCCCCAGGCAGAACCAAAGGCAACAGCATAATAAATATCCAGTCCGATATTCTCTGAACTTAAAAAGAAATAGTTGATCAGGAAGCTAATTACGGTTCCTAATCCAAAGTACATCAAAGCTTTTTGCATGTCTGTAAAAATATTCTGCAAAAGTAGAGAATTTAATTTGAGAATGTAAAGATGAGGAACTTTGAAAGCGAAGTCACTGCAACTTGTTTTAACTCTGTGGTTTCCCAACTTTCAAAGTATCCCGCTCAAAAAGGGGATATATAATTAAATAAACACAAACAATCAATTGACAATCAAAAGAATAAAATCAAACACATGGTTCTTTTTTTATTGTTATATTTGAAAACTTAGAAACTTTCTAGAATTTTTATGGAAACCCAAAAATATACTCCAACCAACAAGGTAAGAATCGTAACTGCTGCCTCATTATTTGATGGGCATGATGCTGCGATCAATATTATGCGTCGTGTTATTCAGGGAACAGGATGCGAAGTGATCCATTTAGGACACGATAAATCAGCAGAGGAAGTTGTAAATACAGCAATCCAGGAAGATGCCAATGCTATTGCATTAACTTCATATCAGGGAGGTCACACAGAATATTTCAAATATATCTACGACCTGTTGAGAGAAAAAAATTCACCACAGATCAAAATTTTTGGCGGTGGTGGCGGTGTAATCCTTCCGGAAGAGATCAAAGATCTGATGTCTTATGGAATAGACAGAATTTATTCTCCGGATGACGGTCGTGAACTTGGTCTTCAGGGAATGATTGATGATCTTGTGCACAGATCAGATTTTGCGACAGGAAAAGATGTAACTGCAGAAGACCTGGATGCCATCAGTTTTGAAAACTCAACAAGCATCGCCAGTATTATCTCTGCTGTTGAAAACTTCTCAGAAGAAAAACCTGAGCTTGTAAAAGCAATTGACGAAAAGTCTAAAGATTTAACCATTCCAATTATTGGTATTACAGGTACTGGAGGAGCTGGTAAGTCTTCTTTAACAGATGAATTGGTAAGACGTTTCTTACGTTCAAATACTAATAAGAAAATTGCCATTATCTCTATTGACCCTTCAAAAAAGAAAACCGGAGGGGCTTTATTAGGAGACAGAATCCGTATGAACGCGATCAATGATCCTAGAGTGTATATGCGTTCTATGGCAACGAGAGAAAATAACGTTTCCGTTTCTCCATTCATTCATTCTGCTTTGAATGTACTGAAACTGGCTCATCCTGATGTTATCATCCTTGAAACTTCAGGGATCGGGCAGTCTGGTTCAGAAGTATCAGATTTTGCCGATGTTTCTATGTATGTAATGACTCCTGAATATGGAGCGTCTACACAGCTGGAAAAAATCGACATGTTGGACTATGCGGATCTTGTCGCATTAAATAAATCTGACAAAAGAGGGGCTCTTGATGCTCTTCAGGCGGTAAGAAAACAGTTCCAGAGAAACCACCTTTTATGGGAAAGTCCATTAGAAGATATGCCTGTATATGCTACAAAAGCATCTCAGTTTAATGACCACGGAACAACGGAACTCTACAACAGATTGGTTTCTAAAGTAAACGAAAAGTTTGCTGATTTAAAACTAAATACATTCGTAGAACAGGAAATCACAGACGAAGTAACAATTATTCCTCCAAAAAGAGTTCGTTACCTTTCTGAAATTGTTGAAAACAACAAGCAATACGACATCAATATCGAAAAACAGGCTGAGCTGGCCAGAACAATGTATCATATTGAAGGCGTAAAAAAAATAATTTCCAATGAGGTGTTAGAGGCTGAATATCAAAAGGCAGAAAAACATCTTCAACAGGATAATATCGACTTCCTGAAGACATGGGATGATACTAAAAAAGCTTTCCAGGAAGAATTCTACTCTTATTTTGTAAGAGGAAAAGAGATTAAGGTGGAAACTTCTACAGAATCCTTATCTCATTTGAGAATTCCAAAAATTGCATTACCAAAATACAATGACTGGGGTGATCTGATCCAATGGAAAGGACAGGAAAACCTTCCGGGAAGTTTCCCTTATACAGCAGGAATTTATCCGTTCAAGAGAACCGGTGAGGATCCGACAAGAATGTTTGCTGGAGAAGGAGGTCCCGAAAGAACCAACAGAAGATTCCATTATGTTTCTGCAGAAATGCCTGCAAAACGTTTATCCACAGCATTTGACTCGGTAACTTTATATGGTCAGGATCCTGCTTTACCACCGGATATTTATGGTAAAATCGGAAATGCAGGAGTTTCTATCGCGACGTTGGATGATGCTAAAAAACTGTATTCCGGATTTGATCTGGTTAATGCACTGACTTCGGTTTCCATGACGATCAACGGTCCTGCACCGATGCTATTGGCTTTCTTTATGAATGCTGCCATTGATCAGAATGTTGAAAAATATATCAAAGAAAACGGTTTAGAAGCTAAAGTAGAGGCTAAACTTAAGGAGAAATTTGACGATAAAGGTTTAGAAAGACCAAAATATAAAGGCGAACTTCCTCCATCCAATAATGGTTTAGGATTACAGCTTTTAGGATTAACGGGTGATGAAGTAATTCCTGCAAATGTATACGCAGAAATTAAAGCTAAAACGATTGCTACCGTTCGTGGTACCGTTCAGGCTGATATCTTAAAAGAAGACCAGGCTCAGAATACGTGTATCTTCTCTACTGAATTTGCCCTTAGACTCATGGGCGACGTTCAGGAATATTTCATCCGAGAGAAAGTAAGAAACTTCTACTCTGTTTCCATTTCAGGATATCATATTGCTGAAGCAGGAGCAAACCCAGTTTCTCAATTGGCATTCACCCTGGCCAACGGTTTCACTTATGTGGAATATTACTTAAGCCGTGGAATGGACATCAATGATTTTGCACCAAACTTATCTTTCTTCTTCTCCAATGGTATCGACCCTGAGTATTCGGTAATCGGACGTGTAGCAAGAAGAATCTGGGCAAAAGCTATGAAATTAAAATACGGAGCTGACGAAAGAAGCCAGATGCTAAAATATCACATTCAAACTTCAGGACGTTCTCTTCACGCTCAGGAAATTGATTTCAATGACATCAGAACAACTCTTCAGGCGCTTTATGCGATCTATGATAACTGTAATTCACTTCACACCAATGCTTATGATGAGGCGATCACGACTCCTACTGAGCAATCTGTAAGAAGAGCGATGGCAATTCAGTTGATCATCAATAAAGAATTAGGACTGGCTAAAAACGAAAATCCGCTTCAGGGATCATTTATCATTGAAGAATTAACGGATCTTGTGGAAGAAGCTGTATATACAGAATTTGACAGAATTACTGAAAGAGGTGGTGTTCTTGGAGCCATGGAAACGATGTATCAGCGTTCAAAAATCCAGGAAGAATCTATGCATTATGAATGGTTGAAGCACACCGGTGAATATCCGATTATCGGGGTAAATACATTCTTAGGAAAAGATGGCTCACCAACTGTTTTACCAGGAGAAGTTATTCGTTCTACTGAAGAAGAAAAACAATCACAGATTGAATCTCTACACAACTTCCAGCAAGCGAATGACGACAGATCTGAAGAAGCTCTGAAACAACTTCAACATGCAGCCATCAACCAGCAAAACTTATTTGAAGTGATGATGGATGCTGTAAAATACTGCTCTCTAGGACAAATTACCAACGCTTTATTTGAAGTGGGTGGTAAATACAGAAGAAATATGTAAACCGTAATTGGGCATACATTTTTTATAAATCAAACCTCAAAGAAATTCTTTGAGGTTTTTTTGTATTTTTAATTTTAAAAACTAATTAACAATGAAAAAGAGAACTATGAAAAATAATTTTGAGAAATTCCTGTTCTTAACCATCATTTGCCTTACATCTACTTTATGGGGTCAAAAACGCACTGAACCATTTACCATCACCCTACCCAGCCACAAAGTAGAGAAAAGCTACTATAAAATGATAACACTTATTGATAAAAGAGAAGATACCACTTCTTTAGGAATTGTACAGCAGGGAATGCTGAATGCCAAAGCTAAAGTGATTCCCACCTCCAGTATATCAAGCCAATTTCAAAGTATCCTGAACAGCATCAATGGAGATGATACCGAAGATGGAACGATGGTTCTGTACCTGAAACAATTATACTTTGCGGAGGTTACTGCCAAACTCAGCGAGCATGGCTACTGCTATTTTCAGGGGTTTCTGTTTTCAAAAAACAGTGATGGAACTTACTCTTTGATGGATCAGACCGATACAGTAATTGATATCAAAGCAACTGATGTTACCACAAAAACACTTGAAAAAGGAAGCGAAATGCTCGTAGATTTCATCAGTAAAAACGCATCTAAAAAGCTAGAAACAACCAATTCTTATACCATTGAACAAGTAAAGAACTTTGATAATACCGCCAAGCAGTCAATCAGTTTTTACAATTCACCTCAACTGAAAGATGGAGTATATAAAAACTATAACTCTTTAAAGAATCAACAGCCGGACCAAGAAATCGCAAATGTCAAATTCTACGGTAATGCTCCAAAAATTGTAAGAATCTATGAAATGGCAGACGGCAAAGAAAAAGAAATCAAAAAAGACAATATCTATGCTATCGTGTATAAAGGAGAACCATACATCTACCTTTCCATAGAAAACCTTTTTACCAAGGCAGTAAAAAGAGATAATGATTATTATTTTATTGGTAAAATAAGGTCGAATCCCAATGCGGGAAGTATGATGCTGACTGGAGCTGCATTCTTTGGTGCCATTGGTGTTCTGATTATGAGCAATCCAGCCTATCCTTTTGAAATGAAGATAGATTACTTCAATGGTGGATTTGTTCCGATCAAAGAAATTCAAAACAAAAATTATTAACCCACAAAATCTCCTTACTTTTGGGAGATTTTTATTTTTAAAATGAAACCAAAAGCTTTATTCAACTGGAGCAGCGGAAAAGATTCTGCGCTTGCTCTTTATAAAATACTACAGGCAGATCAATATGAAATTTCTACTTTGCTTACAAGTATTAATGAAGAATTTCAAAGGATTTCCATGCATGGTGTTCATGTTTCTCTGTTGGAAAAACAGACCGAAAGCCTCGGGATTTCGTTAATTAAAATGGAGCTTCCTAAAGAACCATCAATGGAAGAATACCAGCAAATCATGAGCAAAACAATGGCCGGAATTCAGGCTCAGGGGATTACCCATTCCGTTTTTGGTGATATTTTCCTGGAAGATCTGCGAAAATACAGGGAAGACCAATTAAATGCCATCGGTATGAAGGCTCTATTTCCCCTCTGGAAACAAGATACCTCCAACCTCATCCATGAATTTTTAGAGCTTGGTTTTAAAACCATTGTAACCTGTGTAAACGGAACTTATCTGGATAAAAGCTTTGCAGGACGAATCATTGATCAGAAATTTATAGATGATCTTCCTGAAAATGTAGATCCATGCGGAGAAAACGGTGAGTTTCACACCTTCACTTTTGATGGACCTATTTTCAAAAATCCGGTACACTTTGAAATCGGGGAAACAGTTAAAAAAACTTATCCTAAACCTAAAACCTCTGCTGAAGAAGAAGACGGCGAATATGTTTTCTGGTTTTGTGATCTGCTGTCAAAATAAGCCTGTGGATAAATCTTCACAGGCTTTTCAATAGATTATTGTATTTCAGTAATGATTTCATTCATCAGATCAAATACCTGTCTGATATCGTTTTCACTAGTCATCCAGTTTACAAAAGCAGCTCTTACTCCTTTATGCTGATTATAAAAAGTAGGGGTCATAAAGACTTTTCCTGTATTATTTAGCTTTTCAAGAAATCGTCCTACCGCATCCTGCTTTGCATCATCTTTCAATGTAAAGCAAACTGTGTTCAGTCTTACCGGAGCCAGCAGTTTAAAATCATGACTGTTTTCAATCAGCTGTCCAAACTGTTTCGCCCATGATATATTCTTATCCACAATCTCCTGATACCCCTTTTTACCATAAGCCATAAGAGAGAACCATGCAGGAAGCGCCTTTAATCTTCTTGAGTTTTCAGGAAGGAAATTTAAATAGTTGAAATTATCCAACGGATCTCCCAGATAAGGGGCATTTGAATTCTGAAAAGTTTCTATCTGTAAAATTTTATATTGCTCTTTAATGAAAAATACGGCACTTTCATAAGGTACATTCAGCCATTTGTGACAATCTACTGTGATACTGTCGGCATATTCCCAACCTTCCACAAGATGATGATGGGTTTCTGAACAAGCTGCAAAACCACCAAAAGCGGCATCGATGTGCCACCAGAAATTGTATTTTTCTTTTAATTTGCTGATCGCTTTGAAATCATCAAAATCCACCGTATTTACTGTTCCTCCACTTGAAATCAATATAAATGACTCCCCATCAAGCTTTAGAATATTTTCTTCCAGATCCTTGATATGGATGGCTTCCCGGTTTCCTTCTTCCGTTTTAATCTTAATAATATTGGCGCTTCCCAGTCCTAATAATGACAATGATTTTATAGAAGAAGAGTGAGGAGTCGCTGTGAGTATCTTTACTGTTCCCGAAATGCCTTCTTTCGCAATATCTCTTCCCTGCTCTTTTCCCAGCCATTGACGGCCCACAGCCAAACAGGTAAAATTAGACATTGTAGCTCCTGATACAAAACCACAAAAGAAACTTTCCGGAAGCTTAAGAAGTTTTAGCAAAAGCTGTACGGTTTCCATTTCTATGGTTGCGGAAATATCTCCCTGTCCTTTTACAGACTGGGTATTCTGATCATAAACCGTCGCCAGCCAGTCACCAGCTACCGATGCCGGTGTAGCACCTCCCGTCACAAATCCCCAGTATCGGGGCCCTCCGGAACCCACCATGATCGGTTCAAATTTTTCGTTGAAAATCCGCAAAGCCTCTTCTGCTCCTAATCCTGATTCCGGGAGTTCCTGTTTTTCCAATAGAGTGTTTAGATTGTTATTGATTACCGATGTTGATCTGTCTTCAATAGAGTTCAGATAATCCGTTCCCTGTTCTTTGATGATATTCAGCAGGTATCCGATGTTTGCTGAATCATTTTTCAAGTGTTCATTCATACTTTGTGATACATTTCTATATCAAATGTATTAAAAATACCTGCTAAAGAATTATTAAATTTAATATTAAATTGATCCAAAGCCCGTCCTAGCACGCAATTTGCATCCCTAAATGCTCCTGGATATTTTAGTATCTTTAAGGGTAACAACCATCATATAAAAATACAACACCTGTGATCAAAAATTTAGTATTCCTGACTCTATTCTGTTTTTTATTTTCCTGTACAACAACTGAGGCTCCAAAGGCTTCTCCTGTTGATAAAAAAGCCATTATCGATTCTACTGTTGCCGCTTTTCAGAAAACACTTTTAGAACAACAGATTGATTCTGCTTTCAAAAAGTACCATTTCAATGGAAGTATTGCTGTTTTTAAAGACACCATATCCCTTTACAGAAGAGAAAACGGATATTCTGATTTTAAAAAGAAAACTAAAATTGACAGTAATACCATTTTTGCCATAGGTTCTGTAAGCAAGCAGTTTACCGCTGTTTTGGTATTACTTCAAATGGAACAGGGAAAACTGAACGTGACAGATAAAGTTTCAAAATATTTAAAGGAATTCCAGATCAAAGAATATGAAAACATTACAATTCATCAGCTATTGAACCATACTTCAGGGTTAAATATGGTGGGAGGAAAGCTTATGTTTAAAAGCGGTTCTGACTTCTTCTATTCCAACGACGGATTCAATACCCTTGGAAAGATTGTGGAAAAAGTTTCCGGAAGATCATATGCTGAAAACGTTCAGGAACTTTTTCAAAAAGCAGGAATGAACCATTCTTCAACCGGAGATACTTTTAAAGGAAATAACTTTGCCAGTGCTTATCTCGGTACACCTGCTAGATTTCAGGAAGTTCCCAATATGCCGAAAAGATTAGGCGGACAGGAAATAGGAACTCCGGCTGGTGGAATATTATCCACTATTCAGGATCTTCATTCATGGAACAATGCTTTGTATGGTGGGAAAATTTTAAAACCAGAAACGCAGAAGCTATTCATGGCAAAAAGCGCAGAAAGACGTCATGCAATCTTTGGAAAGATGGGCTACGCTTACGGCATCATGCTTAATATTGGCCAACCCAATTCTTATTTCCACAGCGGTTATATAAAAGGTTCCCCTTCATTAAATATCTATTATCCCGACACCAAAACTTCAGTAATCATCCTTTCTAATATTGCCGATGAAGAAAAGGGAAAAGGAGTTATCTTCAGACCTCATATTGAAGTAAAAAAGATTACAGATCATCTTGAGAACACTCTTACGCAGCTAAGATCACAACACTAGTTGAATAACGTGCTATTTATGCGGGTTTAAGGAATTCCTGCATTTTCACTAAATTCTTTTTGTGTTCCATAAAATTGAATACAGCAAAAACAAGTGCCGTCTGCAATATGAAAGGGAAGATCAATGTAATTAAGGTCAGAGCAACTTCAGAATGATTGTGTTCTCTGAAAAACTGATAAGCATAAGTCCCGTTCTTCATTACAATCTGTACCATTGAAGAAGCACAAACAACCAATAATCCTATATTCTGCTGATACATTGTATAAAGGCTTTTTTCCTTGTATTTGAAATCTGCTTTCAGGTATTTCCAGATCTTATAATTAAAAACCAATATCAATACTGATCCCAATAAAAATGATCCGTTAAGCAGTTTAAAAAATATATTATAAACTTCCTGGTTTTGTGCTGTAAAAATCAGCAATAAATTAATTCCTAAAGCCAGCAATCCTATTATTAAAGATTTTCTGAAAAGTCCGGCATATTTTTCCTGTATAATCTTTTTGGCAATCAAAGGGATTGTCGTTGGATAGAATAGCAGATAGTTAACTAATTTAAATTCTCCACTCCAGGATTCTTTTATCTGTAAGAAAGCTTCCTCGAAACTGATATTCTCTTTATACTGAAGATCTGAAATCTGGCTGATCATATGGTCTCTGATTTCTACCAGAATATCCAATGAGAGCTGTTGAGCTACCAGATAATCTGTAATTTTATTTTCCTGTTCCTCCGTTATCATAAATTGAATATGGTTTGTAGGTTTAATAAGTAGCTTTTCATCTCAGTCTCTTTTTCTTCCTGTTGTTTTTTCCCTTTTTCAGTCAGCAGATAATATTTACGGTCTCTTCCGTTGATTTTCTGAATTTCAGAAATAATCATTCCGTCACCCTCCAGTTTGTGCAATAATGGATAAAGTGCTCCTTCCGTCATTTCAAGCTCACCTTCCGTGAGTTCTTTTGCCCTTTGAGTAATCTGATATCCGTACATTTTGATTTCTTTTGAAAGAAGCTTCAAAATAATATTCTGCAGGGTACCTTTATAAAGACTATTCTTTTTCATAGAATGATTTATACATTGCAAACATATGCATAATTTTCTTATGTATATAAATTTAATGTAAAAACTTTTAATTTGTCTTATGAAAAAAATGTACTTCATAGCCATTTATCCTCCTCAGGAGATTATTGAAGAAATAAAAGCCTTTAAAAGAGATCTGGTAATGAATTATGCCAATTCCAAGGCTTTGAAAAATGAAGCCCATATTACACTATTCCCTCCCTTTTCCAGAGAAATTGAAATGGAGGACGATATTCATATTGCTTTTCAGAAGATCAATACGGAAATCAACCCTTTTGAAGTAGAACTGGATGGCTTTGGAAGCTTTCCTAATCCTAAAAATCCTGTACTCTATATTCAGCCAAAAGCAAATATTCATTTAACTGAGCTTTATCATAGGGTAAAAGAGTATTTTAATTTTGTCCCTTATTCTTTTAGCCCACATATGACTGTAGGCTACAGAGATCTGAGTTGGGAAAATTATCTTAAAGCCTGGGAAAAATATGAAACAAAGGATTACAAAACTAAATTCTTAGTTGATAAAATAATACTTCTCCGCCACGATGGACAATGGGTGCCTATAGCAGAGAAGAAACTGGAAAAATAAACCGGCTGCAGGAGCCGGTTAAGTTCAAATTTATTCTTTTATGATTTTCTGAGAGAGAATCAGATTTTTGTTTTCTTTTACATTCAGCAGATAAGTACCTGCCGGAAAGTTTTTAATATCAATTCTTATCCCGGCATCTTTGAATTCAAATCTGGATGGAATCAATTTTCCGGAAGTATCATAGATTTCTATTTTTACATCTTTTGAAAAATCCTGTTTCCCTTTAATGAAAAATTCACCATCTGTAGGATTCGGATAAATACTGAAACGTCTTTCTTCAGCTTTTACTTCTGAAAGTTTAAGAGTTGATTTACTCAGAGTCCAGGAAACATTGGTAACATGAAGGGTGCTGTGATTATCAACTTTTAAAAGCGGGTTATTATCTACGACCGAAAATGTCAAAGTATTATTTCCATTGTTAAGTTGTCCGGGAGTAATGGTAACACTATTTCCTGTAGCCCCCAAAGCTGTTCCATTTAATGTCCAGGTGTTGACCAATGTATTAGGAATAGGAAGAATTTCAGTGACCGTGAAAGTAACATTTGATGTGGCATCTACTGAAGTGTTATTTGCCGGTGTATAGGAATCTACAGGAGACACTAAACTATGGATTTTTTCGATAATTGCTTCTTTGCATACGGAGCAAAACTGCTGGTTAAGATATCTCATCTCACAACTCTGATGCGGACGGAACCATGTTGGGCTTTCAGCATGAGCATAGACACCTACCCCGTTTAATCCTACCCAATTTTTCCATTTGATCGTCGCAGGATTGGAGTTTTGGGTTTTATTTGCGGATTCCAATGTACCTGAAAACCAATATTCATCAGCTAATTTACCAAAGGAATGTCCTAGCTCATGTACCACAATTTCATTAGAAGAACCATTTAAGGAAGCAAAGGCATAGGTACCTCCACAACCTCCGTATTCCGTAGAGTTGCCCAATACATAGGTGATATCATAATCCGGGATATTGGCCGCCAAAACCTGCCCTACCTTATTGGTTGTATTACTGTATATACATCTGTGAACTCCAACATCGAAGGTAGAACCAAGATAGTTATTAGGATTGGTTACAGGAATTACGGGTTCAGTAACATCTGTGGCAGTTCCCGGGTGCTTCACTCCTGATTCTGTAGAAATCACTTTTACCGCATAGGCATTAAAATAATTTTTATATTCTGTATAGGGACTTTTTGTAAAAAGATAGTTGACCGTATTCTGAGCTGATGTTGTGAAAGCAGCCTGCTGTGCAGCGGTAAACCCGTCTCCTAACACAGCAATCACAACCCGCTTACTGTTGTCTCCGTTCTGTAAAAGAGGAACAGTCTCAAATGACTGGGCAAAACAGCTGCTTCCTATTAAAAGGGATAATAAAACTTTTTTCATAATTATAGTTTTTGTGTGAATAATAGTTGTGCTCCATCATCAGTTGCCTTTTCAATCTTTATAGTCTGAACATTTTCAGAATAGGAAAAACGGGCACTGAATTCCGCGCTTTGAAGGGAAGCTTTATGTCGGGAAATACCTTCTTTTTCATACACTTCCAATTCAGGATTAAAAGGATCTTTTACAAGCTGTTTGGCAACTTCTTTCCCACCGGACTCTGTCAATGTGATGATAAGATCTCCCTTATCCACTCCATTTCTTTCAAAATAAGGGGTGTGTTTCAACCTGCCATCCGTAATTTTAGAACTTTGCAGGGTAATTTTTGCATTTCCTGATTGATCTTTATCTGCCTTGAAAAACAAATAAATAATCCTATCGCCTTTTCTTGCCACAGTTTCTGAAAGCGATTGCCTTTTTTGAGTTAATCCATTTTCTTTCTGAAAGCTGCAGAACAGAAAAACAGGAACAATGAGTACATTAAATACATTTTTCATAATCATTTTTGTTTAAAGTTACTAAAGTTTTAAATATGAACGAAAATCATTGCAAATACTTTTTCCAGCTTAAAACACAGAAAGTCCTATCTTTGGGGCAATGATTTCAGAGAAAATAATTTTAGGTATTGACCCGGGAACAGCTGTGATGGGGTTTGGCATTATCTCCGTAAAAAAAGGAAAAATGGAGATGGTTTCTATCCATGAACTGATCTTAAAAAAATATCCCAACCACGAAACAAAGCTCAAATATATTTTTGAAAGAACGCTGTCTCTCATCGATGAGTTTCATCCTGATGAAGTTGCTCTTGAAGCTCCTTTCTTTGGAAAAAACGTACAGAGTATGCTTAAACTTGGCCGTGCACAGGGAGTTGCCATGGCTGCCAGCCTTTACAGAAATATTCCTATCACCGAATATTCTCCGAAAAAAATTAAAATGGCCATCACCGGAAACGGAAACGCCAGTAAAGAACAGGTGGCAGGGATGCTTCAGAATCTTCTTAATTTAAAAGAATTCCCTACCAAATACCTGGATGCCTCTGACGGGCTTGCCGTTGCCGTATGTCATCATTTTAATTCCGGAACAATAGCAGATACCAAATCATATTCCGGATGGGATAGTTTTTTGAAACAGAATCCGGATAGATTGAAGTAATCTTGATCTTCTCTTTGAAAATTTCAAAAAAGTAAATTTAATCGTCTTAAAAACAGTTTTTTACGAAAACACATTCAATTACTTGGTAAAACATAATACTATCTTTTACATTGGTATGATTTTTAGTATTACCTTTGTATAAATTTTCAGTTATGAAAACAAACCAACAAACTATAAATCAAGGGACTCATAAAATAAACTGGTTCCAAAAGTTTCTGATGGTGTGTTCCGGCGGGAACATCCATATCTTAAGAAAGACTCCGAGTGAATGGAATAAGTTTTCCGGCATTGGGGGGATTGTACTTTTCACCGCAGTATTTGCCACTTTATCTGCAGGCTATGCGATGTATACCGTTTTTGACAACATTTGGGCAGCCATAGGATTTGGAATTCTTTGGGGATTGATGATTTTTAATCTTGACCGTTATATCGTTTCTTCCATTAAAAAAACAGGAACATGGTGGAATCAGATTCTGATGGCTATTCCCCGTCTTATCCTAGCCACATTTTTAGGGATTATTATTTCTAAACCATTAGAGCTTAAAATTTTTGAGAAAGAGGTAAATAAACAGTTGAATACCATCATTCAAAGGAATAAAAAGCAGCTTCAGGGTGAAATGAATGGAAGGATTCTTCAACAGAGCGGGCCTTTTGAAACCGAAAAACAGCAGATTTCAGGAAAAATAGCACAGTATCAGAAATCCTATGATTCTGCTTCAGTAGAACTTGAAAAAGAAATCCTGGGAAAACAATCGGGTCTAACCAGTGGAAAAGAGGGTTACGGACCGAATGCTAAACGTAAACAGGAATTAAAAGAGCAACGCAGACAGGATCTTGAGAATTATCAAAAACAAGCTGCTCCCAGACTGGAATATTTAGACAAAGAAATATCCAAGGTATACACGAATCTGGAAACAGAAAGAAAATCTACAGAGACTTTTGAGGACAAATTCAATGGGTTTGCAGCAAGACTTCAGGCACTGGATGAACTGGGTAAGAATTCAGCGATTATAGGATTGGCAGCAGCTTTTATTATGGGACTGTTCATCTGTCTTGAAATCTCTCCGGTTCTGGTAAAATTAATTTCTCATATAGGGCCTTACGATTATCTTTTAGAAAAAACAGAAAATGATTTCAGGTTGTATTCCAAAGAGAAAATTGAAAAAGGAAACGCTCTGACAGATTTCAGAATTGAAGATTTTAAGGATAATCTGAAAAATTAATGATCATCTGCATTGGCTATTGAGCAATTTAAACATTAGAGAAAAAATCTATAAAAAATTAATATTTCATTAATAAAATCTACCTTTCATTAAATTAATGAAAGGTTTTTATTTTTATAATTGATTATATGTGAAATATTTTCTAATTTTATATTACTTAAAACCTTGTCATCATGAAAAATTTATTTCTTGCATGTACACTGCTGATCTGCGGTGCATTTGCCCCTGCTTTAAAAGCTCAGGCATCAGAACCATTTTTAGGGCAAATAGCCTTTGTACCTTATAATTTTGCACCAAAATACTGGGCAGAATGTAATGGGCAGATCCTGCCTATCGCTCAAAATCAAGCACTTTTTTCATTGTTAGGAACTACTTATGGAGGAAATGGAACAACCACATTTGCTTTACCCGATATGAGGGGAAGAGTTCTTGTTCATAACGGACAGGCTCCTGGAGGGCCAACAAACTACACTATGGGAGAAACCGGCGGAACTGAAAGTGTAACATTATTGATAACACAAATGCCAGCTCACAATCATACTGTAAATGCCGTAACAGCGGAAGGAAATCAAAATTCACCAACAAATAATCTTCCGGCAGACACCAAAATTCTCGATAAAGAATATTCCGACGCAGCGGCCAATACTACGATGAAAAGCACAATGGTAGGAAACACAGGAGGAAGCCAGCCTCATGAAAACAGACCTCCCTTTATCACGCTGAAATGCATCATTGCATTGGCCGGAGTTTTCCCATCACAAAATTAACGGTTATGAAAATTCTTTACTTATTATGTCTGCTCGCCGGAAGCTCAGCTTTTGCACAGACCATAACGTTTAATGGATGTCCTAATCTGTTTAGCAGCCCGCCGAATACATATACTTTTAACAAAACCGGAGTAGATGCTTTTAACAAAAATATTTATATGACGACCCCTATTGACGGCGGACAAGATTGTGATGGATTAGGCACCTGTGAATTTAAAATCCAATGGAACAACACCCTTACAAGATGGGAATTTCTTGGTGATGAAGGCAATGGAACTTTTACGACTCCTTATTTGATCTATTATAATTCAACAGGAAACAATTCTGTTCCGATACCACCAGGCAACAGCGTCGGAACCTGGGTTGAAAATACAGTAATGACTAACGGACAATGTGGCGGAAACCTTACTGCGGTAAATTCCACCATGACGGGTGACGTACAGACCACAACATTGGGAACTTCAGATCTTTCTCAACATAAAATCCAGATCTTCCCGAACCCTGTGACAGATTTCATTCGTATTTCCGGCATTGATGACGGATTATCTATCCAAATTTATAATATGGACGGACGACTTGTAAAAACTGAAATGTTTGATTCAAAAATTGATGTCTCACAACTTATTCCAGGTGGTTATATATTAAAAATAAATACCAGGAATTTCCAAACTCATCAATTTAAATTCGTGAAAAAATAAACTACTATTTTACAGGAACACATCTTTGAAGCTTTCGGAATTACCGGAAGCTTTTTATTTTTGATGATAAGGAACATTTATTGTATGAACTGTAGCATGCCTTCAAGTGTTGTACATCATTTCATCTATTTCCCGGATACTGAAATATTGAGGATTATATATCAGTCAGGAGCGGTTTATGACTATTTTAAAGTACCCTCTGATATCATAGAAAAGTTCGGAAAGGCAAAATCTAAAGGACAGTTCCTGAACAAAGTCATAAAGCCCAGATTTAAATACATTAGAATTGAATAAAAAAATGTCCCCATTGAAATGGAGACATTTATATTATTTTAAAATTTGATCAATTTATTTGATGATCAATTTTGAAGTTTTAGAGTCTTTTCCGTTAGAAACCTGAATCATATATACTCCTTTTCCTAACTGCTGATCTACTTTGAAAATACCATTTCCTTCTTCAGTTGCAGACTGGCTTGCTACCAATCTTCCTGCCATATCAGAAATAGAAACTTTCAGGTTTTTACCATTTTTAGCTTTAATGAAGATTTTATCTCCGGTTGCTACCGGGTTAGGATACACTGTCAAATCACTATTATCAGCTTTCACTTCGTTTGTTCCTAAGTTAGTAACAAATTTCACTGTATAATCTTCAACCTGTCCGTACATTAATTGTCCACAAGGGGTCATGTTAGGATTCTCATCATCTACCAGAACTCTCATTCTTAATGGAGTATTCAATACCGTTGAAGCTGGAGCTGTAATTGTAGTACTGTAAGTACCTATTTCTGTAGCTGGATCTGCTATAATATTATCAGCAGAAGCTACAAGTTCAGAAGCTTCAAACGTTCCATTATTATTATAGTCAATCCAAACTCTTATTTCATTATTTGAACCTGATACATTTACCTGAAGGTTATGTGTTCCCGTTGATGAAAGTTCAGTTGATGTAGCTTTCAGGCAGCTTGCTCCTGTATAGTCTTCATAAAAACTAGCATTATTATGCCAATATCCAGTAGTTGCATTATTAATACTTCCCAGTTTTACAAGAGTTGGTCCTACAAAATAATCATCTGCTGTAGTAATACCTGCGGGATTACATGTTGCAGCAATAGGCGTTCCAATCGCAGCAGCAGTAGATGGAGCTGTTCCTCCTAATGAAGAACTCAAAGATCCTCTCATTAAAAAGAAGTAAAGAGCAGCCCTGTCATGCTGTCCATTGGTAAACTTAAATGCTATTGGATTGGTATAATTCATCATGTTATACTGTACTCCCTGATAGTTTGCTCCTGTACAATAATTCATATCATTGTTAGTAGGTGCAGGATCATTCAGTAAGCTTCTTGATCTTTCTGTATCACATACCTGATCATCATCTTTATTACAATCATTATAAGTCATCGCCGGGCAGTAGGTAGTAGAAGTAGTACCTTGTGGCGGTTGAGCGTTAGCATTACCAAATGTATGAAGTAATCCCATACTATGTCCAAATTCGTGTGCTAATGTAATATCATCCTGTAAAGTAACTACAAAAGATTTCATAAACGATTCGTAGTTATCATCAGAATTTTGAGGCAGACCTGCCCATCCCATAATACCATATGTTCCACCACCATCTACTTTATTCATAATATAAATATTAAAGTAAGATGCCTCAGACCAGTGCGGAGCAATTGATTTAATCTGATCTGTAGTAACACCATTTGTACCACTACGTTTCACCCCATAAGTATCATATCCTGTAAGAGCTCCCCCGTTATATCTAACAATACCTGTAGTAGCATTACAGTTAGGATCCCTTTTAGCCAACACCAATTTAATCGGCATTGTAGCTGCAGTACCAAAATCTGCGGGAATTCCCTGAGCCCACTGATAAGTACCTGCATACATTTGATTGCAATGATCCAACCACGCCTGAATTTGTGCATCACTCTTATTATAAGTAGTTCCAATAGCAGCTCCTGTAGGTGCTATTACGTGTACTACAACAGGAATTTCATAAACTCCATTTACAATTTTGTATGCACTTCCACCTTTAGCAGTAGTATTTTGATTACTGCTAATAATTTTGTTACGCATATTGCGAACCATTTCATCAATTTCCGCATTCTGTTTCTGGTGTACTCTCTGTTCATTATCAAAGTCACACCATTCTTTTTTTTGCTGTGCTGATATTGAAAGGGATAGTAGCAATGCCCCACAAAGGATAGTTTTCTTCATTACAATAATTTAAAAAAATTAAACAAGTTGAAAATTCATTAATTTCACATATCAATCAACAATATTTATCATCAAAACCAATGTAAAATTTTAAATTTCACTTCAGTTAGTAGAAAAAAGTTCATTATTGTTACATTTTTAAACGAAAATAAAATTAACATCACTTCAAACTACTATTACTTTATTTAATTTTTCCTTAAAAAAATACACAGAATAAAGAGAAATATATAATTTTAAAAACCAAACATATAAAAGCAAATTACTATTAATCAATAAGTTAAAATACAAATGCAAAATAAAAAAACCGCACTAATTGTGCGGTTTTTAATATATAAATTCAATTATAATTTTATAAAGAATAATTCGGAGCCTCCTGTGTAATAATTACATCATGAGGGTGGGATTCTTTCAATCCGCTTCCTGTAATCATTACCAGTTTAGAATCTCTTTGCAGTGTTTCAATATCCTTAGATCCACAGTATCCCATACCGGCTCTTAGACCTCCTGTCAACTGGAAAATTACATCTTCCAATTTTCCTTTATGCGGAACCCTTCCTTCGATTCCTTCCGGAACGAATTTTTTAGCTTCACTTTGGAAATATCTCTCTTTGCCTCCTCTCTTCATAGCAGAAAGACTTCCCATACCTTGGTAAGACTTGAATTTTCTTCCCTGGAAAATAATTTCTTCCCCTGGTGCTTCATCTGTACCCGCTAAAAGAGAACCAAGCATTACTGCTCCTGCTCCACTTGCAATCGCTTTAACAATATCTCCTGAAAGTTTGATTCCACCATCAGCAATTACCGTTACATTTTGTGACTTAGCATATTCGTAAACGTTATAGATCGCAGATAACTGAGGAACCCCTACTCCTGCAACTACTCTTGTTGTACAGATAGAACCCGGGCCTACTCCAACTTTCAGTACGTTAGCTCCAGCTTTAATAAGGTCTTTTGCAGCTTCTGCAGTTACAATATTTCCACCTACAACATCAAGGTTTGGATATGCTTTTCTGATTTCTGAGATTTTATCTAAAACTCCTTTAGAATGACCGTGAGCTGAATCAATTGCTACAATATCAACTCCTGCCTGTACCAAAGCCTCAATTCTTGCCAATGTATCTTCTCCTACTCCTACTCCTGCTCCTACGATAAGACGACCATTCTGGTCTTTATTAGCGTTTGGATATTCCAATTGATTATCAATATCCTTGATCGTGATTAATCCTACAAGCTTATTATCTTTATCTACAATAGGAAGTTTTTCAACTCTGTTTTTAAGAAGGATTTCTTTTGCCTTTTCAAGGTTGGTATCTTTGTCTGAAGTGATCAGATTTTCTTTGGTCATGATCTCTTCCACTTTCATATCAAGGTTTTCCTGATATTTTACATCTCTGTTGGTAATAATTCCGATCAGAACATTATTAGGATCTACCACCGGAAGACCGGAAATCTTATATCTTGACATAAGATCTCTAGCTTCACCTAAAGTATGATCTTTAGATAATGTAACCGGATCTGAGATCATTCCGTTTTCGGAACGCTTTACACGGTTTACCTGAGCTGCCTGCTCATCGATCGTCATGTTTTTGTGGATAAAACCTAATCCTCCAACTCTTGCTAAAGCAATAGCCAGATCAGCTTCAGTAACAGTGTCCATCGCAGCGGAAACTATCGGAACATTCAGCGTGATTTTGTCGGTAAGTCTTGATTTTAATGAAACCTGGTTAGGTAAAACTTCTGAATAAGAAGGGACTAGAAGAACGTCATCGAAAGTGATGGCTGTCTCTACAATTTTGTTATGAATAGACATCTTTACTTTCTTTGCAAAATTAGGTTATTTTAGTGAGATATGAAAATCCTTTTTAATAGTTTAAATAAAATTTAATAATCAATAACTTAAATCGAAAAAACCGTTCTTTTATCAGAACGGTTACGGTACAAAATAATTGAATATGTAGAAACTACTTGTTAAATCTGATTAAACTGGTTGTTAAAAGGCTTACTTGACCTGGTTTTCATTTTCACCTAAATTATTTTTATGGATGTATAATGTATTAGTTTTTCCAGGCTGCGAAAGTTTTGAGATTAGTGCAAGGATTATTTAGCAGAAACTGAATTAATCATTTTTGAAATATCATCAGGAGTAAAGTTCCCTTTCACATCCACAAAAACCATATCCTGGCTATTGGAACCTACAGTGATCAGCATATTTTTAATAGCTTCTCCGTCTTGTTTTACCTTTATATTGACATTATCTCCATCGTGCTTAATGGTAGCCCATTCTTCGTAGTGATTATCACTCAAATATTGGCTATAATCATTCAGCATTTCCTTACTCCCGTTTGTTACGGTAAGAACTTTTATTTTTGAAGCTTTCTTTACCAGGTTGACTGTTTCCTCACTTTCTCCTTCTTCCCTTAACGCTTTCTTAATATACGATTTAGCAAGAGCCATAGGTACATTAATACTTGCAAACCGCGCTCCTTTGAAATCATATTTTGAATTTTGAAAAAAATCGATATTCGGCTTTTCTGATACAATACACGACTGAAGCATACCTATTGTCAGAATAGCTAGGAAAATGTTTTTAAGAGTCTTCATAGTTTAGTTTTTTATTTGATTTGTCTGAAACTTCCTCCTGAAATTTTATCTACTTTGGCATCCAGTTCAGGGTTTCCTCTCAATTTTACTGCCGCTCCAGATGAAACACTTACTTTCAGCTTATCTGTTACCAGTAAGGAAAGACTTGCTCCTGAAGTAGATTCTACCACTGCTGTAGCGATCTTAAGATCATCTGCTTTACAAGAGGCTCCACTGCTGATATCAATTACGGCAGAGGCTGCCTCTCCGGATATGCTAACACTTGCGCCACTGGAAGTATCCAATGCAAGCTTTGGCGTTTTAATATCAACATCCAGTACAGATCCTGAGCTTACCTGCACTGCTGTAGCATCTTTTACATTGAATGTTCCTTTAATAATAGAACCAGAATCTGCTTCAATTGCCAAACTGTTTTCTGTAACCGGATTCACAGCTGTAAAGACACTTCCTGATGATGTTTTTATAGCGTTAATACTAGGTGCAGAAACATTGACGTTAAGATTTTTAAATCTCAGGTTCCGAACTCCTTTATTGTCAACATATATTTTTAAAACTCCGTTTTCCACCTTTGTGATCACATATTGAAGCTTATCAGCATCCGCAATAACTTTTACACTTTTTGTATTTTCCTGTTTATAGGTAACATTTACTCCTACGCTGGCATCTATCTTGGAAAATTCACCCACATTTCTGTTATCTCCATTCAGGTAAGACGATGTATTACCCGAAGTAAGATCATTTCTCACGGAAGTTGTTACAGAAGAAGTGGTTGTTTCGCCGGAATTAATAATCTTGTTAACATCAGATAATTTCATTTTTCCATTAAGGATAAAAATAATATTTTCTTCTTTGGAATCAACATTGAACACCAAATTTTCAAGATAGTTATCTTTCTCATCTTCAGCAAGAAATTTCATAGAAGTTCCATCGCTGCTCATAGACATCAGCTCGTTGAAGTTTAATGATTTTAAGGCATCATTTATTCTCGCCGTTTTATCCTCGTTCATTTTTATATTGGCAAGATTCTCATCTTTTAAACGATCTGGGAAGGTAATTTTAGGAATAATTAAAATTTTAAGCCCATCCACATCGTTCAAAATCGGTTTTATTTTTCCGACATAGGCATCATCAACATCAATGGTATTCAATAGCTTGAACATCGGTTTTTTAATATTGATAGAGGTCACTCTACCCTTTTTTTCAAAATCCTGAAAAAGCTTGTCTAATTTCTCAGTCTGTGCAGAATAAGTTGCAAAGCTGCTTAGCATTACGGCTATTATAAAAAATATTTTTTTCATGGGATTGTTCTGATTTTTAGTATTCGCTGTCAAGATTTTCATTTTTTTGAGAAGATGCTACTGTTTTTTTAAACTCAGTTCCTAATTTCATAAAGGAATATTTAGCAACATCTATGGCTTCTTTTTCACTGCTGATTCTTTTGCCGTTTACAATTACATAGGAGTCATTGTATGCTGTAGCAGAATCATTTAAACTTTTACTGTTTGAGGAATTACTTACGTATCTGGGTCTTGTTTCCTTTTTAAGTCTTCCTCTTTTTGGCAGGATTTCATCCATTACATCTTTTTCCGCTACCTGGTTATCCTGAAAAACAGAATCTTTTTTCACACCGGAAATAGAATCTGTATGATTTATGGCAACCTGTTCCTGGTGATCACTGTTTTCTTCAATGAATCCGGACTTCTGCTTTAAGATTTCATCTTTTACCAGCTTTTCTTTATCCTGCGCATTCTTATTATTGTTATTCAGGAAAAATCCGATACTTAAGACCAGCATTACACTGGCGGCCATCCAGAACCATTTAGGAAAGGAGGGTTTCTTCTTTTCTTGCAATGGAATAACAGGTGTTGCATTCTGTTCAGGCTCCGCGCCTTCAGCAGTCTGAAGAAAGTCTTCAAAACTCCAGTCCATTTTTTCTTCCTTAATATCCCGGAAGACTTCGTTGTATTTATCTTGTAATTGATCTTTTTTCATAGCTCATCAGTTGTGAGATTTGTTCTTTTACTTTTTGTCTCGCACGCATCAGGTTTACCCTTACTGCATTTTCCTCCATTTCCAGCATTTCAGAAATTTCAGAAACATCATACTCTTCTACATCTTTCAAGTGGATGACCATCTTCTGTTTTTCGGGGAGCTGATTGATAAATCCTATAATATGTTCCTTAAGGTTATCAACTTCCATACTATAAAGCTCCGAGCGATGAAGCTGCATATCCGCAAAGCCGATCTTGACATCGTGATGTTTCAGCCGGTTCAGGCATTCGTTCCGGACAGACTTCAGCGCATAGGATTTAAAATTTCCGAATTGCCCCAGTTCATCCCTCTTCTGCCAAAACTTTATCATGAGATCCTGCACTACATCTTCTGCTTCATCACTGCTCATGACAAACCGCTTCGCAAAACGATACATCTCGTCTTTGAGAATAAACACCGTATTCTTGAAAGTTTCTTGGGTCATGAGTTTTGTTTCTTATAGGTAAGACAATTGCCGTTACAGATCTATTACATCAAAAATAAAAAAACTTCAAAAAAAATTGAAGTTTTTTATTATAATCGAATTAATACGTATCAAAAATATGTTTCAGAATCGCTTTATCCTCTTCTGTTAAAGGAACTTTCCTCCTCGCCATAGCTCTTTCTGCCACTTCATATACTTTATCCAGTCTGAATCTTTCGTCATCTTTCAATCCTCCCCATGAAAAGTTTTCCACAAGATTGGGTGGAAAACCAGGTTTGAATATATTGGATGCTACTCCTATCACCGTTCCGGTATTCAATTGAGTGTTAATTGCTGTTTTGGAATGATCTCCCATGATCAAACCAGCAAACTGTAAGCCCGTATCTTCAAAAGCTTTTGTTCTGTAATTCCACAGTTTTACATGGCTGTAATTATTTTTAAGATTGGAAGAATTGGTATCAGCACCGAAATTACACCATTCCCCGATTACAGAGTTTCCAACGAAACCTTCATGTCCTTTACTGGTGTAACCAAAAATGATAATATTATTGACTTCCCCTCCCATTTTACAATGTGGACCAATGGTAGTTGCTCCGTAAATTTTAGCCCCAAGATTAAATTTAGAATCTTCTCCAAGGGTAATAGGACCTCTAAGGTGACAGCCTTCCATTACTTCAGCATTTTTACCGATATAAATTTTCCCGGTCTTAGTATTTAAAGTAGAGAATTCAATTTCTGCACCTTCTTCAATAAACAGATCTTTTTTATCTCCTAAAAAACCATTGGTTGAAGATAACTCCTGTGAAGTTCTTCCTTTGGTAAGCAGATCAAAGTCAAAATCAATAGCATGATGATTATAGGTAAACAGATCTTTTGGTCTTTTAAAGAAAATAAGATCCTCCTTAATGTCTGTCATTTTTTCAATCTGATTCAGAGAGAAATCTTTCATATTGATTTTAGCGGCGATCAATTCATCTTCATAAACCAACGCTTCTCCCAGCTTAAGATCTTTAATCTGTTGAATTACGGTTTCTGTAGGAATGAAATTCGGAACTAAAAAGAGACTTTCTTTTTCCTCCGGACTTTTAAATTTATCCTGAAGATACGTTTCCGTGAAGTAAGAAATTTCCGTGTTTTCAAGGATTTTCTGCCATCTTTCGGAGAATGTAAGAATTCCGCATCGCATGGCAGCAACAGGGCGGGTAAAAGTAAGCGGAAGAAAATCTTCCCAATATTGTGCGTCTGAAAATACTAACTGCATCATTCAGTTTTTGGTTTAAAGTTTAAAATTCAAGGTTAACAAATTTACAATAAAAAAAGTCTTCCAAAAAATTGGAAGACTTCTATATTTTTAAGTATACAAAAATTACTTAGCGAATTTTTTGTATTTGTTCATGAACTTATCAACTCTACCTGCAGTGTCAACTAGTTTTACTTTACCAGTGTAGAAAGGGTGAGAAGTTGAAGAGATTTCCATTTTGATTAGTGGATACTCTTGTCCTTCGTACTCGATAGTGTCTTTTGTTTCTGCAGTAGACTTGCAAAGAAACACCTCGTCGTTACTCATATCTTTGAAAACAACAAGTCTATAATTTTCTGGGTGGATTCCGTTTTTCATAATACTATTTTTAAAAAAATTAAGTTTGCTTTCGAAATAGTAATGGATATTTCTCTGCTAAATTTTAGGTTGCAAAAATACAACATTTTTTTAAAATTCCAAATACTGAATTCATTTTTTTTTATTGGTAAGAAATTTAAAGTATTTTCGTTAAATTTGGAACTTACTTAAACCTTAATTTCAATGAAATTCAAATTATTACTGGCTTTTTCCTTCTGGATGTTACTTGTAGCAGTATCATGTAATAAGGATGATATTACGTTTGACAGCCCTACGCAGCAGCTAAGTTTCTCAAGAGACACAGTATTCTGTGATACGGTATATCATCAGGTACGTTCAGAAACCTATGTAGTAAAAGTATATAATAATGAAGATAAGGATATCATGATCCCAAGAGTAAATCTTGAGAAAGGTGCCTCTTCATTATATAGAATCAATGTAGATGGAAAACCTGGATATGATTTTCAAAATGTTCCTTTAAGAAAGAAAGACAGTCTTTATATTTTTGTTGAAATTGCCCCTGAAGCTACCGGACCAGAAGCGATTGCTGAGGACAAAGTTATTTTCACAGGGCCTGCAGGACAGCAGCATGTGACCTTATTTTCTGTAGTTCAGGATGCTGAATTTTTTATTCAGACTCCCGGCAACCCTAATGAAATTACCAATTCCACTACATGGAATAACAATAAAGCAAAGATCATCTACGGGAATCTTACCATCAACCCAAGTGTAACGTTAGATATTAATCCTGGAACTAAGGTATACTTCCACAAAAACAGTGGAATGAAAGTTTCTTCCGGAGCTGTTTTAAATATCAATGGAACTCAGACCGATCAGGTTATTCTTCGTGGAGACAGAAATGATCCTTATTATGATACGATTCCTAAAAACTGGAATTCTATTAAAATGGAAGCAAATTCTACACTTAAGATGAACCATGCTAGACTTTTCGGAGGAACAAGAGGTTTTGATATGAGACAAACCAATGCTACCATCACCAATTCATTCATCCATACTTTCTTTGAATACGGTATCTATGCGGTAGGTTCTACTGTGAATGCCAATAACCTTGTGATGAACAATTGCGGTTTATCATGTATCGGTATTTTCAGAGGAGGAAAACACAGCTATACTCACGCTACGATTGCCAATTATTCCAGAACAATGAGCTCTTTTGACAGAAGCGGAATTTTTGCAGCCAATGAATGGAAGAATGATGCAGGACAATCAGAACAGGGCGCTTTACAGCTGCTTGATATTAAAAACAGTATCATATATTCTGATAGGGATGATGCTATTCATTTTGAACAGACTCCGGGACAGCAGTTTGAATTCTTACTTCAAAATTCATTAATAAAATATACCAGTGCAACAGGAGCAGGTTTCACTTTTGACAATAATCCAAACGTAATACAAACAACCAAGAATACTGATCCACAGTTTGTCAACTATTTTATGGCTAAAATGAATTTAAGGGTAAAACCAGGTTCTCCAGCTCTTGGAAAAGGAAATGCGGCTGTTGCAGCAACAGTACCTTTCGATATTGTGAATGTATCCAGAACTACAAACCCAACGCTGGGAGCTTATCAATAATGGAAATTACCCAGTTACAACAGCAGGTTGATGAATGGATCAAAACCATTGGCGTAAGATACTTTAATGAGCTTACGAATATGGCGATGCTGACAGAAGAAGTAGGTGAAGTAGCGAGAATCATTGCCAGAAGGTATGGTGAACAAAGCGAAAAGGAAAGCGATAAAACAAAAGATCTTGGCGAAGAACTGGCTGATGTACTTTTTGTAACATTATGCCTGGCTAATCAGACGGGAGTTAATTTACAGGACGCTTTTGACAGAAAAATGAAAATCAAGACTGACCGGGATAAAGACCGGCATCAGAATAATGAAAAATTGAAATAATTATAAATGATGAGTTATGAATTATAGATGAATTTGTAACTCATAATTTTTTTAATATCATGTAGATAATAATGAAGAAGCTAGAAAAATCAAAGTTATCAGGAGGAAAAACAGTACAGATCAGCGGTTCGAAAAGTATTTCGAATCGTTTATTGATTCTGGAAAGTCTGTTTAGCAATATAAAAATCGGAAATCTATCCAATTCTCAGGATACTCAGTTGCTGAAAAAAGCATTATCTGAAAATACAGAAGTGGTAGACATTCACCATGCAGGAACGGCAATGCGCTTTCTTACTTCTTATTATTCTATCCAGGAAGGAAAGACTACTATTCTTACCGGCTCAGGAAGAATGAAAGAAAGACCGATCAAAAATCTGGTAAGTGCCTTGAGGGATCTTGGGGTAGAAATTGAGTATTTGGAGAATGAAGGCTTTCCTCCTTTAAAAATTACAGGAAAAAAGATCACCCAGACTTCTGTGAATGTTCCGGCCAATATTTCCAGCCAGTTTATTACCTCTCTGCTTCTTATTGCAGGAAAACTTGAAAACGGAATGGAAATTAATCTTGTAGGGAAGGTTACATCTAGGTCTTATATTGAAATGACCCTTGATATTCTGACAAAATTTGGTATCCAAAGCAGTTTTGAAGGAAATTCGATCAAAGTAGAACCTTTCACTCCTGACCATAATGCAGAAGTACATTATGAAGTGGAGAGTGACTGGAGTTCGGCTTCTTACTTCTACTCTATCTGTGCTTTGGGAAGAGAAACCATCCACCTGAAAAGTTTTTACAAAGAGTCAACGCAGGGAGATTCTGCAATTGCCAATATCTATGAGAAGTTCTTCGGAATCAAAACAACATTCTCTGAAGATGAGCATCAACTAACGCTGGAACCTCAGCCAGATTTTTCTTTTCCGGAAAAAATTATCCTGGATATGAATGACTGTCCTGATATTGCACAAACTCTTTGTGTAACAGCCGCAGCCTTAAAAATACCTTTTGATATTTCCGGATTGGGAACTTTAAGAGTAAAAGAAACCGACAGACTTCTTGCCTTATATAATGAGCTTGAAAAACTGGGTACTGAAACAGAAATTACAGATTTAACGATTAAATCAATCCGTTTTGGAGAGCCACAGGATCATATTTCTATCAAAACGTATCAGGATCACAGAATGGCAATGAGTTTTGCTCCGTTCTGCCTGATTAATGAGCTTACTATTGAGGATGAAAATGTAGTTGAAAAATCTTATCCAATGTTTTGGGAAGACCTTGAAAGTATTGTAACAAATTAATTTAAAAATGTGGTAATTTGGAAATGGTTTCATTCTGGATTACTACATTTTAATCATACTATTAATAATGAGACCCATCTTTCTCTTTTTGGCTTTCTTATCTGTGACGAGCTTACCTGCTCAGAATCTGAAAAATTTTTCTGTTCCGAAAGGTTATACCCAGATTGTGGAAGCCAAAGGCGATCTTGACAAAGATGGAAAAGATGAAACTATCCTGATATTTAATACGAATATAAAAGCATCAGACAAGCAAAACCTGGAAGGTACAAATGACTATAAAAGGGTTTTCTATATTCTGAAAAAAGGAAACAGCGGTCTAAAAGTATGGAACGAAAATTCTACCCTCCTTTTTTCAAGCGGATTCGGATTTTATCCTTCTGATAATACTCTTGAAATCAATATAAAAAATAACTGTCTTATTATTGAACAGCAGTTTTTTACCAATTCAAGGCATACCCAGCAATATAAACATACCTTCAGATTTCAGAACGGAGATTTTTATCTTATAGGTTCACACGATCATTTTGAAGACACCTGTGAATTCAGTTTTACAAATGAAATCAATTTTTCTACAGGGCAAGTAATTGTTGACAGAGAATATTCATCCTGTGATGATGACACCAAAGTACCTGAAAACTCACACAAAGAGTTTTCTCATAAATTCCCGGCTCTTATTAAAATGAATGATTTCCTTATCGGAGACCACAAGTTCAAAGTTCCCGGGTCGAAGGAGGATTTTGTGTTTTAAGATGGAAGATTGAAGCTGGGTGCTGGAGGTTACTGTTAGGCGGTTGATCTATCATAGCTGCTTTTACTGTAAATCCATTACTATTTAATTATTATCGATTTCTCTTTTTCCACCATCCATCCCCCAACTTCCTGACTTTATAGCAACTTAATCATCTCTTAAGATTAAATTAACTCCTCCTATTTTGATATATTCTTATTTTTAAGCTGCATTAAAAAATAAAAAACTATGTTCAAACAAAGCATGAAACGTTTTACAGCCATCACTCTTGGGGTTGTTACTGCGTCGATCTTCTTTTCCTGTTCAAATGACAGCATGATGGAAAGAGATAATGAAACTCTTGCAGCCTCTTTAGCAAAAACAAGTAATAAAGCTTCATTATTACCTATTGCCATGAATAGCTGGATGTCTGGTCTTCAGGATAATATTTCAATTTCAAAAATCTCTATTCCCGGGACTCATGATTCCGGTGCACGTGTAGATGCTCCTGTTGTATCAGGTACGGCTAAAACTCAAGACCTCAGCATTGCAGAACAACTGAATGCAGGAGTCCGTTTTCTGGATATCCGTTGCAGACATATTGACAATTCTTTCACCATTCATCACGGTGCGATTTACCAAAATCTGAATTTTGATGATGTGCTTAATGCCTGCTATGCTTTCCTTAACAGTCATCCATCAGAAACAATTATCATGTCTGTAAAGGAAGAATATGACGCATCCAACACTACCAGAAGTTTTGAGCAGACCTTCGATTCTTATGTACAGAAAAATCCTTCTAAATGGGATCTTGGGGCAAACATTCCTGCATTAGGAGCTGTAAGAGGAAAGATCAAATTGTTGAGAAGGTTTTCTTCAGGAACAACTAAAGGAATCAATGCTTCTCCGTGGGCAGATAATACGACATTTGATATCAACAATTCCGGCGTACAATTAAAAGTTCAGGATTATTATAAGGTTACCAACAATGATGATAAGTGGAATGGAATTTCCAGCCTGCTTAATGAAGCCAAAAATGATACTAACGGAAAGCTTTTCGTGAATTTCACCAGCGGTTATAAACCGGGAATCTTTGGGATTCCAAGTATTCCTACAGTATCCAATACCATTAATCCAAAACTTAAGACCTTCTTCCAGACAAATACTCAGGGTTCATATGGAATAATGCCGATTGACTTTGTAAATGCGGAACTGTCTGAATTAATAGTGAAGACCAATTTCTAATTCATTATTTGTTAGATATATTTATAGGCTGTTTCTTTTTTGAGGCAGCCTTTTTAAATTTTGTTCTTGTTTTATCTCAGGCTTTAAATCAATACACAAAAAAGACTGTTTCTTTTTTGAAACAGTCTCTCTTTGTAAAAGTAAAAGTATTAAAATCAAAAGTTATTTCTGTATTCCGTAGGCTGCCAATATCTTGTTGAAAATCTCTGTATTTTCAAATAATCCTGTAAATTCTTTAGAGTTCGGACCGTATGCAAAAACACTTGACGGAATGGAGGTATGATCATTCGTACTGAAGTTTCCGAATATCCATCCATCCTTCAGGCTTCCGTCCAATAGCGTCAAACCACCTGTTTCATGATCTCCCACCACGATTACCAGGGTTTCTTTATTTTCATCAGCAAATTTCATTGCCTTACCAACCACATGATCAAAATCCAGTAATTCTGTAACCAGCTGCTCAATATTGTTGCTATGACCTCCTCCATCAGTCTGAGAAGCTTCTATCATCATAAAGAATCCGTTTTTATTATTCTTTAAATCATTTAAGGTAAGATCGAACGCATCGGAAAGCCAGTTTCCTCTTCCGTTGGTTATTCTTTGTGAAGCCAGAGGATCAATAACCAGAGTACGATTATTTATTGTAGTGACGGATTTTAAATCTTTAAACAAATCAACCTTCGCTTCTTTAAATTTCTGTACATTTTCCTGAGACAATCCGTTTGTAGGGCCTCCGATAAGAATTCTCGTTTTTGAAGCTGCGAAATCTTTCAAAATAGATTCGGAACTATTTCTATTGTCTGAGTGTGCATAGAAATCAGCAGGCGTTGCATCTGTAACATCACCCGTAGAAATCAATCCGGAGACCATTCCTTTCTCAGCGATAATATCAGAAATTTGTGCGAGTGCTTTTCCCATATTGTCAACTCCTACAAAAGTATTTTTAGTTTTCACTCCTGTTGCAAATGCTGTAGAACCCGGTGCTGAATCTGTAATATAGGCATTGGATGAATTGGTTTTGGAAAGTCCTGTAGCTTTCATATTGAAAACATTTAACTTTCCTTTGTTGGCTGTAAAGGCAGCATAGTATTGCGGAAGAGAAGTTCCGTCTGGTATAAGAAGGATCACATTCTTTACCTTTTTAACCACTCCGTCTGATGCATAAGTCGGAGTATAGGTGCTGTATTCTTTTGTATTTTTATAAAAGTTTTTCGGGATAGAGTTCATGAATTTTTTTAGATCCGGAATATGGTCGGTATTGATATAATCTACTCCCATATCCATAAAATTCACCCATGCATTAGGAAAGTCCGGAGCCCCGTAAAAACGCACTGGTTTTTGCTGGGAATGTGCTTTTTCAACAGCAGTTCTAATCCTTGCCGTTTCCTCGTCTCTTGGGATTCCTTTTCCATTCCATTTTACCAATCCGGGAAGATCTGCACTGAACATTCCTACTCTTTTTAACTGGTCTGCAGAATAATTTTTGTCAAGATCTCCATCAAAGTAAAGATAGTCTGGATAGTTTTTAAAATCTGTCGGTTGGGGTCTTCCGCCGGTAATCACAATTTTAATTCCTGAATTTCCCGTGATCTCAGGATATTTTTTTAATGTAGCCACCAAAGCATCCAATGATGTTTTATAATCCTGCTTAATATCAATCAGCAGCTGGAGTTTTTTGCCGGCATCCGGATAGATATTCCCTTTGTTCAGCTTAATCTGTTTTGAAATATTATCGAGATAAAGGTTTTCCAGTGTTCTGTCTGCAGAAAGTTCTTTTTCGGTATGAGCTACCCAAAGATTACCTTTTACAAGAAATACATCTGCTTCTATGGAACCAAAGTTGGCATAATAAGCCTGCCAGAAAGGGATCTCCTGCATGTAATCATTATGTGAATGTGCATTACCAACATTGTAGTTTAAATAATTCTGTGCCTGATTTTCAGAAAAAACAGCCAGGGCCAGTACAGCCAAAATTTTTGATAGTTTCCGTTTCATAATTTCTGTAAAAAACTATATCATCACAGAAGTTTCTGCAATGATATAGTGGATAATATATAAGATTAAGATGTTACCAGCCTTCATTTTGCTTGATGATTCCATGACTGTTTACGATTTCAGCCTGCGGAACTGCCCAAACATTATGTACAGCTGGATTAAAATTTCTTGCTGCCCAAACCTCCTGTCCGTTAATACCATGCAGAGGCTTGGCATAAGCTGCCTGTGCATCTCCCCAACGTACAAGGTCTCTGTGTCTGTCTGCCCATTCACCTGCCAGCTCACAGCGTCTTTCATGTTTAAGGTCTGCCATTGTACATCCGTTTTTCGGAGATAAACCTGCACGTACTCTGATCATATTGATTTCCTGATCTGCAGATTTCCCCTGCATCAATGCAGCTTCTGCTTTGATAAGGATAACCTCAGCATAACGCATGATCGGAACGGCAAGATCCGTACACGGATAATCTCCGTTGGCACTCACATGACCGCTGTTAAGCTGATATTTGAAAGCATCCATATATTTATTGAACTGATATCCGGTAAGTGAATTGGTAGAAGCATATATTCTTTCTTTCCCGTTAAAGGTAAATTTGTCACCTATTTTCAGGATGGATGCACTTCTTCTAAGATCCCCTGTTTCATATTCGTCATAAAGTTCTTTTGTAGGCTGAAAATATCCCCATCCGTTATATTCGCCCCATCCTTTATTTTCAAGCATTACGCCCGGAAGAATACTTCCCCATGCTGTAAACTTAGGTGTCCCGGGGACAGACCAGATATATTCTGAGCTGTAGTTGTTTTCAGCTTTGAAGACGTCAGCAAAATTACCCAGCAAAGCTCTGTTTCCTTTTGTCATCACTTCATTAGCCCAGAATTCTGCATTCTTCCAGTCTTTCATAAACAAGTATACTTTTGCCAAAAGTGCCCATGCTGCAGCTTTATGTGGTCTGCCGTAATCTTTTGCAGGAAGTTCTGCCTGAGTAGGTAATAATTCGGCTGCTCTTTTCAGGTCGTTTACAATGTAGGTGTAATTTTCCATCACATTGGCTGCTCTCGGAATCGGGTTTGGATCAGGATCCTTAGAACGGTCGATAATAGGTACTCCCGCTTTTTCATTTCCGTAAGAATAAGAAAGTTCAAAATACATTCTGCTGCTCATGAACAAAGCTTCTCCCAGGTATTTATTTTTAATGGCTTGTGAAGTCTGGATGTTATCAATATTACGGATCACACGGTTGGCCACCCCAATTACATTATATCTTTTGTTCCATTGAGTTTCAAGATCTCCCGCTGCGATGTAATTACTACTGAAGTTTTTTGCGTTATCCGCTTCGCTCTTTGCTCTTCCGGTTACCATATCATCACTGGCGTTGATAAACCAAAATAGTCCTCTTCCGTAAAATTCACCGTCGAACAAAGGTTTATACATGGCATTAGCACCGGTAATCAGGTCATTTTCCGTTTTCCAGAAACTGGCTTCAGTAGGTGTTCCTTCCGGCTGAACATCCAACTCTCCTGTACATGATAAAAGCATTACGGATATTCCTGATACTAAAAATATTTTATTGAAAAATTTCATTTTTTACTTTTTTGTTAGTTAAAAATTATAACCCGATCTCCACCCCAAAGATGAATGAGCGTGCCTGAGGATATCTTCCGGTATCTACACCATAAGAATTCATTCCTACTTCAGGATCAAATCCTGTATATTTCGTAATCGTAAACAGGTTATTGGAAGTCATATAGATTCTCACCTTATTCACATCCAGCTTGCTGTACAATTCTTTTGGTAATGAGTAACCAATGGTAAGGTTCTTCAGCCTTAGATAAGATCCGTCTTCCACATAGAAATCCGATACTTTGGAATAATTACCGCTTGGGTCTCCGTGTACCAGTCTTGGAATATCGGTGTTCGTATTCTGAGGAGTCCATGCATTAAGGATATCTTTATCCATGTTGTAGTTCTGCCCTGTACCACCCGGGTTCAAAGAAATAAACTTCATCCCGTTGAATATTTTATTTCCGTATACGCCCTGGAAGAATAAGTTCAGATCAAAGTTTTTCCATGTCATGTTGTAAGAAAATCCGTAAGAAAACTTAGGATATGGGCTACCAAGATTGACAAAGTCATTATTATTAAGTACTCCTGTGTTACCTTCTTTCTTCAGAAATTTGATATCACCTGGTTTTGCATTCGGCTGGATAAGATTTCCGTTGGCATCTTTATAATTGTTGATCTCTTCCTGAGTCTGGAAAATTCCTCCGGTCTTGTAACCATAGAAAGAATAGAGAGGATCACCCACTTTCACACGTGTTGGTTTCAGCACACCTCTTACTCCATTATCATTGATAAAGATCTCATCCACATTGGCAAGCTGCTTCACCGTGTTTTTTAGTTGACTCATTGTAGCTCCGACAGAGAATGTGAAATCATCAGAAACTACTTTGTTGTAATTGATTCCCAACTCGAATCCTTTATCCTGAAATAATCCTGCATTCACATACTGATTATTATATGTTGCCGTACTTGGTAAGCTTACATTGAAAATCTGATCTTTGGAATTCTTTACGAAATAATCAAACTGTAAAGAAAGGCTGTTGTGGAGGAATGAAGCATCTACCCCAAAGTTAGTCTGCTCAGATTTCCCCCATTTCAGATCCGGGTTCGGACGTGTAGTTGCGTAATAAGCAATATTTTGAGAAGGATCCTGTCCGAAAATCACATTATTATCTCTGGTCATTAATGGATTAACAGCTTGTGGAGAAATCCCTCCAAGGTTACCCAGAATACCATAACTTCCTCTCAGTTTAAGACTGGAAAGCCATGAAATATCTTTCATAAAATTTTCTTTCGAAACTACCCATGCACCGGAAACCGCATAATAGTTAGCAAATCTGTTCTGTTTTGCTACCAGTGAAGAACCATCACGTCTTCCCAATACACTTATGATATACTTTCCTGCATAGTCATAATTTACTCTCGCCAGATAAGAAACCAAAGATTGCTTGAATCTGTAACTGGAAACATCTTTATTGGTATCTGCAGCATTCTGAAGATGTTGGAAAACCTCAGCTTCACTTCTGAAATCATAGGCTTTTGCTACAAAACCATCATCAATTGTTTTCTGGAAAGTAAACCCTCCCAGGAAATCAAAATTATGTTTTCCTGCAGCAATTTTATAGGTAAGCAATTGCTCTGCAAGTGCTGTAGATGAGTTATTGGACTGGTACTCTAAATTATTCGTATCAAAAATCTTCCCGACTTCCAATACTCTATAGGTAAAGTTTTTTACATCACCCAGTTTAAAAGTCTGCGAAAAGTTAGAACGGAATTTTAAATCCTTAGCCAACGTAATCTCAGCATATGGATTGATCAAGATCTCATGCGTAGGATTTCTGATACTGATCCTTTTAAGATAAGCTACCGGATTGATCATATCCCCGTAACCTCCTGCCACATCAATTGGTAATCCGGAAAAAGCTCCGCTTGGTGTGTATACCGGAACATTCGGTGGATAGTACATTGCAGCCACTAAAGCTCCCGTATAACCACTTTTTGTATCTGCTGTATTGCCGTCAGAGTAATTATAATACATATTTTCTCCAATCGTCAGCCAATCTTTTACTTTATGTTCAGAATTGACTCTGAAATTATATCGTTTTGCCTGCGTATTCAGTAAGATCCCTTCAAGATTTCTATGGTTCATTCCCACAAAATATCTGGATTTCTCACTTCCTCCGCTTAGGTTAACATTGTATTCCTGAATAGTTCCTGTTCTGAAAATTTCTTTCATCCAGTCTGTTCTGGTAATTCTTCCGTCCGGATATTGGTTAGGATTAAAAGCAATGGGTAAGCTTCCCAGTTTCCCGGCATTTTCATATGCTTTGTACATTACATCCTGAAATTCCGCTGCATTCAGAGACTCTTTTAGCCTCCATGCCTGGTTCACTCCATATTTTACATCAAAATCTACGGTAAGATTTCCTTTTTTCCCCTTTTTAGTGGTGATCAGGATAACCCCTCCGGAAGATCTTGCTCCATAAATGGCTGCAGAAGCATCTTTAAGTACAGAAATATCCTGTATATCATTTGGGTTAATAGAGGGTGTTCCATTAAAAACTACTCCGTCTACCACATAAAGAGGAGTTTCTCCATTGATTCCTCCCAGACCACGAATATTTACTTTAGGTGAGCCGTTAGGATCTCCACCTTCGTTCACTACAGTTACTCCGGGAGCTTTACCCTGAAGAACCTCTCCTACACCAGACAAAGATCTGGAAGTAAGCTTATCCAGCGAAGCCTCCGAAACAGCGCCGGAAACTTTACTTTTTTTCTGTGTTCCGTATCCTACAACAACAATCTCGTCGATGGATTTTTCTTTTAAGCTGTCTTTTTTCTGAGCGAGGAACATCGGTGAAGCTGATATTGCACCAATAAGTAATACCCTTCCCGTTAAATACGTTACTGAGACAGGGATTTTAAATACATTCATGATCTCCTTTTTGATTAGGTGCAAAATTAGATCAGTCCGCTCCCCCGCCCCATTAAGGTTTCCTTATGTTTTTATTAATAAATTTTAGCTTTTTTAAGACACCACCTACCACACGTTGTAAGTAAAACATTGTATATCAATTATATAAGTAATTAAAAGTAATCATTTCTCTGATATTGCATGCAGAATTGAGATTAAGTTTGTCTTAAGTTTATTATGAACTGATAGCAATAGATCAGTAAATCATTAAAATTATTTCAGGAATAATAAATAACTGAGTTCATTTTTCTTTTTTTACATTTGCTGAAAATAGATTTTACTTTTGAACACAGACCTTTAAAAACGTCTCACTGGCATCAGAAGAAAAATAAAAACAATAAAATCAGACAAATTCAATGACCATCATTATTACAGGAACCTCATCAGGGATCGGGTTTGCATTGGCCGAATATTTTGGTAAAAAAGGGCATAAAGTATACGGATTAAGCAGAAAGCATACAGAAAGTGAGTATTTCAGATCTATACCCACTGATGTTACCGATAACACAGCCGTTCAGAATGCTATCGCTGAGGTTTTAAAAACAGAATCCAGAATTGATGTTCTGATCAATAATGCTGGAATGGGAATGGTAGGAGCAGTAGAAGATTCTACGAAAGAAGATATTTTAAAATTGTTCAGCCTAAATCTTGCCGGACCTGTACAGATGATGAGCGCTGTTCTTCCGAAAATGCGTGAACACAAATTTGGGAAGATCATCAATGTTTCCAGCATCGGAAGTGAGATGGGTCTGCCTTTCCGCGGATTTTATTCGGCTTCAAAATCTGCGCTGGATAAAGTAACGGAAGCAATGAGGTATGAAGTATACCCTTGGAATATTGAAGTATGTTCACTGCATTTGGGAGATATCAAAACCAATATTGCAGACAACAGAGTTATTGCACAAGTTTCCCAACCTTATAAAAATGTTTTTGATAAAGTATATGCTCTGATGAACTCTCATGTGAACGATGGAACTGAACCTTTGGAAGTTGCAGAATACATTGAAAAACTTTTAGCAAAAAATAAGTGGAAAGCTCATTATTATTTTGGTAAATTCGGGCAGAAAATCGGGGTTCCTTTGAAATGGATTCTTCCACAGGGAACTTATGAGAATTTAATGAAAAAATATAATAAACTGGATAAAAATTAGTTGATTGATAGGGCGCATAGTTATTCTGAACAGAATGCGATGCAGTGAAGAATCTTTTGTACTGAAGATTTCTCAATCCTCTTCACATTCAGAATGATAAATTGAAATTACTTTTAAAAATATTTTTTGTGCTGTTCTGCGTTTTTACACAAGCGCAGAAAAAGCAGTATTGGCTGATTGATACAGAAACCAATGTCAGGAAAAAAGTAAAAGATTCTACTTCCGCAGTAAAGTTTCTGGATTCATTAGCTCAGAATAATTATTTCTTTACCAAACTTAAGGATGTAAAAGTAAAGGGTGACAGCACTGAAATTTTCTTTGACAAAGGCAAGAATTTCAATGAAACCTATGTAAACCTTACTGATTCTCTTGTTCAGAAGCTAAAGATTCAGAAAGATTTTTTCACTAAAAACTTAGATTCCACCAAGAAAAGCATCAACAAAACTTATATTGATGACGGATATTCTTTCAGCAGAATCAAATCCAAATATAAGGGACAGAAAAACGGCTACCCCATCGTAGAACTTGACATTAACAAGAACGATAAAAGAACGATCAATAATTTTGTCGTAAAAGGATATGAAAAAGTTCCTAAAAGATTCATCAAAAATCTTGAAAAGGAATTTAAAGGCAAAAACTACGATGATAAAAATCTTTTGGCCATCAATAAAACATTTCAGAGCCATCCTTTTCTGACTCTTGAACGGCAGCCGCAAACTTTATTTACAAAAGACTCTACAAGTATTTACCTGTTCCTGGAAAAGAAAAAGACCAATACTTTTGACGGAGTAATCGGTTTCGGGAATGACAAAACCTCCAAGTTTACGTTAAACGGAACCATGAATGTAAATTTCAGGAATATGTTCAACGGTTTTGAAACCGTCAATTTATACTGGCAGAGAAACCCGGATAGAGGGCAGACTTTCGATCTTCAGGTGGATATCCCATATCTGTTCAAATCGAATGTCGGAATGAATGCAAAAGTGAATATCTATCGTCAGGATTCTACATTTGCCAATGTAAAATTCCTGCCTGCCTTCTATTACCATATCAACAACCGTAACAAAATAGGTTTAAGGGCAACTTTGGAATCCTCTACCATTATTGACACGCTGTATGTGCAGGGGAAAGATTATAACAAAAAGGGACTCGGAGTATGGTTTGAAATGACAGAGCCTACTGATATTGACCTTTTCCTTTATAAGACAAGGATCAATGCTGGTTACGATTTTTTAACAACCACTTATTCTAAAGACAATATCAAAGCCAACCAAAACCAGTTTTATTTCTTTGGAGAACACAATTACCATATCTCCGGAAACCACTTCCTGAACATTAAGGGAGAAGGTGCCATGATGGATTCTAAAGTAGAGTTCACCACCAACGAATTATACCGTTTCGGGGGCTGGAACTCCATGCGGGGATTCAATGAAAAATCACTGGCAGCCGATTTCTACTATTATGGAAGTCTGGAATACCGGTATCTGATTGGCAGTCAGGCATTCTTCGACATCTTTGGACAATATGGACAGCTTAATAATAAATCACTGAATGTAAGGCCCAAACTCTACAGTGTCGGACTCGGTTTCAATTTCTTCATTCCTATCGGTCTGATGAGCTTTCAGCTGTCTAATGGTAACGAGTTTGGAAATCCTTTTAAGTTTAATGATACCAAAATTCACTGGGGAATCCTGAGCAGGTTTTAAAAAAGAAAAGAAGAAGGAAGCTGGAGGATAGAAGTTATCGGAGTCTTGGTTTCGCAATTTATTTCTTTCATAAGACCGAAGTTTTTTCAAAATTTATTACTAAGGATTGCAAGAAGTTGACAACACCACAGTAACTTCCAGCCTCGCTCTTCCAGCTTCCTACCTTATAGTAATACTTATAGAATAAAACAAAAATTCCCATACAAAGGATATTTTTCATTTTACCTTTCTATTAACTCTTCATGTTAAAAAATATTAAATCGTATTTTTATTTTAATACATCATTAAAGTACAGGTAACAGTGCTCCGCTAAATTTGCCTTCAAAAAAAATGAAGAAGACTCTAGCTACTTTTGCCGTTTTTTTACTTCCTCTATATTTTTCCGCACAGGAAATCAATATTTCCGGAAATGTAAAATCAGAAAACGGCTCTAGTGTTTCCGGTGTAAACATCACTGATAAAAATACAGGAAAGACTGCCACTACAGATGAAAATGGTAATTTTACCATTTCTGCAAACCCGAAAGACATTCTTGAGTTTTTTGCTCCTGATTTTTCTGTTTATACCGTTGAGGTTTCTTCAAAAAAACAGTATTCTGTTGTCTTAAAAAAGCCAAACGAAAAGCAGATTGAAGGGGTTGTCATCACCGCATTAGGTATTGCCAAGAAGAAAGAAAAAATCGGTTATTCTACTCAGGAAGTGGGAACCAAACAGTTTGAAACCATTACAACACCGAGTATTGGTAATTTATTCTCAGGACAGGTTGCCGGTCTGAGTGTTTCCAATCCGACAGGAATGCAGCAGGCACCACAATTTACCTTGAGAGGAAATTCCAATGTAGTTTTTGTGATTGACGGAGTAATTGTAGAAAAGGAAGTTTTTCAGAATTTAGATCCAAACAATATTGAGAATATCAATGTACTGAAAGGTGCCACTGCTTCTGCACTGTATGGTTCAAGAGGCCGTTACGGAGCCGTTTTAATAACAACAAAAACAGCTAAGAAGAAAGGATTCTCTGTAGAGTTTTCTCAGAACACCATGATTACGGCAGGATTTACCAATCTTCCAAAAACCCAAACGGAATACGGAAACGGATCTCACGGAAAGTACGAATTCTGGGATGGAGCCGATGGCGGGGTGAATGACGGGGATATGATCTGGGGACCAAAATTCGTTCCTGGTTTACAAATTGCCCAATGGAACAGCCCGATCAGAGATAAAGTAACAGGACAGGTAGTTCCATGGTATGGAGCAGTGACAGGAACTCAATATGATAATAAATCAAGGTATGAAAGAGTTCCCATTGACTGGAAATACCATGATAACTTAAGTACATTCTTAAAGCCTGCGGTTATCAACAACAATAATTTCGCCATAAGCTATAGAAATAATAAAGATATCTACAGGTTTTCAGGAAACTTCATGAACTACGATGACCGAGTTCCGAATTCTTATCTTCAAAAATATGGGCTCAACTTTTCGTCTGAAAACCATTTGGGGGATAAATTAATCTTTAATACGAAATTCAATTTCAATCAGGCTTTTACGCCTAATGTCCCTAACTACGATTACAACCCAAGCGGACATATGTATACCATTCTGATCTGGATGGGAGGCGACGTAGATGGAAAGGCACTGAAAAATCATATGTGGATTCCCGGACAAGAAGGAAGAGCACAGGCCAACTGGAACTATGCATGGTACAACAACCCATGGTTCGGCGCTGAGTATTATAAAAATCAGAACAGAACGAATATCATCAATGCTCAGACAGGATTAGAATATAAGGCTACTCAGGATCTTTCAGTAAAAGGGAAAGTATCCCTCGTGGAAAACCACAGCAAAACGGAAATACTAAGTCCTTATTCTTATTTCAATTACAGTGCGCCAAGAAGTGGAGGATATATTCTGAAAGATAATAAAACATGGAATCTTAACTATGATGTTCTGGCTACTTACAAGAAAAAGATATCTGAAAACTTTGATTTCACAATCAATGCAGGAGGTTCAGCTTTTTATTTCAAAAACAATAACAATGAAAGATCTACGGACGGATTGAGAACTCCTGAAGTATACACATTTGAAAACTCTATCGGAGCGCTTAAAAATTATACCTATCTGAAGGAAAAGTTGATTTATAGTGCTTATTCAACGATTGATATCGGATTGTACAATGCTTTCTTCATCAATATTTCAGGACGTAATGACTGGTCTTCTACCCTTCCTAAGGCCAACAGATCTTACTTCTACCCTTCTGCATCCATCAGTGCTGTTATTTCAAACCTGGTAAAATTACCTGAGTCTATCAATATGTTGAAGCTTTCTGCTTCATGGGCTAAAGTGGCGTATGATTTCCAGCCTTATTCCATCAGAAATTATTATCTGAATAATGAGGGAATTACATTCAACGGAAATCCTACTTCTTATTATCCTACCACGCTGAATGTAGAAAACTCTCTGAAACCTGAACAGACAAAATCTTATGAGCTAGGATTAAGTGCCGGCTTCCTGAACAACAGGATTACTTTAGATGCTACTTATTTCAGAACATTAGATTATAATAACATTCTTGAATTCCCGGCTGCTGAATCATCAGGTTTCACTTCACAATATGTAAACGGAAATGAATATACTACGAAAGGATTTGAAGTTTCGTTAGGTTTAGTTCCCATAAAAACCTCTGATTTCACCTGGAAAACCTTGATCAACTGGAGTACATATGAGCAAAAGCTTACTTCCATTTATGATAATATGCCGAACTACAAAAATATTAAGTTAGGCGAAAGAATGGACAGTTATTATGACTATACATGGCAAAAGTCTCCGGACGGAAAAGTAATTCTTGATGCCAATTCAGGAATGCCGACAAGAGCCAATACCCCAAGTAACCTTGGACATTTCAATCCGGACTGGACTTTTGGTTTCAACAACACGTTTAAATACAAAAAATTCTCTTTAAATATAGGAATTGATGGAAGCATCGGAGGTGTGATGAGGTCGCAGGTTGTTGAGAAGATGTGGTGGGGAGGAAAACATCCTAATTCTGTAGCGTACAGAGATCTTGAATATGCCAATCCGGGAACATATTATTTTGTGCCGGATGGAGTTAATTACAATCCTGCTACCGGTCTTTATACTCCACACACAAAAGCTATCAGTTTCCAGGACTGGGCACAGAATTATCCATACCAGGCAAGGGTAACGCAGGATGAAAGTGAAGAGTTTGCCAACGTTTTTGACAGAACTTTCATCAAGCTGAGATCTGTAGTATTGGAGTATGATTTTTCTTCGCTGCTTAATCCGAAAGGGATGGTGAAAGGTTTCACTGCCAATATTTCTGCCTACAACTTAGCCATGTGGAAAAAATCGAAGAACCTTTACTCCGATCCGGATTTCCAGATAAGATCAGGTAGAAGTGGAGATATCGCTAATGATATCCAGGATCCGTCCAGCAGATGGTTCGGAATCGGATTTAATCTTAAGTTTTAACTAAAAAGTACGTCAAGACAATGAAAAATAATATAAACAATATAAAAGGGCAAAAGGGTAAAACGGCAAAGTGGCTGATGAGGTCTCTATTTGCGGCAGGACTTCTGACACTGGCTTCATGCGAAACCAGCCTTGATACGATCAATGAGAACCCTAATGACCAGGCAAGCATTGATCCGAAAAACCTTCTTACTTACGTTGAAAAATATACATTTCAGGTAAATGGTGAGAATATGTATGCGTCAAGAATGATGATTGGTACTGATGGTGAGAATTCATACCAGTATATGAAATGGAATGATGCTTCTTTTGAAGTTTACACAAAAGGCCTCTTGAATACAGGAAAAATGATGCAGGAAGCAGAAAAGAGAGGAAATAAAAATTATCTGGCAATCGGAAAATTTTTGAGAGCTTATCATTTCTTCAATATCAGCTTAAAAGTAGGAAGCTCTCCCTATTCTGAAGCTGCTAAGGGTGAATCAGGAATTACACAGCCTAAGTATGACACTCAGGAAGCGATTATGTCCGGAATTTTATCAGAATTAAAAGTAGCCAATGATCTCATTAATACCAATGATAAAATTGAGGGTGACATTGTGTACAACGGGGATGCTTTAAAGTGGAAAAAACTGATTAACTCATTCCGTCTTAAAATCCTGATTACTTTATCTAAGAAAACTACGTTAGGAAATTATAATATTGCTACAGAATTTGCATCTATTGCAGGAAGCCAGTCTTTAATGACCTCCATTGCAGATAACGGTGAACTTAAGTTTGCTGATGCTGCCGACAGCAGATATACAATGTTTAACAACAGCGGATATGGTTCCAGCTTATATATGGCGGATTATTTCATCAATATGTTCAAAGACAGGCATGATCCACGTTTGTTCACTTTTGCTGCACAGACTACCGGAGCAAAAGAAGCAGGAAAAGCTATTACTGATTATACAGCATATAACGGTGGAAATCCTACTTCTCCATATTCTGACAATGCCGCTCTGATCACGGCTAAGAATATTTCCAAAGTAAACGATCGTTTTTATAAAGATCCTACCAATGAACCTGCTTCTGTATTAAGTTATTCAGAGCTTGAGTTTATCCTGGCTGAAGCTGCTGCAAGAGGCTGGATTTCCGGATCTGCAAAAACACATTACGACAATGCAATCAAAGCCAGTTTCAATTTTTATCAGACTTATGTGAAAAATCCGGGACAATATTTCTCAGGATTTGATGTGAATCAATATCTGGCAACGCCTTTAGTAGTTTATAATAATGCTGATCCTTTACAGACACAGCTGGAAAAAATCATGACTCAAAAATACATGACAATGTTTCACCAGGCACAATGGACTTCTTATTATGACTATCTGAGAACCGGATATCCAAACTATCCTTTAAAAGCTGGAGTTGCTGCACCATTTAGATTCAGATATCCACAGTCTGAGTACAACTATAACAGCAGTAATTTAAAATCTGCTTTAGCTGCTCAGTATGGAGGGAATGATAATATTAACTCTAAACCTTGGTGGTTACAATAGAAATCTGATTAATTTTATATAAAACAAAGAAACCGCAGGAAAATCCTATTAACTTGCGGTTTCTTTCTTATTTCGATTGAACATGAACAGAAGAGAATTTTTAGAAAAATCAAGTCTTTTATTAGCCGGATTGGGAACTTCAAGTGTTCTGCATCCTTCCATTTTAAAAGCTTTAGCCATTGATCCGGCTGCCCAGTCTACATTTTATGATGCAGAGCATGTTGTAATCCTGATGCAGGAGAACCGTTCATTTGATCATGCATTCGGTGCTCTCAAAGGAGTGAGAGGTTTTTTAGATAAAAGAGCCTTTGTAAAACAGGATGGGCAATCCGTTTTCTTTCAAAAGAATGATGACGGGAAATATGCATCCCCAGCCCGCCTGGATTTAAGAAATACCAAATCAACCTGGATGAGCTCACTGCCTCATTCATGGGCTGATCAGCAAAAAGCACTGAACAAGGGAAAATACGACCAGTGGCTTCAGGCTAAAGCTTCAGGGAATAAAGATTACAAAAATATTCCGCTGACATTAGGATATTACAATCGTGAAGATCTTCCGTTTTATTATCAGCTGGCAGATGCATTTACCATATTCGACCAATATTTCTGCTCTTCACTTACCGGGACTACTCCAAACAGATTATTTCTATGGTCCGGAACGTTGAGAGCGCAGCAGAACGGAAAGGTAAAGGCTAATGTTGTGAATGAAAATATTGATTATGACAAAGCAAGGCAGGCCAAATGGAAAAGTTTCCCGGAAATTTTAGAACAACAGAATGTTTCGTGGAGAATTTATCAGAATGAAATCAGTCTTCCAAAAGGAATGTCCGGAGAACAGGAAGCATGGTTAAGTAATTTTACCGATAACCCTATTGAATGGTTTTCAAAATTCAACGTTAAATTTTCAAAAGGATATTATCAGAATATTCCTAATATCATAGCGTATCTGAAGCAGGAAATTGAAAAAAATCCTCAACAGAAAGAAAGGCTGGAAACTATGCTCGCTGAAGTTCAGGAAGATCAGGTGAAATACCATCCGGATAATTATTCAAAACTTTCAAAAGAGGAAAAAAACCTTCACGAAAAAGCCTTCACCACCAACTCCAATGATCCTGATTACTGGAAACTGGAAATCGGAAAGGATGAAAACGGAGAAAGGCTGGTTGTTCCTGAAGGTGACGTACTGTTTCAGTTCCGAAAAGATGTGGAAGAGAAGAAACTCCCGCTGGTTTCCTGGCTGGTAGCTCCTGAACATTTCTCAGACCACCCGGGATCACCATGGTATGGCGCGTGGTATATTTCTGAGGTTTTGAATATTCTGACCAAAGATCCTGAAACCTGGAAAAAAACCATATTCATCATCAATTATGATGAAAACGACGGATATTTCGATCATGTACTCCCTTTCGCGCCACCCGTAAATCCAAGCCAGCCTGTTGATATGAACGGCAAAGAAGGCGTGGAATATGTGAATCAATCCCAGGAATACATGAGCAATCCTTCTTTAAAAAATTATGAAAAAATTGAAGGAACCGTTGGATTGGGTTACAGGGTTCCAATGATCATCGCTTCCCCATGGACGAAAGGAGGATTTGTAAATTCCGAAGTATCGGATCACACTTCTGTACTGCAGTTTCTGGAGAAATTTATCATGAAAAAATTCAAAAAGGATGTGCATGTTGACAATATCAGTGACTGGAGAAGAGCGGTATGCGGTGATCTTACGTCTGCCTTCAATTCTTCCAGTGTAAAAGTTCCACAAATAAATTATCTGGATCAGAAAGACTATGCTAAAACCATCAATGCAGCCAAAAACAAACCTGTTCCTGATCTGAAATGGTATTCTGAAAATGAACTTAACGGTAATTTACTTGAAATTCAGGAAAGAGGTCTGAAGCCATCAAATCCGCTTCCGTATCATTTCCATGTCAATTTAGAAGGTGAACAGATAAAAATGTCCAATTTAAAAGAGAATGGCGTTCCGCTTTTGGTGTATGACAGGACTCAATTCGACAGTAAGGATTATCATTTTTCATATGCCTTATATTCAAAGCAGGAATTATCCCATGCTGTACATTCCGGAGCTTATTATTATGAAATTTTCGGTCCCAATGGCTTTTTCAGGAGATTTCAGGGAAGTATTTCACCGGAAATAGAGATAGTTTTAGAGAATATGACCGCAAAAAACCAAGTGGAACTGACTATAAGAAATAACAAAAAGAGAAATTTCTCCATCAATCTGGAAGATTTGTACACAAAAAATAAAAAAACAATTTCTGTACAAAAAACAGAAGAAAAAATAATTATTGATCTTGATAAATTTAAAGGCTGGTATGATTTGAAATTAACGTCAGATGAATGTCTGTGGCATTTTGCCGGAAGAGTAGAAACGGGAAAGGTTTCTGTTTCTGATCCACACTGGGCATAGAAAAACGCTTACAATTTAATAAAAACCTGTACCAAAAAAGCACAGGTTTTTTTGAGTTATTCTTTAAATATAATGCATTACATAGTGCAAATAAGCAATAATATAAAAATTATAATATATTTTTTTCACAATGCACTGAATTTTGTTATATTCACTTAACTAATTATTTGCATCATGAAAAAACTAAATTTAACTATTGCAATGTCTGTATTTGCATTGGCTCTATCCGGGAATATGAGCGCCCAAGACCTCGCTACAGATAACCATACGGTTACCATTTCTATTCCCGAAGTTGCATTGGTAGATATTGAACCATCTGCCACCAAAAACATTACTCTTGGATTTACAGCACCTACTGAAGCAGGAAATCCTATCGTTCCGGCAACAGCCAACACTACTTTATGGCTTAATTATTCATCCATTAAATCTGTTGCAGATCCTACCCGTAATATAAGTGTAACCATGAATGCTATCATTCCCGGAGTTGATCTTCAGGTAACAGCAGCAGCAGCTACCGGAGCAGGAGCAGGAACATTGGGAACATCTGCTGGTCTGTTGACTTTAAGCGCTGCCAACCAGACTATCATTTCAGGAATCGGAAGTGCTTATACAGGAAATGGTGCCAACAACGGACACAATCTTACGTACGCAATTGCTGCAGGAAGTGGTCCTGGAGGGGTAGCAGCCTACGCAGATTTACAGGCAACAGCCACTGTAGCAGCTACCGTTACTTATACGATATCCGACAATTAGAATTTAAATAAAATTTTATTCTCTATTTCAAAAACAAGAAGAAGTTGTCATTCAGTTTCTTCCTGTTTTTGTATTACTCATCATTTAACTCCAAACTTTACATAATGATAAAGCGTATTCTTCTGTTGATTACCTTGATTTTGCAGTTTAGCTTTTTACATGCGGGCATTGTGATTCTCAATGGACTTACACATTCTTACAAAATTGAAAACGGAAAGGTTTACAAGGGAAAAGTAGCCATTGAAAACACAAGCAATAATCCTCAGAGTGTAAAATTATTTTTACAGGACTTTGCTTACCATGCTGACGGAACGATCAATTATTCGGCTTTGCGTACAAATAAACGGACCAATGGAGAATGGATTAAACTCAATACCAACCTGATTACCCTGAAAGGTAAGGAGAAAACTGAGGTTTTTTATGAGATTACAGTTCCCAATCAAAACAGAGATCCCGGAAGCTATTGGAGTGTCATTATTGTAGAACCGGTAGAGGATATAAAGCCCAGCGACAGTAAGGCAGGAGTGAATATCACTTCTGTGATACGTTACGCGATTCAGGTCATTACAGATTTTGAAACAGAAAAGGCCAAACCGGACCTTAAGTTTGAGAGTGTAAAAGTAGAGAAACAGGAGGGAAAGCAAACCGTGAAGATTGCTGTAGCCAATAATGGTAATCTTTACTGTAAACCGACAACAGCCATTGAAATTTATAACCGTAAAACAGGTGAAAAAATAGGAACGTATTCAAGTTTAACGATGGGACTGCTGCCTGACACCTCCAAAACATTTTACATTGATATCAGTAAAATACCGCCGGACAAATACAAAGCCGCCATAATAGCTACGGATGAAGAAGAGAATGCATTTGCACTCAATGTGGAATTAGAAGTAAAAAATGATTAGAACTTGGACTATATTTATTATCATATCATTATTCCCGATATTTATTTTTTCTCAACAGCAATCGAACCGATTGTCCAGTAAAAAAGATAGTATATTACCGGGAATGTCAACTTCTATTCCTTTTACATTAGAAAATAATTCGGATGAAAACAGGACTTATGAGATATCAGTTACCACCTCAAGTCCTTCTATTACACCTATTTTAGCAAAAGGAGAATTTCAGATTGCGGCACATGAAGCATCAGTTTATCTGGTTCCTTTGCGTATTGCAACGGAAACGAGCCAGGGAAATTATTCTGTAACATTGAACATTACTAACCGCAATAACGGAATATCCTTTACAAAAACATCAAAAATAACAGTTTCAGCAAACAGAAATATTTCCCTGACTCCTTTGAATTCACCTGAGTTTGTAAGGGCCGGAGAAATGATTTGGGCTTCTTTTCTCTTAAAAAATAATGGTAATATAACAGAGGATATTCATCTTGAAAGTAAAAATGCCATTCTTGACAATGATACTTCATTAGTACTGGAACCCAATGAATCAAAAATCATTACAATACACAAAGTAACAAACCCTGAACTCAGTCAAAATGAATTTCAGAACCTTAATCTTTCGGTATACTCAAAAGGTAATCTTAAGGAAGTTCAAAATGTTTATGTAAGTACTCAGATTATATCCGTAAAACCATCTGAGAACGATATCTTCCACAGACTTCCTGTTGCCGTTTCATTATCTTTTATCGGAATGCAGAATATGGGGGTTTACAAGGATGGCTTTCAGGGAGAAATTTACGGGAAAGGGACTCTGGATAAAGACAACAAAAACCAGATCGAATTCCGGTCGGTAACCCACAATCCTGTAGATCTCAATACATTTACTCAATATGAAGAATATTTTGTGAATTATAAACGGGATAAGTTCTTTATTCATCTTGGTGATAAAACGTATTCTTCATCTTATTTAACGGAGTTTGCAAGATATGGCCGCGGGGCAGAAATCCGCTATGATTTTAACAAATTCAGTCTGGGCGGATTCTATAATCATCCAAGATTTTTCAGAGATATTAAGGATGAATTTAACCTTTATTCCAGTTTCAAAATCCAGAAGGAATCAGAAATTTCGGTCGGATATCTTTACAAAACTCCAAGAAAGGAGGAAATCCGATATGGAGATCTAAGGCTGGATTCGGATGCACATCTTCCTTATGCCAAAGGAAAATTCAAGATATCAAGAAACATTAATGTATCTGGAGAATTGGCTTACAGTACTACAAAAAAAACGGATGGAACAGCTTACATGCTTCAGGCTGATGCTATTTTTGAAAAGTTCAACGGAAGTTTAATGTATGTAAAAGCAAGTCCGGAATTTGCAGGATATTTTACGAATACAAATACCTTTAACGGGAACATTAGCTATAAAATTTCCAGAAAGCTCAGTGCTTTTGTCAACTATACACAGGATGTTAAAAATTTCCAGAGAGATACGCTGTTTTTAGCAGCTCCTTACAGACAGTATCTGCAATATGGAGTACAATATAAATACCGCTCCAATGGATCTGTTATCGTTAATAGCGGTTATCAAAAGTATCAGGATCGTTTAGAACCAAAACAGTTTGATTACTATGAACGTTTTTTCAAAGTGAGTATTGATCAGCAGCTCGGAATGTTTCAGGTTAATGTTGAAGGGCAGTTTGGTAAAACAGACAATTATCTGACAGGGTTTAGTGGTAATTCAAGTTTTTATTCTGCCAATCTTTCATTTCAAAAATTCAGGACCTATTTTAATGTATTCGGAAGCTATGCTATCAGCTCGAGATACCAGCTGCAGAACCAGAAACAGCTCTACTACGGGGCACGAATTTACAGTCGTTTTTCTGATAAGACTAGTTTAAGTATTTTTTATCAGAACAATTATATGCCGGAAGAATATTTTAAAGACAGAAATTTATTTGAACTTCTCTTCCACCAGCAGCTGTTTCCCGGAAATGAAATTGATCTTTCCGGCAGATATTCATTGCAGAGGGGAGAAATTGGGGATAAAGATTTTATATTCTCCATGCGTTATACCTGGCGTCCCAATGTTCCGGTACAGAAAACCGCTGAATATATTTCGTTATCCGGAAATATCAGTAATCTTGGGATAAAAAAGACGGAAGGGATAAGGTTAATGCTGGGAAGCTACCTTTCAGTTACCGATCAGGAAGGAAATTATTTATTCAAAAATGTGATTCCCGGAAATTATTTTCTGGAAATCGACCGTTCAACAACTGAGATCAATGATATTCCCACATTGACTATTCCGGCAGCTCTTTCTTTAAGTAATAAGGAAAATATTTTTAATTTCGGATTAACGACAGCGGCTAATGTTCAGGGTCATATTCAGTTTGTAGAAACGGAAGATAAGGATCAAACCGGACTTACTGAACTGCTTGCTAAAAAAGAGAAAAAGAAGAAAGAAAGTATTATTATAGAAGCTACAGGTAAGGATCAGACCTACCGTAAAATATGCTTTATAGGTGAAGATTTTGATTTTACTTACCTCAGACCTGGAGACTGGACCGTTAAAGTCTATCGCAATGGTCTTGATAAACGTTATAAAGTCTCGAACGACAAATTTCAGTTTACGCTTAACCCTTCGGAAACAAAAAAATTAAATATTCATATTGTCAAACAGCAAATAGAAATAAAATACCAGCAGGAATCCTTAAAGGTAGGATATAATGAAATAAAAAAGAAAAAATGATTTTGATCCGTTCCCTATTGTTATTAGTGTTTTTCATCTTCTCGGGCGTATTCTATTCCCAGACTACTGTTACGATGACTTTACCTATCGTAACTTTAATGGATATAGAACCTACAGGAAGTTTTACGCTCAATTTTACAGCTCCTACCGAAGCAGGAAATGCTCTTGGTAATCCAACACCCAATACTTCCAAATGGGTCAACTATACCTCTGCAATTGCACCCGGAGGACTTACCAGAAAAATTACAGCATCTGTGAATAAAGTTATTGCAGGAGTTAATATAAGATTACAGGCAGCTGCCGCTTCCGGAGCTGGAGGCGGAACATTGGGAACTTCCTCAGGACAGGTTACCCTTACGACGACTCCTGTTACAATTATTAGCGGCATTGGAGGTGCCTACACAGGAAATGGTGCCAACAATGGCCATGCGCTCACTATTTCTCTAACGACCAATACTTATGCTAATTTACAGGCACAGGCCAATACAGCAATTGTCATCACCTACACCATCACAGAATAAAATTGAAAAATGAAAGTCTACAGCCACTTTTTCAGGGAAATCCTCTTAAAAAAATATCTATATGTTATTCCTTTAATAATAAGTAGTTATTTGACAGGCCAAACAATAACTGTAGGTGGAAGTAACTGGACAGTAAGCGTACCTTCTATTACCGAAGCAGGGACAAACTATGCCGGAACGTATCAGAGCGCTACTAATTTGATAACATTATCAGGAACACTGCCAGGATCTTTTCTAAATCTGCTCACAAGTGGGGCGGCAAGAATAAGCATGCATCATACTCCTACCACCTGGAACAGCAATCTACACCTTTATGCCAAAAGAAGTGGCGGGACAACCAGTATCAGTGGACTTTGCCTTGGCTGCACTGCAACGATCAATGGTGGGACAACCTATGTAGAAATACCACAAGCTGTAGATACAGCATTCTTTACAATAAATTTCTCGGGAATTTTGGGATTGGGTAATAGTGTTACTTTTTCAGGCATTAATGGACAATTACAAATAAGTGGTGTTTCTGTAATCGTTCCTGCAACAACCTATAACACGCAAATAGTTTTCACAATAGGTCCCAATTAAAAATACTCCAATACCAATCCAGCTAAAGACATAATCAGTCAATTTATATCTAAAAAAAAACAATCCTTTTCAAAATCAGAAAAGGATTGTTTTTTAATTGTATTTAAAACTAATTAATGTTTGGCCCACCAAAGAGGAGTCAGTACAGCATCTGCACCACCAAGTAACTGTACAGCCTTATCATATCCAGGCTGATCCGTATTTCTGAAAGTACTTGGATATCTTAATCTCTGAGGGAAATTCTGAATAGAATTTGTCATATAATTCCCTGAACTCAGATTAGGAAGGTTTGCCAATGGAGTTTCGATGGCAGGATTTTCAAAAAACGGCAGTCCAAGTCTTCTCTGATCACTCCAGGACTCTAACGGTAACCAAGGCATATTGGCAATATATTTCTGGGTAATAATCTTTGTCAGTTTATCATTCTTTACCGATCCATTTTTATAAATGGTATTTACAGGATATTTAATGTCTACCGAAACTAAGTTCCCGCTTACAGGATCTTTATATTTCATCGTATGGCTCACTCCCGGTTCTGTAATATGACTGTAAGAAACAGAAGTCCCATCACGGTTATAATCTGTTGAAGCAATATATTGACCATAGAATTGTGAAACTCCATTATAAGCAAAACTTTCCTGAATTCCTTTATTATATGCCGCTTCATCGCCCATTGGAACAGCCCAGCCTTTCAATGCCGCTTCCGCCAAAAGGAAATAAGTTTCCCAGCTTGCAAAAAATATTCTTGAATTCGTACTTTCCCGGTACTGCTTACCCAAAGCCGGCATACATCCTACTACATTTCTCAAGCCGTTTCTCTGTCCTTTTACCCCCCAATTTCCAATGGTATAGGCATTCCAGGTATTTACTGTATTTATTGTTACTTTAGAGTTATCTTCAAATGTAAGATCTCCATGATTGGTAGTTGCCTGATTGGTATAAGTGGGATATAATGAATAAACCGGGCTTGTAAGATCACCCGGAATATAGAACGTTTTATACGCTCTCGGATCAATTTTATTGGGTAGTCCATCCAACCAATATCCTGCACTAGGATCGTTGGTCATTGTGGTGAACTGTTGATCATACTTTATGCCAACATAGTCAGATGCCTTAACTGCTGTATGTTGAGCTGCAGGTAATTGCTCTGTGGAACTTACTCCTCCTAAACCAATGTATAAATTATTAAGGGTTGCTGACAAGATTTGGGAGTTCCATTCTCTGGACATTACACCCGTTAAGGCATCCCAACCGGATTTTTCAGCCACTTTAAAATTATCTGCATTTGTAGCGATAAACATATTTGAATTGGCAGCTGCTTCAAATTCTGTTTTTGCTTTTGAAGGATCTACTTCAGCAATTCTCATAGCAATTCTCATTCTCATAGAGTTGGCATACTTTACCCATTGCGTCCAATTGAACCCATACACCATATCATGGGCATTAGCGTTTGATGGTGCTCCTTGGGTTGTGTCCATTTTTGCGACTGCATCTTTTAATTCTTCCAAAATAAAATAATACACTTCTTTTTCAGAATTAAAAGTAGGATTCGTTCCCTGAAAAGCCTGAATAGGTTGAGGTCCGAAATTATCCGAAAATTCACTCATTAAATAAGCTCTCCAAATTCTGGAAACCTGAATGACATTGTCATAATAAGGTTTTCCTTGCCCGGCCGCCTTTTTTTCATTAGCCAATTGAATAGCCGCATTCGCATTATTCAGCCAATCTGAAGCATATTTCCAATATTCGGAAGTCCAGGAATCGTCATAAGTTCCACCTGCAATTCCTGTTGATAAATGCTGTCTCGCTGCCGTTTTCCAGTATAAAACAAAAACACGTTCTGCAATATTAGGATCCTGCTGAGCACCAAGAATTGAGTTATTTAAGAAATATTCAGGTTCTGCCTTATTAGCGTCTACGGCAAATGGGTTATTGTTGATTTCTTCAAAATCATTGCATGAAGTACATAATAAACCGATGGTAAAAAATGATAAGATATATTTTTTCATTGTTTCAGTTTTTAATTAAAAGCCTAAAGTAATTGTAAATAAATAAGATCTTGAAGTAGGAAAAGCAAGGTTTTCAAATCCTGTAGCATTAGAATTAATTGCGAATACAGATTCCGGATCAATTCCTTTTGCTTTACTGTAGATCATCCAGACATTATTGGCCGTAAAAGCAACTTTAGCACTCTGCAAGGCTAATTTTTGGAAAATACTTTTAGGGAAATTATACGTCAGCTGAATATTTCTTAAACGAATGTTGGTAGCATCATAAATATTCTGTTCCGTAATTCCTAAATTTCCAGATGTTACAGCTCCCCAATAATCCTGCTGAGTTATTTCTTTGGTATTTGCTGTATAACCGCCATTTCCTTCCACTACGGCATCCAAAATCATATTATCACGTTTTCCTCCGGGCGCAGTGTCTGCAGCAAGTCCATTAGCTTGTAATGCTGCTTGCGTTGCGGAGAAAAATTTACCTCCGATTCTTCCGTCAATTAAAAATGAAAGTCCAATATTTTTATATACAAAGCTGTTGGTAAAGCCAAACAAAGCCCTCGGAGTCTGATCTCCAAGATAATATTGGTCTTGAGTAGCCTGTGGCAATCCATTTTGATCCACAATCAGTTTTCCGTAATGAGGACTAGCGGTATCTTCTACTCTCAAGAATTTCGTTCCATAAATTGCACCATAAGGTTTTCCTACTTCAGCGAAGAAAGCAACGTTATCAAAACCTGATAGAGGATATTTTGAAATATTTCCATCAATTTTATCGATGTTACTTTTTAAAGTTGAAAAATTAGCATTTACGTTCCACGCAAAATTTTCCTTCTTAGAAATATCTGTATTCAAAACAAATTCAAATCCTTTATTATGCAGCCCTCCTGAATTAATCATCATTCTTTCATATCCGGATAGCGGGTTTATTGGAATAGCTATAAGCTGATCAGTCGCATTATTATTAAAATAGCTTACATCCAAAGACACTCTGTCAAAAAACTTCATATCTGCACCGACTTCGAAAGTTTTAAGCTTTTCCGCATGCAAATCCGGATTAAAAAGTATTTTATTTCTTGCAAGTACAATATGCCCGTTTGGATCTGTGGAAGCAAGATATGTATTGTATAAGCTTTGAGGAGGTAAAGAGTTCCCTACAACTGCGTAAGCTGCACGAAGTTTAGCAAACGTTAAAACATTCGAAGTTGTACCATTTAATTTCTTCAGCATATCCGTTAAAACTAATGAAGTACTCACAGAAGAATAAAAATAAGACCTGTTATCAATATTCAAAGTAGAAGACCAATCATTTCTTGCTGTAGCATTCAGAAACCAGTATCCATCATAATTAATTTCAGCAGCAGCAAATACTGAATTAATTTTTTTCCACATATCAACTTCAGTTGTAGTAATAGATGCAAGATCACTCGTATTAGACGTGCTGAAAACGTTGGCAAGAATAAGATTTTGAGTGGAAAAATATAATGCCTTATCCCTGCTTTCCATCATCTGCCCATAAACGGAAAGCGATCCGCCCCATTTGCCAATAATATTATCCTTTTTGGCATTAAGACTTATGATATAATTATTCTCATAAAACTTTTCCTGACCGGTAGAGTAAGAATTATTACGGCCAGATCCCGTCCAAACCCTTGCATCCGTATTTAAAGAATAGAAATCTGTTCCTAACCTTACATCTGCGCTCAGCCAATTATTAAATTGATACTTGAGATAACCGTTTAATAAAAACCTATCTTTTTTATCGGCGTTCAATGCATTATAAGCTGTCCAATAGGGGTTAATTCCATTTGAAGTTATCCAGCGCGAAGTAACTTCATTTTGCATCTGCCCCTCACGATAATCTCTTACATCAATATTTTGAGGCATTAAGAGTATTTTCGGATAGTAATTTCCATCACCCTGTCCTCCAGAAGGTCTATTTGTTCCTTTAATACTCATATATTGGGCTTTCACCTCACTAGTCCACCTTTTATTAGCTCCAAAATTAGAATTCATTTTAGCCATGAAATTGAATCTTTCATATTTTGAATTAGGAATCTGACTATTACTGTTTAAATAATTAGCCGAAGTGTACAAGCTTGATCCTTCGCCTAAACTCTCCTGAAAGCTCAGTGTATGCTGTGAATTTGTTCCTGTCTTAAAAAAGTTTTTTAAGTTGTCATGAACCGTCATATTGGATCCTTCAAAAGCAGGTCCCCAGGAAGTGGTATTGTCAACCCCAGGAAGATTGGGTAAACCAATACTACCTTGTGCAAAACTATCTTGCAAATCAGGTTTCATAAAAATATTTTCAAAGCCTAAGCTTGTAGAATATGTAATTCCTAATCCTCCCTTTCGTTTACCGGTTTTTGTAGTAATCAAAATAACTCCATTTCCACCTCTGGAACCGTAAAGAGCGGAAGCAGCACCACCTTTTAAAACAGAAAGACTTTCAATGTCATCCGGGTTAATATCACTTAAACCATTTCCCATATCAAGATCCGGATTCCAGAAATCATTATTAAAGTCTTTTCCATTCTGCTTAACCTTTGATCCTAAACTATTACTTAATGGAACTCCATCCACCACAATAAGAGGCTGATTATCTCCAGTAAAAGAATTAAACCCCCGTAGATTAATTTTGGAAGAAGAACCTGGCCCAAAACCTCCTTTAATAACTTGTAAACCTGCAACCTTCCCTACTAATGCATTGGTCATGTTATTTTCTTTAGCATCAACAAGGGTTTGGCCTTTCACATCCTGGAAAGAATATCCAAGCGCTTTTTTTTCTTTTTTTACACCATAGGCTGTAACAACTACTTCGTCAATCTTTGACGTTTTAGTTGAATCACTTTGTGCATACAGTCCGAAACAGAATAATAAGGATTGGAGCAGCCCAACCTTAAAAATGTTTTTTTTCATAAAAATTAGATTTGGTATATACTTAATAATATCACAGGATATTATAACAAATAAACGTAATTCTTATTAAATTAATACACAATCATTAATTATTTATGTTAAATACATTCATAAAAGCAACTGAATCTTTCTAAAGCTTATGATACTTAAACGATTAAGTAAAATTCGAAATTAGATTGACCAAAACTTAATACCTGGTGGGGCTATTTAGTTGAAAAAAAGAGATAAAATAAGATAATGGGTTGTTGAGACTCCTACGAAGTGATAATGGGGGTATAGATGATAAATGATATTGGATAACAGTAGGGACAATCAATAATGATTGATTGTTTATTTATTACTCATTATTTATGAGTTCAGGTGTTTTGTTTTGTTTTGTTTTGCTTTATTTAGTTGGGTATAGTGCTTGGGTATAACGCAAAAAAAAAATCCTTTATCATAAGATAAAGGATTTTTTAAAAA
>NZ_JBQENH010000007.1:0-222184 GCF_052044565.1 Chryseobacterium sp. 22543
TATGAATGGATAGCGGGAGAAGGCTTCTGAAATTTGTTAAAGTATTTCCTCATCACTCCTATTTTATCGTATATATAAATCTTACTTAAGAATACTTTAAATTGAAGATGAAAAATTCTTATTAAATTTCACCAGATGTTGAAAAAATAGTATATTAGGAAAGCGTAATCCGAAAAGCTATAATAGAGTAGGAATTATCAAAAACTAAATAACTATGAAAAATCTGGTAAAGATTTCTAGAGAGAGTTTATAAATCACTTAAAGGAAGCGCAGGACCTAGTTGCCCGGATGATCCGGCATTTGGAATGTGTTATCCTCCGGGATGGCCTAATGGAATCTGTTTGAGCAAATATCAATGCTGTATGAGGCTGGGCGGTCCTATAGAATTTTGTAAAGAAGAATATGGAAACTAATATTCCTATAATTTAAAGATATAAATAAAAACACGGCTATCTCAAACTGAAATAGCCGTGTTTATTTTATAAATATATTATGATCAGACTTGAATTACTCCTAAGTTGAATTTCTCAGTAATGGGAGCGTGATTAGCCGCTTCAATTCCCATAGAAATCCATTTTCTTGTATCTGCAGGGTTGATGATGGCATCTGTCCATAATCTTGCTGCTGCATAGGTAGATTCGGTTTGCTTCTGATATCTTTTTGAAATTGTATCCAGAATTTCGTTGTGCTCTTCTTCGGTAATTTCTTTTCCTTGTTTCTTTAACGTAGATTCCTGGATCTGAGCAAGTACTTTTGCAGCCTGTGTACCTCCCATTACAGCCAGATCAGCCCAAGGCCATGCAACAATGAGTCTAGGATCGTAAGCTTTACCACACATAGCATAGTTTCCTGCTCCATAAGAATTCCCTGTAATGATAGTAAATTTAGGAACTACAGAATTGGAAACAGCGTTTACCATTTTGGCTCCGTCTTTAATGATACCTCCATGTTCAGACTTCGAGCCTACCATAAATCCGGTAACATCCTGTAAGAAGATTAAAGGTATTTTTCTTTGATTACAGTTAGCAATGAATCGTGTAGCCTTATCTGCAGAATCTGAGTAGATCACTCCACCAAACTGCATTTCTCCTTTACCACTCTTAACAAGCTTTCTCTGATTGGCTACAATACCTACAGACCAGCCATCAACTCTGGCTGTTGCGCAGATAATACTTTTACCGTAATCGGGTTTATATTCTTCGTATTCGGAGTTGTCTACAATACATTTAATAATTTCGTAAGTATCGTATTGCTCAGCTCTTGAAACCGGCATAATTCCGAAGATATTTTCAGGATTTTCTTTAGGTGGGAAGCTTTCTATTCTGTCAAAACCTGCTTTTTCAGTAGTTCCGATAGACTTCATGATGTTTTTGATTCTGTTCAAAGCATCTTTATCATCTTTAGCTTTATAATCTGTCACTCCTGAAATAGAGCAGTGAGTAGTAGCACCGCCCAATGTTTCATTGTCAATACTTTCTCCTATAGCGGCCTTTACCAGGTAGCTTCCGGCAAGGAAAATAGAGCCTGTTTTATCTACAATCATGGCTTCATCACTCATAATAGGAAGATAAGCTCCTCCGGCTACACAACTTCCCATTACGGCAGAGATCTGGATGATTCCCATAGAACTCATTTTAGCATTATTTCTGAAAATTCTCCCAAAATGTTCTTTATCCGGGAAGATCTCATCCTGCATAGGCAGATAAACACCTGCAGAATCTACCAGATAGATGATTGGAAGTTTGTTTTCCATAGCAATTTCCTGTGCTCTCAGGTTTTTCTTTCCTGTGATAGGAAACCATGCACCGGCTTTTACAGAAGCGTCATTGGCAACGATGATACATTGTCTTCCGGAAACGTAGCCAATCACCACTACAACCCCGCCGCTAGGACATCCTCCATGCTCCTTATACATTTCGTATCCTGCAAATGCTCCTATTTCTATGGAATCTGAATCTTTATCGAGAAGATAATCTACTCTTTCTCTTGCTGTCATTTTTCCTTCATCACGAAGCTTTTGAAGCCTCTTCTCACCACCACCTTTTTTGATCTCAGTGAGTAAGCGATTTATTTCAGATAATTTTAATCTGTTTTGATCTTCTCGTTTATTGAATTCAATGTCCATAAAATTTTTAATTTTTTACGCTTAAAGATACTATTTTTATGAGGAATACAAATAGGAAGTAAAACAGTTGTTTAATACTTTGGTTTCTAGTAAATTGTGAAATTTTTAACTAAAAAATATTTTTAAATAATTTATATTTTTTCTAACTTTACAGTAGAGTAACAGAGGTGATATTCTCTGCAAAATACTCTAAGTTCCTAGTTTATTTTTTTAATAGTTTATTATTTGAAGGCCCTGAAAGTTTAACAAATTTTCAGGGTTTTTTTATTGCTGTTTGTGCGATAGCTAGTAATACTTTCTATATTCTACAATATTCAGGTCGATAAGATGATTCTTGGTTTTTTTATATTTTTTAGCAGGAATAAAGCCTAATTTTTCCGGAATTTTTCTGCTGGCTGTATTTTCTTCATCTACAGGATATAAAATATACTTGAAAGTGAAATTCTTTTCCAGGAATTCTATGAGGGCTGTTATGATTTCAGTTCCCAATCCTTTTCCCTGAGAACTTTTTTTTAACCATAGGCCAAGCTCAACAGATTCTTCTGTTATATTATGGATACCGCAACATCCTGTAAAATCACCATCAGAGTCCAGGGCAGCCATTACCAGATCTGTGTTTTGCGACAGAGTTCTTTTGGATTCATTAACGAAGGTAATTATATCCTGTCTGTTACCTTGTGGATTAAAAGGCATATATCTGGTAACATCATTTGTAAAATGTTCTAAAATATCATCTATATATAAGTCTTTAACAGGCTTCAAGGTTAGACGTTTTGTTTTGATTTCAATATTTGGACTTAATATCATATTGTAATTTTGATCTTTTTACTAAATGAATAGAAAAGGTGCTGTATTAGGTGAAAAACTATTAAAAACTTTATTTATCGTCTTTTTATTAATGTAAATTTATATTTTTTGTAAGATTTATAAAAGCGTATTTGTAAATTTGCACGTTAAAAATTCAAAGGAGATAGGTTATGCATAAATTGGCGCTTTTCAGGTTGCACTTAATTGTATTTTTGTGGGGATTCACCGCAATTTTGGGAAAATTGATTCATGCCAATGCACAGATTCTGGTATTTTACAGAATGCTCTTTGCTTCTATTTTTCTTTTTGTATTTATCAGAGTTTTTAAAAAGGACAGTATAAAAGTTTCCAGGAAAATATTTTTTCAGCTGGCAGCAATAGGTTTTGCTATGGCGCTTCATTGGTATTGCTTTTTTTATTCTATTAAAGTCTCCAATGTTTCTATTGCATTAAGCTGTCTTTCCTTATCTACACTTTTTGCCTCTATCCTGGAGCCTATTATTTTTAAAAGAAAAATTGATATCTCTGAAGTCATTATGGGAACAGTCATTGTTGCCTGTATACTATTGATCTTTAAAACGGAATTTCATTTTAAAGAAGGTATTATTTATGGAATCTTTTGTGCTGTATTCGGGACTATTTTTTCTGTTTTTAATGGTAAAATGTTTGGTAAAACGAGCTCAGGAAACATTATTTTTTATGAAATTTTCTGTGGTTGGTTCATTTTAATGATATTTTATTTGCTTTCCGGGCAAATTTTTCAGATGAATGAAATAAACTACCGGGATTTGGCGTTAATATGCTTGTTAGCTAGTGTTTTCACTGCTTTTCCTATGTTAGAATCGGTGAATTTAATGAAGTATATATCACCTTTCACTTTAATTTTAACAGTTAATTTAGAACCTGTCTACGGAATTATACTAGCTTTTTTTATCTTTGGGGAATCAGAACATATGAGCCCTATATTTTATATTGCTTCAGGAGTTATGATACTGGCTATCATTGTCAATGGATTAATTAAAGCCAGAAAAACTAAAAACTTAAACTAAGCATCAAATTTATATGATGAAAAAATATCTTTTACTTGCATTTTCACTGCTGTTTGGGCTGTCTCAATCTCAGATTATCAGGAAATATTCCAATGAATTCTTAAATATCGGAGCCGGAGCAAGAGGTCTTGCAATGGGTGGGGCAGTAATTACCAATCAGGATGATGTATATTCTCCTATGTGGAACCCTGCAGGTTTGATGTCAGTTGAAAGAGACTGGCAGGGTGCAGCCATGCACGCAGAATACTTTGAGTCTATCGCAAAATACGATTATCTGGCATATGCGAAAGTACTTGAAGAAGGTGTTTTTGGTGTTTCAGTGGTAAGACTTGGGGTAGACAATATTCTGAATACTACCCAAATGATTGACTCAGAAGGGAATATTGATTATGATAAAATTACTAAATTCTCTCAATCCGATTACGCTGCTATCCTTTCTTATGCCTTCAGACCCGGAGGAAATCCAAAATTGGATGTTGGGGTAAATGCTAAAATTGTCTACCGTAACGTAGGTAAATTTGCAAGTGGTTATGGTTTTGGTTTTGATGTGGGTGCTATTTATAAAGCAGATAATGGATGGAAGTTTGGAGGTATGGTAAGAGATATTACTACTACCGTAAACTTCTGGAGTATCAATCAGAAAGAACTTTCAACCGTTGTTAACGGAGAAGAATTCAACCCGGCACCGAAAGATAAACTGGAACTTACAATGCCTAAGCTGAATGTAGGTGCCAGTAAATTATTTGAAATCAATAGCAGTGTATATGTATTGCCAGAAGCAGGGATAAATGTGGATTTTGCTAAAACCGCTTCATTAATTTCCACAGATTTCGCAAGTATCAGCCCTTATGCCGGAGCTGAACTAGGGTATCAGAAAATGATTTTTGTGAGATTGGGGATCAACAGATTCCAGTCGATTACAGATATAGAAGATCTTAAGAGAAAAGTTTCTTTCCAGCCAAGTGCAGGTCTTGGAATAAGATACAGAGGGCTTACACTGGATTATGCGATTACAAATTCGGGGATAGGTGGATCTAACTTCTATTCCAATTTCTTCTCATTGAAACTGGATATGGGAGCATTCAGAAACGATTAAAATTATAGAAAATGAAAAAGTTATCAATATTGATGTTGGCAGTGAGTTCAACAATGGTTTTTGCACAAAAAGTTTCAGACTACAAATATGTTTCAGTTCCTGAAAAATTTGAAACATTTAAGGAAGATTATGGTTTAAAAAACTTTTTCATCAAAGCTTTGGCGGGGAAAAAGTATATAGTACTTCCGGTAATTAAAGATAACTGGCCTGCAGAAGCTAAAAGTAATTTCTGTAATGTGGTGAATGCTGATGTTATTAATGATAAAAATTTATTTAAAAATAAAGTAATAGTACAGTTTAAGGATTGTAATAATAATTTAATACTGGAATCAAAAGGAGGGTCAAAAATCAAAGAATATGAAGAAGGATTACAGGATGCAATAAAAGAAGCTTTAATAAAAATCCCGCTTTCAAATCCTGTTGCATTCTTACCCGCATCTACTAAAGGTCAGAATACATCTCCTGAACCTGCCGTATCTGTTGCATCTACGACTACTCCTGAAGCGAATAGCTACTCCAATGGGAAACTTGATCTTCAAAAAATACAGATTGATCCTAATCAGTTTATCCTAGCAAAGTCTGGCAGCTCTGTTCCATTTGCAGCTTTTAAAACCACTTCTAAGAACTCAGTTTTCATTGTAAAGCTGGCTGATGGAAATACGACACTTGGATATTTTGAAAATGGAAGTATTGTGATAGATATTCCACAGGCTGACGGAAGATATTCCAAAGAAGTTTTTGTGGCAAAATAATCTGAAAATAATAAACATAAAAGGCTCTTAAAAAAAGAGCCTTTTATAATATATATGCTGATGTGTTTTTCATTTTTTCGAAAGTTTGAAAAGGTTTGTGTTTGGGCTTTCTACAAAAAACATATACTATACAAATACGAGAGATAAGTCATCATCTATAATGGTAATGAAAATGTAGAAAAATTTATAAAAAGAGAAAAAATTTCATAATATTATCGTTGTTAGTTGATAATACTAATTTATGAAAAAAATACATATAATACCATTTTTAAATAAAATATTTATTTATTTCTGTTTTTCATTGTAGTATTTCTGTTGTATTCAACAAAATATTGGGCTTTTGTCCCTTTTTGATGAAATAGGAAATGATGGTGAAATGCTATGAAAACGGCCTTTTAGTTGTGAAAATTTAACTGTCTGTACCAGAGTTTATCAATTGGCATTAAAAAACTCCCAAATTACTTTAGCTTTACTTTTCCCTAAAATCTCTTCCAGAGTTTCCAGATTAGCTTCTTTGATACGTTTTACAGACTTCAGTTTAGACAGAAGTAGTTCAATAGTTTTTTCTCCAACACCGGAAATTTCTTCCAGTTCAGATTTAATAGTAGAATTTTTCCTTCTGGTTCTGTGATGCTTTACCCCAAATCGGTGAGCTTCATCACGTACACGCTGTAGAATTTTTAAAGTCTCGGATTTTTTATCCAGATATAAAGGAATAGGGTCTTCAGGAAAGAAAATCTCTTCCAGTCTTTTGGCAATACCTACAATGGTAATCTTTCCGTAAAGTCCCAACAATCTCAGGCTCTTTACTGCAGAAGACAGCTGCCCTTTTCCTCCGTCTATCAGAATCAGCTGGGGAAGATCTTCACCTTCATCAAGCATCCTTTTGTAACGGCGGTAGATCACTTCTTCCATAGTCGCAAAATCGTTAGGCCCTTCCACTGTTTTAGGATGGAAAATTCTGTAATCTGCTTTACTCGGTCTGCCGTCTTTGAAAACAACACATGCTGAGACAGGATTTGTTCCCTGAATATTTGAGTTATCAAAACCTTCAATATGTCTCGGCTCAACCGGCATTCTGAGAAGTTTCTGCATTTCAGCCATGATTCTGTTGGTATGCCTTTCAGGATCTACAATCTGAACCTGTTTCAGTTTTTCCAGACGATATTCTTTAGCATTCTTTTCAGAAAGCTCTACAATTCTTTTTTTATCTCCAACCTTAGGAACAATCAGTTTTACATTAGGAATTTCTACAGACAAATGAAATGGTAGCAGCACTTCTTTGGAATCAGAAGAAAACTTCTGACGGATCTCGATCAATGCTTCTTCCATAATATCTTCATCTGTTTCTTCAAGAATCTTTTTGATCTCAGTAGTAAAACTCTGAATGATATTTCCATTTCTGATTTTAAAGAAATTGACATATGCTGCCGTTTCATCACTGGTCATTCCGAAGACATCTACATCATCAATATTAGGGTTAACTATCGTATTCTTAGCCTGGTAATCTTCCAGGATATCCAGTCTTTCCTTAATGATCTGAGCCTGTTCAAATTGAAGGTTGGAAGCCAGTTTCATCATTTGATTGACCAGATAATCTTTAGCTTTGCGGAAATCCCCTTTGATTATTCCACGGATGGCATCTATCTTTTCATCATATTCTTCCTTGCTTTCAAGATCTTCACACGGGCCTTCACAGTTTTTGATATGATATTCCAGGCAGACTTTATATTTTCCTTCCGAAATCTTGGCCGGAGAAAGATTCAGATTGCAGGTTCTGAGCTTGTAAATATGCTTGATGGTATCCAGTAAGATCTTTGCAGGACGCACTTTTGCATAAGGACCATAATATTCGGATCCATCTTTAATTACATTTCTGGTTAGAAAAATTCTTGGGAAATCTTCATTCTTGATGCATATCCACGGATAGGTTTTGTCATCTTTCAGCATGACATTATAAAACGGCTGATGTTCCTTGATCAGATTATTCTCCAATAAAAGTGCATCATACTCACTGTTTACAATTGTCGTTTCCAATCGTTGGATTTTACCGACCATTATTTTGATCCTGTATCCGGAAAGGTTTTTGTTGAAATAGGAGAGAACCCTCTTTTTAAGATTTTTAGCTTTCCCCACATACAAAAGCTGTTCATTTTTATCATAATAACGATAAACGCCGGGTTCGGATGGTAAGGTTTTGAGCTGTAGTTCTAAAGAAGGATTCATGTAACAAAATTAAGGAAACTTTCCCTATTTAAAAAAGAAAAACCTGCAGATGGATCTACAGGTTTTTTATAAGGTCAAATTATTTTATCCGTTTGTTATTGCAGTATATTCACTTATAAGAAAACTGAAGTAATCCCATTCCACTGAGTTTTTAGGATACTTTTTCATAAAGTCCTGATTGTCTCCAAAAAGGAAATCATAATTGTCTTCGAAATCATCTTTGTGAAGCCACATCACTTTATCTCCTTTCTTTACATAATAAGATTTGATAACCCCGCCTCCAAGTTGTGGAGAGCCCATTACAGAAAAACCTGTTGTTTCTTTAGCCCTGGGATCGTGATATACTGAAATAATATCATCAAAACCAGGATTGATTACCTGCATCAGGAATTCCTTATCATCTTTTTTGTTCTTTAAGGAAACAGTCTGGTTTACAAAATAAATTCTGTCGTTGTTGGTGTTTTTAGTCAGCTTCTTAGTGCCAAAATTTCTGATGTTTCCCATATATTTGGCCACTTTAGCAATCTTTTCTGCATTGCTCGGATATACATACATCTCGTTGATCTGATCAGCATTAAATGTAGTATTCTTTTTTGTTACACTGTCTTTGATAGCTACTTCGTAGATCTGCCCTTTTTTGGTTTCAATCTTATTACAGAAACCTTTGTATGTAGTTCCGTCTTTTAAGATAATTGTAGAAGTTTTCTTAGGCGATGGAGCATTAAAACCTTCATTGAAAAGGTAAGTTTCCATTTTTTTGATGTCCTCTTTAGAATATTTTACTTTCTGGGCGAAAGCTGTTGTGCTTGCTACACATAAAGCAAGGAGCAGAGTTTTCAGTCTCATGTATTATTGTTTTTAATTTTGGGCTAAAAATAGTAAAATAATTCCCTTGTTTATATAAAAATATAGAAGATTGAAATTTAGCTTTTCCAATTATTGTTAAATGCGTAATTTTAAGAAAATTTTTTAGAAATGATATACGGAGTAGATGTTTTTACTTTCCATGATGTTCTGGAAATCTGTAAAAAGCCAAATAAAGCCAAGCTTAATAAAGCCGCAAAAGAACAAATCTTAAAATCACAGAAAAACGTACAGAAAATAGTAGAGTCTGACAGATGTGTGTATGGAATCAATACCGGGTTCGGACCCTTATGTGATACTAAAATATCAGCAGACGAAACAGCTCAGTTACAATATAATCTGATCATCTCCCATGCAGTAGGAGTAGGAAAACCGATTGACAAAGAACTTTCCAAGATCATGATGATTGCTAAAGTTCATGCCCTTTCAAAAGGATTTTCAGGAGTTTCTCTTGAAGTTATTGAAAGAATGATTCTGATGCTGGAAAAAGATATCATCCCGGTGGTTCCTGAACAGGGATCTGTAGGAGCTTCGGGAGATCTTGCTCCTTTGGCCCATCTGGTGCTGCCATTGCTTGGTTTAGGACAGGTTTGGGAAGGAGATCAGGTTTCTGAGACCATGGAAGTGCTGAATAAACATGATCTTGAAGCATTGGCTTTAGGACCAAAAGAAGGATTAGGACTGATCAACGGGACACAGTTTATCCTTGCCCATGCGATCAAAGGACTTGAAAAATTCGAATACTTATTAGATCTTGCAGATATGACTGCTGCAATGAGTATTGAAGCATACAGAGGCTCTGCGAGCCCATTCAAAAAAGAGCTTCACGAGATCAGACCTTTTGAAGGCAGTAAAAAAGTAGCGGCAAGAATGCTTAAATTCTTAAAAGGATCAGAAAATATGAAAGCTCACGAAGATTGTGAGAGAGTTCAGGATCCTTATTCCATGAGATGTGTACCACAGGTTCACGGAGCCAGCAGAAATGCTTTTGAGCACCTTAGAAGTATGACGGAGACAGAATTGAATTCCGTAACAGACAATCCGATTGTATTAAGTGCTGAAGAATCTATTTCTGGAGGGAACTTCCACGGACAGCTGATGGCTCTGCCTTTAGACTATGCTACCCTGGCGGCTGCAGAATTAGGAAATATTTCTGACAGAAGAAGTTATTTATTATTAGAAGGAAAGTACGGACTGCCAAGATTATTGACGGAAAGCTCAGGATTAAACTCAGGATTTATGATTCCTCAGTATACTTCAGCTGCTTTGGTTACAGAAAATAAAACATTATGTTTCCCGGCATCGGCAGACTCTATTCCTACAAGCTTAGGTCAGGAAGATCATGTTTCTATGGGAAGTATCTCAGGAAGAAAATTCAATCAGGTTCTTGGAAATCTTGTGAATATTCTGTCAGTAGAGCTGATGTTTGCTGCTCAGGGGCTTGAATTCAGAAGACCCGCAAAATGCGCTAAAGTGATTGAAGAAAACTATACAGTTCTTCGTTCCAAAGTTGCTAAACTTGAAGATGACAGGCTGATCGGTAAAGATATGCTGGCAATAGCGGAATTAATTAACGAAAGAAAATTTGTTGTTAGCTAATCTAAAATATAATAAAAGCCTCCGAAAGGGAGCTTTTTTGTTTTCATAAATGTCTTAATTATTAAATTTTTTGAATCTTTTAATCAAATAAAATGCACATACTCAGAACAGATTCTACAAATCCAGACTTTCAAAAATTAGTAAAATCTCTTGACGCTACATTAGCAGAACATAATGGAGAAAATGATGATTTCTTCAGTCAGTATAATAAAATCGATACTATCAAAAACTGTGTAGTAGTTTACATAGATGATATTCCGGCAGCTTGCGGGGCATTCAAACCATTTTCCGAAGATACAGTAGAAATAAAAAGAATGTTTACCGATCCGGAATTCAGAAAAAAAGGACTAGGCTCAGCCATTGTAAAAGAGCTGGAAAACTGGGCAGCAGAATTGAATTTTGAAAAAGCCGTTTTAGAAACGTCCCAGGATCTTAAAAGTGCTATCTCAGTGTACAAAAAAAACGGTTTTTACAGAATACCCAACTACGGACAATACATTGGAATAGAGCAAAGTGTCTGTTACGAGAAAGAATTGTAATTTAATATTCATGTAATGGTAAATTCATTTTTTTTAAGTTTTTAATTCCCGTCAAAGTGTTATATTGTGGAACCAACCAAAATTATAACATATGAAAAAAACTGTATTCCTACTGGCAATATTTTTTGCCTTAAACTCGTGTTCCAGAGAAGAACTTCAGAACGAAAATGTAAAAACAGAAATGGCTCAGAAAGATCCACTGACGGCAAAACAGATCAATGAACGGATCAATCAGGCTATTAAAACGGATGGTGCTTTCAATTGGAAGAATGAATCCCATCATTTCGTATGGAGTGCTATTTTCCGTGGGAACAAAATGGTATCCATAGGTTTTGGAGCTTCTAAGGATGACTTTGACAGAAGTAAATCCCCAAACAACAGTGAAATGGAAAAGGAGGTCCTTTCTGTCATCAAAAAATATGAAGGAAAAGAGGAAAGAAATTACCTTCTTCTTTCAGATCAATATCTTAATCAGATGGATGTTGTGATTGAAAAAGAAGAAACCATTACTGCTCTTCGACAAATGAAAAACATCCGATACGTAGAGCCGGCAGATTATCATTATTTTGAATTTGAGGCTCAATATAATGCAGCTGCAAAATCCTCTGGAAGCGGTTCATCAGGATGTGGTTTTTCATCATCAACATTAAGTACAGCAGACTACACATCTACAACACCAAGCGCAAAAATTCCTTGGGCTTTCACAAAACACAACATTCCTGAAGCATGGAGCTACAGTACAGGAGCAGGTGTTACCATCGGACTTATTGATACAGGAGTTTCTCCGGAGCAAACTTTATTGGGAGGAAGCTTTAATAATGGTGCTTCTTCAGGAAGAACAATCAGTAAATTGGGAGTATATAACTCAGATGGATCCGGAGATCAGTGCGGACACGGAACAAAAATGGCTTCCGTAATGACAGCTCCAAGAAATAATGCAGGACTGCCGGTAGGAGTAGCTTACAATGCCAATCTGATCGCTTACAGAGCCGCAGAAAATGTTGTTTTGGAAACATCCAGCGAGCAGACTGCTGTAAAAACGGCTTTTACAGAATTGGGTAATAACACCAGTGTAAAAATCATTTCAATGTCTATGGGACATATTTTCTCTGTCGGGAAAATTGAAGATGGTGTTAAATATGCTTATTCTAAAGGAAAACTAATCTTCTGTGCCGGAGGAACTTCTACCAGCTTTACCAGTTTTGTGGGGGTGATTTTCCCTGCATCAATGTCAGAAACCCAGGCGATAACAGGAGTAAAAGAGAATACTTCCAATCAGAAATGTGATGTTTGCCACTCCGGAAGTCAGATCGACTTTACTTTCCAGATGGAAAGACCTTCAGGTAATACTGTTCCTGTTTTGAGTTATTACAACGGGCAGGCAGATTATGTAGGTGGTTCTTCAGTGGCTACAGCAGCTACAGCGGGAATTGCAGCTTTAGTTTGGGCTAAAAATCCATCATGGACAAGAGATCAGGTGCTTAACAAGATGAGACAGTCTGCAACCTACTATCCAAATGTTAATTCAAGCTATGGCTACGGAAACATCAATGTATTAAAAGCAGTACAGTAAATAATACTACCTTTATAAAAGAAAAGGAAATATCTCAGTTGAGGTATTTCCTTTTTTATTTTTAATATCCGATTATGATTATCCAATCCTTACACTCGTCATACTCAGCGAGCCTCCGATAAGCTCATCGTTGAATAAAGTAAGCTCTTCAGACTGATCTTTAAGCCCCAAAGTATATAATAAAGGAAGATAATGATCAGGGGTAGGAACAGCATACTGTAAGAAAGTTCCTTGTTTCTGATAATCAATAATATTTTGAAAATTACCGTCAAGAAGCCAGTTGTTGGTTTTTTCTCTGGCTTCTATTGCCCAGTCCCAGCCGGCACCTACTGTATTAATATTTTTCCAGTCAATAAGGCGGAGGTTATGAACGATATTTCCGCTTCCGATGATCAGAATACCTTTTTCACGAAGCTTATTGAGTCTTTTCGCAAGATCATAATGATACTGCGGAGGTTTTGTATGATCAATACTCAGCTGAATCACAGGAATATCTGCATCAGGATACATATGCTTAATGACGGACCATGCACCATGATCCAGTCCCCAGCTATGATCCTCTTCCACATCAACAGGGAGAAGGAGCTCTGCTGTTTCCTTTGCTAATTCCGGACTTCCCGGGACAGGATACTGCACATCAAAAAGAGCTTTTGGAAACCCATAAAAGTCATGGATGGTTTTCGGCATATCCATAGCGGTTACAAAAGTTCCGGCTGTATACCAATGAGCAGAAATACAAAGAATTGCATTAGGTGTTGGAATTTCTGAGGCAGCTTTTCTGAAACCCTGCACAAATTGATTCTCTTCAATGGCATTCATTGGTGAGCCGTGTCCAAGAAATAAAACAGGCATTCTCTGTGTGCTTTTAAAACCGTCGCTTATGTTTTGAAGATCATTGAGGTTCATAAATATTGAAGATTATAAAAAAATAAAAGGTTCAAGGCTTTTAGAAAAATCCCTGAACCTTTTATAATATATGTTATTTATTAAGCCTGTTTTACAAACTGTAATTCCCCAGCTACTTTTACATCATCACTTACCATTACACCTCCTGCTTCAAGAGCTGCATTCCAGTTTAATCCGAAGTCTTTTCTGCTGATTTTTCCTTCAAAAGAGAAACCTGCTTTTGTATTTCCCCATGGGTCTACATTGATTCCTCCGAAATCTACGTCAAGATCTACAGGTTTTGTAATTCCGTTGATGGTAAGATTTCCAACGATAGAATTGTTTAACGCCTGAGATTCAAAAGTGATTGTAGGATGTACTTCAGCGTTGAAGAACTCTGCAGACTTTAAGTGATTGTCTCTGTCTGTATTGTTTGTGAATACAGAATCTGTTTGAATTGTAGCTGTAGTTTTTGCATTTGCAAAGAACTCATCTTCAGATTCAATTTCAGCGGTGAAGGTTCTGAAGCTTCCTTTTACATTAGAGATCATCATGTGTTTTACTTTGAAAGTAATTTCACTATGCGTAGGGTCTAAGATCCATTTTGTTGCCATTGTATTTTGTATTTTTTGTTTGTTATAATGATGCAAATTTAGGATAGGATACCTATACAAGTCATTGATATAGGATAAGAAATGCATTTTTCTACATCAGTAGTCAATTTTGCTTCGCAAGTGAATGGTGAATGGCTATAGCTGTTCCAAAATTTAAAAATTGACAAGCGGAGCGTATTGACAATTCACAATTGACCTATTTTAATACCTATAAAAATTCTACTATTAAGTTAAGAAATAATTTCTTTGAAAGCATGAATTCTAATTTATGGATGTTTTAATTTAACATTTCTTAACGGATGATTTTTATTTCTTATTTTTGATGGATTCAATTTTATACAATGAAATTACATAATTTTTCTTTATTGATGCTGGTTTTAGGCAGTTCAGCATTTGCCCAGACCCAGAAATTTACCATGGCAGAGGCTGTAAATGGGATGAGAACAAACCTTGCAGTGAAAAATATTTCCCAGTTTTCATGGGCTGCAGACGGAAAATCATACATCCAGGCAGTGAAAGGTGGTTATTTGATTACAGATTTGAAAACCAACAAGCAGGATACTCTGATCTCGTTGAGCCAACTGAATAGAAACTTATCCAATGATAAACTGAAGGCAGTTCCTGCAATCAAATTTACAGGAAATTCCAATGGATATTTTACAACAGGCGGTAAAATGTCATGGATTGAAAAATCAGGAAATGACTGGAAAGTAAAAAGTACAGCTGCTGTAGATCAGGATGCCGCGAATGTGAAAATGTTTGGTGACGGCCAGACTTTTGCCTTCACAGCAAAGAATAATTTATTTGTAAACAGAAATGGAAAAACCATTGCTGTAACCAATGAAACCAATGAAAATATTATCAGCGGGCAAGCTGTTCATAGAAATGAATTCGGAATTGATACAGGAATTTTTCCTGCTCCCAATTCTGAGAGTGTAGCATTTTATAAAATGGATCAAAGTATGGTTGCTGATTACCCAATCATTGATTGGTCTGTAACGCCAGCTGTGAATCACAATATCAAATACCCAATGGCTGGTCAGACTTCTCATCAGGTAACATTAGGTGTTTTCAATATTAAAACTCAAGCTACGACTTTCTTAAAAGTTGAGGGAGAAAAAGATCAATATTTAACAGCCGTTACATGGAGTCCGGATTCAAAGTATATTTTCGTAGGAGTTCTGAACAGAGGTCAGAATCATATGAAAATGAATCAGTATGATGCTGCAACCGGAGAACTGGTAAAAACATTATTTGAAGAAACAGACAGCAAATATGTCGAGCCGCAGCATCCACTTACTTTCTTCCCGAATTCCAATACAGACTTTATCTGGCAGAGTCAGAGAACAGGATACAATCATTTGTTCCACTATAGTTTAGAAAAAGGACTGGTAGCACAAATCACAAAAGGTGACTGGCTGGTAACGGATATCTTAGGATTCAATGAAAAGAAAAAGGAAATCTATTTCACTTCCACAAAAGAAACTCCTTTAGAAAGACATTTATATAGAATCAACTGGACTAATTTCAAAATGCAGAAACTAGACAGTGCGGAAGGAATGCATGCCGGAACTTTGAGCAATGATGGAAATTATCTGTATGATGCTTACAGCAATGCCAATTCACCAAGAGTTGCCAATATTATCAATACTTCTAATTTAAAAGCTACCAATATCCTTACTTCTGAAAATCCGTTAAAGAATTATCAGAGACCGGAAATTAAAAATGTAGAGCTAAAAGCAGATGACGGAACTCCTTTGTATGGGAAAATCATCCTTCCAACAAATTTTGATACGAATAAAAAATATCCTGCCATTGTTTATCTGTATAACGGACCGCACTTACAGTTGATCACAAACAGCTTCCCGGCTTCCGGAAACCTTTGGTATGAATATATGGCTCAGAACGGATATATTATTTTCACCATGGACGGAAGAGGTTCTTCCAACCGTGGAATGAAGTTTGAGCAGGCTGTATTCAGAAACCTGGGAACTACAGAAATGAACGACCAGATGAAGGGAGTAGAGTACTTAAAGTCTCTTCCTTATGTAAACGGAGATAAAATGGGAATCCATGGATGGAGTTTTGGAGGATTTATGACAACAAGCTTCATGCTTCGTAAGCCGGATGTATTCAAAGTAGGAGTAGCTGGAGGACCGGTAATCGACTGGAGCATGTATGAGATCATGTACGGAGAAAGATATATGGATACTCCACAGGAAAATCCACAGGGATATGCAGCTGCTAATCTTTTGGATAAAGTTCAGAATCTGAAAGGAAAACTACTGATGATTCACGGGGCACAGGATGATGTAGTAGTATGGCAGCATTCTATAAAATTCATCAAATCTGCTGTTGATAACGGAGTTCAGTTAGATTACTTTACATATCCGGGGCATCCGCATAATGTGATCGGGAAAGACAGAGTTCATCTGATGCAGAAGATTACAGATTATTTTGATTTATATCTGAAGAAATAATAAAAAAATCCAGTCTAGTTTTAGGCTGGATTTTTTTGAACATTACCTTAACATTGTTGTATTATGCTTAATTGAGATTGCTTCGCTTTGCTCGCAATGACAATGTTGTGTTATTGGTGGAAAATTAGTGTTATTTGTGTTTGAAAAAACAACAACTTTTCGATCTTACCAAACATCAATGTTTTTGATTTTTCATAGTGGTATTTTTGTATCACTAAAATCAACAATATGGAATTAGGAATAGGAATGTTCGGTGATCTGGCATTTGACCAGTCAACCGGAAAATATAGAGATGCAGGAATTAAGATCCGTGAAATATTGGATCAGGTAAAATTGATGGATGAGGTGGGAATTGATGTTTTTGCAATGGGAGAACATCACCGTCCGGATTATGCTGTTTCCTCACCGGAAATAGTATTGGCAGCTGCAGCAAGCATTACAAAAAATATAAAACTAGCCAGTGGAGTTACTGTTTTGAGTTCTTCGGAGCCGGTAAAAGTATATGAAGACTTTTCAACACTGGATCTGATTTCAGACGGAAGAGCCGAAATATTTGTGGGCCGGGGAAGTTTCATTGAGTCATTTCCGTTGTATGGCTATTCTTTGGATGACTATGAACAGCTATTTGATGAAAAGTTAGAATTATTACTGAAAATCAATTCTGAGGAAAATGTAAGCTGGTCTGGGAAACTTCGTGCTCCTATGAATAATCAAACCGTGTATCCAAGAGCAAAGAATGATGGAAAACTTTCAATCTGGAGAGCTGTAGGAGGAACTCCGCAGTCTGTTTTAAGTGCAGCACAATTGGGAATGCCTTTAGTGGTAGCCATTATTGGAGGAATGCCGATTCAGTTTAGAAATCTGATCGAATTCTATAAGCAGGAATACCAGAAAGCGGGACATGATGTTTCAAAAATGCAGATTGCCGTTCATTCACATACTTTTGTGAGTGATGATCAAAAAGCAGTGGACGGGTATTTCCATAATTATAAATCTCAGATGGATAGAATAGGGGCTTCCAGAGGTTGGGCTCCTTACACAAAAGCACAGTATGATGGCGGAAGAAGCAAAGACGGCGCTTTATTTATCGGAAGCCCTGCAGAAGTAGCAGACAAAATCGCTTATATGAAAGAGATTTTCGGAATTACAAGATTTATCGGACATATGGATGTGGGAGATCCTGCTCATGAGGTGATGATGAAGTCTATTGAATTGTTTGGGAATGAAGTGAAGCCTGTTATACAAGGATTATAACAAGGAAGTTTAGAGATATAAAAAAAGGAGACCAGAAAAGGTCTCCTTTTTACTTTGTTTTATATTGCAAAGAATCTTATTTTTTAAATATAATAAACTGTTAATCATTTATTAACATCGTAATCTTTTAAACTTCATTTCTTTACAGTGATGAAACAAAGCGATAGCTATTAATGATTGACCTGTCTATAATCCGTATGATACAAACTTTGTATTGTACTGGTGGCAAGCTGTTTATTTCCACAGCCAGTTTGTTCAAAAGGTTTTTTGGATATTCTAAAATCCATTGCTATTCAGGATATCGTTCTTATTATCCCTTTCTGATGGTTTCATTTCTCAATATTCTGGATGCTCTGTTGATCCAGTTATTCCAAAATCTAAACAAAAAACCATGCTTTTAAACAATATTCTATTTTTTTCAGTGGATCCGGATCTCAGTACAGGTCTTGTCATTATTTTCATCCTGTGTCTTGTAGCTGTAGTGGCTTTTGAGTTTGTAAACGGTTTTCATGATACCGCCAATGCTGTGGCTACTGTAATTTATACCAAAGCTCTTAAGCCCGTTATCGCAATCCCTTGGTCAGGCTTTTGGAACTTTCTGGGAGTTTTTACAGGGGGAATTGCTGTTGCGATGGGAATCTTAAAATTGGTACCTATGGATACGCTCATAACGCTGCCAATTGCTGTGGGAGCCTCTTTGGTTCTTGCTGTTCTACTGGCTTCAATCATCTGGAATCTGGGAACCTGGTATTTTGGAATACCATGCTCCAGTTCTCATACCCTGATTGGTGCTTTAATTGGTGCCGGCTTAGGATTTACCTGGTATTATGGCGGAGGAGTGAACTGGCATAAAGCAGAAGAAATTGGGATGTCACTTATTTTATCCCCTATAGTAGGATTTTGTTTAGCTGTTTTGCTGATGTGGTTTTTTAAATATGTAATCCGTTATAAAACGCTTTTTCATATTCCAACCGGAGCTAATGACAAACCTCCTTTGGTGATCAGAGCCATTTTAATAACAACCTGTACTTTAGTAAGCTTTTTTCACGGCAGTAATGACGGACAAAAGGGTGTAGGACTTTTTATGCTGATCCTGATTGCTTTCATGCCTGCCCAATTTGCAGTTAATCATGATATTCCTAATGATAAGATTATTTCTATCCTGAACACAACGGAACGTACATTACAGGCAACAGCTGCCCGGAATACTCGAAATACAGCAGAATTTAAGACATTGAATCTGGCTGTTGAAAATGTAAAAGAAAATCTGATCCATAAAAATGAAAAAGACAAAGCCGCTACTTATAAATTCCGGAAACAGATAGACAACCTTGTTGATTCTCTAAAAAAGCTGAATGAAAATAAAACTATAGCTATTGACGAATCCAGCAGAGCAATACTTACCAGCCAGATTTCTGAACTTAAAAAATTAACCGAATTTGCTCCCCTATGGGTAATTATTATTATCTCAGTATCTCTCGGGCTGGGAACTACCATAGGCTGGAAGAGAATTGCTGTAACTATTGGTGAGAAAATAGGAAATGAACATTTGAACTATGCTCAGGGTGCATCCAGCGAGATTGTTGCCGCATCTACTATCGGTATAAGTACATTGCTGGGATTACCGGTAAGTACAACGCATGTTTTGTCAAGTGGTATAGCAGGGTCTATGGTAGCTTCCGGTGGTAAAAGTAACCTTAATCCGGCTACATTAAAAAGTATCGGTCTTGCCTGGGTACTTACTTTACCGGTTTCTATTGTATTATCTTTACTGTTATTTATATGTTTCCATCTGTTTATTTAGTGGCAGATTTTTAGTTCAGTGATTATTATTAAAACCGAAAAAAAATGAAACAAATATTAGTTGCCTCAGACTTTTCCAATAACGCAGGTAATGCGCTGTTGTATGCTCTCTCCCTCGCCAAAACTTTAAAGATGAAAGTAACGGTACTGAATGCCATTCATCCTACGGAAGGCATCAACAATAGTACATACAACGCCATTTTTATTGAAGATTACTATGCAAGAAAAAGATCCGCTCTGAAAGAATGGGCAGAAACTTTCTGTAATAATGACGTATATAAAGACATTCCGGTAAAAACCGTTTGTGATGTTGGCTTTTTAAGAAATGTTATTACCAAATACATAGAATATAATGATGTATCGTTTTTAGTAATGGGAATGACGGGAGCTACGGGCATTAAGGGAATTATAGGAAGCAATGCCAGTTTAGCCATTAGCAAAATGCGGATTCCAACATTAATAGTTCCTGCGGAAAGTATACTTCATCCAACACCTGTTATCACGCTGGCTGCAGATTATAAAACCACAAAACTATCCGTAAGGGATGTAAAGGCATTGAACCAGATCCTTAAAGTTTCCGATCCTAAAAAATTGGAAATACTTCATATTTCAGACAAAGATACAGCTGCAAGAGCTATAGAAAATGGTGAAAAGAAATTAAAAGATCAGCTTTCTTCTGTGGAAATCACCTTTCACTACGTTGAGGATGATAAACCATCAAGCGGAATTATTGATTTCATAGAAACCAATAAAACAGATATTTTATGTCTTGTAAAACACAATCATAATATTATTTACCGATTATTTTCCGGTAGTACTGTAGACGAGATCCTGAACAAATCTGTAAAGGCTGTATTGATTCTTCATGCATAAATGTTCAAGCCAGCCTTAGTTTAATTTCTTTTGAGGTTTAAAGATTAATTATATAATCTCAATCAGACTTCCTCTTTCCTCGTCTTTAATGATATTGAGAGCTGTAGGAATTTTCTCTTTCAGCTCTTCAACGTGCGAAATAATTCCTACAATCCTGTTTTCTTTCATCAGATTGGTGAGGGTTTCAAATACAATATTCACAGATTCTGTATCCTGAGTTCCAAAGCCTTCATCAATAAAGAAGAAATTTTTATCTGCCTGTGCATTGGCCTGAACGCTTTCTGCCAGTGCCAGAGCCAGACTTAAAGAGACCTGAAATGCCTGCCCTCCCGACAGCGTTTTTACGCTTCTGCTTTTCCCTTCGTTGAGGTAATCAATGATCTCGAAATCGTTATTTTCATTAAGCTGCAGACTCAGCTGGTTTCTGGTCATTCTGTGGAAACGCACATTCGCATGATCACAAAGTTGTCTCAGATAAATAGATGAAACATATTGTACAAAACCTGCTCCTTTAAACAGGTTCATCATTATTTTTAAATTCTCTGAACGTTTCTGAAGTTTTGCCAGTTCTTTCAAAAGGTCTTCTTTTTTTACGAATTCTTTTTCCAGTCGGTCTATTTCTGCAGTTTTTGTTACTACAGAATCACTTATTTTTTTCTGTTCACTTTGCGCTTCACCGAACTGTTGCTCAGTCAGAGAAAACTGTTCATTATCGAATGACAGTCCCTTCAGTTTTAATTCCAGTTCTCCGATGAATTTCTTTAAAGCTTCAAAATCAACTTTAAAGTTCTGAACTTTTGTTCTCACCAGTTGAATATTGATTTCCTGAAGTAAAATATTTTCAACTTCTTTGAACTCTGTAAAATTTTGAGCTGCCAAAGCTTTAACGATAGCTTCTTCATTACCGAAAATTTCCTTCTCGAGTTCTGTGATCTGTTTTTCAGATTGGTTGACAATGGCTTTTTGCTCTGCCAGTTTCGGAGAGAGAATCTTTTCCTGCTGTAATGCCTTTTGGTAATTTTCTTCGGTTTCCCTGTTAGATTGTACCAACTTTTGATAAGCGTCTTCAATCTCAGCTTTTTCCTTTTGAGCATACCTATTCCAGTCAAGAATTTTAAGCCCAGAACGGCTGATATTGATCTGCTCCTGTTTTGAAACTTCTTCCAAACGGAAAGCCTCGAGGGCACTCTTATACTTTTCCAGCGTTTTGGTTTCTTTTTCCAGATTTTCTCTTTCCAAAGCAATGCTTCGCTCCGTTTCCTCAACCTTTTTTTCTAAAGTAAATGAGTCTGAACGTTTTTTATCAAACTCTTCTTCCTGATCCGGGGAAAAAGGCTTCCATGAGAAATTCAGAATATGATTTTCAATATCTTTCTGAATCTGCAGGATAATTTTCTGTTCTGAAAAAAGTTGTTCCTCAAAGATTTTTTTTCGGTCCAGAATTTTATCAATTTCTGCTTCCTGCTTTTGAAGACCAGCTGTTTCCTGTTCTACGGATGTTATTTTCTCCTGAATTTCCTGCAGTTCAGCATTCACATCATGAAATTCCACAATATGCGGATGTTCCTTAGAACCACAAAGAGGACAGTTTTCCCCATCATGAAGCTCACTGGCAAAACGGGAAAGCTCTTTTTGTATTTTGAGATGATCCAGTTTCTGAGAAAGTTCCTTTTTCTTAGTTTCTAAGGCTTCTTTTCTGATTCTGAAGTCTTCTTTATAATTTTCGTTGTAAGCAAAAGGTTTTAATTCTTCTGCAATTTCTCCGATCTGTTTTTGATGTTTCTCAATCTTTTCGGTTTGTTCCTGAAGTGATTTTTTTAAATTTTTTTGTTGAATAAACCAATTTCCCACTTCAGATAACAATGCGGAATCCACTTTTTGTTCCTTCAATAGTTTCACCTGTGAAGAAAGTTCATCAATCTTCTTTTGAATCTTCTCCTTATTGAGATCTACTTCTTTTACTTTTTCGGAACCTTTCTGGGTTCTTTCATTCAGAATTTTGATTTCCTCAGTAAACTTCAGAACCTGAAGGATAAGGTTCATATCATTTTCTTGAATTTTGGACTGTTCCAAAGCTTTGAACTGCGGCTCAAGAATGGAAAGTTGTTCTTTTATAACGATAAAGGCCTTTTCAGTTTCCTGCCATGCTTTAATTTGTTCTTCTCTCTCGTTCCGCTTCTCCGAAATCTCTTTTGAAAGCTTATTTTTCTCAATAATCAATGGATTGAAGAGTCTGAAAATACGGTCATATAATTCCGCTTGCGCTTCCAGCGCATCCATCTGAGGTTTCTCTTCAGAGAGTCTGCTGAATTTTTCCTTATTCTGCTGTAAACTGTCAAAATCGCTTTTTAAGTTTTTCAGCTGTTGATAAGTGTTGGAAATCTTTTCCAGTTTTTCATTGGATTCCGAAAGTAGTTTCTGTTCTTCAGTCAGCTGTTCTTTCTGAACTTTGATCTTCTCTTCATTGATTTCTTCAAAACCTTTTAACTGACCTTCAAGCTGATCCAGTTCAGATCTGTTTTTTACATGAAGTGCAGAAACATTGTTCTGAAGGTCAAATTTTTGAAGATTGAAGATCTCCTTCATCATATTTGTTCTTTCTGCAGCACCCAGTTCAAGGAATTCTTTGAACTGTCCCTGCGGAATAATGATGGTTCGCTTAAAATTGGAATAGCTTAACCCAATGATTATTTCTGCATTAGAGTGATCCAGAGGAATCCATTTGCCATTACTATTTTCATAGAAAGTAACTGCATTAGGCTTTACTTCTTCAAATTTTTTGGAATTTCTCTTAAAGTCACGGGTAGCACGGAAAAGCTTATTCTCATAATTTATAAAATCAAATTCTATATAAGAGCTGTTTGATTTTAAATTCATCATGTTATAAGCTCTTTTATCACGCATGTTCAGACGTTCCGTTTCTCCGTACAAGACAAATGAAATGGCTTCAAGAACCGATGATTTTCCAGAACCCACCGCCCCGAAAATACCAAAAAGTCCCGCTTCAGTAAGGTTTCTGAAATCAATGGTCTGGCGCTCCTGGTACGAGTAAAGTCCTTCGATAGTTAGTTGAACAGGGATCATGGCTTATGCATTTAAAATTTCGTTAAACAAATTCATCAGTTCTTCATTGGCTTCCTGCCCGCCGTTTTTGGATTTAAAATAATCTTTAAATAATATATCAATATTCTGATTTAAATTGATTTCGTGGCTCTGCTCTTCATCAAGCTCCCGGTTTTTGACTTTTGGAATAAGGTGAACAATCCCGTTATGAGACTGATAAATTAATCTTCTTTCATCAGCTGTTAAAAATGTCTCACTCTCAAGGGTAAGTTCTATAAATGTATTGGGATTTTCTTCCAGCCATTGAACGGTATCTTCGATGGAAGTAAATGTTTTTCTGACTAAAATTCTTCCGCTTTTCAGTACTTTTTTCTCGTAAGACACTGTTTTTCCCGGCTCAGCATCAATAATGGAAACATACTTTTTCTGCCCGGCTTCACTGAAGCTGTAACAAAGGGGAGAAGATGAATAAATCACAGGTTTCTCTTTCGTTCCGATATTCTGAAACCCATGGAGATGGCCCAGTGCCGTATACTGAATCTGCTCAGGAATACTGTCCGAAAAAATCAGATCTGCATTTCCGATTTTAATAGGTTTTTCTCCTTCCGGTTCTTCCAGAATTTCTGCACCTCTTTTATTTATATATAAATGAGCGGTCAGAATATTGACTCCAGAATCATCACAAAACTGATCTGCAAGGTTTTTCCATGTTTCTGAAAGCACTTTATTAATTTCTTCCTCTTTATTTTCACCAAAATATTCCTTTAACCGGATTTCATTTGCGAAAGGAGTATGAAGAATTCTTACAGGAAAATCTATTCCTCCGATTTTCAATTCTATAAAACCTGCCTTAGAATTTGAAACTTTGAAATATTCTGTACTAAAAAGTGTAATCTCGGCTTTAGGATGTCCTATTAAAATAATTCCGCATTCACGAGCCAGAGGATCTGGAGCATTGATTAGGCTGGGAGAATCATGATTTCCGGAAATAGCAATCACAGGACGTTTTCCATTTAAAGATAAACGTTTCAGGGTTTTATAAAAAAGCTCAATGGCTTCTACGCCTGGATTAAAATTATCAAAAAGGTCACCGGCAACAAGAATAAGATCTGCGTGTTCCTCATCGGCAATGCCTATAATCTCTTCCATTACCAGGATTTGCTCTTCCATCCGTGAAAAGCGGTCCAGTCTTTTTCCCAAATGCCAGTCGGCGGTATGCAGAATTTTCATAAATTTATTATTGTTTAAAGTAAGTTGAGTAATAAACCATTTTTATAGTTGATTATCAGATTCTTTTGCTTTGAAGTCTTCCCGGATTTGCTTTAAACGTGTTTTCCTTTCTGCTTCTGCATTTTGTATTTTCCGTTTTTTCTGATCAATTTGCTTTTTATTTTTTTTCCTGTTTGCTTCGTTGTTTTTGCTCATATTGGTTGGTAACGAATAATTTTTATGGGTAAGAAATAGCTTCATCAAAAATACTAAAGATTAAGAGTTTAAACAATTTTAGTGGCCAGGTCTGATAAAATGTTTTAATTTTACTGCGTTATGGAAGAAAAATCAAAAGATCCTTTACATGGAAAAAGGCTTGATGCTATTCTTGAAGAACTGGTAGAGTACTACAAAGGATTTGAGAAATTGGGTGAGCAGATCAATATTAAATGTTTTACAGATAACCCAAGCATCAACTCGTCTCTGAAGTTTCTAAGGAAAACACCTTGGGCAAGAACAAAAGTGGAAAGTCTGTATCTTTTTATGCTGAGACAGAAAAAAAGAGATGAGACCAGAAAAAAATAAAGGCTGGAAGTTATTGAAGCTATTATGGAATTAATATAAAGTAAAAGGAAGATATATTTTCTTTATGCTTTTCATAGTTTCCTTCTTCCATCTCCTGGCTTCCAGGCTCATTGAATCATTTCAAAAAATAGTATATTTGTAACATTAATCGTGAAACGAAATCACGAAAAAAAGAAAAAATATGACAATTGAAAACAATCACGTTGTAGCTGTACGTTACATCCTTCACACTATCGAAGCGGACGGAACTAAAGTTCTTGTAGAAGAAACAACAGCAGAAAATCCACTTACATTTTTGTACGGTGTAGGAATGATGATTCCAAAGTTTGAAGAAAATATCTTAGGTTTAAAAGCTGGTGATAAAGCTGCTTTTGTTATTCAGCCTGAAGAAGCTTATGGTGAAAGACAGCCAGACGCTATCGCTCAATTGCCGATTGAGATGTTTAAAGAATCAGGAACTCCACCTATCGGAGCTATTTTACCTTTGTCTGATAACCAAGGGAATAATTTCCAGGCTTTTGTGGTAGAAGTAACACCAGAAGCTGTAGTAGCAGACCTTAACCACCCAATGGCAGGAAAAGTGTTAGATTTCGACGTAGAAATTTTGAACACACGTCCAGCAACAGAAGAAGAATTGACTCATGGTCATGCTCACGGAATTGACGGAAACGAAGCTCACTAAAAAATAATATAAATGTCCGGTTTTTTCGGACATTTTATGAATATTTATCCAATATTTTTTGGATAAAAGATAAAAAAATCCCCACAAAACTATCTGTGGGGATTTTTATTATTGGTGCGTAATATTGGGGATTCTATACGCAAAGAATTATTCTACATTAAATTGTTACCAACAAATCAGGCTCTATCACTCATCCAAAAATTCTCCTGAAACATAATACCAGTGTTCGTGCATTTTCTGAAAAAGCGAAAACTCATGATGAAGCTGTGGATGTCCGTTCTGGTCTGTATAATAAGCCTTAAACTCTACCTGGTTTAAAGCAGGAGTACGGATGATTTCCAGTTTTGTCCATTGGTTGATTTCTCCCCATTCCTGAAGATCTTTCTTATTGTGGTATTTTCTTTTTCCCGGAAGGGTAGTCTCCATCAGATATTCACCATTCGGGATGGCAAAAGCAGAGAACCTTGAACGCATCAGAGCTTCGGCAGTAGGAGCATGTTTTTTTCCGGTATGATAAGGCTTGCAGCATTCTTCGTATGATTTTCCTGAACAGCAGGGACAGTCCATATAGTGTATTTTAAATGTTGAACTGCAAAAATAATGAATATCAATAGAAATGAATTATAAATAAAAAGAAGCACTCTTAAAGAATGCTTCCCGTTATCTTTTACTGATTGTCTTCGTCAATTTTAGTATCTACAAAGCTGTAATTTTCAGTGGCCATATCCAGAGCCTGCTCTTTTGAATTAAATTTTACATGGGATGGATCTAAAACCTTGTATGTATAAATATCCGTTTTCCCTGAGTTAAAATGAAGTTCATGAAATTCTCCTTTTTCAATCCACCATTGCCCTCTTTCGATAACTTGTCTGACGTCGCAATTCTGGATAGCGGTGAAAATAAGCATAAAAGTGCCGTCTGCTTTTCTTTCCATTACCCAACGCTTTTCCATACCTTCTACCTGCTGGTCTTTCTCGCTTCCTTTCCACAGACCCACAAGTTGGGGATCTATTTTATTGGCTTGTGGTTTTGCATGGCCTTTTTGAGCATACATTGCCCCAAAGACAACTAATAATGTTGCCGTAATGATTTTTTTCATGGTTATTTAAAAAATAATGTGAGAGGAACCCTGCTGTTTACTGTTATTCCCATAGTTTTGGCAGGAACCCATTTTGTTTTTTTTATAAACTTTTTTATTTCGTTGATAAAGTAGGATGAGTACTTATAATTTTTTTTATTTTGGAAGGTAAGATCAATATCTATATCTGAGACCGTTCCGTTTTTGTGTAGGGTAAATTTCGCAGAAATAGAAGAATAAAAGTCTTTGTCTTGCCGGTATTCAAATTCATCGGGATAGTGCACATTTTTCCAAAAGTCTTTTTCATAATCTTTAAAAAAGTCTCCGTAAGATTTGCTGCCCGGATACCTTGAAATGGTATCACATTCTTCAAAATCATAGACTTTGTCAATGTTTTTTTTAACATATTGTACGTCTGCGATATGTCTCAAAGAATCGATGAACTTTGGGCCAAACTTTCTGTCAATTTCCTTTGACATTACATCTTCATAACAATTTTGCAGCTCCAGAGGAACCGTGCAGTAGTACAGGGCACTTCCAACATCGATATTCTTTTGTTTCAAAAGAACATCCATTTCAGCATTGCTTCTGTAGCTTTCTACCATTCCGAAGTAATGAAAATAAACAAGCTTGCCTTTTTTAATGTCTGCTTGTGCTCTTGCGGTTTCAGCAATACATTGTGAATCCAGATACTTTCTCTCTTCTTTAATGTATTCCTCTAATTCCTTAGAGATTGTTGTATCAGATTGTTTTTGAAATAAAGATTCTGACCTGCTTTCAAATCCTTTGTTTTTTAATGAAAAGCAAGTCAGAATGATTAATGAGGACAATACTTTTATACCTGTATTGAGTATCATAGATTATTTTATAAATCCTCTGTTTCTTAATAATGGTTTGATATCCGGATCGTGTCCTGTAAAGTCTCTGAATGCCTGATTCAGATCTACAGAATTTCCTACGGAAAGAATATATTTTCTGAATCGGTCACCATTTTCTCTGGTTAACCCACCGTTTTTACTGATCCATTCCCATGCATCATTATCCAACGTTTCAGACCATAAATAAGCATAGTATCCTGCAGAATATCCACCTCCCCAGATGTGTGCAAAATAAGGAGTATGGTATCTTGGCGGAACCGTTGCCAAATTGAATCCATGGCTGGCCAAAGACTGCTTTTCAAAATCTAAAACAGGAATAAACTGGCTGTCGTTGCTTACTGTATGCCAATCCATATCAAGTTCAGCAGCAGAAACCAATTCAGTAGTCATGTATCCCTGATTAAAAGTAGATGCCTTTTTGATTTTGTCTACCAAAGCCTGTGGAATAGGTTGCTTAGTCTCATAATGTACAGCATAATTCTTTAGAACAATAGGATCTAAAGCCCAGTGCTCATTGATCTGAGAAGGGAATTCTACAAAGTCTCTTGGTACATTTGTTCCTGAAAGAGAAGGGTATTTCTGGCTTGCAAACATTCCGTGAATAGAGTGACCAAATTCATGGAAGATCGTTGAAACGTCATCATAACTGATTAATGAAGGTTTTCCCGGAGCCGGTTTCTGATAGTTATAACAGTTAACGATTACAGGTTTTGTTCCTAATAAATAAGACTGTTCAACAAAATTACTCATCCAAGCTCCACCGTTTTTAGAATCTCTTGTGTAGAAATCCAGATAGTAGATGGCGATAGATTTTCCATCATGATCAAAAACTTCGTAGGTTACTACATCAGGGTGATAAACCGGAAGATCTGTTCTCTTTTTGAAAGTCAGTCCGTAGAATTTTTCAGCAGCGAAGAAAACTCCTTTTTCAAGAACTGTTGTGATTTCAAAGTAAGGTTTTATTTCACTTTCATCAAGATCAAACTTAGCTTTTCTTACCTGTTCAGCATAGAAATTCCAATCCCAAGGCTCTACTTTGAAGCCTCCTTTTTGCTGATCAATAAGATCCTGAATATCTTTTGCTTCACGTCTTGCTGTTTCCACTGCGGGAGTAGCAATCTGGTTCATCAAATTAGTAGCAGCTTCAGGTGTTTTTGCCATCTGGTCCTGAAGTTTCCATTCAGCAAAGTTTTTCTTGCCTAAAATCTGAGCTTTTTTCAATCTCAGTTTAGCAAGTTTTTCAATTGTTGATCTTGTATCGTTAGCATCTCCTTTTTCAGCTCTAGTCCATGAAGCTTTGAACAGCTTTTCTCTGGTAGTTCTGTTTTTTAAATTTTGTAAAAGGGGCTGCTGTGTTGTATTTTGTAAAGCCAGAAGATATTTTCCAGGCTGTCCTGCCGTTTTTGCATCAGCTGCTGCCGCTGCAATTTCATCAGCAGAAAGTCCGTCCAGTTCTTTTGCATCAGAGAAAAATACACCTCCCTGCTTTCTTGCTTCCAATAATTTATTAGAATATTGTGTAGAAAGAGAAGCCAGTTCCTGATTGAGCTGTTTTAGCTTTTCTTTATCAGCTGCAGAAAGATTTGCCCCTGCAATTTCAAAATTCTGCTTATAATATTGTACCAGTCTTTTGCTTTCAGAATCTAGACCATCTTCTTTGATGGACTGTATTCTTTTATAAAGATTTTCATTCAGGTACAGTTTATCAGAATGGGCTGCAAAAATAGGTGCATATTCTTCGTCTAAAGCCTGCAAAGTAGGGTTAGTATTTGCACCTGTAAGATTTGAGAATACAATTTGTGCTCTTCTCAATACTTCACCACTTTTTTCCAATGCAACGATTGTATTTTCAAAAGTAGGAGCAGCCGGATTGTTGGCAATTTTTACAATTTCAGCTTCATGCTGCTTCAAACCATATTCAAAAGCAGGTTTGAAGTGCTCATTTTTGATTTTGTCAAACTCCGGAGCTTCGTATTGAAGCTTGCTTTTCTTCATAAAAGGATTAGAAGATAAAGAGGGATCAGGTGCGGGTAGCTCCTGTTGAATATCGGTCTGTTTCATTGTAGTACAAGATTGATTGAACGCCAAGGCAGAAATTAATAATACCGATGAAATATTCTTCATAAATATAGTTGTTATTAAAGCATAAAGATATTAAAAACTTGTATCATAGGATCAATTTTGGCAGAGGTATTTACTGAAGCCGTTTTGTGAGTGATTTTAAAATGAATACGTTAGGCATTTCAGGGCACATCAAGTTCTTTCTGAAAAAATCTGGATTGCAGGTAATTGCAGTATTTTTAAATGTAATGTAATATTTTTTATAAATTAGTTGTTATTTAATTAAAGAAATCAACAAAAATAATCGACAAAAGAAATAAGCATGAAAACAAAGACTTTATTTATTTTTTCAGCCTTAGCGGCATTAGCCTCATGTAATGATAAACATGAGAACAGAAACAGAGATAGAGATGATGACAGAAGTAACTGGGTAGAGAAAGTCGTGAACAAAGAAAGTGGTCCGATACAGCATAAAGAATTTAACGGAGATTTTGATGAAATTCAGGTTTCCCAGGCGATAGAAGCTGAAATCATAAAATCTGAAACAGAAAAAGTAGAAATCTCAGCACCTCAAAGTATCATCAATGAAATTCTTGTAGATAATGATGGCGGAAAGCTGCACATTCATTATAAACCTGGTATCAGAGTGATGAATATCAGCAAAGTGACTGCTAAAATTTATACAAAAGACTTTAATAAACTTCTTGCTGATTCAGCTGCAAGAATTATCATAAAAGATAAATTTACCCAGGAGAAAACAGATGTTGAAGCATCAAGTGCAGGCAGTATTTCCGGAGATCTGGAAGCTAACGATATGGATATTAACATAAGCAGCAGCAGCAGCTATGATGGTAAAATATGGGCTGTTAACCTTGATATTGAATCTTCATCAGGATCTACTCTTGATATTTCAGGAAAAGCAAAAAAAGCGGATATCAGTGCATCTTCAGGCAGTAGTGTTTCTGCTAAAGGAGTTATCGTTGATGATGTAGAAGCAGATGCATCCAGTGGGGCAAGTATTCATATCAGTGCTGTTTCCAGTGTGAAGGCAGGTGCTTCATCCGGTGGAAGTGTGGATATTTCTAAAAAAGGCGAGCTTAAGAATGTGATTAAGGATGAAAGCAGCGGTGGCAGCGTAAGCATCCAATAAACTAATTCTGGGATTCATCCTCATCTTCTTCATCGGTGGATGAGGATCCTTCCCAATTTTTATTATCAAAATTAAGATTGTCGTAAGCTAATAATTCCTCCTCTCGCTGGAGGATTTCTTTTGTAGTAAACAGCGTAATGTCATCATCATTTTCCTTCATTTTGGCAAGTTTTCTGATGGATGCCTTATCAATAGCCATAAACCTTTGCCCCATACGTCTCGCTGCATATTTTCTCATTCCTGTTTCATGAAGTACATCAACGGCCATATCAACGGCTGTTCCTAATGTTTCACGGTAAATATGATTGACTCCACTGTTAAGATATTCATAGGCGTCAATTCTGTTTTTTGCCCGCACAAAAATTTTAACACTAGGATAATGCTCACGGACAAGTTCTGCAATGAATTTATTATCATCCGGATCATCCAGACATAAAACCAAAATTTCAGCATCTTCAATTCCGGCAGCCCGTAAAATGGGTATTCTGGTAGCGTCACCATAATATACTTTAAAACCATAACTTCTGAGCAGTTTTACACGATCAGAATCACGGTCCAAAACAGTAGCTGATATTTTATTAGCCTTTAAAAGACGTCCCACAGTACTTCCGAAATGTCCAAAACCTACAATGATAATTTTCTTTTGAATTATATCATTGTCGAGAATGTTGTAATCATTTTCTTCTTCGGGAATTTCTTTAATGAATTTCGGAGTAATAAACTTGTCATTAATGATCAAAAGAATGGGAGTAATACACATGGTAATTGCAGTAACAGCCATCATTTGAGCGTTCATTTCAGGACCTAACAGATAAAGATCTGAGGCATAATTGAGGAGTACAAATGCAAATTCTCCCACCTGGGATAGTGCAAATGCATAAAAAAAACTTTGAGGAGTATCTATCCTGAAAAACTTTCCAATAGTGTATAAAACAACAAATTTTACAGCCAGCACAGCAAATACAGTACTGAAGATAAATAAAGGGTCTTTCTGGATAATATTAAAGTTAATGGTTGATCCAACGCTAACGAAGAAAACGGCTAACAGCAGTCCTTTGAAAGGATTGATCTGCGCTTCCAGCTCATGACGAAACTCACTGTTGGCAAGCATTACCCCGGCAAGGAAAGCACCCAGTGCGGGAGAAAGTCCGATGACAACCATCAATTCGGAAACACCAATAACCAGGAACAGGGAGGAGGCAGTCAGCAGTTCTGTCATTCCCGATTTTGAAACATAGCGTAAAAAAGGAACAAAGACATATCTGCCCAATAAAATAAGCAGAGCTACTCCAAAAATTACAGTACTGGCCTGCAGCCATTCCGGCAGCTTTTGGATCAGAATCTGAATTTCATTATCATGATGCTTGGCTTTATAATTAGCTACAAGAGGGAGTATTGCCAGAATAGGAATCACAGAAATATCCTGAAAAAGTAAGGTAGAGAATGAGGCTTCTCCAGCTGTGGTCTTGAGATTGTTTTTTTCCTGTAAAGTCTGCAGAACAATTGCCGTAGAAGATAATGCAAAACACATGGCAATGGTAATTGCTTTATCTATTCTCCAGCCTACACTGATGAACACTAAAAAAAGCAATAAAATAGTAAGTGCCATCTGAGAAAGTCCCAGTCCCATTATTTTTTTTCGCATTTCCCAGAATTTCCGCGGCTCCAGTTCCAAACCTACCAGGAATAAAAGCATAATGACTCCAAATTCGCTGGCATGCATGATGTCATCCACATTTTTTCCTGTAAGCCTGAGTACATATGGACCGATAATGATTCCTCCTAAAATATAACCGATTACAGAACTCAACCCTAATTTCCTGGCCAATGGAACCATGATAATGGCTACACCCAGGAAAATTAATGTGTTCATCGCTAAGCTGGATTCCATAAATTATTGATTGAGGAGTTCTGTAAATTCTTTTTTATGCAGGATAATTTCTTTTTTAGACAGCTTATTGGCTTCGTATACGATCTTGATATGTTTGATATCTGCTTTGAAAACTTTTAAGGAAACAATGAGTCCGCTGATCAACTCATCGATTGTATATTGATAAGTGCCGGTTTTGCTGAAAGATCTTTCTTTTCCCCCGGTGGTTATCAGAATATAGACTTCTTTTCCTTCCAGAGGATTGTGTTCGCCTTCTTTAAGCCAGTCTCTGTCGAAAACTTCATCAATCCATAATCTGAGAAGAGGAGGCATTCCAAACCATATTAAAGGAAACTGGAAGACAAAGCGTTCATAATTTTTAAGGCGTTTTCTTTCTCTGAAGGCTGCAATATGAAAATCAGGATATTCTTCATAAAGATCTCTTAGGGTATAATGCTGGTGGCGAACGTAGAAATTGATGAGCTCTACATTCGAATTGGAGTGCTCCAGATAAGGGTGTGCAAATACTACCAGCGTCTTCTTCATAATCCTGTTTTCAGTAAATATAGCGAAAAAATATTAAATAAAAGATAGTTTTTATGTGGTTTTGTTAATTTTTTAATATGAAAAAATCAATTTAACATTAAGAAAAGGTAAAGAATTGATGATATTTTCGGTTTTTAAATAAAAAATCAGGTCGTGATGACCTGATCTGTTTATATATTTTGAAAATGATTGACTGATTTACCATCCGCCGGATGCACCACCGCCTCCGAAACTTCCGCCACCGCCGAAGCCTCCAAATCCGCCGCCACCACCGCCGGAACTTCCACCACCAAATCCGCCACCTCCAAAACTGCCAGGGAATGGGAAGAAACCACCTGGATAATTTCTGCGTCCTTTTCTTGTAATGATCACATCATCGTCATCGTCATTATTTCCACCACGTCCGCCTCCTCTGTTACCGAAAAGTATAGCAATAATGATGAAAATAATAAAAGCGATAATAAGAACTTTAAAAGTGCTTCCATTACCGGAAGGAGCCGTTATTGCTACAGGTTTGAATTTGCCCTGAACAGCCTCCATAATGGCTGAGGTTCCTCCATTGATCCCTTCATACCAAAGACCCTTTTTGAAGTTGGGTGTTACAATATAATCTAAGATCTGTCCTGCTACTGATGCGGTAAGGTATTGTTCTACGGCACGTCCCTGTTGGATAGACATTGTTCTGTCTTCTGTTGCAATAAGGAAAACGACGCCGTTATCTACTCCTTTTTTTCCGATTTTCCATTTCTGCCCAAACATGGTTGCCAGAAAGTTGACATCTTCTCCTTTGGTAGAGCGTATGATCACTACTTCAATTTCCGTTGAGGTAGTATCTGCAAACTTGATCAGCTTATTATTCAGGGCATCTTTTTCCTGTTGAGAAAGCAGATTGGCTTCATCAAAAACAGGATAAAGAACGGCCGGTTTTTCAGGAATAGTGTATTGTGCTGATACAAAAGTGTAAAAGCAAAGCAATAAAAATGAAAATACTATTTTAAGAGAACGTAATTTCATTTGAGAGTTGGTTTGGATTTTCTCCTTCAACAGGAAAATATTTTTTGAGTTCAAGTCCTGTTTCCAGGATGGCACTTTTCAGAGCCTGGTAATAATGTCCTTTGGCAAATTCAGCAGTAATATAGTCGTGAAGATGATCCCAGTAAGATTGTTTTACCTTTTCGTGGATTCCGATATCTCCAATGATGGTCAGATATTTTTGTTCGAAATTGACATGGAAAAGAACAGCATTCCTTTCAGCGGTTTTGTCCATATCGAGTTTTTTGAAAACCTCAAATGCTGTTTTAGCATCCCGATTATCTGTATTGGAATCAATATGTACCCGGATCTCTCCTGTAGAATGATCTTCCGCAGACTGAATCGCTTCCACTAGGGAAGCGATCTGTTGATTTGTTAGGAAATTACCCATTATTTATTTGAATACTTCAGGGGCTTTCTGAGCTCCTGCTTCAGCTTTGAAATAAGGTTTTTCTTTAAAGTTGGTGAAATTCGCCAAAATATTATTTGGGAAAGTCTTGATAGAAGTGTTGTAATCCTGTGCAGCTTCGTTGTAATAAACAGTTTCTGTTCTGATGCTGTTTTCAATAGCGGTATATTCTCTTTGGAAGTTGATATACTGCTGGTCTGCTTTTAAGTTAGGATACGACTCTACTACGGCCATCAATCGGCTCAATGCTCCTGATAACTCACCTTGTGCTGCCTGAAATTTAGCAATATCAGCCTCAGTCATGTTTGTAGGGTCAATGTTGATAGAAGTAGCTTTAGAACGTGCTTCTACAACCTGCGTTAAAGTTTCCTGCTCAAATTTTGAATACGATTTTACCGTTCTTTCCAGGTTAGGAATAAGGTTCGCTCTTTTCTGATACACAGTTTCTACGTTTGACCATTTTGTGTTGACCGTCTGTTCTTTGGTTACGAAATTATTATATCCGCTTTTTCCCCAAAAGAATAGAACAGCAACAATGATAAGGAGGGCGATACCAATTGTTCCAGCGCCCAGACATCCTTTATTTTTCATAGTTTATTTTTTTAAATTTTTTGTGCTAACCAAATATACAAATTATGTGCTAATTTTGTAAAAAATTATTTGAATGACAACAATAGTGGTGGCAATGGGAGAGAAAAATGAAATTGGTTTTGATAATCAGTTGCTTTGGCATCTTCCTAAAGATTTAAAACATTTTAAAGATATTACTTCAGGGCATCCGATTATAATGGGAAGAAAAACATATGAAAGTATTGGGAAACCTCTTCCGAACCGTACCAATATTGTTGTGTCAAGAAAGAAAGATTGGTTTGAGGAAGGAATCCTTATTGTAGGAAGTATAAAGGAAGCATTGAAGTTTGCTAAAAAGATTGATGAAGAAGTTTTCGTCATTGGTGGAGGAAATATCTATGAACAGACTATGGAGGTTGTAGACAGGCTTGAAGTTACTTTGGTGAAGGCAGATCTTGAAGCTGATACATTCTTTCCGAAGATAGATCCGAAGATCTGGAAAAAAACAAACGAAATCTGTCATGAGAAAGATGAAAAGAATAGCTATGATTTCTGTTTCCAGACGTTTGAAAAAATAAAAAAAGAAGCATAAATGAATCGTGAATTTTTGCTTCGCACAGTGAATCGTGAATTTTCACATTTACAAAAATTAACAAGCGCAGCGAATTGACCATTCACAATTGACTTTTTGAACTTTAAGCCTTAAATTTATTATCTTTGCACTTCTAAAATTTAATAATGAATAAATACATAAAAATTGCAATAGCAGCAGTTCTTATCCTGGCAGGACTTTATCTGATGATTTTCACAAGAAATCTTGGATGGGGTATTGTTGTTTTTCTTTTAGCGGCATCCCCGATCTTATTATTCTTTAAAAATGAATATATCCTGTTGGCATTCTGGCAACTGAGAAAACAGAATATGGAAAAAGCCGGCGAGTGGCTGTCAAAAATAACTGATTATAAAGGACAGCTTCATAAAACTCAATATGGATATTTTCACTATTTATTAGGATTAACACAAGCTCAGGATCACCCTGCAAAAGTAGAGCCTTTCATGAAGAAAGCTTTGGAATATGGTTTGAATATGAAACATGACAGAGCAATGGCTACTTTAAATCTTGCAGCAGCCGCTATTTCTAAAGGAAGAAAGCAGGAAGGGCAGAAGCTATTGGAAGAAGCTAAAAGATTAGACAGTGCTGGAATGATGACTGATCAGATCAAAATGATGAAAGATCAGCTGAAAATGCCAACCATGCAGAAGCATATGCACAACCCTAATATGAGAAATAGAGGGAAATTCTTCTAGCTAGAAAATATAAAAATAAAAAGCACCTGTTTCAGGTGCTTTTTTTATGGGTAAAAATATGTTTTACATTTCCGAATTCTGATCATAACCATAAAATTTAGGCATTTGCCAATGATATTTTACAGCAAAAGTTCGGATCGCAACAATCAGGATAATGGTGAAAACCTGTATAAAAGTATAGGAGAGTGGAGTATACTTGGTCATCAGCAGAAATGCTGCTCCTCCCACGATACATGCGGTAGCATAAATCTCCTTTCTGAAAATCAATGGTATCCTGTTGAGCAATATATCCCGGATAATCCCTCCGAAACAACCTGTTATGGTTCCTAATGCAATACAGATCATAGGATGTATACCTGCATTTAAACCTTTCTGAACTCCGATAATGGTAAATAACCCAAGACCAAAGCTGTCGAAAATAAATAAAGTTACTTTAAAGTTTTTCTCAAGAGATTTGAATATCATGGAGAAAATACTGGTCACCAGGATAAGGGTACACATCAGGATATCATGCATCCAGAATACAGGAATATCAAGCAAAAGATCTCTTACAGTTCCGCCTCCCACAGAAGTTACAAATGCAATAATAAGCACTCCGAACGGATCAAGCCGTTTCTGCATGGCTGCAAAACTTCCAGACATGGAAAAAGCAATGGTCCCCAGGACTTCTATAGCAAAATTGAACTGTTCGTGCATATCTATTATAAATGGTAAATGATAATTGATGAATGATTTTTTGCTTAAGCAAATTCTTGGCCATTGTATCAATTATCATTTATCGCTTATCAAATATTGTTGTGTTTATTTCTCCACTCTTACCGAATCCGGAACCATCAGCTCATATTCGCCGCCGTGGGTGATAATTTCCCTTACGATGCTGCTGCTGATGAAAGATTTTCCTGAGGAGGTCAGTAAGAATACAGTTTCCAGTTTTTTGTGGGCTAATGTTCTGTTGGTATGAGCAATTGCTTTTTCAAACTCAAAATCGGCAGGATTTCTTAACCCTCTGATAATGTATTGAGCATTTTTTTCAAAACAGTAGTCTACCGTTAACCCTTCAAACGAATCTACTTCCACATTGGGAAATTCTGCTACGGAGTTCTGGATAAATTCCATTCTTTTTTCAAGAGGGAACATGTATTTCTTCTGAGAATTCTGCCCTATGGCAATGATTAATTTATCAAATAATGGGGCCGCTCTTTCTATAATATCGTAATGTCCTAGTGTAATCGGGTCAAATGACCCTGGGAAAACAGCAATTTTCATGTTGTACGAGTTATGATTTTGATTAGTGAATTATCTGCTATAGACTTTGAATTAGCTTCTAGCATTTAATTTCTAACTTTTTTTATTTATTTAAAGCTTTTTCAACTTCATTTCCGCAAAGATCCATAATGGAAATTCCATAGTGTTTTGCTTGTTGTGGGAGAATACTTGCAGGAGAGAATCCCGGATTGGTATTCATTTCAAGCATATAAGGAATTCCATTCATTAAAATATATTCGCTTCTTGAAAAACCACTCATTCCTAATGAATTGTATGCTCTTTTAGCAATTTCTTCCACTCTTTTTGTGGTTTCATCATCAATTCTTGCTGGTGTAATTTCTTCAGAAGCACCTTCATATTTTGCTTCATAATCGAAAAATTCGTTGGTAGGAACAATTTCTGTAATTCCCAGAACAATGGTTTCTCCTTTAAAATCAATAACTCCTACAGAAACTTCCATTCCATCCAAGAAACTTTCAATCAGGATTTCATTATCTTCTTTGAATGCGATTTCAGTAGCGGCAATCAGTTCAGATTTTTCTTTTACTTTAGTGATTCCCAGAGAAGATCCGGACTGGTTAGGTTTTACAAATAGCGGAAGATTCAATTCTGATACAATCTTATCTACATTGATTTCTTCACCTTTTCTTAAATAGATGCTTTTCGCGGAAGGAATTCCATACTTTGATAATACGGCAAGAGTATCTTTCTTATTGAATGTAAGAGCGCTCTGGTAAAAATCACATCCGGTATATTTTTGACCTATTGCATCCCAGTATGCCTGAAGAATTCCGTTTTCTCCCGGAGTCCCGTGGATGATATTGAAGCAGGCATCAAATTTTAAGGTTTCCCCATTATCTAAAGTTACAGAAAAATCACCTCTGTTGATCTCGTATTTTTTATCATTTTCTCCTAAAAAATACCATTCATCTTTAAGGACTACTACCTTATATACATCATAGAGATTTCTGTCTAAAGAATCATAAATCAATTGTCCGCTTTTTAAAGAAACGACATATTCATCAGAATAGCCTCCCATTACTACGGCAACACTTTTTTTGTTCATAACCATATAGTATCAATTAAGGCAAATTTAAACATTTTATGTAATGCAATATGGGAAATCCGCAAATTTTAAGATCAAAAATGAATTGTGTTAAATAAAAAGTCCATTCTAAAATTATTAGCTATATTTGCGGTTATAATTAAAGTATTTTTAAGTATGCTTAAATCACTTTTCAATTGGAAAGTTTTACTGAATTTAGTAATAGCCATCGGTGTTTTTGCAGGGTTGGTATGGCTCACATTTCGCTGGTTGGAACACCATACAAATCATGGTCAGGAAATACCTGTTCCTAATATTGTAAATAAATCTATACATGACGCTGTTAAAATTTTAGATGATACAGGATTGGAATATGAAGTAGACAGTGCCAACTATAATCCTAAATTCAGACCATTCCAGGTTCTTCAGGTTTATCCTGCACCGGGTTCCCGTGTAAAGGACGGAAGAACAGTACACCTTACAGTAAACCCGAGAACATGGGCTCCGATTGCCGTTCCGGATGTTATCAATAAATATTCAGGGCTTGCATTCCAGAGACTGGATCAGGTGGGTCTTAAGATTGGAGATACCATTTATGAACCGAGTATTCAGAAGGATGCCCTTTTAAGAATTTTATATAAAGGAAATGCGGTAAATCCGGGTGCTCGTTTACCTAGATTCTCCATTATTGATGTAGTAGTAGGTTCAGGACCTATGAGAAACATTTCCATTCCAAATGTAGTAGGACTTACGGTAAAAGAAGCGAGAGCTGTCATTACCAAAAGTATGTTTGAAGTTGGACTGGTAGAGCATGAAGATGGAAGCAAAGACGAATCGGATATTATTTATTATCAGGATCCTGCTTCAGGAGATGTTCGTGATCAGGGAATGCAGATTGACCTTTGGGCCAGTAAGAAAACTCCGGCAGAGCTAAGAGCGAAAATAGAGCAGCTGAATTCTATTTACCGTATGAAGGTAGATACTTCACTTCCTCCGGTACGATATGAAGAAGTACATAATGAACCAAGTTATGATGCTCCTGTAGTGCCTGCTCCGGTACCTAGAAGAGAAACTCCAAAGCCTGAAGTGCCAAAAAATGAGACACCTAAGACACAGACAACGACTTCTAAACCTGTCACTTCAGCAACTGAGAAGCCTAAAACTTCTACTGCTGCTCCTGCTACAGGACATACAGCTAAACCGGCTGCTTCAACAACGACACAACAGCCTGCTCAAAAGCCGAAAGCTAAGAAGGTAGTCGTAGAATAAAATTAGATTAATATCAAAAATACAGGCTTCAACTGCAAAATGTTGAGGCCTTTTGTGTAAAAAAAGTAAAACAATGTCAGAAGATAACGACGATTTTTTAGATGAAGAATTATTAGATTCCAACAGTATTGAAAACATCGATATTGACGAGGAAAATAAAGGATTGTATGAACATCTTAATATCACTGTTGACAGTAAACAGGAACCATTAAGAATTGATAAGTTCCTTTTGATCCATAGGCAGAATTCTTCAAGGAATAAAATTTCACAGACCTGCAGAGCCGGAAATGTAGTGGTGAACGGAACTCCTGTAAAACAGAATTACCGTGTGAAACCGGGAGATCAGATTTCGGTGCTGCTTACCCATCCTCCAAGAGAGAATGTCATTGTTCCGCAGGATATCCCTGTAAATATCATTTATGAAGATGATGACCTTGTGGTAGTAGATAAGGAAGCAGGAATGGTTGTACACCCGGGATTCGGAAACTGGGACGGAACATTGGTGAATGCGCTGGCTTTCCATTTTGAAAAGAATGGAGTAAAGTCTGATCTTGACAGAGTAGGGCTTGTTCACAGGATTGATAAAGATACCTCTGGACTGCTGGTGATTGCCAAGAATGAGTATGCATTGAGCTTTCTGGCAAAACAATTCTTCAACAGAACTACCAAAAGACTGTACTGGGCTTTTGTGTGGGGGAATCCTCAGGATGAAGAAGGTACAATCAGAGGCCATATCGGAAGACATCCTAAAAACAGAATGCAGATGTCTGTCTATGAAGATGGCAGCCATGGAAAACACGCAGTAACCCATTATAAAGTCCTTGAAAGATTCAAATACATGACATGGGTAGAATGTAAACTTGAAACGGGAAGAACCCATCAGATCAGGGCGCATTTCAAACATATCGGGCATACTTTGTTTAATGACGAAAGATATGAAGGACATACGCCTCTAAGAGGGATAAATCTCCCAAAATATAAGCAATTCATTAAAAATGTTTTTGAAATTTTGCCAAGACATGCCCTTCATGCCCATACCCTCGGATTTATACACCCAACGACTAAAAAGGAATTATATTTTGAGAGCCCAATGCCCAAAGATATGGCGGATGCCGTAAAAAAATGGAGAAATTATTTAGAAAACTAAAAATATATTGAGAATTTTTTTATATTTGTTGAATTGAAATCAAGATTTGTTATGAGAAAACTATATGCTATCGTATGTTTAGCTCTTTTGTCAAATGCATACAAAGCACAAGAATCACTACCATACTATCAGCAATATCTTTTGGATGGTGAGTTCCTGTTCAACCCAGCTCAATACGGAAAAACAGATTACGTACAGCTCAACGCCAATTATCAACAACAATTTTCAAAGTTCAACAATTCTCCGAATGTTCAGTCAATCGGGATTAATGCGAATATCTTTGATAGAGTAGGTGCTGGTATTTCTGTGTTCAGAGATAGCAACGGACCTATTTCTGCAGGAGGGATTACAGCTGGTGCTTCATATTTTATTCCTCTAAGTAGTGAAGGAGACAGAAAAGACCAGTTCTCTTTCGGTACAAGTGTTAACTTCTATAACATGAACTTTGATTATTCTAAAATTAATACTGAAGAAGGAGGCGACCCGTTATTGAGAGGTGAAGAAAGTAATATCTTCATGGTGTATGCAAACTTCGGTTTGGCTGCTACCTATAGAGGGCTATTCGGGGGTGTTTCCGTAAATGATATTGCATTAAGTAATGATGCTTCTATCGTAAACAACTACGAGCCTTCTCCAATTAAATTCTTCTTAAACTTAGGATATAACTGGAACATTGCTGATAATATTACAATAGCACCATCAGCATTAATCAACCTTAATACAAACTCAACGAGAATGATAGACTGGAACCTTATGGCTACATTCTCTAATGATATCAACGCATTCTCTTTCGGGGTAAGCTACAGAACGGTTCAGAACAGATTTGACAATCAGAACTTGAGTATCTCTCCAATTGTAAAAGTGAGATTCAACAAATTCATGATCGGAGCAACTTATAACCTTGGAATATCTGATATCCAAAGCTATGGTGGAAACAGCTTCATGATTGGTCTGGGTTATAACTTTGACAACTTTATTAATGCTAGAGGATTTAGATACTAATTAATTTAATTTAAATAAATTTGAGCTCTGAAAAATTTCAGAGCTTTTTTTATGATATATATTCACATTCCGTTCTGTAAACAAAAATGTAGTTATTGTAACTTTCATTTTTCAACATCCCTGAATTTCAAAGATGAAATGCTTCGTGCAATGAAAACCGAAATGCTGCTCAGAAAAGATGAATTACAGAACAGAACGCTGAAATCCCTTTATTTTGGCGGAGGAACACCCTCTATTCTATCCGTAGATGAAATCAATTCCTTAATTGATGAAGCGTTACGGTATTTCAGTTTTGAAAAAGATATTGAAATTACTCTGGAAGCCAATCCGGATGATCTGGATAAAAGTTTTTTAAAACAATTAGCCGAAACACCAGTGAACAGACTGTCTATTGGTACTCAAAGTTTTTTTGAAGAAGATTTAAAATTAATGAACAGGGCCCATACTGCTTCCGAGGCAGAAGGTTCTATCAAACGGGCACAGGATTTTGGCTTTGAAAACCTGAGTATTGATTTGATCTACGGTTCACCAACCTCCAATCTTGAGATCTGGAAAGAAAATCTGAATAAAACAATTGCATTGGAAGTTCCTCATATTTCGTCCTATGCTTTGACAGTAGAGCCCAAAACAGCTTTGGAAAACTGGATTTCAAAAGGAAAGGTGAAAAGTCCAAAAGAAGAAGAACAGAACAGAGAATTCTATTATCTGTCTGACTTTTTAAAAGATAATGGCTTTGAACATTATGAAGTTTCCAATTTTGCCAAGCCTGGATTCTACTCCCGTCACAATTCTTCCTATTGGAAATATCAGGAATATCTGGGAATAGGACCTTCGGCACATTCTTATAACGGATTTGATGTCAGAAGCTGGAATGTGGCTAATAACCAGCAATACATTAGAAAGCTTAATGATAATAAACTGTTGGCCAAAGAAGAAGAAATTCTTTCTAAAGAAGATCAGTTCAATGAAATGATCATGATTGGCCTGCGTACTATCTGGGGTGTAGATCTTAGGAGTTTAAAAAATAAATTTTCAGATAGATTACTGGAACATTTTCAGACTGAAATCAAAACGAAAATAGAAGAAGGTATTTTAATTATTGAGAATGACCATTTAAAAATCCCTGAGAAGCATTGGTTTATGGCAGACGGAATTGCCTCAGATTTGTTTATTGTATAATGTTTGTATGTATACAGATATGCCATAAAATTCACTATTTTTGTATAAAATTTCAGTTCATTTGAAAACTAAAAAACAAGATTATTCACATCTTTCACCAGGCCAGCCTATCGGAATTTTCGACAGCGGGGTGGGAGGCCTTACCGTTGCCAAAGAAATCAAAAGACTTCTGCCTAATGAAGATCTGATTTACTTTGGAGATACAAAGCATCTTCCTTACGGAGAAAAATCCAAGGAAGCAATCATTGAATATTCTACAAAGATCACCAATTTTTTGCTGCAGCAGAACTGTAAAGCGATTGTAATTGCCTGTAATACGGCAACAGCTAATGCTTTAAATGAAGTGATGCAGTCTGTTGCAGGAAAAGTTCCTGTTATAGACGTTATCAATCCCGTAGCAGAAAAAGTATCTTATGAAATCCACAATAATGTAGGAGTTATTGCGACCAAAGCTACTGTGAATTCCGGACTTTACAAAAAGAGTATCCGAAAGCATAATAAATGGATCAAAGTGGATGAATTGGCAACGCCATTGCTGGTTCCTGCTATTGAAGAAGGATTTAAAAACCATCCGATCACTCATGCTATTATTTATAATTATTTAAGTAATAGTAAATTAAAGAATATTGAAACACTTATTTTGGGCTGTACCCATTATCCTCTTCTAATTGATGAAATCAAACAGTATTATGGAAACAGAGTCCGTGTTATTGACTCTCCGAATATTGTAGCGAACCATCTGAAGATTATTTTGGATAAGTACAACCTTTTAAATGATAATAACCCCAAACCGAATTATCACTTCTACCTTTCCGATCTTACCAAGAATTTTGAAAAGATCTCTAAGAAGTTCTTTGGGAAAACAATAGATTTAGAATTGAAAGTATTATAAATTAAAGCCTGCCTCATATTGAAGCAGGCTTTTTTAGTATATATTGGTAAAGAAAATTAAGCCTCTACAATTACCTTTTCAGCTTTCAGTCTGGTTTTTGGATTAAATTTAGGCTGATTGGTGTCTGTTTCATCTCTTTCCCCGATAGCGACTGCGAACAATGTTTCGTATTTTTCATTATTCAGGATAGCATCATATCCTTCGGGTTCAATTCCTTCCATTGGAGTTGAGTCGATTTCCATATCGGCACAGGCAGAAAGCAAGATACCTAGTGATAAGTAAACCTGGTGTTTTAGCCAGGATTTAATTCCATCTTCTCCTTTAGACTTTACAAAGTTATTGTAATAAGCAACAGATCCTTCCGGAAGGACACCTTCGATCTGCTTTTCAAAATCTTCCGGATTTTTAAGAGCCTGGAAAACGATTATATGGCTGCTGTCCAGAATTTTTTCCTTATTAAAATAGGATTTGTCTGCCAGTTGTTTCTTGATTTCAGGATCTTTTATAAAGATAAAATTCCATGGCTGGCTGTTAATAGATGAGGGACTGAGATGTAAAATCTCTTGTAAAGTTGCGATCTGTTCTTCACTGATTTTTCCCTGTGGGTTATACTTTTTTACAGTATACCTGTTTTTCATTTTGTCTAAAAAGTTCATAATTTTATACTATCATTTTTATAGTTACAAAATTAATTTAAGTTTATTAACTTTGCAATAACGGTAAAAAAGGATAGTATAAAAATGTATACAATAGATGATAAAGCATACCCATGCTGCACCAGTGTAACCATGAGGTTTATAGGCGGAAAATGGAAGGCTGTGATTTTATTTCACCTGATTGATGGTGCTAAAAGATATAATGAACTAAGAAAAATAATCCCTACCATTACGGAAAGGACACTCAGCCTTCAGCTTAAGCAGCTGGAGGAAGATGATATTATTGACAGAAAAGTGTTTACAGAAAAACCTCCGTTAATGGTTGAATATACCTTGACAGATTTTGGAAGGACTCTTCTTCCCGTATTGGAAGCAATTACAGACTGGGGAAAAACAGCTCCGGAAAGATCAAAAAAAATAATCAGGAATTAAAGTTCCTGATTATCTTCTTTATTCGGTTCAAAAAAACTGAAACTCACGTTTCCGTATTTTCGGGTATCTATTAGGTTGGGATGTTCAAGCTTCATACGGCTTTGGTGCTCCACGATGAGAACTCCGTTTTCTTTCAGGTATTTATTGTTTAAAACCAGAGAAATCAATTCATAATACTTCTTTTCTTCCATTTCAAAAGGAGCATCAGAGAAAACAATCTCAAAAGATTTTTTATTTCTGAATTTTTTAAGCCAGTCAAATACATCACCTCTCTGTACATTGATCTGAAGTGCCATGTCAAGCTCAGAAGCGGTAGTGTTGATAAATGCCGTATGCTTTGGATTCATTTCTACAGAGGTAACACTTTGGCATCCTCTGGAAGCAAATTCAAAGGTAATAGAGCCAATTCCTGCAAAAAGATCAAGCACGGAGATCGACTGCATATCGTATTTGTTTTCCAGAATGCTGAATAAAGCCTCTTTCGCAAAATCGGTGGTAGGCCTTACATCAAAGTTTTTAGGGGCGGCAATTTTTTTGGCTTTCCATTTGCCTGATATTATTCTGAACATATTGTTGTTAGGGTTTAGGTAATAGATTATAGGTGGCAGGTGGTTGTGTTTGGGCTTTAACCCTATTCCCTGCGGCCTGCAACCTAGTTAAGTATAAAATTCTTGTTTGGAATATTGTCAAAAACAATTTTCAGATTTTTAACAAATTTCTGAAGTTCGGAAATGAATGTTTCATTTTCCGTAGTTTCTCCATAAGCATAAAAGCTGGTTTCATTGATTCCAAAACCTATCTTACTCAATGTGAACATAATGAAGTAAAGGAAATCTACTTCTGAGTTGACATCAAGGTTATTATAAAGGATTATTTTTTTATTGTCAATCGCAAAAAACTCACATTGGTTATGATAAAGATTGATATGAATTTCCTTGTTGGTTTTATTATTAATTGAACTTAGAAACTTTTCTCCGGAGAAATTAAAATGAACCGGTATCGCAAGCTCTTTTATTTTTTTATAATAATTTTTCGGGAAAGTATAATAAAACTGGATATTGAATTTTTTGTTGATAGAAAGCATCAGTTCTTCCCGTTCTTTATCTGCAGGAGCATTGAAGGCTATAAGATCAAATCCAGCCTCGTGCTCAGAAAAACCTTCAGGCATCAGAGTAAAATGATTAAATGCTGAAATCACCTGGATCTCATCATAGCGCTGCTTAATAAGAACTTCGTCCAGCTTTTGCTCAATAAGATTGGCTGGGGTCTCTTCAGTAACGAAATAAGATTTTTCCTCCAGAATGTTTTTGTTTTTAACAATCTGGCAGATCAATCCGTCTTTGGTAAAAAGTAAATTAAGTACGTTCATATTTCAATTGCTGCAAATTTAGTGAAATTCTACCATTACCGCACCCGATTGATGGTGAAGTATTTCCTTATTATAAAAATCAATATTGACCTGGCTTTCCAATACATCCCAAACCATCCTCTGCAAAGTCCCGTCACCAATGCCATGAACAATTTCCAGTCTCTTCAGGTTGTTCTTTCTGCAAAACCCGATCACTTCAATCAGTTTTTCCTTTTGTATAAACAATCTTTCAAAGCTGTCATAGTCATTGGGATTCTTTACCAAATTATGAAAATGAAGGTCTAAAACCAAATGATTTTTCTGATGTTTCTTGGAAATGATTTTTTTAGGCTCCGCTTTTCTTATTACTCTGATATTTTCATAAAGATCAGAATCCTTAGGAACCAGTTTTTCTTTAGGATATTGGTGGGTAAAGCCATATTCATCTTTAAAAACGACAATATTTCCCTTCACGGAAGTTACCACTCCGCTTAAATCTTCATCTACTACCGAAACCTTGTCGCCGATTTTCATATTTTAAGACTTGTCTGAATCAATTATTGTACAAAGGTAGAAAGTAAAATGTATGAAATCAAACTCCTCTACACTTAAACACTCAAACTCTCGGTCCAAGTTCAATAATTTCCAGATCTTTGATTTCCTCACCGTCTACCACAAAGCGCATCATCGTCCTTATTTTATGCCAGCCCTGTTTTCCACAGGCACCGGGATTAAGATGCAGCAGGTTGTTTTTCTCATCATACATCGCTTTCAAAATATGCGAATGTCCCGAGATAAATAATTTAGGCGCTTTTTCTGCTATTTCTTTTTTAGTAAGTGGAGTATATTTTCCGGGATAACCTCCGATATGAATCATCAAAACCTCCAGCTTTTCACAAAAGAAATGGTTGACCTCCGGAAATTCAGCCTGGATTTTAGCATCATCAATGTTGCCGTACACTCCTTTCAGAGGTTTTATCTTTTCCAGCTGCTCAATGACGTCAAGATTTCCAAAATCTCCACAATGCCATACTTCGTCAGCCTGAGAAGCGTATTCCAGGATCCGGTCATCAATATAAGAATGCGAGTCGGAAAGGAGAAGGATCTTTGTCATTATCTAAGGGTTCTTTCTGTAATATTTTCGTGGTATTTATCTTTGAATATCGCTACACGTTCAGGATTCAGTTCTCCGTCATGATTGATTACTCGTTCTTTTAATAACCATTTTACCAGTTTTTCCATTCCTTTTTTAGAATTCATAAAATTGGCAATTTTGGCTATATCTGTTGATTCTACTTTTGTTTTTTCAGGCAGAAAATTCAGGATAAAATAATCATCACTTACATAGCTTGGAGTTTCATTGTCCATATATCGGTAAAGAAGAATCTCTTCATCATCCTTCATAGAAAAGAATGAGTATTGAGCCACATTGATTTTTTCAGTTTTCAGAATCTGCTTTCCATCTAATAAAACTTTATCATCTTTGATGGTGACGTCCTGAGAAAAATATAAATTACAGCTTATCATCAGGAAGAAGAAAGTCAATAATCTGTTTACTGCCATTTTTTGATTTTTTTTTAAGACTGCAAATATAAGAAGCTTTAATAAACTTATCAGACCTGATTCCTTTCAGAGAATAATATAAGGATATCAGTCAGTAATATTTTTTGTTCTTCGGATAGAATCCAGTTTCTTTTCTATATCCGCACTGAAAACCTTTTTTAGTTTCAGTTGATTTTCCGTAAGCTTTGAAATAACAAAAGTACCGGTCATATTCGTATTGGAAGGAAATACTAAAGTTACTGTAGAATCTGAGGCTTTTTTCCAGCTCCCGATGTAACGGTCTGGTTTTTCATTTTTAGTAACCGGTTCTTCCAGAGTATCATATCTTAATGAAGATTTAATCAGGTTTCCTGTGACTTTTCCATTTTTCTGAAATCTGATTCCTTCTCTTCTTGCCTCAAAACCATCCTGCTTTTCGTAGGTATAAATATAAGTATCCATTTTACTGAGATTCCAGGTTTGTAAAAGTAAAGGATTGGAAGTTCTGTCCTGGGCTTTGATACCACTGACTGCGAAAAGAGAGAAAATACAGATACAAATAGTCTTTTTCATGAATACAACGGGTTTATCAGTAAAATATGTAAACTTTTAACCATGCTAAAATTAGCATCACTTAATATTTAGTAAATTTGGGAAAATTAAAATAAACAATGAAACAGAAACTTTCTTTTTTCATTTTTCTTTTGACCGTAGGACTGGCCAATGCGCAGGTTGAAGAAAAAAAACTGGACGAACTGATCCAAAATACCCTGAAAACCTTTGATGTGCCTGGAATGTCCGTGGGAATTGTAAAAGATGGAAAAATGATTTATTCCAAAGGTTTTGGAGTACGTTCTCTTACGACCAAACAGCCTATGGATGATAATACATTGGTGGGAATTGCTTCCAATTCTAAAGGTTTTACATGTACAGCATTAGCAATCTTAGCAGATGAAGGAAAACTGAACTGGGATGATAAAGTTTCAAAATATATTCCTGAGTTTCAAATGTATGATCCTTACGTTTCTCAAAATGTAACGATAAAAGATCTTATTACGCACAGAGCCGGATTGGGCCTTGGACAGGGAGATCTTATGTTTTTTCCGGAAGGAGGGAACTTAACGGTGAATGACATTGTTCATAATGTGAGATACCTGAAACCTGAAAACCCTTTCAGAACAAAATTAGATTACAATAACATCATGTTTATTGTTGCCGGAGAAGTAATTCACAGAGTTTCAGGATTAAACTGGGCAGAATTTATCGAACAGAGAATCATGAAACCTGTAGGGATGACTTCAAGCTTTGGGAGCTATAACAGAGCAAAGTCTGTAACGAATAAAATTGATGCACATGCTCCTGTAGACGGAAAAGCAATTGCCGTTCCCCACGACTGGAACGAAACAGCAAATGCCGCAGGGGGAATTATGAGTAATATTAAGGATATGACAGCTTGGGCAGAATGTCTGTTGAATAATTTCACCACCAAGGATGGGAATAAATTAGTTTCAGATAAAAATGTTCAGCAGCTGTGGAATCTTCAGATCCCTGATAGAGTAGCGGCAAAAAATCCATACGATACAAGCTTCTACGGATATGGTTTAGGTTGGTTCCTGAGCGATGTTAAAGGACATAAGCAGGTACAGCATACCGGTGGATTAATCGGAACTGTTACCCAGTTTACTTTAATTCCGGATATGAAGCTGGGAATTGTAGTATTGACGAACCAGCAGTCCGGAGCTGCTTTCAATACCATTACCAATACTGTGAAGGATTCTTATCTTGGCGTAGCAGACAGAAACTGGCTGAAAACATATGGAGACAGAATGTCTAAGATGGAAGCTGATTTTAATAAACAAAAGAAAGATGCTTTTGTAAAATCAGAAACATTTAAAAAAGAGAAATCTCTTCAGCCAAAAGCAGAGCAGTTTATAGGAACTTATAATGACGTATGGTTTGGTGATGTGGAAATTGCGCAACAGGGAAATACTTACAGAATTTCATGCAAAAACTCTCCAAGATTAAAAGGAGAATTGCTTCCTTATTCTAACAATTCTTTTATTATCAAATGGGATGACAGAAGCTATGATGCAGATGTTTATATTATTTTCAGTTATGACGAAAACGGAAAGGCAGAATCTGCAAAATTAAAAGCGATTTCTGATGTGACAGATTTCAGTTTTGATTTTGATGATCTGGATTTGAAGAAAAAATAAAAGATAAAAACATAGAAAAATATTCAAAAGATCGGGCTTTGGTTCGTTCTTTTTTGTTTGTTAACCACGAATACCACTAATATATTCACGGATGACACTAATTTTAATAATAATTGAAAATTAGAACTTATATAATTCAATAGGAACAGGCTAAAGCCCGTTTTTCTTATATACAATGTAGCCAAAACTTAACCACCCCGTCAAAAAATAATTTTTTTGCCACCCCTCCAGAGGAGGGGAATATGAAGTCTGTAAAAGGAATGGTAGTTTACTGTACAAGATTCAGATCCTGATTTGCTAAAGTAAGCTCTATATTAAGGTGTTGTTTTTCAAAGAATTTTTTTAGTTCAAGAAGTCTTTTCTTATTGTCATAATGAATGCTTGAATTCAGTTTCCTTTGACACAATGAGCAAGCTCTTGCAAGGTGATAATCTGTTTCTGTAAGTGAATTGGTTCCATTCATCACACAGTTGGCATTCAGACAATGGCTGATTCCGAACATATGCCCGATCTCGTGGGAACTGATCTTTATTAATCTTAAAAAAGTTTCATTGAAATTGGAATCGGTTAAATGACCATTTGTAAATCTGTACATAGAGGTTACCCCTACACCTTCTTCATAAGAAGCCAGCCCAAAAACGTAATTCCATTCTGGTTTCGGGAAAAGATCTTTCTCTGTAATTCCCATCAGTACTACAGCATCTTTAGGTTTTCTTTTGATCAGAATGCTGTCCAGTACATAACCTGCCAGAACTTGTTCGTGTCCTTCCTTTGAAATTCTTTTGACTTTTTCAGGAAAGATCGTATTGGGTAAAACGGGAAGGATTTTTATTTCCAGCTGGAAATATATTTTTAAATATTCTTTGGTGAGTGCTATTTCTCTTTTCTGAAGTTCATCAAAAGTTCCAATGGGTTGAAGATAAATAGTATTTTTTCCAGGTTCAGGTTTTATTTTTTTTAATTTCTGAAAATCTTCAAATGTCTGGAAATGCTCATCATGGTTATACCGCCAGCTTCCGGGTTTTGGAGAAGCCGGGAGTTTTATATCATTCAGTGCAGTCGATTCAAAATAAGATTTCTTCTGTTTCTGACATGAAAAAAGAAAGATGAATAGAGCTGCATAAAAAAAGAGAGATGTAACGTTATATTTTCCCTGGTTCATAAAAGAACAGAAGTTTCTTTTTGGCACCGTCAAATTCTGACCACGATTCACAGTCTACTTCAAAACCAGCGACTCCGCATGTGGGAAAATGAAAAATATCTTCAGAAATGGAATTGGCAAAATTTGAAATTCCATTATTGTGAGAGAAAAACGCAACTGAATTCAGGGTGTCATCCAGGTCATAAATTACAGATTCAAAACTTCTTTCCGAAGGATTGTACAATTTTTCATCAGTAGAACAGTTAAGTTGATAAGCCTGATTAAAAATTTTACACGTATTCAGTGCACGTACCGCGGGGCTTGACACAAAGTGATCGATGGAAATATTATTGTTTTTAAGGAATCTGGACATGTGCATAGCGTCTGTCAAACCTTTGTCTGCCAATGGTCTGTCAAAGTCCTCCGTTTCCTCCGGCCAGTCGCTTTTTGCATGTCTTACGAGGATGAGTTTCTTCATATAATTGTTTTTTGGAAGATTAAAATTATAAAAAAAATAATGGAATAAAACATGATTTATATAAAAAAACTGCGTTATGAATAAAATCAGTAAATTTTACTAAATTTGCAGACTTATGGGACAAATCCTTGCAATTGACTACGGAAAGGCTCGTTGTGGTATCGCTGCAACAGATGATATGCAGATTATAGCCAGTGGGCTAGAGACTGTAGAGAACCGTTTTTTAATGGAATTTTTGAAAAAATATTTCAATGAAAATAAGGTAGATGAAGTGGTAATTGGGCTTCCCATAGATTTGAAAGGAAACGTTTCGGAAATCGAAACTGATATTTTAAAATTCATTGAAGAATTTAAAAAAGAATTTTCGGATATTGCGGTCCATCGTTTTGATGAAAGGTTTACTTCCAAAATGGCTTCGTTTTTTATTTCTCAAAGTGGAAAAAACAAAAAAAAGAGGCAGGAAAAAGGATTAATAGATAAAGTAAGTGCAACCATCATATTGCAGAATTTTTTAGAACAAAAATTAAGATGATTTTACCGATAAGAGCTTTTGGGGATCCTGTTTTGAGAAAAGTGGGAAAAGATATAGACAAAGATTATCCCGAATTACAAGAATTGATAGATAACATGTTTGAAACGATGTACAGCGCAAATGGCATAGGTCTTGCAGCGCCTCAGATCGGTTTGGATATCCGTATATTTATAATAGATGTGACTCCTCTTGCTGAAGATGAGGATTATGAAGATATTAAAGATGAGTTGGCAGAGTTCAAAAAAGTATTCATCAATGCCAGAATTCTTGAAGAATCAGGTGAAGAATGGAAGTTTAATGAAGGCTGTCTTTCTATTCCGGATATAAGAGAAGATGTAAAAAGAAAAGGGACAATCGTTATTGAATATTATGACGAAAATTTTGTGAAACATACAGAAACTTTTTCCGATATTAGAGCCCGCGTAATTCAGCATGAATATGACCACATTGAAGGGGTACTGTTTACTGATCACCTGAGTGCTCTGAAAAAGAAACTGGTAAAAGGTAAACTGACAAAAATCTCTCAAGGTGACGTAAGCATTGGTTACAAAATGAGATTTCCAAAATAATTTAAACAAGGATAAAAGAAATAATATAAAGCAAAAAGCTTAGAGCTGATTGCAGAATTTACAAAAAATAAAATTATGCTGTTAGAAAAAATAATTTCAATTTCTGGAAAGCCAGGACTTTACAAATTAGTTTCTCAATTAAGAAACGGATTCATCATTGAAGATGTTACCACTAAGAAAAAAGTAAGTATTGGAAACTCAAGCCAGGTAAGTTTGTTGGATAATATTGCCATGTTTACATTTGAAAAAGAAGTTCCTTTGTTCGAAGTTTTTGAAAATATTGCTAAAAACAATGATTATAAAGAAACAATTTCTCACAAATCTTCAGATGCAGATTTAAAAGAATTTATGGTGTCTTCTTTACCTAACTATGATACAGAAAGAGTATATGCTTCTGATATCAAGAAATTGGCTCAGTGGTACAATGTTCTTCATAAAGCGGGATATATTACTCCTGAAAGTTTTGTAAAGGCAGAACCTGAAACTTTGGATGGAGAGCCTGCAGAAGAATTAAGCATTGAAAAAGAAGCTAAAAAAGCTCCAAAAGCAGAAAAACCTGCTGCACCAAAAGTAAAAGCTACTTCAGCTGCAAAATCAGCTCCAAAAAGTACGCACAGAAAACAAGGATAATTCATTCAATTTGAATTAAAAATACAAAGTCTTGTCAGGAAATTTCTGACAAGACTTTTTGTTTTTTTATGATGTAGCAGATGACAGATAATAGGGATTAGTGAATTTTCTGCTAAGTTCAAATTTCGTCTGTATCTTTAAACATTAAACATTAAACATTAAACATTAAACCCTAAACCTGTAACCTCTTGCATTCCATATCCACAAACTCTTAACTTTCACTCCAAACCACTACCACAGACCCAAAATATCCCTTACATTTGTACAAGATTGAATTTTTCATTACTTATGAATACGAAACAGGAGAAACTAGAGGCCTTCGGAAGATTACTGGATATCATGGATGATCTGCGTGAAAAATGTCCGTGGGACCAGAAACAGACTTTAGAGTCACTTCGTCATCTTACCCTTGAAGAAACCTATGAACTTTCAGATGCTATCTTACAGAATGATCTGCAGGAAATAAAAAAAGAGCTGGGAGATGTTCTGCTTCACCTGGTTTTTTATGCTAAAATTGGTTCAGAAAAAGAAAGTTTTGATATAGCAGATGTGATCAATTCCCTTAATGAAAAGCTGATTTTCCGCCATCCTCATATCTATGGAGATGTTGAAGTGAAAGATGAGGAAGAGGTGAAACAGAACTGGGAAAAATTAAAACTAAAAGAAGGAAATAAATCTATTTTGGGTGGAGTACCGAAAAGTTTGCCGAGTTTGGTAAAAGCCTACAGAATCCAGGATAAGGTAAAAGGAATCGGTTTTGAATTCCATGATGCTGAAGATGCCTGGAAAAAGGTAGATGAAGAGATTCAGGAGTTTCATGCTGAGACTGATCTCTATAAAAAGGAACAGGAACTTGGGGATGTATTTTTCTCACTGATCAATTATGCAAGAATTTCAGGAATTAATCCCGATTCTGCTTTGGAAAGAACCAATCTTAAGTTTATTTCAAGATTTCAAAAAATGGAAGGACTTGCTGAGGAACAGGATTTAAAATTGGCAGATATGTCTCTGGAAGAAATGGATGTTCTGTGGGAAAAGGCAAAAAAACTTTCATAGCTCTTTATTGGAACAATTAATGCTTCTTACATTCAATTAAAAAAATAAAAATAAATATGTTACGTTTTCTTATTTTACCTGCTTTGCTTCTATTGAGCTGTAATCCAAAAGCTCAGAATTCTCCCACTAACGAGGATGAATTGAAAGTCCAGTTTTCCCTACCTAAGAAGTTGAAGGAAGTCTCCGGAATTGCTTTATCAAAAGATAAGAAGACCATTTGGGTGATAGAAGACAGAGGGAATAAAAATGCAGTATACGGCATCAATGATAAAGGTGAAATGTTGGCAAAAGTACCTGTAGAAAATACAGAAAATACAGATTGGGAAGACATTATATCAGATGCTCAGGGAAATATTTATATCGGAGATTTTGGTAACAATGATAATAACCGTACCGATCTTGCTATTTTAAAAACTGATCTTACCATCAGTACACAGACAACAACAAAAGTTGTTCAAACCACAAAATTTCATTATCAGGGTCAAACGGAATTTCCACCCAAAAAATCAAACCTGTTGTACGATTGTGAAGCTTTTGTAGAAATGGATGGTAGCTTCTACTTATTCACAAAAAACAGAAGTAAGGGTTTTGACGGAACTTTCCTTGTATTCCAGGTGCCCAATAAAGAAGGTGATTTTGAAGCAAAATTAATCGGAAAACTAAAACTTCAGGGTGGTTATAATGATGCAGCCATTACTTCAGCTACGATCAACAGTACAAAAGATAAAATTGTATTGCTGACGCATAAAAATGTACACGTTCTTACAGGCTTTACGGCCAACGATTTCAGTGGTGCAAAAATTCAGAAAACTCCATTGAATCATAATTCCCAGAAAGAAGCCATTGTTTTTCTTGATGATAAAACAGTTATGATTGCAGACGAGAAAGGGAAAAATGAAGGGGGGAATGTATATACGTTTTCTTTAAACTAAATTTTATATTTTTATAATAAATATACTAACTAATTAACCATGAAAAAATTGTTTTACATTTCACTTGCATTAAGCCTGTTCTCATGCAGCAGCAGTGATGATACCCCAGCGGATACTCCACCGCCGCCTCCGGTTATACAGACTGAAAAAGCTTATGTTAATGGGGTAGATGGTATCGGAACACCTAATCCTAAAGAATTTTATGAATTTACTTATGAAAATGGAAATTTAACGAATGTTAAAGGAAGGTTTTATAAAATATTTATGCAAATGGAGGATATGTTTTTTGCCGATAAGATTACTACACTGTCTTACAGTAATAATAAAGTAATCTTAAGTGAATTGGAAGGAGCAAATTTTCAAGGCTATCAGGAATATCGTTTTACCATGGATAATAACAAGCCTGTAAAACAGGAACATTATTATGTAAATAATGTAACCGGCCCTGGTTCTGTAGCTGACACCAAAACTTATACTTATGAACAGGATAAATTAAAAAAGATTTATTGGAAATTTGAAGGTCCTGGTGGTTATGAATATTTCACAACCTATTATTATAGCAATAATAACCTTACTAAAAGTGAGGTCATAGAAAAAATAAGTGGAATAGATAATAAGTTAACTACAATTACATATTCTGATTTTGATAACGCTGCAAATCCATTTAAAAAACTTTATCTGCTGAATAATGAGTTGTATGAGAAAAGCTTATCTGCTAATAATTTCAGAAAAAAAGTATCCGTCACGGAAAATTTAAATCCGGCTAATGGCAATATTCCTCCAAAGACAACAACAAAAATATGGAACTATAAATACGATGCTAACGGACAGGTATTATTATTCTTTCCAATACTATAAAAAATCAAATAAAACCCCACAGAGAAATCTGTGGGGTTTTTGAATATATGAATGTATTGAAGTGATTGACATTTTTACGTCTTATGGAGTAAGGTAAGAGATATGGATATTTCCACTTGATAGCCTAAAATCCTGAGTATATCGGCAGCGTATTCTGAAGGTTTCTCCTGTATTGAAAAAGTTAATGGATGAAAGATTATGGTTCAATCCTGTAGTGCGTTCTCCATGGCCTGTAGATATGCCTGCAAGCGTTGTAAGTGCCGGCGAAACTTTTTGGATATAAGAATTTGCTGTTCCTGCAGTTTGTCCTGACGGATTTAGATTAAGATCATAGGTTGCATAAGGAACAATATTATAAAACCCGGGTTTTACCACTGTGAAAAGTCCTGTTGCTGAGTTATAAGTTAAATAAGCTGTATCAAGCTTATTGCTCACATTGAAGACGTAGGTTTGTGAATAACTTTCATGAATGGTGATTGGAGTAGAGTGTGTTCCTGTATAACTGCCGCTGGATGGGCTGATATCTGTTTTGTTCCCTACATACACAACTTTTAAGAAATTTTCAGATTCAATTGTTTTCCATACCGGAGTATTTCCGGCTCCGTTTGACATTAGGACCTCACCTTTGTTTCCTGAATTACCTTTAGTTCTGTCATCGCCGCCTACATTCAGGTCTTTAACAACCTGTAGTGAACCGTTGACATGTAAAGTATGTTGAGGTGTTGATGTTTTAATCCCTATCTGTGCATTTAAATGTATAAACAGGGTAAATAATGCCATATACAATAGCTTCTTTTTCATCATTTGTTGATTTTTTTATTGCTACAAATATAAAATGTTTTTAAAATGTCTGTTTTTTAAAGAATTGATAAACATATAAAGCTATGTGTGGTGTTGACCTATATAGCTGAAAATATGGCTTTTATTTAAAAGCCATATTTGTTTTATTAATGAAAAATGTAAGCTGAAAATTAGGATTATTAAATTTAATTAAAATTGGATTTTTTTTGAATATTCAACTGTAATTAGTTTTAATAGGTTTTAAAGAATGTTTTGTATCTGTCTTAAAATTGTAATACTGATGATGAAAATTTGATTATTTAAAATTTCATTCCTATCCCTGCGGAAAGTCTTCCACCATCTGAACCATAGAAATAATTCAGTCTTGCAGACATCATTTCTACAATGCTCAGCCATACACCGGCACCGGCAGATTGGTGCCATTTTCTGGAATTTTCACTGTCATTCCATACACGGCCGATATCATATCCGATAAGAATTCCCATATTCGCAGGAATAATATTGTTTCTTACTCTCCCGAAATCCCATCGTATCTCTGAATTATTGGTAAAATATGATCTTCCTGAGAATCTTTCGTTTCTGAAAGCCCTCATCCCATTGTTACCTCCAATTGCAGCCGCCTGATAGAATTCAAAATTGTTATTATTGATCCACATTACGTTACTGGAATTGGCAAAAACAAATTTTCCTTTCTTATCAATTCTATGATCAATGGCAAGCTTTCCTTTTACAGTCAGGAAGTTTTTATTAAAGTCGGAAAGAGTTGCTTTCCAATCGGCATTAAGCATAAATTCCAGTCCAAGAGTAGGGAATGCTGTATTATCTGCATTTTTATAGCCAAATGTATAATTGGCTCCTACAAACTGTTGGCTGTTAAATACACCTGGTCTTACGTCCGGTGACTGGTTGATGAAGCGGTCAGCCTTTCTCTGGACTTTATTATCTTCAAAGGTTAATTGAAACTGATGACTCAGATTCATCCAGCTTTTCTGAGAGATAGAAGGTGCAAAGTTGAATTTTGAAATTCTGGCTCTGTTGTATTCTCTTTCTGTATCTTCCTTATCATATTCACTTTCATTGGAAAGGCCAAAGAAATTTTGAGAAAACCTTGGAGTCGTATAAAATGCATCCAGATTGAAATCCCAACCTGAGATAGCCTTTTTAAATACTCCTTTATAGGTAAGGCTGAATCCTGCAGTAGCAGTATAAAAATTAGCTTTTAAGCTATGTCTTTGGGTATAAGGATCACGGATGAAGTTATTGACTGTATAATTGGCCAGAACGCCTACAATGACACCGTCATCCGGGTTATAGTCCAGGTTTGGATATCCTGCAAAGGAATTGTATTTCGGGTGTTTATAATTATAGCTGTTGATGTCATAATCATCAGTGATGTTTTTGGTTGCATTGCCAGCGTTATAAGTATTCTTCTGAGATTTAAAATCATAAATCTTCACTTTTCTTCCATCAGCAACATTATAAGTATCATGATTATATCCACCAATCAGCCGGATGTTCATTTTAGGGTTTCCGGTTCCTGCCACTTCATAGATATCATCATCTTCAAGTCCGTAGATCCACAATTCTTTTGTTTTTGAATCATGATAGGTCTTTTCAAAAACCAGTTCATTCTGATCTTTGTTCTTGCCCAGTTTATATTGCTGTACAAGTACTGAATGTCCGTTTTTGGTGATGACAAACTTATCAGGATTTACAGTTCCTGCCAGAGATACTTTTTTCTGTAATACATCATAATACTGAGCAGCGTAGCTCTGAAGTTTTGTTTTTCTTACTTTCAGCTTTCTCTGAATTTCAGCAATGGTATTATCCTGTACCTCTTTCGGAAGATTATGGAAAGCATCATCAATATCCGCATCAGTAAGATGTTCCTGAATATATTTTGCCTGAGTCTCCCATTCTGTCTGATCAGCTCCTTTTAAAAAGACCAGATCCATCGGGTAGGGTTCCATAGCAAGCCACTTGACACTGCTGATATCTTCTGTAAAGGTTTTCATATGGCGAATTGCCGGAACATTCATAATAAGCTTAAATGCAGCTCCGTCATATTTGCTGAATGCCTGATCTCTGTCTTTAGGGATAGGCTTATACACTACTTTGTCACCCGCTTCATATTCTGCCCATTTCCACTGATCCGAGTGTCTGTCCCAGTCACCAATAAGCATGTCAAATAATCTGGCTCTGATGTAAGATTCTCGGTCGACAGAATATTTATTGCTTTTGCTGAGGTTCTTCAATACATCATCCGTGGAAACGATATCTTTTGCATTACCGAGATAAGCCAATGTTTTAGGGTCAGAAGAAAAACGTTCTTCAATCATGTACATTTCATCTCCATAATTCTCGTTATATCTCCCTAAAGCTTGTTGTTTAGGAATATAATAGAGTTTTGGATTACTGTGCAAAATATTCAGTTTCTCTGACATATTTCCAATCGTAAACGGAGTAAATGGGTGATTGGTCGTATAAAAATCCAACAAGAATTTTTCAGGGAAAGTATCGGTGAGCTCTTCACCCAATGTACTTTTTGTGAAAGCCATATTGTTGAGAAAACGGATGGCGCTTTTTTTCACTCCACGCATCACAAATTCCTGTCCGTCCGCTGATTTCAGTCGCAAGCTGTTGGACTGGTTTCCTCCACCTTCTCTGAAAGGGATATATCCGCCGTTTAATTCTGAAAGATTGGCAGTTGGAGCTTCAATCGGAATTCCATAATAATATCTGTAATGATCTCCCCAAAGCCAGCGGTAAAATTTTCTTTTTTGAGTAAGCTGTACCGGGTAGATGGTTGAGGAAAATGTCTGCGGAAAAGAATTGGGAAAATTATTGATAAATACATCCGGCTTGGAAATTACTGAAATATGAGTCAGTTTTTGAAGCTGTGCATCTTTTGTAGAAAAATATTCAACATCTGTACTTTCATCTTTTCTGAAATTTAAAACAGCAAAACCACTTCCTCCGTAAGAAAAATCAGTTTTTTCTATAATGGTAGACGGGTCTGTTTTGGAACCTGCTCCACTGATGATTTGTCTAAGGTTTCCGTCTTCGTGGTACTGTAGATTATGATCATGCCCGGAAACGAAAATAATATTTTCCTTATCCTGAACGATGCTTTTCAATCTGTTGGCCAGATCAGCATAATGCTGGTTATTGATATCTTCAGGACTGGCTCCTGAAGAACTTCTTAAAATATTGATTATACTTGCAACACCGGGAACAGGAATCTTACTTTTTAAAGGAAAAAGATGGGATTTTACAGAATTAAAACCTGCATGGGTCCCACTGCTGATAATGGGGTGGTGTAAAGCAACAATGATTTTTTTACCCTGATTTTTAATGATCAGATCTTTAAATTCTGTGAAAAAATCCTCGCGGGTTTTGATATTACAGTTTTTATTGATTCCCGGGTAATTGTCCCAGTTGGCAATAACCCATTCTGTATCAACAGCTATGAGCTTAATGTCTTTAGAAACGTTGATATCATCAATAGGACATCCGTTTTTAGGCAGAAAAGCTTTTTTGTCGTCGAGGTATTTTTTTACCAGTCCTTCCTGAGCGTTCAATCCTTCCAGTCCGTTATACCAATCGTGATTTCCGGGAATTACCAATGTTTTACCTTTGAAATTCTTCGTTATGGCAAGTTGATTTTCCAGTTTATCTTTAGCTGAAGCATATTCTTTATCTGTTTCTTTAGGCATCCCGTTAGGATAGATATTATCTCCCAAAAAGATCAGCATAGAGTTGCTGTCGGCAGAATCCAGTTTGCTTTTCAGTAAACTCAGTGTTTTTTGTGCATGAGGTTCATCTGCGTTTCCTGCATCTCCAATCAGAAAAAGTTTAAAATCATTCTCGGATTTTATCTCAGAATCTTTTACTTCAAATAAGTTTTTGCCCTTTTGTACGTTATATGTAGCACAGGAATAAAGGGCTCCTGCGGACATTACAGTTCGAAGAACAATAGAAGTATTTTTTAGATGAGTTTTAAAGGATAAATTCATAAATTTACATTAACAAAATTTCAGGAATGAGCATTCTACAAAAAGCTAAAAATTATGTTGAAATCTTATTCAAAGATAAGTTATCTTCAGTATATTTTTATCATAATTTTATCCATACTGCCTATACGGTAAATAAGGCTGAGGAAATCATGAAAAATACTCCTGTCTCTCAAGAGGATCAGGAGAAAGTACTCGTAGCATTATGGTTTCATGATACCGGGTATATAGAATGTGCACTGAACCATGAAGAAAGGAGTGTGGAGGTAATGAAAGCTTTTTTACAGGAGGAAAATTATCCAGAAAATTATATCGCGGATGTTGAAAAACTGATTCTGGCTACGAAAATACATTATGAACCTCAGAATTTACTGGAAAAAATTGTAAAAGATGCGGATTTCAGTCATTTTGCAGGTCATGATTATAACGATATTTCTGATGCTTTGAGAAAAGAATGGGAGCTGACGAATGTAAGATGTTTCTCTAATGAAGAATGGAATGCCGGAAATCTGGATATGCTGAAAAATAAGCATACTTTTTATACAGATTATGCAAAAGAAAACTGGGAACCTCTAAAAAAGAAGAACATTAAAAAGATCGAAAAGAAGCTGGAAAAAGAAGAAGAGAAGAAAGAGGAAAAAAAGGAGAAGGAAAATTCAGAAGGTAAAAAGGATAAAGAAAAATCTGACAGAAGTGTAGATACGTTGTTCAGAGTAACGCTTAACAACCATACAAGACTGAGTGATATTGCAGACAGCAAAGCCAATATCCTTTTATCTGTAAATGCCGTGATTATTTCGGTTTGTCTTTCTGTACTGGTTCCCAAGCTGGATACCCCAAAGAATGCCCATCTGATCCTTCCGAGTTTCATTTTGTTGCTATCTAGTGTGCTAACGATTGTTTTTGCGATATTATCTACCAAACCTAATGTTACCAAAACAACCTTCACTGCTAACGATATTATCAATAGAAAAGTAAATCTGCTTTTCTTTGGAAATTTTCACCAAATGCAATTTGATGATTACCACAATGCCATGAAAGATTTGATCAAAGACAGAGATTATATTTATGATTCTATGGTAAAAGACCTGTATTATCTTGGAAAGGTTCTTGATCGGAAATATAAGCTTTTATCTATCACTTATAAGGTCTTTATGGCGGGGATTATTATTTCTGTTCTGTCTTTTGGAGTAGCATTTCTTAGTCTTTAATTAAACAACAAATACACAAATGATAGTAAGACAGCGTACAAATTGGCTGAAAATGTTATTTATATGGAGAGGCTCTGTATTAAAGAAAATTGTTGTTCAGCTAAGCATTATCACGCTGTTTTCTCTGGCTATCTATATTTTCAAAGGAAGAATCTTTGATTATAAAGTACATCTGAATCCTACGATTTTTACATTGATAGGGCTGGCTCTTGCTATATTTATGGGGTTCTGTAATTCTGCGAGCTATGATCGTTTCTGGGAAGGGCGGAAGCTTTGGGGACTTCTTGTTATTGAAACCAGATCTTTGACGAGACAGATTTTATCGTTATTGAACGACTCTTCTCCCGAAGCTAAAGAAGAAAAAGAGAAAATCATTAAGCTTATCTCCGCATTTTCCTGGTCGCTGAATTTTCAACTGAGAGATAAATCCGGAACAGAACATCTTGAAAGGCTTCTTTCTCCTGAGCAACTGGAAGAGGTGAAGGATAAAAAATTTATTCCAAGTATTATTCTGGGATTTATTGCAGACTGGCTGAACGAACAGAATAAAAAAGGAAATATTGATACCATTGTAATGACTGCCATGGATCATCAGTTGAATCAGTTTTCTAATATTTCCGGTGGTTGTGAGAGAATTTACAATACTCCGTTACCCTTTGCTTACAGTGTTCTTCTGCATCGTACTGTATATCTGTACTGCTTCTGGCTTCCTTTCGGACTGGTAGATTCCCTGGGGTGGATGATGCCTATGATTGTTCTGTTAATCAGTTATACCTTTATTGCTCTTGATGCCATTATTCAGGAGATTGGTGAGCCTTTTGGTGAGGAAGAAAATGACCTTGCGCTGAACAGTATCTGCCGTACGATTGAATTTTCTATTTTTGAACAGGCGGGAATTCCTCAAGGTGAATTGAAGAAGCCGGATACTTACTTTATAGATTAAATAACTTCTATTCCTGTGGAAGTGTAAAAGAAACTCTCAGTGCCAGCAATCCTGTAATTCCCTGAAGATCTTCAACCCTTAAGAATTCTATATCATTTTGTAGTACTCCTTTCTTCTGGAGTTTGGAAATGTAGTCGAGGTATTCTTTCTGATTTTCCATTCCGAAATAGACGATGGTGATCTTTCCAGGAGCGGTGATGCGTTCTGAAGAATCTTTTACATGGGCTTTATCCAAGCGTTTTTTGATAATTTCGTAATAGGAATTGTAAGCTCCGTCTACATCAAAACGTTTTTCATCCATTCTGAAACGGATGTCTATTTTTTCATTATAGACAAAGATCAGTGAGGCGATATCCAGCTGTACGGGAAGATATTTTTTGAATGAGTGAAATTCAAGTTCCATTTTACAGATAGTTTTCAGCTGCCAGTATCTCAGTTTGTGAACAACTTTTGAAGTATAATGAAGCTCAGGTGCGATGGTGGTGCCAATGTAAAGGTTATGCTCTACACCATCAGACTTAAATCTTTCATAGTAGTGTGGGAAAATTTCCTGTGCTTTTATCTGAGTTTCGTCCAGCATATCTGCCAGTTTTCGGTTCACCAGAGTGATAGAATCATCCAGATTTTTTCTGTGGTGATAAAAAAGGTCAGTTGGCGTAAAGATGTGTGAAAAATAGTCTTTGATCTTCGCCTTTATTTCCCTTGAGGTTCTTATTTCCAGCTTCCCTTGTAAAAAAGGATGAATTTCTTCCCTTAATAATCGTTGAAAGCGTTGTTCTGTATCAGCTTTGATCTCATTGTTGAGTTCATTTTCAAATACATCCAGTGCCAGCAAAAATTTTTCTGAATCGGAATTGGTGAGTATAAAAATCTCATTCAACCATTCAATCTGCTGATTAAGATCCTGAAGCATCAGGTTATAACGCTTTTCCGAAGAAGAACGGATATCCGAAACACCAAACAGCGGAGTAAGGTTTTTGAAAGCAATCTGCTTTAAGGTATATATTTTCTTACCGAGCGATGCGGTGAAATATTTTTCGGCTTCATTTCTGAATTTCCACACCACACTGTCGTGGATGGTTGTATATTCACGCTGGATAATAGCTTCTATCTGATAGTTTTTCTCAAAGTAGAATCTGTTCAGAGAGAAAAGAACCATATCAGTGAAAAACTCCAGTTTTTTAAGTTTTAAACCATTAAAACTTCCGGCAATAGGAGAGGTAAACTCCATAATCGCAAGGAGTTCACCGTCTTTCATGATAGGAATTACCATGAAACTGTTGACATTATTGTCCTTTAAAATACTGAAGGAAGGGAGTTGTTTTACACTTTCCTCCAGGTTGTTTACATTGGAAACAACTACAGGCTTTGAATTATGATTTAAATTATTAAACGTACTCTTACGGGTATCTTCATCAAAAGCATTAATCCAGAAATCCAGAATATGATTTGTAAGAAGACTCTCATAAATTGGGAGTTTATCCAGTTTCTGTTCTTTTTTATTAAAAGTCATCAGCCCGAAACTCAATTCCGAAACATCAAAATAGGATTTGAAAATTTCAGTCAGATTTTCATTAGGATTCAAATTTTCAGGATCAATCTCTATCATGCTTGATTTCAGATCAGAAAGTGCCACTTCCGAGGTACAGTCTACTAATGAAATGATAGTGAAACCTTTTAATATCCATGATTCTGAAGGGAAATACTTTTTCCACAACTTAAAATCATCCAGGTTTTCCAAAAGCATATCCAGCACATCATCAGATGGGATTTTAGCATCTTCTGTGGGGATAATTTCGGTAAAATCTGAATTTACCGTAATCTTATAATGTTTCATAATTCCCTGTTTATTGGGAATATCATAATAGAACGGAATAGTGCTTTTAATATCTTTTTTGAAGTAGCTCTGAAGAATCAGGCAGCAGCAGAATACATAGAACTCATTGTCTGTAATGTTTCTGAGCTCTATTTCAAAGTCTTGTCCGGCATCTCTAAGAATATCTTTAAACCTTTCGGTATAATTGAATGTGATATTGGAAAGAGGAATACTCGCTGCTTTTATTTCATTTCTGGTAAGACCTGTTGGGAAAAGATCTGCAAGAAGCAGTCTGATGAGGTCTTCATGCTGTTCGAGAAAAGCGGTGTCCTGAAAACCTTCTCTAAGCTCTTTATAATTTCTGGTGCTCTCGATCAATGATTCTGCATAGTTGACTCTATACTCTAATCTGTCATTATACCGGATATGTTCCAGAACATCCAAATATTTTTTGAATGATATATAAACCTGAAAAGGAGAGTCTTTTTTATAGAGATTAGCCAAGAGCTGAAATTTAAAGTAAAGTTATGAAAAAAACACTATTTACAAATGTGTTTTGAATGGGTATAAATGATGATTCCCTTCTTTTTTGTTTAGGTTTCTGTAAATGTTTTTATTTTGAGTCATTTAGAAAGCGCAGATAGATGTTTTTTTAGAATTTGAAAAAAGTTGTCCTAATTATTCAGGACAACTTTAGTATTTAAAAATATATGAATGTTAGAATTTAATATTATATCCCATTATAAACTGTGTTCCAAAAATGCTGAAATGCTGGGCATCATAGCTGGACTGCTGATATCTTCCGTTGAAGGTAACGGTATTATAAACTTCATCATACGCTGTATTTGCCGGTAGATTCCGCAGTTCCCATTTAGGCAGAACATTAAAGACATTCAGAATACCGAAGTTAATGGTATTTTTGCTGTTGATATTGTAGTTGATGGTAATATCCGTAGTAATTCTTGGTCTGAATCCCAGATAGGATTGTGATTCGGCATTAGGATCATTCCAGGCCAGATTAGCTCCCGGCATACCGCTGTTCGCATAAGTAGCTTTTCCAAACAAAGTATTGTTGAGTGATATATTCCATTTTTGAATGGTATAATCTATACCGAGAATAGCTTTTAAAGCTGGTCTGGAAGTGGTGGCTAATGCTTCCTCGGTTCTGTTAAAAGGAGCAGAAAGGTTAAGCCCGTTCAGCTTGTCTGAATTCTCCGTTATTTTAGAATGATTCATATTCAGGGCAAGATTAAAGGCAAGTTTGCCTTTGGCCAGATCTATATTTCTATAATTGGCGACAAGGTCCAGACCTATAGTTCTTGTGTCTACACCATTGATGAAAAAACTTGCGGCGTTCACATTGGTAATTCCTATATTGTTTAAAGGATCTAAAATTGTAGTTTTATCACTCATTCTGGAGCTTAGTAAGATTCTGTCATACACATTGATCAGATATCCGTCGATGGTAATAGAAAAATTTTTATTGGGCTGGATTCCCAGTCCTAAGGTAAAATTAAGGGATTTTTCAGCATCTAAATTGGGGATTCCTACTGCTTTAGCTTCTTTACCTACATTATTAAACAGACCCTCTGTAACGATATTACCGTTAGCAAAAACATTCTGAATAGTAGAAAGATATACCTGTTGAAGAGTAGGAGCGCGGAACCCTGTAGAAACAGATCCTCTGGCGATCAGTTTTTTTCCCATGATGTTTTGTCTTGCACTGAGTTTCCAAACCAATGAGTTTCCAAAATCGCTGTAATTTTCAAAACGTGCAGTGGCATTAAATGTTGTGGCCTCGGAAATATCAAAGGCTGCATCTGCATAGACGCCAATATTATACCTTGAAAAAATTCCGGAATTTTCTGGTGATGATCCCGGAAAAGAAATGGATCCTGTTTGATAATAAGAAGCAGGATCTCCAGTGTAGATTTCATATTCCTCTTTTCTTGCTTCAGAACCGAATGCCAATGCAATATGTTCTGATAATCTTTTGGAAACATCAATATTCCCGATAATATTATTAAATCTGAAACCACCGGGCCTAAAATTAATAGGACTGGATGCTCCTAATGCTGCATTAAAGGTATTTCCTACTGTATATAAAATTTTATTTCCCCCAAAAGTTGCGCTCAGGTCTATATTCCATTCGCTTTCTGTTTTGGTTTTGTATCCCAGTGTGGCTCCGTAATCGGTAAGGTCTCCAATAAATGTAGGCGTAAAGCCGTCGGGTGAATTCAGAACATTGGCGGGATTTACCCAATAAGGTGTTCTGTGATTGGCAAAACTGCTTACCTTTTTGGTGGCAAATGAAGCATTTGCATACAGGCTGGAGCGGTCAGATACCGGTATGGAAGTATTTATCAAAAAACTTATGCTGTTCTTTTTGGGGTATGCATTTTTATTTTGAGCGTCAGGATATTTGGCTAAATAAGCATCCACATCACTTTGACTGGCTCCAAATGTTTGTGCATCCCAGTAAGCATTTACCTTTCCGTTTCTGTAGGCATAATCATTATTCTGGAGATTGGTGGAAAATGTAAGAAAGCCTCCGTTCTTAAATGTAGAGCCAGTGATCAAATTAAAATTTTGAGAAAAGCCGTCTCCTTTTGAGTACAGCCCCAGATTTGCACTGGCTTCTGTAAAGTTTATTTTATCTTTTAATATGATATTGATAACTCCGGCAATTGCGTCAGAACCATATTGGGCAGAAGCTCCGTCTCTCAGGATTTCTATTTTTTTGATGGCAATAGACGGAATAGATGATAAATCAGCTCCCGTTTCTCCTTTTCCAATTGTATTCTGAGTGAAGATGAGAGAAGACTGATTCTTTCTTTTTCCATTAATCAAAACTAATGTTCTTGATGATCCCATATTCCTGATTTCAAAAGGATCCAGCAATGAAGTAGCATCCTGCACTGCGGCGCTGGTAGAATTAAAGGATGGAATCCTGTACTGTAGTGCTTGTCCTACAGAACTATGGCCGGACGATTGAATGATAGCTGCATCTATATTATCAATAGGTAGAGGAGTGGAGATACTCGATCTTGGAGTAGTTCTGGTGCCAACCATCACTACTTCGTCCAGCTTTTTCGCGGTTACTGAATCTTTTTCCTGTGCTTGTGCCAAGCCTATTGAGCATAATAGAAATGCGGCAGCGGCATTGTTGTTGATCTTCATCATTTCAAGTTTTTTAATTGTATTTTGTTGTAAATTCAAAACAAATGTATTGATTGTAGTATTGTTTTTTATGTTTTATTTTAACTTTTTTTAATACAATATTTTTATTGAAATTTAATAATTGTTATTTTATTTTAAATATAAATGAAATAAAAATATATAATTGATAATTTTATATTTTTAGTATTCATTGCTTAATTTTTTTTATAATGCATAGCATAGTAATTTTTTGAAATATATTGAAATAGTTAATGTATTGGATAGTTAAAATGCATGTTTTGCATACAATAAAGATATAGGTACCAAATAAATAAAACCTTCCAGAGTCAGCTGGAAGGTTTTATATTGATTCCTTATAATATTGTTTACAATCCGAACATATTCGCAAAGAAATCAGGGAAGATTTCCAGAATGATAATCAAAGCAATGACAACTACTGTAATGACGTCGTAAGTAAGGGTTACCTCTTCTCATAATTTATATTACCTATTAATAAACGTTATAGCTTTTTGAATAAGAGGATCATCTCCTTTACGGATCGACTGTAAGGTTGGTTTGACCTGAATATCAATAGAAATACCTGTTCTCTGGGTACCTTTTCCATTCGGGTAATATATTCCCAATCCACTTATGGCGGTCATTATTCCGCCTGGAAGAGGTATCTCACAAAGATCTCCGTCTGTGCCGGCTGTTTGTGAACCAATTACAGCAGATTTGAGAGCTGTTCGTAAAACCAACGTAAGAAATTCTGATGCACTTTGTATGGTTTCATCCACTAAAATAGCTATTTTACCTTTGTAATAATTGCTGTTTGCTTTTCCAATTTTTGCGTTTCCGCTCATCTCAAATTTTCCCAGATGCTGCAATGATGTTGCTGTAAATTTTGCAAATTCTTTGGAGGTAGGAAAAAAATAATCAGAAATTATGGAGGTTGAAAATTCTTTAGGATAGCATCGGAGATCAATGATAATTCCTTTTTTATTCATAAATTTTTTCATGACCGTCTGGATCTCATCTTTCGTGATAACAGCAGGATAAATATAACCGATATTCTGATCAAATTCTTTATAAATAGGAAGTTCATCCTTGGTATGGACTAGCTTTGGAATATAGTTTTTTAAAACACTGTCCCAATTCTTTCCTATGATGTCTTTGTAGGGGAAAAAGTAATTGATACTTCTGAACTGTGATACTTCAGATATCCCCAGTTTTTTCCAAGCTGATACAGATTATTGATTTGTTGGTTATTGAGACTGTCTATTCTGAACTGAGAATCCAGAAAGAATTCATCAGGTGATTGGGAGAGATTCTGGGAGGATAAGTCTCAAACATTTTTTCCATCTATATAAAGTTTAAAACTGTCAAACCAGACTTTTCCTTTCCCTTTAAGGAATCCTCCAATTATAATTTTATCTGTGTCTTTAGGAATTACAACGTTGATTGTATATTTTTTCCAATCTGCTGCCCCTTGAATGTTTTCTGTTTTTACGTTTTTAGATTCAAGTTGAATTTCCTGTTGATCTTCAAAAGTTATAAACAAGCCTGCAGAGTTTTCCACATTTTCTGTTTTGATATAGCCTGCCAGCGTTACTTCTTTTCCTCGGTAGCTGTTGACAAGAATGTATGCGATTCCTCCTGTACGTTCTGTCGTGTCAGATTGAACGCTTACAGATTTTTCCCTGAATGAGATAGGATTGATTCTATTTTTACCTTGTTGTTTCCCCTGCTGAACCAGCCGTCGGGTAACGGATTATTTCCTGTTCTTGATTCAAATCCGAAATTATAATCTTTACTATTTTGAGAGTAACCGCTGATTGATAATAGCGCAAAAAATATGATGCAAAAAATGTTTTTCATATTCAATTAAAAGAGGGAGGATAAATTTGACAGAGGTAAAAGTTAAAAGTATGCGGAGTTTCCTGGTTTTGTTTTTTCAAATATAAGCTTTTGTTTTTATCCGGATATGACCACTGTTTTATAATAAAAAAGCACAACTGAATAGCTGTGCTTTTTTATATTGTATAATTCAGATTTTATAATCCGAACATTCTTGCAAATAGATCCGGGAAAACCCCAAGGATAATAATTAAAACAATTATTATTACTGCAATGATATTGTAAGTAAGTGTTACTTTTTCTGATGATTTGAATGTAGATTCTTTAAAGAAGAACATTGCGATGATCAGCCTTAAATAGTAAGCAATAGACAAGGCAGAACCCAATACCGCTACCAATACTAAGAAAGCTGCACCGTTCATAGCCTGGGAGAATAAAGCAAATTTACCCATAAACCCAGCTGTTAACGGAACCCCTGCCATTGAAAGCATAGAGATTGCTGCTGCTGTTGCTAATAAAGGTTCTGTTTTCGCCAATCCTTTAAATGCTCCGAAAGAAGTTTCTCTTTTTAATTTCTCTACCCAGATCAGACACATGAAAACTCCTACTGTAGATAAAGAATAAGCAAATAAATAGAATGCTAAGTTATAAGTAGAAAGGCTTGTCATTCCGAAGAATACCAATCCGATATATCCTGCATGAGATACTGAAGAGTATGCCAGCATTCTTTTTGCATTTGTCTGAGCAAGACCCATAACGTTTGCTAAAAGTAATGTAATGATTAAGAATACTCCTAAAACGTTGATCCACTCATGAGTCACTCCAGTGAAACCAAGCGTCATCAATCTGAATAGGGCAAAGAATCCTGAGATTTTTACCACACTCGCCATGAAAGCTGTGATCAGTGAAGGAGAGCCTGCATATACATCAGGACTCCACATGTGGAAAGGTGCTAAAGCTACCTTGAATGCCAATGCACAAAGAATAAGTAATACTCCTAGGATAAACATTACATTCCCTGAATTAGCTACTCCAAAATCATGAATCTTGTACAGATCAAAACTTCCTGCACTTCCATAGATGAACGCAATCCCGAACAGTAAGAAACCTGTTGCAAATGCACCCATAAGGAAATATTTAATAGAAGCTTCATTGGATCTAAGATCAGTTTTGTTAGCTCCAGCCATTACATATAATGGAATAGAAAGGATCTCAATTCCTAAGAACATCGTTACCAGGTTCTGGTATCCGAAAAGGATGATCCCTCCACATAATGCAAATAGCATCAATGCATATAATTCTGACTGGTGGCTTCTATGGTTGCTGAACGCAAAACCTCCCAGAAAGAATAATAATAATGTTGTTACGATTGATATTTTAGTGAATAATGCGGTATTGCCACTGTACTCATACATATGCTTGTAATGGTCGAAGAACGAACATTCCGGCATAAAACTTACGTACAATGCGATGATTAATCCCAAAATCCCAATGTATCTTGCGAATTTTCCTTGTTCAAAAACTCCTGAAAATAACGCAATAACTGCTGTTAGGAAAACAATAATTAAAACACTCATAATATAGATTTGAGGTGCGAGATCTGAAGTTTAAAGTTTAAGGTTTTGAGTTTAAAGTTCCGGGTTCAAAAGTTCCCATCCCTAATCTCTTCGTCTTTTATCTTTATGCTCTCTAATCTCTTAATTTTTTAATTTTTAAATCTTTTAATTTTTTAGTTAGCCATCGCCATGTAGATAAACTTCACTGAACTACTCACCATGTCGATTACCGGTTGTGGGAAAATACCTAGTAAGATCACAAAAACCGCTAAACTTGCCAATACAGAAAATTCTACTCCTGACAAATCTTTTGCTGTACTTAAAACGGCTTCATCTCCTTCTCCAAACATTGCTTTTCCGTAGAATCTCAATAAATACACCGCACAAAGAATTACCGTAAGACCAGCAATTACTGCTGCTGTCCCATTAAAATCATAAACAGATTTCAACAAAATAAATTCTCCAATGAATCCATTAGTTAATGGAACTCCCATTGAACCTAATATAATGATCAAGAACAATACAGCAAACTTAGGCGCTACTTTAGCTAAACCACCCATTTGTCTGATGTCTCTTGATTTAAATCTCTTGTATAAAATATCACAACAGTAGAATAATCCTACCACGTTGATACCGTGAGCGAAAGTCTGTACCAATGCTCCTTCAGCTCCTTCTACATTGAAAGTTCCTCTTAGCGTAACTACTGCAGAAGCGAAGATTCCTGCCACCATCAATCCTACGTGAGAGAAAGATGAATACGCAATGATTCTCTTCATGTCCGTCTGGATAATAGCAATCAATGCTCCGTGAACAATACCTACAATTGCAAGAATGATCACAATCTGCCCTGAAATTCCTGCTATCGGAAGCGGAGTGATTGGAAGTAAATAACGCAATACACCATATACTGCCATTTTAAGCATGATCCCTGATAACAACATTGATCCTTGAGTAGGAGAGTAGGTATAGGTATCAGGCTGCCATGTATGGAAAGGGAATACCGGTAATTTCACTGCAAATGCAAAGAAAATAAACCAGAATACCACAGTCTGTTGTACTTCGTTCAGTTGTGCATTGTATAGATCTGTTAAAGCGAATGATGCTGAGTGGTTGTACACATATATCAATCCGGCTAACATAAATAATGATCCAACGAATGTATATACGAAGAATTTCGTAGTGAATTCGAACCTCTTATTCTCTTGTCCCCAAAGTCCGGCAATGAACCAAATTGGAATCAAAGTTACTTCCCAGAAAATGTAGAACAGCAATCCGTCTAAAGAAGTGAATACTCCTACAAGCCCGAACTGCATCAGCAGAATCAATCCGTAGAATGTATTTCTGTAGTTTACATTTTCGTTGAAAGATGATAAAATAATAATTGGAGCCAGAATGTTGGTCAATAATAAAAGAAGCATACTCATCCCATCGATACCGAAGTGAAGAGAACTCTTCATAAATTGTGACCAAGGATAATTGATCTCATGCTGCAATACACTATCTACCGTCGGAGTAAAATCGAAATCCGAAAGTATATAAAATGTAAGAAGCATTTGTACCAATGCAATTCCCAGTGCCAAATATTTGCTGGAATTACTCTTCCACGCAAAAACTAATCCCGAACCTACTAGAGGTAATAGTAATAATGTTAATAATAAACAAGACATTATTATTGTAATAAAAAGTTAACAATTAATATAATTCCCACAGCTAAAGACATGATAAGAATATACGTCTCTACATTTCCGTTTTGAACACGCTTCATAGCTTTTCCGCTGTCTTCAGCACCATCACCTACAAAGTTTACAAAACGGTCTAAGATACCCTTATCAAACATCTTTCCTCCGCGTCCTAATCCTTCAACAGTTTTTACAATCAATGCGTTGTAAAGTTCGTCAACGTATAATTTTTTAGCAGAAAGCTTTTCCCATCCGGTATAGCTTTCTTCTGCAACAGCCATTTTTTTCTTCTTCACGTAGGTGTTTCTAACGATAAACCATACAGAGAAGAACATAAGGATTGTTGCTGCTAATAAGATCATTTCAGTATTGAAATCTACTCCTGAAAGAGTAGCTTCCATCTGGCTGTAGCTTTGTTCCGTAAGAACTGGCTTTAACCATTCCATCAGTTTGGCATAATGTCCGTGACCGATGAAGTGTGGCAGATTGATGAAACCTCCGATTACAGAAAGAATAGCCAATACGATCAATGGTAATGTCATATTTGACGGGCTTTCATGTAAGTGGTGTTTCTGCTCTTCAGTACCTCTGAACTCTCCGTGGAATGTCAAATAATACAGTCTGAACATATAGGTTGCAGTCATTGCCGCTAATGCAAATAATATTACCCAGTAAACAGGGTTTTTAGCGAAAGCTGCGACTAAAATTTCGTCTTTAGAGATCATCCCTGATAGTAAAGGGAAACCTGAGATGGCTAATGTTCCGATAAGGAATGTAGCGTGGGTAAGAGGAATATATTTTTTAAGACCTCCCATGAAACGCATATCCTGTTCGTTGCTCATTGCATGGATTACAGAACCTGCACCCAGGAATAATAAAGCCTTAAAGAATGCGTGTGTCATTACGTGGAACATCGCTGTTGTATACGCTCCTAGACCTAAAGCAATGAACATAAATCCAAGCTGTGAAACGGTAGAGTAAGCTAATACTTTTTTGATGTCGTTCTGACGAAGTGCATAGAATCCTGCCAAAGCAGCCGTTAAGAATCCGATGAATAAAATTCCTCCCTGTACTGTAGGTGCCAAAGTAAATAAGAAGTTTGATCTTACTACCAAATAGATCCCTGCCGTTACCATCGTTGCCGCGTGGATCAACGCTGATACAGGAGTAGGCCCGGCCATCGCATCCGGTAACCATGTATATAATGGAACCTGAGCAGATTTACCGGTAGCACCGATAAATAAACTCGCTGTGATAAAGATAATCACTGTTCCGTCCAATTCAAATTTTGAAGCGTTTTCTGCTACAGAAAGATAATCTACAGCATTGGTCTGAGAAGCAATCATGAAAATACCGATCAATAACGCAAGGTCACCAATTCTGTTCATAATGAAAGCTTTTCTTGCTGCTTTACCGTATTCTTCGTTAGTGTACCAGAATCCGATCAACAGGTAAGAACAAAGACCTACACCTTCCCATCCGATGAATAAGATAAGGTAGTTGCTTCCCATTACCAAAAGTAACATAGAAAAGATGAAAAGGTTCAGATAAGTAAAGAACTTATAGAATCCTTTGTCATGACTCATATATCCGATAGAGTATAAGTGGATCAGTGAACCGATACCCGTAATGATCATCACCATCATTAAAGAAAGCTGATCAATCTGGAATCCAAAATTGATTTGAACTCCATTGACTCTAAACCATTCAAAAGCTTTTACGATTACAGGCTGGCTTTCAGAATTGAAATTCATAAAAAGACTTACAGCGATACAGAATGATCCGAAAACCATTGCCGTAGCCAAAGATCCAACCAATATTTTTGGAAGATTTTTCCCGAATAAACCGTTAATAAGAAACCCTAAAAGTGGTAAAAGTACTATTGCATATACTAGATTCTCCATTCTTATCCTCTTAATTTATTAAATATACTCACATCTACAGAACGGGTATTTCTATACAGCATAGCAATAATTGCCAGACCTACTGCTACTTCAGCAGCAGCCACAACCATAATGAAGAAAACTAAAAGCTGTCCGTCGCCGTTGCCTTTATACGCTGAAAAAGCTGCCAATAAAAGGTTTACAGAATTCAGCATAAGCTCTACACAGCCCAGAATCACAATAGCATTTTTTCTAAGCAATACTCCCATTACTCCCAAACAGAACAATACTGATGAAAGAATGATGAAGTAGTCCAAAGGGATGCTTTGTATAAATGTATTTACTTCTCCCATAATTTTATAAATCTTTTTTACCGATTAATACCGCGCCTACAATACCTGCCAAAATTAGGATGGAAGCAAGCTCAAACGGTAAAACATATTCATTAAACAAAAGTCTACCCAGATTTTTTGTAAGACCAATACCTCTGTCTACATTTTCAACAACAATGTGTTTGTCCTGTACACCTCTGAAAACTCCTAGTACACCTACTAAAAGAAGACCTGCTGTAAAAACTCCAACAAACTTTAAAGTATTGTTCTTCTTACTTTCGTCTCCTTTATTAAGATTAAGCATCATCAGGATGTAAAGGAAAAGTACCATGATGGCACCTGCGTACACTATAATCTGGATAATTGCCAGGAACTGTGCATTTAAAAGAATGTACATTCCTGCAATTGAAAACATTGTAACAATCAATGACAAAATAGCATAGAGAGGATTTCTTGCAAATACAAAATAAACTGCACTTGCCACTGCTAAAAACGCCACCAAGAAAAATAAAAACTGATCCATTATTTTACCGCATTTTTTTGTTTCTCGGATTGTCTTGTCGTGATATCAATCCTTTCATTTATTTTTTCAACTAGTTTATCTTTTCCGTAAATGAAAGAACCTCTGTTCGTTTCCACATCTACTAGTCTATCAGTAAGATAGATGGCAGATTTAGGACAGGCTTCTTCACACATTCCGCAGAAAATACATCTTAGCATATTAATTTCATATACTGAAGCGTACTTTTCTTCTCTGTAAAGACCTTTTTCCTCTTTTGTTCTTTCAGCAGCAGTCATCGTAATGGCTTCTGCAGGACAAGCTACCGCACAAAGTCCGCAAGCTGTACATCTTTCTCTGCCTTCTTCGTCTCTTTTCAGAACGTGCTGGCCTCTCCAGATGGTTGTTCTTGGCTTCTGTACTTCCGGATACGAATATACTGCGGGAGCACCCTTTATCACGGTTCTTACAGCATGCTTAAATGTAATCCCCATCCCTGTAAAGATAGCAGGAAGGTAGATTTTTTCAGCAAGGGTCATTTCTTTATTGGAAACAACTTTTGATCTGTTTGTAAGTTTCATTTAATTATAGATATTAGATGTTAGACACCAGATTTTAGACTAATCTTGTCTGTTATCTTAATTATTTAATATTGATTATTGAATATGATAGGCTAAAGATAAAGCTTTGATTTCATAATCAAATTTTCAAATCAGCTCATTTTCAAATTTTCTTAGTTTGCAAATGCTAAAATTACAGCTCCTGTAATTAATAGGTTTACCAATGCCATCGGGATTAATGTTTTCCATCCCAAGTGCATTAACTGGTCGTATCTGAATCTTGGAAGTGTCCATCTGATCCACATGAAGATCAGAATTCCGATTACAGTCTTCGTTAAGAATGCTACGATACTTAAGATTCCTGCAGTGTTCTCACCCCAGTTCTGAGTTACCCATTCAATACCAGGATAGTTGTAACCTCCGAAGAAAAGAACTACCATGAAAGCGTTAGAGATAAACATGTTCACATATTCCCCGAACATATATAAACCTAATTTCATGGAAGAGTATTCTGTAGAGTATCCTGTTACCAATTCAGATTCACACTCAGGTAAATCGAATGGGTGTCTGTTGGTTTCAGCCAATGCTGCTACGAAGAAAACAAGGAAAGCGATCGGCTGGTAGAAAATATTCCAGTTCAACCCGGAAACCCAAGGAATTACACCCCATAATTTCCCAGCAGTCTGGCTTTCTGTGATTTCTTTTAAGTCTAAACTTCCTGTCATCATAATGATAGAAAGAAGTGCTAATCCCATTGCCAATTCGTAAGAAATCATCTGAGAAGAAGCACGGATAGCACCTAGTAATGAATATTTGTTGTTTGAAGCCCAACCTCCGATCATAATTCCGTAAACCCCAATTGAAGCCATTCCGATGATGAAAAGTACACCAACATCAATGTTAGCTACCTGAAGATCAAAAGAAGTACCTGCAATATTTAAACTTTTACCCCAAGGAATAACAGCTCCTGTAATCAATGAAATAAACATTACCAAAGCAGGTCCTAATACGAAAAGGAATCTTTCTGCATTGGCCGGCGTAAAGTCTTCTTTGAAGAAAAACTTTCCACCATCAGCAAGAGGCTGCAGTAATCCGAAAGGTCCGGCTCTGTTGGGACCAATTCTATCCTGCATGATAGAGGCTACTTTTCTTTCTGCCCAGGTAGAGTAGGCTGCAATCGTCAGTGATAGCAGGAAAAGTGCTAGTACAAGTATAAGTTTAAATGTAAGTAAATCCATTTTTTATTTTAAATGTTTGAAGATGGGAGCTGGAAGCTGGAAGTTTATCACCTCGCGGCATCAACTCTTCATCACATTACCAAATTTTTTTATATTTTTTAAAACGATTGAAGTTAAAAGTGGATTGTAGGTTTATTATTAAAACTTCCAGCTTCCGGCTTCTAGCATCCAACTATTTTATTTTTCGTCTTTTTCACTGATTTCTTTAGCCATAGGATTGTCTAAAACTCTTAGCTCATCCTTAGGTTTTTCGTAGTGGTTCAATGAAATTACAGAGTGTCTGTCGATATGTCTAGGACCTTCGATGTTCCAGTCTGATAATGCTTTTCTTTCGAAACGGCATGTATCACAGATGAATTCTTCTACTTCACCCCATTGGTCTTTTCTTGCAGTTACTCTTACGATTTCGTCACCTTTCATCCATACTACAGCTTTTCCTGAACACTTATCACATTTACAAGAAGCGTTCATTGGTTTTGTAAACCATACTCTGCTTGCAAAACGAGCTGTTCTGTCTGTTAATGCTCCTACCGGACAAACGTCGATAACATTTCCGATGAAGTCATTGTCTAAAGCTTTATTTAAATAGGTTGAAATTTCAGCGTGATCTCCTCTGAAAAGAATACCGTGTTCTCTTGTTTCTGTAAGCTGGTTTGCTGTCAATACACATCTTGCACAAAGAATACAACGGTTCATATTCAATTTGATGTTCGGTCCAAGATCATCAGCTTCGTAAGTATTTCTTTCAAATTCTGTTCTTGTACTGTCTACACCATGCTCATATCCTAAGTCCTGAAGATGACATTCTCCTGCCTGGTCACAGATAGGGCAGTCCAGCGGGTGGTTTACCAATAAGAACTCTGTAACCGCTTTTCTTCCCTCCTGAGCTTTCTCAGAAGTAAGGTTTTTTACTTCCATCCCATCCATTACATTCGTTCTGCAGCTTGCTACCAATTTCGGCATAGGACGAGGATCTGCTTCAGACCCTTTAGAAACTTCTACAAGACATGTTCTACATCTCCCTCCACTGGTCTCTAGCTTGCTGTAGTAGCACATAGCGGGAGGTACAGATTTTCCACCGATTTGTCTTGCTGCTTCCAGAATGGAAGTACCAGGCATCACTTCAGTAGTCTGTCCGTCTATAGTTATTTTGAATTTTTTAACTTCTTCGCTCATATGATATGCTTTAAGCTTTATGCGTTAAGCAATAGGCTTTGTTATTTATATTTCTTAGTATTAAATGTATATCCAATTCCTCCTAGAACCTGTCCGAAAACAAAGTCCTGGCGTGCTTTATCAGGTTTGTTATTCAATGTAGTTTTAATATCCCACATATTAATATAACCTGCTTTTCCTTCTAGTCTCAGCATCCAGTTTTTCCAGAAAACTAAGTTAAGACTGGATCTGATATCGGTTCCCATACCTGCAACGTGAAAACGGTCACTTCTTTCATTTCCAAAAAGTTTTACATTACTTTTCGGAAACATAAATCCGATTCCAGCTCCATAAGACCATACTAAATCTATATTCTTCTTATGAACAAGGTTTTTGTATTTCTCAAGACCTAAGTTTTCATAATTAAGTCCATCTGTATGTTCGAAAGTAAGGAACTTCTCATCTGCAAGATTTACCTGTCCGTTTTGAACCATTGCTGCATATTCAGGATCTGAAATATGTCCTTTGAAGCCCACAGTCTGGTTCTGGTCCATTACATATTTCATATGGTCTATCCCAAGTACCAGCGCTAAATTGTCTTTAATAAAATATCCTATTCTGAAATTATACTGTGTTACAGTAAACCAGCTTGGATCAAAATAGACAATTCCAAATTTTGTAGGTCTGTCTTGTGCCCTTACATTATTCAGTTGAAAATCGTATCCGTTTCCGGTAAAATGAATATCAGAATTGCTATAAGCCGCTCTGTTCCATCCATAAAATACGAAAACCTGACCTTTTTTGCTTAATGGTAATGGCTTTTCTTTTTTTTCAGCTTTAATTTGCTGTTTCTCACTCGCTACATATGACAAATCCTCTTCAACGGATCTGTTATAACTTGCAGTATCTGTTTTCTTATTCTGTGCAAATACAAAATTCGACATCATTAAGCCGACAACCAATAATTTTTTCATTTTACCTATGCATTCTTTTCAACAGCCGGAATAGGATCTGCATAATGTGCTAATCCATAATTTTGTGTCTGAGACAATTCTGGGTTTTTCACATGCCACTCAAATTCATCTCTGAAATGACGGATTGCTGCTGCAACCGGCCAAGCTGCTGCATCACCCAATGGGCAAATCGTGTTTCCTTCGATTTTTCTCTGGATATCCCAAAGTAGATCGATATCCTCCATCTTTCCTTCTCCTTTCTCGATTTTCTTTAAAATCTTGTACATCCATCCCGTTCCTTCACGGCAAGGAGTACATTGTCCGCAGCTTTCGTGATTGTAGAATCTTGCTAAAGTCATCGTGTGGTCTACAATACACTGGTCTTCATCCAATACGATGAAACCTCCTGAACCCATCATTGTTCCGGTAGCGAAACCACCATCTGCCAATGATTCATAGTTCATATATCTTGGCTCTCCATTCACTGTTCTCAGCAACAAATTAGCAGGAACGATAGGAACAGAACTTCCGCCGGGAATACAAGCCTTTAATTTTTTTCCGTCTTTAATACCGCCGCAATATTCATCAGAATAGATGAATTCTTCTACGGTAATAGTCATATCGATTTCGTATACCCCCGGTTTGTTGATGTTTCCACAAGCAGAAATTAATTTCGTACCTGTAGATCTTCCCACTCCGATTTTAGCATACTCAGCACCTGTTATATCAATGATTGGAACAATTGCTGCAATAGATTCAACGTTATTTACTACTGTTGGTCTTTCCCAAAGTCCTTTTACAGCCGGGAATGGCGGTTTTAATCTTGGGTTACCTCTTTTTCCTTCAAGGGATTCAAGCAATGCAGTTTCTTCACCACAGATGTATGCTCCACCACCTCTCTGAACATAAATTTCACAATCGAAACCTGTTCCCAGGATGTTTTTACCTAAAAATCCTGCTGCTTTGGCTTCTTCAATAGCTTCTTCAAGGATATCAGGAATCCATGAATATTCTCCACGGATGTAGATATAAGAAACATTAGAACCTAAACAGTAAGAAGAAATTAGCATTCCCTCGATCAATAAATGAGGAAGGAACTCCATCAGATATCTGTCCTTGAATGTTCCAGGCTCAGATTCATCCGCATTGACAACAAGGTGTCTTGGAACGCCTTCAGGCTTTGCCAAAAAGCTCCATTTCATTCCTGTTGGGAATCCAGCTCCACCACGTCCTCTTAATCCTGAAGCTTTTACTTCTTCAAGAATTTCGTCAGGAGTCATCTTCAAGGCTTTTTCAGCTGCTGTATAACCTCCCTGTTTACGGTACGTTTCAAAGTAGCGAATACCTTCTATATGTGCGTCTTTAAGTAAAAGTTTTTTACTCATTGTTTATTATGCTTTTAGCTATTGGTTTGTGGCCGTTAGCTTTTTATAATTATTTTAAAAATTAACTGATTTTAAATCCGGGATTCAAAATCTTTATTAGTCTAAAGCAAGTTGTCCCTGTCTGCAAAGTTCAAGGATTTCGTCTACTTTCTCTATTGTTAAATTTTCATGAAAGAATTTTCCTAACTGCAGCATTGGTGCATATCCGCATGCTCCAAGACATTCAGCAGGCTTTAATGTAAACATGCCGTCTTCAGTAGTTTCTCCATCCTTAATATTCAGTTTTGTTCTGATATGGTCAAGGATTTTTTCACTTCCACAAACCATACAAGGCCCTGTTCTGCAAACTTCCAAAACATATTTACCTACCGGCTTCATATTAAACATGGTATAGAAAGTAGCCACCTCATATACTTCAATCGGCTGGATACTTAATAGTTCGGCAACATAATCCATCACAGGAACATCTAACCATCCTCCGAATTCTTTCTGTGCTAAGTGAAGTACAGGAAGAAGAGCTGATTTTTGTCTTCCTTCAGGATATCTTGCGATAATTTTATGTACCTGTGCTAAACTTTCCGGTTTAAAAGCTATTGTTTCGCTCATTTTTGAAATTTTAGATTTTAGATTTTAAATTCTAAATGAATAACGGTCTAAAATCAATTTATAATTTATAATTCAAAATTTATAATTCCAGTTATGCGTCTAATTCTCCCGCAATAATATTCATACTACACATCGTTACAATGGCATCTGAAATTACAGAACCTGTAATCATTTCAGGATATGCCTGATAGTAGATGAAACATGGTCTTCTGAAGTGAAGTCTGTAAGGGCTTCTTCCTCCATCACTTACAAGATAAAATCCTAATTCTCCGTTTCCACCTTCTACAGCGTGGTAAACTTCTCCTTTCGGTACATCAGTTTCTCCCATTACAATTTTAAAATGGTAGATCAATGCTTCCATTTTCTGATATACATCTGCCTTTTCAGGAAGATAGAAGTCAGGAACATCCGCGTGGAATGGTCCTTCCGGAAGATTTTCGTATGCTTGTTTGATGATTTTTAATGATTCCCAGATTTCCTGTTGACGAACCATGAAACGGTCGTAAGTATCTCCTGAAGTTCCTACAGGAATAATGAAGTCGAAATCTTCATAGGAAGAATAAGGCTGTGCAACTCTTACATCATAATCTACTCCTGCTGCACGTAAATTTGGACCTGTGAAACCATAGCTTAATGCTCTTTCGGCAGAAATAGCTCCTGTACCGATGGTTCTGTCCATAAAAATTCTGTTTCTTTCTAATAAAGTACCGAATTCTTTGAATCTTGCCGGGAAAGTCTTTAAGAAATCCTGTAATAACTCATGAAACTTAGGAGTGAAATCTCTTTCAAAACCTCCGATTCTTCCCATATTGGTTGTCATCCTTGCTCCACAGATCTGCTCGTACATATCATAAATACGCTCTCTTTCGATGAACATGTAAGTAAGCCCTGTAATCGCTCCTGAGTCCATTCCGGTTACTCCGTTACAGATCAGGTGGTCACCGATTCTTGCTAATTCCATTAAGATAACACGCATATAGTCTACACGTTTTGGAACTTCAACGCCAATCAGTTTCTCTACTGTCATGTGCCAACCTAAGTTGTTGATGGGTGCAGAACAGTAATTCATACGGTCAGTAAGGGTAGTGATCTGAGAGTAGTTTCTTCTTTCAGAAATTTTCTCAAATGCTCTGTGGATGTATCCTACCGTTTGCTCAGCGTGAAGAATTCTCTCCCCGTCCATCGTTAAGATATTCTGGAAAATCCCGTGAGTAGCAGGGTGGGTAGGTCCTAAATTGAGGGTATACAATTGTCCGTCAATCTGTTCCTTACTTTCGTACTGGTTTAGTATATTAGATAATGAGTTATCTTTCATAATATATAATTGATAATTGATAAAGGATAATTGATAATGAATCAACCATCAGTAATCATTTATATTTTTTATCTTCCGAACATATTATCGTCCTTATCGGTTCTCGTACCGTCTTCAAGGCGATATTCTTTCAACATTGGGTGGTATCCAAGATCTTCCATATTCAAAATAGGTCTAAGATCCGGGTGTCCTTTAAATTTAATCCCATAGAAATCATACGTTTCTCTTTCCATCCAGTTAGCTCCGGCATAGAGCTCAGTAAGAGAATCTACTTCGATATTTTCTCTGGACATGAATATTTTCAGACGTAATCTGAAATTGGCCATCATATTATGCAAATGGTATACAACGCCTATTTCCTTTTCAGGGAATTCAGGGTAATGAATACCACAGATATCCGTAAGGAAATTAAATTCCAAAGACGAATCTTTAAGGTAGTGAATGATTTTCTTACTATCTTCTTTCTTCACCTCAATCGTCAGCATTCCGTAAGGTTCTGAGCTTGAAATGACAGATTCCGGAAATTCTCTTGTGATTGCTTCTAATACAAATTCGTTCGTCATTTCCGTTTAGTTGCTTATGTTGTAAGAATCTAATAATTTCTGATATTCAGGCATATCTCTTCTTCTGATGCTTTCACTTTCTGCAAGAGCCTGTACCTGCATTACTCCTTCAATGATCTGTTCAGGTCTTGGAGGGCACCCAGGAACATAAACATCCACCGGAATAATCTTATCGATCCCCTGAAGTACAGAATATGTATCAAAAATACCACCGCTGGAAGCACAAGCTCCAACTGCTACTACCCATTTCGGCTCTGCCATCTGGGTATAAACTTCTTTCAGGACTGGTCCTAATTTCTTTGATATAGTTCCACAAACCATCAGCATATCTGCTTGTCTTGGAGAGAAAGAGTTTCTTTCCATACCAAATCTTGACGCATCATACGTTGGGTTTAGGGTAGCCATAAACTCAATACCGCAACAAGAGGTAGCAAAAGGTAACGGCCAAAGTGAAAACTTTCTTGCCATCCCGATTACACTGCTCAGTTTTGTTGCGAAAAACCCTTCTCCTTCATATCCTTCGGGAGCAGGTGCATCTGTTCTTATTACTGGTTTTTTATCTGACATTTTTAGTAAATATTTAAAGATTAAAATATTTAAAGATTAAAAAATAAGACCTTCACAATCTTTAAATTACTTAAATAAATTCAATCTTTTAATGTTAAAATTTATTTATCCCAATCCAGCGCACCGCGTTTCCAAACATAGAAAAACGCTACGAAGAATATCGCAACGAACGTAAGTACAGCAAGGAATCCCTCCATGCCGAATTCTCTAAAGTTTACTGCGTAAGGATAAAAGAATACGATTTCAATATCGAATAGTACGAACAATACCGCGGTCAGGAAGTACTTGATAGAAAACGGTGTTCTAGCATTTCCTTCTGCAGGAACTCCACATTCCCAGCTTTGGTTTTTTACAGAGTTTCCTTTTTTCTGCTGTGGTCCCAAGAAATGTGCCCCAAGCAAAGAAACAGCTACAAATCCTACTGCTACACCAGCCTGGATAAGGATTGGAATATAACTTTCAGGTAAATTCATTTTTGCATTATTATCTCAATTTGCAAATTTAGCGAATAAACAAGAAAGCATGAAATTTATCAGCTTAAATGTCGTATGAAAATGAGTTAAATCGGTAATTTAGAATCAATAAAAATTAGCTTTTGGTGATTGTTTTTCTTAATGTGTTTTTCCCCTTTTTTTGTAGCAGCTCCCCAAAAATATAGCTCATCCTACGTATTGGATATATTTTAACTGAATGAAATGCAGATTTAATAAAAATTGGCTTTATATTTTATTTCTTCATTTTTCTTAGAACAGAATATGCCATAAAAGAGATGTATCCAAAAAGAATACTGGCAAAAAGGATATTGATGACGGTATTCGTCCTATCATCCTGCGATTGAAAAAAGAAGTTATAACTGATAAATCCGGCAATTAAAATAGCGAAAATGATAAGTTGTGGTTTCATAAAGTTCAAAGTTTAGAGTTTAAAGTACTTTTTACATTCTATAAATACAGTATCATTTATTCACTTCCATTGAATAGGTTCTTCTTCTCTTATGGTTTACCGGATTATAATCCTGCCATAGGAGCTGCACACTTTTATTTTCTTCAAGTTCAGGATTAGTTTCTGCGAAATTGATTCCCATACTGGTAAATCGTACAAAAATTTCTTTGAAGATAATTGCCGTTACGCCACGTCTTTGATATTCAGGGTGAATCCCGATAAGGTAAAAATTGGCTCTGTCATTCTTTTTGCCTGCTTGTAGGAAATGCCACCATCCGAAAGGAAATAATTTTCCTTTTGACTTTTGTAAAGCTTTAGAATAAGAAGGCATCGTAATTGCGAAAGAAACCAGCTGCTGATTTTCATCCACTACGCAGATCACATAATTTTTATCAATGAACGGGAAATATTTCTCTTTGTATGTTTTGATCTGTTCCTCAGAAATTGGAGTATAAGTAGAAAGATGCTTATAAGTTTCATCCAGCAGCTTAAACATAGGTTCTACATACGGGAGGATTTCTTCCTTTGATTTGAATTTAAGAACGCTGAGTTTGTATTTCTGAGCAATCAGTCCACTGAATTTTTCTACTTTTTCAGGAAGTATTTTCGGGAAATTCATCTCATATTCTACCCATTCTTTTTCTTTGGTTAATCCAAGATTTTCAAGATGTTTAGGGTAATAGGCATGATTGTAAATTCCAATCATTGTTGCCAGTTTATCAAATCCCATTGTCAGCATACCGGCTTTGTCAAGATTGGTGAATCCCATAGGCCCTTCAATCTTATTGATGTTATGTTCTTTGGCATAATCAATGGCAGTCTGAATCAATGCTTTAGAAACCTCAATGTCATCGATGAAATCTATCCAGCCAAAGCGTACTTTTTTGATGTCTAATTCTTTTTCCTCCTTGTGGTTTATAATTACTGCGATTCTTCCCACTACTTTACTGTCTTTTACTGCCAGAAATTGCTTGGATTCGGAATAGAGGAATGCCGGATTTTCATTTGCATCCCATATTTTTATTTCGTCTTTGATAAAGGATGGAACATAGTACGGATTATTTTTGTACAGATCCATCGGAAATTTTACGAATTGCTTTAGTTGACCGGCTGTTTTTACTTCAATAATTGAAACCTTAGACATAACTTTTGATGGTAATTTAAGGACAAATATAAATAATAATATCTTATACTTTGGCACAGTTTTTACATCATTATGGATAAAAATTAAACACAAAATCTATATAAAATGGCGGGTTATTATATCATTATTGGTATTTCAATGTTGGTGAGCTGGTGGGTTTCTTCCAGGTTGAAATCAAAATTTGAATATTATTCCAATGTGCACCTTCGAAACGGCCTTTCGGGGAAAGAAGTAGCGGAAAAAATGTTGAGGGATAACGGGATCAATGATGTTCAGGTAATATCTGTTCCCGGGCAGTTGACGGACCACTATAATCCGGCAGATAAAACAGTGAACCTTTCTGAAGGGGTTTACATGCAGAGAAACGCAGCCGCAGCCGCAGTAGCAGCGCATGAATGCGGACACGCAGTACAGCATGCCGTAGGATACTCTATGTTGAATTTACGTTCAAAACTGGTTCCTATTGTTAATATAAGTTCCAATCTGATGCAATTTGTCATTATAGCGGGTATCGCGGTAATGGCAGCATCAAGAACGATGGAAAATCCCAATGGAAATACAACAGTTCTTGCCATTGGAGTTGCTATGTTTGCTGTGACAACACTTTTTGCTTTTGTAACACTTCCTGTGGAGTATGATGCAAGTAACAGAGCTATGAAATGGCTTAAAGATACAGGAACTGTAACTGCAGAGGAATTTGTAGGAGTGCAGGACAGCCTGAAATGGGCAGCAAGAACTTATGTGGTAGCAGCCTTAGGATCTCTGGCACAACTTCTTTACTGGGGATCATTACTTCTTGGTGGAAGAAGGGATTAATCATTAAATTCAAATGAAACATATTGCATCTCGGAGAGTTTTTCCGAGATGTTTTCTTTTTGTGCAAGCTTCAGTGAGGCAGTAAGAATACAGTTTTCGTTGGCATCAAAATTCAAAACCTTGGCATCAAATTTTGAAAGCAGAGTGAATATTGTATTCTGCTGATTAAAATTAAACTGAATCTCTATTTCCGTTTCCAGTTCACGGGTAATGATTTTAGCTTCTTCCAATGTAATCTTTGCAGATTCCTTATAAGCTTTTACCAATCCCGAAACCCCTAGTTTGGTTCCTCCATAATAACGGACTACAATTACGAGAATATTGGTGACCTCATTTGCTAGCAGCTGATTGTAAATAGGTAATCCGGCACTTCCGGAAGGCTCGCCATCATCATTGGCACGGTAGTTCTCACCATTTAATCCCATTCTGAAAGCATAACAGTGGTGAGTAGCTTTCGGATGTTCTTCCCTTATTTTTTCCAGCGCATTCTTTAATTCCTTTTCATTGGTTACCGGGAACGCAAATCCTATAAACTTGCTTCCTTTTTCCTTTAAAAGAGTATTTTCTATGGGTTTTTCTATGGTTTTGTATTCAAACGTCATTGTGTATTCCGGCTTTAATTATGCAAAAATATTAAATGCTTTAGTATTCTGCATCATGATCATAAATTAAGCCGTCAGAATTTGACGGCTTATATATTTTTGAATGTAAAATTATACTGTTACATCACATCTCCACAAAGGTCCATTGGAATCAGACACATATAGCTTGTTGGACCGCAAAAATCCTGAGGGCATTTGTCTCTGCATCTTGTAGGTTGTCCATTAGGGAGTATACATGTTACAAAAATCCCTCCTTTAATGGTTTTCATACTGGCTCTGGATACTTTTTTCAGGTTATTCATTATAATAGTTTTGTTGGATTAATTGATATAATTTAACAATATTAGCATTGGAATGTTCCATCTGCCCAAGGCGGTGGGCAGCTCATACTTGAAGGCGTTGCACAGCAATGCTGTAATGAAGGCGGATAGAATGAACAGCATTCAGGAGCGTTTCCTCCGTTTACTTTCTTTAAACTCTGTCTTGAAACTTTCTTTAAATTTTTCATAGTAATTTTTTTGTGTAACTAATGTAAAGAAATTATTTCATTCAGTGGTGATAAAGTGCTTTTATTTTAGTCTGAAGAAAGAAACTGTATTGTCTCTGAAATTTTCAATTGCAGTGGGTGTATGATTGAATTCAGGTGCTTTTGTCCCGTTTTCAAGGTTCAGATTTTCATTTTTGATGACAATGGCTTCGTCCCAAAGACCAGCATTGATGAACTGCTGTAGCGTAAAACGGCCCCCTTCTATAATCACAGACTGTATCTGTTCTTTATACAATGCTTCCATAAGTTCAGGCAGGAAATTATTCCTGTTGATTTTAATAAATTGAATAGATTCTTCGGTGTCTTCTTTTACTGAATTTAAAACCAATGTCCTTGCTTCATTATTATAAATGTTGAAATTGGACGGAACTTTTAAATCAAAATCGATCAGAATTCTTACCGGGTTTGTTCCTTCCACATTCCTTACAGTAAGACTTGGGTTGTCATTTAAGGCAGTTTGGGTGCCTACCAGAATAGCATGTTCGTCAGCTCTTAACTGATGAACAAACTGATTCACCAAGGTGTTGGAAACAGCTGTTGGTTTAAAGTCTTTATCCAAAAAGCCATCACCGGATTCTGCCCATTTTAGGATAATGTAAGGTCTTTTCTTTTCATGGTAAGTGAAAAACCTTTTATTAAGTTCAATACATTCTTGTTCAAGAATTCCTGAAACGGCTTCAATTCCAGCATCCAGGATAATTTTCTTTCCTTTACCATTGACTTTATCATGAGAATCCATCGCACCAATAACCACTTTTTTAAATCCTAATTCTTTAATCTTTAAAGCACAAGGTGGAGTTTTTCCGTAGTGTGCACAGGGCTCCAGGGATACATAGATGGTAGATTCCGCAATAAGATCTTTATTTTTAACAGAGTTGATGGCGTTGATCTCAGCATGGTTTTCTCCAGCTTTATGATGGTAGCCTTCACCAATGATCTCTCCGTTGTGTACGATTACACTTCCTACAAGAGGGTTGGGATAGGTGTTGCCAAGAGCTTTCTGAGCCAGCTCAATACATCTTTTGATATACAGTTCGTCGTTGTTCATATTTATAAAAAGAAAAAGCGAAGACAAATTGCTTTGCTCCGCCTTTATTTATTTTGTTATCTGTTAATCTCCGCTGATGATGCTGTGGAGATTCTGCTTTAATGTTTCCAGATGAGCTTTTTTCTCATCAATGGTGTTGTAAGTATCTCTTAAAAGAGGATTTTCCCTTGATGGTTTGTTGAAGAAAGAAAGGTTGTTTTCCAGTTTTACAATTTCACCTTCAAGATCAGAAATCTGGTTTTTGATCTTTCTTGCTTTGTCAGTAAGCTGGTTTTCAGATAGACCTTCTTCTTTCAGTTCAAGTTCGTTGATTTTGTTTATTTTCAATTTCTCTCTTAATGTCTTGTTGAATTCAGAGTTGATTGAAATTTTATCTCTCGGAACTTTACCGATGTTGTTCCATGATGTTTTGATCTGCTCAATTTTTTCGATACTGCCTTCTTCATTGGAAACCAATTTCAATTCATCAAGAAGCACTTTTTTGTTTTTATAATTTTCTTTCCAGTTGTCGGTGGAAGTATTGCTTTTCTCTCTGTAGTTATTGAAGAACGCATTACATGCATCACGGAATTCATCCCAGATTTTGTTGGTCATGCTCTTTGGAACGTGGCCTACTTTTTTCCAGTCTTCCTGTAGTTTTTTGAATAATGGAACTGAAATATCCCATTCTTCATTGTTCATATTGTCCTGTGCCGTCTGGATCAGTTTTAATTTCTCTTCAAGATTCGCTTGCTGTGAACCTTTCAACGATTTGTAATAGTTATTTTTCGTTGTATTAAAACCTCTCAGCGTTGTTTTGAAATCATTCCAGTTTTGATTGGATAATTTTCTTGGAACGCTTCCGGTTTTTAAGAATTCAGAACGCAGATCTTCAACTCTTTTGATGGCATTTTGCCAGTAGTTGTGATTAGGAGTTTCTGATGGCTCAGACAGTTTCTTGATTTCAGCGATGATTTCGTTTTTCTTTTCAAGATTTACGGTCTGTTCCTTTTCAATAGAAGCAGAAAGCTCAGATTTTCTCTCATGAATTTTGTTGGAAATTTCTTTGAATTCTTCCCATGTTTTTTCACGGAATTCCTCTGCAACAGGCTCAGCTTCTTCCTTCCAAAGCTTATGAAGATACTGAAGTTCATTTAAAGCCTTTTGGATCACCGGTTCATTTTCCAGCTCTTTGGCACGGGCAATAATATGTTCTCTCTTTTCCAGATTGTGGCTGTATTCCTGCTCCAGAAATTCTTTATTCAGATCCAGCATCTGATAAAATTGGTTCAGGTGGTGGAAGTAGTTGTTGTTAAGAATTTTGAATTCAGATTTTGCAACCTGTCCGGCTTTTGACCATTCTTCTTTAATTTCACGGATGGATTTAAAAAGATTGATTCCCGGTTCAGAACTGGTATATAGATTTTTAAGTCTTTCGATAATGCTTTGACGGTGTTCAAGGTTTTTCTTCTGCTCTTCTTCCTGTCCTTTCTGGAAGCTGTCATGTTTTTCCCTGAAAATATTAACCAATGCAGAATATTTATTCTGAGAAGGATGTTCATAGCTGAAATTTTCAGCAGGATTTCCGGCTTCTACATATTCGTGCTTTTTATCTTCCACTTCATCATGGATATAGTGACTTGCTTTTTCTCTCAACAGGTTGAATCTTTTGAAATTCTCACCGGCGTTGGGAGTGTTGATGATTTTTTCCATTTCCTTTAAAGCATCAGTAAGGGAAATTTCTACCTCTTCATGTTCTTCCAGGTGCTCTTCATCCTCTTCATGTCTGTTTGCATCATGAGAAACTGTGTTTTCTGATGTTTCCTGAGATACTTCGTTAGGATTGTTCTTTTCTTCGTTTTCAGAAAGATTGTTTTCTGTAGTCATAGCAAATCTTTTATGTGAGTGGCGTTTATATCCTTTAAATATAGCTTTAAGGCCAATTAAAGCACTAATTTATGTTATTTTTTTTGAAAATTCCAAATTTCCCAAGCTTTTTCTGCTTGCTGTTCAAGCATATAATATCCATTCACTGTCTTTGCTCCTTTTTCAGAGGCATTGATGATGAATTGAGTGTAGTTGGGATTGTAAATCAGATCGATGATCAGGTGTTCAGAAGAAAGCCCGTCAAAAGGAAAATTCAGGCAGTCTGTAACGTTCGGGAAAGTGCCTACCGGGGTACACTGAATGATTATTTTGTGTTTCGCAACGGTTTCTTTATCAAGGTTTTCAAAATTGATTTCCGTCCTTCTGGAAATAGTTACAGAAGGAATATTTTGTTTATCTAAAGCATATTTTACAGCTTTTGCAGCACCGCCGTTTCCTAAGATCAGTGCTTTGTCCTGTGAAGGGGTTTTGTGTAAAAGAAGAGTTTTTTCAAATCCGTAAGCATCCGTATTATAACCTGTTTTTTTGCCATCCTGGATAAGAACGCAGTTTACGGCACCTATTTTCTCCGCTTCATCGCTTAATTCATCAAGATAATCAATGATTTTTTCTTTGTAGGGAATGGTAACATTGAATCCTAAAAGGTCCGGAGAAGCAAAAAGGTTTTCCACTTCATTGATTTCGTTCAGATCAAAAATATCATAGGAGAAGTTCTTTAGCATGAGCTTTTGGAACTTATTTTCGAAGAATTTTTTAGAAAAAGAATAGGAAATATTTTTTCCTATCAATCCTAATTTTTTATTGGAATCCATATATCAAAAATAAAAAAAAGACCGGATAAATCCGGCCTTGGTTTGAAATATTTTTTAAGAATTAATCTACGATAAATTTAGTAGAGAAATTATCTGTTTTCAGGATGTAAGTTCCTTTTACAACACCTTTAAGGTTAATTTTATTTGAATGTTTGAAAGGATTAACGATTGTTTCAATTAATTTTCCGGAAAGGTCATAGATATCGGCTTTTGAAATTTTGCTAAGATTTTCTCCTTTTACAAATAATTCATTGTTTTTTACCGGGTTAGGGTAGATAGTGAATTCTGATTTGCTTTTTTGAGTTTCAGCAGTTCCTAATGTACCGAAACATGCCCAGCTAAGGTCATCCAGAGCAACTCTGTTGGAAGTAGAAGAATTGGTCAGCTTAATGACAACGTTTCCGCTTACGTTGATATTGTTAATGGTAGTTGTAGTGACAACAGTACTGTAAGGAATAGTTCCTACATTAACATCGTTTACAAAAACATTGAAATATCCTGCACTTCCTGAGAATTTTAACTGTGTTGTTAAAGTTAAATTCTGGATTCCGCTTGAAAGTGTTGAACTTGTTAAAGTACCGTTTCTGATGGTAATGGCTTTATTATTAATGGTCTGGTCAACTCTTGCGTCTGTAGCAGTCCATGAAATTCCGTTGTTCGTCCAGTTGGCTGTCAGATAAGTATTCGCTGCACCGGTGATCATTTCAAAATCTTCTGTTCCACAGCTTCCACCTCCTGCAGGCGTGTCAAGAGTAGTTTCTATAGCTGTTGTACTTTGTGGAGATGAGTTTCCGAAAGCATCTTTAGCAATTACATAGAAAGTATATTGAGTAAGTGGAGCTAATCCTGATACGACAGTAGATGTTGTTGTACCGGAAACATTAGCTTTTAATGCACCGTTAGCGTAAACCTGATAAGAAGTTACTCCTACATTATCTGTAGCGGCTGTCCAGCTTACAGCAATAGAGTTTGAAGTTGGATTGTTGGCAACAACGTTAGTTGCTGCTGTAGGTGCTTGGTTATCAATTACCGGAGATCCCCAGATTTGAGTAACATATTCAGGGTGATCAATGAAAGGGTTTCTGTTTCCCTGATAAGTATAAGAAGCATTGTTTCTTGCAATTTCTTCCGCAGATACAGGATCCATTGCATTCCATGCTAAATATTGATTCAATGCCCAAGGCTGTAGCCCCGGGAATGCCGTGTTTCCAAGCATATCACCGGTAGTGAAATTAGAAAGTTTGTCTTCGTATCTTGTCACAAAATAAAGGAACATTCTGGCAATATCTCCTTTGAAAGCATCAATAGGCTCAAATACAGTACCTGAGTATCCTGGTGATACGGATGTACCTAGTTTTGATCCGTTTTTAGAGATGAAAGAAGTAGCACCAACAACTCCGAAAGGGTAGTTGGATCTCATTCCGTTTACTTTTCCATCGGTAGCACGGATAAAATGAATATCAGCGACCATAGGAGAAGCACTGTTGAATAAACTCTGAGGTATTACGTGCTCTCTGTTGTAGCAGTCACCTTCATTAGCATAGCCGTTAGATCCGCATTGATTGGTTCCCAGGATGAAATTATACTGATCCGGTCCATTTGGATTTTCAGAATAAATATCCAGAATAGTTCCGTCATTTTCATAAAAATAATCACGGTCTGTAGTGGCATAGCCTGTCCATAAACCGCCATATCCATGATCAACATGTCCATTGGTGATAATATTTTTAAGAGCTGTTTTAAGAGTTGCACCTGTTAATCCTGCTGGTTGATTATAATATCCTGCGGGAGCTTGTGCAAAACCGCCGATAAATGTTATACTTAACAGTAAAAAAGATAAAATTCGTTTCATTTATTTAAAATTGGGGCGTAAAGGTACAAAAAAATGAAACCGAAGTATATTAACTTAATGTAATATATAAACTTAGTAGATTAGTTTTTAGTAATATATTCTTTGCTGATTTTTGAGAAAAACCATGAAATAGTGATTCCGAACAAGGAAGCTGTAAGGGCTACAATAAGATAATTTTTTCCTACAATTTTTACCGGGAACGGCAGAACTTCATTAGCTCTGAAGAATCCTGTGTAAAGCTGGAAGTAGCAAAGTGCTGTTCCAAGAATCAATCCGGTAATCACCCCCGAAACAACAATCAGGAGACCGGTGTAGAAATAGGTTAATCTCAAATGGCTTAAAGGAAAGCCTAGTGAAATAAGTGATTTTGCCTGTTCCTTTTTATCAAGCTGAAGGATAATGATTGCTCCGGCAAGATTAAAGGTGGTAATGAAGATAACCAGGGCAAAAATCAGGTAGATAAAAAGTTTTTCGGTGTTGATCATTTTCCAGAAAGCAGCATTTTCTTCTTCCTTGGTTTTGATCTCAATATTTTTGCCGAGAGAAGAAAGCAGGCTTTGTTTTACAGCATCTGCATTTTCCGGATTTTTTAGTTTAATGACAATCTGGTATGCTGACTTTTTGGGAAGGTTAAGTAACTCTTCCGCAAGCTCAATAGGAGAGATAATATAATTGTCCAGCTGATCTTTTCCAGGGAAAACACCGGTTACTGAAATATCTCTTTTATTATAGATGTCTTCTTCTTTATTGATAATCCCTGTTCCCGGTTTGGGCATAAAGACTGTCGCATAATGGTTGGAAGAATCCACAGGAATTGAAAGTCTGTTATCCAGACTGTTTTCCATTAATACTTCATTGGAATATTTGAAGCTCGGATAAGTTCCGTAGAAAACATCTTTATTGATCGGGTTTACTTTGACGTAAGCAGAATCAACGCCTCTTAAATAAGCAATATCTCCTTTTCCGTTGAAGCTGATGTATACTTTTTCTTCAATAACACGGGAGAAGCTGCTCACTTCTTTATGGGTGCCTAATACTTTATTGACGGTATCCAGATTCTTAATAGTTTTTCCGGAAACGCTTTTTAAAGTAAGGTCAGCATGAAGATTGGAAATAAGGTCTTTATTCAGATCCTCAAGACCTGAAAAAACAGAAATAATGACGAACATTGCAGTCACAGCAACCGTCATGGCACCCACAGACAGCCACGTAATAAACGTAACCGCGGTACTGCCTTTTTTAGCTAAAAGGTATCTGGATGCTATGTAAAATGCAATATTCTTCAAGATTTATAAAACAGGATTGTCGCCTTCACCTCTTAATTCTCTTTCCAGTTTTTCAACATCATCCAGAGCGGTGTCAAGATAGAAGTTAAGCTGTGGAATGATACGTACCTGTTTTGACATTTTCTGTCCGATGAAGTTTCTGTATTGAGCTTTGTTTTCTTCAATCTCCTTCATCACAGCGGTACGGAATTCCTGTGGGAAAATGCTTAAATAAATCTTAGCAATTCCTAAGTCAGCAGTTACTTTTACATCTGAAACAGATACTAAAATACTCTGTTTGCTTTCTGAAGCCTGTTTGCGGAAAAGCTCTGCGAAGTCTTCCTGAATAATCTGTGCTACTTTTCTTTGTCTGTTACTTTCCATAATTTCTGCAAATTTAGTACTTTTGTTTGAATTGATACTTTGAAATTCAACTGGAGTATCAAATTTACGATTTAATTATATTTATTAGTATTTATGAAGCTAGAACATATTGGTATTGCCGTAAAGTCTTTAGGAGTTTCTGATGAGCTTTTTGCCAAATTATTGGGAAAAGAATCCTATAAAAAAGAATCCGTAGAAAGGGAAGGGGTTGTAACTTCTTTCTATGAAACAGGAGAAAGTAAAATTGAGCTGTTGGAAGCCAGTAATCCTGAAAGTCCGATCTCAAAATTTATCGATAAAAAGGGTGAAGGCATCCATCATCTGGCATTTGGGGTTGAAAATATTCTGGAAGAAGTGAAAAGACTGAAAAAAGAAGGATTTCAGTTTATCTCTGAAGAACCCAAAGAAGGTGCTGATAATAAATTAGTTGTCTTCCTGCATCCAAAGTCTACAAACGGTGTACTGGTAGAACTTTGCCAAGAAAAGTAATAAAAAATTTTGTAGTGAAAGAAATTTTACTATTTTTGCAAACACAAAATTTAACCAAGTTTTGAGGTCCTATAGCTCAGTTGGTTAGAGCACCTGACTCATAATCAGGTGGTCCCTGGTTCGAGCCCAGGTGGGACCACATAAAATCAGCCACTTACAGAAATGTAGGTGGTTTTTTGTGCCTTATTCCCTATTTCAGGTTGTTGTAGTATTGTCTTATATTACTACAATTCAATTTGCTCTATATAATCAGATATATAGAATACTTCTTAAAAGGTGTCCTATTAGGTGTCCCACTTCTACTTTTTGGTGACCCATTTTCTAAAACTTAAATCAATGAATAACAATAAATTATCAATACTTTTTCTATTGCAAAAAGTGAAGCTAAATAAACAGGGTAAGTGCCCTATAAAATGTAGAATTACTTTTCACCAGGATAGAAAAGAGTTTTCTACTGGATTATTTGTGAATCCTAAGCAATGGGATAGTAGGCTACAGAAAGCTAAACCACCCAATGAAGAAAACAGTTTTATTAATACACAATTAGGTCTGATTAAGAATGAAATTAATCAGGCTTTTTTATTTCTACAAGTCAATGAAGAAAATTTTGATGTAGGAGATATTTACTTACAATACAAGGGAGATGTCTCAATCAGAACCAAAACTATTCTTGAGCTTTTTAAAGAGCATAATGACAGACTTGAGAAGCTTGTAGGGAAAGAGTATTCAATTGCTACACTTTGGAAGTTTAAACAGGCAAGGGACTTACTGAAAGGTTTTATTAAGTATTCATTCACTAAAGCAGACTATCAGTTTAAAGATTTGGATTTAAAATTTGTTCAGGATTATGAATTCTACTTGAAAACGGAAAAGTCTTTAGCTATTGCAACAGTAAACAAGATGATTCAAAGGTTTAGGAAAGTTGTTAAAATAGCCATTTCACAAGGAATTATAGATAGAGACCCTTTTGTGGGGTATAAAGTAAAGCGTGTTAAGAAAGAGATAGTTTATTTGACTACAGAAGAATTAAAGAAGCTTGAAGAGTATCAATTTAAATCAGAAAGATTACAAATAGTAACAGATATGTTTATTTTCTGTTGTTATACAGGGCTGGCTTATAATGAAATGGCTAACCTTGAAAAATCTCATATTATAAACGGTTTTGATGGCAATGAATGGATCAATATGAAAAGGCTTAAAACTCAACAAACTTTATCTATTCCTCTATTGACTAAAAGTAAAATCATCATTGAGAAATACAGTAATGCACATGAAGTAAAGGTGCTGCCAAGTTTCAGTAATCAGAAGTTTAATGCTTACCTCAAAGAGATAGCAGATATTGTTGGGATTGAGAAAAGATTAACCCACCATTTAGCAAGAAGAACCTTTGCAACAACGGTATTACTCTTTAATGATGTTCCTATGGAGATAGTTTCTGAGCTGTTAGGTCATTCAAAAATTACTATTACTCAGGAGCATTATGCTAAAGTTGTAAATAAGAAAGTTAGTGAGCAAATGAATAAATTAAATTCAAAATTAAAATAACTTTAACTGTGTTGTAGTATTTTTACAGCACAGTTAATATTGAGTATGAAGACAAGCTTACCAAACACTTATTTCGAGGATATTCCAATTGAGTATAAAGAAATAAATCCAAGTGATTTTAATAAATATTATAGCGTTGATGAAAAAATTATTATTGAGCCTAATGAAGAGGGGTTTATTAGTGATGTACTTCAACCAATATTTGATGAAGGATTTGATACTCAAAATACTGTTGTAATTAATGCAGGGGTAGGACAGGGGAAATCTCATTCAGTTATTAATATGCTAGCTAAATATGCTAATTCAGATGATTATCTTGTTATTGTAGCAGTACCTTACAATAATCTAATCAACCAATATGTTAAGGATATTTCACAGTTAATTAGTCCTAGTAGAATTTTTAATTTCCTTAATATCCAAGATGTTTACTTTGGAGAAAAATCTAAAGAGGAAAATTTCTTTTTAATTGAAGATAGTGACCTTATTAATGAGTTTAAGGTAACAAACTATGATGTTCATGTTTTAACAATAAATGCATTATTAGGAAATCCAGGAGATACAAAGTTATTTCAGGCAATGAAAAAAACTCGTTATTTCAATAAATTGAGGGGGTATTGTGAAAAAGCTAATAAAAAATTAGTTTTAATCCTAGATGAAGTACATGACAGTATTCATAACTTCAGAGAGGAATATCTATATAAACTATGGAATTATCAAGATCTAGTTCATAAGATATTTATTGTAAGTGCCACATTTAATGAAGCTTCAAAAGAAGTAATAAAGTATTTATCAGAGTTTACCAATAGAAAAATACAAATTATAGAAGCTAAAAGAATAAGAATTCTAGAAAAACAAAGCAGATTACACATTAACTTTTTTTCAGGTTATACTGTTGATCAAGATGCAGAATTAATAAAACTTACAGAGAAGCTAATCAAAAATAAGAAACCATTTGATATGATGGTTTATTCAAAGTCATTAACAACAAAATTTCTAGCTAAGCCACTATCTGGTAAGTATAAAACTATATCTATGCTATTGCATCCCTTAAAAGATCAGATAAACAAGTGTTATTCTGATCCTTTTGATCCAAAAGCTAACCAAAAATATAATTCTTCAAAGATAAACATTGGTACAAACTTTTCAACAGGAATTAGTATTAAAAAAGAAAACCATAATTATATTATAATATTCCCTAAAGATATAAGTATTGAATATTTTAATAATAAAGGTGTATTTACAAGTGGTGTTAATGCTGTAATTCAGTCTTTGGCAAGACAGAGGAAAAAAGGAGATATTTATATATTTCTTCCTAGACCATTAGATATATCTAAGAACTCATTACCCTATGATGAATTTCATAATGATGTTATTTATGATGTTTTTCAAGAATGTAAATCTTTCACATCTAACCCTGACACAATAAGTTATACTAATATAAATAATCAGTATAAAGAGCTTCATGAGGTTTATGAAAAACTTTATAATAGGTCTTCATTGGCAAGAAGGAAAATCAATGAAACTAATAGAACTGGAATGAATAGACTTTTATACCCTCCTAAAGAAATATTTATTATGGAAAAGGGGGAAAAGTTTCTCTCTGGAACTTTCTTTGGTGGAGACCTGTCTGCTTACATTCTGTGGGCATCAATTTGTAATCAATTCTTGAATTGTAGATTGGAAAGCATACAATTATTAGATAAGATATACTTGTCTTCAGGTGATTTTGAGGATACTGTTGATAAAATATATCATACTGAATTAAATACTTATATTCTTCCATTTAAGTGGAGGGGGAACTTAGTTGAACTTTCACATCCATACAGAGATTATGAAGTTTATAGCTTTTTTGAGAAATATTTCTTTGATGAACACATTACTTTAATGGATAATAAGAGATTAAATAGCAGTCAAGTAAATAAAATTAAAAGAAGAATATTAGAACTGATTTTAGGTAATGGTATGCTTACCAAACAAGAAGCTTATTACAAATACCTAAAATCTTGCATCTATTTCTCTTCCATATTGAATATTAATGAACTAGAGAAGGGCTTCGTTTCATTTCAAGAAATCGAGATTATTAACTTATTTAAAGATTGGTATCCTTTTGTAGAGCTATTAGAGCAACATAAAGAAATTACTAAGAAATATCAAAGATTGCCAACCAAGGTTCTTCCTGAATTTGAGACATTATTTTATAAGCTTAATATGAAAGACAAAATTGAACAATTAAGAATAAAAGAGTTATTCCTTAGTACAGACATTTTTCAATTTAATGATACTTTCAAAAGATATAAAACGAATCCACATTACCTTAATGGTTTCTATGTACTATTAATTAAGGTTTTGTATAATGGAAATCTAAAACAGTCTACAAAGGACAAAATATCAGTTAGTTATTATAACTTGGAAGATATTGAGTTTGAAAACTCGAATTTGAAGAATTTACTTTATAAACCTATACCTGAGTACATCTTATAAAACAATATATTTTCCCCAGACTTATATATTGATCAGGAAAAAATATAGTTTTTCAAACCAATCTTATGAGAATGAGATTGGTTTTTTGTTTTCTGAAAGTACCAGGAACAGAAATATTATTCATCTTAAATATTAAACAATCAATTAAAAATATTAACAATTAAACCTTATAACTATGCAATTAAAACAATCACAGAGACAACAAGTAAAGCTCAGATTAGGATTATCAGGAGCATCAGGCTTTGGAAAGACCAAATCAGCCTTATTATTAGCCTATGGAATGACACAAGATTGGAGCAAAATAGCTGTTATAGATACAGAAAATTCCTCTGCTTCTCTTTATTCAGACTTAGGAAACTACAATGTACTGGATTTACAAGAACCTTATTCACCTGAAAGATATATTCAAGCAATTGAACTGTGTGAGAAATCAGGAATTGAAGTGATAATCATTGATTCAGTAAGTCATGAATGGAATGGTACTGGTGGATGTCTTGATATTCATGAGAAACTAGGGGGCAGATTTCAAGACTGGGCTAATGTCACACCAAGACATCAGGCATTTATCAATAAAATTCTGCAATCAAGTTGTCATATCATTACCACTACCAGGAGAAAAATAGACTATTCTTTAGATGTTGGAAGTAATGGTAAAACTCAGGTAGTAAAGCATGGAACAAAAGAAATTACCAGAGATGGTTTTGAGTATGAATTAACCATAAATTTTGAGCTAGTCAATGAAAGCCATTTAGCTAAAGCAAGTAAGGACAGAACAGGGCTGTTTATGAATAAGCCTGAATTTATAATTACTTCTAACACAGGTAAATTAATATTGAACTGGTGTAATTCTGGAATTGCAAAAACTGCAACTGTTTCAACTGGTATTGATTCTCCTGCCAGCTATCAAAGCCCTATCACACCTATTACATTTGATCCTGGTGTAGATTGCTTCTCTAAAAATGATATTCTAAAGAGAATCAATACCAGTAATACTATTGCAGAACTTTTGGCCATCTATAAGCAATATTCTGAGTACCAAGAAGAACTAAGACCTCAATATGAAGCCAGAAAATCATTCTTAATCAAATTATCCAATCCTCAAAACTTTTTAACCAATGGACATCATCAATAAAGTCAGACCAGCTACATTAGAAGAAGTATTTGAACTTAGACCAGCACAGGATATTAAAGAAATTTCTTTATGTGAAAGCAGGATGAATAATGATACAGCTCATGATTCAAATCATCATTATCCTATTCCTGGTGCTGTTTCAACTGAAACAGAAAAAGATAAAGTCTATCAAGAGTTTGATAGTTCCCTTCAAAGAATTGAAGTTCACCAGGAAAACAAACCAATGGAGGAGAAACCATATGAATACAAACCTTTCATTGAAGCAAACACTCAAGAAGTCAATCTATATCAACTAAAGAGTGATTGCATTATTCCTGTATTTTCTAAGGACAATGAAAAAACCATTGCTCATCAGGAATTTATTGATATTACACAGGACTGTATTAGTAAGGTGTTTTCTCATCAATCTTTTATGCAACCTGAAATAAGAGTTTCTCATCAAATTAAAGGCAGAACTCCTGATGCTATTTACAAGAATGCAAAAGATTTATTAGATCATGAAAGAACCCAATATTTTGAAAGGATGGCTTTCATTGTTAGGATTCCTGGTATAAATGATTCTATTAATGGTAATGAACTATCATTAACAGTTGGTGGAGTTAGAGCCTATAATCAGGAGAATTTATACAATAAAAAGACTTTTGAAAAATTTAAGTTCTTTATTGGCTTCCAGAACAAAGTATGCTGTAATTTATGTGTTTGGAGTGATGGCTTTGTAGATGATATGAGGGTAAGCTCATATCAGGAATTACAGAGTAAAATAATGAGTACTTTAACAGAGTATGATGCACAGCAACATATATTAGAAATGAAAGAGTTTTCAGACCATTATTTAACTGAACATCAGTTTGCTCAATTATTGGGAAAAACTAGGCTATATCAGCATATATCTAAGGCTGAAAAACAAAGGTTGAATATCCCTCAATTAACTTTCAATGATAGCCAGTTAAATACAATAGCTAAAGATTACTATGATGATGATAGCTTTTGTAAAGCTGATAATGGAGAGATTAACCTCTGGAATATCTATAACCTCTTTACACAAGCTAATAAGAGCAGTTATATAGATACCTTCCTTGACAGGAATTTGAATGCCTTTGAATTTACTAAAGGGGTTCAGAAAACACTCAATGATAATTCTAATTATCATTGGTTTTTGAGTTAGTTATGCCACCCTGCATTTTGTGGGGTGGATTTTGAATACTTTACTTATCTTTATTCTATTACAAGATTCTATAAATGAAAATAATATTAGATACAAATATCTGGTATGGGTTATTTGAAAATGAAAACTTACTAAAAGACTTGAACCAATCACTCATTACAACAACATTTCTAAATTACTATGAGTTAATTAAAAATAGAGGGATTGTTAAGAATGTTGAAAGGTCTAGATGGATATTTAATAAAATGGATGAGTTTCAAACGATATTTGAACCCCCATTTGTACATATTGCTAAGCAACATCAGTTCTATCACTATAAGAATATAGTTGAATTAGAAGATTACATACAGTTTTTAATTAGATATAAGAAAGGAGATTTTATAGCTCCTGAGAGGACTGATGAATTTTTAGATTATATAGATTCTATGAATGCAGATTTTGAGAAGCTTTCAATGTCTTATAATGAGGAAGCTCTAAAAATAAAAGAAAGAATAAAAGAAAATAAAAAGCATTTAATGAAAGACTCCACGGTTTTTATAAAGGAGTATCTAGCATATATAGTTAATCTTGCTACAGGGAAAGATATTATAAATATGGATTTTAGCAAAATAGAACTATTAGTTAAAACTCTTGATCTCTATTTTAAAAGGTTAGAGATTGGCGACTTGAAATCTACTACTAATGATATAATTGACTTCTTTATGCTTAGTTATGTTCAACCTGGAGATTTATATATAACAAAAGATAAGAAGTGGAAAAAATTAATAATTGATTGTGGTTGTGAAAACTATTTATTTAGTATTTAATTCGATCATAAAAACTGTTAGATTAAGTATTGACTAATTGAGCTAATTCAATTGAATCCATTAGAATACTCCGCTATCTTAGTTTTCTTTTGTTTTAGATGTAGTATCAATCTTTGCATTTTCAGTCACGATATTTTTTTTATTTAGAATATTGATAATAGAATCGAGTTTTGCTTTTTGAGAGTTTTGAATTTTTCTAATACTGTCATTTTTCTTTGACTCATCTACAGCAATCTTCTTATTATAATTATCAAATAATAAACGAACAACAGAGAATGCACAACCATATGCAATAAGTATTATAATACTGTTTTTAAATAACCTATAGTTAAATACGGGGTATTTAAGTTCAAATAATGACTTTTTATTTTTATATAATTTGACTGATTTTGAAGCATATGACTCTTTATAATTATTGAGCTTATTATTAGCAAAGTACATAAGCAAAACAAAAATTGAGATAGTTATACCATAACAAACTAAAAATAAAAGAAATTGTTCAAATGACTTTAGAAAATTATATGCTCCCACTGTACCTACAACAAAAGAGATAATTGCTGTGAATATTGTAACAACTTCTATTACTCTCTTATTATCTTTTTTAAAATCCTCATTTAACGTATGTATTGTTTCTATTTCATACTTAAGTGTAAATCTCAATTGTAAATCTCTGTATAAATTATCTACTTCCTCAAATCTACTTTCTACATCATCATTCACTTTTGCTAGAGTAAATGAGGATGCATAATAAACATTAAGATTACTATGGTTTTTAATTGAGCTCCTATAATCTAACTTAAAAATATAATTATTATTCAATAAAGACCATTTTTTCTTTTTTTTATAATTGTTTAATATTGAGCTAATTTTAGAGTTTACGTCATTATTAAATGTTTCTATAAATAGAAATTTATCTATGCATATTTCATAAGCTTCATTTAGAATTCTAATGCAGAAATATGCAATCTTGTAATCCAAAAAGAAATTGTTGGTTTTACCTTTCGTATCACTTAAAACATTTTCATATGTATCAATCAAATCATCAACTATAGCTTTACTTTTTTCAATTATCTTATTATGATTCGATTCTCTTAAAAATTTGAACTTTTGATATTGCTTATCACAGAAACATGAAAAATAATTATTAATAGAATAGTTAAACAACAAGTGATATGATAACTTTTCTAATTCTGATAAATTGTTTAATTGATTAATGCGAGAATTAAGATCAACTACAATTCTGTATAACTCAGTGTCATTTTTAACAACATCTTTTAAGTATTTTATTTTATCATGAGTTTGTAAGAAAGTTAAGTTATTATTAGTGACATTAATTAAGTTTTGATATTGCTGATGAAAATAATTTTTCCAAGATTCTTCAAGAATTTCATAATGATTAAGCATCTTTACTATCCAATCATCAAATAAGTTGTTTGGCAGAGTTCTTTTGTAAGAATCAACAATACTATTATATTCAATATTGTTTTCTTTTTGAGCGGTTCTTAAATACCATTTATATAATAAAAAATTGACCTTTACTTCTAAAGCATTATGTATTTCAGAAAGATTACCGTAAATGTTTAGGTTTGCAAGATCATTCTTAATAACAAATAGTTTTTTTAATATAGTCGCATTAGATGCAAAATTATTATCTATAATATTGAGCCTAATATTTAAATCCAATATTTTTAGCTCACTATTATAGCGCTGTCTTAGCCTTTCATTATTTGTAAAGTCAATTAATTGAAAGCCATAAATGTTTTTAATCATCTCGTAAAAACTCAGATATTTACTTAAACATTTCCTAGTAATATCTAAACGATCTTTTATATTTAGGAGATGTGGATAATCAAATTCTAGTTGGTCAATCTCAGAAGTTATTAGTGAGTATGCACTTTTTATATCTTCTATAATATATTTTCCTTCTATTATAGATAGGTTTATACTATATATTGATTCTTTTACAAAGTCTTCTATTGGTACATATGAAAAAGTGTGATGATTAAATGATATATCACTAGGAAGAGTTCTTCTTAAGGCTCCTATTCCTACTATAATTGTGTTGACCATACTTATAGAGAGTAATGAAGAAGATCTTCTTGTATATCTATTTTAGGTATATCATGTGAATATTTACTTACAGAAGTTGCAAGCTTATAATTCTTTTTCCAAGAAGTAAACTTATGAGTTAAATCAACCAAATATGAGGCAGATTTTGATATTAGATAATAATTATAAGATTTCAATATACCTAAATTATTATCAATTAAATCCTTATCTTTTTGTTGAAGAGCCTTATTATTTACGATTTCTTGAAGATTATGAATTTTTAATCCATTCTTATCAATGATATCATTTAATAATCCTTCCTTATATGAGTCATATATTTCTTTTTCAACAGGACCATATGGCATAGCTGTAAACTCAAACCCCATATCTAATAAGTTCTCATTTTGCTTTTTAGAATTAATTGTAGCAAGTAGAAATACCAATTTTAATGATTTTAAAATACTTAAATCATTATTTTCACTTTCTCCATAGGCTTCTTTATACCATATGGAAAACTTATATAGTATGTATTTAGTTATCAGAAGTTTATTAGTATCCATCAATACAAAAATACAATTTATTTAATAATGTAAACAATATTAATGATATTTAACTATTTACTGTGTTTTCTAAAAGCAGCAATAGTCTGATATACACCATAACCTATAAATATTTTAAAAAAGAAAAAGATAAATAACAATACTCCATGAGATTCATAGTTTTTATAACTCCTCAAATCAAAAGAAAATGTAAATTTTAACCACTCTCTTAATACCTCCTGAAAAGAAGCATTAGGCAATTTAGAGTTAAAACTTATTAGATAACTGTAACCACTATTACTTAAAAAGCCATTCCAAATTAAAAGAATTATAAATCCATAAATACTCATTCTTAAAGTAAACCAAACACCCTTTACCCAATTATTACCAAAGTAGTTTGATTTTCTATTAAGCTTTAATAATATCTTATCATTTACACTAGTTCTTTTATCTTTAAGCAAAAGCTCCTGCTCTAAAGCATTGTATTGTAGATAATCAATCTTGTTATCAGTTTTAGAAAGTTGATTTTTTATTATTCTAATTGTTCCAAGGTCTGTTAAGGTCTTTAATTGGATCTTAAAGTCATTAAAAAATGCTACCTTATCAAAATGAACACTTCTAAATTTGATAGTACTTACAGTGGTTGAGTTAAATGATACAATATCTTTAAAGAATGTACCTCTAATTGATAGCATGTAGAAGTGACTATCATCAAAGTAAGCACTTTTATCAAAGGTACATTCTTTAAAACTTAATGAACTAATAGGCTTTTCAGGAACAAGTTCTAAACGGCATATATTTTTAAATGTAACCTGTTCAAACTTTAATTCTGCTCCATAAGTGGACTTCTTGCCTATGAATTCATCAAATGATGATTTTTTTACATTGGAAGATTCTTTTAATGTGTTTTTCCAAAATTGGAAGTATGAACTGCAGTCTATTTCTTCAAAGTTTAGCTTGTTAATTTCATTTCCATTCATAATAACTTTATTAAAAGAACAGTCATTTATGTGAAGTTCACCAACATTATTTAATCTGAAATCAAGATTGAGAGTAGTATCTTTTAAATTATTAAGTACTAGGGAACTAATTTGATTAGCCTTATTTGAGCTTCCAGTAATGGATATAGATTCTATTTCAGATGTTGTTATGTGAAAATGTCTAGATGTAATCTCTACATCTCTAAATTCAACTGTATGAAATTTACAATCTTTTATAAATAAGTCATTTGAGATTGTACAATTTATAAATTGTATGGATTGATAAGGATTCTCCTTTGTTTTTAAGATACAAAAGTCTATTCTTTGTCCGGTAAATACACACTTGTCAAAATAGAAGGATTGCCATTCCATATCAATAGTTAGTATTTCATCAAGATGTATATGTGTATTTTCTATTCTAATAGTTTCTGACTTAGAGTCCTGAATAAGCTTTAGAAATTCTTTTTTTTTAACTAATCTCATAATGTATGTTAGAGAAGATTAAACAAAGGATATAATCAAGTTAGTGATTCAAAGTTAGATTGTAGATTTTAACTTTGATTATTGATCTGTTGGGGAATTTGATTTAAAGTCATAGTAGAATTGGAAGTATCTTTTGTCTTTAACCAGTCTGTATTGGAATTCACCAAAGTCCCATATTCTACCACACCAATGATTGTTCATGTCAATCTCAGATTCATCAAAGTATCCCCTATCATTACTATCAGTTCCAAAATGATCAACTATTGTTTTAATCATGTATTTAATTTCCTTATAAAATACTCCTAGACAGTTAGTTGGTAATTCTTTACCAAACATAAAACTAAACATCTCTTTATCTTCATCAGAATTAAAGAGATGTATTCTATTAAAATAGCCAAAATAATTAAAATTGGAGAAGTGAACTTGGTTTAGATCATTAGGATTATTTTTATCAGAAATGTCGTAGAATTCACCTGTTTTTACAACTTGATTAAACTTGTTCCAACTAGTCATAAAATCTGATTTTTCAAGATTTTCATAATAAAAATCAACAAACTCCTTAGGTTTTAGTACATATGTATTGATGTTCTTTTGACTATAGACAGCCTGGGCTTTTTGATAATTCTTTTTATCATTAGTTATATAGACATCACATGTTGAAGCAAAGGCAGTGTGAAATGCGTCTTGAGTGGTATTTTTAAAAGTGTTCTTCTCTTTATCAGTAACTTTAACTTTATCTGAATGAAATCCATGCATATCAAGATTAATATATGCAGTAGTTATATCATTAAACCATTTAGGGGCATGTTTATCATCCATATGATCTTTTTCTAATGGGCTATCAACACCTAATTTATTATAGGTCTCCTTTAAAATTTCAAAAGGGTTGTTGTCAGGACTATTTAGTTTACCTTGATTAATATTTAAGTGCTTAAATGGATTTTTTAAATCTTTATAACCTTCTTTTTCATTGATGTTCTCCAACATCTTTCCCATTGAATTAAAAAGCCCTTCTATTGTAGGATTATCCTTTAAACCAGGAAACATCGTATCCATCATCTCTGCACTTTGTGGATTTTCAAATGCGTCTTTAAAAATATTATTGATAGGAAGAGATTGTAATAATGTCTTTAAGGGAGCAACTAGCTCTGGATTTTTTCCATCATCATCAATTGTATCTATCATTTTATCAAATGAAAAGTCATCTAGCAAATTCCTGCTTTCAATTTCACTTTCAAATAAATGGAATGGTTCATTATGTTGAATGACTATATCATGACCATTGTTAAATACACATATATCATTTGTAATTTCAGATATAAATTCTAGATCAGATTGGATTTCTGGATTCTCTTTCTCTTCTGAATAACTTGATGCTATATCAGAAATGTGAGATGTGGAGTATACAATTATAAAGTTTTCAGTTTGTTTGATAATTTCTTCTAGCTCTTTGAAATTCCCATTTTTAATACCATTTAAAACATTCCAGTCTATATAAAGTTTCATACAAATTGTTTATCTAGTTCTATACTATTGTTCATGACTTTGTATTGAAAATACCTTAACGGAATCTTTTCAAAGGTTGTAGTAGCAAAAATTTTGATTACCGGATCTGTAGTTTCACTATCAAAATAAAAATTATAAATACCTTTAATATTCGGAAGGTCTAAAATGCTTTTTATTATTTTATTTATTTCTATTTTTAAGTAAGTATATTCACTAGGGATATTGATATCTTTTATGATTGATCTTTTAGATGGACGTTTGTAATCCTTAAACTTATCTTCAATTGAAATTTTTGTTAACTTATAACTACCTTCCATTTTTTTCATCTTTAAATATTTTATTCCTCGACCTCTTAACATCTTCATTGTTTTATCAATGTTTTCATCAGTTGTTCTTAAGCCAAATATTATTGATGTTACAGAGTTAAGATTAATATTAATTAAGCCATTCATTTCAAAAACTAATCTAAACTCATTTTCAATTTTCCAGGGTAATGATTTAGTGCCAATAAGGGGTATAAGGTCTAATTGGTTTTTCAAGGATGATAACAATAAATTGCTTTTTGCGGGTGCTGCTTTATAGTCAACATTTACCTTATGGACCAAAGGTATATTTGTGTTGAAATTAAAATCAGTTACAAATGTCTCTATGTCATATTCAATAGTAAATCCTTTATGAGAATCAGCATAAAGAGCCCATAAAATTTCATTGTCAAAATCTTTTGAAAGTGAATATATTCCTAATTTAAATAGTTGTTCTACAACATTATTATAGCTTTGTTCAACATTATGACTGTATGGTTTGAAGATCTCAATTACATTTGTATCTTCATCTCTATTAAAAATACATTCAAAAGGATCATTTAAATTATCATATGTTGGCGCATAAATTTGTCCTTTAGATAATGTTTTTAAATCTCTTTTAAAATTACCTCGATATTTATATAATTTCATCTGGAGTTAATAGCTATTTATCAATTAGAAATTTTAGAAACTCAATAGTATTGTATAATTTTTCTTTTAAGGTTGGAATATCTTCCCATTTATTATGTCTTTTAAAGTTTTCTTCTGTATGTATACTTGAATTTTTAAAAGATTCCTCATTTACCCCTTGTCTTAGTCTGAAGGCTAGTTCTTCTGAATTATGAGCTTTAAAAGGAACAGTATAATTGATACATTTCTCTAATATATTATCATCGATTTCAACCTTATCAAAAACAGATTTATCTAAGAACATCCCTGCCCATTGTTGTGATTCTGCTTTATCATGTGCATGAATTAAACCTTTACCATAAAATGTATTTATATGATAGCCTCCTTCTGTACCTGTGTAATTCATATCAAATAATTCATCATATATTAAGACTCCTCTTACTGGAAAATGAAAACCATTCATTCTCCAATTACATTCATATGTTGCATTTAGAATTGAATTAAATTCTTCTTGTGAATCACCTTCAGTCCAAAGTATGATGGTATCTGAATAATTTGCAAAAGACACAGTTTTATTTGTTAAATCATTTACAAAATTCCCATTAGGAAGTTGTTTATATTTTCCTGTTTCATTTAATGCACTATCAATATGTGTGTACATTTGAGTTATCACTCTATGATGCAATTCCGAATTATTATTCATTAAAAAATTTCTATATCCTAATAAATCAAAATATGTTATAAATCTTTTCATAGTTATTATTTAAGTTTTTGTTTTATTATTTAATTATGCTTTCTTCAGTTATTTCTGTTCTCTTAATTTCTCCTAGTTTACTAGCTGTTTCACTGTCATACATGTCAATTACAATGAAATAATATACCTTGTTATTAAATATTAATTTAGGTGGGAAGATGTTATTACTTTCATTAAACTTGAAATCATATCTGATTTTATCAAAGTTGTATAATACTAAATAGCCTACATCTTTACTATAATCTTCTGTATATTTAACAATCTGATGAAATCCAGACTTTATTCTGTTTAATCCATACCCCTTTTCCTTATCTAGTATTTTGATTTCAATTATCAAAGGATCTTCTGTATCTAAAGCACCAACTATATCAGTCCTTCCAGAAGCAGACTTGGGTGTGGAAAAAGGATAATCTATTCCTTGGTCAAATAAAAACAGTCTCAAATCTTCTTCCAGAATATCCTCAAATTCCTTTTGAGCATTCTTATACTTGTTTGTAAGATTTGATTTTGTGAACCATTCAATTCGTCTCTTATACTTTTCAAGTAAATAGATTATTGAATTAGACTTATCTAATTTATCATGAAAATAATAGATAATGGGACTAACAATATTCTCTACTATTGCCTCCCTTCTATCTTTAGGATTAGAAGAAAAGTAAGCATATTTGTGCAGACTAAAACCTTTAATTTCTTTAAAAAAATACTTTCCTAATTGGTAAGAGTATGCAGCTTGGTGTCCAGAATTTTCAAATTCTAGATCAAAGTATTTACGAGTATCATGTAAGCTTTTAAAATATTCATCTGTAAATCTGTATAGAGTGTTTATCTCATACAGTAATGCTTTTAGTACTTTATTGCTTTCAATACTATCAAAAAAATATTTTAACTGATTACTAAATTGGTTGAAATCTGCTCTAATAAGTCTATTTTTCCATTCCTGTAAATCAGTTCTTAAATTATGGTTGTAATACATTATTTACCTAAGTTTTTTAGGGTTTTATTTAATTTATTTAAAGCATTATTAATATCACTTATTCCTTTATGAGAAGAAGCATCATTATCTTTTAAGTGAATGGAGGATTTACAATTATGACAATAAATAACAGATTCATTTTTAATATCAACCAATTGAATTTGAATGCCATATTTACACTTGGGACAGTTTATATCTACCCAGATGAAGTTAAAATCAATCATCAAGAATGCTTTTAATTCAAATTTACATAAAAAAAATCTGAAAAATTTTTACCTCTGAAAATTTATTCACACCTGAATCCCCCTGTAAAGACCCCCACCCATCCTCAGGGAATGGGATCATCCCCCCACCAGTAAGAATAGAGAAAAAAATTCGCAGGCAGTAATACAATCAAGGTGATAGCTGATGTACTATTGCTTACAGTTCATTTGTTCCTGGTGCTTTATCTAACTCAAAAATCAAAAACAATGGTAACAATTATCAATTACAAACAAAGACAAAAAGAAGATGGTTCTACATTCTACGTACTAGAAGTTCAGGGAGGTATTGAAATGGTTATGAGCCAAACTACAAATCAGTTCTATGCTACATCCAAAAAGGCTTCAATCACATCAACATTTGATGAACTTACCTGTCAGGCTTTGATAGGAACTCAAATGCAGGGAAGTATCATTAAGAAGGAATGTGAACCCTATGAGTATACTGTTAAGGATACAGGAGAAGTGATTGTTCTTAATCACAAATTTGTATACTCTCTACAGGAACCAGGAAAAGAAAACACAGTGAAGCAACAGATAAGCGATAGTTTTGCCACTGATATTGAATCCTTTTCAAGAAATGGAAAACATATAGAGTTTGCTTAGTCCTAACAATTTAATATCCAAATTTTACTATAGAATCATATATGGTTTTTAGTAAGATTTGGATTTTTTAATGTTTTCCTGCTCTTAATTAAAAACAATATTATTTCCTAAATAATATATAGATCTAGGGAAAATCTATTGTTTTTTTTGCTTAGCTAAATAGTAATACAAGAGAATTGTAGAATACCAGGAAAGGATTATAGTGATTTTCAATTTAGTTTAAATTACCTTCATCTAATTTTAAAAGAATAAAATGGAAATATCAGTCAGTTATAACACTAATAATCAGGAGAGAATAAGAATAACAAATCATAAAGAAGCCTATGAATTAATTATTAAGAATTGGAACCTTAATATCATTGAATTTCAAGAAGAATGTAAGGTGATTTTAATGAATAAGGGAAACTATGTTTTAGGAATTTATGATGTTTCAAAAGGAGGCATAGATAGTTCAGTAGTTGATATAAGAATTATTTTAGCTGTAGCTCTTAAATGCAATGCTACTCAGTTGATCCTGGTACACAATCATCCAGGTGGAAACCTTAATCCAAGCAGTTCAGATATAAATATTACAGAAAAATTAAAGAAGGCATGTGAACTATTGAACTTGTCTTTATTAGATCATTTGATTATTACAAAACATCATTACTATAGTCTCAATGATGAAAACAAGTTTTTATAATAATTATATGTGTACTGTCTTACCAAGTTACTTATAAATTTCTATTTAATTTTTGATTTGAAAATAGCAATAGATAGGTATTAATAGCTAATTTATACTTCAAAATTAAGAAGTTCAGAAACTTCAACTTCTAACTTTTGAGCAATAATATAGAGTGTATAAGCCGTTGGATTAGTATTTCCAGCTTCAAGTCTGCTCATATTAGACTTCTCAAAGTTACAGAATGCAGCAAGTTCAACTTGTGATATTTTCTTTTCTTCACGAAGCTGTCTTATTCTCTTACCAATAGCAATCTGAAACTCTTTCTTATCCACTCTTTTATATTAATAGCCAAAAGTGGTCAATAATGATAATTTTTGGTTATCATTATTGATAACTTTAATATATTTGCTAAACTTTAAAAACTTACATTTTATGAGAAAATCAATTTTATTACTTATTGTCCTACTAACACTAACAGTATCTTGTGGCAGTAATGATGACAATAATAATTCTACCTTATTAAAGCTTGATAATACTTCATGGTCTGGAGTGTTCTCTTTCATGGAAATTAAAATCATGACCAATAACACTATGAATTGGGATAATGAGAAAGTACAAGTCCAGTTTAAAGAAAACAATACTTTTAAGTTATATGGATATGGAAAGAACCAACAAAATCAATGGGTTATTAATAGTGGACCATATAATGGTACTTACACGTATTCATCTACTGGTACAATAAAGTTTACCTATGAATCTGGAGCTACTTTTAGCTCTCTAAATAGTGGTACAATTTCAGGTTCTGTAATGACATTGAAAGTAGGAGATAACCAGTATAAATTTAACCAGGAATAATGGCTACTTTATTATTTATTATTTCAGCTGTTTTATTTCAGTTACCATTTGCAACTTATCAAGACACAATTAGAAGATTTAAAAGAATGCAGAAGTATAATCCAGATAAGGCTTTTAACTATGAGCTTGAAAATGGCAAACTAAATGAAAACACATTACTTCTTTTCCTGGTATTCATCAATGGATTTATTATTTCATTATTCCCTTTATATAAGGGTGTTAATCTACATTGGTTGTTACTTATTATAATCAATATTATCTGCCTGTATTTAGTAACCCCTTTTATTGCTTTTAGACTATATCCTTCTGAATTAATTTATGATAGAAAGATATTGCTCACTAAAACAGTTATGTACATTGTTTTTGGAGCTATTTTTTATGTTGTAGGAAATAGTCTTAAATAGATTAATAACTAGAGGATTCATTCATGAGTTAAGAGTAATATAAAACTAATATTTAGCCACCATAAATAAGGTGGTTTTTTTATACCTGTAAACCAAATGAAAAATGAGATACATAAGCATGTAAAATTTAGGATTGGTGAAGAACAATGTAAACATGAGTTTAAGCTTTTTTATAAAGGGGAATACTGCTGTAAAAAGTATTGCTATGATGTATATGAATTTGATAAGGCAGATAATGAGCAATTATTTAACTTGAAAGTGGAAAGAATACTGCTGTACTATAATGCTGATGTATTAACCAAGATAGACTACTATTTCAAACCTCATTTATATACAAAATTAAAAGTGTGGATACAGCAATTTATAGGCATTGCTTATGAGCAAAGGCTCATTAACAATACTTACATTTGTTCCTGGTATGTTGGAAGATACTTTATAATACTGAAAAGAATAAGTAACCATGACCAAATAAGTTTATCATACCAAAAAAGGAAATATATTTAATAAAAGGCACGTTTTAAGGTGTTCCAAGTGATGACCAATGATTATACTAAAGCTATAAAACCTATGTTCCCAGTTGGTTAGAGACAGGGATTGATAATCCCAGTGTCCCTGGTTCGAGCCCAGGTGGGACCACAGAAAATCAACCGCTTACGTCATGTGAGCGGTTTTTTTATTCTTAAAATGTTTATTTAATAATCAAAACCGGGAGATTATACCTGTCAAATTGACTTATAATATTTAGAAATTTATTATGATCAACAGGAGTTGCCCAGCCTGTGACTTTATTTTGAAGTCCTGGGTTTTTATCGAGGGAAATCTCACTTTCAAAAACTAATGTATTGTTTGAGTAGACATACATCTTACTTTGTATTGTTGAAACATCCGCACTGTTATATTTGAATTCACAATTAAACAGATTTTCTATTAATGATGAATTACTAGATTGTAAAACTCTCCATTTCGGGATTGTGGAATCTATATTTTTTCTGTCTTCATGGGCTAAGACAATATATACAACTACATTTTGAGAATTTTTTAATTCAGGAATATCCTTTAATTTAAATATTTGATCGGGTTTAAAATTAATAGATTCTGGATCTTTTATAGCTGCTAAGGATATTATCATTGGGGTATAGAAAAAATATCCTATGACTAGAAGAAATAGTGAAAGAACAATTTTTTTTGTCATGCAATTTTATCATAGTTATTAGTATCGTGAATGTAATAAAAAGCAGAACAGCTTTAGAAAATATTTGAACAAATTCTATTTTTCTTTTCTGAAAAGAGATATTTTACAGCTTTAAATTTCCTATGCATAACATTAAACATTTGTTTAAAAAACGATAAAGGATAGTTAAAACTCAGTTAACAGCCTTCTTCTACAGATACCGTTGCTTTGCAAAAAAAGTAATGATGGAAAACAACAACCAATTCAACAGAAGAAGATTTCTTAAAAATTCACTATTAGCAGCCGGAGGAATTTTTATTGCTCCTTTGATTGAAAGCTGCAGCGACGATTTTACTGAAAATGGAAATGCTCCTGACGATCTTAAAAACGGAGGCTTTGAATCCGGAGTAGCAAGCTTTGATCCAAGTGCAACAGGTATTATCATTTGGACAAGGTATTCTAAGGGAACTGATGCGGAAATTACATGGGAGATCAGTAAAAATAGCAACTTTTCAGAAGTGGTAAGAAGAGGTCAGGCCAATGCAACAGTAGTCAATGACTTTACGGTAGCGGTGGATGTACAGAATATCTCTTCCAATACCAAATATTACTACAGATTCTATAATATCAAAACGAAAGAAGTGAGTGTAACAGGGGAAACCCTTACTCTACCTTCGAAATCAGATGCTGTAAAAGAAGTGAAAATGGCAGTGGTATCCTGTTCAAACTTTCCTGCAGGACTTTTCAATGTATATGGAGCGATTGCAAAGTCTGAAGCTGACGTAGTGGTACACCTTGGAGATTACATCTACGAATATGCCCCGGGGCAATATGGAACAAATCCTTATACCAATCAGCTAGGAAGGGTTCATCAGCCGGCTAAGGAAATTCTTAACCTCAGTGATTACAGAGAACGATACAGGCAGTACAGAGGTGATAAAAATCTTCAGCTTCTTCACCAGAAGAAACCATTCATCTGTGTTTGGGACGATCACGAGTTTGCCAATGATACCTATAAAACAGGGGCAGAAAATCATCAGCCTAATGAAGGAGATTTTCAAGCAAGAAAAATGGCTGCTTTTCAGGCGTACAGCGAATATATTCCTCTTAAAACCGGGAAAGATATGAGAATTTACAGAAGCTTCAATTTCGGAAATATCGTTTCCCTTTATATGATGGATACAAGGGTAATCGCAAGGGATAAGCAGATGGAATATTCCGATTATCTTGATAGTACGGGGAATTTTAATCAGGTACAGTTTAAAACAGATTTCCTGAGTACCAGTAGAAAACTGATCGGAAGCGAACAGATGTCATGGCTGAGTTCCCAGATCAATGGAGATACTGCAAAATGGAAAGTACTTGGACAGCAGATTTTAATGACTAAAATGATGGTTCCGGCAGAACTTCTGATGTTACTGAATCAGATTTTGGCAGAAATAGCACAACACGGAAGCGCACAGCCGGCTACCATGCAGGCACTTCAGAATACGATCACTCAATTAATTATTCTTAAGACAAGATACCAACAGCAGGATCCGACATTGACTCCTCAGGATATTGCCAGAATCACAACTACTTTACCCTATAATTTAGATGCCTGGGATGGATATTTCATGGAAAGAGAACAGCTGTATTCCGTTCTTGCAGGAAAAAATGTAGTGGTATTGGCAGGAGATACCCATAATGCATGGTTAGGAAAATTAACCGATGCTCAGGGAAAATTTATCGGAACCGAACTGGCTTGCAGCTCTGTTTCTTCTCCGGGATTAGAAGGATATCTGGGAATCACATCTGATCCTGCAAAAGCAATAGAACTGGCTCAGGCATTTTCATTACTGATTGATGATCTTGATTATGCCAATCTCTATAAAAGAGGGTATCTGCATGTGAAATTTACTACCGGAAGTTCCGTGGCAGAATGGAGATTTGTAGATAACGTCATTTCCGATACGTACAATACAACGACAGAAAAAACATATACAATCTCATAGTTTCAATTTAATTATATCTTATTTTCAATTTGGTAGAAAGAGTCACGGTGTGCCACCGTGGCTCTTTTATATTATTAACTTTTTTCGTATCTTGAACAGATGCAAGAGGATGTAAGAAAAGATTTTTTGCCGTTAGTCTCTAAGCCATGGTGGTTCATGACCTGGTTAACCAGAACATTGGCTGTACTTTTATTATTGGTGATGTTTTTAGTGTTATTAGTATTACCGGTTATTATTTGTAAAAATATTGTAATGCTTGTTATAGTATCAATATTGTACTATCCGGCCTTAGGTTTTGGTTTATATCGTTTTATTCTTTATCAGAAGACGGTCACAAAAAGAGTAGTTAAAAGGATTGTGGTTGATGATAAAGGAGTTCATTATGAAAGAAAAAATGGAACGACAGATCATATTCTTTACCATAATCTGGAAAAATATCACCTTGCCGATGAATATGATGTAGATCTTAGCCCCCGAAATAAAATCTATGTATTAAAAGTAAAACACAATGGCTCTGTAACAGAGGTAGATTTTGATGGAGTGGATGCAGGTTACAGCTGCTATATTGTAAATCTCAGAGCTTTGCGGAGAAGATATATTCAGGGAATCATTTATTTCAGACCAGACCTGCGCATCAATCCTTCTGTTTATACTGCATATAATATCAATCCAGTAGATTTTACATTCGATAAAAAAAAGTATGGGACAGCGTTTGCGAAGACTTTAGCTGTATTGATCCTGTTAGGTTCAATATTGGGATGTATTATGCTGGGACTGGTTAAATGGCTTTCTAAAGATCAGATTTATTTACACTAAGAATCATCCGGTAAGAATTTTACAGCCGATTAAATTTATTTTCACTTCTCAAAATCTTATGCTTATATTTATTTTTCTTTTAAATTTTGTTATTCGATAACAGAGACTTGATTTAAAATTAATTGAAAAAGCAATGGTGGAAAATTTTATTTATTATTTAGGATTGGTCCTTGTCATTATCGGGGCCATTATGCTGGCCAATCGATTGAAAGTAGCCTATCCTATCATACTGGTTATTGCCGGACTTCTTATTAGTTTTATCCCTGGATTGCCGGTGTTAAAAATAGATCCTGAACTGATTTTTATTATTTTCCTGCCTCCGCTTTTATACGAAGCAGCCTTTGCCGTATCCTGGAAGGAAATATGGAAAATGAGGCGGATCATTACCAGTTTTGCATTCATTGTAGTTTTCCTTACAGCAATCACTGTTGCTTTTGTAGCGAACTCATATATTCCCGGCTTTTCACTGGCATTAGGTTTTGTGTTGGGTGGAATAGTATCACCACCGGATGCGGTAAGTGCCGGAGCCATTTTAAAATTTGTAAAAGTTCCTAAAAATCTATCTACTGTTCTCGAGGGTGAAAGTTTGTTCAATGATGCCTCCTCACTAATCATCTTCAGGTTTGCAATGTTGGCGGTGGCTACAGGGCAGTTTATATGGCAGGATGCAGCCATTAGCTTTGGATGGATGGTTTTCGGAGGGTTGGGAATAGGAGTTGTATTGGCTTTTGTATTTCTTGAAATTGAAAAGATATTCCCTACTGATGTCAATATGGATGCTATACTAAGTCTGGTTGCTCCCTATGTGATGTACATTGCTGCAGAAGAAGTTCACTCTTCAGGAGTACTTGCAGTAGTAAGTGGTGGATTATTTCTTTCCGTAAGAAGACATGAGATTTTCAGAACTTCACAATCCAGATTAAGAGGTTCCAATGTCTGGGAAAGTTTTGTATTTCTGATCAACGGAATTGTATTCTTACTCATAGGACTGGATCTGCCGGAAATTATGGTAGGTTTAAGCAAAGAAGGAATAAGTCTGTCTGATGCTGTCGGTTACGGATTGTTGATTACAGCGGTACTGATTATTGTGCGTTTGCTTTCTTCTTTTGGTGCCGTTTTCGTAACATTGATTATGAGGAATTTTATTAATGTAGCCGATAGAAACCCCGGAATGAAAGCTCCATTATTGATGGGCTGGACGGGAATGCGCGGGGTAGTTTCTCTTGCAGCAGCGTTATCTATTCCTGTAGTGATGGAAAACGGACAGCCTTTCCCACATCGTGATCTTATTCTCTTCATTACTTTCATTGTAATTCTTGCCACTTTGATTATCCAGGGACTTACCTTACCTGCTTTAATCAAAAAACTCAATTTATCTGATGCCGGAGGAGGATATTTGTCTGAGGAAGAATCTGAACATTTCTTAAGAAGAGAAATGCGCAAGGTAGCCTTCAGGTATCTGGATGAAAATTATAAAGAAAGAAGAAGCGAAAATGAATATTTTAGCAAACTGATGGACCGCTGGGAACAGGAAGATAAAGAAGACTCTATTCATAAGCTATCTGAAGAAGCGAAAGCCATTTATTTTGAAACCCTTGAACAGCAAAGAATCTGGCTTCGGGAAGAAAACAGACGCAACCCGAATATTGACGAAGAATATATAAGACATTATCTAACAAGACTGGACCTTGAAGAAGAAAGGCTCAGAATGTAAAAAATAAGGGAATGAATTTAAAAAAGCAGCTCGGGCAGTTTCCCGATGAAAAAAGAAAAGAATATTTCAATACACTTCCCAATTATCTTAATGGGAGGTTTCAGAATATATTGACAACACCTTCCTTATTAGAAGGAGAAAGCATGACCAAAGTACTTTTCCACACCCTATGTAAAGTGGAAAATACTTCACCCAAAACTGCACTTCCATTTGTAGTAACGGATCTAGAGAACCTTCAACCCGAAGAAAATGTTTTGATATGGTTCGGGCACAGTTCCTATTTCATACAGGTAGATGGTAAAAAATTTCTGATAGATCCCGTTTTCAGTGGAAATGCTTCCCCAATGCCGGGTTCCATAAAAGCTTTTCAGGGAGCTGATTATTACAAGCCGGAACATATGCCGGATATTGACTTTCTGCTTATTTCCCATGACCATTGGGATCATCTCGATTATACAACCGTTCAGGATTTAAAGAATAAAGTAGGAAAAGTCATTTGTGGTTTGGGTACGGGTCAGCATTTTGAATACTGGGGCTGGAGTTTTGACAAAATCATCGAAAAAAACTGGTGGGAAAGCATAGACATTGCAGAAGGTTTCAGAATCACGCTCACTCCGGCAAGACACTTTTCCGGAAGATTGCTAAACCGTAATATTTCACTCTGGACTTCTTTTGTTTTAAAGACACCTACGAAAAAATTGTTTTTGGGTGGTGACAGCGGTTATGGAAATCATTTTACAGAAATTGGAGACAAATACGGACCGTTTGATCTGGCCATCATGGAAAACGGACAGTACAACGAAAAGTGGCCGTATATTCACACGTTGCCGGATCAGCTTATCACAGAAATTAAAGAATTGAAAGCTAAAAACTTCATTCCTGTCCATAATTCCAAATTTAAGCTGGCACAGCACATTTGGTATGAACCTTTGGAACTGGCCACAAAACATGCAGAAGAAAACAATATACCGATTACACTTCCTATGATCGGAGAAAAAGTAAATTTAGATCAGTTGGGAACAATCTCCTGGAAAAAATGGTGGGAAGATTATATGTAATATTCTTTCTCATTTTAAAATAAGAAACCTGCCCATTACTGAGCAGGTTTCTTCCTTCTTATCAAAAAAATAATCACTACAAAGGCTCCTTATGGTTGACCTTAGTATGAATAATATCGTAAAATACAGATGGATTAGCTACATCTGGGGTAATTCTGTACGTAAATGTAGTTTCATTCAGAAGCAGAATATCCACAACACGTGTAAAAGTAGGCGTGGTAAGCGTTCTCTTCTTCCCATCCGGAGAAATAGACCATGTACCTTCAGATCTCAATACATCATTTAATCCGAAAATTTTAAAAGTTCCGTTAGCTTTGAAGTAAGAATATCCTACATATCCGGCAACACTGGCATCATTTAATGCAACATTATTTCCGCTCTTATCCTTAGCACCAGTCGTTTCCCATGGCGTGGAAGCTAATGTAAGCTGTCCATTAGTTGGTTCTGCATGAGAAGTTCTCGTATGGATGATGTCATAATATACAGACGGATCGCTGGAGTTAGGACGGATTCTGTACGTAAATTCATTTCTGTTTAAAATAAGAATTTCAACATCACGGGTGAAAATAGTCGTCCCATCCGGGTTCAATGCGGTAATAGTTCTTGTTTTTCCCTGTGCATCTACAGACCATGTTCCCATTGATCTCAGCACATCCGTAAGATTGTAAATAGCAAACTTTCCGTCTGCTTTGAAATAAGCAAAACCTACATATCCGGCAACACTGGCGTCTGTAAGTGCTACACTATTTCCACTTTTATCCTTAGCTCCGGTAGTTTCCCATGGAGTAGATGATAGTACCTGTGAGGGAGTCTGCTGTTCAATAATAATCTCATTATCATCACTTGAACATGCAGTGAAAGATGCTGATAACAGCACAGCTGCAGACAGATAACATAATTTTTTCAGTGTATTCATAAGGGTATTTTTTAAGTCTTTGCAAACTTATTCCTAATAAATATCAAAACTTTGTACAAAATATCTCTTTTGTTGTAGAAAACATAACAGATCAGGAAATAGAATGAAAGAAAGTGGTATTCACATGTATTTCTATTTAATAATCTCCATATTGATGTCAAAATAGGACTTTTGAATCGGCATAATTCCCCTCTTTTGGAGGGGTGGCGAAAATTCAAAGAATTTTGACGGGGTGGTTTTAATATCCCGAATAAAAATATATTTCTTACCATAAAAATTCATCAAAAATTCTATTTTTGAGTATGAGTAACAGAAACCGCGGAAAAAATACGGGTGATGATCCCCTGTTCGGTTCAGAGAAGCAGATCAGTAAACTGAAATTGGCTGTTGAGGATATGCGGTATCTTCTCACCAGAGAGTACCCGGAAAAAGCAGCTTCTGAACTGGTTGGAAACAGATATAGATTGAAAACCCGTCAGATACAAGCTTTGCGGGGAGCTTCAGCATCAGATTTACAACTTTACAACAGAAGGTTGAAACACGTGGAAGCTTTAGATTTAAAAGGAAAAACGGTTTACCTTGACGGTTTTAATGTCCTGATCCTGCTGGAAAGTCTGCTTTCCGAAGCTTATATTTTCGAAGGACTGGATGGCTGCATCCGTGATCTTTCCGGTGTTCATGGAACCTATAAAAGAGTTAATCAAACCCAGAGAGCAGTGGAATTGGTGGCTGCTTTTCACCAAAAAAATAAGATTCAGAAACTGGTATGGATTTTTGACAAACCGGTTTCTAACAGCGGAAGAATAAAACAGATTATTCTTGAATTTGCAGAACAGCATCAGCTCAATTGGGAAGGTGATCTGCAGTACAATCCCGATAAATTCCTGGCGGAAAGTTCAGAAATCGTTATTTCTTCAGATGCCTGGATTCTGGATCACTGTAAAGAATGGTTTAATTTGATTGGATATTTGATCACAGAAGAAAGCCTTTCTGTTAATCTCATCAAAACGAAGTAAATATGAATCTGTTTCAACCTTATATTTCTCTGTTTTCAGAAACATGGAAAAGCAAGTATAAAGCTATTTTAGCAGAAGAACATCTGGAAACTCTGGAGAAAAATATTCATAAGTTTAAGGAAAATATTTTAGAACTTCACCTGCCTTATTTTAATGAAGAAATAATCATTAACAGAAAAGAAAGCTTTGAAAAATTCATTGATATTCTTGAAAGTAATGATGCAGATGAGGTGAAAACAAAACTTCTGGAAGCAATTTCGTTTGAACATTGGCTGAATATTTTAGGCCAAAGATTAACCTCCGCAAGCATCCGCGATGAAAGTGCGATCCCATCTTTAAATACAATACTGATCAATGCTTGTCAGGAACCTTTCAATAGTGAAATTACCATTGCACAGAGAGCCTGGGAAAAACATATCGGAAGAATGGATGATGATTTCTGGGGCGAAATCAAAGGAAGCAATCAGCAGAAACAGGAGAAAGTAATGACGAAAATTCATGATATCCTTGACAACAGAACCTGGTGGAATGTTTTTTTTCATTACAAACATAAACTGGTTTTTGAAATCAGGGAAAAAGAAGGCCACGGCATCCGTTGGAGTCATGGAGGAACAAAATTAATTGGGTTTCTCGAAAAATTTATCAACGAATAAATACAGCATAAACATCTGTGTCATCTGCGAAATCTGTGGAAAAATAAAAACTATTTTTCATCCTCTTTTAACTGCGTAAAAACATTGCGCATTATACTTCTAGTTTTGCAGATATAAAACGGAAGCTATGAACAAATCAGATCAACAATTTTCAGCCGAAGAATGGGAAACATGTCTCAAGGTTTTGAATGCTCTGAAGGAAGATCCTTTCCTGAACCCTGATAACAAAATATTTTCAGGACTGATTACTAAGATTCATAAGAACGCCAAAAAACAAAGCCGTTATGAAAACTACTCTGAGATGAAGTTTCATGATCTGGCTGTAAATTCCAACTCTGTATTGATGCAGAAGGCTTTGGCGGGAATTTCTGCTTATTATGATAATGAAAAAGAAGAAGTACGGCTCACAAAACTTCAGATTCCGAAAAACTGCTACTGCTGTAACCAGAGCTATCAGTATGCACACTCTTTTTATTCCAGATTATGCCCTGTTTGTGCCACAGAAAACTATGAAAAACGTTTTGAAACGGCAGATCTTACAGGAAGAAACGTAATTCTGACAGGAGGAAGAGTGAAGGTAGGTTTTGCCACCGCATTGAAGATGTTGAGAAATGGGGCCAATTTGGTTTTGACAACCCGTTTTCCGGCACTGGTACTGGAATTGATGCAGCAGGAGGCAGATTATGATAACTGGAAAGACAGACTATGGATCTATGGTCTGGATTTAAGAAATCTGAAGGCGATTCAGGATTTTATAGACTTCTATAAATTTAATTTTGATACACTGGATATTCTGATCAATAATGCAGCTCAAACCATAAAATATCCTGATGAATACTATCTTCCGATTATAAAACGTGAGAAAGAAAAACTGATAGAATTTAAAGATATTCAAACCCTGATTCCTAATCAGACGGAAATTTCAAGTGAAACAGCAAAACTGGAATATGCCCATAATGAAGAAACTCAGATTGCGCTTACCCGTTTTGGACAACCGGTGGATAACAGAGAAAAAACTAGCTGGAATTCTACTTTGGAGGAAGTTTCTATGTATGAACTGGTAGAGGTAAACCTCATCAATCATATAGCTCCTTATTTTCTGATCAAAGAACTGAAGCCAATGATGAAAAACTCTGCGTTTAAAGAGAAATTTATCATTAATGTTACTTCATCAGAAGGAATTTTCAGCTACGAGAATAAAACGGTTTTTCACCCGCATACCAATATGACAAAAGCAGCTTTGAATATGATGACACTGACGTCTGCAAAAGAATTTGAAAACGATCAGATCTATATGAGTGCCGTAGACGTAGGATGGATTTCTACAGGAGCTAAAGAAAGTCTTAGAAAGAAACAGTTTGAGATGGGATACATTCCGCCGCTGGATTCAGTGGATGGTGCAGCGAGAATTCTGCATCCTGTCATAGAAGGAATAAAAGGGAATTACCTGAGTGGAGTTTTATTGAAAAATTATAAAGTTAATCCCTGGTAAAATCCATACGGAGATAATAGTAATAATGGAAAAATACATTTTGCTAAAATGAGTTGCAGGTTCGATTCCTGCTTATCTCCCAACTATTGAAACGGTAGCTCAACGGAGGAGCGCTGAACTGCCACATCGGAGGTTGCGTGTTCGATTCCCGTCCGTTTCACAAGAGTACACAGTTTACAATGAGAAGCTGTACTCCCAAAGTAAATTGGAGATAATAGTTTAAATGGAAAAATAATTCCTGCACAGAATGGTTGCGTGTTCGAATCACGCTTATCTCCCTAAGAAAATAGTGTATAATAAAAATTAAAAACAATGAACACATACATTGATATTGGCATTAATCTGACCAATAAACAGTTCTATAATGAACACGAAGAAATTATCAACCGCGCGTTGGACGATGGTGTAGAACATATGATTCTTACAGGAACCAGCGTAAGAGGAAGCAAAGAATCTGCTGAGATTGTAGAAGAATATCCGGAAATTCTATTTTCGACAGCGGGAATTCATCCTCACGATGCCCAATCGTTTAACGGCGAAAGTATCGGGGAACTCAGGAAATTATTAAAACAAGATCATGTGATTTCAGTAGGAGAGTGCGGATTGGATTTTGACCGTGATTTTTCTCCGAGACCCATTCAGGAAAAATGTTACAAAGCCCAGCTGGAACTTGCTATAGATGTGAATAAACCCCTTTTTCTTCATGAAAGATCAGCGTTTAAAAGGTTTAATGAGATCACAGATGAATATCTTTCCCAATTACCTGAAGCTGTTGTACATTGCTTTACGGGGACATTGGATGAAGCGAAGCTCTATCTGGAAAAAGGATTTTATTTAGGATTCACAGGCGCAGTCAGTGATGAAAAAAGATTTAAACACCTGGAAGACGTCATCAAATATGTACCTCTTGACAGAATGATGATTGAAACGGATGCTCCTTTTATGTTGCCGAAAAATATGCCCAGAATGCAGAACAGGCGCAATGAACCCTCTTTTTTACCTTATGTAGCACAAACGATTGCCCATCTGAAGAAGATAAGCATTTCCGAAGTCGCAGACGAGACCACAGAAACGGCCAGAAATTTTTTCAGACTATAAAAAAGAGCTCTACTGATAAAGTAAAGCTCTTTTTTTATAAGCAAAATTGTCTTTTCTTACAAATTCTTTATTGCTGATTCCAAAGCCAGTTCCATCATTGGATTCAAAGCTTTTTCTCTTTCGTCAGCAGAGATTTTTTCGTGTGTCGGAATGATATCCGTTACTGTAAGAATAGTTGCTGCATTTTTTCCTAAGTGTTGAGCATTGGCAAATAAACCGAAGGCTTCCATTTCTACTGCAGGACAGTTATATTTTGTAGCAATTTCCGGAGTCGCAGGATCTTTTCTGTAGAAAATATCACTACTGTGGATATTGATTGCTTTAGCATTTAAAGATAAATCTTTAGCTGTTTCATTGATGGTAGTAAAGATATTCCCCTGGTGAGAAAGGATTTCATCTTCAATTCCCCATGCATATTTGGCATAAGTACTTTCGCTGGCTGCTTTATCAATATTTAAAATATCAAAAAGTTTAAGATCTGTATTGTAAGCACCACAAGTCCCGATTCTGATGATCGTATCTACTTCATATTCTGTATACAGCTCAAAAGAATAGATTCCGATACTTGGGAAACCCATTCCACTGGCTCCTACAGTGATCTCTTTGCCTTTATAAAGACCTGTATAATAAAAAATTCCTCTGGTTTTGCTTACCAGTTTAGCATTTTCTAAATAATTTTCAGCAATATACTGTGCACGAAGCGGATCCCCCGGCTGCAATACTACTTTAGCAATTTCTCCTTTTTTTGCACTGATGTGAATACTCATAATGTTATTTTGAATGAGCAAAGATAATAACTTTTAGATTGTCTCCATGATTACGATAATGGAAACAATGAAGCCATCTTATATCAACAGAATATATAAGATGTTATCAATAAATACCTTAAATAATATTATATATGGAGTCTTTTATATAATTCAAAACGTAATCTGGTAAATACAAAGCAATAAAAGAATAATACGGAGCAGGTGTGGTGAAATCAGTCAGGCTAGTTTTGCAGTGATAAAACAATAAAATTTTTAGAAATGAAAATAGAGCATATTGCCATTTGGGTTAAAGATCTTGAAAAATCCAGAGCATTTTACCAGAAATATTTCGGAGCAGTTTCCAATGAAAAATACCATAATCCTGTCAAAAATTTTCAGTCTTACTTTTTAAGCTTTGAGAATGGCTGCCGTCTTGAAATCATGACCAGACCGGATATTAAAGAAAGCGAAAAATCTTATGAAGCTCAACAGTATGGAATCATTCATCTTGCATTCTCTGTGGATAGTAAACAAAAAGTAGATGAACTTACAGAAACATTGAGAAAAGATGGATGTGAAGTAGCCGGAGAACCTCGTACCACTGGAGATGGATATTATGAAAGCGTAATCCTTGACCCGGAAAAAAATATCATTGAAATCATAGCCTAATCCGTCATTGCGAGGAGCTTCAGCGACGAAGCAATCTCATATAGGTTGGAAAACGCAAAGGCAAAAGATTTTATTTCCGATAAAATTCAATACGAAGAATTGTAATTCTAATAAAGCAAATCACTGCGAAGTATCTATGCTGAAAATCTCAGATTTTCTTGCGCATTAAAACAGCATAACATTTATCATCTTTTGCGCCTTTGCGTTTTCCCACCCTTTAATTCCATATTTAACACGAATCTTCTCCTCAAAAATTTTATTCTCAACGAAATAATTTTATTTTTGTTAGATCATGGAAACCAAGTCACCGTTTTTAAACACGATCTTTTTGCTTCGTAAGGAAGAATGTATTACGCTTTTCTCAAGCTTACAGCAAATTTCCCCTCAGGAAGAGGTGGAAGCAGGAGATTATTTTGAAACAGAATTTGAAAAAGAAAGACAGGAGTTTCTATCCGACCAACTTACTTGTAACAAGGAAACTGCCGTCTGGGCCGCAAAAATTCTCTATCACAGCGCACAGCTTTATCTGATCAGAGAAAATACAGAGAAAAATATTGTAAATCTTATTCCCGCATTTAAAGGAAGCCGGGACGTTTCTTCTATCTTATCCGCAGACTTATCACTGAGGTTTCTACCACAGGTCATTGTTGCTTTAAACTCTGTAGATCCGGAAGATCCTTTGATTGCCATGCTGGAAGATATTCTGACACAGTTTCACTATTCAGGAATAGGGTACGATCTCGATCTTAAAAATGTAAATTGGAAGGAAGAATTGAAGGACAAAACTTACAGAAAATTATATCTGGAAAGAATTGTTGAGAAAAAAGATTATAAACTGGCGGAAATTCCGTTCATTAATAAACTAATAACTGCCGAATTCGGAATATACAAAGATGCATTCTGGCGGGAACTAAAAACGATAACCGAAGACCACAATGAAAACGTATGAGAAAGTATTTGAATTTTTAACTGACCCCACAAAAGAAACCTTCCTGAAATGCCGTGAACTGGTGATCAATGATCCTGAATATGATCCTTATTCCGAAGATATTGAAAACATCCAGAATTTACTCAATGAAGGAAAATTTGAAGAGGTTATACCATATGTAAATGTCAATATTCTATTAAGTCCGAGAGCACATATTTATAAATGTTTTGCGTACAAGGAACTGGGCGATGAAAAAGGAAAGAATATTGAAATGACAATCGCTCAGATTATTTTTGAATGTCTTGAAAAAACAGGAGACGGAACTAAAGATCCTCCCTATATTATTACAAGAATTTCGGATGAAAGAGATTTGATCAGACATCATCTCAATAAACAGGATGTATCACAAAATCTGGTCAAGGATGGAGATAAGATCATGGATGCGCTAACACTCGATGATGGAACTCTATTATACTTTGACATCAAAGATCCTTATCAGAGACTTGCTTTTTCATTCAGTAAAAGAAATGAACAGGCGGAAAGTAAAGATGAAGAGAAACCTCAAAAGAAAAAATGGTGGAAATTTTAATTTTTTAAATCAATGAATCAGAATATAAATCAGCTCAATACAGTTCTTAACTACGTAAAAGAAACTTTTGTAGGCAAAAATGATGTCGTAGATCTGTTGGGAATATGCCTTTTGGCAAGAGAAAATGCCTTTTTGTACGGTCCTCCGGGAACAGCAAAATCAGCTATTGTCAGAACATTGGCAAAAACAGTGAAAGACGGGAAAAACTTTGAATATTTATTAACCCGCTTTACAGAACCAAACGAAATCTTCGGCCCTTTTGATATCAGAAAACTGAAAGAAGGAGAACTTCTAACCAATACAGAAGGAATGATGCCAGAAGCTTCCATGGTCTTCCTGGATGAGATTTTTAATGCGAACTCTGCTATTCTGAATTCCCTTTTGATGGCACTTAACGAGAAGATTTTTAAAAGAGGAAAAGAAACAAAACACTTACCTGCACTGATGTTTGTAGGAGCAAGTAACGTTCTTCCGGAAGATGAAGCATTGAATGCATTATTTGACCGTTTTCTGGTAAGAATTAATGTAGATTATGTAAATCCTGAACTATTACAACAGGTACTTTTAGCCGGAAGAAAACTGGAAAACCAAGAAGAAACTGAAGTTCCCGAGATTTATGCCGATGAGATCAGGCAGCTCCAGAGCCTATGCCGGACAATAGACCTTAAACCCATTTATGAAGTATATCTGAATACCATTATGAGTCTTAGAAATACAGGAATTGCTATTTCAGACCGTAGAGCCGTAAAGCTTCAGAACCTGATTGCCGCAAGTGCCCTGATCTGCGGAAGAAAAGAAGCGGTGCTTTCTGACCTTTGGGTGTTGAAGCATATCTGGGATACAGAAGAACAGATTGAAATTCTGGAAGGAATTATCAACAGAACCATAGAAAAAGACGAGCACCCAGATTCCCATCCACAGGCTATGCACAACAAAACACCCAATCCTGAGGAAGTCATGAAAGATGTGACAATTCTTGTAGAAAAATGGAATGGCGGAATGCTGAGCTTTGAAGAACAGAATGTAATAAAAGATAAACTGAGATATCTGCAGACCCGTTGCGACTGGATCAGAAATCCGGAACAGAAACAGTATATCCAGCAAGAAATTGAAAGCTTATGGCAGAAAATCCTTCAAAGCGTTTAAAAGAATTCTGGGCAGAACTTCCCCGTGCTGATGAAGACTTTCTGGGCTCTATCAGAGACTGGAAAAATGTTCAGATCGCAGTGGATGAAGAAACAATCTGGCTGAAAGGCTTTACTGACGAACAGGTAGAAGCTCCGGAAATACAACAGTTACCGGACTTTATCCTGTATGAACTTCGGGAGGGTCTTTTATTCAGGAAAGAGGCTTTGGTTCCAAGTAAAAAAATGAGGACAGCATTGCTTTGGATACCTATAGACAAGGCATTGCAGCTTACTTTTCCGCCTTCCAATCAAAACTATTTTGGAATTCATGAACAGGTTCAGGTAAGAGTAAAAGAAAGCAATGAAGAGCAGCCGGTGATTGCTTTACTGAGTAATATTACTGATATTAAAGAAAGTATCGCTGCATTACCTAGGTTTAAACTAGAAAAAATAAAATGGACTATTTTAGGAGATAAAGCCCTGTTTATAGGGATTCCATTATTAAGCTTTCCCGGAAAAACATATTGGACAAAAGACAGGCATTTATTGCCGGCCGGGTTGGATTTTGAATTTAAAAACCTAAGCACACTTTTACAGCAGAAATATAATAAAGATCTGGAAGGATGGTTACTTTGGGATGAAAATGGAAATTACCTTTTAATAAAAGAAATAGATTTCCGCCCATTGTCCGTAAGCTCATTCCGTCTTACAGAAAAATCAAAAGAATGGAATTAAAGGCCTATTTCCAGTCCTACGAAAATTACTTTTGGGAATGGAAAACTGATGAAGATGTTCCTGGTGATTCCGGGTATCATGACAACAATCTCCTCTCGGTACCGGGAGTGGGAGCGATAGCGTACAGGCCCTATGTGATGGAGATTCTCAAAGAACTTCAACCACAGGGATGGCCTCCGTTTGGAGCCCTGCTTATGGTTTTATATGCGATGCAGGATGGTTATATTGATTTTGCCGGCCCTTTGAGACGCACCGCTGAGTTTTACAGCATTGGAAATTTTGATTTCAATGCAGAAAAAGAAATTCAATTTCTTGAAAAAATACAATCACTTCCTAATGTTTATAAGCAGAAGCAAAACAGAATTGTATTGCTGCAGACTTTATTCAGCAATGGCCACAACAGAATATCTTCAGTAAATGCTGAAGCAAATATAAGAATCTATTATAAGCGGCCGCATGAGCTTGTTTCCAGTGCAGAAAAACAACATGCTGGTCCCTCTGTTTTAAACAAAGATTTAAGCGCATTGAATCTGAACGAAAAGTTTCCTACAGTACAATCCATCATTGATGCGATGAAGGGACTGGTTGAAGAACCTGAACTGGATGATGAGGTCATAAAAGAAGAAACAACGACGGATACTGATAAAGATTTTATCAAAGAATTAATTGAAGAACCAAAGACATTTCAGGTAGGAAGTCTCATCAAAAGAATATGGAGTGGTCTGAAAATTCCGATGCGCCACCTTTCTCCCGGAGAACAGCCTATCGGAGGAATTTCTGATATGACCAACAAAGGTGATTTTCACAGGATGCTTCTTTCTGAGTTTGCCAATGAAGATGATATATTCATGAATCGGGTAGCCAATAATGAAGCTCTTTACATTCAAAGAGAGATTCCGCCTGAAGAAAATATTTTTGAAAGAATTATCCTGATAGATACTTCCCTCAGAAACTGGGGAACTCCAAAAGTTTTGGCTTTTGCCTCTGCAATTGCTGTTATCAAACATCCGAAAGCCCATTCTGAATGTAAAGTTTTTGCTTTAGGACAGGCAGGAGTTCCGATTGCGCTTAACAAAGTGGAAGAAGTGGTGGAAAACCTCAATCAGGTAAGTCCGGTTTTGGAAGTGTCAGAAGCATTGGAAAGTTTTTTTAACCAGGAACATACTGAAAAAGATATTGAAGTTTTCTTCATTACCCATCAGGAGAATATGGAGGATGAAAAAGTTCAGCGAGTAGTTCTTCAGAATAGAGACAGACTAAAGTTTCTGGTGACTACAACATCAGATGGGGAAATTAATTTTTATAAACATCATAAAGGAGCCAGAAAACATATTCAGAAAATAAAACTTCCATTGCAGGAACTATGGGCCAATCCGCCACAGCAAAAACGGTCTGTTCAGAACTTCAATGGAAAGAAAACCGATCTTCCACAAAATTATCCGATTTTATTCCCAACCCCTGTTAATAAGATCGCTAAGTTTTTATATGAAGGAGAATTTTTTATTTTGAGTTCAAAAAAGCAATTATTGAAGACTTATCTTTCTGATAATTATTACGACAAACATTCCTATGATTACTATAAAACACATCATGGCTGTGAAGTGTTGTTTGATAATATTTCCATAAAACCAAAAGGACAGTTTGCCCTTGCAAAAGACAAACAGCAGCACTTTATTCTGTGCCAGTATCAGTCTGATCAAAAATTAATATCAAAGCTTAATCTGAATACAAGAGAATATTCTGAGCAGAATCTTACAGGAATGAATATTCCGGAGTCCTACAAACTGATTTATTTTGGGCGGAGTTTTTATCTGCATCACCCGGACAATTCTACCCACTATAAAATAAACAGAGATGGAAATATTTCTGTGGAACCTATTACCGGAAAAGATAAAGAATTTGAAAAAAATAATATAAAGGCCGAAGCGGAAGTTGCCAAACTGAAGGGAAGCGGATTGAAGATTATCAATAATTTCAACAAAATAGGAATCAATCAATATGAAAATCTGGTTATTTCCGGACATGAATTGTACAGTGCTTCAGAAAACACACTGGATTTTTCCAAAAATAAGTACGAGATTAAAATTTTTGCTGAGCAGAATAAAAATAAATTTACATTCCCCGACGGAAGCGAAATTATTACAGATTCACGGGGAATGCTGACTTTCCGGAGCAGCAATAAGAGTATTGAAGAATTTTTCCTTCCTTCCACATCTCATGGATTCCTCTCTTTGGCAACCTATACTGAATTTGGCGGATCAGAATATTATCTTCCGGAACATGCCCTGTTGAAAGTAAGAACAATGGACGATATGTGCGACAGGTTTTTGAAACCGTTTATAGAACAGATTTTGGATTATGGAGCTTAGAATAAAACCTTTCCCGAAAAATAATTATCCCAAAACGGGGCTTTTGATCAGAGGCTCTTCACCTGTGGTATGGCTTCAGGAAATGGAAATGCTTGGAATTAATGTAAACCAGATAAGATCTTATGCAATTCCTGCAGACAATCCCAATGTACTGTATGGTTGTTTCCTTGTTTTTACTGACAATGCTCCGCAGGAAATAGGCAGAAATGCTTACTTTCAGTGTGTAGATAACAGGCTTTTCATTCCTGAAAATACTACTTTTTATCCCAAAATAAATCCGGAAGACTGGGCGCAGCTTGATTCCCGTTTTCTGATTATGCATCCCGAATTCGGCCTGGTAAAACTATCTGAGGAAATCGACTGGATTTCATTAATTCAACAGCCCGGTATTATAGACGAAAGCATCAGAAAACCACTGAACGGAGTTTCAATTCCTCAAAAAATAGAAAGCTATACCGTTGAAATTGATGACGAAAAAGTGATGGAAGCATTACAGCCAAAGCAAACCGAAGAAGAATGGATGAATAACCTTCCGTTTGACCTTAAAAAAGTAATGGCCGGGAATAAAAAAGAAATAGAAAAGTACTTACAATACATTGAAAAATATCCTGAAAGAGCAGTAGATCTAGGCGTTTCTCTGGATGTTATGGGAACTTCCAGAGGAGATGGCTTTGGCAAATTTACCTGGCTGGAAGGATTATTTGGCGGAGGTTCCGGAGGTAAAACCGACAGTGCAAGAACAAGAAATTTACGCAGAGTTTTCTGGGCAGTAATTATCGTGGCTATCGTCTTAAAGATTGCGTTGCCTTCGGATAAAAATAATCCCGATCAGGAAGAAAATACAGCCTCTTCCGGGAAAATTGCAAACAACGCTGTAAAAGCACCTTCTGATATGATTGCTTTCCAGTCCGGAATTTCTGAAATTGATCTGAAGATAGATTCTATATATCATCAGGAGAGAAAAGAATTGTCCAAAGAACTTATTCATGCCGGGATCATAGAATCCAAAACAAAAGAAGACAAGGAGAATTATAAAAAAGCTGGCGGAAGAGAGGTCAGTGAAATAGGAAGAGACATTGGAAAGCTTGTGAATAAAGAAAAACAAAGCAGAGATTCTCTTAAAACCATTTATACCCAAAAGATTACAAAACATCTTGAACAAAATACAGAAAAACTGAAACGTAAAATTTCAGATTCTCTAAAGCAGTATACCAAAGGAAAACCTGTAAACGGAGAAGTCGTAAAATTCCTTCTGAAAAAGAGAAAAGCTTTAATGGCTGATTCCTTGGGAAAACTTTACGGTACATTTGATATTGTAGACCCTTCTTCTGCCTCCATTGACAAATCAAAAGTGAAAGCAGTGGGAACGGAAGGAACTCCATTGGAGAATAAAGCTCCGGTTTCAGATATTATGTATATGGTGATCCTGATGATTGCAGGAGTAGGATTGTATTTGTTTTTATTTAAAAATAAATCATTAAATCTTGGTGGTGATAACGTACCTGTATGGGTAAAATTTATTTTAATAGCAATCCTTGTGGTGATGCTGGTGTACTTATTTTATCCATTAGTAAAAATGTTTGGCTACAATTGGTTTGTATGGGTTCTCGTAATCTGTGTGATGCTGCTCCTTTATCGATTGTTCAGAGATGATAAAACCATTTTAAAATCCGATGATGATGAATAAACAGAAATTTATAGACAAATTTATGGCAGCATTCCTATTGCTGGCTATATTTAAGGTCATCGGAATCGTTGCCCAGTTATTTCATGAAAGCTTTTGGAGTGTAGTAGGAACATTGGCTATTTTCTTAATTGTAGCCGTTATTATCCTTCTCGTGATCACTTCTTTAAAAGATAAAGAACAAAACAACAGAAATTCAGCAGGAAGAAAAGGTGGAGGAAGCAGCAGTTTCTATCTGGAAAATTCACTTTTTGACAGAATACGAAGCAAATACGAAGAACTCGCTGAAAAATATATTGCTGAAAACGATTATAAAAAAGCAGCCAGAGTCTATATGAATTTGCTGCAGGATAATTACAGAGGTGCAAAAACACTGGAAAATGGTGGATTCTACAATGAAGCAGCCGTAGTCTATCTTAAAAAGCTGAACAACAAATCCGATGCTGCAACCTGCTATGAAAAAGCAAAGCAATACAAAAAAGCCATTGACCTCTATAAAGAAATGGAGCAGAAAGAAAAAGTAGGCGATCTCTATAAAGAGATCAACGATCTTAAAAATGCCCACAACTATTATCAGATGGTTGCAGATGACTATACCGTCAATAATCAAATGGTGAAAGCTTCTTTGGTATACCGCAAAAAAATGGAGAAAACGGAAGAAGCACAAAAAGTACTGCTGAAAGGTTGGGAAGAAGATAAAGATGCATTCAATTGTTTGAATAACTACTTTGCCAATATTTTTGATGTTAAAAAACTGGAATCTGAAATTCAGCATTTATATCAGAAAACTCCGGCTCACAAAAAGATCACTTATCTGGAGGCTCTGAAATATGAATTCAAAAAAGATCCCAAATTGCATACAGCAACCAGAAACATAGCCTATGAAATAATTGCAGAGAAAGTAGCCACCCGTTCAGAAATTGTCAATGAACTGAAATTCTTTAATCCCAATGATGAAGTGATTCTGAAAGATATTTCAAGATTCAAGACAGGAAGAAATAAAATGTTCAGGAATTAAATATTTAAAGATTGAAGAATTTAAAAATTAAAGAAAAGTTTCTCTTTGAAAAAAAGAAACATTCTCCGCTTCATCAAATCAATTGTAATTGATCCCTAAAAATAAGAAACTCTTGAAATAAAAGATGACATAGCAATTCTGTTTTTGTTGGAAAATCGCAAAGACGCAAATATTTTATAAATTTAATATATGATTTTTAAGGCGCGAGAAAATTGAAAATTTTCAGCAAGGGTGGCTTATTAATTAGTTGTATTATATGGAACAATATTATTAGCAGTATTAAATTTTATCGGAGATAAAATCCTCGCGCCTTAAAGCACAATTTTTTGATATTATTTTGCGCCTTTGCGTATATAAAACCTTCCAGAAATTGTGAATATTATAAAAATGATACCAAAAAGATTTATCTTTGCCCCAGAAAATTATGACAATACAAAGAGCACATATCAATGCAGAACTATGCGAAAGTCCTTCTATAAAAGGATTATTCGGGTATGATGAGATGATATGGAATGAGGCGAAATGTGCTGACTTTGGAAATTATTTACTGTAAACTTGTAAAAAATTAATCAAAATACAACAGAAACGCCTCGGAAAACCGAGGCGTTTTTTGTTTTTTAGGTCAGAAATTATTTAGAATGAAAAAAAATAACTATAAACATGAAAAATTTTTAATAAACAATGAAACTTTAATACGATAAAATAGAGTGATAAGCAACCCGGTGAGAGACAGTCATTTAGGTAATTAAGATATCTGCAAAATATTGCGGACAGAAATTCTCTATTCTGAAAATAGAGTATAACTAATTGATTATCAATAGTTTAAATCAGAAATTTATTTGCAGATTCCAAAAAATCATATTTACTTTGCAACCGAAAATTGAAAGCAACAGGTTTTCAGGATTCAATTAAAAATAATTTAAAACAAACAAAATAAAATGAAACAGTTACACAGCATATTCAATCAATATTCAAGACTATTCGGACAGGATCCGGCAGGTGTTGCATGTATTCTTGAAAGTGGAATTGTGGATAAAAGGTGCTTATATACGTGGGTCAGCTAATGATCTCTTACGTTAAAATATATGAAGTGCCTCCCGAAAAGAGGCGCTTTTTTTTATGGTTTCTTTAGCTTATTTGGTAAAGCGCCGGTCTGTGGAACCGGAGAACAGGGTTCGATTCCCGGAGATACCCAAAATATAAAATCCCATGGCTCAAATGGTTAGAGCACCGGTCTTTTAAACCGGGGGTTGAAAGTTCAAATCTTTCTGGGATTACTATAACGGTTCCGTAGCTCAACCGGATAGAGCATGGGTTTTCTAAACCCAGGGTTAGAGGTTCGAAATACAAAGTATTCGTGAATGCCATAAAGTAAAGTATGAAATTCATGAACAATCCTCTCGGAATCACAAAAAGGTCTATTGAGGTAATGGCTAACCTGCCCGACTGTCTCTTGGGCACTGCGAGTTCGATTCTCGCATAGACCGCAAAGATTCATAAAAGATTTCGGTTCCGACTGTCTCTCGGAAAAGAATTTTAAAGTGAATCTGCAAAACTGGAAAGATAACGGTGGTTGTTTACCCGTCTTGGACGCGGGAGGTCGCAAGTTCGAATCTTGCTTTCCAGACAATTTGTTCCATTAGCATAGTGGTAAGTGCATTCGGCTTTCTACCGAACGACAAGGGTTCGATCCCCTTATGGAATACAAATGATTTCGTAGCTCAAGTGGTTAGAGTATCGGTCTGATACACCGAAGGTTGAAGGTTCGAGTCCTTCCGGAATTACAATGATTTTGTAGCTCAATGGTAGAGCACCGGCCTGTTAAACCGGAAGTTGAAAGTTCGAATCTTTCCAAAATCGCAGGTAACTAATTGTTAATTGTTTCAGGAGAAAAAGTAAAAGTTTGTCGAGAGCAGAAGATCTTTACGCCAAACACAGAAAATACTGACAAACTTTTTCTGATCTCTCCAAAGACAGTTAGAATTGAAGATATCATTTATAAATTTTTAGGTAAAAATAAAGTTTGTCGAGCGCAGAAGTTCTTATATCAAACAAATTAAGACAGACTTTATTTTTTAATCTGATGGTTCGCCGAAGTGGAAGAGTCGGGGCGGTCTGCAAAACCGTTGTGTAAACTGAGTGGGTTTGAATCCCATAACCATCTCAATAAACTAAAATGAGATTAGTTCAGGAGAAAAAATAAAAGTTTGTCGAGCATAGACGATCTTATATCAAACAAAAAAATAATGACAAACTTTATTTACTCCACAAAGAATTAATTACTCATGAAATCCGGAAGTACGCCGAAGTTGGAGAGTCGGGGCAGACTGTAAATCTGTTGCTTCATTGCTGAGTAGGTTCGAATCCTACTACTTCCACCAGCCACTGATAATGTAATGGCAGCATGCAGGAAATGTACTCTTGTTGTTTAGGTTCGATTCCTGGTCAGTGGGGTTAAGCTCTATTCGTCTAACGGTGAGGACGCCTGCCTTTCGAGCAGAAAATAAGGGTTCGATTCCCTTATAGAGTACTGGATGTGAATAGCTGGTCAATATTGAATCGATATAATACCATGAAAGTTCAGATTTTTTTAAAAATTGGCCAGTTACCATTCACAAAAAAAATGAAGAAAAGAGAAAAGGTCTGTCAAGAGCAGAAGATCTTTAGTCAATAAAAATAGACAGCCTTTTACTTTTTAAAAAAACAAAATACATTAGGAAATGAGAAAGGTTTGTCAGGCGCAGAAGATCTTTACAAATACTAGCAGGCATAATTTATGAACAGACAGAGCTTTCTCAAACCTAAACACAATATGATAAGCAATGAATAGTGAGCAATAAGTAATAAGCTGTACAAAAATTACTCATTATATATAAATGCCGCGGGAATGGTGGAATGGCAGACACTCTTGACTTAGGATCAAGCTTTTGGGGGTTCGAATCCCTCTTCCCGTACCAAACATAAATACTAAATAATGCTATAATCTGAAAATTACTCATTATTTATTAAATCCGGAAGAGTGGTGTAGAAGGTCTGCACGTTAGTCTGAAAAACTAGAGGTACAGGTTCAATTCCTGTCTGTTCCACAAAAACATGAATGATAAGTAATGAGCAATGAGTAATCATTGATACCTGACTGGTTTCTGGCATTACTCATTACCAATTACTTATTACTCATTAATTTAAATACTGATTCATAGTGTAATAGGCAGCACACAAGATTTTGATTCTTGGAGTTTAGGTTCGAGTCCTGATGAATTAACAACGTTTACTCTGATAGTGTAATGGCAGCATCTCAGTCTCCAAAACTGATGGTATCGGTTCGAGTCCGGTTCGGAGTGCAAAAAATAGAAATTAGAAACTAGAAGTTAGAAATTATGACAGCTAGTGATCATTTATCAATTATCAACAATCATTTATGAATTAAAACATGTAGAAAAAATGGAAACGCAACAACAAACATGGCAGAATATGAACGGAAAATTTTTCCACAACTCTATCACACAGCTGGTAGAAGAAGCCATCATCCGCGAACAGGCAAACGGACACCGTCTGAAAGTATGTGTAGGATCAGACTCTCATGTGTACGGAGATGCCATCAGTTATGCTACGGCAGTAGTATTTATTCGTGAAGGAAAAGGAGCGTTTACCTTTATCAGAAAAGAAAGAGAAATACAGAATATCAGTATCAAGGAGCGAATGCTGAATGAGGTCAACAAATCCGTTGAAATTGCATACGCGATCTGTTCTGTGTTGGATACTTATGGTGTGGAAATGGAGGTACACGCAGACATTAATACCGACCCCGATTTTAAATCCAATGTCGCATTAAAAGATGCAATGGGATACATTCTGGGAATGGGATATGTGTTTAAAGCGAAACCTTTTGCCTTCGCAAGTTCCAATTGTGCTGATATGATGGTTTAAACAGATAAGAAGTCAGAAGCTGGAAGTTTTTAGCATTATAATATTTAAGTATCAAGCTTCTAATAAATTAACGAAACAATGGAAATGACAAAAAGATTATTATTTCTGGATGATATAAGATATCCGGTTGAGGCATATCATTATACCAAACAGGAGATTTTCCTCAGAAGTGACTGGCATATCGTTCGGAATTACGAACAGTTTGTCAACAGGATTTTGGAAAAAGGACTTCCGGAAATGATTTCTTTTGACCATGACTTGGCAGATGAACACTATTTGGAGCCGGATTCTCAGGAATTTGTCGAAAAAACAGGATATGACTGCACCAAATGGCTGATAGAATATTGTATGGATAATTATCTTGATCTTCCAAAATTCTATTGTCATTCTATGAATCCTGTAGGAAAGGAAAATATTCTTAGCCTTTTAAAAAACTTTAAAAAACTGTAATGGACATTTTTAGATATATTCAAGATATAAAAACTCATCTGAAACTCACATTTGATGACGTGGACAGATGGTTTAAAAAAGATAAAAAAACGTTGAATTATCAACCTTCAAACGGAGGTTGGACGATTCAACAGATTTTAGAACATATTTATCTTACGAATTTTTACTTGCTAATCCTTATTGAAAAAGGTTTCAAGAAAGCAATGAAAAATTCTTTGAATCTTGACCTTGAATCTGAAATTAAAAACTACAGTTTCAATAAGGAAAACTTTGACACGGTAGGTGAACATGGCGCTTTTGAATGGATAAGACCGGAACATATGGAACCGAAAGGAGAAATGAATCTGGATGAAATCAGAAGTCTGATTACTCAGCAATATCTTCAGTGTTTACAATATCTGGAAGTAATGGAAAATGGTGAAGGTTTCTTGTATAAAACAACAATGACGGTGAATGAACTGGGGAAAATTAATGTATATGAATATATTTATTTTCTGTCACTTCATGCCCAAAGGCATATTACCCAGATGAAAAAAAACGAATCAGAAACGATTAAAAACTAAAACAAAATGATTTTCAAAACATATAACTCTATAGAAAATGCTTACCAGGCCCGCGTGATCGAACAGATCAGAATGCAGGGTTTTGGGGATGAGGTTTTCATAGTACAGGAAAAAGTTCACGGAGCTAATTTCTCTTTCTTTACCGATGGAAAGGAAATTAAAATTGCGAAGAGAACTGCTTTCATCGAAAAAGATGAGAAATTTTTCAATGCACATCAGATGTTGGAACGCTATAAAAAAAATGTAATAGAAGTGTTTCAAAAAGTGAAAACGATTTACCCGGATGTAGAAACTGTAGTGATCTACGGTGAATTGTTCGGTGGCGGCTACAAACATAATGAAGTGGAACCCGTAAAAGATACTGTGAAGGTACAGAAAGGTATTGAATATGCCCCTCACAACGAATTTTACGCTTTCGATATCAAGTTGAATGGAATTACCTATTTGGATACAGACGTTGTCAATCAGATTTTTGAGGAGACAGGATTTTTCTATGCTAAAATCTTGTTCCAGGGAACTCTTGAGGACGCTTTGAAATTCCCCAATGTTTTCAATTCAAAAATTCCAGCTTGGCTGGGACTTCCTGAATTGGAGAACAATATGTGTGAAGGTACCATTGTAAAAACTTTGAAAACCAAATACTTTGGAAACGGTGCAAGAATTATTCTGAAAAATAAGAATGAAAAGTGGGTCGAAAAGTCCAAAATGGTTAAAAAAGAAGGTAAAACTGTTCAGAAACAGGTTCATTTCAGTGATAAAGCTCAGGAGATCTGGGAAGAAATCCAAAAATATGCTACAGCCAACAGATTAAATAATGTGGTAAGCAAAATCGGCGAATTCCAACCTAAAATGATAGGAAAGGTAATTGGTCTTTTTTCACAGGATATTTTAGAGGATTTCCAAAAAGACTTTCCGGCAGCTTTCACAGCTATTGAAAAAGACGAGCAGAAAAGGATCAATAAAAAATTGAATTCTTTAGCAATTGATTTTATAAAAGAAGAGTTGATGACTCTTAAAGTGTAGTTTCGGTAATTTTTTACCGAAACTTTTTTATGTGTAAACTTAACCATCAAAATAAGATAAGTATCAAAAATCTTTGATTTTTACTAAGCAGCTAGTTTGTCATTCCGATAGGAATCTCGATAGATAAAAATAGAGGTTAGATTCTTTCAGAATGACAGGCGTTATGGATATTTTTTATGGTTCAAAAAAAGAAAAAACTATGTTACAGGCAGAAATAAAAAGTCTTTTAAAAGAAGACATCAGTATATTGATCAAAGTCCCTAACTCAGGAAAGTACTATTTGTGTGATTGTGGAGAAGCGAGTTTATTGACTGTGAAAGAGGTACAGTCTACATCAGCCATCTTCATCAGTCATACCCATATTGATCATTTTTCAAATTTCGATGGAATTTTCAGGTATCAGATCGGAAGTGGAGAAAAAGTGGTGATCTGTGGACCAAAAAATATTCATCAGCAGGTTGAAGCAAGGTTAAAATCTTACACCTGGAATTTGATCGATGAAAAGGCAATTGCATATGAAATTCGTGAGATTGTTTCAAAAGATGAAATTAATATCTACGCCCTTCATCCGCCACATTGGAATGTGGAACTAATTAATACCCAAGATTTCCTTTTTGAAGACGAATATGTAAACGTTGATTTTGCTATTCTGGATCACAAAACAGATTCCATCGCTTATCTGTTTAAAGAAAAAGATTCGGTAAGATTTAATGAAAATATTTCCGGCTTTAGAAAGGGAAAGTGGATCAGCGAGTTGAAGACCGCTTTTGGAAATAATGATGGAGACAAAGAAATTGAAATTGAAGGAACTGTTTATAACGCAGCAGATCTCTTTCATTTGTTAACCCGAAATACCGGATACAAGCTTGGTGTCATCATGGATCATGCGGCAGAAGAAAACAATTACGAAAAAATAAGAACTGTATTTGGAGGAGCAGATCTCGTGTATATTGAAAGCTTTTATAAAGATACAGATCAGGAATTTGCAAAGATCAATTACCATAGTTTTGCTTCTGCATCAGGAAAAATAATGAATGAATGCCAGGTGAAAGATGCAGCCCCGATTCACTTTTCAAGAAGATATACGGAGCGTGATCAGGAAGAAATTGAAACTGCTTTTTATAAAGCATTTCGTAAGAATTAATTAAAAATATTTATTAAACAAAAACTATAAAATCCACAGATTGCATATACGTGTAGTTGGCATTCTGACGAAGGAAGAATCTCTTTCAAAATGAAGATAGATTATTCACTTTTCCACAGACTCTCAGACTGTATTTGGAATGACAGTGGGAATGTTGTAGTTAAAAACAATTAAAAAAAAAATGAAACCCAATATATTTTTTACAGCTGACCATCATTTTGGTCATGAAAATATTATAAAATTTTCAGAAAGACCTTTTGAATCTCTGGATCATATGAATGAAGAACTCATTAAAAGATGGAACAAAAAAATTCAACCCGGTGATACAGTCTACCATTTAGGAGATATGAGCCTTGGGAAACCAGATTTTACAAAAGAGATTTTAGATAGATTGAATGGTAATATCCATCTCATCAAAGGTAATCACGAAGGTGCTGCTCTCACATATCCCAAGCGGTTTGCTTCCATCAGAGATTATCACGAACTGAAAATTGATGAAGCAGATAACAGCAACGGAAAACAGAAAATTATTCTTTTCCACTATGCTATGCGTACCTGGAATGGCTCGCACCGCGGTGTCTGGCAGTTATACGGCCATTCACACGGGACATTGCCGGATGATGAGATGGCACTCAGCTTTGACGTAGGAGTAGACTGCCACGATTTTTACCCGGTTTCCTACGAAGAAGTCAAAGAATTGATGAAAAGGAAAAAGTGGACACCACCATTTGCTCCAAGAAATTAATTACAAGTAATAAGTAATGATTTGATGGAAGGAAAAATGAAAATAATATTTCATTGCGTATTGAACAGCCTTCATCATACATTTTACTTTTTGCATTGTATATTTTACAATAACATGAAAACAACCAATGAGATCATAATTATTGATCTGGAAGCTACGTGCTGGGAAAACGACAGAATTCCCATCGGGCAGAAAGTCGATATTATAGAAATAGGGATTTGCAAATTAAACTTAACATCAAAAGCAATTTCCCAAAAACAAAGCATTTATGTAATTCCTGAAAGATCAGAAATCAACAGATTCTGTACAAAACTGACCGGAATTACTCCTCAATTGATAGAAGAAAAAGGAATTTATTTTGAAGAAGCCTGCGAAATGATCAGAGATCAATACCGTTCTGCGCCACTTACATGGGCAGGATACGGAAACTTTGATGGAGAACAGATCATAGAACAGTGTGACTGGCTTGGAATAACAAACCCTTTTTCAGAAAACTATATGAATGTGATGCATGAATTCAGAAGACATTTCAGACTGCACAAACAAATAGGGCTTAAAAGAGCCTTGAGCTATCTGAATATGGACTTTGAAGGCACCCATCACAGTGGAGCAGATGATGCTTACAATACAGCCAGAATTTTAAGTAAGATTCTGTAAATAATTAGGATGGATGACTGAAGCTGGGAGCTGGAAGTAAATCACATGCTGTAAAACTTCCCTCTTCCATCCTTTAACAATTAAATTTTAAACAAGTGAAAACAACAGAAAACATATTAATAGTAGACCTTGAAGCAACATGTTGGGAAAACTACCCGCCAAGAGGTCAGGAAAGCGAGATCATCGAAATCGGGGTATGCATCATGAATGCAAAGACCGGTAAGATCTCCAAAAATGAAGGGATTTTAATAAAGCCCCAATACTCAAAAGTAAGTCCGTTCTGTACGGAACTTACTACTCTTACCCAAAATATGCTGGATGATGAAGGAATCATGCTGGATGATGCATTCGATATTCTGAGAGCAGAATATGATTCAGAAGAACTTACATGGGCGAGCTACGGAAACTACGATCTGAATATGCTTCAGAACCAGGCAAGAAGGTTCTATACAGATTATCCTATGAGTGATGACCATATCAATGTGAAAACATTATTCGGACAAACTCATCCTACCATCAGGAAAAGTGTTGGGATGAACAGGGCTTTGGGTGAATTGGGTATGACTTTAGAAGGTACACACCACAGAGGAGTGGATGATGCCAAAAACATTGCAAAGATTCTGCATTGGTGTCTGAAGAATTATTAAATAATCTGAAGTTACAACAGATCAATTTAAAAATGAAGACTGTCTCAAAGCATGAGATAGTCTTTTTTTATTTTGTAAGTGTATAAAATTTAATGAATTATCATCCTGATTTTGATATTTTAAATAAAATTAACGTATCTGTGCAATATAATGGTTTCATCACAAGGTATTATAAATTCTAAAATTAAGACACTAAACAATGTGTAAATATCAAAGTAGAGAGTCTTTAGACACTTTTTTATTAATATATCTTTAAACAGGGAATTGTTTTTATGTTGTCAAAGTGATGGTATCAGTTGTTTTATTAACTTAATATTTTGTTAAAAAATTCACTTTAATGGGATAATTTACTGTCTGCCAGTCATTTTTTTATATTTTAGCTGATAAGAATGAATTTATGCTTATTGATGGTGTTTTTGAGATAAAAAAATTAAACTATAAAATAAAGGAAATTACTCCTTTTCTTAAAAAGCTTACACCAAAAGGTAAAAAAGAAGTTGCTGTTCTTTTAAAAAAATATAATAATAAAAAACTGAGCCGCAATACAATTTGTGTATTGGCTTCTTTGATTTGCTGCAAAGCGGGAAATGAGTACAATGACAAATCCGGATATGTTGTAATACCGGCTTATTTTGTCGACGAATTCTTTGAAAATCACCTTCTTGAAAATACCTCTTTTTTGAACAATTTATTCAATTCTTATCGTTGTGTTTATCATAATGGCCTGTTTAAAATTTTATATAAGAGACTTTGTTTTTCAGATTCTTTTTTTTCAATGAAAAGCAATGAAATTTTATCAAGTGCTGTATATCAATATAATACCAAGGAAGGAATGGCGTTTCCGGATGTTTGGATGAAGCTGAATTCATCTTCTCTGCAGATGCATTATTTATTCCTCTCTTTGGGACTGTTTAATAAATACGAAACACTCTCTGGTACGGCTTTTGAAGCCTTATTAAACAATACAGTTTCGGATGATTTTAAGAAACAGAGATTAGAAATATCAATCGGTAAAAAGGTCAGTTTTGAATGGACAATAGTAAAGATACTTACAGAAAAGTTTTTAAAACTTATCAACCTGATTACCAATCGAAATATAGCTTTCAGAAAACTGCTGATCCCCATTCTTTCAGCTGTTGAGAAATCAATTTTTAATGTTAAAAGCTCTCCAATTTTTGTTATGAACTGGTAAAGCAGAACCAGACCAAGACAATTATCGGACTGCTGGAAGAATGGAAAAAATGAATAACCTGAAACAAATTTATACATCAAATTAGAAGCGCATGAAAGAAAGACTTTATGAGATCCTTAATGAGGAAAAGATACATGAGATTATCCCTTTTCTAAAAGAACTTAGTATTGAAGAAAGGAAAACCCTGGTGCCCTCTATAAAGAAAATGGACAGGGAAATCAGTAAAATTGTAATGACTAAAAACTCCTACCACACGGCAGGATCTGTAAGCCAACATTCCATTATTGATATTGCTTCATTTGTCTGTATGGATAAAAAGAATTTCGGTAAAAACTACTGGAGTCTTTTCCGTAATGCAGAACAGACCGAACAGATTCTGGAGTGGGGCTGCCCAGAATGGTTTTCAGACTTTATCAATGAATCCGTAGAAGCTGAATTTACAGCGTTTAACTATAAAGATATTTTAGGATGGACAGAAAAAGGCTATGTACAGCCCAAACCGGAATTGCTGGGACATCATCTGAGTAATTATCCGGCTGAACTGGACCGTCATCCCGAAACCCTTAATACCCACTTTTGGTACTTATGTGAATATCCTTCCAAATCTTTACCTTTCCGTAAAGAATGGTTTCCTATCGTTCAGAAACTGATCACAGAAAAAAAGATTGAAAGAAAAAGATTTTTAAAAGAATGCCTTCTGGCTTCCAACAGAAATTTTAATAAAAATGTCACGGGCTGGTTTATGGATGCATTTACATCATTAAAACCAACTGAAGAAGAACTTTCTGAGCTGCAGGATGAATTGCTTGCAGGGTTGGCCTCCTCACAGTCAAAAGCTGTGAATACCATATTATCACATTTGAAAAAAATTGTGGGAGTTCCTGATTTTAAGAATGATGAGTTTTCCCATTACCTTCCGAATCTGCTGAGCTCGGAAGTAAAAACAGTGGTTGTTTCCAGTCTGGTACTGACCGAAAAAATATTTCAGAGAAAGAAAATAGATCCTGAAATGCTGGGAATGGCTCTAAGTACAGCATTTGTCAGCAAAGATGATGGCGTACAGTCAAAAGCTGCGAAAATTATCCTTAAATATATTCCGGCTTCAGAAAATATGATAGAAGCTCTTTCACACTATTCGGATAATATACTGACTAATGTACGTCCTCTTCTTATAAAATATATTGAAGAAACACAACCGGAGCTGGAGGCAATAGCTTCAGAAAAACTATCCCTGACTCCAGAAGAAAATGCGGTGAAAGTACTTGAGAACTTTGAAGACCTGATGTTTTATCTTCCTGTGGCCATGGATGATCCGTACAGTCATCATTGTGATATTGCTTTGGCTGGATTTATCCGTTTTGCCGGTGATGTAAATGCTGAGTCTGTGAAATTAATAGAACCCGTATTTTTGAAAGCCTGTAAAACAATTGCGAAATGGGAAGTTCCCTATCTGAATGTTTTACTATGCAATGCTATTATCAACTATGGTTTGGATTTACTGGAAAAATATCCGATTCAGCTTAAAAACCTGGAAAAAATTTACCATAAAACCAAAGATGAGGAAGCTGAAAGAGAATCTTACTCCAATTATCAAAAAAAATTGGGACCGATTGAAAATGTAGGAGCAGATTGCCCTGCCAGAATCGCGTTTAAAGAGCTTGCTATTTATGCGTATGAAAAAATAAAGTCAGGAGATAAAATCCCGCTATTGTTCCCGGTTACCCATGCTCCATGCTGGATTTCCCCTGTTACACTGGTGGAAAGATTAGAGAGCTATCAGAATAATAATATCGTACCTCATCATCTTGATATTCAGCTGGCATTGCAGCGTTGTGCTTTAGACAATACTTCAGAAGCTGCGATAGAAGCTGAAAAAAGATTAAAGGGAGAATATAAAGAACTGTTACTTTTCTTCTTTGGCAAAAATGCTAGACCGGAAGGAAAATTTGAACACCCTTCATGGTGGATGACTGCGGGAATTACCCGTTCACCGGAAACAGTGTTTGAAGAATTCAGCAGTTTCGGATATGATGATATTCCTGTAGAATTCTTTTCAGGGACTTACAAATGGAAAACCATTGATAATAAGAAAAACTCATACTATCCTGTAGAGCTGAAAATTGTTCTTCCCAAATATCATCTTGTAAAAAGGAAAGACCCTTTATTCGTGGAATATTTCATTGCCGAACAGAAAGAACTTACCGAAATCCCTGCATTGATGCTGTGCTTTCCGAATACTCCGGCAAATGCTTTGGCAAAAGTAATCAAGCACTGCCTTTTCTTTTCAGGAATTGCCGAAGTTTATGAAAGAAGCCTGGTTTTGAATACTGCGAATGCGCTTTATCAGATCAAAAAACCTTTGGATGAAATCGGGTATTTGTTCTTAGGAACTATTTTCCTGGACAGCGATAAAACGATCCGTGGTACAGCAGCTGAAATTTGGCTGGAACACGTTTCTTCCCAAACGATGGATAATGCATGGTTAGGAAGAGTAATCGGTCTCCATGAAAAGCTGGAATGGGCTCCTGTTAAAAGATTGACAGATCTTATACAGCATCATATGCTGAATGTAAGTAAGAACCATAATATTGCTCTGGAAGAATTGATTTCCAATATATTGCTTCAAATGGAAACGCCGGTTACCAATCTGAAAAAGATTCTGGAAATCTACCATGAAGTATTGGCTTTGAATCACTCAGAAGCCCATAAAGAGATAATCGGGAAACTGGATAGCTGGAAAGAAAATTCAAGTCTGAAAAAAATCTGCAGTCTTCTTCTGAAAAAATAGATTATGGAGGGTACGCTTATTTACAACTACTCAGGAACATCCTCTTTAGTAAGGAAAGATGTGCTTGAAGAACTTTTTCTCGCTAAATACAGTGAGGTCCATAAAAATACCGATGTCCCATGTTTTTTCTGGGGGAATGTCAGGCAGCCTTTTATTTTAGCACGCTGCCTGATTGCACTTTCCAATATTGTGAAATCCAGTTTTAATCTGTCTCCGTTTCAGATGGGACTTCTCAAAGATCCAATAGTAACAGCCGGAAATCAAAAATTACGCTTTGAAGGTTTTTCTCACTGTGCCGGAGTCTACGCAAGAGTTGATATACTGCCTGATGGTTTGGAAGGAGAATTTCTGGAAAACGGAACTACAAATGTAGATTTTAACCAGCCTATGATAACAGCCCTGGGAAGTATCCGCCCGAATGAAAAAATTATGCTTTCCGTAGGTGAAAAAGAAGTGGCTCTGTATAAAGAAGAAGAAAAAGTAATAGAAAGAAAAGTCCCTTTGCCATCAAAATGGATTAAAGGACTGGGAACGGTTCAGGTTTATTTATCAGAATCTGAAAAACGATATGCTTTTAATAAAATCCAGACACAGCAGCTGTTCCGGGGAATGCCGAAAGGAACTATAAAGTCCGATTATTATCTGATTGTGAGAGGAAATAAACCCTTTTTTTCTCCGGTAAAATCTGCAGATGCTGTTTGTATAGGCGGGCTTCACAGGCTTCGTCTTTTAGAGCCTCTGCTTCCTTATATTGATTCTATGCAGGTTTTTCCACATTCTAATATGCAGTCTACAACATGGCAGCTTTATATGGGACATATCAGATTCTGCTTTTCTTTGTCAAGAGAGTGCTGGAGAGGTTTCTCAGGAGAAGGTGCTGTATTGGAAAGCCTGATTTCTGAAGTCTCTGATGAGTGGATTGATGCTTTGGATAAGTATGCCTATGCCAATCAATCTTTTAATCCCTCCATGTTTGCTCTGAAGGAAAATCTGAGTTTCAGTAAAGCTGATAATGTTACAGGAAGACTTGCTGCAATGGGATTACTGGGCTATGACCTTGATGATCATGAATTTTTCTACCGCAGACTTCCTTTTAAATTGAGCCGTATTATTGGCCTCAACCCCCGTATAAAAAATGCCGAAAAGTTGATAGAATGCGGAAAAGTAGAAATTTTAAATAACAACAAAGAAAGAACAGAAGCCAGAGTAGAAGGAACCGGTGTGCACCATACAGTAATCATTGAAGAAGAAAAAGAACGCTGTACCTGCGAATGGTTTAGTAAGTATCAAGGAGAAAGAGGTCCCTGTAAACACGTGTTGGCAGTGAAGAAACTGGTAAACAGTTAAAAAGTTCTCCTATCTGATTTTATTATCTTGTTGACAGTAGCAAGGACACAAAAATTTTGTATCCCCTCATAACTTTGATTTCTTGTGCCTGTGCGTTATTTCAGTAGCTGACAGGTATTTTCATCTCAATCTTTTACCTGTCTCATCCATTCCTCATAGCTAAGTACCCCCAATTCCGGTTTACTTTCTCCTTCAAGAATAGAGATAAACTCAAGCTGGTTTCCATCCGGATCATTGAAATAAATAGCCAGTGCCGGCATCCATGCAAATACCATTGGTTCAACACTTCCATTTTTTAAGAAATTGTAGGGCTTTAAATCTTTATTTTCTAAAAACTCCACTGAATAGTTTAAAATATCTTCCTTACTGCTGGAAAAGGCAAAATGTCTGGTCTGAAGATTCTCCTTCTGCTCCCACAATCCCAACATAAATTCTTTCTCTTCTCCAACCCATAAAAAAGCAATAGGTCTTGTTTCATCTCTATGAGCCAGTTTCAATCCTAATACTTTCGTATAAAACTGTATTGCATTTTCCAGATTGCTCACCTGGACATGAGTTTCATATATTCCCTTAATCATAGCTTAATTTTAATGACAAAGCTAGAAAACCCTTTCTGAAAAACAGATCAGAGATGATTTCTTTAATGAAAATGAATGATAGAAGGATTTTATAATTAGGGATTAGAGATTAGGTTGTTGGTAAATATCACTATCTGTTTTCAAAATCAATTCAATAGAGGTGGGCTTTAACCCGCCTTACAAGCAACTCATTCATCCGGCTTCAGCCAAAATTTAAAAATCTGCATGAATTTTTTAAAAATATTCAATGTATTAGATCTAATCCCCAATTAAAGAAAAAAAACAAAGAAAAATTTTCTACGCAAAAAGGTTGCGCAATACTGTTTTTACTTTGCATCAGAAATCAGAGAGGAAGTACCAATCTTTCCAATGTTTAACCAAAAACAGTAACCATGAAATTTAATTTTTTTAAAAAAGAAACTAAAGTAGTATTGAACTACGAAGGTGAAAAAGCATATGCGATGACACCTGCCGAAGAATTGTATAGTGCTGTTGTTACAACAGGACTTTCAGATACCAACTATGAAAAAGGAAATGACAGATTGAAAAGAATCCAGTCTCTGATCAAAAAAAATGATCCCGAATTTGTAGCTAAACTGGCGGTGTATGCAAGAAAAGATATGTATTTGCGTTCCATTCCATTGGTATTGACTACCGAACTGGCGAAGCAGGCTTCCGGTACGGATCTGGTAAGTAAAACGGTAGATAAAGTAGTACAGAGAGCAGATGAAATTACAGAATTACTGGCGTACTACCAGCTTGCAAATAAAAGAACAGATACCAAAAAACTGAACAGACTGTCAAAGCAGATTCAGAAAGGTTTGGTAAAATCATTTAATAAATTCGATGAATATCAGTTTGCAAAATACAATAGGAAAGCAGAAGTAACTCTGAAAGACGCACTCTTTCTGGTTCATCCGAAAGCTAAAGATGAAAATCAACAATCTGTTTTCAATAAAATTGCCAATAATACATTGGAAACCCCTTATACATGGGAAGTTGAACTTTCTGTTTTGGGGCAGACGAAATTTGCAGATGATACAGAAAGAAAACTGGCTTTCAAAAACAAATGGGAAGAACTGATCTTCAGCAACAAATTGGGCTATATGGCAACCATGAGAAACCTGAGGAATATCCTGGAAGCCGGAGTATCATCTGATGCCATGAATAAAGTCTGCAGATATCTTTCTGATGAAAGAGCAGTATCCAATTCAAAGCAGCTCCCATTCCGATTTCTGGCGGCCTACAGAGAATTAAAGACTATAGATTCTCCTTATTTGGCTTCAGTATTGGAGGCATTGGAAGATGCTGTGGTAGTAAGTGCTAAAAATATCAAAGGCTTTGGTTTTGATACTTCGGTAGTTATCGCTGCGGATGTATCCGGTTCTATGCAGAAAGCAGTTTCCAATAAAAGTAAAATTTTGCTGTATGATATCGGTTTGCTGATGTCTATGAACTTGCAGTCACAATGTAAAAATGTGGTAACAGGTATCTTTGGTGACCGTTGGTTAAGAATTCCAATGCCTAAAAACGGTATTTTAAGAAATGTAGACGCATTTTATAAACGAGAAGGTGAAGTAGGCTATTCTACCAATGGTTATCTGGTCATCGAAGATCTGATCAAAAGAAAAGAACAGGTAGATAAAGTAATGCTTTTTACCGATACTCAGATGTGGAACAGCATTGGAAGCAGAAACTCTTTTGAAGACCTTTGGAATAGATATAAAGCCATCGCTCCTCATGCAAAACTGTATATTTTTGACCTGGCAGGTTATGGCCAACAGCCACTTGATGTCAGAAAGAATGATGTATACCTTATTGCAGGTTGGTCAGACAAAATTTTCGATGTGCTGAATGCTTTGGAAGACAAGAAATCTGCAGTGAAAATGATTCAAAAAGTAGTGCTGTAGTTGGCACTGCTTTTAAAAAATAACATAATAAATCAGTTGTAAATCCGTACGAGTTTAGAATTTTTATAGAGTTGAGGTTATTTTTAGCAAAAGTTTCCAAGTCTTGAATTTTTGGTTCTTTTGCTTCAAGGCGAAACGAACAAATGTTTAAATAAAAATAAACTACGTAAAAAGATTGCGTACATACAATATAATTTTGCAGTGTTAATACTATCGGTGCCGTTAGAAAGACATCCTTCGATTCCAAAAACAGACAGAGTCTTTCATATGATTGCCCGCTAGCTAACCAATGCCGTTGATAAGAGTTTCATCGTCAACTTCCAATTGAATATCAATTATTCTTATTATTAACTTGCTTGGTTTTTAATAAAAACATAACTACGTAAAAAGAATGCGCAGTAGCTATCTAAATTTGCAAAAGAAAAAAATAATAACCATGATTCATCATAAACCAAATCTGAAAGAAGCACTGTATTGAGGTTAATACTCAATACTTATGAAAAAAATTAAAGTGGTAAGACAAAAATTCGGATTCAATGAATATGGATTGATTGACTTTCCGAAGAAAATTTCCGGTGTACAGATTTCAAGAATTATGCACGGAGATGATATGGGTTGTTCATACTGTTTCCCACACGGTTATGAGGTGGTGAATGCAAAGTATACAAAATTCCAGCGAAACTGGAAGAAATATAGAAAAACTCAATGGAAAAATTAAAATCAGGTGCCGTTTTGGAATCATACTTCGAGTTAAGTCTTCAGATGTAGGTTCAATTCCTGCCATACCTGTTGTAAACGGAATGTAGCTCAAAAGATAGAGTAGAAGAAAAAGAAAAGATTCCGCCGTTTTGCCCTGATTATATAAAAGAGTGCCGTAGAGAATACTTACTTCGGTATAAGTTGGTTCGACTCCAGAATGTAAATGATCTTATATCAGTCTTTTTTGAACCTGGCTTCTTTTATTTAAATCACACTCATGAAAAAATAATAATAAAAAGGGCGAAATTTCCAGCGATGACAGCTATGGAAATGTGACATAGGAAACGGAGGCGTTAAAAAAATAAACTTTGCGAACGTTAAGAAAATTCTATTGTTTGAAGCGCGACACAGTAAAGGAAACGAAGAACTAATGGTAAATTCGCGCAAGTTTAGAATTTTTAGAGAGTAGAGATTATTTTTAGCCGGAGTTTCCAGGTCTTGAACTTTTAGTTCTTTTGCTTCAAGGCAAAACGAACAAAATTTAAATAAAAATAAGTGCGTAAATGGAATGCGCAGTGACAATATAATTTTGTAAAAAGAAAACGAATAACTATGAATAAACATAGAAAGCAAGTGTCGTAAAACAGAGTTACTTCTTTAGGGGTGGTAATACAGGTTCGAATCCTGTTCTGCAATCGCAGATAGTAGAAATGGTAACACCCCGTATAAGGCTCTGTTTGATTTAATTACCTTACTAAAATAAAAATCAAGTGTCGTCTTAGAATCATACTTCGAGATTGAATAAACATTGGGTCGCAGGTTCGAATCCTGCCTTTTCCCTCGAAAAGGAGAGGTAGCTCAGCAGGTAGAGCAAATGCACGGAAGATTCTGAAAAACATTACCTTGATTTGCATAAAAGAGTGCCGTAGAAAAGGCCTACTTCGGTTTAATTTGGTTCGACTCCAGAAGGTCATGAAAGTGATCTTGTACAAGTCTTTTCGAATCTTGCCTCTTTTTATTTTAAAATTAATAACAATGGATATACCAAGTAATCTGACCGAATTTTTATACTGGGTCAAAGAAAGTACTGAAAAACTATGGTTGGTAGATGATGAAAATTGTCCCAAAGGATTTTACGGAGCCAGATGGCAAGGGCTTTCTGAGGAACAGATTGACGATATTGAGAGAAAATATGAGGTCAGTTTTACTTCTGAACATAGAGAATTTCTAAAGATTCTTCATGCCATCGACAAAAAAGAAATTGTTGAATACGAAGATGAAGGAGAGCTGATTACAGAAGAATGTACCTTCTTTTATAATTGGCTTGAAAATGAAGAGGAAATTATCAGTCAAATAAAATGTTTTTACAAATGGGTGTGGGATGATATTATTAGTGTGAATTATGTTTGGCTGAAATCGTGGGGAGTAAAGCCTAATTCTTTAGAAAGAAAAAAAGAAATATTTGACGAGTGGTTTTCGAAACTTCCGCAGTTATTACCTGTTAGGAATTCAGCATGTGTTGTAAACAATGAGAACTTAAAATGGAATCCTGTAGTAAGCGTTAGTGGTTCGGATGTTAACATTCTGGGCTGGGATTTCAGAACTTATTTGCTATATGAGTTAAGAGAGCATCTTAATATTTATACAGATGTATATGATGAAGAAGATCAAATGTTCTACCCTGAAATTATTGATGAGGTACAACAAATATTTAATGAAAATTATAAATATGATGAAACTAAAGACATTCCTTATTTAAAGGAAATGATTCTTTACTGGTCTTCCGGATGGAGAGGGTTTGGGTTAAGTTATCACCCTGAAAATGCCAGAGTTCATCCTATCGTTAAATAAAACATATATAGCTGAGGAAGAAAAATAAAAACAAACAAGTGCCGTAGAAAAATGCTACTTCGCTCATCACGACGGGGTCACGGGTTCGAGTCCCGTCTCTTCCACAGAAAAAAATACGATGTACATAGGAAGAGTAGCTCAGTTGGTTAGAGCACGACTGCATTATTCGGTTGTTGCCTTGTTTTCATAAATCAGAAGCCGGAAGTGGGACGTTGAAAGATCTCTTTGTACATAATTTTCTATAAAGTCAGATCGATTTTCAGACTTTATCCTCTTTCTTCTCCCCACTTCCAGCTTCTTTATAGTACGATTATAAAGTATCGTTAGGAAAAAATTCATCGTAACGCAATTAAGGGAGGAATAACGAAGCCGGTCACTCCGGCAAGGTTATCCGGTTCGACTCCGGCAAACGAAAGCCCGGTTTTTTCCTTATCATTACCTTTAAAAAATGCCGGTAAATTATTTACCGGCACTTTTCATTGTATCAAGCTCTTCTTCAAACATGAGTTTCCATTTTGAAAGAGTAGTTCTGCTTATCTTATATTTTCTCGACATATAGCTTGTTGAATGACCATGCTTTTTCTGATACTGAAGCAGTTTTAACATAGTATGCCTGTCATAGGTTTTAAGTTTTTGATTTTCTCTGGACTGTTTGAACAGTTTTTCATTGAACTTCAGAACATCCTCACTGGTATTCAGTTTTTCAAGAAGTTCTTTGATTTTTGGGTCTTTCAGCTTTTCAGGATATTCCATCCTAAGCATATCCTGATAAATTTTTTTGTAATTGGGGCGCATGTCTTATCTGTTTATCCGTTTACATTATCGCTCTTCTGAAGCCATCTGTGAAGAGTGCTTTTCGGAATAGAATATTCTTTAATGACTTCATTTTGGGTCATTTCACCGGAAAGAATTCTTTTCATAATAAAATCTTTGATTTCCTGAGTGTAAATGTTTTTCCTGAAATAAGGCGTTTTTTCGGACTTCTGCTGGTTTTTGTTGATGGCAGAAGGAGGTGCATATAAAATTAAATGTGAGCTGTAAAGTCTGAAAAAATCATATTCCAATAATTTGCTCCATCTTAGAAGAAGATCCGTATCCATCGATTTGCTGTCATACATTACCTCGATTGCTCCTTCATCTTTACCTAAAAATTTACATATCCTTTCTATTGTTATTTCATTTTCATCTACCCTTTCCTTAATAAACTTTCCAATATGGATTTCTTTATATAACATTTTATTGAATATTATTCTTTTGTTTAAACTTATGTATCAAAAAAACGAAAATAGGTTTTATATATTATCTTATGTGTTGGGAAATGATTCACTTCAGTTTGAAATTGTTAAGAAATAGAAATTATGATGTAAGAATGTTAAATTGCGTTTAATAAGATGATGAGTCTTAAAAAACGGATATGTAACTTACCAAATAACTTAAAAACAGGTGGGTAGGAGTCACCTTAATGTACTTGGGATATATTCTTTATTTTCAATGGGTTTTCTCTTCTTCTCCTTCAAACTTCTCTTCCTGCCATTTGTGTAAATAATATATGACCTATTAAGGTTTTTATACAATTCTATGAGTTGAAGCTGTAGATAAATTGATATACAGCTTTTTACGCGTTGAATTCTTTAATTAGTACCAAATAATTGCTTATTCGGTTTCAAATGTAAACAAAAATAAGATGTAAAAAGAGATAGAAATGTAAAAATCATACTTTATATGCTTATTTTAATTAAAATTAACATATTATAAGAACTAATGTGTGAATTGCTTACATGTCATAGGTTTCACCATAGAAAAATGATAAAAAGAAAAATTGTATACCATAGGGACAGTCCATACCTTTGCAAATCAATGAAAAATACTATAGGCTTATTCGACTTTTCGAAGAAAATAAATTATAAAAATGAACTGCTGGCCGGTTTTACGGTAGCGATGACGATGATTCCCGAATCTCTTTCATTTGCTATCCTTGCCGGTTTGTCCCCGCTTACAGGGCTTTACGCCGCTTTTATGATGGGACTGGTAACAGCTGTTTTGGGAGGAAGACCGGGAATGGTTTCCGGAGGAGCTGGTGCAACCATTGTTGTATTGATTGCTCTCATAAAGTCTCATGGCATAGAATATCTTTTTGCTACTGTAGCACTGGCCGGAATACTTCAAATGCTCGTAGGTGTATTTAAATTGGGGAAATTTGTGAGACTGATTCCACAACCGGTTATGTATGGATTCCTGAACGGATTGGCCATTATTATCTTTATGGCGCAGGTGGAACAGTTCAAAACTACAGACAGCAGTGGAGCTGTAAACTGGCTGCAGGGAATGTCTTTGTATATAATGGCTGGTTTAACTGTCTTGACGATCGCCGTAGTCTACTTTTTTCCAAAGATAACGAAAGCAGTTCCTGCCTCTCTTGTAGCCATTATTATTGTCTTTGCTGTAGTTCTTGGATTTGATATTCCAACCAAAACAGTAGCAGATATTGCTCATATCAGTGGAAACCTTCCTGGTTTTCACATTCCGCAGATTCCTTTTTCTCTGGAAACTTTACAAATTATTTTTCCATATGCTTTAATTATGGCCGGAGTAGGTCTTATCGAATCTCTTCTGACATTATCCATGGTGGATGAAATCACAAATACAAAAGGAAGTGCAAATAAAGAATCCGTAGCACAGGGATTAGCCAATATTACCAACGGTTTCTTTGGTGGAATGGGTGGTTGTGCAATGGTAGCGCAGACTTTGGTCAATCTTAATGCAGGTTCAAGAGCGAGATTGTCAGGAATAATAGCATCGCTTCTTATTTTAATAATCATTTTGTGTGGAGCACCTGTCATTGAAAAAATTCCCATGGCTGCTTTGGTAGGAGTCATGATGATGGTAGCAATCAGTACTTTTCAATGGGTATCGATCAGGATTGTTAATAAAATGCCGAAATCAGATATTTTTGTTGGGGTTACTGTAGCTTTAATTACTGTGATTTTACATAACCTGGCTTTAGCTGTTTTAATTGGTGTTATCATCTCAGCATTGGTTTTTGCCTGGGATAATGCCAAAAGAATCAGGGCAAGAAAGCATGTAGATGAAAACGGAGTTAAATACTACGAAATATATGGACCTTTGTTTTTTGGTTCAGTGACAGCATTTACAGATAAATTTGATCCAATGAATGATCCAGAGCAAGTGATTGTTGATTTTAAAGAAAGCCGTATTGTGGATATGAGTGCGATAGAAGCGTTAGGTAAGCTATCTAACCGTTATAAAGAACAAAATAAAACATTACACTTAAGGCATCTCAGTGAAGACTGCCGGAAAATATTGAAAAATGCCGAAGCAGTAGTGGAAGTGAATATTCAGGAAGATCCAACTTATAAAGTGATGCCGGAAAAATAGGGCAGGAATCAATAGTGAATTGTTGTAGCATTTAGAAATTGACAAGCACAGCGAATTGACGATTGACCATTCACAATGTCACAGTCAATAGTGAATTGTTGTAGTATAAAAAATTGACAAGCGCAGCGGATTGACAATTGATCATTCACAAACAAGACAAGGACTGTAAGAAAAATCTACAGTCCTTGCTTGTTTAGGTGATTAATGTATTCGCGATAAAATCAGGCACTAAAGCATAGTGCGATAATCTCATGCTGATGGAAGCTCTTCCGCTCGTCAATGTTCTCAGATCAGAAATATATCCGAAAGTTGAAGCTAACGGAACTTCTGCTGCAAAAATCTTTCTTCCTGATTTTTCATCAATAGAAGTGATAATTCCTCTTCTTCTGTTGATATCCGCAGTAACAGCACCCGTGTATTCCTCAATACTTTGAATCTCTACCTGCATGATAGGTTCCATCAGTTTGGGATTACATCCTTTTGCTGCCGCTTTGAATCCTTCTCTTGCGGCAATTTCAAAATCAAATGCAGCAGAATCCTGAGCGTGGAAAGAACCATCCAGAAGAGTGACCTTCATGTTTTCCAGAGGATATCCCTTTAAAGGTCCGTTTTCCATAGCTTCTCTGAATCCTTTTTCAACAGAAGGAATAAATTCAGTGGGAATAACTCCTCCTTTGATCATATTGATAAATTCCAATCCATGTTCATGATCATTTCCTGGTCCAATTTCAAAGCTGATGTCAGCAAACTGACCACTTCCTCCGTTTTGTTTGGAAAGCTTTTCTCTGTGAACTTTGGTTTCCGTTAAGATCTCACGGTAAGAAACTTTAGGTTTTCCCCGATTAATTTCAATACCATGATTCAGACGGATCTTTTCCAAAGTGACCTCAAGGTGAAGCTCTCCTAATCCACTTAATAAAGTTTCTCCGGTTTGAGCGTCTCTTTCAACCACCAAAGAAGGATCTTCCTCCTGGATTTTTGCCAGTACCAAGCCAAAAGATTTCTCGTCGCCATTGGTTTTCGGTTCAATAGCTATCCTGATAACAGGAGTTGGAATTGTAATCGCTTCCAATAATATCGGTTTATCCGAAGAAGATAAAGAATCTCCGGTTTTGGCATCCTTTATTCCGGTTAAAGCAACAATATCTCCTGCTTTAGCTTCTTCCAACGATAACGTTTTATCCGACTGCATTTGTAAGATTCTTGAAATCCTGAAGGTTTCACCCGTTCTTACATTCAATAAAGTATCCCCTGATTTTATCGTTCCGGAATATACACGAAGCATAGCCAGCCTGCCCATATGTTTATCAATCAATACTTTGAAAACAAGCCCTGAAAAAGCAGCAGCTTCATTTCTTTCCAATGTTATCATTTCCTGTGTGTGAGGGTCTTTTCCCTGCAGGTCAGCAAGCTGATCAGGAGCCGGAAGATAAGTTACGACAGCATCAAGTAGAGGCTGGATTCCTTTATTTTTAAAAGCAGAACCACATAAAACGAGAACAGCCGATCCGGATCTGCAGACTCTTTGTATAGCTTCCGAAATCATTTCAACGGTGATGTTTTGTTCATTATCCATAAAGATTTCAAAGAAAGTCTCATCGTATTCTGCAAGCGTTTCCAGTAAGGTTGTTCTGTATTCATCTGCCTCAGCAATAGAATTGTCAGGGATTTCTTTTTCCACAATGGTTTCTCCGTTTTCATCGGCCCAGTATAAAGCTTTCATTTTGATAAGATCAATAACGCCTTCAAAATGTACTTCAGCTCCAATCGGAATCTGAAGAGCCATAGGAACAGCATTCAGTTTGTTTCTTATATCATTGAGAACCGCAAAAAAGTTTGCCCCAACTCTGTCCATTTTATTGATGAAACAAACTTTGGAGATTCCGTGTTTTTCTGCCTGAAACCAAACATTCTCAGTTTGTGGCTGAACACCGGAAGAGGCACAGAAAACGGCAACAACGCTATCCAGAACCCTTAGAGAACGTTCCACTTCCACCGCAAAATCAATGTGTCCCGGAGTGTCAATAAGGTTGATATTGTACACATTATTATCTTTTTTCCATTGGGTAGAAATTGCAGCAGAAGAAATCGTAATCCCTCTGTTTCTTTCCTGAATATCTTTATCCATGGTGGTATTTCCATCATCTACATTACCGATTTTATGAATGAGTCCTGTGTAATAAAGAATTCGTTCCGATAAAGTTGTTTTTCCCGCATCTACATGTGCTATGATCCCTATATTTCGTGTATTGTATTTCATTTTGTTTGATTTAAGTTGTTGATTTTTAGATCTGTATTTTGAAAAGGGTCTGAAAAAAATGAGCACAAAATACACTCCGGTCTCATAAAGCCGGTAAAACATTTTTTGTATTTTGTATCAAAGAGAAATTTTCAGAGATCTTAACAAATAACAGAAGTTTTTTGAATTGTTAAAGTCTGAAAATAGGGCAGCAAAAAAGACCTATCCGAATAGATAGGTCTTCAATATATTTTTGGGTATAAAAGATCTATAGACTATTCAGATAAATATTCAGTGCTGCCAAAGAACACAGCTCTGACAGGATTGCTTAACGTTATAATATTTATCATTTTTGTTGACATTGTTGATTGTTAATCGGTTGCGAAATTATAATTTTTTTTTGATTTCCAAAGAATTTTTGAAAATATTTTTTTGTGGATTGATATTAAACACTTCGTCAATCATCTTCTGTGAATCTGTCAAAATTGTGAAATTTCATAAAAATATCTTAAAACAGATATCGAAGGTAATGCTTTTATGATAAATATTTTATCTTTGGGAAGAATAGTATTATAAACACTTGTTGATGATTAAAAAAATTTAAATCTTTTTCAAGAAGCTAATAAAAACTTTTAACTTAAAACCTATTGAAAACAGATATCGACATCCATAAACACTGTCATTTTTCCTTTGACCTGTGGCTCACTTTAATAAAATCTCATCCTGAATTTAAAACAAAAAGAGTTGAGCTGTTCTCCTCATTTTTCAATGTAGAAAAACCGATGAATGAAGTTGCGAAAACCGTAAAATATTATGATGATCTTTGCAATACCATTAATGAAGTGACAGGAGGGAATATAGACACTTTTGAGATTTATCTGATGATTCTTGGTTCTCTGGATGTAGATGTAAAACTTTTGAATAAAGAAAAGCTTAATGAGTTTTATAGTAAAAGTGAAGAATTGTTTCTGGAATACAGGCCGGTTGTGATTTTTGAAAATATTCACAATTTTTTTGAGAATATCAAAAATCAGGGAAAGACTATTAATATTCTGAGCAACACAGGGTTCATCAAGGGAAAAACCATGAGGAAATTTCTGATCCATGAAAAGCTGGATCAGTACATAGATTTTCATATCTATTCTGATGAAATTAACTGTTCCAAACCGAATCCGCTCATTTTCCAGGAAGTGAAAAATAACATCAAGGATCAGGATTTGCCGCTGCATCAGATCCTGCATATCGGAGACAATCTGGTAGCAGATTATCAGGGAGCAAAAGACTTCGGTTTCAGTGCACACTTACTTAAACACTAAAAATAAACATGAATAAAAGATACAGCTTACACCACATTCATTCGGCGGATGAGTTTACTTTCTCACCTGCGGAATACAGCTATTTCAAGTATGGCGATAAGTCGTATGCTGAAAAATTTGCAAGAGAATTATTCGACGGATTTATTTCTGAAAATGAGGAGCTTTTTAATACTGATAAAGAGATTGTAGTGCTGCCAAGCCCATATATGGCGATTCCTACAGCTTCCAACTTTTTATGCTTTTACTTTAAGAAACATCTGGATTTTTATCTGTTTCAGAAAGGAAAGAAGTCGAGTATTTTATCTAAGATCAATCGTAATCACACTTATATTACAGATTATGGGAATCTGAATTTTGAAGATCGGAAAAATCTGATCGCAAATGATACTTATTATATTGATAAGGATTTTTTGAGAGGAAAACTTTGTATTTTTATAGACGATATAAAAATCACGGGAAGCCATGAATATACAGTCAACAGAATTCTGAATGAATATAGTGTAGAAGCAGACTTTATATTCATGTATTACGCTGAACTGATGAATTTTGACCTTGATCCTAAAATTGAAAACTTTTTCAATTACTATGCCGTGAAAAATGTAAAACATGTTGCAGAAGTGATGAACAAAGAAAGTTTTCAGTTCAATACAAGGATTGTAAAATATATTTTAGGCCTGGATTCAAGTAATTTTGATTATCTTACGTCTAAAGTAAAAAAAGAACAGATGGATCTGCTTTTGGAGCTGGCTATCAGCAACAATTATCATTTAATAAAAGAATACGAAAATAACATCAATACTTTAACACAAACGGAATTATATTATGGCTATTAACTTACAAAAAGGACAAAGAGAAAATATTAACGCACCTAAATTTACTGTAGGTTTAGGATGGGATATCAATAATACTTCTACAGGAACAGGATTCGACCTTGATGCATCTTTATTTTTGCTGGGGGACGACAAAAAATTAGTTTCAGATAACCACTTTATTTTCTATAACAACCTTGAGTCTCCGGACAAATCTGTAATTCACACAGGAGATAATCTTACAGGAGAAGGGTCAGGTGATGATGAGCAGATCAAAATTGATCTTACAAAAATTGATGATGCGATCAAAGAAATTACAGTAGTGGTAACCATTCACGAAGCAGATTCAAGGAAACAAAATTTTGGACAGGTAAGAAATTCTTTCATCAGAATTTTCAATACAGATACGAATGAAGAGATCTTAAAATATGAATTAGACGAAGATTTCTCAATCGAAACCGCTGTAGAATTCGGAAGAATCTACAACAGAAACGGAGAATGGAAATTTGAGGCTGTAGGTGCAGGACAAAGAGATGGCCTTGACAAATTTGTATCAATTTATCAGAAGTAATCATGGACAATAAGGAAAATCAACCCATAGATCCACTAGGATCAATAGAACCTCTTAAAACCTTTGAACCTACTCCAATGGTTCCGCCAACACCGGCTCAGCCTGTCCAAAACGCAGCGCCGGCGGTTCTTGTAGACAGAGAAGGAAATGTAAATCTGACGCAGCTGCAGTCAGAAGAACGTCAGAAATATGAAGTTCTGGCGAACTCTATTGATGAAGCTAATCCTGGTTCCATCGTGAATTTTGGGGCGGAACTTCAGAAAACATTAACCAACCAGAGTGACAGCTTCTTAGGAAACGTAAGAAGATCCAATTCAGGTGAAGTAGGAGGGCTTATCAATGATCTTTTGGTAGAGCTTAATTATGTGGATGTTGAAGAGCTTAATGGAAATAAAGTGAAAAGTTTCCTAAGTAAATTACCATTCATGAAAAAGGTAATAACTCAGGTAGAGAACTTGTTTACAAAATATGATAAGATCATCAATAATATTGAGCAGATCTCTTATAAAGTAAACGCAGGAATCATTACTTCCACAAAAGATAATGCTGTACTTCAGACTATCTTTGAAAGCAATGTGAATTCTATCAAGCAGATTGAAGATCTTGTGATTGCAGGAAATCTAAGAATGGAAAGAGCTGCAGTAGAACTTGCTCAGATGGAAACTGCCCCTCAGAATTTTCAGGATTATCAGATTGCAGATAAAAGAGATTTTATCGCACGATTAGACAGAAGAATGGCTGATCTTAAGGTGGTGCGTGTGATCATGATGCAGTCGCTTCCACAGATCAGGCTCGTACAGAATAACAACGTTTCTATTGCTGAAAAAGCACAGACTATTCTTACCACTACACTTCCTGTATGGAAAAACCAGCTTTCACTTGCTGTGGCGATGTACAGACAGCAGCAGAATATTGAGATCCAGCAGAAAGTGTCTTCTACTACAGAAGAGATCTTAAGAAAGAATGCGGAACGTCTTGGACAGAATTCTGTGAATGTTGCCAGAGCGAACGAGCAGACTATCGTATCTGTGGAAACATTAAAAGAAACAACATCAATGCTTATCAATACATTGAATGAAGTGAAACAAATCCAGAAACAGGGAGCAGATAACAGAAGAAAACTGGATCAGGATCTTCAGACATTGGAGCATGAACTTAAAGCGAATGTCAGAGGTTAATTTATAGAATACTAAGGTGGGGGATGATGCAGCAACCATATTGTCGCAAAGCAAAAGAAGATTAACAAAGCTTAAGCTTCTTGCTAATTTTTTTGAACATATTGATATCATATCAATCTATATCAAAACAGATATTATCCACAATCTGTTTCAGGAAAATACAGCTTTAGATTACAATAAACTGGAACTTTTTCACCTGCAGTATACAGATAGTCTCATAGAGCTTCTGACTAAAATTAAAAAGCAGAAGGAAAATGATATGCTGGCGGTCATCAATGAAATTAACATCAACAGTAAATATATTTCAGGTTTTGAAGAAAGACGGGTAGATAGCTTTCAGACCGACAGGAAAATGTACAGCGGTGTATTTTCCCAGCATCTGAAAACTTTGTATAAAGATCTTACGGAAGATAGTTTTACGGCCAATTGGGATAATGTATTATACTTTCATAAAAAATATGCTCAGGAATTTTATAGAGCGGAAGCAGATGAAACACTGCTGAAATCCGATTCATTTCCCGCATATCAGTATAAAGATTACTCCATTGAAAGAAAACTGTTGGGAAGGCTTAATATACAAGTGTTTAAAGTCCGTTTTGTATGTGGTTACCTCATAGGAACCCATGATTATGAACTTTTCAAAATCTTTCAGTCTGATGATCATTTTATTTTCAGTGTTGACGAAAAGAAATTGTATCTTTTTGACAAAGAACTGGACAAGCTGGATATTTCTGAAAATCAATCTAATCAGAGTTCCATTATTGATCAGTTGAGAAGCAAAAATGAACAGCTGGAACATAGTATGAGCGAAAGAAAACGTACTTTACCGGCAGAAGTGGAAGGTGTTTTGAAAGATTATATCAAAAACCTGGAAAATATAGATATTATGAGCAAAATATTTGATTTTGACGAAGAAACAAATATTCTGCGGGCAATGCTTAATTTGAATTTAAATAATAACTAAGACGAAATTTGAAAAGCAAAGAAGATTCGCTTTTTTGCAAAATGTAAATAACAACTAAACATAAAAAGATGGCTATCAACTTACAAAAAGGTCAGAGAATTAACCTTAAAAAAGAAAATGGAGCTGAGCTTTCCCAAGCTTGTGTAGGAATCAACTGGGGAGCAATTGAAAAGAAAGGATTTTTTGGAACTAAAAAAGAAGCAGTAGACTTAGACGGAAGCTGTATTTTATATGATTCAAACAAAAACGTTACTGAAGTAATCTATTTTGGAAATCTTAAATCCAGAAACGGATCTGTAAAACACAGCGGAGATGATCTTACCGGTGACGTAAACGGAGATGACGGATTGGATAACGAGGTGATCACAGTAGATTTCAGCCAGCTGGAGCCGAATGTAGAGCACGTAGCACTGGTACTGAACAGCTATAGAGGCCAGGACTTCGGAACAATTCCTTTTGCTTCTATCCGTATTTATGAAGGAACACCTACCAATGTGAGAGAAGTGTTTGCAAAATATGATATTGCAAATGATGCTTCTTTCAACGGACATGTTGCCATGGTAATGGGTGTTTTCTATAAGAGAAACGGAGAATGGAAATTCAACGCTATCGGAGATCCTACAGCAGACAAAAAGCTGGAGCAGACGATCCAGACGGTACAGATGAATTATCTATAATCAATTGTAAATCAAAAGATAAATAAAATAGCAATATTTGTACTCTGTACATCTATTGCTTTTATCATATAATAACATAACTCACGTGGAACATCAAAGTATTTTAGAACTGCACCCAGGTCTGGTGTGGGGATTTGCAATAACAGTCGTTATCATGCTGCTCCTGGACTTAGGGGTATTTAATAAAAAAAGTCATGAAGTCTCTTCCAAAGAAGCTACCATATGGTCTATCGTGTGGATTTCGCTTTCAATGGTTTTTTCAGGAGTGGTGTATTGGGTATTCAATACCGATGGAAGCCCTGAAAGCCATGCTTTGGCAATAGAAAAATTTACACAGTATCAGGCCGCCTATTGGATTGAAAAAGCCTTGTCTGTAGATAATTTATTTGTATTTATCCTTGTTTTCGGTTTCTTCAAAGTTCCGAAATACCTTCATCACAAGGTTCTTTTCTGGGGAATCATCGGTGCATTGATCTTCAGGGCTATATTCATCTTTGCAGGAGTAGGATTGATCAATCTGACTTATCTTCCTGAAATGAATATTTTTGGTAAAGCTGTACAAATCAATATCGTTATGGCACTGTTCGGATTATTTCTTGTGTATGCGGGTATCAAATCATGGGGCGACGGTGGCGACGATGACGACGAAGATTACAGCAATACAGCAGGAGCAAGACTGATCAAGAGTTTCTGGAAAGTTTCTGACAACTATGACGGAGATAAATTCTTCACCATTCAGAACGGAATCAAAATGGCAACTCCTCTTTTAGTGGTAGTAGGGGTTATCGAATTTACTGACGTTCTTTTCGCGGTAGACTCTATTCCGGCTATTTTTGCGATTTCTAATGACCCTTTCATCCTTTATACATCGAATATCTTTGCGATTTTAGGATTAAGATCATTATATTTCCTGTTAGCGAACTTTATCCACATGTTCAGCAAACTTCCTTATGGATTGGCGATTATCCTTTCCTTCATTGGAGTTAAAATGCTTATTGCACCATGGATTCATATTACGTCTCCGGTTTCTTTAGGAATTGTAGGAGGAGTATTAGTGATCTCTGTTCTTTTATCCATCATCTTCCCTGAAAAAGAAGAAGAGAAGAAAGAAGAATTAGAAGAAAAATAATTTTATTTAAAAATATATATAAAAGCCTCCGGAATTCAATTCTGGAGGCTTTTTTGTTGGAAGAACGCAAAGGCGCAAAGAAGATAAAAATTATGCTGCTTTTAAGACGCAAGAAAATCAAAGATTTTCAGCAAGGATAATTACTTATATTAATTATTCGCATTATTCAAAGCCATATTATTAGCGGTATTCAATTTTATCGAAGATAAAATCTTTGCGCCTTGACACATTCTTATAAAAACTTTAGCGCCTTTGCGTTTCCAACAAAATAAAAGAAATATTTAAAAAATAAAAATAGACAGACTGGTCTGTATATTGTTTTTTTTCATACATTTGTTCCAGAAAAGAAAAGCATATGAAATCCCCAAGAGAAAGAATTATAGAAACCACATTTCAATTGTTCGCAAGACAAGGCTATAATTCTACCGGAATCAATCAGATTATTTCAGAAGCAGAAGTTGCCAAGGCAAGCTTTTATCAGTATTTTAAATCCAAAGAAGACCTGTGTGTAGAATTTCTGAAGGTAAGACATGAATATTGGTTCAATGAACTCCATAACTTCTTAGCAAAAGAACAAGATTCAAAATCTAAAACTACCAAAGCTTTCGATTTTCTGGTCTATATGAATAAAAAGGAAAACTTTCGGGGATGCAGTTTCCTGAATATTTTATCAGAAATCCCAATGGATAATATTAAAATTCTGAGTGTCATTCAGTCCCATAAAGTTGATCTCAGAAACTATTTTTCAGAATTGATAGATGATGATGAACTATCCGACCATGTTTATATGCTTTTTGAGAGCAGTATTATAGAAAGCCAGCTTTTCAAATCCAATGAATTAATTGAAAAATCAAAAAAAATAGTCACCAATTTAATACAATAAATCATGGAACAAAAACACCCGCTTCCGCCTTTCACTCTTGAAACGGCATTGGAAAAAATTCAATTGGCTGAAGATGCCTGGAACAGTCAGAACCCTGAAAAAGTTTCCAAAGCATATACTATCAACAGCGAATGGAGAAACAGAGATACCTTTGTGAATGGTAGAGAAGAGATTGTAGCATTTCTTCAAAAGAAATGGGATAAAGAACTTCATTATAAGCTTAAAAAAGAATATTGGGCACACACGGATAATCGCATTGCGGTTCGCTTTGAATATGAATATCAGACCAAAGATGGAAACTGGTTCAGGGCGTATGGAAACGAGAACTGGGAGTTTGATGAAAATGGGCTGATGGCGAAAAGATATGCAAGTATCAATGATTTAGCTATCAACGAAGAAGATCGAAAGTTCAGATAAAATAATAAGAAATTATCTCAAAACTCAAATTATTTGGTTTTTGTCATTCTGACGAAGGAAGAATCTTAATGATAAACAATGATGTGAGATTCTTCACTACATTTCATTTCGTTCAGAATGACACTTCCAAGAAATGCTCTTTTTTAGATAAAATCTTTGTTTTGCATTCAAAAATTTATAACTCATCATTTATAATTCATCATTATTTTAACTGTTTTTCCCATGCAGCAGTTTGTTAATCTTTCTTCGCGTTTGCAAAGAAATTTTATAAGCCTCATCACGCAGTTTCTGTATTTTCCCTACGGGCTGGAAGAACATTTTACTTTCAAAAGGATTGAATGAAAGAAGCTCATTCGTGCAATTGCGTGAATCCAATAAGGAATCTTTGTTGATTCTGACTTCACCAATTTTAATAAATGGAGAATTTTTCCATTCAACATTCAGTTTGTTGACCGGTTGATCTTTTAAATCATAACAAATCTGTATCATAACATCTGCAGTGAAATCATGAGTTTGAAGATAGTTTGTCAAAGAATCTTTGATCTTCTGCTTCCTGCCTGTATTTTTATCAACAGATTGAGGACTTAACTTTATTTTAATGATCTGATCTCCCAGTCGGTAAGCTCCTACAGAATAATAATCAAAGGACAGGATAAAATCATTTCTTTTCCCAATAAGCATAAGCATATTACGAAGCATATCGCCTGTCAATAAAGAGGGTAGTGTTTTGATCAGCTGAACAAACATAGAAAATAAACTGCTCCATTGCTTCATATAAACCCGATTAATTGCTGTAAACAATTTCAGAAAAGTAGAAACAGAACTGACAGGGAACAAAGGAAAATTCACCAATGGATAATTGGCAAGTAATCCACTGTTCTCATCCTTGATTTGTACAGCAAAGCCATACGCCGGAATATCTTTTTTTGAATTCTTAATTTTCAACTGAGCATTGGAAAATCGTATAGTCAGATCGAATTTTTCCTTATCAAAAAAAGGATGCAGTGATTCCGGGATATCAGGTTCAATCCAGAACGTTCCCTTTGCTACGGCATATGTTTTAGCATGGGCGTTTCGGGTTGCATAATTGACGTCACTGATGGAAGAGGACTGCTCAACAAAATCAGCAATTGTTTTTTTATTGATTTCAAGAAGCTTTTTTTCCTCCTCATTCAGTTCATCAAACTTCTTATTATATTTTAATGGATTTGGCATTTAGTTTTTAAAATCCAATTATAACGCCAAGTTTCGAAATCTGTGTTAAGTAAGTATTACAATTATTTGAACTTTGTTGAAAAGATGCTTTTAAATAAAGAAATGTAAGGCAATATGATTGCTGAATTTCGATCAATATACTATTTAACTTGTTGATTATTAGTGTAAAATTGTTTTAAATAAGAATAAATTAAAACGTATTGTTTGATGTGGAAATACTCAGGATTTTTAATCTTCCATCCTCATGCTTCCCTCTTCCAAGCCTAAAAAAGCCTTATCTTTGTAAAAAATTATAATATGGGAGTAGCAGATATGTTATTTAAACGTAAAAAAGAATTGGCAGAAAAGAACCTGAAAGAGGGTAAAGAATATATGGAAGAGTATGGTAAGAGAGAAAGCGTTGTGCAATTACCAAGCGGCTTACAGTATGAGATCATTACAGAAGGAGACGGTCCAAAACCAGGTCCTAAATCTACTGTAAAATGTCACTATCACGGAACCACTATTTCCGGTAAAGTATTCGATAGCTCAGTAAAAAGAGGTACACCTGCATCTTTCCCTTTAAACAGAGTGATTTCAGGGTGGACAGAGGCACTTCAGCTGATGCCGGTTGGAAGCAAATGGAGATTGATCATTCCACCGCATTTAGCTTATGGAGATCAGGAGATCAGCAAAGAAATCGGACCAAACAGTACGCTTGTTTTTGAAGTTGAATTACTGGATATTAAATAATCCTTCTTAAAAATAAATTAAAAATTTACCTGATTTCAGGTAAATTTTTTTATTTGTGTTATATTCGTATAGATGAATTGTGAAAATGAAGAAATTTATTTTACAATACGTCAGGCAACACAAAAATATGACTGAATGAAAAAACTCTTCTACCTTATTGCTATGGTTAGCCTACTGGTGTCGTGTGTTTCCAAAAAGAACCAGGCAATCCAGCAGAATATTCTTACCCTTAAGGACAGCTACTGTAAGGCACCTTTTAAATACAATTACAATAATAAGCTTCCGTCTTATAATTCGGATTCTATTCTAACTGCCAATAAAGAACTCAGCGGAATGTTTACCGATCAGAGTGTGTTAATTTTAAATGCATTGGGAAACCTTGATGATGTACACAAAATCATCGAACTTAAAAAAGATTCTTCCCTCACCTCACAGGTGAAAATATTGCAGCTTAAAACCAAAATCAACAGCAGAATTACCATTGCTTTAACAGAGCTGGATGCTGTAGCTGCAGAATTTGACTGTGAAGGAGAAAGAGTGGCTCAGATTGGAAGCTATGTAGATAATCTGAATGCCTCCAGAAATAACAAACTGATTTTATATTCTATCATTGCCGGAGCAGCTTCATCCATTGCGGGTGGAATTGTAAAAAGTGACGGCTGGGATAATGCAATTGGTATCGGAGGAGGTATTTTAGGAGCAGGGTTTGGTTTGGCAACCCTTAATCCCAAGGGAAAAAAAGTAGAATTTATCCACCAGAGAAATCTTTTGAGGGATATCTGGAAAGAAAAACTGGAATCCCCAAACTTCCCACCTTTCATTTGGTATATGTATACTGAGAAAAAATTTTCCAACAAAGAAGAATACTCTATCATAGGAAATATGAAGTTGAGATGGCTTCATTATCAGTTTGATGATGTAAAAGAAGCTGCGGATAAGTCTGTGATCTTCAGCGATGGAGGATTTTACAGAGCAGATGATCTCAATAACCGTGCTGCCATGCTCAATCAGATGCAGTCAGCCACCCGTACCATCAATCAGAATATCAATTATCTACTGCTTGATTTGGATAAATTAATCCTTTAAGAAAAAATTAACTGTAATGAAATTTGTTACATTTGAAAAAATGTTTACCTTTGCAATGTAATTACAATGAACAATACAAGATTTGCTACGGCAATACATATCATGACATTATTGGCGAAGAGCCCTCAGGAGTGGCTTACTTCCGAGTGGATCGCCGGTAGTATCAATGTGAATCCGGTGATTATCCGAAAGGAGATCAGCGTATTAAGAGAAGCAGGTCTGATGATTAGCAGACAAGGGAAAGAAGGAGGAAGTCAGCTTGGCAAAAATGCGGAACTGATCACCATTTCGGAGATCTATAAAGCAGTAAAAAATACAGAAGTATTGGGTAAAAAAAATCAGAATCCTAATCCGGCCTGCAGTGTTGGAAAGGAAATTAACGTTCATTTAAATACATTATTTGAAGAAACAGATCATTTGGTAGTAAAGTTTTTAGGAGACAAGTCATTACAGGAATTCGCTGACCAGTTCGAGTAAAAATTTTTTAACCTTAAATGTAACAAAATTTATTACAATTTAATTTAAAAATAAACATTATGAAAAAAGTAGCAGTAATCGGTGCAACAGGATTTGTAGGTGCACACGTAGTAGCAGAATTAGCAGACAGAGGATATGCTGTAGAAGCATTGGTAAGAGATGCATCTAAGGTAAAATCACAGGCAAATGTAACAGCAAAAAGCGTTGATGTAAACAATGTAGATGACTTGGCTGAAGCACTAAAAGGAAGCGACGCTGTCATCAGTACTTTCAACGCAGGATGGACGAATCCTAATCTTTATAACGATTTTTTGAATGGTTCTGAGAATATTCAAAAAGCAGTAGAACAGTCCGGGGTAAAAAGACTTATCGTAGTAGGGGGAGCAGGTAGCCTTTATACTTCGGATAATATACAAATCGTAGACACACCTGATTTTCCGGATGCTTACAAGCCAGGTGCTACAGCAGCAAGAGATTATCTGAACAAAATCAAAGAAAACAACACGCTGGATTGGACATTCTTCAGCCCTGCAGTAGAAATGAACCCGGCAAATGTAGGAGAAAGAACAGGAAAATACAGAACATCATTAGAAACTCCGGTATTTGATGAAAACGGAAGAAGCCGTCTGTCTGTAGAAGATGTAGCCGTAGTTTTGGTAGATGAACTGGAACAGAACAACCATATCAGAGAACGTTTTACAGCTGCATATTAATACATAAAAGAACAGAAATGATACAAAAGAAATTATTGTCGATATTAACGCTATTGGGATTTATCAGCATATTTGCCGGAAACCTTAAAGTAAAAGTGTATAATCCGGGAACCAAAGCTATTTTCCCGATTACTTCCACCATTATTTATGGAGATAAAGATGCCATACTTGTTGATGCTCAATTTCAGAAGCAATATGCAGAGCAGCTTGTGAAAGAAATAAAAGCAACAGGAAAGAACCTGAAAACAGTTTTTATCTCTCACAGCGACCCTGATTTTTATTTCGGGTTGGATGTCATCAAAAAAGCTTTTCCTAATGCAAAGATTATCTCAACAGCTCAGACAGCCTATTTGATATCAGCTTCAAAAGATGATAAAATGGGAGTATGGAAACCACAGTTGAAAGCAGATGCTCCATCAGAAATTATTGTTCCTGAAGCAGCTGTTTCAATTCCTGATCTTGAAGGAAACAAAATTGAAATCAGACAAAACCCGGAAGATCCGGCACATAGTTTTCTTTGGATTCCTTCCATCAAAACCATTGCGGGTGGTATTTCGGTTTCCATAGGCTCACACCTTTGGATGGCAGATACACAAAATGTGAAAGCAATTGATCAATGGATAGGACAGATTGATGCAATGAAAGCATTGAAGCCGGAGCAGGTTGTTCCTTCTCATTTTGCAGAACTTTCTACCACTCCAAAATCTCTTGATTTTGTGAAAAGCTATTTGGAAAACTATAAACAAGCAGTCACTGAAAACAAAACATCTTCTGCTGTTGTAGATTTTATGGTTAAAAAATATCCTGATCTTCATGGAAAAGATGAGCTGGGAATGGGAGCAAAAGTTTTTTTTGGCGAAATGGCTTGGGATCTGAAATTACCTTATCCGGCAATCAGGAATAAAGTGGAAGTTGATTTTGGAGCGGTGAAATTCCTTCTTGATTTTAAAGATAACAAAACAATGACGTTTACAGGAACAGCCGGAAGTTCAAAAAACAGTACAGATACTGTAGAATATACGGCTGTAGAAGTAGCGAAGAATGTTTTTATGGTGTATTGGCATGAGCCACATCTTGGCTTCAACGTAACCCATATTCAGGATTATAATCAAAATATAGTGTATTCAAATATTGCAGGTCCTGATGGTACATTTACCCATCCGAAAGGAACGCTTAAGATTTTGAAGTAATGATAAGAATCAAAAGTACATGTAAATTTTACATGTACTTTTTGTTATATTTGATTAGCAGAAAACCTTCTTTAAAAAGAGAAGAGAATCTGTAATTTATTTTTAAAATCAAATAATAACCAATGAAATTAATTAAAATTCTGCCTTTTCTGTTATTGCTGTTTTTATTCAGCTGTGGTAAACTGGCGACAACCTCCTAAGATAAAAAATCTGTTAATGAAGTTCTTAAGTTTTACGGAGGCTATGTTGAAACGATGAAAGGAGTACAAACACTGAATGGAAAATCCGGTGATTTTTTTGAAGTGGAGATTAAAGACAGTAAACTGATCAATAGCCAGCCTCAAAGAGCTGTATCCAATGCTGCCAATATTGCATTTATAGTTTTTCAGAATCAAAAGCCTAGAGAATATGATGTCATCAAAACAAAATTACTTTTATCAGACGGAGCCAGTTTTACAAAATCATTCACTCGAAAAGAACTGCAGGAAGTAAAAGATATATACCCGGAAATTGATAAGATCAATTCATTTTTGATTAATAAAGATGATAAAGGAATTCTTGAAATGTTTGAGCCAAAATTTAAGCCTAAAAAAGAAGTAGTCAAAGAAACAATTTCAAGAATGGATTCTGAATTAGGCCCGATTACAGAAATACAGTTTCAGGGATTTGAATTTCTGGATAATCCCAATCTGGGACAGATGATCTTAATAAGAGAAGTAAGCAAAAGAGATAAGGTTTTCCCGTTTATCAATGTAGCATTTGACAGAAAGACTAAAAAAATGCTGAACATTGAATTTCCATAAAGAATAAAATACGCATAACGTATCCGGAACCTGGGTAATATCAAAATAAAAAAGGCTGTTCATACTGAGCAGCCTTTCTTTTTATAGATTCATAAACAATTTCGGATTAATCGGAGTATTGTTTTTGTGGACTTCATAATGAAGATGAGGACCTGTAGAACGTCCTGAATTTCCGGATTTAGCAATTACCTGACCTACCTTTACTTTATCATTTACTTTAGATACAAGCTGTGATAAGTGTCCGTAGAGTGTAGCCAATCCATTTCCGTGAGAAACAATCACACAGTTTCCATAGCCCCCTCTCTGTCCGGAAAAAATAATTGTTCCGGCAGCGGCAGCTCTTACATCAGAACCATAGGCAACGGCAATGTCCAGTCCTTTGTGGAACTGCATCTGGTCAGCTTCTGCAGGCGGGTTGTTTTTTTCAGCAGCAGTTTTAGTTGTTGTAGTTCCTGCCACAGCTTTTGTTGTAGAAGGAGCTGATGCTGACGCTACAGGAGCTGCTTTTGGAGTAACCATTACTTTTACTTCCCTTTTATTTCCATAGCTGTCTGTAAGTTCTATAATTTTCTCAACAGGTTCAGCTTTTACTTCAGGCTTTGGAGCTGCAGCTACTGCCGGTTTTGCTTCCGTTGCAACACTTGTTTTTACCGACGCAAAAACAGTTTTGAATGGAATCGGATTTTTTCTCACTCCAAAATTAGAGGAAATATACCCGTCTGTAGGCATACCCAACGGAACCTGCATCAGCTTTTTCTGAAGATCCATCAGATATTGGCTGTATCGGTTTGCCTGTTTGGAAAGATAAATAGAATTTGAAATACTGTCCTGGTTGAGCATCATCAGTTTTTCGTTGGTAATGTCTTTGGACTTCAGGAAAGAGTTGAGTTGAGCCACTGTCTGATCTACGAGCGTAAGATCAGTTTTCATTTTTAGATAATCTACACTGTCTTTTTCAGTGTTTATTTTTACAAGATTGACTTCGTAGGTTTTGTTGTCTCTTTCAGAAAAGAGCTTCGCAATGAAGACACCTTGTGCAAAAACTACTAGTAAAAGTCCTCCCAGGAGAATGTTTACGTTCTTCTTGCTGCTTAGAAATTTTTTCATATTTCTTCTCTTAATAAATTTAAAACGGTTTTGAAGCTGCAAATTTAATTAAAAATAAGCTTTGTGGGTTATTTTTAATTAAAATTCAGTTTTTTCTGTATTTAACGGTTAATTAGCTGTTTAATTGTGTTGAAGTGTTAATTTTTTCAGAAAATGGCGTTTATCATAGTTTCAAAGCCTTTGTTACGTCTTTGTTTTAATATCTTTGCAGTTCACATTCCAATTATGGCTAAAAAGAAAATTATTTCAGAATCTTCGAATCCAAAAAAGAATAAAAAGGATATTTCTGTAGGAGTTGTAGGGAGCGGAAGTTTTGCAACCGCTATCGTAAAAATGCTTGTTGAAAACTGTAAGGTTGTACACTGGTGTGTAAGAAGTGAATTTGTAAAAGGAGCCATTGAGCTTCGCGGACATAACCCGACTTATCTTACAGCTGCCCACTTTAATCTGAAAAGCTTAAAATTAACAACAGATATCAATGAACTGGTTTCTGCCTGTGACGTTATTGTTCTGGCAACTCCGTCCATCTACCTGTCTGATACACTGGATAAGATGACGTGTGATTATTCAGATAAGATCTTTATCTCTGCAATTAAAGGGATTATTCCTAAAGTAAATGATGTGGTAGCGCATTATCTGCGTGATGAATTTAAAATCGGGTTCAGAAATCAGGCGGTTATTGCAGGGCCATGTCATGCAGAAGAGGTAGCGATGGAAAGGCTTTCTTACCTTACCATTGCGACAGTAGAAGATGAAACGGCTGAAAAACTTGAAGGTATTTTCAGTTCAGATTTTATCAAAGTACAAACAAGTAAAGATATTTTAGGAAATGAATACAGTGCGATTCTTAAAAATATTTTTGCAATCGGAGCAGGAATCGCAAGTGGTTTAGGATATGGAGATAACTTCACGGCTGTTTTTGTTTCAAATGCAATCCGTGAAATGGAAACATTCCTGGAAGCCATCTATGAAGCACCAAGAGATGTGAATGAAAGTGCTTATCTGGGTGACCTTCTGGTGACTGCTTATTCACTTTTCTCAAGAAACAGAAACCTGGGGAATCTTATCGGAAAAGGATATACCGTGAGATCTGCCATTCAGTCTATGAATATGGTGGCGGAAGGATACTATGCAGCAGATTCTATTTATAAAACAGCAAAACAGAAAAATCTTAAACTTCCAATTATAGATACTGTTTACGCTATTCTTTATGAAGGTAAAAATGCTGAAAAACAGTTTAAAAAACTGACTGCAAAATTGAATTAAAATAACAAGGCTTTATTGATAAAACCTTGTTTGTAACATTAGATTAATCAAAACTTAAGTATTTCAATGCTTAAGTTTTTTTGTTCATTTTGATGATCCAAGAGATTATAATGATCTGATATTATCAATCATTTCAATGATGTTTTATTGAAATTTTCCATAGCTTTTTGTTGCGTACTCAAGAAGTGTTTTTGCTGTAAAAAATAACGTGTTAAAATCGTTAAACGCGGTCCAGTTTTTAAAACTTTTCACGAAATTTGAAGTAAAATTTTAAATTATGTCACAATCGCTTACAAGCAGAACACCGAAACCTAAATATGACGTTGTACTGATAGGCGGCGGAATCATGAGCGCCACTTTAGCAACGCTGCTTCATGAATTTGATCCAAATCTTGAAATTGCAATCTTTGAAAGACTCGGAAGATTTGCCAAAGAAAGTACAGCAGCATGGAACAACGCCGGAACAGGGCACTCCGCATTTTGTGAGCTAAATTATACCCCTGAAAAACCAGACGGGTCTATTGATATCTCCAAAGCAGAGAGCATTGCAGAACAGTTTGAAATTTCAAAACAATTCTGGGCCTATCTGCTCACCAAAGGCTATATTCATGAGCCCAAAGAATTTATCAATTCCTGCCCGCATATGAGTCTGGTATTCGGAGAAAAAGATGCTGAATATCTTAAAAAACGCCACGATAAAATGGCCGAATCTGTTCTTTTCTCAGGAATGGAATTTTCTAAAGATCATGAGAAACTGAGAGAGTGGATTCCTTTGGTAATGAGCAAAAGAAATCAGTCTGAAGTAATGGCTGCAACGAAGATGGATATGGGGACGGATGTGAACTTCGGAACACTGACAAGAAAAATGGGAAGACATCTTCTGGAAGATTCCAATGTTGAGGTTTTCTTATACCACGAAGTGAAAGATATTGATGCAAGAGAAGACGGAAAGTGGGAAATGAAGGTGAAAGACAGAATCAACAGCCACAAACAGGAAGTGGTGGCAGACTTTGTTTTCATTGGTGCCGGAGGGTATGCACTTCCGTTATTAGACAGTTCAGATATTAAAGAAAGTGAAGGTTACGGAGGTTTCCCGGTTTCCGGACAGTGGTTGGTAAGCCATAACCAGGAATTGGTGGAAAAGCACCAGGCTAAAGTATATACTCAGGCTACAGTAGATGCTCCTCCAATGTCTGTTCCACACCTTGATCTTAGAATTATTGATGGTAAGAAAGCTCTTCTTTTCGGACCTTTTGCAGGGTTCTCCACCAAATTCCTGAGAGAAGGAAGCTATCTTGACCTTCCTGAAAGTGTAAACACCAAAAATCTGAAATCCCTTTTTGGAGCATGGTGGCATAATATTCCTCTGACGAAATACCTGATCCAGCAAGTTGCAATGACGAAATCTCAAAGAATGCAGCATTTAAGAGAATTCGTTAAGGATGCCAAAGAAGATGACTGGGAATTGAAAGTAGCAGGTCAGAGAGTTCAGGTCATCAAAAAAGATGAAAAAGAAGGGGGGAAACTGGAATTCGGAACTGAAGTAGTTGTGAATAAGAGCGGGACCATTGCTTCTCTGCTGGGAGCTTCACCAGGTGCGTCTACAGCAGTATATGCCATGTTGAATGTACTGGAAAAATGTTTCCCGGAAAAATTACATGGCGAATGGAAAGGAAAACTGCTTGAAATGGTTCCTTCTTATGGACAAAAACTGGCTGAAAATCCTGACCTGACCAATGAGGTGAGAAATTATACAAAAGAAAAATTAGAATTAGAATATTAACATCAGTAATGAACAATGGGAGTAGACACTGCTACCCATTGTTCATCACTCATTATTTATAAAAGGTGGAAGAAGTAATTGTAAAACCTGTTATTGCAAAGGAAATCCTGGAATCTCTTAAGGCAAAAACGGAAGAGGAAAAACAGGTGATCGTACATTGTTGTTTTCCGGCGTCACCGTTTTTAGGAAACCTGATCAGAATCTGGCACTCGACCTATCTTTTTGACAACCAGTCTGAGCATAGAAGCAAATTGATTCATGCGGAAAATATTTCAATTTCTCCCTATTGGACAGCGGTTCCTTTTATGAAAGATTTTTGGTTTACGTTGATCTTTTCCGGGCTTCCGAAAGATTGTAAAAGTTTTGATTTAAAAGAAGTAATTCCTGAAGAAGGCGGCTTTTTTGTAGAATCAATCAAAAGAAATTCTTCCGATGTGTATCGGGTAAAAATCTCAGAATCCTAATAAAGATGAAAATAAGGGAAGAAAAACTGAAACAGATTATTCATTGGGCTGAAAACAATCCCGATATCCGTGCTGTTCTTCTGACCAGTTCATTGGTAAACCCTTATGCTCCCGTAGATGATTTAAGTGATCTGGATGTAGAACTTGTTTTTGAAAACAGGGCATCTTATGAATCAGGAAATGAATGGATCAGGCTTTTTGGTGAACCTATTTCTATGATTGAAGAAGCTGACAGTGTTTTTGAGGGAAAACATGCCATGAAAATGGTTTTGTATAAAGACCATGTGAAGGTTGATTTTAAGCTGTATCAGGTGTCAGAATTTAGTAAAGAAATCAATGAAGAAAATCTTCCCGAAGATTGGGATGTAGGGTATAAAGTTTTACTGGATAAAGATAATCTGACTAAAAACCTGAAACCTCCAACCTATCAGTCTGTCATGATCCATAAGCCTACGGAAAAAGAATTTCAACAGCTGTTCAATGATTTTTGGTGGGATACAACGTATGTGGCAAAATGCCTTAAACGCGGTGATATTTTTTATGCCAAATTTATGTCTGAAAATGTCCTGCGTACTGATTATCTTGTTCCTTTGATTGAATGGTATATTGCCGCGAATCATAACTGGAATAATATTACGACCAATAAGCATGGAAGACTTTTCAAACAATATTTATCCCCGGAATTATGGAATAAAGTGGAAGCTACATTCTCAGGAAATGATATTGAAGAAAACTGGAAAGCTTTGCTTGCCTGTGCCGATCTGGTACATGAACTGGGAACTTCTCTGGCAGGAAAACTTCATTTTATCTATCCGGTAAAACTGGAAGATGATATCCGCAATTATCTTACAGAAATACAATCAATGCCCTGATTTCAGGCAAATTCATTTTGTTTGATGAGGTTTTCAATACAGTATTCTGCAATGGCAGTAATGGTTACAAACGGATTGACACCAATGGTTCCGGGAATTAGTGATCCATCCAGAACATACAGGTTTTCATGATTTTTTAATTTTCCAAATTCGTTGGTAGCTTCACCCAAAACACATCCTCCAAGCGGATGATAACAGATATCAGCTCCAAAACCATTATTGAAAAGCAGGTGGCTTCTCGTTCCGCCATTGGCTTTATTTATTTTCCGGATAAAATATTGGGCATTTTCTTTCATTTTGACGGTATTGCTTTCGTCCCAGTTCAAAGTCAGGGATTGGCTGGCTTTATTGTATGCAACTTCTCCTTTTTTATCGACTCTGTTGATGAGCAGATATAAAGCGGTAGCAACATCCATTCCCATCGGTAAGGGGGCAATTTCTGTGAAAAACGGATGTTCCGGATCTTCCCAGTTGTCAATTCCGCCTACCGGAATAGTAGATTGCTTGGCTCCTGTACCGCCAGACAAAGGTTGTACCCAGTTTCTTCCGGTCATAAAATTCCCATTGTTTCCCCATTTTTTTCCGATCTTTTCATGGAGGGGGAAATTATTTTCTGCATGAGATTGTAACAGAAGCTGTAAAGTTCCCATTGTTCCTGCAGAAAGAATCAGCTTTTTACAGTGGAAAACTTTGTCAGCAGCCAGGATACCTGATGTATCAATCTGGCGGACATTTAATGTATAGCTTTTATCATCATTAAGTTGTATCGTTTGGACATGATGAAGGTCGAGGATTTCCAAATTGCCGGTTTCCAGTGCTTTTCTGAGATAGGTTTTATCCAAACTATTTTTCCCATAATTGTTGCCATAGATCACTTCGGTATTAAGAGCAGAACGGGGGACTTCATTCCGGAACTCTTTTTCCATATACTTAAAATCATACACATTCGGAACTCTCATGGTTTTAAAACCTGCTTTATGAGCCTCTTCTTCACCTACCCGCGTGAATTTATAATATGGGCAGTCTTTCAGAAACTGTTCATCAATCACATTTACTTTGAGTTCTTCCCGTACCAGAGGAAAATAATGATTGTAAAACCTTTCAGGATCAAGATCAGGAAAAACTTCTTTGAAATAACTTTCTTTGGGAGTAACAGCCATTCCGCCATTCACCAGAGAACCTCCGCCAACGCCTCTTCCTACCCAGATATTGATATGTTCAAAATCCAGACGGTCCAATATCCCGGTAAAAGGAGTCAGAGAAAAAATATTCATGAAAGGGGCAATGCTTTTCTTTTTCAGCCAGGCCGAACTTTTCCCAGGTTTCAGCAGATTGGAAAACGGAATTCCTGCTTTCTCCCAGTTAAGACCCATTTCAAGCATCACTACTTTTTTCCCGGCTTCACAAAGACGTAATGCAGATACAGCTCCTCCGTACCCGCTGCCAATGATCACAATAGGAACATCAGTATTTTCTTTTATCTGGCTGTTTTTTCTTTCCGCGGCCCGGAACAATTCAGATTGAAGAAAATAGAAACCTGATATAGCCAATGCACTGGTCCTGATGAAATTTTTTCTGTCCATGAGCTTTGCTTTCCAAAAAGTATGCTAGATCAGCTGGTGCTTATTTTATTTAAAACAGATTATGTTTTTTTATCAGAATTTTAACTTTTGTTGTTCCGAAAATTCATAGTTTTGGTTATAATTTTACATACATGAAAAAATATATAGTACTCTTTTTACTCCTTCCATTATGGGCTTTTTCTCAGAAAACAGTTTCAAAGGAAGAGAAAGATGTTCAGAAATTTCAGAAAGAACTCAATGCTGAATATCTGAATCCGAAAGAGACTCCATTAAGGGGAGATAACTTTAAAAACTTTAAAGGTCACCCTTTCTTTCCTTTTGATGCTAAATACAGAGTAACCGCAAAATTTGTTAAATCAAAAGATACTAAACCCTTTGAACTTCCTACTTCTTCAGGAAAAACAAAGACGTATCAGGAATATGGAAAAGCTACATTTATGCTGGATGATAAACCCTATACGGTTACCTTATATCAAAGCCTGGCTTTAATCAAGCAAGATAAATATAAAGACTATCTTTTTCTTCCGTTTCGTGATGCTACCAATGAAAAAGAAACCTATGGAGGAGGAAAATATATGGATTTAAAGATACCGAAACGAAATACGATTGTGCTTGATTTCAATCAGTCCTATCATCCTTTTTGTGCCTATAATGCTTACGATTACAATTGCCCTGTTGTTCCTGAGGAGAATAAACTTCCTGTGGAAATCCGTGCGGGAGTAATGTATGAAGATATTTACCATCATTAAGACTATGATACATTTAGAATTCTTTAAACCAGAAGATCTTTCCGGAGTCAGTTATGCTTTGGATGAAAACCAGATGCAATTTACTGCGACAGCTCAACAGGCTTTGCAAAGTATCAACGAACGGGATGATGACGACGCATTTCCGATAACGATATTTGAAAATGAGCTGCCTGTCGGGTTTTTTGTACTTGATTTCGGGAAAGATAAATTTGAACTTACCGATGATAAAACATCAGTTTTACTGCGTTCTTTATCTGTAAATTCTCAGATGCAGGGGAAAGGAATAGGAAAAATGGCTATGCTGGAAGTAGGAAATTTTGTAAAAACCCACTTTGGAGATTGTAACGAAATTGTACTGGCAGTAAATCAGAAAAATGATTCCGCATACCATATTTATCTTCAGTCAGGATATATTTTTGACGGTAAAACCAGAATAGGAAGAAGCGGTCCTCAATATCTGATGTACAAAAAACTTTAATAAAATTTTAAAATCATAATTTTTTATCTGCTGATATCTTTCCATAACTTTGAGTAACATCAAATTACAAAACATGGAAATATCACTTCAAAATCAGGTAGCTGTGGTTACAGGTGCCTCCAGCGGAATAGGTTCAGGAATTGCAAAATCATTAGCTGCAGCAGGAGCGACAATCATTGTCAACCATTCTTCGGAAAGGTCTGCAGAAGAAGCCAAAGCTGTTTTGAAAGAAATCACTGATGCCGGAGGAAAAGGAGTAACCTATGCATGTGATGTATCCAAAGAAGATCAGGTGGTCAAAATGTTTCAGGATGTTGTTTCTGAATTTCAAACTGTAGATATTCTGGTGAATAATGCGGGTATTCAAAAAGATGCGAAATTCACCGAAATGACCATCGATCAGTGGAATGCTGTCATAGGGGTCAATCTTACGGGACAGTTTCTATGTGCCAGAGAAGCCATTAAAGAGTTTCTAAGGCGGGGAATAGACCCTTCACGTTCCATTGCATGTGGGAAGATTATTCATATCAGTTCTGTACACGAAATTATTCCGTGGGCCGGACATGCCAACTACGCATCAAGCAAAGGAGCCATCAGAATGTTGATGCAAACTCTTGCTCAGGAATATGGTGCAGATAAAATCAGGGTCAATTCTATTTGCCCGGGAGCTATTCAGACTCCTATTAATCAAAATGCCTGGAATACTCCTGAAGCACTGAATTCTCTTCTTACCCTTATTCCTTATAATAGAATCGGACAGCCTCAGGATATTGGAAATTTAGCCGCTTTTCTGGCCAGTGATCTTGCTGATTATATTACCGGAACCAGCATCTTCGTTGATGGTGGAATGACTACGTTTGAGAGTTTTTCTACAGGAGGTTAAGAAGTTCAAGGTTTAAAGTTTATAGTTTTGAGGTTGTTCTCATAGCTTCAAACGAGATCAGATATGACTCATTGCTTATTATTCATTACTCATAATTATCGCTTATGTCAGAAAAACAGAGAATTTCAGATATTTCATGGAAAAAATGGGGTCCTTATGTAAGTAACCGGGAATGGGGGCTTGTTCGTGAAGATTACAGTGAAAACGGAGATGCCTGGAATTATACCAGTCATGATACTGCGGAAGCCAAAACATACCGTTGGGGTGAGGAAGGCATATGCGGAATCTGTGATGACCTTCAGAAGCTTGTATTCTCTGTCGGATTCTGGAATAAAAAAGATAAAATGGTGAAAGAACGGTTCTTTGGATTGACCAACGGACAGGGAAATCACGGTGAAGATGTAAAGGAATATTTTTATTACCTGGATTCTACACCTACCCATTCTTATATGAAAATGCTGTATAAATATCCCCATACTATTTTTCCCTATGAAGATCTCATAAAAACAAATGCTTCAAGAAGTAAGGATGAAACGGAATATGAATTGATTGATACCGGAATTTTTGATAACAATGAATACTTTGACATTTTTATTGAATATGCAAAAGAAAGTCAGAATGATATTCTAGTCAGACTAACGGTTGTCAACAAATCTGAAAAAGAAGCATCCCTTGTAATATTGCCTACGGTTTGGTTCAGAAACACCTGGAAGTGGGGCTATGATGACTATCAACCCAAATTGTATGCTGAAGATGCAGACCGGATTGAAGTAAATCATCAGGATATTGACATCAAAAATGTATATGCAAAACAATCCTTAAAAACACTGTTTTGTAATAATGAAACCAATAATGAAAGACTTTACCAGTCGCAAAATGAATTAAAGTTCTGCAAAGACGGGATCAATAATTTTGTAATGACGGGTAACTCTCAATCTGTGAACCCGAAGAATGTAGGAACCAAAGCTTCTTTTTTTATTGATGAAGATTTCAAAGCCGGGGAATCCAGAATATTTGAATTCAGAATATCGGATAAGGACTTACGAGAGCCGTTCGGTGATTTTGATACTGTTTTTAATCAAAGACAGAAAGAAGCAGATGAATTTTATGCTGAAATCCAGAAAGGAATTGCTTCGGAAGATGAGAGGCTGGTACAAAGACAGGCTTTTGCAGGGATGCTGTGGAATAAAATGTTTTACCACTACAATGTTGAAAAATGGCTGAAAGGTGATCCTGCTGAAATGCCTCCTCCACAGTCGCGGAAAAAAATAAGAAATTACGACTGGAAGCATCTTAATAACGAACATATTATTTCCATGCCGGATAAATGGGAATATCCGTGGTATGCCACCTGGGATCTGGCATTTCATACCATCAGCTTTTCCTTGATAGATCCTGATTTTGCAAAGCATCAGCTGAAACTTTTCCTGTTTGAATGGTATATGCATCCAAACGGACAGCTTCCCGCCTACGAATGGAACTTGAGTGACGTGAATCCTCCGGTACATGCCTGGGCCGTTTTCAGAGTATTTAAAATTGATGAATATTTAAATAACAAACCTGACCTGGAATTTCTGGAAAGTGCTTTTCAGAAACTGTTAATGAACTTTACATGGTGGGTCAATAAAAAGGATACCAATGGCAATAACATATTTGAAGGAGGTTTCTTAGGACTTGATAATATTGGCGTTTTCGATCGGAATGCTGTTTTGCCAAACGGAGAGCAGCTGGAACAGTCGGACGGGACGAGCTGGATGGCCATGTTTGCCCTGAATATGATGCGGATTGCTTTGGAACTGGCTCTTTACAATAATGTGTATGAAGAAATGGCGATGAAGTTTTTTGAACATTTCCTGGCGATTGCCAATTCACTGGATAATATGGGTGAGGAAGAATTCAGTTTGTGGGATGAACAAGATGAGTTTTTCTATGATGCCATAGCTTCTAATGACGGAACGCATATGTATTTAAGATTAAGAACCATTGTAGGATTGATCCCGATGTTTGCCGTTGAGGTTATAGATGATGAAATGATTGAAAACCTGCCCAATTTTAAGAAAAGAATGAAATGGGTACTGGATAATAAACCGGAACTGGCTTCTCTGGTTTCAAGGTGGGAAGTCAAAGGCCAGGATTCCAAACACCTTTTGTCTTTGCTTCGCGGACACCGTTTGAAAAGATTATTAAACAGAATGCTGAATCCGGATGAATTTTTAAGTGATTATGGAGTAAGAGCGTTATCAAAAGAGTATGAAAATAATCCTTATACTTTAACACTGAATGAAACGGATTATAGTGTGAAATATACTCCCGCAGAAAGTGACAGCGGGCTTTTCGGAGGGAACAGCAATTGGCGCGGTCCGGTGTGGTTTCCTATTAATTTTTTGATTATCGATAGTCTTCAGCGCTTTTTCTTCTACTATAGTCCCGATTTTTTAGTGGAATATCCTACAGGGAGTGGAAACTATTTAAACCTTGATCAGATAGCGGATGCTTTAAACAAACGGCTTGCAAAGATTTTTTTAAAGGATGAAAAAGGGAAAAGACCTGTCCACGGGCAGTATGAAAGATTTCAGACGGATCCGGACTTTAAAGATTATATCCTGTTCTACGAATATTTTCATGGGAACAACGGACGTGGAGTAGGAGCTTCCCACCAGACAGGCTGGACGGGACTTATTGCCAAGATCTTACAGCCAAGATTCTCCAAAAAAGAAATTGCCGAATCTGAAACTGAAATGCCTGCAGATATTGAAAAAACAAAAGAATCATAAAACAATACTACCCATCGGCCTATTCAAATATCTGCTGGATAATTTCCAATGAGGCAGGTGTTTTGAAGTCTGTGATATGATAATGATAATATATCAGAAGGCTGTCCAGAAAATCTTTTCTTAATGAAGAGTGGATTTTTGTAGCATATAGATTTTCAGCACAAAGTGCTTCTTTCCATAATGTAGAAATTTCTTCATTGAATTGCTGATGACAGATTCCTAAGGAAAAAGTTCCGGTTTCCGGATCTAAAAACTTACCGTCACCCAACAGTGGAGCAACTCCCTGAATTTTTAAAACAGCCAGTAAAAAGAGCAGATGTGCCTGATAATTCCTGTTCGTCAGTTCATTGATAAAATGATTTATGCCGGTATAGATAGGAATATTTTTATCCTCATATTTAAGGATATGACTCAGGAAATCTGAAATAAAGAAAATAACGGTATTGACTTTTATATCTGTATAAATGTCATTATTTTTTACCAGTTCAAACTTTGAAACAGTTGGTATACCATTGCCACGGAGCGGTTGTATTGAAAAATTCAGATGGCTCAGGGGTAGCAGCAGGGCTTTCTTTTTGTTCTTTTTAGCATAAATTCCTTTCAGAAAATAGCTTTGAAAACCCTCTTCTTCAGTAAAACAATGCAATACAGCATCATTTTCTCCATATTTTATAAACGAAAGTAAAAAACCGTTTTGTGAATTCATTAATTAATTGACTACTCCTATTTTGGCTGTAGCTTTATCTGACCCATCTTCATTGGTCATCAGGACAAAGTACATTCCTGATGCTACTCTTACCCCTTTCTGATTATTAAGATCCCATTCATAATAACCTCCTCTTGCTACTGCAGAGTGTACAACATTTCCTGCTGCATCTACAATTCTTATATTCGTTTTTTCTGCAAGACCCTTAAGGGTAACTTTTCCTTTAAAATTAGAATATACAACAGGGTTAGGATATACTACAACATCACCGAAATTGGAAGTTACATCAGCAACATCACCCTGATATGTTACAATACCATTATATGTTACAAAATATACTTTCCCGGTTTTCTTATCAACTTTTATATCTGTAACACTGTTTGTAGGAAGAGGTGAATTTTCTTTAGTAAAATGTTTTATTGTTTTCTGGCCGTCAGCAGAAAGGTAATATACACCACCACCATCAATGGAAACCCATTTGTAATTTCCTTCGTCTACTGCGATCTGAAGAATAGCTGATTCCCTGAAAAGCTCTTCACCCAGCCCGTTTTGTTCTATGACTATAGGTTCTACTTCCGGCTGTGGATTTTTTATCTCAGATGCAGCATTAGGCATAATCCTTAAACCTCCGTCTGTACCGATCCATGCATCTCCGGACTTATCAAATGCTACAGATAAGATTCCTCCTGAACTATTAAATCCATTAGAAGAACCCAGAATATAATCTGTATCATCGGAAAGGTTGGTTGCATTTTTATAGTCATATACCCAAAAGTTATTAGATCTCGGCAGCGGAGTCCACAGCATATTTTCATGGAAAACGGCCTTTTGTATACCATCACTGGCAAGAACTATTTTCTTGATGATAAAATCATCAGCGGCTTTATCATAGATTCCCATGGAAGGGTTTCCGTCATTAAATCCGAAGGAAACAAAAAGATTGTTCTGAGTATCTGTAGTCAATCCTACCGGACGTCTGTAGTAAGGCTGTGCACCGAGATTATAATACTTTACCAGATCAAAATCTTTGCTTGTGGCATTATATTTCATTCTATACACTCCATTATCCAACATTGTATAGTTAGTAAAGAGAACTTCATTACTGTTATAAGGACTTATAATAGCATCCAATACGTTGACAAAGACTGGACGATTTGGATTACTTTTATTGAAAAAAGAAGGATAAATCCAATCCGTACCGTTGAAATAATAAAATCCCGGTTCTTGTGGAATAATGGACGGGTGGTTGTAATTATTTGCTCTGGCACCAGAGGAAACCAGAAGCTGATTATTATCGAAAAGATTAATATTATAGGCAAAATTGTAGTAAGGGCCTGATGGTTTGAAAGTATTATTACTTTCATCCTTGATCCCTGATAATACGGTTCCTCCAAAAATTTTTCCACCAGCTGTTATTGCAGTGTTGCATTCTTCTCCAAGGCTTACCGCATTTTGTGATACCCCGTTTATTCCGTAGGTATACACTCTGTTGTCAGTAACTATAATATTATTAGATGTAACAACGATATCACGGATATTATCAAAGTTCGTAGGAAGCTGAGTCGGAGTGCCGTTGTTGTAAAAATAGGCCGCTGTAGCTGATGAATATACAAGCTCAGATTCTGAATCTATATGCTTGAATGCTCCGGGAGCTTCCGTTGTCCATGTAGAATATACCGGGAAGGTAGTATTCAACTGATGGCTCTTCAATCCTGTATTGGTTACAGAGTATACCTTATTCCCGAATATGGTTGCTTCATTACTTGCTTCATACACCCCGCCAGTCAGGAAAAACGCAGAATCTCCGAATTCTTTATTGTTCAGATTAAATATGGAAAGTCCATAGCCTACAGAAATGACAGCCTGATTTCCGGTAATGGAAATATGATTGATTTTTTTATTTCCGTTATAGCCGGTAGCAATAGGAATATCAACAATATATTTGATTTCCTGTGGAGTGATAACATCCATGGAGCCGTTTTCATACCCAATAAGTCCTGTTTTAGTCTGTGGGTTGTAATCGAAGGCTGTTATTCCAATATTATGAAGGCCATTGGCCTTGGATAACTTCGTAATTTCTCCTGTTGATATTGTATAATAGAATATTCCGTTTTCTGTAGCTGCAATGATTTTCCCATTGTCTTCTTTCATAGCTAAGACTTTGTTATAGGAAAATACATCAGCCCATTTTTTCGATGAAATGACCTGCGCTTTTGTAAACTGCAGGGATGCTAAAATACCAAGAGAAATTATAGAGAGTTTTTTCATATTATGCGGTTATGCTGCTGTCTATTGCCTGATTGTTCCAGGAAATATGCTGTACGTTTTTGTTTGTATCAAAATAAAAATCTATTCTACCCAAAAGAAGACCTGCCCATCCTACCTGATTGACAAGTACGTTTTTGCCCTGTCTGTTGGTATAAGATTGAGGTTCCGGTAAAAATGTATGAGTATGGCCGCCCAGGATAATATCAATATTCTCTGTATTGGCCGCTAAAATTTTATCACTTATTTTATTCGGTTCATCTTTATAATCATAACCGATGTGTGAAAGACAAATTACCAGGTCACATTTCTGCTCTTTTTTCAGATAATTTGAATAATGCTGTGCTACGTCAATGGGATTGGAATAAACGGTTTCTCCATACTGTTTTTTACCTACAAGGCCGTCCAGTTGAATTCCCACTCCGAAAATTCCTACTTTAATTCCATTCTTGTTGAAGATCTTATACGGAGAAGTTTTCCCGTCAAGAATCGTATTTTTAAAATCATAATTGGAACAGATAAAAGGAAACTTCGCATTGGGAAGTACTTTTAAAAATCCATCAAGGCCATTATCAAAATCATGATTTCCCATGGTAGAGGCATCATATTTCATCATGGACATTAATTTAAACTCCAGTTCTCCTCCGAAGAAATTGAAGTAAGGAGTTCCCTGGAAAATATCTCCTGAATCAAGAAGCAGTACATTGCTTTCCTGATTTCTGATCTGCTGAATTAAGTTTGCCCTTCTTGCAAAACCTCCCTGATTAGGATTTTTTGTATAGCTTGCATCGAAAGGTTCTATTCTGCTATGCTGGTCATTGGTATGAAGAATAGTCAGTTTATTTGCGGATTTTAAATCAAGAATTTTCAACTCTTCCGCCATCATCATATTGGGAGCTAAAGCCATTGCCAAAGATCCGCCTCCTATTGCTTTTAAAAAACTTTTTCTATCCATTACTTCTTCCCGATAAAATTTAAACGAACATCTGAATTTACTACCACTTCAGGAGCCTTCTTAAAATAATCAATAAACAGATCTCTCATTTTAATTCCTGTTGAGATTGATTCTCCTTTTGCAAAGAATTTCATGTTGTCTCCTCCCAGTGCAAGATAGTCTGAAGTAGCAATATAATAGTCTTTAGCCGGATCTACTGCTTTTCCGTTGATCAGGGATTTGATTACCTGTCCGTTATTGGTCTCAATATATAAATGAGAAACAGGATTGTTGACCTGCGTTTTTGCATAATACTCAAAAAGTCCCTGTAAATCGGCTCCTTTCATTTTCACAATAACCACCTCATTTTCGAAAGGCATTACTTCAAATACATTTTTAAGTAAAATATCACCCTTTCCGATAGTGGTACGGATTCCTCCGATATTGATCAATGCAGCATCTACATTCTGCTTAAGATGAGTTTTTATCCATTCATTACCTCCTTCAAACGTATAGTCAGCTAAAAGATTGCCCAGATTGCTGTTGTCGCCCTGCTTTGTAAGATCCGCATTCGTGTGTGAGATCTTCTGGTTCATTTCTTTATCCAGTTTTTGCTTATAAGGCTCAATAAATTTTGCAAACTCCTCATCATTTTTTAGCTCATTATTAATAGAAATATTTTTCTGGGTCTTTACATCCGCAAGTTGCAGCGTAGAAGCTGTTTTGCATGCTGTAAGGGTTACCAGGGCAATTCCTATTAACAAGAATTTATTTTTCATAATATCTTTTAGTATATGCAAATATAACTATATGTATAATAAAACATTATTATTTATTGTAAATTCTTACTGTAAATTATTAAATTTGACAAAAATAATTCTAACAGATGAGCATTTTAAAAGGAGTAGGTGTTGCATTGGTAACGCCCTTTAATGAAGATTTATCCGTTGATTTTGATAGTTTAACAAAACTGGTTGAATACAATATCGAAAACGGAACCAATTATTTGGTAGTATTGGGTACTACGGCAGAAGCCGCAACGCTTTCTGCAGAGGAGAAGAAACAGGTAATTGAGCATATCATTAAGGTGAATAATAAACGTCTTCCTTTAGTTTTGGGAATTGGCGGCAACGATACTCTTGACGTTAAGAAACAGATTGAAGAAGCAGATCTTTCTGCATTTGAAGCAGTACTTTCAGTATCTCCTTATTACAATAAACCGAACCAGGAAGGTCTTTATCAGCATTATAAAGCTTTAGCTTCCACAGGGAAGAATATTATTATTTATAATGTTCCTTCAAGAACCGGTCAGAACGTAGAAGCAGATACTACCCTTCGTCTTGCAAAGGAATTTCCTAATTTATTCCTGATTAAGGAGGCTTCACCTAATATTTTACAGTATTTTGATATTCTGAGAAAGAAACCAGAAGGATTTTCATTGGTTTCCGGAGATGATGAATATACTTTACCCGTAACACTGGCAGGAGGAGATGGTGTGATTTCCGTAATCGGGCAGGCATACCCTAAAGAATTCTCTACCATGGTACAGCTAGCTTTTGAAGGAAAAGTGAAAGAAGCTTATGCAATTCACAATAAGCTGGTAGATATTACCCGTTTGATTTTTGCAGAAGGTAACCCTTGCGGTATTAAAGTAATACTGGCTGAAAAGGGAATCATTAAAAACTTCTTAAGACTTCCTCTGGTTGCTGCTTCAGAAGGTCTTCATGCAAAAATTAAAGCTGAAATGGCAAACATTTAATAAGGAATTGAATTTTAATATCACTTTAAAATTCAGCATTTCATTATTGAAAAACATAAGGGTGAAAAGTTTAGGCTTTTCACTTTTTTTAATCATAATAATACAATAAATCATGAAATTAAGACAGGCAACAGTCGTGGATGTCCCTTTAATTCAAGATCTGGCACGAAGATCGTGGGAAAATGCCTATGCAGACATTCTTTCAAAAGAACAAATGGAATTTATGCTTTCCGAAATGTATTCTGAAACAGAAATTCTGAACCACCTTCAGAATCCTAATTACCATTATTATCTCATTCAGGATGAAAATAATGACTCTTACGAAGGTTTTATCGGATATGAACATCATTATGAAGATAAAACAACCAAGCTGCACCGTATTTATCTTGTTCCGGAGAGTAAGGGTAAAGGATTCGGCAAAAAAGCACTTCAGTTTCTGCATGAAAAAGTTTCTGAAAACGGAAATGAAAGAATTATTTTGAATGTGAATAAAAATAATGCTGCCCGAAGCTTCTATGAGTCTCAAGGATACAGGGTTTATGGGGAAGGTATTTTCGATATAGGGAACGGATTTGTAATGGATGATTACATGATGGAATTTCTAATTCACTTATCATTGACTTAAAATTTTGTAACTTTATCCTGTAATTCTATAACAAGTGACTTCTTATTTTGAATGATCTTTGCTTCAGAACCAAATCACTTATAACAATACATTCATATGCTTGGTTTTGAGCTGACACAGCTTTTTATCAGTATATTTTTTTCATCCTTAGTGTTTAAATTCCTGTATTCTTAAATACAGGAGTTTTTGCGTCTATTTGGTAAAAATAAAAAATTTGCAGCTATTTCACTTTTAAATGAAATAAATTATTATATTTACTAAATAAAACAGGCTTATATATACTAGGATGAAAATGTATGTTAAATTTGATTTCAATGCCCTTTGCAAGAAGGTATTGGACGAAAAACTTAAAGAACACGGGCTGAAGTACAGGTTGCTGAACTTCGGTGAAGTGGAATTTTATGAGCCCCTTACACAAGAACAACACAGTCTTTTTAAGAAAAATCTTGAAGATTATGGTATAGAAATCATAGAAAGTCAAAAGACTGCGTTGGTACAGAAAATAAAAGATGCTATCGTAGAACTGGTCTTTTCTGATGAGATTATACCGGTAAAAGCATCCATATATATTGCTGAAAAACTGAATCACAGCTATGGTTATCTTTCCAACCTATTTTCCGAAGTTGCTTATACATCTATTGAGAATTTTATTATTCTGCAAAAGATAGAGCACGCGAAAGCCCTGATCATAAGAAATAAACAAAGCCTTACAGAAATAGCCCATAAGCTGAATTACTCCAGTGTGGCGCATTTGAGCACCCAGTTTAAAAATACAACGGGAATCACTCCCTCCCAGTTTCAAAAGATTATTGGAAAACGAAGAAGAGCTCAAAGCACGGTAATAAACCCTAAAATGCAGTATGAATAAAGAATTTCTGAACGTAATAGTAGCAGATAACGATGAAAACACCTTGATTTTTTTTAAAAATATTTTGAAAGAGTTGAAAATCTCTATAAAAGTTCAATGCTTCTGTAACGGAAAAGATATGATGTTATATCTGAATAATGATGATGCCGTAGTTCCGGAAATTGTTTTCATAAAATACACGATCCCTGGAAAAGACAGCTTGGAATGCCTGGAAGAAATTGGAGCGAATTCAAAATTCAATAATATGGTAACGACCATTTTTTCTGAACCTATTTCGGAAAATGAAATTGAAGATATTTTTGTAAAAGGGGCCAATATTTTCATGAAAAAACCTGAATCTTTTGAGAGTCTTAAAAAAGTACTTACAGAAATTATTACAATCAATTGGCAGTATCATACTTCAGGATTGAATAAAGATCATTTTATTCTAAAAGTATGATGAATAAAGGGATTATTAATTTTGTATTAAGAAAGTATTAATCATATTTGATGCATACTATTCACAAATAAGTGAAAATTTTATAACTAATGCTTAAAATAATATAAAAAGGATCTGAATTAATATACTGACATTTGTAAAAGTAATCTGAGACACAAATTTCATTATATAGTAGAAGATACAGATGAATGAGAAGTAATTGTTTCTAAAAACAAAAATTATATAAATCACGATGTTAGTTAACAAAATGGATTATACTAATTTTCCAATTTTAAAGCATAGAAGATCTTTAAACAAAACGGTACAATCATGAAAACTCAAAAGTAGTTGGAGGTATTTTTATTCGTTTCATTCCCTCATCTCCAGCGAAACTCAGTTAGTTTTTATAATAAGCAAGTTGGAAAAAAATAATTCATTTTGTTTTTCATAATTTATTTTAATAGTTAAGGTTTTAGCTTATCTAAATATATATTGTTATATAGATATTTTCACACCACACCACATCACAAAATATTAAGCCTTAACTATTAAATAAATTTTTGAATATATCAAAAGTAATTTCTTCTAAATAACAGTTTTATAAGGGGGCCGCAGGAAGTATTTTCTGCGGTTTTTTTATGAAATTTTACTCCACTTGTTTTTTCCTTTGTAGTATCTGATATAATAGTTTTTAATGATCAGATTATCAGGTCTGGACAGCATCGGATCCGCTTCCAGAATTTTTTCTACCGTATTTTTTGTTGTTTTAATGATCGCCGAATCATTAATCAGGTCCAATCTCTTAAAATCTACCACACCACTTTGCTGGGTACCCAGAATATCTCCCGGACCACGAAGCTGCATATCCACTTCAGAAATTTTAAAGCCGTCATTGGTTTCAGTCATTGTCTTAATACGCGTTCTGCTTTCCTTCGACAATTTGTCTGATGTCATCAGGATACAGTAACTCTGTTCAGCACCTCTCCCTACACGCCCTCTTAATTGATGAAGCTGTGAAAGCCCGAATCTTTCTGAACTTTCAATAACCATTACGGAAGCATTAGGGACATTTACTCCAACTTCAATTACTGTAGTTGCCACCATAATTTCAGCTTTTCCCGAAGCAAAATAAGCCATTGCCGCGTCTTTTTCGTCCGGTTTCATTTTCCCATGAAGCATGGTCACGTTGTATTCTGAGAAATAATCCATGACATGTTCCAAACCTTCCACCAGATTTTTGTAATCTAAGGTTTCAGATTCTTCAATAAGCGGATATACAAAATAGACCTGCCGGCCTTTTTTAATCTCATCTTTACAGAAATTATAAACATATAGTCTGTCTTTTTCACGTCTGTGAGCCGTAATGATAGGTTTTCTTCCTACAGGCATTTCATCAATCACAGAAACATCCAGATCTGAGTAAAAACTCATCGCAAGTGTTCTCGGAATAGGAGTAGCGGTCATCACCAGAATATGAGGCGGAATTTTGTTTTTGGCCCAAAGTTTAGCACGCTGAGCAACTCCAAACCTATGCTGTTCATCAATAATTGCTAATCCCAGATTTTTGAATTTAACCTTATCTTCTAAAACTGCATGGGTTCCTACCAGGATTGAAAGTGTACCATTTTCCAATTCTTCATGGATAATTCTCCTTTCCGCTGCTTTGGTAGAACCGGTCAGAATACGGATGTTGATTCCGGTTTTTTCTAGCAGTTCCTTGATACCATTATAATGCTGCTGGGCAAGAATTTCTGTTGGAGCCATCAAGCAACTCTGAAAACCATTGTCCATAGCAATAAGCATGGTTAACAATGCCACCATCGTTTTCCCTGATCCTACATCACCCTGTAAAAGCCTGTTCATCTGAATCGGCCTTTTCATATCAATACGGATTTCCTTTAATACCCTTTTCTGTGCATTGGTAAGCTCAAAAGGAAGGTGGTTTTCGTAGAAATCGTTAAAATGATCCCCAATAATTGGGAAAGGGTTGCCATGAGCCTGTGTTTTATGGTGAAGCTTTTTTAAGCCATATCCTAATTGAAAAAAGAATGATTCTTCAAATTTCAACCTGTAATCAGCCTTATCAAAATGCTCTTTATCTTTCGGAAAATGAACATTCAGAAAAGCATGCTGTCTGGACATGAATTTAAAGGTTTTCATGAGGTATTCCGGAAAATTCTCTTCAATAAGACCCGGAATTTCTTTGCAGATATTTTTCAATGCATTCTGAAAAAATCTTTGACTTAATCCTCTTTTAGTTAGTTTTTCTGAACTCGGATAAATAGGTTTAAGTCTTGTATCTCCTTCTTTACTTTCTTCAGCTTCTATTTCCGGATGCGGCATAGAAAACTGGCGGTTGAAAACATTGATTTTCCCAAAAATATAAACCTCCTTGTTAATAGGAAGCTGTTCTTTCAGCCATTTTGAATACTGGAACCATACCAGATCCATGCTGCCTGTTTCATCATTGAATTTCGCAGATAATCTTTTAGTCTTCCCAGTCTGGATTTCCTGAACATGAGTGATTCTTCCCCTCAATTGTATTTCCTGGCTGCTTTCTTCCCGAAGCTGAGAAACGGTATAAATTTTACTTTTATCCAGATAGCGGATAGGGTAGAAGTTCAGCATATCTTCAACAGTAGTCAGGCCCAATACACTTTTAATAAGTTTGGCTCTTTCCGGGCCTATGCCTTTTACGTATTCTATGGAGGTTTCGAGATTCATTTTTCAGATTTCAGGATGCGGGTTTTTGAATTTTTTGATCCTTATTTTTTGACAAAAGAAATAAAGGTTCGAATTTCGGTAAAATTAAAAAGACTTCCAAAAAATTGGAAGTCTGTATGGTGAATTTTTAAAATTAAATCCGAAAATCCGGATCTCTATATTAATCTTTGATTTTAGATTTAAACTTTTTCTGGTAATCTTCCCATTGTTCTCTGGTTTTAATCTTTTTGAACAAATCTTTTGAGATCAGTTCCAGGTAGGGTTCCAGTTCTTTGGCTGATAATTCTCCCTGAAGAATGGTGATAGGATCTCCATGCTCATCCAGAAATACGGTGCTTGGAACAGCACCTACATTCATATACTGTGTAAACTCATGCAGTGAATTTTTTCCTTTTCTGTGCTCGGTATTAGGGTTTGAAAATGTTCTTCCGAAGATATCAATACTCTTTTTTTCTTCTGCATTAAACTTTACAGGATAATAATTCTCGTTCAGATTCTGAGCAATTACAGGATGTCCGTAAGTTTTTTTGTCCATTATTTTACATGGGCCGCACCAGTCTGCATAAAAATCAATCAGTATTTTTTTAGGATTTTCTTTTTGGGCTTTTAAAGCTTCCTCAATGGTCATCCACTTTACCTGGGCAAAACTGAAATTTAATAAAACTAAGAGAATTATGCTTAAAAATTTCTTCATATTGTGATATTTAGGTAAAAATAAGCATAATTACTTATTCTTTTTATTTTACATCCTGCATTAATTTTTTCACGTACGGAGATATCAAAATTAATACCACTCCGGCAATTATTGCATATAATCCTAATTGTTTATATCCATCAGTATAAGTGATCAATTCATCATAGTTGGTGGAACCTTCTTTTGCCGTAGCAAGACTGGCTCCGATAATCCCTGCAACATACTGTCCATACGCAGAAGCAAGAAACCACATTCCCATCATCATCCCCTGCAGATTCTTGGTAGACAGTTTGGTCATAATAGATAATCCGATAGGAGAGAGGCATAGTTCACCAAGAGTAATGATTAATAATGCCAGGGTAAAGAAATTCAATGAAGTAATTCCCTGAAGGTCTGCGAACAATCGGGTAGCAAATAGGGCATAATATCCTAATCCCAGGAAAATAAATCCTAATCCGAATTTAATAATGGTATTAGGTTCAATTTTTCTCTTATTCAGCCAAATCCAAAGAAGTCCGATAATTGGAGCAAGGAAAATAATAAAGAAAGCTCCTCCAGAGTTATTCACACCATTAGGGTCTAATCCGAAAAGATCCTTGTTCAGGTTCTTAGCTGCAAAAATACTTAAAGAGCCTCCACTTTGTTCGTAAATTCCCCAGAATATGATGGAGAAAATAATGAAAACCAGAGCTGCCCATAACTTTTTACGTTCTGAAGCTGTTACTTTGGACATTTCATAGAATAGATAAATTAAGGTTAATGGCCCAATGGTCCACATGAAATAATCTGTATATTCTGTCTGAGCAACCATGATCATAATAATGGGTACAAAAACCAGTGACAATACATATACTCCGTATTCTTTCCATTTTGGTATAGGAGCTGTTTTTTCTTCTGCCAAAGGATGTCCCGGCTGTAGACCAATAGTGCCCAATGTTCTTTGTGTAAATACAAAATTAATTAAACTTATCACCATTACGATCGAAGCCAGTCCGAAAGCAATATGCCATCTCATTTCTTCTGCAATAATATTACTTAGGAATTCTCCTTTACCAATGGCAATACACAAATAACCACCTAATAATGCCCCAAGATTAATTCCTGCATAGAAAAGCGAAAAGCCTGCATCAGCCCTTGAATCATTAGGTTTATAAAGTTGTCCCACCATGGATGAAATATTAGGTTTAAAGAAACCTGTACCCACTACGGTGAATGCTATTCCGAGGAAAAAGAATTTATGAGGATCTGTAGCAAGAATTAAACTTCCTACAATCATCAGGAGACCTCCCCAGAAGAGGGATTTTCTGAATCCTAAAATTTTATCGGCAAAAAGACCTCCTATAAAAGTAAAGGCATATACGAAAGCCTGAGTGGCGCCATATTGAAGGTTGGCTTCCTTTTCATGGAAATTAAGCTGTGAGATCATAAAGAAGACCAGCATTCCACGCATTCCGTAGAAACAGAAACGTTCCCACATTTCAGAGAAAAAAAGGCTCCAGATCTGTCTGGGATATTTTCCTTTGAAATCTTGTATTTCATCTAAAGTTAAGCTCATAATGATATATGATTAAGTTCTAATTAAGGGTTTTTATCTTTCTGATCCAGTTCAAAACGGATTCTGTCCTGGTCAATAATTTGTTTTAATTCTTCTTCTTTTGGGAGGTACAGCAGGTATTTGCTGGCGAATAAATTGTTTTTATCATTTAGAACGGAATACTTTACAATGGTCTCATCCTTTTCTGAGCATAGTAGAATTCCGATAGTTGGGTTATCAAATCCCTTACATTCCAGTTATTTTGTACTGACTCATTCAGATAATAGTATCTTTTATCTTTATTATCTTGGTTTGAGAGTAATCTGTAATGAGACCAGCTCAATTGTTGAGACAATGTGTCAACAATTGGAAATGCTGTGTAAAACTTCCGCATATTAGATAGGTTGGTGTAGTCAAAGCCTTTTCCAAATTCTAAAGTAAACTTTTGAGAAAGCTTTTTGAGCGTATATTTTCCGTATTCTGCACGTTCTTTTCCCTGTTGCTCATCTTCCACAATAAGTTTTCCGATTTTCCAGTAGGTGAGCAGTAAAGTAGAATTCGCTATCCGAAAAACTTTTTCGCGCGACTGCTTAATGATCTCCTTTACGGATTGGAATAAAAAATCTTCGGAAATTTCCATCGTACGAAAATAAAAAAAACCTCTGACTTAGCAGAGGTTTTATTCATATTTTGTTAATACACTTAGTTTACACCGTGCATCATTTTCTTTAAGATAGGTGAAATTAAACCTAAGATTACAGAAGCAATACCACAAAGTACTACGAATACCATGAAGAATTCGAATAAGTTGTGAATCTCAAATCCTACAAAAGTAGGGTTGTGTAATGGTAACTGAGCTTTATCAAAGGCAGCTACCTGGTCAGCTGTTAAGGTTACTTTTTTATCCAAAACATCCTGTAGGTTAACTCCTATTTCCTGTGCTTTTGTAAATTTATCACCTGTTGCAGGGATAAGAGCTCCTAATGAACCTGCCAAAGCGTATCCTGCAGCATTAGAGATAAAGAAAACACCATATAATAATGAGGCAAATCTTTTTGGAGCCAGTTTACCAACCAATGATAAACCAATCGGAGAAAGACAAAGCTCACCACAAGTCTGGATGAAATAGAGTAGCATTAACCATTTGATTGCTAATAATCCTGAGTTTCCAAGATCTTTTACATTGTGTGCAATGATAAAATAAGAAAGAGCTATTAACGCTAATCCCATTGCTTGCTTGAATGGAGATACCGGTTCTTTTCCTTTTGCTCTTAGCTTATCCCAACACAAACTGAAAGGAACTGCCAATAGAACTACGAAAATTCCGTTAAAGATCTGAACCATTGAAGGTGGCATATTCCAACCGAAAATGTTTCTGTCTGTTTGGTTATCTGCGATAAATGTTAAAGAAGAACCTGCCTGTTCGAATGCAGCCCAGAAGAAAATAATAAAGAATGATACGATATAGATTACCCAGATTCTCTGTCTTTCAATTTTGTTTTCAGCAGAACTCATGATCAGGAATGCTAAGGAAATACCGGCTGCATAGATGAATGGATAAATAATTCCTTTGATCAATTGACCCATTTCTACTGCTTTAAAGCCAAATTCTCCTACAAGAAGATATCGGAAAGCAAAGAATAAAATCACAAATATAATTCCAGTAATACCTAAAGACATTCCTGAGAATTTAGCAGTCTGCGTTTCTCCTTCTTCAAAGTCTGCACTTGTATTGTTTTTAGGCAATCCTCCGATAGGTCTTCCTTCAGGGGTTACTACATATTTATTTTTAAGGATAAAGAATGTTATTGTTCCGATTATCATTGCAATAGAAGCAGCTAAGAATCCCCATTTGAAAGCAAAGATATCTCTTACTCCAGTCGCAGTATCTTTTACGTCTCCTACGTATGGACAGATAAACTGACCTAAGAATGCTCCAATGTTGATCCCCATATAGAAAATAGTGAAAGCTGAATCCAGTTTAGACTTTTCCTGTTTTGGATAAAGACTTCCTACCATTGAGGAAATGTTCGGTTTGAAGAATCCGTTACCAAAAATAATAACGAATAAAGCTAACCACATGATCATTTTGGAACTACCCAGATCTGCGGAGAAGGTAGAGGCACTGATGAATAATAGAAACTGGCCAATAGCCATTAATGATCCACCAATAATGATTGCAAATCTGTTTCCGATATACTTATCAGCAATAAACCCTCCTAAAAGAGGTGTTAAATAACATAAAGCTAGAAATCCACCATAGATGATCGCCGCATCAGCTTCTTTTATTAATAAGGAATTTACCATGAAGAGCGTCAAAAGTGCTCTCATCCCATAAAAGTTGAAACGCTCCCACATTTCTGTTCCGAAAAGAACCCATAATCCTTTAGGATGCCTGGAATTCTTATTCTCTACAAATTCATCCGGTTTCGGACTCAATGCTTCAATATTATCCATTTCTATTGTTAATTTTTGTTAAGACTGACAAATATAGTTTATTTTGGGTTTTTGGCAAGGTTTTAATTTTATTTTTAAATAAAAAAGCTGCGGAACTATTCCGCAGCTTGCTAATCGTTATAATATCAAGGATTAATGTCCTTTTTCTTTCATAATTTTGTTCAGTCTTTTTAACATAGAAAGACCTAAAAGTGTAGCAAATATTAACAAACCGAAGTTGACAAGGAAGTAATTCGTCTTGTTTTCGTAATTATACCACGTACTTGCCAGGATTCCGGAAAGCTTATTTCCCACAGAGTTGGCAAGGAAGAATCCTCCCATCATCAATGCGGTGATCCTTGCAGGGGAAAGTTTTGAAACAAATGAAAGTCCCATTGGAGACAAACATAATTCCCCGATGGTAATTACTCCATAGCTGGCAACAAGCCATAGAGGAGATACTTTTACAGCTCCGTTATCTCCAGCCATTACTGCTAAAACCATTACCAGACAGGAAAGTCCTGAAATAAATAATCCTAAAACAATCTTGGTAGGAGTCAGGGGTTCTTTTCCTTTTCTTCTCAATAATGCCCAGAATCCAACGATCACTGGAGTCAGAGCAATAACCCAGAATGGATTGATAGACTGGAATAATTCTGTATTGTATAAATATACTTTGTTTTCAGGGTTTTTCTCAAGGGCAACACGCTGTTCAGAAGAAATGTTTTTAAAATAAACATCTTTGCCTGTTTCTTTCTTAGTTTCTCCTTTGTCATCCTTTTGAGATCTGAACTGATTGTCATAAACCGGAGTTTCTTTGTTTTCATAGCTCTTGCCTTCCACCATATAAATACCTTCAAATGGTTTTTCAAGAGAAGCAGGAACACTTCTGTCCGTATAATAATTCGCCCATCTCGTTAAAGCTGTACCATTCTGTTTGAAAACAGCCCAGAAGAACATACTGATCAGGAATACAGAAAGTAATGCTCCGATAGAAGCTTTTTCATCTGGTTTAGCTTTAAAGTAAAGAGATGCATAGAAGTAGATTACAGGTACACATGCAAAAATAAAGGCATCTGTACTGTCACTTCCAAAAATATTGTTAGGAATAAACCAACCTATTGCTCCGGCAATAATAGCAGGAACAAATACTTTAAGCATAATTTCCGAAAGCTTGGTATCTCCTTCCTGTACGGGTTTCATCTGTGCAGCATGGATATAATGCTTTCTTCCGATGGTAAAAATCACCATACCAATAAGCATTCCCACTCCGGCAGTAATGAAAGCCTCACCCCAGCCAAATTTATTACGCATAAATGCCGCAATAATGTTACAGATAAATGCTCCAATATTGATTCCCATATAGAAAATATTATATCCGGAGTCTTTATTAGCTTTATAAGGTTCCTCAGAATAAAGGTTTCCTAATAGCGTTGAGATAGTAGGTTTAAAGAAACCATTTCCAATAATAATTAATGCCAGTGAAGCATAAAACAGAGGCAAATCTTTAAACACTCCCATTCCTATATATCCGGCAGCCATTAAAAAGCCTCCCAGATAAATAGATTTAATATATCCTAAAACTCTGTCTGCCAGGAATCCACCAATGAAAGGAGTCAGATAAGTTAAGGCAATATAAGTTCCGAAAATATCATCAGCAGTTTTGTCAGGCAGTCCAAGGCCCCCTTTCATACCGGTAGGCTCAATAACATACAGCACAAAGATTCCAAGAATCAGGTAATACCCGAAACGTTCCCACATCTCCGTAAAAAAGAGGAAGGGCAGGCCTTTAGGATGTTTAGTCTTCATATATTCAATTTTCAAATTTCCCAAAAATAAGTTTTTAATTTTAATTGATAAAATAAATAATACTTGCCTAAATGATTAATGAAATAAATATAAAATCCCTTTCAAGAAAATTGAAAGGGAGGGTGATTATTCATGAATGATTATATTATATATAGAAGATTCTATGAGCTAAAATCATTTTGAGATTTTAGTATTTGATTTTCTTCATTTAATTCACAAATCTTTTGTTTTAGAAAATCAATGTAGTCCTGTAAATTTTCAATGATTGAATAATTGAAATTTTGGATGTACTGATATTGAGCAGAGTCTTTGAATGTGGAATTTTTATTACTGAACACCATTTCTTCCTCTTCTTTAATATCAGAAATAGAAACACTGAGAGATTCAGCTATTTTCTTCCATTCATCTTCATGTATTCTGACCTCGCCCCGTTCTTTCCGGGAATAATTTGAAGGATCAGTAGATAAAATTTTTGCCATCTTCTCTTGAGAGATGCCTTTGAGTTTTCGTAGGTTTCTTAGTTTTTCTTGCTTCATGATTCTTAATGTCTATTGCAAATATGCAAAACATGTACATGTTTTGCAAGAAATTTGCCAAAAAAATACCTGATCTATTTCTCTTACTAGAGATTTTAATTTATAGTTTTGAAAAGTCAATAATGACACAGAATATTTAATTAAAACATTATGAAAAACAATTCTTTGAAAATGAAGAAAGCAAGTCTATCCAGAAATGAATTAAGATCACTTAAAGGAGGGAAAATAGGAAACGGAGGAGGAACTATTATCGGAATCGGTGGTGGAGAAGTAGAGTGCGGATGTGTACAAGCTGGTTGTGCTGGAGATGGTAGTGCAAGATGCGGAGGAGGATGTTGTAACTAAAATTAAAATCGTAATCAGCAATGAAATTTCATTGCTGATTATTTTTAAGTATTTATGAAGAAAAATATTAATATATTAACAAGCTATTTAAATCTTGTCGATATCCATATTGATAAGACTGAGTTTGAATACCAGTTAAATGGACATCCGGAATTTCCTAATATTCTGTCTTTTTCCGATACACTTCATTTTTTTAATATTGATTGTTCAATTTTTGAAATAGATGAAGAAGATGTTGAGCTGCTGCCTAAAAACTTTCTTTCAATCAATGAAGGAAATTTTACATTAGAAGAGAAAAAAAAATATGATATTTCAACTTCTAATGTTGTTTTATTAGTTGACAAGTCAGAGAGTTTTTACAATGAAAAGAAGAAAAATAATCTTTTCTTATGGAGTAGCCTTTTATTGGGAACTCTAGTATTGTCTGTTTTATTATTAGACTTTTCTTTCTTTTATGCGGGAATCGCATTTTTATCACTTTCATTTTTAGGAATTTTCCTTTCTTATGAAGCCTATAAAAAAACGCATGGTAAAGGAACAATTATACCTTTAGGGGTATGTCAGAATAAGATGTTAAAAACTGACTGTGATTATGTATTTAATTATAAGAAATGGAAGTTTTTGGATATATCTGAAATCTCTTTATTGTTCTTTTTCTCTCAAATTATTAGTTTTATAGTTTTAGCGATATACAAAGATCTGAGTTTTTACTATTTTGTATATAAGTATATATTCTATTTGTTTATACCCGTTTCATTTGTTTCATTGTACTATCAGATCATTATTATTAAAAAGCTGTGTCCGGTTTGTATTGGTATCATACTTTGTGTTTATGCCCAGCTGGCTCTTTTATACTTTTTACCAAATCAATTTGTAAAGATCAATCCATTTTCTATCGTTTTATATGGTTTGTTTGTCTTGGCTTCTGCTTTGTTTCTTCTTTATTTAAAGGAAAAAATTAATTGGAACAATAAATTGAAAGAAGAGATTGTAAAAAGTTCAAGGTTTAAAAAGAACTATACATTTTTCAGAAATAATCTTTCAATTCAAAAGAAAGCTCTTAATGACGATTTTTTAAGTTCTTTTAATTTTGGAACTTCAGATTCTAATTTAACATTAACTTTAGTGACGAATCCTTCTTGTAAATATTGTAAAGAATTCTACCCGACATTTATGAGAATAATAAATAATTACGGTAATAAAATTCATGTTCGCCTTGTATTGGATGCAGATCTGGATAATTTTTCTGAAGAATTACGTTCCACCTACATAAATATGGCCAGCATTTATGAAAATTCGGAAGATAAAACCACATTTTTTGTAGCTTTGGAAGAGTGGTATAAGATAAGAACAGATAAAAATGGAATAGATAAATGGAATAATAAGTATTCTCATTTATTTAAAAATCAAGAAAATGTCATTGCGACCTTAAATAATCAGAAAAAATGGAGAAAAATAAATGATATTAATTTCACACCGGATATTTTTATCAATGGTTATCAATACCCTATCGAATATGACAGAGCAGATTTAGAATATTTCTTATCTGAAATGATTGAGTAAATTAAACTATGAAAAAGCTATTATTTTTATTATTGGGAACATTCACCTGTTTTGCTCAAAGCAACAGATTTGTATATGATGTTGTATCTAAGAAAGATTCCACCTCAAAAAATCTTATTAAAGAAAATTTTAATCTGGATATTTCTAAAGATGAAATGAAATATTATAATAGAATATACTATATCAATGATTCAATATTTGCGACTAAAAATCAATATGGATTTAAAGGGTATAAACAGACTTCATTTGTGATTAAAAAAAATGATAATAATGAATACCAAAACTATGAATATATAGGAGATGTGAATTTTTATAAAATAGATGAAAAGGCGGAACAGAACTGGAAAATTACAGATAGTATCAAGATAGCTGATGAACTTCACCTTCAAAAGGCAACAACACAATTTGGAGGAAGAAGTTGGGTAGCATGGTTTTCTAAAGATATTCCTATTCCTTATGGCCCCTATAAATTTAATGGATTACCAGGGCTCATTGTAGACTTGTATGACACAAAGGAAGATTATCATTTCAAGATCATAAAAAGCGAAAAAATTACAGAGGATTATAAACAGGTTTCATTAGAAAACTCTATTTCCAGAGCAATTCCTGTTAATCAGGTTAAACTGGATAAATTGAAGTTAGAATTGTATGATAGTCCTTTTAAATATATAATGAATGGAAGACTTGTCTTACCTGAAGGAAAGAAGTTGCAACTTGAAGACGGAACCATTCTCACCAAAGAACAGTTGAAACCAGCTGAAGCTAACGAAAGAAAAAAAATAAAATCTTTCAATAATCCAATAGAGTTAGATAAAGCTGTAAAATATCCTTAATAAAAACCCCCTTCAAAAGTTTGAAGGGGGTTTTTATTAAGGATAATGTATTGTTTATAAATTATTCAAAATGAAATCAGTCATTTTCTGATACAGCTGAGGTCTTGTCTGTCCACCATAGATCCCGTGGTTTTTATCCGGGTAAGCCATGAAATCAAACTGTTTTTTGTTTTGAATCAATGCTTCAGAGAATTCCATAGAGTTCTGGAAGTGAACATTGTCATCAGCAGTTCCGTGAATCAGAAGGAATTTACCTTTTAACAGATTTGCATATTCTGTAGGAGAGTTTTTATCATATCCATCAGGGTTTTCCTGAGGAGTTCTCATAAATCTTTCCGTGTATACAGAGTCGTAATATCTCCAGTTGGTTACCGGTGCTACGGCAATTCCCATTTTGAAAACATCTGCACCTTTGGTCATTGCTAAGCTGGTCATATAACCACCGAAGCTCCATCCGAACATTCCGATTCTGCTTTTATCAACATAAGATTGGCTTCCAAACCACTTTGCCGCCGTGATCTGATCTTCAATTTCATATTTCCCTAAATTCATATAGGTTACTTTCTTATATTTTGCTCCCTTGTAACCAGTTCCACGACCGTCTACACAAGCTACAATATAGCCTTTTTGTACAAGGTGGTTGAACCACATTGCATTTCCATTATCCCATGAATTGGCAACCTGCTGAGATCCCGGTCCGGAATACTGGAACATAAATAAAGGATACTTTTTATTCGGATCAAAGTTTTTAGGCTTCATGATCCATGCATTCATCTGATCGCCTACAGCATTTGGAATGGTGATGAACTCTTTTTCAACAAAATTATCCGTTTTTAATTTCTGTAACTGATCATTGTTGTTCTGAAGTTCTTTTACCGCTTTTCCGTTCCCGTCTTTTAAAACATAAGTGTAAGGTTTTGCTGCTGTAGAAGAGGTTTCAATGAAGTAATTATAGTTTTTGCTGAAATTGGCAGAGTTGTTTCCTTCAGCATTGGAGATCAGCTGAGATTTTCCGTTTTCAATATTTACTTTGGAAACAATCTTATTGATACTTCCTTTCTCGGTAGTCTGAACGTAAATTTCTTTCGATTTTGGATTGAATCCATAATAATCAGTTACCTCCCAGTTTCCTTTTGTGATTTGTTTTTTAAGCTTACCATCTTTGTCATACCAGTAAAGGTGGCGGTTTCCATCTCTTTCAGAAGCCCAAAGGAAAGAATCATCCTCAAGGAACTCCAGAGTAGGGCTGTCTGTATCAATCCATTTATCATCAGTTTCAGTAAATAATTTCTGAACTGCCCCTGTTTTGGTATTTACTTTTAAAATATCTGAAGCATTCTGAATTCTCTCAGAAGTAATTAAAACAATTTCATCCGGTTTTGCAGTCTGAAATACATTCGGGATGTAATAATTCTTGAAAGAACCTAAGTTCAGCTGCATTGTTTTTCCATTGTCAAGACGGTACAGCTGTGCGGAAACCACAGAGTTTTTCTCACCTGCTTTTGGATATTTATAACGCATTTCAGCTGGATACAGGCTTTTTCCGTAGATAGGAATATAGATTTCAGGTACTTGCCCTTCGTCAGATTTTACAAATACAATGGCATCAGAATTCCTGGTCCATTCATACTGTCTTGCATGTCCGAATTCCTCTTCATAAACCCAATCTGCCAAACCATTCAGTATGGAATTCTTTTTACCATCAGTAGTAATCTGTGTGATTTTTCCTGAAGCAAGGTCCTGATAGAATAAATTATTATCAGAAATGAAGGCCACTTTTGTCGCATCAGGTGAAAATGTAGGCTCCTGAACTGTTTTTCCCTCATTCAGGCTGGTTACTTTTCCGGATTTTAAATCTTTTACATCAAATTTTCCAAGGAAAGAATGTCTGTAAATAGGCTGGCTGCCTACCTGTAAAAGGATTTTAGACTCATCATCAGAAAAAATATAGCTTTCAAACTTTCCGTCCACAAGATTTCCTTCTTTCTGTGACGTTTTATAAGAATATTTTGCAATTCCTGATGGTTCAATCACAAGATAATTTTCACCGTTTTTCATGGATGTGATTCCTGCGATCCCTTTTCCACGGTAATATCCTGAATATATTTTATCTAAAGTAATTTCCTGTGCTGACACATTTTGGAATACAGCAGCAACAGTAAGAGTTAATAGGAGCTTTTTCATTTCTAATTTTAATGATTCCAAATTTAATAATTCTTACTTATATAACCATATAAAATACAAAATCAAGATATCAAGTCCCGATTTTATAAGCTTCATGCATCGTCCCGGATATTCTGTTTCTGGAGGATAATGTCCTTCAGGAGCGCAGAAAGAACTTCCATTTGCTTCCTTTAATTGTAGTCTTGAAATTTTTCAGGGTTAAATATTTTTAGTTTTCAGCTTTAAAATAATAATAAATATTCAGAAATGAAATTTTTAAAAAAGGCAATTTGGCAAAAAAATTGAATATATAATAACTATAAATCAAATCAAATGATAATTATGGAAACGAATGCATATAACCAGAAACTGAACCGTTATGTATTAAACGACCAGATTGTTTATACAGGTTTTTCCAGTTTTAATGACGCCGAAGAATGCGCACATAAAAAAGGAGGAAAATTGGTAGAAGTAGTGTTTAGAGACGGAAATGATAATCCCGAAATTACTGATGAAGCAGGGTTGATAGAGAAAAAAATGCATTACCATGTGTATGCAGGCGATGAATACAAATTTATTCATTCCTCCGATCCGGGATTCAGAAAATATGCGGATGAATTGCAAAAAATTAAAGCAAGACAACAGCAATCACCACCCGATGAAAGATATTTTGCCAATTTTGAAATTGAAAATGCGGAAGATCCGATCATTGTAATCAAAAATGATCATTTTGAATCGGTAACATCGAGAGAGCGTTCAAAGTATTTGAAACATGCCTGCGTTTATGAATTAGGGGTATCCCTGCCAAAATCTTAAAAAAATATGATCATGAGCAAGACTAAATATTCAGAAAAAGCTCAGGACAAAGTAGGAAAAGTGATGCACGAATTCAAAGAAGGAAAACTGAAATCTTCTTCCGGAAAGAAAGTGACAAGCAGAAAGCAAGCCGTAGCCATCGGCATTTCTGAAGCGAAAGAAAAGGGTCTTAAAGTGCCTGCAAAGAAAAATAGTAAATAAACCTATAAAGAAATGCCCGGAAATTTTTCCAGGCATTTTTATGAGATATAAAACTGAGAATTCGTATTTTCTCTATTTCGTTTCATTATAAAGCACTCTATAATATTCATCTGCCATCCTGTCGCTGTTGAAATGATCTTTCACATCATTCATTGCATTGTGCTGGATTTTTCTCCATTCATCAGGATGATCATAATAGGTTGGAAGAATCTCGTTTTCAAGAATTTCATATAATTTGTTTAAATCATAGTTGTCCTGTTCATAGATGCTCATATTCAGATAATCTGCTTTCGGAACAACGAAAGAGTTTTCTCTGTGTTTGGCAAATTCCGGGATCCAGCCGTCATCAGTGGATAAATTCACTGAGCCGTTCATGGCTGCTGTCATACCGGAAGTTCCTGAAGCTTCCCTTGGAACTCTGGGATTATTAAGCCATAGATCCGAACCTTGTTTTAAAGATTTACTTAAGGAAAGTTCATATCCCGTAAGAACAGCTATACTTTTATGATTTTTACTTTCCTCCACCAAAGTATTGAATGTGGAAATGGCGGAATAGTCCATTGGATAAGGTTTTCCTGCCCAGATGATTTGTACCGGATATTTCGGGTTGTTCAGAAGCCTATAGAATCTTTCTTTATCATGTAAAAGAAGTTCTGCTCTTTTATAGCCTGCAAATCTTCTTGCCCAGACAATGGTAAAGATATTAGGGTTGAATAAATTTCCTGTTTGATCTGCAACAATACTGAACAGCTTTTTCTTTAAATACTTTTTACGGTAGTCAAAAACAGTTGCATCATTTTCGTCTTTGGCGTTGTATAAAGGTTTATCAGACCAATATTTAAATTCCTGTGCGTTAGTGATAGACGTAATTTCACAGATGTCAGAATATTTATTCCACATGGCTCTGGAAACCACACCATGAAGCTGGGAAACTCCGTTGGCAATTCTGGCCATCCTCAATGCACAAAGGGAATGATTGAAACGGTCATCATTGGAGCCTTCAATCTTTTTTACTTCTTCCATGCTGTAACCGGAGAAATAGGACATATCATAACATAATCTGAAACTATGTTTTTCATTTCCTGCCTCTTCAGGTGTATGGGTCGTGAAAACCAGTTTTTCCTTAACTTTACTGAGGTCTCCGTTATATTTTTTCAACAGGTAAAAGGCTGCCGGAAGTCCGTGAGCTTCATTAAGATGGTAAACATCTCTTTCAATATTCAATTCATCCAATAGCTTGGCTCCTCCTTTTCCTAATAAAATATATTGGGCAAGCTTGGTAGATTCATTGGCATCATATAATTTGTGACAGATCGTTTTGGAAACGTGGTCATTTTCCGGAACATCTGTGGAAAGAAAAAACATTGGTGCCGTATTGAACGTTTCAGGATCAAGGTACCATACTTTTACCCAAACCGGAGCACTGTGGATTTCGATTTGAAATTTTATTCCGGTATCTTCCAGAAAGCTGTACATTTTTCTCGTCCATACAGGCTGTAAAGTCTGATCATGATTTCTCGCCTGGTCATAATAACCAAACTTCCAAAGAATACCGATTCCTATAAGATCCTGCTTAAGATTGTAGGCACTTCTCATATGAGATCCTGCCAGAAAGCCAAGTCCTCCCGAATATATTTTAAGTACTTGCTCAAGAGCAAATTCCATCGAAAAATAGGCGGTTTTTTTTGAATATTGAGGATTGATATTGTAGGGTATTCTGAAATTCCTAAAATCCATAAATGTGCGTTTGTGTTAGAAAAAGACAAAGGTATTAATTATGAAAATAAACTTTACATTAATTAACAGATAAATTAATTTTAAAACGAAGTGTTGAATTGTTTTTTTACTTACCTTTAAGTGTGTAAAATTTTGATTATCAAAAACTTTTAACGATGAAAGCCCATGGCAGCATGTGTTCTTAATTAAATAAAAAAATCACACATGAAAAAGACGTTTTCTGAGGAAGATCTGATAAAGAATCTAAGTTTATATTATCTGAACAGGCATTTGAAAAAAAAGCCCATAGAGAAGTATCACCGTACCATAGACGAATCTCCGCTTCATGACCGTGAAAAATACAGAAAGAAATCCGAGATTCTACTTCTCAATTCTTTTATGCATCACTTCCCCGAAGTGAAATTTGAAAACCTTACCTGCGAGAGCCCAGACTTTATCGCAAAGCTAAACGACAAAAAAATTGGAATAGAACTGACTGAAGTAATCAATCATCTGGAAATGAAAAAAGTGGAAAGTACTTTGAATAAAATGTTCCGTCAGGCAGAAATATTATTAGAACAGGAAGACACTACGAAATATCGTGGTGTTTATTTTTTAGAATTCCACCAGGAAACTAAATTTGATCATCTTGAAGCACAGCAGGAAAATATTATTAATATCTATAAAAGCATCAAGAAAAATAAAGCCATGGGTTGTGTAAAAAGCATAAGAAAATCTTTTCACCGGAGAAATGTCTTTATCACTCATGAATATAACATGAACCTTTTTGATGAACTCTGCTCGGAAAAAATCCTGGAACTCATTGAAAAGAAAAATGAAAAATTTCCTTACTACGATACCTCAGTGGATGAATGCTGGCTGGTAATTGTTTCAGATATGAATTCTATTGCTTCAAGATATACCTTTATCCAGGATAAAGAACATTTGACGGAAGTAAAGAGTCCTTTCCATAAGATATTCCATCTCGAAAATCTGTGCGGGAATATTACAAGTATAAAATAAAATTTTGTTTATTTACACATTGGTTATTTCGTGCTTTAATTTGAAATTGTATGAACTATTTTAAATTATTTGCTGTTTTGATTTGAAATAGTTTAAAATTATTTAGATTTTATTGTTTGTAATTAAAATATGGGTATATTTGGTGTACGTTGAATATCAATACGATGTATAACTAATGAACCATAAAAACATGTAATCTATGAGAAAACTTTTACTTTTCATACTTCTGTGCATCTCTCATACTTATTATTCTCAGGCAGATTGTGCCACTGCATTGTCCGTCTGCGGAAACTCAAATATCACTTACAGTCCTACAGGATATGGTAATATAAAAGAATTGGTCAACTCGGGAAGTTGTATAGACTTTACCGGAGAGCATAATTCCATTTGGTATAAAATTACGATTGCTACTGGAGGTACCCTTACTTTTGATCTTGTTCCGAATAATCCGGATGCCGATTATGACTGGGCTATTTTTGGCCCTAATGTAACCTGTGGAAGCTTAGGCTCACCAATACGTTGTAATGCTGCAACAGTTATCGGGCCCGGTCCTGCTACAGGATTAAATATGACAAGTACTCTTTTAAGTGCTGCCGGAGGTTCTCTGACTCCTTATTGCAGATATATGGATGTTTTACCAGGGCAAACGTATTATTTGTTTATTGACAACTGGGTAAGCAGCACCAGTTCTACAACTGCTCCGTTTTCTTTGACATGGGGCGGAACTGCCACACTGGCTTCACCGTTTACAGATCCTAATATCCAGACGCAGCCGTTTAACCCTCCTGGAATTCCGGCGGCCAACCCTGCCGATCCGAGAGAAGTGGTAATATGCTCAAGTACAGCTCTGTTTGATTTTTCTACATTGTCTGCAGGAATTCTTAATGGAAATCAAAACTTTAATGTAAGTTACCATCTGAGTCAGAATGATGCTTTAACAGGGAATAATCCTATTACAGCTCCAATCACAGTAAATACAACTACTGTTTACTATTACAGTATCAATTATACCGATCCAACCAATGCCACCAATCCGCTTAATAAATGTAAACAGGTTGGGACATTTAAATTCAAAGACGGTTCTATTACAGTTAAGAATGTAACATTAACCGAATGTAACAATAATAATGCGGGTACAGCTTTATTTGATTTAACCACAGCAGATGTTATTGGAAACCCAAATGTCACTAAGAAATATTATCACACGATGGCGGATCTCAATGCCGGTATCAATGAAATTACAACTCCCATGGCATTTGTATCTGCAGAAGGGGTTGTTTATGTAAAAGTCATCTCTGAATTTGGCTGTACAGCAGTCGCGCAGATCACATTGAAGTTTTATCCGGTAGTTGTTGTGAATGAAGTGACATTAAGATCATGTTTCATCGAAGGCAATCCTTCCACAGCATCTTTCAATCTTGTAAATGCTTCGGTAACGGGTCAGACGAATCCTACAAAAAAATACTATCCTTCAATGACGGATGCTGTCAATCAGACTAATGAGATTTTGAATGCTAATAATTATATTGCTCCAAATGGATTTGTATATGTAAGAGTTTCCAATGCTCAGGGATGTTATGCAGTAGCCAGAATTACCTTAGTCGTTATTGCGCCGGTATATTCTGCTACTCTTAAAGATGTAACTATTTGTGCAGAAGATCAGACCACGCTGGATGCGGGTGCAGGATTCAAAAGCTACGAATGGAGCACAGGAGCCACTACTCAAACGATCAAAGCAGGAATTGGAGTATATTGGGTAAAACTTAAAACCGGAGAATGTATTGCTATACAAACAGTAAAAGTACTTCCTTCCGAGCAGCCGGTTGTTTCCGGAATTGATATTTCTAATAATACAATTACGGTGTCCGTAACAGGAGGAAATCCGGCATATAAATATTCAATAGACAATATCATTTGGCAGGACTCCAATGTTTTTAATAATCTTTCAAGAGGAGATCATAAAGTATACGTAAAAGACGCTTACGATTGTGATCCCATAGAAATAGGAGTGGTTGTACCAAATTTGGTTAACGTGATAACCCCGAATGCAGATGGAGTGAATGATGTGATTGATTATTCAGCATTAGGCAGCAAGCAAAACCTGATCATGAATATTTTTGACCGCTATGGAAACAAAATCTTCCAGGCAGATAAATCAAATGGCTATAAATGGGATGGTACACAGGGCGGAAGAAGAGTGCCTACCGGAACTTACTGGTATTCTATCACATGGAATGAAAATGATAAAAATAATACAGCAATCAAATTTACAGGTTGGGTATTGGTGAAAAACAGGGAATAACAATAAATATAAAGCATAGATAAAACCACTTCGTTTGAAGTGGTTTTTATTTTTAAAAGTTTTTAAATTAGTTATCAAAATAGAAAAAATGAAAGACCTGTTTGTAAAACGTTTTGAATATTATAAATCCCTGGGAGATAAAACATTTGGTCAGCTTAATGATGAACAGATGTTCTGGCAGTATAATGATGAAAGTAATTCTATTGCCGTCATTGTGAAGCATATTGCAGGAAATATGCTTTCAAGATGGACTAATTTTCTGACTGAAGATGGAGAAAAATCCTGGCGTAACCGTGATGGAGAATTTGTCAATACATTTACGACTAAAGAGCAGGTACTGGATTTTTGGGAAAAAGGCTGGGAATGTTTTTTTGATGCTCTTGAAAAGATAAATGATGATAATATGTATTCAACAACTTATATCAGAGGGGAAGCTCACCCTGTTATTGATGCTGTTCTCCGCCAGCTGGCTCACTATCCTTATCATATCGGCCAGATTGTTTATATCGCTAAGATGATAAAAAATGAAGATTGGAATACACTGACTATTGCCAGAAACCGTTCTCAGGAATTTAATACAGAAATGAAAGGCAAGTTTTTAAATAATGAACCGGATGCCAATTCGTCACCCGTCTGCTTTCAAAACAGCCCTGAAGTAAGGGATGAATATAAACAATAGATTGAATCAATCTTGGATTCTTATTAAAATTACTATCTTTGCACCCATAAAATTCAGGAGTAACAAATGTCTACTTTTCATAGAACTGCCGCGTTTCATACACTTGGCTGCAAATTAAACTTTGCAGAAACATCTACTATTGCCCGTCAATTAACAGATGCTGGTTATGATAAGGTAAGTTTTGATGATAAAGCGAATGTATATGTTATCAATACATGTTCCGTGACAGAAAATGCTGACCGTGAGTGTAAAATGCACGTAAAAAGAGCAATGAAAGCCAATCCGGAAGGACTGGTAGTTATTGTTGGATGCTATGCACAATTGAAACCTGAAGAAATTTCACAAATTGAAGGGGTTGATCTCGTTTTAGGAGCAAAAGAAAAATTCAATATTCTTAGCTACCTTGATGATTTAGAGAAATCCGAAAGTGAAGGAATAGTTCACTCATGTGAAATTGAAGAAACAGACTTCTTTATCGGAAGTTATTCTATTGGTGACAGAACCAGGGCTTTTCTGAAAGTTCAGGATGGCTGTGACTATAAATGTACCTATTGTACGATCCCGTTAGCAAGAGGAATTTCACGTTCTGATACTATCGAAAATGTTCTCAGAAATGCCACAGAAATTGCTGCAAAAGACATCAAAGAAATTGTTCTTACAGGGGTGAATATCGGTGATTATGGTAAAGGTGAATTCGGAAATAAAAGACACGAGCATACTTTCCTTGATCTTATTTCAGAACTGGATAAGGTAGAAGGGATTGAAAGAATCCGTATATCTTCTATTGAACCCAACCTTCTGAAAGATGAAAGTATTGAGCTGGTTTCTAAAAGTAAAAGCTTTGTTCCTCATTTTCATATTCCCCTACAGTCCGGAAGCGATGATCTCTTGAAAAAGATGAAACGCCGTTACCTGACAAAACTGTATAATGACAGAGTAAACAAGATCCGCGAGGTAATGCCTGATGCGGCTATTGGTGTAGATGTTATTGTAGGATTTCCGGGAGAAACAGAGGAGATATTTATGGAAACCTATAATTTCCTTAATGAACTTCCTATTACTTATCTTCACGTATTTACCTATTCTGAAAGAGAAAATACGGAAGCCGCTGCAATGGAAGGTGTTGTTCCAATAGCTGAAAGAAAAAAAAGAAATAAAATGCTTAGAATTCTATCTGAAAAGAAGAAAATGGCATTCTATCAGACACAACTTGGAAAATCGCTTCCTGTTCTTTGGGAGCACGAAAATAAAGACGGGAAAATGTTTGGTTTCACAGAAAACTATGTGAGAGTTCAAAAAGACTTTGACCCTGCCTCAGTAAACAAAATCGAATTTCTAAATTTAGAAAAAATCCTGTCAGATGGCACGGTTTCAGTGCAATCTTCCTACCAAAATTTTTTAGCAAAAGCATAGGCTCTTTGCAAAATTTCCACTAAATTTATTTTTAAACTTTAAATACTACATTCATGAGAGATAAGTTTTTATCTTGGGGAATTGTATTAGTAGCTGCTACATGGATTATAGCACTGCTGATCAGAGCGCATTATTGGATACCAACACTGTTATCCGCAATTTATGCATTAGGTGTATACAATGCTTACCAATCGAAACATGCTATTTTGAGGAACTTTCCTGTATTGGGATACTTCAGGTATTTTTTCGAGAGTATTTCACCTGAAATGCAGCAATATTTTATTGAAAGGGAGACAGATGGGAAGCCGTTTCCAAGAAATCAGCGTTCTGCAGTATACAGACGTGCAAAAAATTTAAGTGATACCGTAGCTTTCGGTACACAGCTGGAAGTTAATCACAGAAAATATGAAGGGATCAAGCATTCTATTTATGCAAAATCACCGTCAGAAGAGCTTCCGAGAGTATGGGTAGGAGGAGAACAATGTACACAGCCTTACCACGCCTCATTATTTAATATCTCAGCCATGAGTTTCGGAGCATTGAGTGACAGAGCTCAGATCTCCCTGAACAGAGGGGCCAAAAAAGGAAATTTTTATCACAATACAGGAGAAGGAGGAATTTCACCCCACCATATGGAAGGAGGTGATTTATGCTGGCAGATCGGAACAGGATACTTTGGATGTCGTGACGAAGAAGGAAAGTTTAATCCGCAGCTTTTTGAAAAATATGCTACACTGCCTAATGTTAAAATGGTGGAAATCAAATTATCACAAGGGGCAAAACCAGGACACGGCGGAGTTCTTCCCGGTGTAAAAAATACTGCGGAAATTGCAGCGATCCGTCACGTAACACCTGGAATGACTGTTATTTCACCACCATCACATACCTCATTCTCTGATGCGGCAGGATTGCTGGGGTTTGTACAGCAGCTGAGAGAACTTTCAGGCGGGAAACCTGTAGGTTTTAAGCTTTGTATAGGAGATACCAAAGAATTTGAAGACATCTGCGTTCAAATGAATGTTTTGAAAATTTATCCGGACTTTATTACCATTGACGGAGCGGAAGGAGGAACTGGAGCTGCTCCGCCAGAATTCTCGGATGGAGTAGGTATGCCATTGGAACCAGCTTTGATATTTGTCAACAGAACACTTAATAACTATAATGTAAGACACAAACTAAGAGTAATTGCCAGCGGAAAAGTTCTTACCAGTCTGGATATTCTGAGAGCAATTTCGATGGGGGCTGATATGTGTAACAATGCAAGAGGATTTATGTTCTCTCTGGGATGTATTCAGGCATTGAGATGTAATACAAACAACTGTCCTACAGGAGTTGCTACCCAGGATAAAATGCTTATAAAAGGGCTTGATGTGACAGATAAAGCAGAAAGAGTATATCACTTCCACAAAAATACACTTCATACCTGCAATGAACTGATTGCTGCTGCTGGAAGAAGTTCTTACGAAGAAGTAGATGCTACCATGTTTATGAGAGGAGATGAATTTGACCACCTTGCAGATCTTTATTTCCCTGATATCTTAGGAAATGTGAAGCAGAAGGCAAGATGATCGTAAAATATTACATAAAAAAACACCGCTATTGAGACGGTGTTTTTTATTATGTGATTACTTTTACTGTTGTTGTTCTGGTGTTTGTTTCTCACCACTTGGTCTGTCCTCCCTTCCATAAATCTGAAAGTTGAATACAAAAGATTTATTTCTGTAAGAAGTATTCAAGTACGGATAATGGGGGTTTCTGGCAAAAGCAGCTCTTGAAGGAACGATAATCACTCCCTGTAAGTTATAAGGAGCCTCACTAGAAGGATTATTGAATGCTTTGAACTTTTGTAAAGCTTCTCTGAAACCAGGGATTTGATAATAACTTGCTTTTTTTGCAGCATCAGGGGTAGTAACAGGGTCTAATATTGATTTCTTTGTGTAATAAAACATAGGGTCAATAACAGGGATGCCAGTTCCGTCAATGGTATTTAAAAAAGCAGCTTTTGCTTGAAATGAAGTATTTCCATCAGAATTAACTGCCAGATAGGAGTATACTCTTCCCATGATTTTGATAATATCTGTACTTTCAATGGTTTTTCCATCAGCTGGTGAAGGCTGGGCTCCACTTCTCATGATATAAATAGTTCCGGAAGGAAGTGTTATAGGAGACAACTCAGATAGTTTCTTTTCATTGTCATCCGCAGTATCTGTTGAACTGAAAGTTTTTATATTACCCTGCGCATCCAGATAATTCTCATCCATGAATTTCTTAATGGCTTGATCATCATACGTGTTTTGTGTTGCAACGTCTTCCGGCTCTACATAAGGTTCTGTCGTATCATCTTTTTTACAAGCAGAAAAACACAAAGATCCTGCAAGGATATATAAAAATATTTTTTTCATTTCAAAAAACTTTAATTACTTTACAAATAATATAACGGCAAAAGTATAAAAAATTATGAGAATAGATAAATTTTTATGGAGCATTCGTTTTTATAAGACGAGAAATATTGCAGCAGAGGAGATTAAAAAGAATAGAGTTTCTATAGGAACGTCTTCCGTAAAGTCATCTAAAGAGGTAAAAGAAGGAGATACTATTAAAATCCGTAAAAATCAAATTGATTATAAAATAAAGGTAATTCAGCTTCCTAAAAGCAGAATAGGGGCTAAATTGGTGCCTCTCCATATCCAGGATGTGACGGATAAAGAACAATATGAACTGTTGAAACTTCGTAAGATGTCACAAGACTATTACAGAAATAAAGGAGAAGGAAGACCTACGAAGAAAGACAGAAGGGAAATGGATGATTATGTCGGTAACGACATTGCTTCAGACTTTACAGACTGGGATGATTTCTTTGGAGAGACAGATAATGGAGAGGAAAACGAAGATTAACATAAAAAATAAAAAAGCTCTAGAGATAGAGCTTTTCTATTATTTCGTTGACAATGTCTTCCGGTTCTCTGGAATCTGTACCTACAGTGAATTGTGCTTTACTGTAAAACTGATTTCTTTCAAATAAATGTTTAGCGATGAATTCCGGGAGGTCTTCATCAGATATATTGGCAATCAACGGTCTTTTTTCTTTCTGTTTTGAAAGCCTTTCAACCAATGTTCCCACAGAACTTCTTAAGAAAACACTTTTAGAGTTATGATTGATGATCTCCATATTATTGTAATACACAGGAGTCCCTCCGCCAAGACTTAAAACTACATTTTCTTCCGAAGCCAATATCTCTTCCAGGGCCTCTCTTTCCAGCTTTCTAAAGTAAATCTCACCCTTCTTTTCAAAAATTTCCGGGATGGTTAATTTATTTCTTCTGGAAATCTCTTTATCGAGATCAATCAGTTTAAAATCGATTTTTTCGCTTAATATTTTGGAAATGTGAGATTTGCCACTTCCCATGTATCCAATCAATGAAATTACCATGAATTTTTTTTAAACAAATTTGCGAAAAAGTTTTGAGATAAAGAAAAAAGTCATATCTTTGCACCACTTAAAACAAGGGACATTACTTAAATGAAAACTTGATGAGTAAGTGACCGACTCGGTAGCTCAGCTGGTAGAGCAATACACTTTTAATGTATG
>NZ_JBQENH010000008.1:0-183960 GCF_052044565.1 Chryseobacterium sp. 22543
CAGCCCGGGCGTGAGGAGTATGAATGGATAGCAGGAAATAGCTCCTGAAAAAGATCATCTGTATAATAATGGATATAAAGCGTATACTATTATATATTATATAGTATGAAAGATATTCTATAAAAATAAATTACCAGTAGCAGCCTTTATTTCCTTTCTACAATGGGTATTTCATTCTTATGATTTACCTTTTCAACTACAACAATAGATGTAATAGTGATAAAAAGCAGCTAACATTTTTTTTGATTTCATACATTTGTAGTGCATTCCGGATTCTAAGGAGTGAAATGAGTTTTATATGACAGACAGAAAATATAAGGAAACGGTTCATACTGATAAAAACCACTACGAATATATTACGATAACACATGACGAAAATAACGTCAGAATTTATACTTTGAAAAATGGGTTGAAAGTTTTTCTTGCTCAAAATTTTGATGCTCCTAGGATACAGACTTTTATTCCTGTAAGAACCGGAAGCAATAATGATCCGTCTGATAATACAGGACTGGCCCATTACCTTGAGCATATGATGTTTAAAGGGACTTCACAAATCGGGACTCAAAACTGGGAAAAGGAAAAAGTACTTCTGGACCGGATCTCAGCGCTGTATGAAGAGCATAAAGCAGAACAGGATCCTGAAAAGAAAAAGGAGATCTATAAAAAAATTGATGAAGTTTCTCAGGAAGCCAGTCAATATGCTATTGCCAATGAATATGACAAAGCCATTTCTTCTTTGGGAGCTACCGGAACGAATGCACATACCTGGTTTGATGAAACAGTATATAAGAACAATATCCCGAACAACGAACTTGAAAAGTGGCTGAAAATAGAAAAAGAAAGATTTTCTGAGATTGTACTTCGTCTTTTTCATACGGAACTGGAATCTGTATATGAAGAGTTCAACAGAGCTCAGGATAATGATACAAGACTTGTAAGCTATGAATTGATGGATGCTCTTTTCCCTACGCATCCTAACGGCCAACAGACAACACTTGGAAGACCCGAGCATTTGAAAAACCCTTCTATGAAGGCTATTCACAAGTACTTTGATGAGTATTATGTTCCTAATAACTACGCTATGGTGCTGGTTGGTGATCTTGATTTTGAAGAGACCATTCAATTAGTTGATCAATATTTTGGCACCTTGCCTTATAAAGAGCTTCCGCAAAAGACACCGATTATTGAACAACCCATTACAGAAATTATAACAAGAACAGTGAAAAGCCCTACTACTCCACGCACTCAGTTGGCATGGAGAACAGAAAGCTATGGAACAAGGGACGCTATGCTTGCAGATGTTGTTGCCAATATCCTCAGCAACAGGGGTGAAGCAGGATTACTGGATCTGCATATCAATCAGACTCAAAAAATGCTTTGGGCTCAGGCATTTTCTGTAGGGTTAAGACAATATGGATATTTTTCTATTGTAGCTGTACCTAAGGAAAACCAAACTCTTGAGGAAGCAAAGAACATGGTGCTGGAGGAAATTGAACTGATAAAGAAAGGCGATTTCCCAGACTGGATGCTGCCAGCAATCATTAATGATTTCAAAATTCAGAGAATGAAAGGCCTTGAAACAGCAGAAGGGCTTGCTACCACCCTGTACGATTCTTATATAAAAGGGATAACGTGGGAGCAGGAACTGAATGAGATGGATGAATATACTGCTTTTACGAAGGAAGATATAGTGAATTTTGCCAAGGATTTTTTCAAAGAAAATTATGTTGTTGTCAATAAAGAAAAAGGTGTCAATGACATGTTGATCAGAGTTGAAAATCCAGGTATTACTCCTGTTAAAATCAACAGAGATACTCAGTCTGAGTTTTTAAAAGAGATTTTAATGGATAAGACAGAGGATATTAAGCCGGAATTTATCGACTATCAGAAAGAAATTGCCACTGATCAGCTTAACGGAAAGAAATTAAGTTTTGTAAAGAACAACTATAATGATATTGCACAGCTTCATTTCATTTTTCCTTTTGGAAGTGACAATGACAGAGATTTGGGAATTTCCACTCAGTTGCTGCAATACCTGGGTACGGATACTCTTTCGCCTGAAGATTTAAAAAAGGAATTTTTCAAAATCGGAATCAGCAATGATTTCAAAACCACAAATAATCAGTTGATCATTTCTCTAAGCGGATTGGAAGAAAATATAGAAAAGGGAATTGCTCTTCTGCAGCACTGGATGCATGATGTAAAACCAGACCAGGAAATCTATAATCAGTTTGTGGGAACTGTACTGGAAAACAGAGAGGCCATTAAGAAAGATAAAAACCGTATTATGACAGCGCTGACCAATTATACAAAATTGGGTGCTCACTCACGTTTTACGGATATTATTTCCCAAGAGGAACTTGAAGGCAGCAATTCTGAAGTTTTCACTGACAGAATAAAAAAGCTTTTCAAATATCCATATCAGGTATTCTTCTATGGTAAAAGCTTTGAAAATTTCAAGGGATATATTGGTCAGTATATAGAAACTGAGAGTCTTCAGATTTCGGAAGCTAAACAATATCCAGAGCCTGCCACCGGAGGAAATGTAAATTTCATCAATTATGATATGGTTCAGATGGAAATGAGCAAAATCGGAAAAGGAAATCTGGTGAATCCACTTCATTTTGGAAAGATCAATGTATTTAACGAATATTTTGGACGGGGATTATCATCAATTGTTTTCCAGGAAATCCGGGAAAGTAAGAGTCTTGCTTACTCTGCTTACGTTTCTTATGCAGCGAACTCGGAACTCAACCATCCGGATTATGTAACGACTTATATCGGAACTCAGCCTGACAAGCTTATGATTGCTGTGGATACGATGAATGAACTGATGAATGAACTTCCTGAAGTGCCTATTCAGTTTGAGAACGCCAGAAATGCTGCTCTGAAACAGATTGCCTCAACAAGGATTACCCGAAATAATATATTTTTCAATACATTAAGATTGAAGAAACTGAATATTTATCATGATTTCAGAAAAGATATTTACAACCAGATTCAGGATCTGAAATTTGAAGATATCAGACATTTTTATCAGACAGAAGTTAAATCCATAGATTTTAACACCGCCATTATCGGTAAAAAAGAAAATCTGAATATGGAAGCAGTCAATAAAATGGGAACATTTAAAGAAGTAAGTCTGAAAGATATTTTCGGACATTAAAAAACAAACCGCCCGATAATTCTATCGGGCGGTTTGTTTTTTATAAATGATCAATGATAATTGATCAGTGATCATTTATAATTCATAATTCTATTACGTCATCATGCAATCCCCGTCCCCGTCCTGATAATTGGGATTAAAATTATTGGGAAGTAATTCTAACAGCTGTTGATGAAACAGATATTCTCTTTTAAAATCACGGTCATAAATAGGGGAAAATACTTTCGATTGTTGTATTGTCTTGTTGAGGCTGGTCTGATAACTTGTAAATCCTTTTACTTTATTGGTAATTATGAAATAATTTAAAAACCTGACAACCTCAGCCAGATCAGAAGTTGAAAAAAGGTAGGGAATTTTAAGGTATCCGTCGCGGAGCTGCAACAGGAAACAAGCCTTGAGTTGATTATTCTGATCGAAAATCTTAATCCAAAAGTATGTAAATGTATCCGCAAAACTTGAAAAGAAATATTTCACGTCTCTTTTTCCTTCCAAAATCCATGGATAATCTATAAAAGTATTGATTTCATCTGCATTCCGTACCCCGGAAAATCCAGTCATAAAATCAGCACTTTCTTTGTCAATACGAGGAAGAACCTCATATTTGAAGTCCGGTTTCTGTACCGGTAAGTTCTTTATTGAGATTAATAAATTGGCGGCAGCATCCAGAGACTGAAAAAGCGGCTTCAAGGGTTGTGTTCCCGGTTTTTTTTCAGGAATCATTTTAGCAGCATCAGTTCTGAAGTAATATCTCTTCCCTTCTTTAGGAAAGACATATTCAAAAACACCCATAATATTATAGAGGGCTTCTGCTTCTTTGGTAAATTCTGTAATGGCAATTCTGCCTTCGTATTCTTCAAAAACCTTTTTCAGTAATGCTTTTGCAGGTCTTCTTTTTCTGTAATCAGGGTTTGCATATAAAGTGCTTAGCCAGGCATAGCGGATTTCCTTTCCATCAATCTCAAAGCAATCCGGGAAACACCCAACATATCCAATAAGTTTTTCTTCAAAGAATGCCAGAATAAGAAGGGTATCTTCCTCTGATGCTTTAGGATTGTGAATATGCGACAATGCACGATGTTTTGTAATAGGAAGAAAATCATACTGCAGAAATGCTCCGGATGATATAAAATCTTCCAGTTCTTTTCTGTTGAATGTTTTCAGCGCTATCATTTTCTCAGAATGGTATTTTTGTTAATCAGTCTTTTCAGTTTGAAGTAAGCCGTTTCTTTTTTCAGTATTTGTTCCCCGCTCTCACCCATTTCCATTGGAATTCTTTGAAAATTTTTCTTTACACTATCCAGTTTTACCCCTGCACATCCAAAACTACAATAGATTTCCTCATTTTTAAAGAGCTCATCAAAAAAGTTTTTCTGAACTTCAAAATCAGTAAACGGAAATGCAAAACTTTCGTAGAGGAAATCATTTTCTTTCAAATAAGCAAAAGTTTTATTCGTAGTTTCCATCTGTTCTTTCAAAGATAAATCTCCATATTTAGGGTGATCCCAGCTGTGAGAAGAGATTCCGAAACCTTTCCTTGTAAGTTCTTTTAGCTCTTCTGTACTTAAATAGGGTTTACATTCTTTTGAATAAGCATTAAAATCCACTTCAAGCTTTTCAGCAAGCCTTTCCAAAATATTTTTCCCCTGATAATTAACCTGTAAAATATTCTTTTGTAAAACACCTTTGTCTGCATGGCTGTCAAGAGAAAATATACGATAAACCTCGGGATTTATAGTTTTATTCTTCTCAACTGCATCTGCAAGAAGGCTGGCTTTGCATCTGAACATCATATCTTTATTATCAATAAAAGCAGGGTTTACGAAATTGCAGGCATAAATTCCCTTTCGTTCCAAAACCGGTGCTACTATATCATAAAATTCTCTGAAACCGTCATCAAAAGTAAGCAGGGCAATTTTTTTCTTAGATTTAAAATCCCCGGACATACACTCTTTAAACTCCTGCCAGTTGACAAACCGGAAATTCTTCGCAAGATGATCAAGATCTTCTTCAAACTGTTTTGTATTCTTATAACGGATCACATGTTTTATATGGGGAAGTTCTCTGTCGGAGACACTGTGATAAAGCGGCAAACAGTAATCCAGCGGAAAAGATTTCCCGATATTACCAGATTCGAAAGCTGCCAAAACATTGATGATCCTGTCTTTCATCTTATTTAAAATAAAAAAGAATCTATTCAAAACTCAGTTTAAATAGATTCTTAAAGGTATAACTTTTAAAAATTATTTTATAATCTTCATTTCATCAACAAGCCACTTTGAGTCAGCAAACTTCTCGATGATGAAAAGGATATATTTTGTATCTACCATGATGTTTCTGCTGAAACGTGGATCATAGTTGATATCACTCATTGTTCCTTCCCACTGTCTGTCAAAATTCAATCCTACAAGATTTCCGTTGGCATCAAGAGCAGGGCTTCCAGAGTTTCCTCCTGTTGTATGGTTTGTTGCAGTGAATCCTACAGGAACATCACCTGTTTTATCTTTATAGTTTCCGAAATCTTTTTTGTTGTAAAGATCAATCAGTTTCTTTGGAACATCAAATTCGTAATCTCCGGGAACATATTTTTCCATTACTCCTGCCAGGTGAGTCTGATATCCGTAAGAAACTGCATCTCTAGGTGTAGATCCTTTTACTTTACCGTACGTTACACGAAGCGTTGAATTCGCATCCGGGAAGAACTTTCTGTCTTTATCCGTCTGCATCTGCTGTGCCATGAACTTTTTCTGTAAAGCATCAATTTTTGCCTGCATTGAGGTATATTGCGGATCTGCAGTTTTCATATATGTTTCTTTCATAGAAACATACAGCTGATAAATAGGATCTTTCTTTAACGTTTTGATCAATTTATCCTGATTAGAAAACGCTTTATCAATATCTGCAGTTAATGTTCCTCCATTCACAGCAGTTCTTCCTGTGATGATAGAGTTTTTAGACATATCTTCTATTACAGGGATATTCGGGCTTTCATCTTTGTATTTGCTGAACCCTGTCGGTAAAAACTGTGGCGCTGTTTTATTAACGTATAAAGCCAATAATTTTGCGGTTACTTTAGCATCAAGCTCTGCACTGTAATCTTTGTAGAAAGAGGTTAATTTTGTTTTTAACTTTGTAAGTTCCTTTTCATCCATTCTACCCGCTTCTACAGAAGCTACGAAGTCATAATAATCACCAGCAAGCTTCAAAGTCTCAGCATTTCTTACCACTTCTGTAAAATAAGCATTGTTTAATGCATAAGGAGCCTGATCATTGTATAGTTTATTCAACTGATCCAATGTATTTTTGATCTCCGGATTTTTAGCCACCAAAGAACCTTCATACATTACTTTCTTTTCTACAGCATTAGATTTTTTCAATCCTTCTACTTCACCGATCCATTTTTTCCAGTAGTTCGCTACAGAAGCATATTTTGAAGCATATTTGATACGTGTTTCATTGTCAGCACGCATTTTTTCGTCTAATGTTTTTAAAGCAACATCACGTACCGCAATTCTTGCAGGATCAATATCCTTCATGATTTTTTCTACTCCTACCGCAGGAAGATATTCTGTAGTTTTTCCAGGGAAACCGAATACAAAGGTAAAATCGTTTTCGTTTTTATCTTTTATAGAAACAGGTAAATAGTGTTTCGGAACGTAAGGAACATTATCTTTTGAATATTCCGCAGGTCTGTTGTTCTTATCTGCATAGATTCTGAACATAGAGAAATCTCCGGTATGTCTAGGCCAAACCCAGTTGTCTGTATCACTTCCGAATTTTCCGATGCTTTGAGGGGGAGCCCCCACAAGACGGATATCTTTATAAGTTTCGATGGTGTAAGCATAGTATTTGTTTCCATAATACATAGGCTTTACCATGATCGATTGGTAAGATTCAATTTTCTGAGAGTTTTTGTAAACCTCAATATTGTTGTTGATTCTTTTAGTAAGTTCCGGCTCCGTTAGGTTGTCTGTACCTTCTAAAATCTGATCAGTAACTTCTTTTATATCTACAATAAAATCTACTTTTACTCCCGGATTAGGAAGTTCTCCCTGTGTATTTTTTGCCCAGAATCCGTTTGAAAGAAGGTCATTCTGAACGGTAGAATGCGCCTGAATCTGACCGAAACCACAGTGATGATTGGTTAAAAGCAGTCCTTTAGGCGAAATAATTTCCGCAGTACATCCACCGTTAAACTGTACTACCGCATCCTTTATGCTTGGTTTCTGAGGGTTGAAAATATCTTTTGCAGAAATCTTCATTCCCAAATCCTTCATTTCCTTTTCATTCAGCTCAGTAGGAATCCACATTCCGCCATATTGTTGTGCAAATGCCATTGCAGCTGGCAAAAGAAATACAGATAAAAGTATCTTTTTTGTCATAATCAAAATTTTGCCCGAATTTACAAAGAAAAATAAGAATAGGCCTTATAAAACGCGCGGAAAAGTTGTTAAGAAGTAGTTTTTGTAAAATGTAAAAAATAAAATGTATTGATAACAGGGAAAGCAGAAAACTTATTTAGAAATCTATCAATTTAAACCCGGAACCATATACTGACAATTATCGGCCAACAACATTAAACATTAAACATTAAACATTAAACATTAAACTCTCCTCCCTCTGGCTTAGTTTTTGTTGATTGGAAGTAACTTTATTATTAAGAAACATACTTAAATCAATTATTATGATGAAAAGCAAAATGCTCATGTTGGGAATGGGAGCCGCTCTGTTCCTTGCCTCATGTTCTAAAAAAGAAGCAACTGAAACAACCGGTACAACCACAGATTCTGCAACAGCTGTTCAACAAGTTACTACAGACAGCATCACTAAAGCTACCCCTACAGCAGCTGGTGACACTTCTGAAAATGCATTGGATTGGGCTGGTACTTATGAAGCAACAATTCCTTGCGCTGACTGTCCGGGTATCAAGACTTCCTTAACATTGAATAATGATAAAACATTCAGTATTTCTGAAGAATATCTTGATAGAAATTCAAAAAATCAGGATAAAGGATCTTTCACATGGGATGCAACAGGAACTATGATTACTTTAAAAGGAAAAACAGCAAACTATAAATATAAAGTTGGTGAAAATATGCTGTTCCAACTGGATATGGAAGGAAAAGAAATTGACGGCCCCAACAAGGATTTGTATATATTCAAGAAAAAATAAAAATAAAGGCTCAGGCCTTTATTTTTTTACTTTCATATCTTCTAAAACTGATAGGCTCTGATTTTTGGATCGTCTACCAGACGTGTGATTAATTCTTCATGACGGGTATTCTTTCCGGTAAGCCGCCAGATAACGGTTAAACTTTCCGGTGAATACTGCTGCTTAATCATCAGATATTTCAGGTGATGTTCTTTAAATATGTTTTCACAATATTTGATATCCGCAGAACCTGTCACAGCAATTTTATACTCCCTTACTTTATTATAATTATCAATGAAATTCTGAAGGTAAGTTAAAGCACTCAAAATAATCAATACCAAAGCGGTTCCCAGCAGGGAAATATAGACATATCCGGAACCTACCGCCATTCCAATTGAAGCCGTTGCCCAAATGGTGGTTGCAGTAGTAATACCTTCAATTTTATTGTCTCCTTTGAAAATCACTCCTGCTCCCAAAAATCCTATACCGGTAATGATATTGGCTGCAAGACGGTCCGGATTGGCCACACCTATTTTGATGGAAAGAATCGTAAACAGACAGGCTCCGAAACAGACCAGAATAAAGGTTCTGAGTCCGGCAGATTTATTACGGTATTCGCGTTCGGCACCAATGAACAGTCCTAAAATGACAGAAATAAGGATAAGCAGCAATTCATTTTTGACAGCGTAATGGTCCTGAAGAAAATCCATTTTTTATAATTTATAACCTAGAATAAAATTACAATAAAAAAATTATCTCCGGGGTTATCATTGAACTTTGTTTAGGGCAAGAAGATTTTATTTGACTGAAAACTTTCGTAATATTACAGATTAAATGTAAAAGGCAGGTAAAGGAGTTATGAAACCTACATTTTTTTCGACAAAGGAAGAATTCAGAAAGTGGCTTGAGAAGCACCACGAAGGGGAAAAAGAACTGTTGACAGGATTCTACAAAACCGGAAGTGGAAAACCTTCTATGAGCTGGTCTGAATCTGTAGATCAGGCTTTGTGCTTTGGCTGGATAGACGGCGTGAGAAAATCAATAGATCACGAAAGCTATTCTATCCGTTTTACGCCAAGAAAGTCTTCCAGTATCTGGAGCAATATTAATATAAAGAAAGTTGAAGCGCTCACCAAAGCAGGGCTGATGACTCCTGCAGGACAAAAAGCATTTGAACTCAGAAAAGAGAACAAATCCGGAATTTATTCCCATGAAAAAGCAGAAGTTGCTCTTGATCCTGTTTATCAAAAACAGTTTACGGATCATCAGGCTGCCTGGGAATTTTTTGAAAGCCAGGCTCCTTCTTATAAAAAGGTAATTATACACTGGATTATGAGTGCCAAGCAGGAAAAGACAAGGCTTTCACGGCTTGAAAAAGCTATTGATACAAGTAAACAATTAAAAAGATTAGAATAAAAAGATTATTATGGATAAAGAAATTTCACACTTCTGGTTAGGGTATTTCAAGAATGAAGAAGATTTTTATAGTTTCGTAGAAGAGGATGAAAATTATTATATAGAGGAAGAAACCGACGATCAGTATGTTTCAAAATTCGCAGAATCACAGAACATCAAATGGTTTGATGATGACTTCATAGAATATGGCTTTGAGGATGAAAGTCTTGGACTTTACGACAAGTTTGCAGAATATTCTTACGCTGACCAATGGATTCCAATCCTGGAAAGAAAACTGAATGAACTAAGTCTGGATACGCCTGTGAATGCCATCATTTTTGCAACAAGATTTGTGATTCCTAATCCGGTTTCTGTAGAGAATGACGATTATTCGCTGCATTATGTGGGGGAAATAGAATATGATATTTAGCCTTCAATGAAAAGAGCTTCAATAAAGGATTATGGGAATCTGCTGAAGGTTTTTGTAATCCTTTTAGATTATGGTGTGATCAGAAAAGAGAAGGTCATTAGCTGGGCTGATTCCATATTGGCGTCTGAGAATGAATCTGAATATGTATTCATTGAGCTTTCCACTTGTGCAAATACACACGATATCATACAGATCTTAAACAAGAATACCCTTGATTCAGATTCAGAAATCACATCCAGAGCTGTATTGGGGATTTTATATAGTCTGCTACATGAGGATAAAGTAGTTTTAAAAAAGATTTTTGAAACCGCCACGCATATTTCTTACGAAGAACAGCTTACCACAGAAGAACAGTTTCTTCTTTACCGGTTTGATGAATATACTGAGCTTTTTGAAAACGGAATATTTGAGAAATTAAATCTTTTCAAAGCTAATTTTGAGGAATTACTAGGTATATACAAAGATTTCAAACTTGATAATCCTCATCAATGGGTAATGATTAATGAGAAGATAAAACAGGATCTGCAAATAAAACTTGAAGCTTTCAAAAGTGGTTATCATTACTAAAAAAAACAGCTTATTGAAATCAAGGGTATATATAAAACAATAACCTTAAAAACAAAATATTGAAAAAAATTATTTGTATTCTGATACTCTCTTCTTTGATCTGTTATTCATGTGATAAAGATAAAGTAGTTTCCCAAAGCTCTTCCTCTTCAACAGTAGTAAAAAAAGATTCGGCACAAGATAATACTCAAACTCAGCAGAAATTATTAAAAACAGGGAAACAAACTTCAGATTTTGTTTCGGATGAATATGATATTCAATATGAAACAGAAGGGGACCTCAACCAAGATGGCCTTGCAGATAAAGCTTTGATCCTGAGAAAAAAAGATGATACTTTAGCACAAAGAACCATGCTGGTCCTTTTAAAAAATTCTGACAAAACTTACCGGCTGTTCAAAGCTTCTACAACAGTTCTTCCTGATGAATACAATGAAGCTGGCTATAAAATGCATGATCCCGAAGACATCAGTATTGAGAAAGGGACACTGAACATCAATCTCTATGACATCGGGCCGTATGGAAATCAATTCAACAAATTCAGATACAATAATGATCAGCTGATCCTTAGTTATATCGAAACCTATAATATGGGAGCGGGTTCTCATTCTGCACTTTATTATGAGCCGATGAAGGGTAAAATTGCACTGGAAACAGTCAATACAATGGAAGAAGAAATGCCCTCCGCTACAAAAAATTTACAGGTGAAAAAAGAAAGATTTCTATTTGAAAAAGTATCTCCGGAAGATGTTGTCAGAAATGCCTATAATGCTGTGGGAGATGAGTAACCCAATTATGAATTTAATTAAATAAACAAAAACTTCCACCCAAAAGACGGAAGTTTTTTATTTAAAGTATGATTTACAGTATTGATTAATGCGCTTCCAGCCAATTGTCTCCTACCCCAATCTCTACTAACAATGGAACCTGCGTTTTTAAGGCGTTTTCCATTTCAGTTTTGATGAGTTTTGAAGCGGCTTCAATTTCATCTGCCGGTGATTCAAATATCAATTCGTCATGTACCTGAAGCAGCATTTTTGTTTTTAACTGCTGTTCCATGATTTCTCTGTCTATTTTGATCATCGCAAGCTTTACAACGTCTGCGGCACTTCCCTGAACCGGGGCATTCACAGCATTCCTTTCTGCATGACCTCTTACTACAAAATTGTTGGAATTGATATCTTTCAAGTGACGCTTTCTTCCTAATATGGTTTCTACAAAACCTAGCTGACGTGCCTTATTCACCTGTCCCGCCATGTATTCTTTCAGTTTTGGATAGGTTTCAAAATACGCTTCGATCATCTGTTTGGCTTCTGTACGGGATAATCCAGTCTGCTCTGCCAATGCAAAAGCTCCCTGTCCGTAGATGATACCAAAGTTTACAGTCTTTGCCTGGCTTCTCTGGGTTTTGGAGACTTCTTCCAGAGGAATTTTAAAGAGTTTTGCTGCTGTGGAAGCATGAATATCTTCTCCGTCCTGGAATGCTTTGATCATATTATCTTCTCCCGAGATTTCAGCGATTAAACGAAGTTCAATCTGTGAATAATCGGCAGAAATAATCTTCTTCCCTTCTCCGGAAACAAAGGCTCCACGAATCTGCTGTCCTCTCAAAGTTCGGATCGGGATATTCTGCAGGTTTGGATTTACACTCGCCAGACGGCCTGTAGCAGCTGTTGTCTGTGAGAAATTGGTATGTACTCTGTTATCTTCTTTATCAATCTGCGAAGGCAGAGCATCTACATAGGTTGATTTTAATTTCTGATAGGTTCTGTATTCCAGAATATGCTTAATGATCTCATGTTTTGAACTTAATTTCTGAAGAACATCTTCTGAAGTTGCATATTGTCCTGTCTTTGTTTTTTTGGCTTTCGGATCCAGCTGCATTTTTTCAAACAGAATTTCTCCAAGCTGTTTGGGTGAGTTCATGTTGAATTCTTCCCCTGAAAGTTCAAAAATTGTAGTTTCTAACTGCTTCAGGTCATTTTCAAGATCTATACTTTCCTGTGCCAGCCATTTTTCATCTAGAGAAATACCTGCCAGTTCCATTTTTGCCAAGACTTCCATCAGAGGCATTTCAATATTATAGAAAAGCTCTTCCAGATTTTCTTTTTTCAATTGTGGTGCAAAAAGCTCATACAATTGGAAAGTGATGTCTGCATCTTCTGCTGCATAATCTGTCTGCGTTCTCAGATCTGCATCTCTGAAGCTGCCCTGTTTCTTACCTTTTTTCCCGATGATGGTTTCTATAGATACCGGTTTATAGTTCAGGTATACTTCTGAAAGATAATCCATACCATGTCTTCCGTCCGGATTCAACAGGTAATGGGCAATCATCGTATCAAACATTGCCCCTTTAACAGTAATGTCGTATTGTTTTAAAACTTTATAATCGTATTTCAGATTGTGAGCAATTTTCAGCAGGTCTTCCTTTTCAAAAAACGGCCTGAAAATCTCTAACGTCTGTAACACTTCGGTTCTGTCTTCAGAAAGCGGAATATAATAGGCAAGCCCTTTTTTATAAGAGAAACTCATTCCCACCAATTCTGCTTCCAGTTCGTTTAATGAAGTAGTTTCCGTATCAAAGCAAACAACCTTTTGCTTCAACAGATTATCAACTAATTTTTTCTGGGCTTTCGGATTGTCGATAAACTGATAAAGATGATCGTTCTGCTCAATAGTAGATTTTGTAGAAGTAGCCTGTTCCAGCTCTTCAAAATTGGCAAAAAGATCAAGCTGCATCACCTGTCCTTTCATTTCTGTACCAGCTGGAGTCTGCTTCACTTCCACTTCACTCACAACCACTGTTTCTGTTGGAGCAGGTGCAAAAGCTCTGTAAAGGTTTTCGTAAAGTCTTCTGAATTCTATTTCATCAAAAACTTCTTTTACTTTTTCAAAATCCGGCGTTTCCAGATCGTATTGTTCCTGATGGAATTCTACAGGAGCATCACAGATAATGGTTGCTAATTTTTTAGATAAAATGCCACGTTCTGCAGAAGCTTCTACTTTCTCTTTCAGTTTTCCTTTCAGTTGATCAGTATTAGCTAATAAAGTTTCTATATTTCCGAATTCTTTAAGGAACTTCATCGCAGTTTTCTCTCCTACACCTTCCAGTCCGGGGATATTATCTACCGCATCTCCCATCATGGCAAGAAAATCGATAACCTGCTTAGGATCTTCAATCTCATATTTTGCCTTTACCTCATCAACGCCCAGAATTTCAATATCACCACCTTTTAAACCTGGCTTATAAATCTTAATTTTATCTGTAACCAGCTGTGCAAAATCCTTATCCGGCGTTACCATGAAAGTGGTGTACCCTTCTTTTTCTGCTTTGCACGCAATGGTACCTATTACATCATCCGCTTCATATCCTTCTACTCCCAGGCGTGGAATATGCATGGCTTCAAGAATTCTGTGGATGTATGGAACAGCAATTTTAATCGCCTCAGGAGTTTCGCTTCTGTTGGCTTTGTAATCTGAATAGTCATCAGTTCTTACACTAGCCTGTCCTACATCAAAAACTACTGCCAGGTGGGTAGGTTTTTCTCTTCTGATCAATTCGATCAAAGAATTGGTAAAACCAAAGATAGCAGAAGTATCCAGTCCTTTGCTGGTGAGTCTCGGATTCCTGATTAATGCGTAATATCCTCTGAAAATCATCGCATAGGCATCGATGAGAAACAGCCTTTTATCTTGTGTTGCGTCCATATTTTGAATAATGAACAAATATAAGAAAATAGGCGTAAAAGTTGGTAGTCCGGGGAAGGGATTCGGGGCTCAAATGATGAATAGTGAATCGTCAATTTGCTTCGCTCGTGAATTTTTTTTAAGCGGTATTTACTTTTGAAGCAATATTCAGCATTTAGCAGGTAGAATTTGTCTGAACATTTTGCTTATTTTTTATATATGGTTATTAATTAGGTCATGGATAAAAAAGAGAAACAGCATACCAATGGTATACTGTTCCTTTTTTTTACATTGTATTGGATTATTTACCTGGCCATAATCCAGCATATTGAGAAGTACCGTAGTCAATAGTTTCGGCACTTACTACAAAACTGATCAGCATACTGTTGCTGTCTACTGCATCGAAGTCTACTTCGTGCTGGATTACGTATCCATTCTCCCAATTCAAAGTAATTAATGTTCCTTCTTCGTGAGATTTGTTGAATGTAATTTCTCCTTTTGTAGGCTTGTATTTACCGTTTAACAAGCTTTCAAGGATGTCAGATTTTTCAGTAGCTTCTACTGTAACCTTGATTAATGCGTTAGAAGGATCTGATGCTACACGTCCTGATACGTCTGTAGATCTTGATACACTGTAATTCATTTTTAACAGTTTCTGTCCTTCTCCTCCGTTGAATTTTAAAATTCCTCTTGAATTTCTTTCTGCCATGATTGTAAATTTTAATCGTTAGTAATAAATTGTTATTCAATAATTATATAACAAAGATAGCTCCCTGGGTTTTGAAAAAAAAGCATTTAAACAGAAATATGAAAAAGTGTAGTAGTTATACGATTTGGTGTAGTAGTTCTACGATTTCATGTCGTAATTCTACGACAAAAGATTTAAAATAAAACATAATATATTATAAATAAATACATTAAATATCATTGGGAAATAAGAAAATTCCACCAATTATTACACCAACAAGAGAAATAAAACGTTAAAAGGTAACTTACAGGAATCAAAACTGTTCTATTTATTCACTATAAATTTGAATAGGTTGAGACTGGAAATTATTTATTATTTTATTCCGTTTTTCATTAGCTTGAACTTATATAAAAAAACAGAACAGTAAACTCGATGAGTATACTGTTCTGTACCAATTTTATTTTTACTAAGATGATGAATAGGCTTAATTATTACCTGCTGAAGGCCATAGTCCAGCATACTGAGAAGTACCATAGTCAATGGTTTCAGCACTTATTACGAAGCTGATCAGCATACTGTTGCTGTCAATTGCATCGAAGTCTACTTCGTGCTGGATTACGTATCCGTTTTCCCAGTTCAAAGTGATTAATGTTCCTTCTTCGTGAGACTTGTTGAATGTAATTTCTCCTTTTGTAGGCTTGTATTTACCGTTTAACAAGCTTTCAAGGATGTCAGATTTTTCAGTAGCCTCTACTGTTACTTTGATCAATGCGTTGGAAGGATCTGATGCTACACGTCCTGATACGTCTGTAGATCTGGATACACTGTAATTCATTTTTAACAGCTTTTGTCCTTCTCCTCCGTTGAATTTTAAGATTCCTCTTGAATTTCTTTCTGCCATGATTGTAAATTTTGATCGTTAATATTTTGTGATTCGGTGATTGTTTAGCAAAGATAGAGGCTCTTTATTGCTAAAAAAAACTTTTCAATATAAATCTGAGAAATTGTAGTAGTTCTACGATTTCTTGTCGTAATTCTACGACAATAGATTTAAAAAACACGCTCAAAACACCATCAGTAAAGGATTTCAACATATTGAAAAAGAACAATAAAAACAATAATTTTCCACCTAAGTGAGAAGTATTAAGATTCCTTTAATATAAAATTAGCCTTTTTTAACAGATCAGTTATTGCATAAAAAAACAACCAACTGAACGTTGATTGTTTTTTTATTTGTACTTGAGATTATTTACTGTTGAATACTTGCTCCTTCTTTGATGGAACGAACCAGTATTTTATTTTTTCTGAGCAGGAAATCCGGCATAAGGTCAACAGGAAGATAGAAAGGGCTTTCTCCTTTTCTCTGCAGTTCTTCTACAATACCAGGATTCCACGTAAGGATTTTATCCATGTCTACGTTAAGCTCATCAGCGACAACTTTCAGATTGAATCCGGCGTTGATTTCCGTTTCTGAAAGCGCAGCGGTCATCTCTCTTCTATTTCCGTCCTCAAAGAAAATTTTGTTGATTCTTGAAGAATTATAGTTACTTAAAACACTCTGAAGTTCTCCTGTAGCATAGCATGCATTGAGGTATTTCTTCACATGGTTAATAGTTTCTCCGGGAAGGTATTTAGAGAATTCGTGATATTGAGAGGAGCCTGCAGCTTCCATCGCTTTGGCAATATTGCCTTCACCGCAGTTATAAGCTGCCACAACGGTTACCCAATTGTTATATTTTTTATAAAGGTTTCCTAATGAGATAACAGCTGTTTTCGTACTTTTATAAACATCAGTACGATTTTGTTCCGTAAGCCCGTACTGGTTAGCATGCGCAGTCATCAACTGCCATATACCTACTGCTCCAGCTCCGGAAGTGATATTTCTGTCGAAATGGGACTCTATCAGGGCCAGGTTTCTCAAATGCTTGGGAAGCCCTTTCTGAAGAAGTAACTGTTCAATAAATTCTACAAGATCTTTATTGGCATTAATGATGCCTTTATATTTTCTCACACTGCTTTCTGAAGTATCTGAAGCAGCAAGAAACTGCCCATTTACACTTATAACAGTTCCTAATAATAATAAGCCTGTAAAAATATTTCTGACAATGGTTTTCATTTTATTTGTATTTATAAGCGAAAAGGTAAATATACTTTTTTGCCTTTTCGCTTCCTAATTAATCTACTTTCCAGCTTGGTTTTTCTTCGTCATTATTCCAATCAACATGAATGGTCTGGCCGGATTTTACTTCTTCTCTAACAATCATTTTAGAGATCGGTCTTGCAAGCTGTGCACGGATTACTCCTGAGATCTGTCTTGCTCCATACTTGCTGCTGAATCCGCCTAATGCCAGATTTCTTACTGCATCATCACTGATCTTTAAGGTAATTCCCAATCTCGTAAGTGAGGTATGAAGTGATTTCAGCTGAATATTGAAGATTCTTTCTGCAATAGATTCTGTGATCGGTGCAAAAGGAATGATCTCGGTGATTCTTGCTAAAAACTCAGGTCTGAATCGTCCTGAATTGGACATAATCTGCATCAATGAAGATGATTCCGGAATTTTTCCTTCTTCAAACTGTTTTACAATTTCTTCGCTTCCGATATTGGAGGTAAAAAGGATCAATGCATTGCTGAAATCTCCTTCTTTACCCAGTTTATCGTGTACTTTTCCTTCGTCCATAATCTGAAGGAATACGTCAAAAACTGAATGATGGGCTTTTTCAATTTCGTCAAATAAAACAACGGTATAGGGCTGTTGTCTGATTTTATTGACAAGCATCCCTCCTTCTTCATATCCTACATATCCCGGAGGCGCTCCGTACAATAAGGCTGCGGAATGTTCTTCTTTAAATTCTGACATATCAAAACGCACCATTGCCTTTTCATCATTGAAAAGTAATTCTGCCATAGATTTTGCCAGCTCTGTTTTACCGGTTCCGGTAGGTCCCAGAAGGAAGAATGATCCAATGGGCTGCCCGGGTTTATTCAACCCGCTTCGGTTTTCAACAATAGCATCGGAAAGGATTTTTAATGCATGATCCTGCCCTACGACTCTGTTCAGAAGAAGTGATTCCATATTCAGGAGTTTTTCTTTTTCCTGAGCCTGGATCTTTCCAATTGGAATATTGGTTTTAGCAGCCATTACAGCGGCAAGTTCAAGTCTGTCTACTTTTTCTCTTTTCTTCGCAGCATGCTGTAGAAGTTCGGCATAGGTATCTTCAATAATCTGCTGAATCTGATCTACCGGCATAGAGTTGTCAATGGCAGGCTGCTCACTCAGCGATCCCCAAAGGATCGGGCTTATTTTATCTCTTAATAAGTTGTAAGTCCAGATCAACTCGTCTGCTTTATCTTTGCTGTCTGCATATTCTTCGTTTAAAATAACATCATAGCTTTCTTTCCAGCTGCTGAGTTCTTTTTCTGACAATTCATCAAGCATTTTGATGGCTGCCATTGTTCTGTCTAATAAGTCAATAGCAGCATCGGGTAATTTTTTACCTTTTGCATATCTTTTAGCCAAACGTACACATTCCGGAATTGCAGTTTTTTCGACTTCAATACCATGATGCTTTTTGTAACCTTCAAGCAGTACATCAATCATTTTTACGCAGGTTTTTTCATCCGGCTCATGTACTGTTAATACCTCAAAACGACGATTGAAAGCTTGTTCCGGCTCTATAATTTTTCTGTATTCTTCCTGTGTTGTAGCTCCAATTACGGTGATTTCCCCTCTGGCAAGCTCAGGTTTCAAAAGGTTGGCAACGTTTCCGATGCTTCCTTTGGGGTCTAAAAGGGTATGAATCTCATCAATGAAAAGAATGGCTTTTTCAATTTTCTTACATTCATTGATGACTTTTTTCAGACGGTCTTCAATTTCTCCTTTATAAGAAGTTCCGGCTAGTAATGCTCCGGTGTCGAGTTCTAAAAGGGTTCCGTTTTTAAGCATTTCGGGTACATTTCCTTTGATAATCTCAGTAGCAAATCCTTCTACTAATGCTGTTTTCCCTACTCCCGGTTCCCCGATAATGATTACATTGGGTTTGCTTCTTCGGCAAAGGATTTCCACCAGCATTCTTAGTTCTTTATCTCTACCAATGATATTTTCAATTTCTCCTTTTCTCGCCTGTGCCGTTCTGTCTACGCAGTAACTTTTAATGGAAGGAAAAGAAGAGTCTGAATAGTCTGAACCATTTGAAAACAATGAAGAGAAATCACCATCTTCTGAAACGGTAAACGGTGTATCTTTTCTATAAAGATTGAATATCTCATGTTCTCTCAACGGAAGTGATTTGAGCTGTTGAAGTGAGAAAACAACCTGTGGTTTTACAATTGCTGTCAAAATACAGATGGGAGTAATCTCATCTAATCCTAATTTTAAACGGATATCATCTGCCTCTTCGATAAGGGTATCTATCGCATCATCCTGACCTACTTCATCGGGAAGATGATTTGTTTTAGGGTATTCTTCAATGCGGACATCTGCCCATTCATAGAAATAGCCGGGATCTTTATCTATACTTTTCAGAAATTCATTAAGTCCGATATCCTTATGCATTAAAGCCTGCAGAATATGCGGGCCTCCATAGGTTCCATTATAATTTTCCTTCGCTATCGACTGAGCAATGTGAAATAGTTGCTTTACGGTTTCGTTGGTTACTAGTACTCCCATTTATAATTTTCTTATATTAATATATTTGCGTTCTGTTTTACTATGCAGATTTGATGGTATTGATCTGTATTTTTCATCCCTGTCTGTCAGAGAATGAAAAGTTCTTCTTTTGTGTAGCTAAAATTAATTATTTTATTCTAAACGAGATAAAGATAGTTAATTCTTCAATTAGAGAAGTAACAACGGTGTGTTTTTGTTTTTAAACCAGATTCTGATGGTTGAATTTTATAACAAATTAGCCTTCTAAGCCTTCTTTTTTCTTTTATATATTCAAAAAATATAATAAAATCAAACTGATCCATTGAAGTCCGATGTAGATATAGAATAACATCGCCGATGGTTCTGCCAGTTCATGTAGTTTTTCAATCAATGTAGTTTTGATAATTTCTGAAAAGTCTGCATTATCATCCCCCAGATTCAGTTCATCGAACTTTATTTTATTTAAAGCATAGCCTAAAATTCGTTTGAGTATTTTGTTTTCGGAACTATTTTTAAACTCATTTAAGAGTTTAACTTTAGCAATTGCAAAATCAGCACTTGTACGGATTACCGTTGGCTGTTTTGCTTTAAAAATCCCAATTATTTTATCTATAAACGGAATTACAATTGTTTTGGAATGATCCTGAAGGAGTTTGCTGATCACTACAGACATCGCGTATTTTGTAGCAAAAACAACAGTAAAAAATGGAGCAATAATAGTCAATACATAAAAAAGACTTGCTGAAACCGGTTTAGCTTTTATGGTTGTTATTAAAAATGCAACAGCTCCGGTATGTCCCAATGATGAACCTAAACGATCAGATAAAATATAAATTCCCAATATCAGGGTAACAATGGTAGAAATAAGTCCTATTGCATAAATTTTAAATATACTTAGGATGAATGCTGCGGATAGTTTGGAAAAATATTTCAGGTGATCCGTGATTTTATTCATTAGGGTTTGAGGTTATTTAGTTTAAGTGCTTTTACAAAAAGCAGGTTTTGTATTGATCATTTTTAATAATCAAACATGATTTAAAACCGCTGTAAGATATTCATTTTTAGAGAAACTTAATAATAAAATACTTGCACTTCTGAGCTGTTTTTTTTGGTATTGCTAATTTCTTTCTGAGTTATCCTTCCGTTATTATCCAGTATAAACTTAATTTTTTCCGAATCGGCAAGTTCTTTATTTACTTCTGTTTTTCCATTTTTAAACTTGTTGGAAAAATTGTAGGTATTGATTTCAGTATGAATTGCACCTGTCTCATATTGATACTTTTTATCAATTTCTGACAGTGGTGTTTCAGATCCTTCTTTAAATTTCTTCCAGGCTAATGCTTTTTGTTGTTCTACAGATATTGGGGTCCATTTTTTATCTGCAAGAACTGAAGCATTTACAATATTATATTCATACTTGTTCTCTCCCGTAATCTGATCTTTAGTATAGGTGTAAGTTGTCTTCGTAAAATGATTTACCCATTTTTTTGCATCTCCTTTATCTGAAATCCCGTAATATTCAACAATATTCATAAGGGTATCACTTGCAGGATCGTACTGAAATTCAACAACATGATTTTCATTTTCACTGTATTTTCTTACGATTTTTCCTTTACTGTCATATTGATAGCGCAAAGTATAAGTTTCATCTTTTACCACTTTACCGTTAGGTGCTATTACTTTTTCTTTTATATTTTCTACTAGAATATTATCATTTTTATCATAAGAAAATTCTCTTACTGACTGTATATCTCTGGTATTCTTCTTTTGAGAAATGAGCCTCCCGTTTTCATCATATATATTCTCCAACAAGATTTTATCAATCATTTTATCTTCAGCTATCCGCAATAACTGACCATACTTATTGTAGTGATACAGATATTTGTTTTTGGCATCCGGAAGATTTTTTTCGATACTTTTAACGAGCCCAAGCTCATTAAATTCTATAAGTGTAAAGAAATCACCTCCTGCCGTTCCGCTTCTTCCAATAGGGTATTTATAAAAAGTAGAATACTTTTGGGGTAAAAAATATTTGAAATGATTAATCTCCAGCAGATCATCCGTATTCAGAAACATTGAATGCTTTATATCAAAAACATGCGATTTCAGGTCAACTTTCGCATACCTTTCATGCAGTTTGCCGGGTAGGTAAAACAATACCATATCTCCATTTTTCTCATAAGCACTCTTCTGGCTGGGGTACAATTCTTTGGTGCTGAACTTTTCAACCTCTTTATTATATTCCTGCATATTTTGACTATTTGAATGACAACTTATTACTATGCCAATAAAAACTAACATCTTAAAGATGATGGATTTCTTATTTTTCAGTTTCATTTTTTTTCAATTTATCTATTGCTTTCATATCATCCGAGTCTTTATGAATCCTATCCCATTGCCACTTCCAAAAAGTGATCAATACATCTCCATAAATATAATCCATTACATTTTCTGTTTTTCCTTCTTTGAAGAGATGCCCTGCTTTTACGAAATCTTCAAAAAATCCTGCAATTTTATTTGATCCCGAATCGGGAAAAGAATGGGCCAGACCCAAAGAGTGTGCTACTTCATGAGGAATGGTTATCCAATCCTTTTTTGCCATAATTGCAGGTCCTACGATCACATTATCTGCACCGGCCATTATGCTTTCAGATTTACCAAATAAATCATCAATATCGAAAGGAACAAAAAATACAATAGTATCTTCATAACCGGGATTATTTTCCCTGTATATTTTTTCCAAATAGTTTTGCACATACCCTGCATCTCCCTTATCAGAAAATATTCCGTCTTCCATCAATTCCCAGCTTGCACCATTTTTTTTCAAATACAGATCATCATCCATATTATCAAAATCTGCTTCCAGATATTCTTCTTTATCTATTTTGAAGTGGCTTAATGTTTGGGAGAAAGTATCTTTAATTTTTTGTTCATAAGTTTTGAGAAATGAACTGCTAAACTTAGTTTCTAAAGTATTAAATTCATAGGTGTTCAGTTCTTGGTTTATTTTTAGCCTCGCTTTATTCTGAGTATCAATTTTAAGAATAGCTTCATTTTTCTCTGCTATTTTCTTCTGCAATGTTTCTTCACTGCTGTTGAACCACCCTGTTTTACCACTTTGCACCTCTGCCAATTCGGCTTCAAGTTCGGCTTTTTGTTTCTGGAGCTTCTGCTGTCTTTTAATAATATCTTTATCTTCGAAATAATCAGGTAAGGAAGTAGTACCGTTTCTTTTTGACAGATATATTTTCTCATCATATCCATCCACCTTGATCCAGCCTTTAAAGTGAACTTTTACATAACGGACATTCAAATCATATTCTATGCTGTTATTGTAAACATTAAGCATTCCCATCAATTCACCTGCGGTAATATAAATGGTTGGCATTGAATCAACTTTTTTTCCTGCAGCCTTATCTTCTTTCCATTGTTTTTCTTCAGACTTTTCTTCTTCAGACTTTTTATGAAATGTAATGATTATACATGTGCTTTCCGCAATATAATCTAAAAATGTAATTTTAATATTTTTACTGAACTGTTTTGGAGTACTTTCTGATATCTCAAAGCTGCTGCCTCCTTCATCCGTAAATTCTATTTCTATCTCATCAGCATCACTGCCTATATCTATTCTTCCTTCTACAGGTTCTTCAATATTGAAAAACACATCAAGTTCATAGCTCTTGCTACTCCCCGATCCGTCTTTTGCAAAACCAGAAAACCAGGGAACAAAATAGGGTTTCCCATTGATATTCAACCCTGATTTTCCACTATTGGAACCTACGTTAATATAACCAAACTCTCCCAAAGAGATATGTTTTAAATGGGGAGCATATTCTTTTTTAAGACTGTCAACCCCATCCAGCACCAGACTTTCATAATTAAACGGCTCAGTATAGGTGGTCTCGTAATTTTCTCCTGCATACCAATCAAAGCCAAAGTCTGGCTGAGCGGAATAATTGCTTTTTCTCCGGAAAATGGCCAGTCCTTTTATTGAGTTTTTAACTTTTCTTTCATCCCCAGGAGGATTGTCATAAGTAACTCCATGCTGATCACCTTTTTGTTTTACAAATTTCGAAGCGAAATTACTTATAAAGTTTCCGGCATTATTTTCAATCTCCTGGGTTGATAATTCAGATATCTTTCCACCTGCTATTTCTGTAATATTTCCCATGATATCAAATTAATAGTTAGCCCCTTTTTCTCCGCTATTATTTTTTACTTCTTTCTGAGCATTATGATGAATCGTACCTTCAGCAGAAATAACCTCTATATCTTTACTTGCATTTCTTTTCACATTTGTTGACTCAGAAGAAATATCTCCTTTTGCCACTTTCAAAATATTAGCAGCCATTAAAGAATAATCCAACACAGCATTCTGCATCATCATTCCTCCGGCGGTACTCATATGATTTACTCCCGCACCTTCTGTAATATTTAATCCTGCTGTAGATGTAATATTCTCTGAAGCACTTATATTTATATTTTTTGCATTAATATTAATCGTTTCCGGTGCCGTAATGTTAATATTGCTTCCGGTAGTATCCAGATGAATCTCATTACCGCTTTTATCTTTAATAATGATGCTTTCATCTTCTGTGAAAACGATTCTGTGTCCGCTTCTCGTCTGAATAGACTTTACACGGTTGTCTGCACCACCTCCAAGGCCTATTCCACCGTGAAACATTCCTCCCATGACAAAAGGTCTGTCGGGGTGACTGTGAACGAAATTAACCATCACCTGATCTCCTATTTCAGGAATCGCTACATACCCTCGGTTTTGAGTAATCTGATCTGTTCCCCCGGCATCAGGACTCATTACTCTTACAAAATGAGTGGTATCATTCATCTGCCAGTCGAATCTCACCTGAACTCTTCCCTGTCCTTCCGGGTCAGTATTTGAGATTACGGTTGCGATCTGTGGCTGTGCAGCGGGCACATTAAATTCCGGTTTGGGTAAAAAACCTGTATCCGCTGCAATAGATTCAAAAGTTCCTGAATAATGTCCGATGGTATCAATTTCATGAACAACCTCTGTTACCATCACTTTGGTAAAATAGGATGTTTCATTACTGTCCGGTTTTCTCATGTGAATATCCACAATACATCCAGGATGTAAAAACGGAACTGTTGTAGATCCGGAAACGGAAAATACATTTACCGCTTCGCTTCCTGAAGTGCTTCTTTGGGAATGTTCTACATCCAGATGGGTTGTAGCTTTAATAGGTGCAATCTGAAGCGCCGGAGTTTTATATATTTTATCATTATGACCGTATGCTGTACGGGCAAGATCGCCCATATGACTTACAGGAGTTTCCCCGGAAGTCAGTTTTTCGTTTTTGCTGCTGTTGTAGCCGTAGTATTGAGGCTTTGTATGAACAGCTTTTAACTCTACTTTTACATGATCTGCATTGCTGCCATAGAGCAGTTTGATAGGTTTATTCTGTGGAGGAAGTTTTCCAAAATGCAGTACCTCTCCATCATAATAGAATTGTTCCCCATAAGCTTCAGCCATTCTTGCCAGATAATTGTAATGGGTTTCATTGTACTGGCTGCTGTAAATGATCTGGGAATAATCATTGGTGTCTACCCGTATATCAAACCGTTCTTTATCAATTCCCTGTTTGATTACTTCTTCAGCAATAATTCCCATGTTAACGGGTTGTCCGCCGCCAAAACTCTGGATATGCGGAGCTCCATCCAGTAAAATTGTCGGGCTGTATCCGGAAATTACAATATTTCCAAGACTCATTTTTTCCTGGCTGAATCCCACTTTGGTAATGATGCCTACAAAATTTCTTTCGGGACTTTTCTCAATATCTTTGTAAGAAATAACAGCAGTAAGACGTTTTCCCAAAAATTTATTAGCTTCTTCAAGGGTGTGGCTCTGCCTGTCTCCCAATGCGTCATGGGCAAGGGTAAGACTGAATTCGTGGTGGTGGCTAGCTTTTTGTTTAAGAGTGAAATGTTTGTAGTACTTAATAATTTTACCTTCCACAACCAGTGATAATTTAACCAGCCGGTTGATTCCTGCATGATGATTCTCGGATATTCCGTCTGCATTTTGTGACGGACGGAAGGAAGATCCTTTTGTCTTTGATTCGGTTTTCATATGCTTGTGTTTGTGTTTTGTATTAAAGATAACACTATTTTATATAACAGACACTATATAAATAGGTTATGAAGTAATATTTCCTGGTATAAGTTTTTCATTCAGGCAAAAAAAGACCGCCTTAAATAGGGACAGTCTTTTTTCTTATGAATGTTGATAATGTGTGTAAATTTTAGCTTGACGGCCATAGTCCAGCGTACTGAGAAGTACCATAGTCAATGGTTTCTGCACTGATTACAAAGCTGATAAGCATGCTATTGCTGTCTATTGCATCAAAATCAACCTGGTGTTGAATTACATATCCGTTCTGCCAGTTCAAAGTAATCAATGTTCCTTCTTCGTGAGATTTATTGAATGTAATCTCTCCCACTGTAGGTTTGTATTTACCATTTAATAAACTTTCAAGAATATCAGATTTTTCAGTAGCCTCTACTGTGACTTTGATCAGTGCATTAGAAGGATCTGATGCTACACGTCCTGATACGTCTGTAGATCTGGATACGCTGTAATTCATTTTTAACAACTTCTGTCCTTCACCGTTGTTGAATTTTAAGATTCCTCTTGAATTTCTTTCGGCCATGATTAGTAAATTTTAATCGTTAGTAATATTTTGTGATTCAGTGATTGTTTAGCAAATATAGAGGCTCTTTTTCGCTAAAAAAAACTTTTCAATATAAATCTGAGAAATTGTAGTAGTTCTACGATTTCTTGTCGTAATTCTACGACAATAGATTTAAACACTACATCGCAACACCCACCCATACAGCATTTTAAATTAAATCCCATTTTTAAGATAAAAAACAGTTTTGCACTATAAAGAGAAATAATTGAGAAATTACTGGTAAATAATGGATGACCAATTCGCTTTGCTGTGAGTTTTGGATTCAAGGTTTAAGGTTTAAGGTTAATACACTTCAACTTTTCACTTCCGGTTTTTGAACACAAAAAAAGCAGAAGTATGTACTCCTGCTTTTTGATATTATAAAAATGAATTTCTTAATGCTTTGTATATTCCGGTTGTTCCGTCGGAATTCTTGAAGGGGTAAAGTATTCATTAAGCCAGTAGAAAGTCTGCCCGTTCTGCTGAATCTTTACAGCTGGGTTATTTCTGTTGGCAAGCATTCTGTCTGCTAAATTTTTGTAGTGATAGAAATAATTTTTCACGGTCTCACCAGGTACGACCTTTGATTTTTTCCAACCTTTAAGTTTGTACTTAGCCATCAGTTCTTCTTCAGAAAGATCAAATCCTGTACTCATTCCAATAGCATAAGACATTGGCTGCTCATAAAGAGCTCCTTTATCCAGGAATTTTATAGTCGGGTTATATTTCTTCAGCAGCTTCACATATTCTTTCACTGCTCTTGCCTGATTAAAGTCTGGACGGTCTGCCTTAGTATTCCTGTATACTTCCGTATAGAAAGCTTTTAAGTTGTCATATTCCGATTCAGAAATAAGAATTCCTTTTTCTATTCCAGGAGTATAATCTTTCAGATCTTTTGGAATGTATCCTTTTACAAGGAATGGACTTCCGTAGTTGATCAGCTGTGCCGCAATTCCTGCAGATACCGGATTGGTAAGACCCGGATACAGATATTTATATTTTACGTCAACATCTGTTTTTCCTGCTCCCACTGATGAATGGAAATATTCATTAAGTGATTTATCAATATTCTGGTTATCTAAAGTAACCTGTGAAATAAGACTGTCAACAGATTTTTTCAGGAATCCGGGAGTTGTAATATCACCTTTTTTAGGGAAGATAACAAATCCCTGAGACATACTCTGTTTAGGGTAAGCCAGTGAGAAGAATCCCGCATCACCTTCTACCAGGCTGAAGTTATTCTTAGTAAGAACATCATACTGATTGATGATCTTTTGTTTTTTAAGTTCAGCAATATTTTTGGCTGTATTGGTAACAACATTTTCAGCCATCAATACAAAATCGTTATAGGTATCAGATGATCTTGCACTTGTCTGGAACATGATCAGTCTTGCCTGAGCCTGAGTAAGTGAACTGATCACACTGTACATATTTCCGCTTTGGTTGGCAGAAGTTCCTACAGTAACTACAATATTGGTTTCATCAGATACGTTTGAAAGAAGGTTTCCTGCTGCAGTAAGAGCTTCTCCTACCGGCTGATACCCGTTATTGCTTGCGCAGTTCATCTCATTCGTTTTCTGATCAATAAACGCTGTCATTTTGCTGTAGTCTGCACTTAAGTTTGATACAGAAATATTTTCCCCACAAGGATTATTTTTATATAAAACCACTCCATATTTAACATTGCTAAAATAAGATGGTTTTTCAAATCTAAGCTGAAGATCCTGCAATAATGATTTTACAATAGGTGCATAAGGTGCATTTCCTGCGCTTACGTCCAATGCAAAAACAATATTAATATTTTTATCTCTTTCTGTGATCTCTCTGTAACGGTCAAAATAAATAGGTTCACCCAATACGTTTGATACAAAGTTCTTGCTGTAATCTAAGATATTGGTAAAATATTTTGTTTTTGAATCCGGAGTTGGAGCCTGTTCCAATGGAAGGTTTACAGGAAAGATATTCTCAAGCTGCGTTCTTTTGTTAACATCTGTAAGAAGAACTGCTTTTTTATTTTCAGCATCTGATCCTGATCCTCCAGGATATCCTTCATAGATTCCTAATGTAGAATCGTTGATCCCTGTTGTGTTTTTCAGTTTAATTGCAGAACGCTCTCCCCAGCTGGAAATCACGTTAGAACTTACCCATCCGTAAAGTCCTTTGCCGATACTGTCTATATCAATTGAAGGTTTTTTACCTACTAAAAATCGTTTGTTGTTTTCAGCCTGTTTGTAGACATATACAATTTGTCCGTTTGGAATCTTTACATTGGCTGTTTCAATAAGGCTTGGTGAATTGAACACCATAATAGAGTCATTCTTATAGTACCTTTCGGCATTTTTGATAACTTCGCTGTTACTTGGCACTACGGCTACTCTTACAGGATACCCTGTTTTTTCACTTTTTAAAGCGTTATTCCAAAGAAGAAGGTCAGATTCCGGAATCCATCCATATGTTTTGATGGATTTTGACGAAACTTTTTTCATTAAAGCATCCGGAACATATTCCGCTACTTTTACCATTCCGTCTCTATGTTTTAAAACCATTAAAGGTTCAAGGAATTTTACTTCTTTGTAAGATTTCTCATCATCTTTATCCAGATAAGCTGTATTTCTCGATCTGTCTGAAATAACGATCCATGGCGCTGATTTTTTAGGATACCCGTTAACGACAGGGGAAGCATCCACCTGTCCATACTGTGACGGCTCCGGGGTTTTCTTTGACGGCAGTTTTACCTGGCAACTCGTCAATAATACTGATAACCCTATATAATATGCTGCTAGAGGAAATTTATTTTTCATCCTATTTTATCTTTAATGATTGGCGCATCCGTAAAACCGGATGATATTATTTGCTTTGGTTGATTTCTACTTTAGTTACACACTCCTGCTTATCATCCAGGTTCACTTTCACAGTCTGAATCACTGTGTTTTTGTCAAACTGAAGACCGGCACAATACATGTAGAAGTTGTTCACTTTACTGTCATTTACCTTTACTACTGTGTTTTCATTGTTACACAGATAGGTTCTCAACAGGTAATTGTAATGCATATTGAAACTGTTTCCATTCGCAATCTGCTGCAGGTGATATTTAAAATCACTATCTACCTTTGCGTAAGAATCTTCTACTGAAACTTCTTCTTCTGCAAGAGCATCATAAGCCGGAAGGATCTTAATATGGTGATAGATAGGCTCCTGAGATTCTTCAGTGTACAGCGTTACCACATAATCTCCGGGTTTTTTGTAAGAATAGATTGTAAACTTATCTTTAGAATCTGTATTTCCTGTTTCTCCGAATTTCCAGGCAAACACTTTTGCATCAGAAATGGCACGGAAAGATACGCTTTCATTTTGCATAGCCTGAGCTACAGCCTCAATGGTCGTTGCATTTTTTGCTGTATCTTTTGCTTTCTGAACGCCTCTTGCGCTTACCATTACAGGGAAAGATTTCGTATACTTATTGTCAACGATCAAACTCACCTGATAGTACCCCGGTTTATTATAGAAGTGAATCCCACTGTTTTTATCTGAAGTTGTACCGTCTCCGAAATTCCATCTTTTGGTTTTCGCAAACTGGGTCTTATCTTCGAATAAAAGTGTGTCTCCTACCGCCAGTGAAGACGGATAAACTACCCCAACAATATCATCGGCTGAATGGATGACTTTTTTCTGCAGCCATAGGGCAACCAATGCTGCGATGAGCAAAGTTGCAACAACACCGATAATAATGTTTTTCTTGTTCTTTTGAAAATAATTCATAGTTAGTAATTGTGATGTGTTTTATGTAAAGTTCCTGGTATTTATTACTTATTGTACTCTTGCTTTCAGATCCTGCTCACGCTGATAAAGCTTATTTTGCTTATCCTTAAATCCGATTCTGCATTCATCCACCTGCTTTTGAAAGATTTTAATGTCTTCTGAAGTAGTTGAAATAACTTTTTTGTCATCATAGTACATTTTATAGAATTTTGCAATCTGAGGATAAGCATCTTTTCTGATATCAATAACATCGGTACTGTTAAAATAGCTGTTAATGTCATTAACCCCTAATTGAATATTATTTTCTATAAATGGTTGAGGACCGTCATCGGTAAGCTTCGTGATCATCGTATAGGTACTGTCCATGATAGGAATAACAATTTTTTGATGACGCTCAAATTCGGCCTTCTGTTCAAGATTCTGAATTCCTCTTACATCTTCATCAGAAAATGGAGATACAAAACCTTTTAAAAAGATGACTCCCAAAAATAACATGGCAGTCACAAGCATCAGTATTAAATAAAAAAACTGATAATGCCTTTCTTTCTTTGATAATGTGATTTGTCCTTGCATATCTTTATTTTTTATCTTCTTCTTTTACTTCCTGTGAAATTTCTTGTAGGGTCTTTTCTAAGCTCGTTATTGGTTACTTTTATTTTACCCATACATTCATCCAGATCCCTTAGAACTGTTTTTTTCTTATACTCTACCTCAATGATCTTGGCCTTTAAGGTCATCATAGGCACAATCTGCTTCATCAGTATAGCATAATGCTTAAAGCTCTGCGCACTGTCTTTGCCCATAATATTTTTGGCATCTCTCACGTTGTCCATAATACTGGTTCTAAGGAATACCTCATTCTCCACCTTATTAATACTAAGCTGGTTCATTTTGTCATAAATATCATCAATGTGATCTTTCAGAACGTCACTTCGAAGCATCAGTTCTTTATAGGCTTCAGCATCCCGGCTGATCCCCTCACGTTGTATATCATAACTCTTAAAGAAGAGAAATAAACACGTAAAAGTTACAACTGACAAAACAACAAAAGACAGAATAAACTTCCAAATGCCTATTCTTACGTCAGATTTGTTTAATTTTTTTTCCCTGTTAGAAGACATAATTTGCGATTTGTTTGGCCTGTGAAAATATAAAAAAAAAAATTCATGCACAATACGTAGTTTCCCCAGACCTGTTTCGTGAAAACCCTGATTAAATTAATATTAATTTTCACTTTGATAAGTTTTTCATAAATTAGACCTCTAAATTTTAAATATCATTCGCCAAATCGATATTAAGAATGAGTAAAATATTATCTAATACCGTACGTTTTTCTATTGCTGACAGTGATTTTTATTTTAAAAAAATAATGATCAAAACACTCATGGAGAATCCTTTCTATATGCTTCTGAATGACTGTAACAATGGGCACGAGCTGGTAAACAGAATCTACAGAAGACAGGAGGATGTGTTCATCATTGAGCTATTTATGCCCGTATTAAGCGGAATTGAAGCCATTAAATACATCCGAAAAAACAACACAGAAACTCCTATTATCACCTATTCCGGTACTTACCAGGAAGATATGGCTGAAATTCTTTCAAAAATCCCTAATATCTATTATTGTCAGAAAAAAAGCACCATTATAAAGGATATTATTAAAGGAAGTATTGCTACTGAAGACTTTGATTATCAAACCTATTCCAAGGAATGGGAGCAGCAGCCCCTTGCCGTACAGGAATACATGGACAGACAGAAAAAGGGCCAGGAAGAGCTTTCTCCGGCTGAAATACAGTTGATGAGATTCTGCTATGAGGGATTCAGCAATAAAGAAATTGCAGAAAAACTTAACCTGAGCACAAGAACTATTGACACTTATATCAACCGGCTTACAGAAAAGCTGGGACTGAAAACCAAGCTTCATCTTATACGTTTCTGCGTAGAAAACGGATATTACAATTCCAGTTTATAAAAAATTCTGATTTAAAATTTAAAATTTAAAATTCCGGATATCTGGTGGAGACTGAGGAGGGTTCACAAATACTTAATATAAAGTAAGAAAACCCTGCAGAACCTTTTGCTGCCGGCATTTATTAAATTTTGTTCATTATTTTTTTTGTACCTTTATCCCGCTAGATTATTTTATTGTTAAATTGTTACAATCCTGCCTTAATATAGCATATACATTAAAAGCTCAACGATTTGAATAAAAATATTTTGCCACTAATTTGCTAGTATTCAATTTTTTTAACTAAATTTGCACACCTAAAATTTAAAATTAAAATAAGGAAATGACAAAGGCAGAATTGGTAAACACCATCTCAAATAAGTTGGGAACAGAAAAGAATGAAACACAGAAAGTTGTAGAAGCTTTTATGCAGGAGATCAGAACTTCTATGTATAATGGGGATAATGTTTATCTAAGAGGTTTTGGATCTTTTATCATTAAAACAAGAGCTGCTAAAACAGGAAGAAATATTTCTAAAAACACTGCAATTGAGATTCCTGCTCATAACATTCCTGCTTTCAAACCTTCAAAATCTTTTGTTGAGAAAGTAAAAACTAAAGTTGCAGTAAAATAAGAACATTAACTGAATATTAACTAGTTACTAAAAAATTAAAATTATGCCAAGCGGAAAGAAAAGAAAAAGACACAAGGTTGCGACTCACAAAAGAAAGAAAAGAAGAAGAGCAAACAGACATAAGAAAAAATAATCTCCTCTTCTCGAGATTTACAATATAATAATATAGTTGGTGGATTTAAATTCTTAAAGTTCACTAACTATATTTTTGTTTGCAACTATAAGATTCCGCGGAAAGCAGATGGTTTCAAATATTATTTTAATAAACATATAATGGTTTTCATTCAAAATCCTTATATTTAATAGATGAATTAATCTAGAAAACATCCACTTCCTATAATCTTAACAATTTTATCTTATTAAAAAATGAAGAAAGAACTAATAGTTTCGCATGAAGATGATCTTACAAAGATTGCATTACTGGAAGACGGAAGACTATGTGAACTTCATGAGCAAGAGGACAAAAGCGATTTTATAGTTGGAGATCTGTTTATAGGAAAAGTAAAAAAACTGGCACCCAATCTGAATGCAGCATTCGTCAATATCGGATATGACAAGGATGCATTTCTGCACTATCAGGATCTGGGGCCTCAGTATCTTACATACAAAAAGTTTTTAAAAGATACTATTTCTAAAAAACAAAGCACTTCAAGCTTAAAGAATTTCGAGATACAACCCGAAATAGACAAAAATGGAACGGTAGATAAAGTGATCGTCAAAGACGATATAGTTCTTCTGCAAATCACTAAGGAGCCAATTTCTACAAAAGGCCCAAGAATCTCTACCCAAATCTCTCTGACAGGACGCTTTCTGGTTCTGATCCCTTTCGACAATAAAGTTTCTATTTCTAAAAAGATCAGAAGTTTTGAAGAAAAGGAAAGACTGAGAACCCTTATCGACAGTATCAAACCTGAAGGTTTCGGAGTTATCATCAGAACAGTAGCCGAAGGGAAAAAAGTAGCGGATCTTCATAATGATATGAACCAGCTGGTTCAGAAATGGGAAAGCACTTTTAAAAACATCCAGAAAAATAAAGTTCCATCCAAAGTTTTAAGCGAAGAAGACAAAGCTTCAGCTATTTTAAGAGACAATTTTAATCAGGATTTCGTAAATATCATCTGCGATGATGAGCAAATGGTAAGCGAAATGACAAATTATGTAGAAGTAATTGCCCCTGAAAAGAAAAATATTGTCCAGTTTTATGATTCCCATATTCCTCTTCTGGAATATTACAATGTTGAAAAACAGCTTAAACAGAGCTTCGGAAAACACGTTAACATTCCAAGTTCCAAAGGAGCCTATCTTGTTATTGAACACACAGAAGCACTTCACGTCGTTGACGTCAACTCCGGCAACAATATTACTACCGGAGCCGCTGTCAATAAAGAACATGCACTGAAAGTGAACAAAATGGCCGCTACTGAAATCGCAAGACAACTTCGCCTCCGCGATATGGGAGGTATCATCGTTATTGATTTCATAGACATGCCAAATTCTGATCACAGAAGAGATCTTTACGAGCATCTGAAAGAGGAAATGAAACGCGACAAAGCACGCCACAAAATCCTTCCTCCTAGTAAATTTGGTCTGATCCAGATCACCAGACAAAGAAACCGTCCGGAAAAGCAGATCGACACCAAAGAAGAAAACCCGAACAAAGACGGAGAAATTGTAGCTCCTATTGTTATCGTTGAAAGAATGGGTGAAACCTTAAGAAACATCCTGCAGAAAGAAAAAGGAAAAATCTATCTGCATGTACACCCGTTTGTGGAAGCCTACCTTACAAAAGGCATTAAAAGTATCCAGATGAAATGGTTTATCAAATACAAAAAATGGGTAACCATCGTTCCAAGAGATTCTTTTAAATATTTAGAATACAAAATCTACAATGCTAAAAAAGAAGAATTAATAGAATTCTCTAATTAAGACAAAATTCAACCTCTGGTTTTTACCGGAGGTTTTTTTTATTACTTTTGTCAGACATAAAAACTCAAACAAATAATGAAAAAAATTTTATTACTGGCTATTCTGGTGATTCAGAATATCTCTGCCCAGATTGTGTCTAAAGACAATCTTTTTGCTTCAAATGGTATCTATTCTACCCCCAACTATGATGCCTGGTCTAAAATGGTTCAAAATTCAGACGGAAACATTTATTTTACTTATACCAAGAATAATGGAATGACTCCCTCACCCTCTTTTTTATCAAAGCTAACCGCCACTGGTACAATTGATACTACTTTCGGAAACAGCGGTGAAATTCAACTACCTTACACTTCCTATGACAGTCAGCTGAAAATGCAGCAGGATGGCAAACTTTTAATTCAAGCATTTACGTCTGATGCAAATATCAACTACTCAGTGGTTATCAGAATACTTCCAAACGGACAATTAGACAATACCTTTGGCGTTAACGGAATCGCAAAAATTGCTGATATCAATCCTGATCTGAATGTTCGGGGATACGGACTTGTCCTTCAGAATAACAAAATAATCGTTTACGGACAGAAAACAATTATTCCCTTACAAGATCCTACAGGGATTATATGCAGACTGAATGAAAACGGAAGCCTGGATACCACATTTGGAATGAATGGCTTTATCAATAATTTTTCAAACTTTAACTTAGTCGCTTTAGACAACCAATCCAATATTATCGGTTTTGGATACAACAAGGCAGATCCTACAGGTTCGGCATATGTGGGTGCTGTGGCAAAATACAACGCAGACGGACAGCTTATTACGGGTTTTGGAAACACAGGTATTGTCAATCTAACTTTCAATCCAGGATATATACAATCTGCAATCCTTGACAGCAATAACAATATTATTTTTTCAAGCTTTGATCCGAACGCAGCCGGAAGTCTTAACAAAATTAATGCAAACGGAACTTTTGACCCATCATTTACAGCTAATTTCAATTCTTCCTTTTCCTCTTTGAATGATATTTTGAGTATCGTTGAAAAAAATGGCTACTACTACATCGGAGGAATGAATTATGCCCAGAACGGAGGTGAATTTTTCATTTCAAAAATTGCTCAAAACGGACAAATAGATCCTGTTTTCAATTATTTTGTGGAAACAGACCCAAACCTGACAACAGTTGGAGATATGATCATTAACGACAACAATATCATTGCTAACGGAAGCGGCTATATCGTAAAATACCTTCTTAATAGTATGACATTGGCAACCACTAATCCGGGCAAATCTTCTTCTGCAGTTGCCATTGAAAACCCCGTAAGCCAAAACCTCATCTTCACATCAAAGGATAGAGTGACTAAAATAGAAATTTTCTCCGTTGGCGGGCAGGTAATAAAAACAATAAAAGACTCTCACTCTTCTGTTTCAGACTTATCCAAAGGGATCTATACCGCAAAGATAACTTTCGAGAATGGTAATACGACCAGTAGAAAGCTCATCAAAAATTAATAAAAATTCATATTTTATTTTTAAAAAAAAGTATTTGCTTAATTTTAGCAGATACTTTTTTTATTTCAATTCAAAATGGAAAAACATCATCGTTACAAAATCACCGTCCAATGGACAGGCAATCAGGGAACCGGAACCAGTGGATATAGAGATTACGAAAGAAGCCATACTATTTCTGCAGAAAACAAAATTATTATCGAGGGTTCATCAGATCCTGCTTTCCGTGGTGACAGAACAAAACATAATCCGGAAGAGATGTTTCTATCCTCACTTTCTTCCTGTCATATGCTGTGGTATCTTCATTTCTGTTCCGAGGCTGGCATTATTGTGACAGATTACACCGATGAAGCAACAGGCATAATGGCAGAAACAGCCAACGGAAGCGGATATTTTACAGAAGTAACTTTACATCCTGCAGTAACCGTTGCAGAAGAATCTATGAAGGAAAAAGCAGAACAGCTTCATCATAAAGCCAATGAATATTGTTTCATTGCCAACTCGGTTAATTTTCCGGTAAAGCATATCCCTACCACGTTAGTTATATGATACCACATTTGAAAACAAACTTTAAAAACAACGATAAACAATACGTTTTAACAGTAATAACTCTAAAAAACTCCACAAAAAGAGAATTATTTATTAAATAATTAATAAAAACAACATTTAACCACTAATAAAAACAACATAAATTAAAATTATTTATCAATTTTGTTTAAAATATAAAGTTTTTTTCATATTTTTATATAAACAAAACAAACCATGATGAAACCAAAATTGACCATTTTTGATGAGCCCATGCTTTATACCGAGGGATTATCAAGACTGCTTACACAAAGCAAAATTTTTAGCACAATTGACATTTGTAATTCTTTAGAAACCCTCTCCAAACACTTAAAAAAAGAGCCATCGGAAATGCTTGTCATGAGTTCCAACATGCTCATGCTTACAGAAATCTGCAAGTTGGTAGAAAACATTATTTCTGAACATAAAAACACCAAAATCATTGTCATAGGAAGCTCTTATGACGTGATAGATATGCGGAAGCTTTTCAACAAAGGCATCAAAGGTTATCTGGACAAGAACTGCACTTATGATGAGTTCCTGAAATCCATTAATGTTTTACTCCTCAATGAGATCTATATCTGTGATCATGCAAAGGAAAAAATGATGAATTTCATCAGCAGTGAGCAGGGAAAACAAAATCCCCACATCAAAGAACCCCTCACCCGCCGTGAAATGGAAATCCTGAAACTGATCTGCGACGGATGCAGCAGTAAAGATATCTCTGAAAAACTTTTTATCAGTATCAATACGGTAGAAACACACCGAAAAAGAATTCTTTTGAAACTGAATGCGAAAAACTCAGTCGGAATTGTAAAATATGCTATTGAGAATCATATTATCGACTGAAATTCTCCCATGAAAAACTCAAAAAAATTCCAAACTTTACAGTCTGGAATTTTTTTATGCCTAATCCATTTTTATTCTAGAATCAGGGCGTAACTTATTATTAATCCTTATTCATTGTAAAACCAGAAGTGAGACATAGAGATCAGAAATTGAGCTATGAAAAAGCTTATATAACTTTAACTTATTGTTTATGTGCAAACAACCCAAATCTCTAATCTCTGGCTCACAACTTGGAACTTTAAACTTTAAAACCCTGGACTTTTAATATCATGAGTTAATTTGTTTTGCAAAACCAATCATTGAATCATAAAAAGTAGCGAAACAAGATTAAACTTTGAATTTAAAAACCTTGAAGCTTATTCATAATCCGGCATCTCCCCGTTGCTGAAAAGCGCTGTTCGGGTAAGATCCGTCATACTGCTGTTAAGATCAATGGCCATTACATTTCTTTGCGAAATATTATCATTGGAAGTATTCATAAAAATGATCTGTGCATTATTCGGTGAGAATCTTGGGTCAAGATCATTGGTTCCCATCACTTTTTCGCTTTCAGCAGAAATATCACTTATAACATCTGTGACAAGATTATAGATGAAAATATGTGAATCCAGCTGTCGGTAATTTCCACTTCCGTCCAGATATCCTGAGACATCACGGGTAAAGAGAAGAAGCTGTCCGTCTACGGAGAAATTCAGTCCACCACTGGCTCCCGGGGAACCGGACAATACAGTTTTAAGAACAGTTCCCGTCATATCTATAACATAAACTTTGGTATTATAGCCGTTATAATCGTTGGTTTTCAAAGCTATTTTACTACCATCATAACTCCAGTCGCATTCGGATATCATACTTCCGTCAGGAGTGGTATACACCAGACTCAGACCGCTGCCGTCTTTATTGATCCTGTACAGTTTGTTGAAATTAGAATAAATAAGCTCCTTACCGTTTGTACTCCATGCAAAATCCATTTCATAATTATTAAAACCTGCTACAGCTACTGTTGTTACTTTAAAAGGATTGGAACCGTCAGGATTGGCTGTATAAATATGAGTACTTCCGCCTTCTGTACGAAGGAAAGCAATGAGACCTGCATTGTTGTTCTTACGTGGCCGCCAGCTGTTGTAGGAAGAATTGGTAAACTGGAAATTACTTCCCTGATCATCACTGGAGATGATCACAAAATTCCCATTCTGTTTTTGGGTATAATGATACCTGTTGGCCGGTACCGTATTGGTAGTAAATTTACTGATAGAGCTTAAAACTGGCTGGTGAATGCCGTCCGAAACAGACACCTGCCAGAAGTAACTTACACCAAACTTCAGATTTGAAAGCGTATAATGATTCGCTGTCAAATCATTAACCTGAATCACATTAGTGTCAAGATTATTTTTAATTGCCAAACTGTATTTTAAAACATCCGCTGTATCCGGATCTGTTGCGCTCCAGGTTAATTCGACGCTCAAAGGTTGATTTACTGCGTTATCTATCGGACTTAGCAACTGTGGTGTAGCGGGAGGAGAATTCAATGATGTATCATCATCCATCTCAAAAACTGCTGTTACCACTTGATTTTGATTCTGTATATTGACAGACTGAAAGCTGGTAATATATCCCGAAAGCTCTGCTTTTACAGAATAATTGCCTACCGGCATGCCTGCGATTTCAAAAGAGCCGTCTGTACCAGTGAAAACCGTCTGTGTTGTAGGATTGGTAAAAATCTTCACATTGGAAAGCGGCACATTACTGCCTCTTTTTACAACTTTTCCTTTTAGTGTTCCTGTTTGAGCCTGTTCTACAAGGTCTTCATTGCATGAAAACAGACAAAAAGCAAAGATGAATATGCTGAGTATTTTAATTAAAGTTTTCATAATTCGTGTTTTTATTTGTTTCCGAAGTAAAAATTGATTCCTATACCAAAGCGTAAAGCCTGATCTTTCCTTTTCCCATTCACAAGGCCTTCCCAGTCATCTTTGAATCCCAGGTCATATTGAGCCGAAGCTCTCAGTGAAACATTCCGGCTGATCATATATTCCAGCCCTCCTCCGAACTGTGTTTTATATTGAGGTTTATATTTTGAATACATAGCCCCAGCTCCACCGTAAATGTATGGGCTGAATCTGTATTTAGGAAAAAGCACATATTCCAGATTCACTTCGGGACCGAAATAGTTTCTTTTCACAATATTTGAATTTTCCAGCGTAAAATAACTGCCATTCAATTCTATATTCAGGTAGGGAGTAAGGAAATATTTGAATCCTATTTTACCTCCAACATTCATTTTAGGGCCTACATAATCATCTTTCACTTTCTGCCCTTCAACATTGGCAAATACAGAAACTTTCTGTCTGTAATTCTCCGGATATTTGCCGCCTACTGCTCTTCCGTCATTTTGCTCCTGCTCTCTGTTATATTCATTGATTAAAGTCTGGTATCCTCCATTGGGATCCACTGCTTTCCCCCAGATTTTATCTCTTATTCCTTCTACAATAAGAGATTTTACAGCTTTTTCAATAGCCTCTGTCACAGCAAGCTGAACGGGCTCATTCTGGGTGAGTCCTACCTCAGCTTCAAGGAGTCTTTCCGTATCAATATATCTGAAAAAACTTCCGTTGACGCTGGTTGAAAGAATAGTTTTAGAGGTATAAACTGTTTTAAGAATTTCTCCATTAAGAGTAGAGACAGCACGAAGGTAAATAGTAATTCTGTCCTGGCGGTATTGTGTGGAAGCACCGATTCCGAAATACCTCGCTCCAAGCCCTCCGGTGAGAATATTGCTGTCATAGGAGATTACGCCCCCTTCAAGAAGAATTCCGGCATATAAAAGAGGAGGAAGTGCCTGACTGTTTTTATCTGCATCCTTTATATATTCCTGTCGTGTGGAACGGATGATTTGTCTTTCATTGAGAAGATTAGCAATATTTTCCCTTTCAATAGGGATAAACCAATGGCTGTCTTCCAGTGCTTTGATAAGAATGGTGGTGGTTCCCTGAGGGACTGCCGTGCTCCAGTTGTTTCCGTTTTCGGAAGGTTTATACTGGCCGGTCTGGTCCCGGAATTTGTAGACCCCAATTACAATTTTTTCTTTGGGAAGGGGAAGGTTTTTCAGTTCTGCGGTAGAGGAAGTAACCTCACCCATTGTTGGTTTTTCGGGATCCGAAGGTAAACCAAATATTGAGCTACAAGCCTGCAGAATGCATAGCAGGAAACTACAGAAAAAGATTCTGGTGTAAGTGTAGGTTGTCATGGTAAGTTTATTTTTAGTTATTCCTATTTCGGAATTACGATCTCGGACTGATCGCCATTACTGGTATCCAAAATATTGATTAAAAGTCCCTGATTAGTATTGGTAATCTGTAAGTAAAGCGATCCGAAAAGATAATTTCCGGGCTTTATATTTCCATCACCAAACTGTTCATCAAACAGTTTTCTTGAAAGCTCACTGAGAATCTGTCTGTTGAGACTCTGGGTAAAGCTGTCAAGAGAATTTACACGATCCAGCAGATCGCTGAAATCATTTTTTTCGTCAAATTGGTTTTGTGCATTGGCAGAGCTTAAAAGCCACTGATAATTAAACGTGTCTCCTCCAAAAGCCGGATTGACCGGTTTGTAGACGAGCTGCTGAGATTTTCCGTAGAAAATACCTGCAATAAAGGTCAAAATAATGATAAAGGTTTTCATGGCGGACATTTTTAGTAGATAAATTCATTTTTAATAAGGTTTTTCTTAGCGTTAAATTCTTTGATATATTTTAAGCTGTAGACCAGCTGCTCTTTTAAATAATCTTCTGCAGGATTGGTCATAAAACTGTAAATAATCTTATCCTCAATCTGAATATTAATCTGGCCGCTTGTTCCGCGAAGGGGAAGTTCTGTAATCGTAATAGCACTGATGCTTTTATCCGGAAGCTGGCTGTATTGTATATAAAAAAGATCATAAAAATCTTTTCCAACCTTGGTTTTGGTTTCATCAATGGTCAATCCTCTCAGCTCATAAGCAGCATCTTCTTCTACCTTTGCTGTTTTCTTTTTAAAAAGATCACTGTTAAGCTCCAGACTGTCTTTGGCGACCAGCTTTTGTGTTTCTTCATCCCTGATATAAAGGAAGGCTTTCAAGGCATCTTTTGATTCAAGATTGACACTGATTTCCGATAATATTTTAACTTCATTGGGATTCACAGAAAATTTACCACTCTGCTGATTGTTTGAAAAGTTCCCGCCATTTCCTTTTTTAATAGAAACTAAAAGGTAATTCAATTCCTTATAAACGGTGGTATTGTTCATTACAATTGCTTTCAGTATAATCTGATTTTCAAGGAGGCTGCTCTCTATTCTTGCATTTATTTTTTTATCTTCCTGCCCATAAGTCCATACAGACAGGAAGCTAAAAAATGTGCTCAGGCTAAGGGAATATAAAAGTTTCATCATTTGTATTTTAATAGTTTCTCATGAAAACTGTTTTATTGTCTCCCTTTACATTGATCTGAACTCCATCCGAAATACTATTGCTTCCCGTGACATCAATAATATTATTGTTTCCTTGTGCAGTAATGGCAGCTTTAGATTCTTTATCTGTAAATGAATTGATAAAATAAAGTGTATTAAAGTCTCCCAGTTGTTTTACAACAATATTAGTTCTGGCATTAAGAGAAAGCTCGGCATTGTTATAATCACCCATCTGAATGATATTAGTACCGTATGAAATCTGATCAATCTGCTGCCTGGCTATAAGATTAAAGATTGTATTGCTGTTGATCTTATCCCAGTCTATTTCCTGTGCCTGTAATGGCAATAATATGAAAAGAGCAAAAACACTCCATCTTAAAGTAAACATGGCCTCTATGTATTAAAGATACTGACGCAAACCGAAGAAAACCGGAGGTAAAAAAGGAGAAACCCTGTAGTTTCTCCTTTACAATTTCTAAGATTTACAGTATATGTTATAGGGCTTAATTGGATTGATTCACAATCATTGAGTTTCCGTTACCCATCTGAGTTCCTACGTGAATATGGCCATCACCACTCTGAGCTACCCAGGTGAAGTTACCATTACCCATCTGAAGGTCAATAGCTGTGTTGGAATCTCCTACCTGGAACTGATAAAGCTGGTTGGCATTACCGATCTGTAATCCAGCAGAGGTATTATCATCTCCTACCTGAACTGAAGCGGCAATATTACCTGTTCCTGCTTGTACGTGAGTAGCACTGTTATCATTACCATCCTGATATTGAACAAGGATATTGTTGGCTCCTACCTGAAGTCCGCTGGCATCATTTCTTCTTCCCAGCTGAACCTGATAAGCTTCATTACCGCTACCTAACTGAATAGCTGAAGCATCATTTCTTCTTCCGTCCTGATATTGAACGACAGAGTTCCCTAATCCTACCTGTACCGAAGAAGCATCATTTCTTCTTCCTATCTGAGTTTGTTCTGTAGAGTTAAGAACTCCAAGCTGCCATGTTGAAGCAGAGTTTCTGTTTCCCATCTGCATTACTTCATTTGAGTTTCCAATACCCACCTGATCTACATCTATTGAGTTTCTGTTTCCTATACTTTGTGCAGTATTAACGTTCAAAATACCTACCTGATCAATGTCTGCAGTATTACGATTCCCTGTCTGTGTCAAAGAGTTGATGTTCAAAAGACCAGTCTGATCCACAGTAGCAACATTTAAGTTTCCTGTTTGGGTAGTTACATCAATATTGAATTGTGCAAATCCGAAACTCATGGCGAATAGTGTAAATACACCTGTAAGTAAATTTTTCATCTTAGTAAAAATTAATTGGTTAATAGTAAGGCAAAGGTAGCCTCTGAGCCAAGATGAAAAACCACCATCAAAGTGTAAATTTCAAAAGTCACTGTTTATAGTTGTAAGGGTCACTATTTGCCGTTGTACGGGTGTCATTGTTTTCAGTTACGGAAAAATACGGGAGTTATTTTAACAACTGTAAGTAGCTCATTCAGTGGTGAATATTAAATTTTCTACGGCCACGATTTTCACTCATTTTTCAAAATTCATCATGAGTAGTAAAACTTCACAGTGCCGGGTGTTAAAATCTTTACCACCCCACAATAATTCACCTTTCATTGGTGAAGCAAAATTCACAATTACTCATCTTTTCATTCTAATACGACATAGGTTAATTAATGTTAAGGCCCTTATTTCTTCAAGATATATTGTTAAATTTGAGGTATGGAAAATTTTGGAAAAGATTTATTACGAAAAATAAAAAGTGTAGAGCTTCCTGGTGAACACGCCCATGGAGTTTTCTCACCTCCCTCCCGCCCCGTTTTTACTTATGATGAAGTATTGGCAAAGAATCCCAAATTTGCCGCGGTCAACATCCTTCTGTATCTGAAAGACAATGAATGGTATTTTCCATTGATTCAAAGAACGATTAACGAACACGACAGACACAGCGGGCAGATTTCACTGCCTGGAGGAAAGCGTGAGGAGATGGACAGAGATTTTGCGGAAACTGCAGTTCGGGAAACTTCCGAAGAAATTGGAATAGACAAACATTATGTAAGGATCATCAGAGAAATGTCTCCTATTTATATTCCACCGAGCAATTTTTATGTATATCCCTATATTTCCTATACTAAAAAGAATCCCGCCTTCGTTCTTCAGCAGACGGAAGCTGTGGAAACCATAGAATTTCCCATCACTTCCTTTCTAAATCTGTCTGGTACCCCCGAAATCATGGCACTGCCTAATGCAAACGGATATGAGGTTCCTGTTATCAATTTCAACGGATACATTATCTGGGGTGCTACAGCGATGATATTAAGTGAATTCAGCCAGTTGCTGAAAAAAATGTAACTTTGCACTACCGTGTTTAATTGAGAGATGGCGAAGAAAAATATTTTCACCGATGCATTCGGAACACCTTATTTTTTGAAAAGGTTTATTATTTTTATTTTAGGAGTTGTATCATACAGAAGATTCAACGGCTTTAATAAGTTAAAGATAACCGGAACAGAACACCTTGTGGATCTTCCGGATTCTAACGTACTTTTCGTATCCAACCATCAGACCTATTTTGCAGATGTGGCAGCAATGTACCATGCTTTCTGTGCTGTAAATAACGGATATTTAAACACAATAAAAAACCCGATCTACCTATTGAACCCTAAGATCGATTTTTACTATGTAGCAGCAGAGGAAACCATGAATAAAGGTATTCTTCCCAAAATTTTCAAAATTGCGGGTGCTGTAACAGTAAAAAGAACATGGAGAGCTGAAGGGAAAAATGTCAACAGAATGGTAGATATGAGTGAGGTAGACAACATTATGAAAGCATTGGACAATGGCTGGGTAGCGACTTTCCCTCAAGGAACTACTTCCGCTTTTGCACAGGGACGAAGAGGAACTGCCAAATTGGTGAAAAATCAGCGTCCTATTGTAATTCCAATCAAAATAAACGGATTCAGAAGAGCTTTTGATAAAAAAGGACTCCGCGTAAAGGTAACCGGTGTAAAACCTACGATGGAATTCAAAGCTCCTTTGGATATTGATTATGATAATGAAAAAGCACCGGAAATTTTATTGAAAATCATGACTGCCATTGAGCAGACAGAAGATTTCAACTTATTACACAGTTATGATGAAGAACTTAAAGCTAAAAAATTAGAACAAAAGGACTCAAATAATTAAAGTAATGACAAAAATTATGAACAAAATACTTGGAATCTTATTTGCAATCATAGTATTAGTTTCATGCAACAGCCAGAAGGTATATTCGGATTTTGATATCAGCTATTCGAAAAGTGGAGGCTATGCTCCTGTATATGAAAACATGCTTATAAAAGGGAATAATGTACACTACTCTTTTGAAGGGCAGGGTAAAAAATATAAACAGGATTTTAAAATTTCTGATGAAGATTTAAAAAAACTGGATCAGGTTCTTTCTCAGAACAATTTCAGAAGAATACAGGAAGACCGCAAAAAACTGTACGATAATATTTCAACTTCCATCAACATCAAGAAAGGTCCAAATGAAGGGAGTAAATCGGATGCCAGCATGATTATTCCGAATTACCAGACCAACTGGAACAACATTCTTGAAGTTTTCCAGCAGATCATTAATACTAATGTTAAAAAACAGTAAATACAATTGAAAACCCACTTCATTGCCATTGGCGGAAGCGCCATGCATAATCTTGCGATTGCATTAAAAGACAAAGGATATCAGGTGACAGGTTCTGATGATGCTATTTTTGAGCCTTCAAAATCCCGCCTGGAAAAGAAAGGAATTCTGCCTCAGGAAATGGGATGGTTCCCGGAAAAGATCACTCCGGATATTGATGCTGTTATTCTTGGGATGCATGCCCACCAGGATAATCCTGAGCTGGCAAGAGCAAAAGAACTGGGTCTGAAAATATATTCTTATCCTGAATTCCTTTACGAACAGTCAAAAAATAAAACAAGAGTTGTCATTGCCGGATCACATGGTAAAACAACCATTACTTCAATGATCCTTCATGTTTTGAATTTCCACCAGAAAGATGTGGATTTCATGGTAGGCGCTCAGCTTGAAGGTTTCGACTGTATGGTAAAACTGACTCAGGATAATGATTTCATGGTTCTGGAAGGTGATGAATACCTTTCTTCTCCTATCGACCTTCGTTCTAAATTTTTACTGTATCAGCCGAATATCGCTTTGATGAGTGGCATTGCATGGGATCATATCAATGTTTTCAAAACATTTGATGATTATATTGATCAGTTCAGAAAGTTTGTAGCAAGCATTACACCAGGTGGAGTTCTGGTATACAATGAAGAGGATCCGGAAGTAGTGAAAGTAGTGGAAAATGCAGAAAACTATTTCAGAAAAATCCCTTACAACACTCCTGAATATGAAATCAATAATGGTAAAGTGTATTTAAAAACTGAAATGGGAGATGTTCCGCTTTCTGTTTTTGGAGCCCACAACCTGTTGAATATGGAAGGAGCAAGACATATCTGCCGACAGCTTGGTATTATGGATGAAGACTTCTATGAGGCTATTATGAGCTTCAAAGGAGCATCCAAACGTCTTGAAAAAGTAGAAAGAGAAGATAAAGGAATACTTTATAAAGATTTCGCTCATGCACCAAGCAAGGTGAAGGCAGCTGTAAAAGCATTTACGGAGCAATTCAAAAATGATAAGAAATATGGATTTCTGGAGCTTCACACTTATTCCAGCTTAAATCCGGCCTTCCTTGAGCAGTATGATCATGCAATGGACGGCTTGAATGAAGCCATCGTTTTCTACTCTGAAGATGCTTTGAAGATCAAGAGAATGGAGCCTATATCTCCAGAATTTATCAAAGAAAAATTCAAGAATGAAAATTTAAAGGTTTTCACGAATGCTGAAGATCTTCATGCCTATTGGAATACATTGGATAAAACGGATGGTGTTTATTTAATGATGAGTTCCGGAAATTTTGGCGGTCTTGATTTAACAAAATAAATAAAAAAGCTTCAGCATATGATCTGAAGCTTTTTTATTAAGCATTATTTCTAGTTATTCAATCTTTTGTTGTTGACCAGCTCAATACTTTTGATAGATCCTACCGGTGAAATTTTTACCGTTTTGTTTCCTTTTGCCAGATAGATATAATACATACTGTTTGATCCTATCAGATGAACCAGATCAGAACTATCATCACTATAGTTTAATTTATAATCATATTTAAGTCTGTTCTCCTTTATTCTTTTCGTTAATGTCATCCCTTCTCCCATACCTATTCCTACAAAGAAAGACAACAGCATCATGGCCAGAAATCTTACAAACATATTGGTAAAATGATTCTCAATAGCCTCTTTACTCATATTTTCATGTTCTTTAAGAGAAGCCATTTTCAGTGCCCATTTTTTATTCTTATTACTTTGCTTTGATAAATAGGACGGAAAGGCAAATGAAGATACAACGATAATAAGCAGGGCAATCAGTATTACTGGATGAGCAGTTAAGGTAGCAATCGGACTTATTAAAATATCCATTATTGTTGAATATTTCAGAATATTAATGCCTATCTGATAGTAGAAGACACTCTCTTTAAGTATTCCCATTACAACAAGAAATAAGTATCCGAACGGGAGTGATTTTTGAATTCCTTCTGAAAATTTCATTTTTATTTTCGCTGATTTTAGTTTTTATATTTCACGAAAATAGAAAATTAACAGCAAATTGAAAACATATTGATCTATCTTTCACATTCTGTGATCAGATTTCTCAAAATTTCTTCTGTGGAAAGTTCACTATACTGATGAATAGACTGTCCAACCCAGATTCCAACAAATTCCGGATTTTGCAAAGATTTTGCAGCTTTACGCAGTGCATTGGTCAGCTTGTTCTGATAAGGATATGGTAAAATATATTCTGAATTTTCAACCGTTTCTATAAACTGATTTTTCACTCCTCTGGCATATCTTCCGGAAAAGCTTTTTGTTAAAACAATCTCTTCTTCCCGTACTTTTTTCAGTCTTTCTTTTTCAAAAGGCTGCAAAGCACTTTCCTGAGAAGCCAGCAGAAGATTTCCAACCTGGAATCCCTGAGCTCCTAAATTTTTAACGGCTTGTAATGTCTTGGCTCCATAAATTCCTCCTGCATAAATTAAAGGAACATTTACATGATCATACACCTGTGACAGCAAAGATAAACCTCCGATCTGCGGAATGTGCTCCGCCTCAAAACTTCCCCTGTGGCCTCCCGCCTCTATTCCCTGAACACAAATAATATCAATACCTGATTTTTCAAGCTGCAAAGCTTCATTCACAGAAGTACAGGTTCCGATAAGGGTAATTCCGTTTTCTTTTAATTTCTGAATACTCTGATCATCCAGATTTCCGAATGTAAAACTCAAGATCTTACAATTTTCTTCGATGATGACATCCACCTGCTCATGATAAGGATGTATACTGATCGTCTCAAGTTCCGGAAGTTCTACTTCAATATTATTTTCTTTCGCCAGCTGCTCAAGGAACTGCTTCGTTTTGATAAACTTTTCTTTTAAAGCGTCGGTCACTTCAGGAATGTGATGTACAAATATATTGGCTGCAAAAAGTTTATCAGTCAGTTTTTTCGTTTCCCTGATCAATTCAACAGACTGATCCGCAGAAAGATCTGCCAGCGCCAGTGATCCCAGACAACCTGCTTTTGCAGCAGCTGCCACCATCTGTACCGTACTTACTCCAAACATCGGAGCCTGAATTACAGGGTATTGTATCCCTAGTTTTCTACTGATTGTATCCGGCCAAAACATAAGAATTATTTTTATTAAAATTTACGAAGAAAGTGACAATGAAAGTCATTCAATACCATGATATTCCTCAGTGAATTTAAAGTTCAACGTTTAAAGTTTAAGGGTTAGGGTTATTGAAAAACGTCTATTGCACATTGTGCAAGGCAAGATTTATTTTGCTTTCCTCAGTCCTTTATAGTGTAATTTTGATACTGGATCAAGCTTTTCTGTAGCGTAAGAAAATGTAACAGCAGACATTGTTTTAGCATAAGTAGTGAGAAAATCATGTAGTTTCTCCTGGTCTTTTTTTCCAGCCTCTCTGATCCAGCTTCCTACTGCTTTATTCACCAGTTCATTAGGATCATGAATAAGGATTTCTGCAAGGGCAAAAGTATCTTTTACATCATTTTTCCTGATAAACGCATGAGTGCTTACAATGGCTGTTCTCCTTTCCCACGGACTGTCGGAATAAGCAAGCTTATACAAAATATCTCTAGGCTTGTCAAGAAGATATTCTCCAATAATATTTCTGGCCGCCCTGTCTACAAAATCCCAGTTATTCAAACGGTCATGGCGATTCAGGTACAGATCAAAAAGGTCTTTTTTCTGATCTTCAGTCGTTTTTTTATTTCTGGCCTGGAAATCCATGATACTCACTGCCCCCATTCTTACTTCATAAAAATCGCTGTCAAGGAGTTTATTGACCTCATCCAAAGGCATAGCAGAAAACTCTTTAGCCGTAGTAAAGACATCGCCGAATTTCACTCCGAAACTCTTTGTAATCCCATCATTTCCTTTGAAAAACTTCTCTACTTTATCGAGTTCTTTTTCATTCCTGAATAACGAGAGTGTTTGTATGAATTCTTGTGCAGTCATGGGTTATTATTCATTTAAAATCCCGCAGGTTTCACAATAACTCAGATTCCTGATCTGTGTTCATGAAACCTGCGGGAATTATTCATTTGTCAATCTGAAGATTAAATATCCGCTACGGAATTCAGCATTTTTTGCTCCCATTCAGGATCTTTAGGATCAAAGAATAATCTTTTCCCTGTATCCAGAGAACGGACAACATTCATTTCATCTTCTGTAAGTTCAAAATCAAATACATTTAAGTTTTCTTCAATTCTTGATGGTGTCACAGATTTTGGAATCACTACAAATCCTTCCTGAAGATGCCATCTCAGAATTACCTGAGCTACGGTTTTACCATATTTTTCAGCAATTGCTTTCAGATCAGGATTACTTAAAAGCTGGGCATTCCCATTTCCAAGCGGACTCCATGGCTGTGTTATGATATTATTTTCTCTGTCATATACCTGCAATTCTTTTTGCTGGAATACCGGGTGCAGTTCAATTTGGTTGATTACCGGCAACACGGTTGAATTGGCTTTTAATTCTTCCAGTTTCTCAATCGTAAAATTACATACTCCTATAGCTTTGATCTTTCCTTCCTTGTATAATTCTTCCAAAGCTTTCCAGGTTCCTAAAAAGTCTCCATAAGGCCAGTGGATAAGGTACATATCAAGATAATCCATCTGCAGTCTGTCTAATGTTCTCTGAAAAGCACTTTTAGCTTTTTCGTACCCATGATCCTGAACCCATACTTTTGATGTGATAAATAATGCTTCTCTGTCTACTCCGCTATTTTTTACCCCGGCACCTACAGCCGTTTCATTCTGATAAATAGCAGCCGTATCAATCATTCTATATCCGCTCTGAATAGCTTTTATTACTGCATTCTCACATTCTTTCAGGTCTTCCATCTGCCATACTCCAAAGCCTAAAGCAGGAATATCCACTCCGTTATTTAAGGTTACCACAGGCTGTCCTGTATAGGTTTTCTTTTGCATAAATCTTTATTTAATTATTAATATAAAGTGATAAACAAATTTGCAACAAAATTTTGAAAATCCCGCCTACCAATTTTACTGTTTCTATTAAAAAATGGCTATGTAATGAGGTAATTCCAGCTTTCAGTTTCTAATTTTTTTTACTGATTTCTGGTTTCTAATTTACGGTCCAGCTGGCATTCCAACGCTATTTTCTTTATTTTTGTTTAAATTTAAAAAATCATGTCACAAAATATCAGACTGGCTGCTGCAGAAGATTATCCAAGAATTATGGAAATCTGGGAATCGGCTGTAAAAGCAACTCACGATTTTCTTGCTGAAAAAGATTTCAATTATTTTAAAGAAGCCATTCCAAGAGATTATCTTCCTAACCTGGAAGTTTATTTAATCACTGAAGATAATGAAGCTAAAGGATTTGCCTCTGTAGCAGAAGGCAACCTCGAAATGCTTTTTATTCATAATGACACGCGTGGAAAAGGCTACGGAAAAACGCTTTATCAATTCATGAAAGAGAAAACCGGATTGACCAAAGTGGATGTGAATGAACAAAATCCTCAAGCCATCGGGTTTTATGAAAAAATGGGTTTCAAAAAAATCGGAAGATCTGAGAAAGACGGTTCAGGAAAAGACTATCCACTTATTCATATGAGTCTGTAAATGGAAGATTTTACTTTTAATCTATTAAATTCTGATTCGGAAATTCCTTATCATCTCTTGCTGCTGGCAGATGAAACCAAGGAGGCGATCAATCAATATATTTTCAATTCTGACATCTATCTTCTGAATAATGGTACTGAAAATATTGCTGTGATGGCACTGTACAAGAAGAGCAATAGTGAACTGGAAATTAAAAACGTCGCAGTGACTGAAAGTTGCCGAAGTAAAGGCATCGGAGGAATCCTGATGGATAAAGCAAAAGAAATTGCAAAAGAAAATCATTATAAAACACTGACTGTCGGAACATCGGATACCGGTTTCCAACAGATCAGATTTTATGAGAAAAACGGATTCATCAAAAATGGAGTTCTGAAAGATTTCTTTATTAAAAATTATCCAGATCCTATTTATGAAAACGGTTTACAGATGAAAGATATGATTTTACTAGTTCATCACCTTACGGAATAAACCTTTAATATGTTCAATTTCAGTTTGATAATTGGTTTTCTTACGGCATCCGAAGTACAATGTATTTTCAAATTTCTTCTTTCCTTCCCAGATTAACTGAACTTCACCGCTTTCGATATCGCTTCTGCATAGAAAATCGGGAACTACAGCTAATCCTGTTCCTCCTTTCAGACAACGGATGATGGAATTCATATTGGGAACAATATAATTGGGACGGAAATTGGGTTTATGACCAAAATTCAATATCCAGAACTGGAAAAGGTGTTCCATATCTCCGGTGGTTCCGTACCATTTTTCATTCTTCAGCCATCCTTCAATCTGCTCTGCATCTTTTGTTTTTAACATTTTATTGAAAGCAGCTTTATCCACATCTTTCCCTCCTACAAGAACGATCTGCTCGGAAGAAAATGCTTCATGCTCGATATTGGGTGAAGATCCTTTTTTCGGCGTAATGATAAGATCAAGAATTCCTTTGTCCAGCTGATCCAGCATTTCCGGATATTCTCCAAAACTGATAATCAGATTAAAAGGCAATGAAGAAACATACTGTTCCAAAGTAGTCTGAAACGTTTCAAAACACATTCCCACACTAATGGTAGGGGTATGTTTTTCTGTAGATTTCTGGAAGTTTTTTTCTACATCTTCCAGTTTGGTAATAGGTTCAGCAACGGCATTAAACAATACTTTCCCGCGTTCTGTAGGAATCATTTTTCTACCGGTCCTGTCGAATAGTTTGTATCCTACATAAGCTTCCAATGAGCTTAAATGCAGACTCACTCCCGGCTGTGATATGAATAAAGCATCAGCAGCACCCGTCAATGTCCCGGTTTTATATATCGCCTTAAAAGTACGATACCATTCTAAATTGACCATGATTTAATTATTAATATTCTGATGCAAATTTACAAAATAATTATAATATTAATACATTTTCATTCTTCAGAAATGAGGCATAATAATCAGGAATCCCGCTTTCCCATATCTGACGGACTGTTTCATCAATCGGATATGGTAATTGTACAATTTCAGGGGTGATTTTTTCTTCGTCTAAAGTCAGCACCAAATAGGAAGCCAGTCTGTTTTCTTCTTTAGAACGTCCTACAGAGCCACAATTAACAGCCCAGGTATTATTTTCAAACTGTTTTTTAAATGATAAATGGGTATGTCCCATCACCACAATATCAGCTCGGGAATCTTTTAGCATATTCTCAAAAACCTCATCATTTTCTGATTCATAAAGATAAGTATCATTACTTTCAAGACTGGAATGAACCAATTGAATATTCCAATGCTTTTCCCCTACTTTATAATTTAATTTTAAATGAAAAGGCAGCTCTGATAAAAACGTTTTATTCTCTTCTGTAATATGTTTTTTAGAATGATCGATTGCTATGAATCTGGCATTCGTCTCTTCTTCCGAATGCTTGGACAAAGGAACAACAGGAATATCAAAAGCAATTCTTTCATCATGATTTCCCATCAGGCAGGGAATGTTCAGGTTTCTTATTTTTTCTATCACTTCATTTCCCCAGGGTGCAAAATCCACCAGATCTCCTAAGCATAACTTCTGCCTGATTCCTCTCTGCTCAATATCTTTCAACACTACTTCCAGGGCAGGAAGATTTCCATGCACATCACTAAAAACCGCTATCTGTATCATTGTCCTTCAATTTGTTAAACAAATTTACATGACAGAAAGGAATTTCAGTTCAGATATGATATGACATTTTACCATTAGTGCCGTCAATGGTCAATTTTTGCTGCGCAAAGTCAATGGTGAATTGGCATACTCATAAAAATTCACAAGTGAAGCGGATTGACTATTCACTACTGACTATTCACCATTCACTCTCGACCTTCAACTTAAACCAAAAATCCTGAACCAATCCAACTATAATTTTAATAATACTTTCCTATAATTTATATTATTTTTATTATACAAACATCCATCCTAACTTTGCAGAGTAAAATTTAAACAATCATAAAAAAATGAAAAAAGTACTAATCATCAACGGAGGACAGAATTTCGGACATTCCGGAGGAAAATATAATCAGACTATTGCAGAAAATACATTAGCAGCCCTTAAAGAATTTGATAATGTAGAAGTGAAGATCACCAATGTAAGTGAAAATTATGATAACCATGAAGAAGTGCAAAAGTTTGTCTGGGCAGATTACATTATTTACCATACTCCAATCTGGTGGTTTCAGCTTCCGAACGGATTAAAAAGATATATTGATGAAGTTTTCACAGCAGGTCATGCAAAAGGAATTTATATGAGTGATGGAAGAAAGGCTGAGAATCCTGAAATCAACTATGGTACGGGAGGAATGCTTGGTGGCAGAAAATATATGCTGACTACCAGCTGGAACGCTCCTGCAACAGCTTTTACACTTCCCGGAGAATTTTTCAGTGAAACAAGTGTAGATGATGGACCATTATTTGGTTTCCATAGAATGAATGCCTTTGTTTCGCTGGAGAAAATGGAAAGTTTCCACTTCCATGATGTGGAGAAAAATGCTAATATAGAGCGTGATATGAAGCTTTACAGAGAACATGTAAGAAATGTATTTGAAAAAGAATTAAAACCAGAATTAGTATCATGAAAAAAATATTGATAACAGGTATTACCGGCTATATAGGAGGTACTATCGCTAAAAAACTACTTGACAGAAATTATGAAGTAACCGGATTAGTTCGTAACGAAGCTCATGTACAGGAACTGGAATCGTTGGGCATCAAAACCATTATTGGGAATATCCACAATGAAGATTTAATAAAAACAGCCGTTGCCGGCGTTGATGCAGTAATCCATAATGCTGATTCTGCGGATGATGCTTATGCTGTGGATAATTTTATCAAAGCAATGGAAGGAAGCCATAAAACATTCATATTTACTTCCGGATCTGCTATTTTCGGAGGTAAAGAAAATGGTAAAAGAAGTGATTTTGTGTATACTGAAGATTTCCCTCTGACTCCAAGACTGGAAATGGCATCAAGGGTTCTCATTAACAATTATGTTCTTCAGTCCGTTCAAAAAGGGATAAGAAGTATCGTTATTGTTCCTACTATGGTTTATGGAGAAGGTCTTGGAATAAAAAAAGACAGTATCCAGATTCCGGCCTTGGTTAATTTTTCTCAGAAAAAAGGGCACGGTGTTTATTTTGGAGAAGGTGAAAATATCTGGTCCAACTTACATATTGAAGATTTGGCAGATCTTTATGTACTGGCCTTGGAGAAAGCGAAAGAAGGCTCTATCTATTATGCAGAAAATGGTGCTTCACCTTTAAAAAACATTGCCGGAGTTATCAGTAAAAAATACAATCTGGAACCAGCCCAATCTTTAAGTATACAGGATGCTGTTGACAATTTCGGTCCTGCAGGCGGCTACTTCGGCTTTGCATCCAACAGCAGATGTAATGCAGACAAAGCCAGAACAGAACTGGAATGGAAACCTATCTATAACTCAATTGAAAATTTTATTTAATATGAAAATTCATCTTACAGCAATTATAAAAGCCAAAGAAGAACATCAGCCAGAGGTATTGGAAGTTCTTCAGAATATGGTAAAAGAGACAAGAAAAGAAGAAGCATGTGAGCTTTACAGCCTCCATCAGGGAATTGAAGACAAAAACGAATTTGTTTTCTATGAAATCTGGAAAAGTAAAGAGGGACTGGACCAGCACAATCAACAGCCTTATATTCAGGCTTTCGGGGCTTTGGTAGATGAAAAGCTTCAGGAAAAACCACAGATTTATATTACCAATATCATTTAATAATGAAAAAATTAGCGTTTTTAATGCTGGCGATCTTCACGATAGGATTCGCTCAGGCACAAACTAAAAAATCAAAAAATATGAAAAAGAAAATCTTATTCGTCGTAACCAGCCACGATAAAAAAGGCAGTACTGGTGAAGATACAGGATATTATCTGGGTGAAGTTTCTCATCCATGGGAAGTTCTTCACAATGCAGGATATGAAATTGACTTTGTAAGTCCGAAAGGCGGAACTCCTCCGGTAGACGGATTCGATTTGAAAGATCCTGTAAACAAAGAATTCTGGGAAAACAAGGAGTACAAGAACAAAATTGACCATTCTATGACACCCTCTCAGGTAAACCCGAAAGAGTATTCAACCATCTTTTATGCAGGAGGACATGGAGCCATGTGGGATTTTGCAGACAATAAAGACCTGGCAGATATCGCTTCAAAAATCTACGAAAACGGAGGTATTGTGGCAGGAGTATGTCATGGTCCGGCAGGATTGGTAAATATCAAACTGAATAACGGGAAATATCTTGTAGACGGAAAAAAAATCAATGCTTTCACTAACGAAGAGGAAGCTGAAGTAAAATTAACAGATGTAGTTCCTTTCTTATTAGAAAACAAGCTGAAAGAAAGAGGAGCACAATTTGAAAAATCAGGGCTTTGGCAGAACCATGTAGTTGCAGATCAAAGAGTGATCACAGGACAGAATCCTCAATCTGCAAAGAGCGTTGGAGAAGCTATTTTAAAAGAATTAAATAAATAACAAATAATTTTACCACAAAAGTCACAAAAGTTTTAAATACTTAAGTAAATAAAGTTATAATACAGGCTGTTGATAAGAACACTTAAGTTTTTGAAAATCTCCGATTTTCACGAATACTACAATTGAAACATCGAGAATTCCCCTCCACTGGAGGGGTGGCGAAAATTCAAAGAATTTTTGACGGGGTGGTTTACATATAACAATTTTAAAACAAAATGGAATATAGAAAATTAGGAAATACAGATCTAGAATTATCAGCAATCACACACGGAGCTTTTGCTATCGGAGGAAATATGTGGGGAGGAAATGAAAAGCAGGACTCTATCAACTCTATACACGCATCATTGGATCATGGAGTAACTTCTATCGACACGGCACCTTTCTACGGTTTCGGATTGAGTGAAGAAATAATTGGTGAAGCAATCAAAGGAAAAGACCGTTCAAAAATTCAGCTTTTAACAAAATTCGGATTGGTCTGGGACGGAAGCAATAACGGAAAAGGAGAATTTTTCTTTGATGCTGAAGACGAAGGAAAAGTAATTCCCGTATATAAATTAGCTTCCAAAGAAAACATCATCAAAGAAGTTGAGGAAAGCTTACAAAGATTAGGGACAGATTATATTGACCTTTTACAGCTTCACTGGCCGGACAGCACCACTCCTATCGGTGAGACAATGGAAGCTATGGAATTATTAATCCAGCAGGGAAAAATCCGTACTGCAGGGGTAAGCAACTATAGTGTAGCTCAAATGAAAGAAGCTAACAGAACTTTAAAGCTTGCCAGCAACCAGGTTTCTTACAGTATGCTGAACCGTGCCATTGAAAACGACCTTGTTCCCTATTCTTTGGAAAACAATTCAGGAATTATCGTATACAGCCCAATGGAAAGAGGTCTTTTAACCGGTAAATATTTTAAAGAAACCCAATTAAAAGATAACGACCACAGAAACGGATATTTCTCGCAGTTTGATTTGAATAAAGTGAAAACTTTCTTAGAAAAAATTGAACCTATTGCGCAGGAAAAAGGTGCCAGCCTTTCTCAACTGGTATTAAGATGGACTACACTGCAGCCGGCAATTACAGTAGTACTGGCAGGAGCAAGAAACGCACAACAAGCTATCGAAAATGCAAAAGCTATGTCTATTGACCTTTCTCAGGAAGAATTGAACATCATCAATTCAGCTTTGAGCGAAATTTAATACAAAAGCTGGAAGATAGAAGTTATTGATGCCGGATAACCAATAGATTGGTTTACAATTTAACTTCAATTGTCATTCCGACGAAGGAGAAATCTCTTTGTCACATGCAGAAAAATGCAATAAAAGCCTACTGATTATCAATACACTAATAAAACTTCCCTCTTCCAGCTTCCAACTTCTTCCCTTTAACTCTCATACCTCATAAAAATGAAAAATAATCTGATTAAAATATTCGGGTTAGTAACCCTATTGACTCTTAACAGCATTACATTCAATGCTCAGACACTTGTCAATCCGGAAGATAAATCATGGTTTCCTTCTTCTTACGGAGCGCAGGACGAAATAGGAGCTGCTAATTTATTGACTCCTGAAGTTGTAAAACAGGCTCTGGGACTGGTAAAACAGGGTAAAACCTTAGCTCTTGCAGTTCCTATTGACAAAAAACTTCCGGCTTTCAGACACAGAAGCTTCAATTTATATAATATCCAGCCCGGAGAACAGGGTGGAAAAAGCATAGGTCCCAATAAATTTACATTCAATGATGAACTCGTAAACGGATGGACCGGAGTGGGAACCCAGCTGAACGGTATCGGACACATCGGTATTGACAATATTTACTACAACGGAAATAAAGCAACAGACTTTGTGACTGTGGAAGGCGTAAAAAAACTGGGAGTTGAAAAAGTTCCTCCTTTCGTAACCCGTGGTGTAGTCCTTGATATGACCGCTCATTATGGAAAATCAATAGTACCCGGAGGAACAGAATTTACGGTAGAAGATATCAAATCTGTTTTAAAGAAACAGGGCCTTACCCTGAGAAAAGGTGATATCATTCTTTTCAATACCGGATGGCTTGAATTGATTGGTAAAAACAATCAACAATTCTTAGAAACTGAACCGGGAATCGGAATGGATGCTGCAAAATGGCTTGCCGATCAGGGAATCGTAGCTTTTGGTGGTGACACCTGGGCTTCTGAAGTCTATCCTAATCCGAAAAGTAAAGAAGAATTTCCCATCAACCAGTTTATGCTGGCTAAAAAGGGAATTTATAATCTGGAACTGATCGACAGCCGACCTTTAGTGAAGCAAAAAGTCTGGGAATTTTTATTCGTATTGGGACAGCCTTTATACGTAGGCTCTACTCAGGTGAATGTGAATCCTGTGGCTATTTATTAATTTCTTTAAAAAACAGAGTAACAAAGTAATTCCGGTTAAAAAAATAAAGCTAACCTTAGAATTTATTTTTAGAATTAATACCACAGCCCTATTACATTGTTGCTTTGAATCTTACAGAAAACGGCCTTTCAAAATTGAAAGGCCGTTTTTATAAAAAGTAAACATCCGTAAATTATGCAGGCTTCATGAGCATCCATCTTCCTGCTTCATTACTTCATTATTTTGCAACCGGAAGATGCGTGCTTATTGCAATTCTGTTCCATGCATTGATGGTTACAATCGCCATAATAATCTGAGAAATCTGGCTGTCATCAAAGAATGATTTCGCCTTTTGGAACGTTTCTTCTGTTAATCCATTTTGGCTAATCAGTGTAATTTCCTCTGTCATCTTCAAAAGCACCTGCTCTTCTTCTGTGAAAAATTCTTTTGCCTCCGTCCATCCGTTTAGAATGAAGATTCTCTGAGGTGTTTCACCATATTTAATGGCATCTTTTGTGTGCATATCAAGGCAAAAAGCACATTTATTAATCTGTGAAGCCCTGATTTTAATTAATTCTTTTTGAATGTGAGTTAAAGAAGTTGTCTGTAAATATCCTTCTAATCCCATCATCGCTTTGTAAGCTGCTGAATCTACTGTTGCAATATTTAATCTTGCGCTCATTATATTATTTTTTTTTGGTTAATTGATCTATACTTAAAGAATATTGCTGCTGAACCGCCAATAAAAGAGCTGCGGCACTTCCTACCCATACAGAATAGTTGAGTGGAGCTTTAGGTCCTGAAGCAATGGTCATGGATATGGCAAAAACCAACAGCAGAATACTGCTTCCATACGCTGCAATTCTGGTTTTAAACCCTGCAATCAGCATCAATGGAAATAGGATCTCGAAGAAAGTAGCGGCATACGCTGAGAACGTACTCATTGTTTCCGGAAGAAAAAATGTCAGCTGTCTTGTATATTCTTTAAAACTCTCCATATTTCCCCATGATGAATTTTCTTTACTCCACCATCCAAATCGGTCTGCCACTGCAGAAAGCATGGTTACAGCAAGAGCAAGTCTTAAAAATAACTGCGGAAATCGATTTTTGGTATCTGTCATTGTATTGGCTTTTAATAACATGACAAATTTCCGGCTTTTGATCCGTAAAAATCTTAAACTGGTTTAAGATCGTAACTTTGCCCTGATTTCACTTAAATATTCTGGGGTAAATCCTAAAAAGGAAGCAATTAAATATTGCGGAATTCTCTGTATAAACCAAGGATACAACGTGCTGAAATGTACATAATATTCTTCTTTCGTCATCTCATAAATATAACGGATTCTTTTTTCAGCGGCAGCATAAGCCGTTTGGTAGACCATTCTGAAATAACGTTCCATAACGGGATGCTTTTCCAGTAAAAGTTCCTGAGACTGAAAATCAATAACTAAAATTTTAGAATTCTCTACAGACTGAATATTAAAGTCTGACTTCATCTGTTTTTCAAAAGCAAAAGTATCAGACATCCACCAGTTTTCTATAGCAAATTCTGTGGTTTGTTCTACCCCTTTTTCGTTCACAAAAAACTTTCTCAGGCATCCTTCCACAACGAAATATTTAAATTTACAAATATCACCTTCCAGCATCAGATTTTCTTTCTTTTTCACTTTTAAAACCTGAAAAAAAGAAATAATAGAAGCAAATTCCTCGTCGGTGATCGTAATGAATTTATCTAAATGTGCCTTGAAAGTTTCCATTGTAATATTTAGTAATCAAACTTAACTTTATTTTTTTAGTTTTACAATTCCAAAAAATAATAAATCATGGACATCGTTGCAAAAATTTTGATCGCCTTAGTCGCAATAGAACATATCTACATTCTGTGGATGGAAATGTTTGCCTGGGAAACAAAAGGAAAAGAAGTCTTTAAAGCTGCTTTACCTGCAGAAATGTTTAAACCTACCAAAGGACTCGCCGCCAATCAGGGGCTCTACAATGGTTTTCTGGCTGCCGGACTGATCTGGTCGTTTTTGATCAAAGATCCGCAATGGCAGACCAATGTGGCACTATTCTTTTTAGGATGTGTAGCGGTAGCTGGAATTTACGGAGCGATTTCTGCCACAAAAAAAATATTCTTTGTACAGGCACTACCCGCAATATTGGCAATTACTGCTGTTTTACTAAAGTAATTTTCATAGCTCATATTTGGAAAGATCACCTTCGAGATCTTTACCATATCAATACGCTCTTATCTTTAATGGTAAGAGAAAAATCACTCTACATATCACCTTCCATAACCAGACTTAAAACCAGCTTCTTACGTCCAAAAAAATCCATTTAATATAAAATTCGTAAATTTGCATCGTCATAAAAAATTGATATACAGGTTTTTTATGCTGATCTGCATTTTGATGAGATGTAGAAATTCAAGTTGTTCAGTACACATATCAGTAATTACCTCATCCGTAATTTAATTGTAGAATCTATGTAAGAGATTAACCTCTTTTTACATGCTACACTCTTTTTCTAGAGTATAATCTAATTGAAATATTTAAAAATAAACATAAGGCCCAATGGTCTGTATGCTCTTATTTTTTTGTTAAAAGCTTTTATCACTATAAGCTCTGCAAATTATTTTGCACTATCGTCATCAGCAGAACAACAAAGATTAAACGTATATAATGAATTGGTGTACAATTTTTTATATCATTTATTAATTCAAAAATTCTGAATATGGAAAAAAATGAAAACAGTAGAAAAGTAAAACTTAAAGTTGAAGATCTGACTATTATTTTTGGCAAAAACAAAGAAAAAGCACAGGAACTTTTAGACAAAGGCTTTTCCAAAAAAGAAATTCTTGAAAAAACAGGCTGCACCATAGGAATCAACAAAGCAAGTTTTGAAATCTATGAGGGAGAATTTTTTGTCATCATGGGATTGTCAGGAAGCGGAAAATCTACGCTGCTGCGCTGTCTTAACAGGCTGAATGAGCCTACCTCAGGAAAAGTATACATCAATGATGATGATATTACCAGCAAAAACAATAAAGAACTTCTGGAAGTAAGAAGAACGGAAATGAGTATGGTATTTCAAAAATTCGGATTACTTCCCCATCATACTATTTTAGACAATGCAGGTTTCGGCCTGGAAATCAGAGGAGAAGACAAAGCTTCCCGTGATGAAAAAGCACAGAAAGCCCTGGATATTGTAGGATTGAATGGTTTTGAAAACCAGTATCCTTCCCAACTTTCAGGAGGAATGCAGCAGAGAGTAGGTTTAGCAAGAGCATTGGCAAACGATCCTGAAGTTCTGCTTATGGATGAGGCTTTTTCTGCACTGGATCCTCTGATAAAATCTGAAATGCAGGATCAGATGCTTGAACTACAGAATACATTGCAAAAAACCATTGTTTTCATTACCCACGATCTGGACGAGGCTATTAAAATCGGAGACCGTATCGTCATTATGAAAGATGGAGTCATAGAACAGATAGGAACTGCAGAAGATATTTTAACCAATCCTGCCAGCGACTATGTAAAAGCTTTCGTAGAGAAAGTAGACCGTAAAACAATTATCACTGCCAGATCTCTGATGTTTGATAAAGCTACCGTAGTACGTTTCAGAAAAGACGGTCCGGAAGGGGCATTAAGAAAAATGAGAGCCACCGGATTAGAAAACTTACCTGTAGTAGATTTTCAAAATAAATTTCTGGGCTTTGTAACCCTTAACGATGTTGTCCGAATTGCCAAAAGAAAAGAACCTACAGTGGAATCAATTATCAACAGCAATGTTCCTTCAGTCTATCCTGAAGTCACTGTAGAAGAAATGCTGCCGTTAATTTCCGGAAGTAAATCAGCCATCGCAGTAATTGATGAAGACAATAAATTTTTAGGTCTTGTCACTCAGTTATCTCTTGTCATAGAAGCGACCAAGTTTAACGAAGAAGAAATCATTGAATTAAAAGAAATCGCAAACAATCAATAAGATGAATAAAACTATAGATATAGGTCAATATGTAGAAACTGCTATCAATTGGCTCACAGAAAATGGAAAACCTGTATTTGATGTCATAAAACACGTTGGAAATGCCTCTATTATGGGGATTGAATGGGTTTTAACAAACACACCCTTTTATGTAATCATTCTCTTCTTTACACTGCTGGCACTATGGAAAGCAGGAAAAGGTATTGCTGTAGTAACCGCAGCCGGACTAAGTTTAATATTTTTAATGGGATTATGGAAAGAAACCATGGAAACACTGGCACTTATATTTGTTTCCACCATTACAGCTCTTATCCTTTCTATCCCTCTGGGAATTTTGGCAGCTAAAAATGCAATAGCAGCAAAGGTTATCCGTCCATTACTGGATTTAATGCAGACAATGCCGGCATTTGTGTATCTGATTCCTGCTGTACTGTTTTTCAGCATTGGTAAGGTTCCAGGAGCTTTTGCAACCATTATTTTTGCGATGCCGCCTGCCGTAAGATTAACAACACTGGGAATTGAAGCTGTTCCGAAAGACATTGTGGAAGCCGCCAGAGCTTTTGGAGCCACCAACCGACAGATACTGTTTAAAGTAGAGCTTCCTTTAGCCATGAAAACAATTTTAACCGGGATCAATCAAACCATACTTTTATCCTTATCCATGGTGGTTATCGCAGGAATGATTGCCGCAGGAGGCTTAGGAGAAAAAGTATTGGAAGGAATTAATAATCTGGATATCGGATTAGGATTTGAAAGTGGATTATCCGTTGTGATTTTAGCCATTATCCTCGACCGTATTACCCAGGGATTTGTAAAGAAAAAACAATAAGATGAAACAATTAAAATATCTGTTTTTTCCCGTTTTAATGTTGGTATTTGCTGCATTATATTCGTGTGAAAATATAAAAAACTCCAAATACGTTACCATAGGAATGGTAGATGGCTGGGCGGAAGATGTTGCCATGACGCAAGTTACTAAAGCTATTTTAGATCAGCAGGGCTATCATGTCATTATTCAAAAAGCTTCAACGGATATGATTCTGGCTTCTATGAATAATGAAGATACAGACCTTTTCATGGGGGTCTGGCTTCCTTACACTCACGCTAAAAAACTTGCTAAATTCCCGGGATTAACTCATCTTGGCACCAATTACAACAACGGCCGTATAGGATTGGTCGTTCCGGAATATGTTCCTGTTAACTCTATTGAAGAACTCAATCAGCATAAGGAGGAATTCAGTCACAGAATCATTGGAATTGAAAAAGGAGCTGGACTAACAACCGGAACAGATAAAGCAATTATCGATTATAAACTGGATTATCAGCAGATCAACTCCTCTACCATTGCCATGATCACCGAATTACAAAATGCCATACAACGTAAACAATGGATTGTGGTAACAGGATGGCAGCCCCACTGGATGTTTGGTAAAATGAAGCTTAAGTTTCTTGATGATCCCAAAAAGATATTCGGTGAAGCAGAACAGATTAAGACTTACTCCAGGAAAAGCTTTGGAAAAGACCATCCTCAACTCGCCAAATTCTTTTCCAGACTCCATTTTGATGATGAAAATATGTCTGATCTTCTAATGAAAATGGAACAGAGTAAAAATAAAGAAGCCACCGCCAAAGAATGGGTGAAAGACCACTCTGAGCTGGTACAGTCATGGCTAGATAAAAATTAATAAACAATTTGGTATTATTTAAAATCCTCAATCCTATACGGGTCTGAGGATTTTTTATTGAGATTTATAGTTCAGAAGAATTCATAGATTCTTTGATATTTTCCCGATGAAGCAATATGTGTTAGTAATCGCAAAGGCGCAAAGAAATTTAATAATATTCTGCTTTAAGGTGCAAGAAAAATCAAAGATTTTCAGCAAGGAATAACCTATAAAGTATTAGGAATATACAATTTTATCGCAGATAAAATCCTTGCGCCTTAAGGCATGTTTAAAGGAAAATCATTGCGTCTTTGCGTTTTCCAATAACTCATAACTACCCCATTGATTCCTTGATCTTTTCTCTATGAAGTATTCCCCAGTTTACCAATGTTTCCGTCACCGGAAAAACAGACTTTCCATATTCGGTCACAGCATACGTTACAGTGATAGGTTTCGTATCCTGAATCGTTCTTGTGACCAGAAGGTTCGTTTCCAGTTCTTTTAATTCCTTGCTCAGCATTTTCGCAGAGATTCCTTCAATACTGCGTTCCAGCTTTTTAAAATGAATCATCTGATCCGGTCTGTTGGTAAGATACCGTAAGATCATAAGTTTCCATTTTCCTCCCAATACATCCAGACTGTCCCGCATCGCGAACAATTCTTCGGTACAGCTTGCTTCTCTTTCGATGCCGTTTTTAGTAATTTTTGCCATAATAGTTTCGTCAAGGTAACTAGTTACCATTAGTTAACTAGTAGCAAATATAAACTATTCCCTCTTTACATTTGTGTATCAAATCAGTAATATGAAATCGCATGATTTCTCAAATACAAATACTTACCTATGAAAGCAGTTATTTTGAATAAAAACGGAAATCTGGAAGATGGTTTTACCGAACAGCCTCAACCCAAGGACCATGAAGTTTTAATCCAGATTAAAGCCAGTGGTTTCAATCCTATTGATTACCAGATGCTGGAAAATGAGCTTGAACGAAAACTGATCAGTTCTCCTATATTAGGAAGAGAATTATCCGGAATCATTGTCAGCAAAGGTCCCGAGGTTACGCAATTCAATATCGGTGATGAAGTCTATTGTGGCAGCGGCTCTATGGGAAGCAACGGCACTTATGCAGAATATATTGCCGTTCCTGAAGCTATTGTTTCTTTTAAACCAAAAAATATCTCGTTTGAGCAGGCGGCTTCCATTCCTTCTGCAGGACTTACCTCTCTGCAAATCTTTAACCGCCTGAAATTAAACCCGGAGAATACACTCCTTATCACTGGCGCAGCCGGAGGCGTTGGTTCATTTTTAATCAAACTTTTATTAGCCCATAATATCCCACAGGTCATCGCAACTGTTGGTAGTGAAGAAAACAGGCAGATGCTTCTCAATTTAGGATTAAAAAGCCATCAGATCGTTAATTACAGAGATAAAAATCTTATTGAGAACATTTTAAAAGCCAATAACGATCAGCCCTTTGAGTTTGGAATTGATCTCGTTGGAAACTACATGTCTGAAGTGACGGCAGAAGTTTTAAAAATTAACGGAACTTATGTGGATGTGACCGCCTTAGTCACTAAAGATGCTCATGAAACATTGTTCAACAAAGGAACTTTGATTATGAATATCTCCAATTATACTTATGGAATGATTAAAAAATATGAATATTATAAAAACAGTTTACTTGAAATAAAAAAGCTCATTGAGAACGAAACAATTCTTCCGCCACAACATAAAGTAATTGGTAATCTTTCTCTGGATACTGTTCTGCAGGCACACTCTATTTTAAAAAATAATCAGACCCAAGGTCATAAACTCATCATGAAACATTAATCTATGAACACAATACCAAGACGAATCGTAACAGGAATTAAAAACGGGAAATCTATTATTATAGAAGACCAGCAGGTAGAAAACGCAGTAGAACATTTTCCGGGATTGATCATTTCTGATGTATGGAATACCCGGAAAACACCGGCAAGCCTGGACTTTGAAAACAGAATTCCGAATACCGGATTTCCACAAACTCCCAAAAACGGTACTTACTTTCGATATGTAGTGATTCCTCCTGATAAAGATTTAGGGGTTGAATGGAAAAAGAATGAACCTCATCCGATGATGCACCAAACTCCCACATTGGATTATATCATTATCCTTTCCGGTGAACTCTACCTCATCATGGAAGAAGGTGAAACGCTTTTGAAACCGGGAGACATCGTCATTCAAAGAAGCACCAATCACGCGTGGAGCAACCGTTCTGATGAACCGTGTATTCAGCTCGCTGTGTTGATAGATGCGGAAGGGGAGAATTAAAAGATTTAATTATTTAAAAATTTAAAGATTGGGATAGTTCTCACGAATTTTAAAAGTTCAACAAGCTTAAAAATCTGTATAATCTGTGAGAAATAAACAGAAAATCTTTAAAGTTGGACAAACGCAAAGGCACAAAGAAAATAAATAATAACTGTTTTTAAGCGCAAGAAAATCAAAGATTTTCAACAAGGAATGATCTATAAAGTATTAGGAATATACAATTTATCGCAGATAAAATCCTTGCGCCTTAAAACATAAGAGAAGAAAAAAACTTTGCGCCTTTGCGTTTTCCAACAAGAATCCCCCAATTTACAAAGCAGAAATCTCCAACAGCTTCTGCTTCATTTTTTCAGGTGTCATCTGTCCTTCCTGATAATATACCAGATTCTGATGCTTATCCAGAAACACCCATAAAGGATAAACAGGCTGATTTTTATTCTTAGACAAAGCCAGCGCCAACTCATGAATTCCGGAGTTTCCATTCTGCAGATACTCAAACTCCTGATTCTGAAAATGAATTTTCTCCTTCGTCTTTTCTGCCTCGAAATTGACAAAATAAAAATGATCATTGATCATATTAACCAGTTCTTTATCTTTATTTAAACGATAAGATTCAATTTTACAGACGGCACACCAATCCGTATAAAGGTGAATGACAACCGGCTTTGGATTTTCCTTCTGCTGAATCTCAAGATCAGAAAAAGTGCCTGTCTTCATCTGAGACAGATAAAAACAGGGCACTAACATTAAAAATAAAATTATTTTTTTCATTTTAAAGTATATTTTACTCCCAGAAAACCTCTGATACGCTGCATGGGAGCATAGCCGTATGCCGTGTCAAAAGTATAATGATTAGGATTGTTGATAGGATCATCAACATGTTTATCAAATGGATCAAAAGGTCTCATCAAAGGATCTTTAGGAGTAAAGTTGAATAAATTTTTAATTCCGCAGTATACTTCAAATCCTGATTTGAAACTCTTTGATACCTGAATATTGGCCAAAGAATAGAATGGTGAATATTCAGGGCGATAATCATTCTGCAGAACAGGAAGCCTCATCGGTCCGTAAAACTGTCCTGTAAAATCTATGGTCAGGTTACTTGGGAACTTATATGTCAGATTATATGTTCCACTCCACTTTGGAGCATGCAGCTGTTGTGTTTTTTGATTTTCATTATCAAATTTCTGGTACACATCAAGATAAGTTGCTCCAAGATTGACACTTAGCGGAAACTGAAATGCAAAATCCACATTCAAAGAAGCTCCTCTTGAAATTCCGTATCCGTGAAGATTATCATAAATAATTTTATTAGGATCAGAATCAAAATCACCCACGATTTTATTGCTGAAATAAGTATAGAATGCAGAAGCATCAAGATTTACCATTCGGTTTCCTACAGGAATTTTCCATATATAATTCAGGTTTCCGTTCACCGATCTTTCCGGTTTAAGATCAGATTTTACCACCACTTCGCGGGAACCCGTCAATGCTGCATGATCTTCAGTAAATAAATTCACTACTCTGAAGCCCGTTCCAAAATTGAAACGCAGGGTATGATACGGATTGGGTGAAAACTTCCATGCTAATCTCGGTGAATGTACGGAATGATGCACTTTATCATAATCATATCGGTATCCCAGCAACAAGGTATTTTTATCATTAATTTCCCATTGATCCTGGACAAAAGCTCCCCAGATCGGAGATTTCATCGGCGCATTGGTGATTCCGTCTGAGGCTAATGTTCCCGGGGTATTGTCATCATAAAAAGTTCTTTTAAAAGTAAGTCCGGCCGTGATATCATGCTTTCCGAAGCTTCTGTCCCAATACGTCTGCACAAAAGCTACTTTTTGTGTGGCATTGAAAGGATTTGATCCGTAAAATGAGTTCTGGTCATGATAGTTGTAGGAAAACTGAGTTACAATATGCTCTTTCATAGGCCATTCATACAAACCGAAAATTTCCGCTCTATTGGTATAAATACTTTCTCCATATACCTGATCACTGCCACGGTAAGATTTATTCCATTGCATTTCTCCCCCGAAACGGTCTTCATACAGATATCTCATCGCAAAACTTGCCTGTCTGTTTTCCTTTCTTTTAAAATTCCATTTGTTGAAAACCGAAATCCTGCTCTGTAGAGTAGCGTCTGTGAAATTATCTTTATTCTGGTCTATTCTTTCCTGAAAACTGAAATAATTCAAACTTAATAATGAAGCGGCATTCTTTCCTACATTGAACTTAGTTGAAATATCCAGATTATTCTCACTCCAGGTACTCGTCATCATATCTACACTTAACTTAGGAGCGGTCAAAGCATTTTTAGTAATAATATTAATTACTCCTCCCATCGCTTCTGAACCGTAAATGGATGATGCAGGACCTTTTACCACCTCTATTCTATCCACCAGACTATTCGGGATTCCACTCAGGCCATATACCGTAGAAAGTGAGCTTACAATAGGCATCCCGTCAATCAGAATCATTGTGTAAGGTCCTTCCAGTCCGTTGATATGGATATCTCCTGTATTACACACAGAACAATTCAGCTGAGGTTTTACTCCATTTACCATAGCAATGGCTTCAAAAATACTGGGAGTCGGATTTTTCTGAAAGAACTTCTGGCTGTAGATTTCTACTGCCACAGGACTTTTTGATCTGCTCATCGGTTTTATGGTTCCGGTAACCACTACATCTTCGATGTTACTTGTTTTGATTTCCCTCTTCATAACTTTTGCAGAATCCAGATTTTTATTGGGCTGCAAACTTAAGCTGTCTGTCTCCTGCGCAAAACAATAGGTTGATAAAAAAGTGATAGAAAATAATATTCGCTTCATGAAATTATAATTGTTAGACAAATCTAACAATTATTTTTCAAATACAAAACTCTTGAAGAAAAATATAGGTTGAGACAATTCATGAAAAATGATTAAATTTGAGAAACTACATAAGAAAGTAAAATGAGATATCATCTAGCGGGAAATATCCCACCAAAAAGACATACGATCTTTAAGTCACCGGAAGATAAATTTTACTATGAACAGCTCTTTGGTACAGAAGGCTTCCATGGTATTTCTTCTCTGTTATATCATATCCACCGTCCTACACAGATCAAATCTATCGGTGAGCCGAAAGATGTCACTCCAAAAATTGCCGTGGAAAAAAACATCGCTCCGAGAATGTTTAAGGGAATGAATGTCACTCCTGAAGACGATTTTATGGACAGCCGAAAAATCCTTTTAATGAACAATGATCTGAAGATGGGATTGGCTAAGCCGAGAAAATCGATGGATTATTTCTACAAAAATGCGGAATGTGATGAACTTTTATACGTTCATCAGGGAACCGGAATTTTAAAAACTTTTGTGGGAGATCTTGAATTCGTTACCGGAGATTATCTTATTATTCCGAGAGGAACGATCTATCAGGTAGAGCTGAAGTCTGATGATACTGTATTTTTTGTATTGGAGAGCCACTCTCCTATTTATACTCCGAAAAGATACAGAAATGAATTCGGACAGCTTTTGGAACATTCCCCATTCTGCGAAAGAGATATGATTGCTCCTGCTTTCAAAGAACCTATTGACGAGAAAGGAGAATTCCTGATTAAAGTAAAAAAAGAAAACCAGATTACAGATTTCATCTACGCAACACATCCGTTTGATGTAGTAGGCTGGGACGGATATTTTTATCCTTATAAATTCAATATTAAAAACTTTGAGCCTATTACCGGAAGAATTCACCAACCGCCACCGGTTCACCAGAATTTTGAGGGACACAATTTCGTAGTGTGTTCATTCTGTGCAAGAATGTATGATTACCATCCACAGGCTATTCCGGCACCTTACAATCATTCCAATATTGATTCTGATGAGGTATTGTTCTATACAGAAGGTGACTTTATGAGCCGTAATCATATTGATCTGATGGACTTTACCCTTCACCCGGGAGGAATTGTACACGGACCTCACCCAGGTGCGATGGAAAGAAGTATCGGTAAAAAATTCACAGAGGAATATGCGGTAATGGTAGATCCGTTCCGTCCTTTAAAAATTACCGAAGAAGCTTTAAAAGTAGAAGATCCTTCATATAAAACTTCATGGTTAGAATAAAACAAAAGTAATACTTCCTTAATTTAAAAAAGTATTACTGAATACATACAAAAGACGCTTTAAATCCTTTATTTAAAGCGTCTTTTTTCGTAAATTTGTGAGGTATGGTTAACATATTAGCCATCATTATTTTTCATGACGCATCCTAAGTAATGGTGGTTTAAAACAAAATCAATATTACATGTTAGAAAGAATCAGATTAGAAAGTCTACACCAAAAAGTAACCACGGCAGAAAATGCTGTAAAAATTATTAAAGACGGCATGACCATTGGGTCCAGCGGCTTTACAAAAGCAGGTGACAGCAAAGCAATTTTGCCTGCACTGGCAGAACGAGGAAAAACAGAAGACTTTAAAGTCACTTTGATGACCGGAGCTTCACTAGGCCACGGTACTGACGGAAAACTGGCAGAAGCCAATGTGCTAAAGAAAAGAATGCCTTTCCAGGTAGATCCTGTCTTAAGAAACAAAATAAACAACGGTGAAATTCTCTTCATCGATCAGCATTTGAGCGAAAGTGCTGAACTTCTTCACACCAAAAATCTTCAGAGCATAGATGTAGCCATTATTGAAGCGGCTTATATAGAAAGAGACGGAAGTATTGTTCCTACAACTTCTGTAGGTAATTCCGTGACTTTTGCTGCTTTGGCTAAAAAAGTCATCATTGAAATCAATACGGAAGTTCCGGAAGAAGTTTATGGAATTCATGACATCTACCAGGCAGAAGATTATCCTTACAGAAATGTTATTCCTATTGTCGCTCCATGGAACAAAATCGGGAGAAAAAGTATTCCTGTTGATCCTGAAAAAATTGAAGCCATTGTGTTTACCAATCGTAAAGACAGTCCGGCAGATATTGCGGAGCCGGATGAAAAGACAACAGCTATCGCCAAACATCTTCTTGCTTTTTTTGAAAATGAAGTTCTTTTGGGACGCCTTACAGACAGATTACTTCCTCTTCAGGCAGGTATCGGTAAAGTAGCGAATGCCGTTCTTACAGGATTCAAAGACAGTAATTTTTATGACCTGACCATGTTTTCCGAAGTGCTTCAGGACAGTACATTTGATCTGATAGATTCCGGGAAATTGAGTTTTGCTTCAGCATCATCCATTACTGTTTCTCAGGAATGCTATGAAAGAGTGTTAGGAAACCTGTCAAAATATAAAGACAAATTCGTTTTAAGACCTCAGAATATTTCCAATACTCCCGGACTGATCAGAAGATTGGGAGTAATTGCTATCAACACTGCTATTGAGTTTGATATCTATGGAAACGTAAACTCTACCCATATCGGAGGAGCAAAAATCATGAATGGAATCGGAGGTTCCGGAGACTTTGCAAGAAATGCCTATTTAAGTATTTTCGTGACTCAGGCTGCTTCAAAAGGCAATAATATTTCTCACGTTCTTCCGATGGTCTCTCATACGGATCATACAGAACATGATGTAGATATTCTGGTAACAGATGTGGGATTAGCTGACTTAAGAGGATTAGCACCGAGAGAAAGAGCACAGAAAATCATAGACAATTGTGTTCATCCGGAATATAAAGAAGAACTGCAATCCTATTTCGACAGAGCATGTGAAAGAGGCGGACACACCCCTCATTTGTTGGAAGAATCATTCAGTTGGCATCTGCGATTCTCTGAAACCGGAAGTATGAAACAGAAAACAGCTGTTGAAACTGCCAATTAAGATTTTAAACAAAATAATAAATGATATAAAAGGACTGAATGCCAATGCATTTGGTCCTTTATCTTTTAAATTGTATCTGGTTTATTTATATGACAAAAGTCTGTGCAATATCCTTAAACTATTTATATGAATATAAAATTATAAAGGTTATCTTTGAAAGAATAGAAGTATTTTATGTAATAAATAATGCTCTCAACCTCCTTTGAAAAAAGATTAAATATGAATAATTACATCAGTGCAGAAGAAGCAATATATACGATAAAAAGTGGAAACCGGGTATTTTTTCACGGCAGTGCATGTACTCCCAATTACCTGATTGATGAGCTGGCAAGACAGGCTGGCCGGCTACAAAATGTAGAAATGGTCTCCATTACCCAGCAAGGAAATGTGGAAATTGCAAAACCGGAATACAAAGACAGTTTTTTCATCAATTCGTTATTTGTTTCCACTCCTGTGCGTGATGCCGTAAATTCTGACAGAGGAGACTTTGTGCCTGTCTTTCTAAGTGAAATTCCTATTTTATTCAGAAAAAATATTCTGCCTCTTGATGTAGCCATTGTTACGGTTTCTCCTCCGGACAGACATGGTTTCTGTACGCTGGGAACTTCTGTAGATATTGCAAGAGCGGCTGTAGATACCGCAAAAATCATTGTTGCTATTGTCAATCCCAGGATGCCAAGAACCCACGGAGACGGGATGATCCACATCAGCAGAATTCATAAACTGGTTTGGCATGAAGAGGAACTTCCAACCGTAGATTATGGTTCAAAAGTAGGTCCTGAAGAAATGCTTGTCGGAAAAAATGTGGCTGAACTCATTGAAGACAGATCTACCCTTCAGATGGGTATAGGAACCATTCCTGATGCTGTTTTGAAATGCCTTACCAACCATAAAGATCTGGGAATTCATACCGAAATGCTGAGTGATGGTGTTATTGACTTGATTCAGGATGATGTGATCAACAATAAATATAAAGGATACAACGATAATAAAACCATTACAAGCTTTTGCTTCGGAACCAGAAAACTGTATGATTATGTAGATGACAATACTGTATTTGCTTTCAGAGATGTAAGCGAAGTAAACTTTCCGATCAATATCATGAGAAACAAAAAAATGGTTGCCATCAATTCCGCCATTGAAATAGATCTGACGGGACAGGTATGCGCCGATTCTATCGGAACAATGCAATACAGTGGAATTGGAGGACAAATGGACTTTATGCGCGGTGCCGCATTAAGTGATGACGGAAAACCTATCATAGCCATTACCGCTAGAACGAAAAAAGGAATTTCCAGAATCGTTCCTTTTCTTAAACAAGGAGCTGGTGTAGTAACCACAAGAGGACATATCCATTACGTTGTTACTGAATACGGAACGGCTTACCTGTATGGGAAAAACCTTCGCCAGAGAGCACAGGAACTCATCAGCATTGCCCATCCGGACGATAGAGAAATGCTGGAGAGAGCAGCCTTTGATAGATTTAAACACTGATAATCAAATAAAAAGGATTTCCAAATTGTTTTTTTTATTTAAAATCTCAAAACATATTTTGAAACCACATCTGCAGAATCATAAAAAAGCGCTAATCTTTTGGCAGTATTTTTGATAAAACTCACTCAAAAACAAGGAAATTGAAAACTATATATAATTCGATACGAGAAGAAGTTGTAAAGCATTCTAAAGTAAGGAATTCTGTTTTGGGGAATGTGAATGAATGGAAGAGAAGCCATTATATTATTCTTTCCGAAATTATTAAAGATGAACTCTCTGAGGCTGAAGAACTGAAGGGAGGAAAAAAATTTGAAATTGGAAATACCATTTCACATGTTACCCTTCAGCGTTTTTTTGAAAATGATTACCAGGATAAAACCCATAATGATCTCAGGTTTCTTAAAACATTAGATAAAATCTGTATTTTCTTAGGCTACAAAGACCTTAATGATTATATACTATCTGTAAGACATAAGAAACAGGATCATGAGGAATCTGATAACCGGTCAAATCTTACGCAGATGGTTTATGATTACTGTGCTGCTGCTTTTGAATTTTACAAGCTGTTTCCCATTCACAATACTGAACTGTTAAAAGATCTAGTATTTGATGATTCCCCGTTTCTGGAAAGAGCGTCACAATTCAGTAAAGAACTGTGTGATAAGGATTTTCATCTGGTTACTAAAAACAACCGGTCCAATTATGAAGTTTTTGATATTCACATCGTTACAGATGAGCCGGACAAAAAAATACTGGAGTCTCAGGAATTCTGGAACCTTCTTTTCAAAGTGGGAGAAACGGGAGAAGAGCATTTTGTCAACCAGCTGAGTACCCAGATCTACTTCATCCGGAAGATAAATAATACCTGGAAGATATGGGATAATTATAATCCTGATGCCGGAATGCTAAACAGAAAGATTGAAACAATATAAAAAGAAAGCCGTAGAGAATCTCTACGGCTTTCATGTTTCGAAATATTTTTTTCACTTGTCTTTTGTATTACAAATGTAAGTAGCCGATTTCAAACGTAAGAAACTTAAATATACTTAAGTAAACTCTTCTTTAACTTTATGTTAAATATATTCAATGAATCCAAGGGAATATTTTCGCAATGTCTAAGTTTTTTGTAATTTGCATACCAATAAAATAAAAGTAAAAGAGAAAATATGTCAACACTTACATTTGCCGAGAAAATAGCTCAAGCAGAAAATTTCTTACCGATCAACGGTACAGATTACATTGAGTTTTATGTAGGAAATGCAAAACAGGCTGCCCATTATTACAAAACCGCTTTCGGTTTTCAGTCTGTAGCTTATGCGGGTCCTGAAACAGGAGTAAGAGACCGTGCATCTTATGTGCTTCAACAAGGAAAAATCAGATTGGTACTAACAACAGGACTTAAGTCTGACTCTCTTATCAGCGAACACGTAAAAAAACATGGTGACGGAGTAAAAATTTTGGCACTTTGGGTAGACGACGCTTATGCAGCTTTCGAAGAAACAACTAAAAGAGGTGGTAAACCTTATTTAGAGCCTGTAACTTTAACTGATGAGCATGGTGAGGTAAGAATGTCCGGTATCTACACGTATGGAGAAACCGTTCACATGTTTGTAGAAAGAAAAAATTACAACGGAGCTTTCATGCCTGGATATGAAAAGTGGGAAAGTAACTATAAGCCTGAAGAAGCAGGTTTATTGTATGTAGACCACTGCGTAGGAAATGTTGACTGGAACAGAATGATCCCAACAGTAGAATGGTATGAAAAGGTAATGGGATTTGTAAACATTCTTTCTTTTGACGACAAGCAGATCAATACAGAATATTCTGCATTGATGTCTAAAGTAATGTCCAACGGAAATGGATTTGCAAAATTCCCTATCAACGAACCTGCAGAGGGTAAAAAGAAATCTCAGGTAGAAGAATATCTTGATTTCTACGAAGGAGAAGGCGTACAGCACATCGCGGTTGCTACGAAAGATATCATCCATACCGTAACTGAATTGAAAAAACGTGGTGTAGAGTTTCTTTCTGCTCCACCGGAAGCTTATTACGATATGGTTCCTGAAAGAGTAGGTCATATTGATGAAGATCTTAAAAAACTTCAGGATTTAGGTATACTTATTGATCATGATGAAGAAGGGTACTTATTGCAGATCTTTACCAAGCCTGTAGAAGACCGTCCTACTCTATTCTTCGAAATTATTGAAAGACACGGTGCACAGAGTTTTGGTGCCGGAAATTTCAAAGCTTTATTCGAAGCATTAGAAAGAGAGCAGGAAAGAAGAGGTAATCTTTAACTTTACATTAAAAATATAGGTTTTGTCAGGATTCAGTATTCTGGCAAAACTTTTTTATAAAACACAGTATATGAGAAAACTTTTAATCGGGATTTCCCTTTTAGGAACTTTAGGGCTTAAAGCACAATACGGTTCTTTGAATGAAATCCTTAACCGACTTGAACAAAGAAAAGGCATCAATCAGCATCTTGAAAATGTAAATATTGATAACAAAAAATTCGTTTTTATTAAAGATGAGGCTGATCATACGGAACGGGACTTTATTATTATCAAAGGGAACAATGCCACTTATGTAGAAGTTTTCGATGATAAAGCTACAGGAGAAAGCAGTTCTAATGTTTTCACCGGCGATATCATCAGGAAAAAAAATATTATTTCTTTAAGAGCAGATATGCTTGAAAATAAAAAAATCCCAATGCCTGTTACGAAAACGTTATTGTTGACTCAGCAGGATAATATTATATATCTCATCGATGTCAATACCAGAGACAGGTGGATAGATGAAGCATCTTACTCAAAAAAGGCAAAATAAATATTCTTTGGAAACACTCAGCAATATTTTAATCTAACTAAAATCTAAACTTATGAAATCATTTGTAGACTATTCCTCAAACTCGGATTTTTCTATACACAATATTCCTTTCGGAGTCGCAGTTTTTAACAAAGAATATATCGGATGCTGTACAAGAATCGGAGATCAGGTAATTGATCTTGCTACCTTGTATGATCTTGGTTATTTTGAAGATATTGAAGGATTAGACGACAATGTTTTTGAAGCTTACACCATCAACGAATTTATCGAACTGGGTAAACCAATTACCAATGCTGTTCGTGCCAAAATTCAAACATTATTACAGGAAGGATCAACATTATCAAAAGATCAGAAAACAATAGAAGAAGCCTTCTACGACCTTGATAAAGTAAAAATGATGATGCCTGTTCACATCCCGAACTACACGGATTTTTACAGCAGTATCGAACATGCTACCAACGTAGGAAAAATGTTCCGTGATCCGGCAAACGCTTTATTACCTAACTGGAAACATTTACCAGTAGGTTATCATGGAAGAGCCTCTTCAATTGTAGTATCCGGAACAGAAATCAACCGTCCAAAAGGACAAATGAAACCTGCTGATGCAGATACCCCTGTTTTCGGACCATGTAAACAACTGGATTTTGAATTGGAAATGGCTTTCATCATCAATAAAAATACAGAGATGGGAGAAAGTATTTCAACGAAAGAAGCAGAAGATGCCATCTTCGGAATGGTTGTTTTCAACGACTGGTCTGCAAGAGATATTCAATCTTGGGAATATGTTCCTCTAGGGCCATTCCTTGCGAAAAACTTTGGTTCTTCTATTTCTCCATGGGTAGTTACTCTTGAAGCTTTGGAGCCATTCAGAACAGCTTCTCCAGTACAGGATCCTGAAGTTTTAGAATATTTAAAATTTGAAGGAGATCAAAACTATGACATCAACCTTGAAGTCTATATTCAACCAGAAAACGGAGAACAAAACCTGATCTCCGAAAGCAACTATAAACACATGTACTGGAATATGAACCAGCAGCTGGCCCATCACACAGTAAACGGATGTAATGTAGAAGTGGGAGATCTGTATGCCAGCGGTACCATTTCAGGAAGCGATCCAAAATCATTCGGTTCTATGCTTGAATTGACCTGGAGAGGACAAAATCCTTTATCATTAAGCAATGGTGAAGAAAGAAAATTCATTGAAGATAATGATACCGTTACAATGAAGGCTTGGGCTGAAAAAGATGGCGTGAGAGTAGGTTTCGGTGAAGTTTCCGGTAAAATTATTCCTACACGTTAATATAAAAATTAATCATTAAATGCTTCGACTTCGCTCAGCATGACATCGCTAGAAATATGCTGTAAAACAGTTAGTATTAGAAATATCATGCTGAGCAGAGTCGAAGCATCTTTTTAATATCATTTGAATACTTAATTTAACTTAAGTGTTACAACAAAAATATGAAAACAGTAATCCCTTCCGAGATAACTTCCGTACAATTACAGACCATCATGCAGACGGCTGTTTCACCGCGCCCGATTGCTTTGGCATCTACTGTGGATAAAGATGGTACCATCAATTTATCTCCGTTCAGTTTTTTTAATATGTTCAGCACAGTTCCTCCGATTTTGATTTTTTCACCATCGAGAAGAGTTCGTGATAATACAACCAAACATACGCTGGAAAATGTTCTTGAAGTACCGGAAGTAGTCATTGGAACAGTGAATTTTCCTATTGTACAGCAGATCTCATTAGCTTCTACAGAGTATGAAACCGGAGTCAATGAGTTTATAAAATCCGGACTTACCATGAAAGAGGCTGATCTTGTACAGCCTAAACTGATTGAAGAATGCCCTGTCAACTTTGAATGTAAAGTTTTAGAGGTAAAGCCATTGGGAGATCAGGGCGGTGCAGGGAATCTTGTGATCTGTGAAGTTCAGAAAATTCACATCAGAGAAGAATACCTGAATGAAACCGGAAATCTGGATCAGAAAAAACTGGATATGGTAGCCCGTTTAGGCAGTAACTGGTATTCCAGAAGTAATGAGAACAGCCTTTTTGAAGTTCCAAAACCTTTGGTAACAAAAGGAATCGGCTTTGATCTGTTGCCTGATTCTATTAAGTACAGTAAAGTATTTACTGGGAATGACCTTGGAATGCTTGCCAATACAGAAGTATTACCTGCAGGTGACTTCCATGCGGATGAAAATATTCACCTTAATGCCCAGAAACTGCTTCTGGAAAGTAAAATTGAAGAAGCATGGACCATTTTGACCATTAAATAAATAAAAAAAGCCTGAAATTTCAGGCTTTTTTTATTTAAAGAGGAAGTTAGAATCCGGAGGTTCATAAGGTTATGAATAACTTTTATCTCAGTTAATAACCTTTTGGAAAATAGTTCTATTTTGATTTCAATAGATATCGAATGCCATTAGCAACTCCCAGCTTCTATCTTCCCACTTCCCTTCTTATATTTTATTTTGTTTTCAATGTTTCGGAAATCGTTATTTTCCCTTTTTCAGCAAAGTCTGTTACCTTTCCGTTTTTATCAATAGAAATATTCAGATTATCATTCTTGGCATCATAGTAAATATGTGTTGCATATGCCGGACAGTCGTGCTGCTTACATCCTGACAGTTTATAAATTCCGTTTTCTGATGTAATAGGACTTTCTACATTAAAATTCTTCACCATCTCATCATATTGAGTTCCTGCAAGTTTTTTCAGTCTTTCAGTGATGCTTTTATCTTCAAACAACTTGATATCATGAGGATATTTACCCACATTTTTAGTGATACTATTGTCCGGAGCCGGAGCAGAAGGAGGTGGTGATGCTACAGAATCATTTTTTGTAATGACAGAATCTTTAGACATTACTGTAGCCAAAGTATCTGTGCTTGCTGAAGATTCTGTCTTTGCTTCTTTTTTACACGAAATAACACATAATGAGAGCGCGAATGCGCCTGCAATAACTTTTTTCATAATTATACTGATATGGTGGTTAATTTATAATAACGTAGTTTTAACCGTTTTATTTCAATTTTTCTTTGATAAAATCAATACATTTTTCGGTTACAGTATTCAGATCTTTGGGTAAATCTGTTTCTGTCCAGGGCTCTTTTGCTCCGAAAGTATGATTAGCATTTTCAATCAGGAAAAATTCAGAATTCGGATGAAGAATATGAAGATGCTCTGCCTGTTTTACCTCTACAGCTTCATCACCCGTTCCATGAATAATCAGCATATGAGCTTTTGCCATCTCCGTTGCCCGTTCTACATCAAAACGGTGAACATTCTGCTCATAGTTCTCATAAAACTGATAATAGTGGGGCATTTCCTGCTTGGTACGCCCGTTCAGAGCATAATAAACTCCGTCCTTCTTCCAGTTTTCAAAAGCTTCTCCTGTGGGAAAGCGGTCTAAAGTATCCACACTGGCCAGAGTAATCAGACCATTGATTCTTTCATCTTCAAAAGTTTTAATGATAGAAATTCCTCCTCCCCTGCTGTGACCTATCAGAATGATCTTTTCTTCATCCACACGAGGATCTTTACTAAAGTGATCAATCACCACTCCAAGGTCAGAAAGCTCTTTAGAATAATTATTATGGCCAAAAGCTTCAAGGTCTCCAAAGTTATACGGATCATCCGGTGTAGTTCCGTTATGGGAAAAATTAAACTTCACGAAGAAAAAACCTGCTTCAGCAAACTTTTCCGCCATAAGATTCCACGATCCCCAATCTTTATAACCTTTATATCCATGAACAAACAGTACCAACGGAAGCTTTTTTCCAATGTCTTTATAAAAAATATCAGCAAGAAAACCTTTTGTTTCTTTATTTTCTAAATATATATTCTTTTCACTAATCAAATTCATAAAATAAATGGGGTTTATTTAATATTATTTATATTTATGGGATTAATTTAAATTGAAATTTATGAAAAAAACTCTACTTCTTTTACTTTTAATTACTTTTTCTTTTATCCTCAGCCAGACAACCAAAAGGGTGTTCTTTATCGGAAACAGTTATACTTACGTTAATGATTTGCCTAACCTCATCCAAAGTATTGCTGCTTCTAACGGCGATGTACTGGAACATCACAGCCATACACCTGGCGGGTCAACGCTGCAGGATCATTCCAACAATCCGGATGTGATTTCAACCATCAACCAGGGAAACTGGGATTATGTCGTATTACAGGAACAGAGCCAGCTTCCGTCATTTCCGGATTCTCAGGTTCAAAATCAGGTATATCCTTATGCTCTTCAGCTTTCCAATTTGATTAAAACATCAAATCCCTGTGGAAATGTAATCTTCTATATGACCTGGGGCCGTAAAAACGGTGATGCTGCGAATTGTCCGGGACTTCCCGCTGTCTGTACCTATCAGGGAATGGATACTCAGATTTATAACCGCTATATGGAAATGGCAACAACCAACGAAGGTATTGTTTCCCCTGTAGGTAAAGTGTGGAGAGCAATCAGGGAGCAAAACCCGGCTATTGAATTGTATGATCAGGATGAATCACATCCGAGTTATATTGGGTCTATGGCTGCTGCGTATACATTTTACACTATTTTATTCAAGAAAGATCCTGCACAGATCCCTTTTAATGGAAATCTTAGTCCGGCACAGGCACAGCTAATCAAGGATATCGTTAAAACAGAGGTTTACAATCAGCCTGTAAAATGGTTTGTAACGAATAATGATGTTCACAGCAGATTCACCTATCAGCTTACCGGAGCAGGAACGGTTCAGTTTACCAATACAACACAGAATGCAGCTGCCTATTCATGGGATTTTGGTGACGGTACAACCTCAACTCTAGAAAATCCGGTACATACCTACCCTGCAGGAGGAACTTATACCGTAAAGCTGACAACAGCTGCCTGCGGAGCCACTACCACCAAAACAAAACTGATTGTGGTAAGTACCTTAAATACAGCAGAAACAGCTATTCAGGATCCTGTTCAGATTTATCCTAACCCTACTCAACATCATATTACCATTACTTCTAAAAAGAGAATTGAAATACTTTCACTTACCGATGCTTCCGGAAGAATTGTTCATTGTCATTTGAGTAAAACAGATTCAGGATATATTCTGCCACTTCAGCATTTGAGCAGTGGAGTTTATTTTTTACAGTATAAAGCTGATGAAAAGGAATTCACTAAAAAGATTATAAAAAAATAAGCTTATTTTTGCTTCATGCAGAATTTAAGAACTGTAACCGTGACGCGTTACATTCTGCCATTGAGAGAAGGAGGATCTCTTCCTGCTCTGGCAGAAGCTGATGATGATTTCAAATATGTATTAAAATTCCGTGGTGCAGGCCATGGGGTAAAAATGCTTATCTCTGAACTTTTGGGTGGAAAGATTACCGAAGCATTGGGACTAAAAATTCCTGAACTGGTTTTTATCAATGTTGATGCCGATTTCGGAAGAACGGAAGCCGATGAGGAAATACAGGATCTCCTAAAATTTTCTGAAGGTCTGAACCTTGGTCTGCACTATCTTTCCGGTTCTATCACTTATGATCCGGGAGTAAGTGTTGATCCCCTTCTGGCTTCAAAAATAGTATGGCTTGATGCCTTTATTACTAACATTGACCGTACTTTTAGGAATACAAATATGCTGATGTGGAATAAAGAGCTTTGGATCATCGATAATGGTGCTTCATTCTACTTCCACCATTCATGGCAGAATTTTGATACAGCAGCAAAAACGCCTTTCAAATATGTGAAAGACCATGTACTTCTTCCTAAGGCAAAAATGCTTGATGAAGCAGATCAATTTGCCCATGAAGTACTGAATGATATACTTTTCAGGGAGATTGTCAATACAATTCCTGAGGACTGGCTGCACTGGAATGATGCTGATGAAACGCCTGAAGAAATTCGTGAGATCTATTTTCAGTTTCTGAAAACCAGATTAGAAAATTCTCAAATCTTTATAAACGAAGCTAAAAATGCAAGAGGATAAAATATATGAATATGCGGTAATACGCTTGGTACCTAAAGTTGAAAGAGAAGAATTTTTCAATATCGGACTGGTTATGTTTTCCAAAAGGGAAAAATTCATCAGGGTAGAATTCTATTTATGTCCTGATAAATTTAAACTCATGCACAGTAAACTGGACTATGAAGATATTATCCAGAATCTTGAAAGTTTTCAGAAAATTGCCAATGGTGATAAAGACGGCGGTCCTATTGCACTGCTTGATATTCCTGAGCGTTTCCGCTGGCTGACAGCTGTAAGAAGTGCTGTGGTGCAGACTTCCCGACCTCATCCGGGAAAATCCAAAGATCTAAACAGTACTTTTGGTAAACTTTTTGAGGAGTTAGTAAAATAACACATCCTTAAAAATTTATTATGAATTTATCGATAAACAACATATCAATCTGCAGGTTTTTCACAAACCTGTTTTTTGTTTTATTCTTAGGTTTTTCTAATTTATTTTTTTCCCAGAACTTGTCACAAGTACAGGTTAAAACACCTCCTGTAAAAAGTACAGTACTTCCTAAGATAGCCCATCTGTCTGAGGATATTGTGTATAAAACCAATAAAAAAGGGAATCCTCTTGCTCTGGATTTATATATTCCTAAAAATGTTGCCACTGAAAAAATACCTGTACTGATCTATGTTCATGGAGGCGGATGGATTGAAGGCGATAAAGTAGTTCATGCAGACAATTATCTGGAAAACACTGTTGAAAAGTTAATGGCAAAGCAATATGCCGTGATCAGCATTAATTATACGCTGCTGAATGATAGTACTCATTTTCCACTGCCTCTGGAAGATACCAAAGATGCTATCAGGTGGGTAAGAAAAAATGCAGATAAATATCATTTCGATACCAATAATATAGGTCTGTTTGGGGCTTCAGCCGGAGCTCACCTTTCCCTGATGGCGGCTTATACTCCCGACAATACTTATCTGGGAAGTCCGGAACTTTCGTCTTATTCTGCCAAAGTAAATTATGTAATTGATCATTATGGTCCTGCTGATCTTAATAAGCTTTTCCATACAAGACTAGGAACAATTCCGGTAGGAATGATCGGGTTGATGTCAAAAAAGATTGTCGGTTTACAGGAAAATCTGGTAAAAGGAATTTCCGGGTATGATATCAGAAAAGATCAGGATAGAGCCATCGATTATCTGAATACCTTATCTCCAGTTAATTTTGTTTCGGAAGGAGTTCCAACTTTAATTGTTCAGGGCAATAATGACAAAATTGTTCCTTTAAACCAATCTAAAAAACTTCACAGAAAATTAAACAGAGCCAAAATACAAAACGCTCTTATCATTGTTGATGGCGGAGTACATGGTTTTGGAACAACTGATAAAGCTTATCTGGACAAAATTACTGATGAAATGGTGGATTTTGTTCTTTCACAAAAGAAGTAATATACATTTATCTATTCAATTACAATTCAAATAACTATAAATCAATATAATAAAATACATTACAACAACAAATTTGCTAGATTGATATACATATTGATATTTTTTCATTGAGAATTAATTACCTTGGCTATTGTTTAAATTATTAACAACAAAAACACCAATCAATTAATTATTTATCAATAAAAATAAGCAATATGGAATCTTTAAACAATATCAATGCGCTTACTCTCATATTTGTATCTGTTCTTATTTTTGCGATAGCTTACCGTTTCTATGGTATTTTTATTGCCAATAAAGTTCTCAGGCTTAACGACCAAAATATGACTCCTGCTGTAGAATTTGCAGATGGTAAAGATTATGTCGCTACGAATAAAAATGTACTTTTCGGACATCATTTTGCTGCAATCGCTGCTGCAGGGCCATTAGTAGGACCTGTTCTTGCCGCTCAGTTCGGATATCTTCCGGGCGCATTATGGATTCTGATTGGATGTGTATTGGGAGGCGGAGTTCATGATATGGTTGTACTCTTTGCTTCTGTGAGACACAAAGGTCAAAGTCTTGCGACTATCGCTTCTAAAGAAATCGGAAAAGCAACCGGAACCGTAGCTGGTTTTGCAATTCTATTTATCCTGATTCTTACGCTGGCGGGTTTATCGCTGGCTTGTATAAATGCAATGCATGAAGCTTCATGGTCTCTTTTTACAGTAATCATCACAATGCCTATCGCCATCATCATGGGACTGATTATGCGTTATAAAAAGAACAGTGTTTTGTTTGCAAGTATTTTAGGCGGTATCCTTTTGATTGCCGGAATCATCGGAGGACATAGTCTGATGCAGAACCCTACCATGAACAATTTATTTTCCTGGGATATTAAAACAATTTCTATCGCGATTCCTCTGTATGGCTTTATTGCTTCTGTATTGCCGGTATGGCTGCTTTTGGTTCCAAGAGATTATCTTTCCACTTATTTAAAGATAGGAACTATTATCATGCTGGCTATCGGGGTCATTGTGATTCATCCTACCATACAGATGCCAGCAATCACTGCTTTTGTAAATGGTGGAGGGCCTATTATTGGCGGACCTGTACTTCCTTTTATTTTTATCGTGATTGCCTGTGGAGCAATTTCTGGTTTCCATGCTGTGATTGCTACGGGAACAACTCCTAAAATGCTTAATAAGGAAAGAGAAATTCTTTTTGTAGGATATGGAGCAATGCTTGTGGAAGGTTTTGTAGCATTGATGGCACTTATTGCGGCATGTACACTGATGCCGGGTGATTATTTTGCGATCAACACCCCTAAGGAAGCTTATGATTCTTTTCTTGCAACACATCCTTCACTACATGGTGTAGACATAGATTATTATTCACAAAAAATAGGGATTGACCTGTATGGAAGAACCGGAGGTGCTGTATCTCTGGCTGTAGGAATGGCCCATATCTTCAACAAAATCCCTTATATGGATCAGCTGACGGCCTACTGGTATAATTTTGCGATTATGTTTGAAGCTGTATTTATTCTTACTGCTATTGATGCAGGGACAAGAGTGGGACGTTTCTTCTTACAGGAAATGCTGGGTTCTGTAGTTCCAAAATTCAATGATAAAAACTGGATTCCGGGAATTATTATCAGCAGTCTTCTTTTCACTTTTGCCTGGGGATATCTTGTGTATACCGGAAACGTAAACAGCATCTGGCCATTATTCGGAATCAGTAATCAGCTGTTGGCTGCCTGCGGACTTATCGTCTGTACAACAATGCTGATCAGGATGAACAGGGGAAAATATGCTTTATGCTCAGCTATTCCCGGAGTTTTCATGGCCGGAATTACATTCTGGGCCGGGTATATCCAGGTGACCGCCATTTATATTCCCAAAGGACAGTACTTACTGGCTGCACTAGCAGCAACAGCCATGATTCTTATGCTTATTGTATTTATAGGGGCTTTCCGAAAATGGTATCAATTGCTTCAGATCAACAAAACAGTAATGGATCATTATGGAGAACCTGTGAAGGAACTTGTGGAAAGATAAATTCATATGATCATAAATAAAAAAACAGTTCAGAAATTCTGAACTGTTTTTTTTTATAGAAGTTCCTTAATCTGATAAAAATGCAGAATATATACATTAAAACCATTAAGAAGGATTTAAGAAATAAAGTATAGTTAAGATGAATCATTCTGATTTTTAAGCTTAAAGCGAAGCTTATCTTAATACTCTCAATATCTTAATACAATCTTAATGTTTCAAAATATAAAACTTTAAACAATTTCATAAGTCATAAGTAAGATCTGCTATTGAACTTAAAAATTGAAATTAAGTCTCGCGAAAACATATCTACCATTTTGTCCAAACTGTGAAGTAGAACGTGAATAGATAAACTGGTCATTATTGGTAGAAGCAGTAAGGTTTTTTGTTGGATAAATATCAAACAAATTGTTCACCCCCAAAGTCAACCCTACGTTTTTAGTAAACTGGTAAGCAGCAGATATATCGGTAATGATCTTATCTCCGATCGGTTGGTGTTCATTAAAATCTATGATTCCGTCTCCGTTCACATCAATAATATCAGCACCTGTTACTTTTCCAAAATAAGTATTTCTCAGATAGAACGTAGCATCCTTCCATGAAAGGGTGTGCGAAAGACTGGCTTTCACTCTAGGCACAGCTTCTTCCAGATACACTCTTGATTTTTCAGAAAAATATACTTTCTCAAGCTGTGGTGACTGTAAAAGTCCTGCAGAATGGATATCTCCTACCTGTTTGGTCTTATTAAGGTTAATAGCAAAGTTATTATCGAGTTTTATACCTGAAAATCTTACATTATGTGAAATCACTACATCCAACCCTTTTGTTTCCGTATCAATTGCATTGGTAAAGAACTGAGCACCGTTCACATTTAATTTATCATACTCTTTTTGTGCATCTGAAGGCACATCTTTTCTTAAGAACTGGTCCGTAAGGATGATACGGTTGTCGATTCTTGTGAAATATCCGTCTGCTGTAAAGCTAAGCCCTGCTGAAGGAATTTTGTAGGTAAATCCTACACTTGCTGATTTGGAAGTTTCCTGCTTCAGTTTTGGCATACTTAGCAATCCTGCCAGCTGGGAATCATTACTGAAAGTTCCTACTTCCAAAAGTTGATTATTCGTAAACAATGTAGAAGTTACATTATAATAAATCTGGTGGATAGACGGAGCTCTGAATCCTGTAGATCCTGCAAATCTCACATTGAAATTAGGCGCTATTTTGATTCTTGAAGCTAATTTATAATTGAATGTCGATCCGAAATCAGAATAATTTTCATATCTCGCAGCAGCGTCTACCAATAACCAGTTGGTGAAGTTAAATTCTACATCTGCATAAGCTGCCACCGACTGTCTGTTTTTATCCACAGCATTCTCAGGTTTAAATCCATTGAATACCTGTGATCCTCCCGGCAGAGGCAGTCCAAAAAAGTCCGTAGCTCTCTGGCTTGGATCTCCGTTCCAGATATTTCCAAATTGATCATATGTCTGATACGAAGCTTCTTCACCTTGGGTAATTTTAAAATTCTCATAGCGGTGCTCAGCTCCGAAAGCGACATTGATCCCTTCCCATACATCGTATTTTTTAGAGAAATCTAAATTGATTGTGTTTTGGGAAAATCTCAGCCCTCCTGCATTAAATTCTCTTGGCGAAGCAAAACGTAAGGAGGTATTTCCGGTGTTTTGAATATTATAGGTAAATGAATTCTGCCCGTATGTATTACTGAAATCAATATTCCAGCCGTCCCATTTCCCTTTGATTCCTGCAGCCAGGGAAATATCCTGGATATCCGTTCCAATCTGTGGAAGATAACCATTAGGATACAATCCTGTAAAAGTTCTGTTTTCAGTTGGTCTTCTGTAGAATCCTCCGGAAGTTCCGTGTCTTATGCTGTAACCACCAAAAGTATACACTTTCCAATTGTCACTTACTGGGATTTCGGCATTCACAAAAAGCTGATGATTATTAAGCTTCGACTGCCCTACCTGCATATTAAAATCCTTCCTTTCCTGCCCTCTGTACGTCAATTCCTGATCCGTAAAGTAATTAAGCTGATCTCTGGTAAAATTTCCTGATTTCAAAATACTTTGTAATGCAGAAATGGTATTGGCTCCCTGGATTGAATTTTGCAGCTCCTGAGAAAAGTAGTTTACATTTTGTGCATACTGATGTACATAATTTACAATCTGCTGTGAATTGGGTGTATTCCCAATATTCGTAAAAAGAGAAGAAAGATTAACTCCGTCATTTAGTGCACGTTGTTCAATGGCATTATAAGCATTGTAAATAGGTCCATTTTCTGTTCCGGCTCTATAGGTTGGATTTCTGAACTGTGAAGACCAAGTGATATTGAAGAAACCTCCTTTGGTTCCTATTTTATTACCATAGTTCAGATCCAGCTGAATATTCTGTCCGTCAAAATCGCCGGTATGGTCATTAGCTGTTGGTGTTAAATTTCCTCCATAACTTATTTGTCCTGCCAGTTTTCCTGTATCTCTTTTCAAGTCAAGATTAATTACTCCGGCAATGGCATCAGATCCATATTGTGCTGCAGCTCCGTCTCTTAATACTTCTATTCTGTTTAATGCAAAAGACGGAATGGCATTTAAATCCGTTCCTACGGTACCTCTTCCGGGTGTTCCGTTTACATTCACCAATGCTGAAGTGTGTCTTCTTTTTCCATTAACCAAAACCAATACCTGGTCCGGCCCCAAACCTCTCAGCTGGGCAGGATCCAAATGATCCGTTCCGTCTGAGTTAGTCTGAATGGTAGAAGTAAATGATGGTGCTACTGCATTCAGGATTTGTCCAATATTTGTTTGTGGGAGAATGATTGAAGATTCTTTCACATTGAATACATCTACAGGAACCGGGCTGTCTGTTTTAGATCTGGCTCCAGCTCTTGATCCCAGCACCACTACTTCTTCTACATTATTGGTTTTTATACTGTCTTTATTTGTTTTGATGCTGTCTTTTTCCTGTCCGTAAGTATATACTCCAAGAAAAAATAAAACAGAGGCCGAAAGAATAGTTTTTTTATTTCTCATATAGTTTAATTTGATTGAACATTTATGTTTTTACAAGCTGCAAATGTAAAATATATTTATTAGTCTACAAAATCAATAGACTTTGTTTTTATAAAAAATGGTTATCGTTTCTTTCTATCCCTATTTAAAGTTAAGATAAATTAAGGAAACATTCATAAAAACATTGCTTTATAGATGGTTAAATTCAAAATAGATAGAGAAATATATTACCGTTTAAACGCTATAACCGCAAAGGAAAATTTACAGCTTATTATTCTTATGTTCGCAAAGGCACTTCGTTCAGCAGAGAAATTGTCTTCAATAAGTGGAACGTCATTGCGAACGAAAAATAAATACATCTGAATGAACACATTGCGAACTTTGTGTTTAAAATAGGTAATCTAAACGCTATGACCGCAAAGGAAAATTTACAGCTTATTATTCTTATGTTCACAAAAGCACTTCGTTCAGCAGAGAAATTTCTCTTTGCTAAGTGGAACGCCTTTGCGAACGAAAAAAATAGACAAAGTGCAATAGTTACATTGCGGGCTTTGCATTTAAAAATAAAATAAAACGGATCCAAAAATTGAACCCGTTTTATTTATATTGTATTGTTCTGAAATTAAATCTTAGTCAGTTTTGCATATTTCAGAATCAGGTTTTTCTCTCCTTCATGGATGAAAATAACTTTTGCTTTGATATTCTGAGGATCCGTTCCATCCAAGAAGCTAACTTCTCCAATTCCAAAACGGTCGTGTCTCACCTTATCTCCTACTTCAATATCCTGAGAAGAAGCTCCACTTGGGTTGATAATTTTAGCTGTACTTACAGGTTTCAGTTTTCTTACTTCCTGAGCAGGTTTTGAGGCATCACCTCTATCGAGAGTCTTCTTTTCAACCTTTTTGAAAGATTTCATGTCAGAAGGATGTTCATCAAAAATATTGGATCTTACCCCTGAATTATTGATAAATCTTTTTTCCAAAGCAGGATTAAGGAATTCAATATATTCATCATCAATTTCACTTAAGAATCTTGAAGGTTCTGCATCTGTGATTTTCCCCCATTGAAAACGGGAAACAGCATATGAGAAAAAGACCTGTTTTTCAGCCCTTGTCAGTGCTACATAAAATAGTCTTCTCTCTTCCTCAAGGTCTTCTCTGGTGGCAGAGCTCATAAAGCTTGGGAACAGATTTTCTTCAAGTCCTACTAAGTGAACTACTGGAAACTCAAGTCCTTTTGAAAGGTGAATAGTCATCAATGAAACCATATCATCTTCCAGGTTCTTATCCTGAGTATCTGCTGAAAGGGCGATATTTTCAAGGAAATTGGAAAGACTCGGATCTCCGTCTTCCAGCTGCATCTGCTCTTCAATGAATCCCTGCATGGAGTTCATCAATTCCTGTACGTTTTCTACTCTGGAAATTCCTTCCGGAGTCTGATCATCTTTCAAAAACTTGATTAAGCCGCTTCGTTTTGCCACTTCCATAGCAACACTGTAAGCTGTTTCTGTTTTCAGCAATACCTGAAAAGCTTTTATCATAGACCAGAAGTCGTTCAACTTGTTCAAAACTCCGTTGTTCAGGCCCAATTGAGGTGCATACATCGGAAGATTTTCCAATACTTTTGAAACCGCAATATTATGAGCATCTGCAAAAACGATCAGTTTATTCTGTGTTGTTTCTCCAATTCCTCTTGCAGGATAGTTGATGATCCTCATCAATGCTTCAGAATCATTTTCATTGATCAGAAGTCGAAGATAACCAATAAGGTCTTTTACTTCTTTTCTTTGGTAGAAGGAAAGTCCTCCATACACTTTATATGGAATATTTTTACGTCTCAGTGCATCTTCAAAAGCACGTGTCTGAGAGTTGGTTCTGTATAAAATGGCAAAATCACTGTATTTTCTCTGGTCACGGTTACGGAGTTCCCAAATATTTCCGGCAACAAAATTCGCTTCATCAGCATCGGAAAGAGATCGGTATATTTTGATCTTATCCCCTTCTTCATTGTCACTGAATACATTTTTCTTAAACTGCTGTAAATTTTTTGCAATAACTACATTAGCCGCATTTACAATATTCTGTGTAGAACGGTAATTCTGTTCCAGAGATACTGTTTTAGCATCTGTATAATCTTTTTTAAAGTTTAAGATATTGTAAATGTTAGCTCCACGGAAAGAGTAAATGGATTGTGCATCATCCCCTACCACACAGATATTCTCAAATTTTGAAGCTAATGCTTTTACAATAAGATACTGAGAGTGGTTGGTATCCTGGTACTCATCCACCATGATATATCTGAACCTATCCTGATATTTTGCAAGCACTTCAGGAAAACGGGTCAGCAGCTCATTGGTTTTCAACAAGAGGTCATCAAAATCCATGGATCCGTTTCTGAAACACTGATCTACATATTTCTGATAAATCTGTCCGATGAATTTCATATTAGCCTTTTCATCCGCCTCCATCAGTTCCGGGTTGTTGAAATAAGCTTTTACCGTAATCAGATTATTTTTATAGGTTGAGATTCTTGCCTGAACTTTTTTAGGTTTATAAAGATCTGCATCAATATTCATATCCTTCAGTACTTTTTTGATCACATTCAGGGCATCCTGCTGATCATAAATGGTAAAATTGGAAGGATATCCAAGATAATGAGCCTCAATTCTTAAAATTCTTGCAAAAACAGAGTGAAAAGTTCCCATCCAAAGACTTCTTGCATTACTGTCTCCTACTACTTTTGCAATACGGTCTTTCATTTCACGAGCCGCCTTATTGGTAAAGGTAAGCGCCAGGATATTGAAAGGGTCTATTCCATTATGTATTAAATGAGCAATACGCATGGTAAGTACACGCGTTTTCCCGGAACCTGCTCCGGCAAGCACCATCAAAGGTCCTTGTAAAGAGGTAACGGCTTCATATTGTGATTCATTGAGTCCTTTCAAATAGTCCATACAGCAAAAAAATTTTGGGAACACAAAATTAATGTATTCAGAGGAGAATTCAAACTTTCATGAGAAGTTAGAAATTGCAACACTCAAATTTTAATACTTAAAATATATATCAATAGTCAATTTTGCTTTAAAATGTGAGTGGCTCCTATTAAATATTCAAAATTAAACGCTAATGTCCGCAAGATTTATTAATCTTATATATTTTGTTCGCAAAGGCATTACATTTAGCAAAGATCTCGGGCAAGCATTGCTGAGTAAAACGCCATTGCCACCGATCTGAAGGTTATTTAAATATCTTAGTGGACTCTGCGTTAAAAATACTATTTGCAGGCAAAGTAAATTGATAATTAACATTATAAATTCCTACTTTTTAAACTTTTAATTTCTAAAAATTTTCTTATTACAACATATATTTCTATACATTTTGTAACATTTAATTCACTTTTCGTACTAATTGATAAACAATTTCTAAATTTTATGAAAAAGCGACTTCTTTCTGCTGCTGCCGTAGCTTTCTTCGGGCTAATGCTGAATGCACAGCAAATCAAATTCGAAGAGTATGACCTTCCCAATGGTCTTCACGTAATTCTTCATCAGGATAACTCGGCGCCGGTTGTAACAACAGGTGTAATGTACCATGTAGGTGCAAAGGATGAAGTAAAAGGCAGAACAGGTTTTGCTCACTTCTTTGAACACCTTTTATTTGAGGGAACTCCTAATATCAAAAGAGGAGACTGGTTCAAGATTGTTTCTTCCAACGGAGGACAGAACAATGCCAACACCACCAATGACAGAACGTATTACTATGAAACATTCCCTTCTAACAACGAACAGCTTGGACTTTGGATGGAAGCTGAAAGAATGCGTCACGCGGTAATCAATCAGGTAGGTGTAGATACACAGAGAGAGGTTGTAAAAGAAGAGAAAAGATTAAGAATGGACAACCAGCCTTATGGAAATCTTTTCACAACTATTCAGAAAAATTTATTTACCAATCACCCGTACAACTGGCCTACAATCGGCTCTATGGAAGATCTGAATTCTGCTAAACTAGAAGAATTCCAGGCGTTCTACAAGAAGTTTTACGTACCGAATAACGCCACTTTGGTTGTTGCAGGAGATATCAAACCTGAACAGACTAAAAAATGGATCGAAACCTATTATGGAGGAATTCCAAAAGGAACTTTATATCCAAAAGATTTCCCTAAAGATACTCCTATCACTCAGGAAAAAGAAGTAACGGCAACAGACCCGAATATCCAGCTTCCTGCTTATGTTTTCGCGTACAGAACTCCGGCTAACAAAGAGAAAGATGCTTATGTTTTAGATATGCTTTCTTCTTATTTAAGTAATGGAAAATCTTCGGTTTTATATAAAAAATTAGTTGATCAGGACAAAAAAGCACTTCAGGTAGCTGCTTTTAACCAAGGGCTGGAAGATTACAGTATTTTCGCCTTCTTCGCGATCCCGATGGGACAGACTACAAAGCAGGCTTTACAAGCTGACATTGATGCTGAAATCAAAAATCTTCAGACTACATTAATCTCTGAAGATGATTATCAAAAACTTCAAAACCATTACGAAAATCAGTTTGTAAATGCTAACTCAAGCATTCAGGGAATTGCTGCTTCATTGGCAACCAACCACGTATTGATGGGTGACACGAATTTGATCAATAAAGAAATCGACATTTACAGATCTATCACAAGACAGGATCTTCAAAATGCTGCTAAAAAGTATCTTAATTCCAACCAAAGAATAATCATTAACTACGTACCTGAGAAAAAGTAATCATTTCAACTTTTAAGGTTACAATATGATTATTAAAAATTAAATTTTTACAAATGAAAAAGCAATTAACATATATAGCTGCAGCGTTTTTCTTTACAGGAATGGTTTCAGCACAAAAAATAGATCTTAATGCAATGCCGAAGCCGGGACCTACTCCTGCGATTAACATTGCTAAGCCAAAAACTTTCCAGCTAAGCAACGGTCTTACAGTAATGGTAGTTGAGAACAACAAGCTGCCAAGAGTAAGTGCAAGCCTTTCTATGGACAGACCTCCTTACAATGAAGGAGCTGTAACTGGGGTAAGCGGAATCATGGCTGAACAGTTTGAAAACGGAACTACGAATATCTCCAAAGATGATTTCAACAAAAAAGTGGACTACCTTGGGGCAAATCTTAATTTCTCTTCAGGAGGTGCTTCTGCCAACTCACTTTCAAAATATTTCCCTGAAGTATTAGGCCTGATGGCTGATGCAATTATTAATCCTAAATTCTCTGCTGAGGAAATTCAAAACTCTAAAGAAAGAGCTATTGAAGGATTAAAATCTGAGGAAAAAAATGCTTCTTCTATCGCGGAAAGAGTTTCAAACGCTTTGATGTATGGAAAAAATACTTCAAGAGGTGAATTTGAAACTGTTGAATCGATTAACAAAATCCAGCTTGCTGATGTACAGAACATCTATAAAAAATACTACGCTCCGGACAATGCTTATTTAGTAATCGTTGGAGACGTAAAGTTTGACCAGGTAAAACCTTTGATCGAAAAGGCCTTCAATAGCTGGAAAAAAGCAAATACCCCTGTTACACAATTAGAGCCAGCTTCTAATGTTGCGAAAACAGAAATTAATGTAGTGGATGTTCCTTCTGCTGTACAGTCTGTTGTTTCTCTAAACAACCTGAACACGTTGAAAATGAAAGATGCCAATTATTTCCCTGCAACAATTGCCAATTACATCCTTGGAGGTGGTGGTGAAGCAAGACTTTTCATGAACCTTAGAGAGAAGAACGGATTTACTTACGGTGCTTATTCAAGTATGGTAGCAAGCAAGTATTCTCCTGAATTTTCTGCAAGTGCGAGTGTAAGAAATGAGGTTACAGACAAAGCGGTTAAGGAATTTATGAATGAACTTAATGCTATTTCTACGGTAAAACCAGAAGAATTGGCAAATGCAAAAGCAAAGCTGAAAGGTTCTTTCATCATGTCCTTAGAGCAGCCTGCAACTATTGCAAGGTTTGCATTGAACCAAAAAGTTCAGGATTTACCAGCTGATTTCTACACCAATTACCTGAAATCTATCGATAAAGTAACAGCTGCAGATGTTTCAAATGCTGTTAAGACTACCATTTTACCAAACCAAAGCAGAATTTTCATTGCAGGTAAAGCATCTGATATTTCTGAAGGATTGGAAAAATTAGGTTACCCTGTAAAATATTTTGATAAGGATGCAAATCCTGTTTCAAAACCAACTGTACAAAAAGTAGATGCAAGTGTAACGGTTGCCTCTATTGCAGATAAATACATCAATGCTATCGGAGGAAAAGCTAATTTGGCTAAAATTACTTCATATACTACGAATGCTTCAATGTCTATGCAAGGACAAAACATCGATTTTAAAATCGTTAAAGCACAAGGCGGAAAGGAGCTGACAACTGTAACAGCAATGGGACAGGTTGTTCAGAAGCAGGTATTTGATGGGAAAACCGGTTATTCTATGCAGATGGGACAAAAAATTGACATCACACCGGAAGAAATTGCTGAAAAACAAAAGAACCCGGAGCTTTTTGAAGAATTAGGTTTTGCAAAATCTGCTGATTATAAATTAGGAGGAATTGAGAAAATCGGAGGTGAAGATTCTTATGCAATTAAAAGTGGAGATACAACGTATTACTACAGCGTTGCAACAGGATTAAAAACCGGAGAAACAAAAAAAGTAAAAGCAAAGGGCCAGGAAGTGACAATCCCTACAACATTCTCTAATTACAAAGATGTAGAAGGGGTAAAAATGCCATATACAATCTCTGTAAGCCAGATGGGAATGGATATGACCATGAATGTAAAGTCTTATGAAATAAATAAGGCTACTGATGCTGATTTTAAATAATAACATCCAATTTTTATAGAAAAAACGGCAACAATTGTTGCCGTTTTTATTTTTATCAACATTTAGCGATATCTTTCTTTGTCATTCAGTAAAAAAAGATTAAATTTGCCATTCAAAAAGATATCAGAATTAATGGATACTATATTTACACTATTGATGGTTCTTGTTATGGTTGCCAGCGTTTTATTGGTAATTATCGTTATGGCACAAAATCCAAAAGGAGGAGGCCTTTCCAGTACATTCGGAGGTGCATCATCTGCACAGTTTGGAGTACAGAGAACCAATGATTTCATGGAAAAAGCAACATGGACTCTAGGCGGAACTATCATCGTTCTTATTCTTTTAAGCGTTGTTATTACAGGAAAGCCGTCTCAGATAGCTCCTACACAAAAACAACCAGTGAAGAAAGAAGCTCCTGCAAAACAGTCAGCTCCTGCTTCTTCTACAACAACCCCGGCACAAACTCCTGCAGCACCGGCAAAATAAGAAGAATACCATCTTATATAAAACAAAAGCAACTCCAATTGAGTTGCTTTTTTATTTTAACTTGATCTTTTCAATCTGATAGCGAAGTTTCAGCCCTGCCTTTAAAAATGAATATTGTACAGGCTTCGATTCTTTATAATATTTATCAATAAAGATCTGCATGGCTCCATAAAATCTCTTGAGATATACTTCATTCTTAATAGTGCTTTCTCCTTTGTGATGAAGAATAGAAACTTTACCATAATAGAAGTTTTTGTAACCGTTTCTTAAGAAAGTATAGCAAAGATCAATATCTTCTCCATACATAAAATAAGCTTCATCCAGCCCTCCTATTTTTTCGTAAACGTCTTTTTTAGCCAGTAAAAAAGCGCCTGTCATAACTTCTATTTCAGCAACCGCATTTTCCTCAATGTCGTTTCTGTAATAAGACTTGGAATTATTCTTTTTAAAATTTGTAAACAGCTTTTCAAAAGAGTTAAACATATCCGGAACAGAACGTTTACTTTCAGGAAGAAAATTACCTTCCACATCATGCATCCTCACTCCCAGACATCCGAATGCAGGCTGAGAATCGGCAAAATCCAGAAGTTCCTTCATATAAAACCCTTCAAATTCTGTATCAGGATTCAAAAGTAAAATATATTCTCCTTTTGCTGCCTGAATCGCCCGGTTGTTCGCTTTTGAAAAACCTCCGTTTATTTCAGAAGATATAAAATGTACGCCAGGAAACTCGGGAATAAGATCTGTCCAGGAATTGTCTGTAGAAGCATTATCAATAACAATCACTTCATAGTCTATCTCCTGTATATATTTCTGAAGTGACAAGAGGCAGCTTCTGAGCAATTGTGCAACATTATAATTAACGATAATAACAGACAGCTTCATATTAATCCTTTTCGTTATATGGCAGCCTGTTGATAATGGATCTTCCTAAAGAAATTTCATCAGCATATTCCAGTTCATCTCCTACTGAAATTCCTCTTGCAATGCTGGAGAAATTCACATTGAAACTTTTAAATTTCTTATAGATATAATACGCTGTTGTATCTCCTTCCATCGTGGCACTCAATGCGAAAATAAATTCCTTCACCTTTCCATCATTCAATTTCTTTTCAATACTTGGAATATTTAACTGCCCGGGTCCTACTCCTTCCATTGGAGAAATTTTTCCGCCCAGGATCAGATACTTGCCTGTATATTTTCCGGTATTCTCAATAGCAATTACATCCCGTACATCTTCAACGATACAGATCAGTTCACCATTTCTCTTTTCATTGCTGCATATTTCACAGATGTCAAAATCTGAAAAATTATGACATTCTTTACAATATTTTATTTCATTGACAAGGTTAATCAGGGAATTTCCAAGACTTACAGCTCTGGAATTGGGCTGCTTCAACAAATGCAGTGCTAATCTCAATGCGGTTTTTCTTCCAATCCCAGGCAGTCCCGAAATCTCGTCTACCGCCTTTGCCAATACTTTACTTGGATAATCCATAGGTACAAAAATAAGGATTAAAGTTGATAATTAATAGTGAATAGTCAATCGTCAGTTCGCTTCGCTTGTGAATTTTTATACAGTATAATAAATTTTTAACGCTGAGCGCGCTAAGATGTCTAAAGGTTAAAAAAATGATTGCAAAGGCGCTTTACTCAGCAATAAGAAAACTTGTATCTCAGCTGAACGAAGTGCCTTTGTGAACAAAACATATAAAAAGAGTAAACAACCCTTGCGAACTCAGCGTTTAATTTTATTTTTCACAAAAATCACCTTATAAATTTCCGTCAACACAATGTCTCAATATGATATTTTAAATTTCACCCATACCTGAGAACTCTAAAAAAACCTTTATATTTGCGGCTTAAATTAAATATGAAAAAAATTAACTAACATGGTACTTAACAATCTTAACTATCCTCTGGATTTCAAATTCAAAATCACTACTTTAGCAAGTGACTTCAATATTACTGACAAAAACGGAAATTATGTAGCGTATGTGCGTCAGAAAATGTTCAAGTTGAAAGAAGATGTTATCGTTTTCAATGATGAGAGCAAGTCTAAGGAACTTTTCAGAATCAAAGCTAATAAATGGATAGATTTCAACGCTTCGTATTCTTTGAATGATCTTATTGACAATAAAAACTTCGGTAGACTGGCAAGAAAAGGAATGCGTTCTATCTGGAAAGCAAGTTACGATATTCTGGATGCCCAAGATCAGCCTAAGTTTAAAGTTCAGGAAGACAGTGCATGGGTGAGATTCTGGGACAGCTTTGTAGGAGAACTTCCTATCATCGGAATGTTCACAGGATATTTCCTTAATCCATCTTATACGGTGACTGGTATTGATGGGAAAGCTTATTTTAAACTTAAAAAAATGCCTTCATTCTTCGGAAGAAGATTCCAGCTGGACAGACTGATCGATATTGATGATGAAGAAGAAAGTTTAGTAATCCTTTCTTTATTAATGATGACACTTCTTGAAAGAGCAAGAGGGTAAGAAAAATAATAAAACCACAAACACATGAAATATTTAATCATTTTATTTTCCGCATTTCTATTGGTAGCCTGCAAAAAGGAAAAAGAAACGGTTTCAGGTTCTCCTTCTGCCGATTCTTTACCTATTGCAAAAGATTCTGCTTCAACAGGTACATCTTCTGGAAATATTCTGGTGGGAACCATTCCGTTTCCTAAAGAAATTAAAGAATGCTCCTGCTATTTTGCGATAAGCAAAACTGATTTTGAAAATGAAAGATACATCTACGCAGATGATGCCGGAAAAACTGCTTACATGATGCTGGATGGCAAAAGACTGGCTCTGAATCTCATCTCTTCAAGTGATATGGAGGTAGATGAATTGCTTACCAAAGAAATAGAAAATGATGATTACAAAATTTCCGTAAAAGGTAAAAAAATAAAAGGCGAAGAAGCTTTACTGTTTGAAGGGACCCTGACTATAGAGAAACCAGACGGAACTACATTTACGACTCCGATCTATGGAGAGTGTGGATGTTAATAAAAGCGAAATCATACAACAAAAATGCTTCTGTATCTCACGGAAGCATTTTTTATTTTGTAAATTTGAGAAAAATAAAATTCAATGGAATTATCTAATATAGAACCGCAGATTATCTGGAAAAATTTCTCCAGATTAAATGCTGTTCCAAGACCTTCAAAAAAGGAGGAAAAAGTAATAGCTTTTATCAAGGGATTTGGTGAAAATTTAGGACTGGAAACTACGGTAGATGAAGTAGGAAACGTTATTATTAAGAAACCTGCCACTGCTGGCATGGAAAACCGTAAATCTATTGTGCTTCAATCGCACCTTGATATGGTTTGCCAGAAAAATAACGATGTTAATTTCGATTTTGAAACAGAAGGAATCAAAATGGAGATTGACGGTGACTGGGTAAAGGCAAAAGGAACTACTTTAGGAGCTGATAATGGTTTAGGAGTAGCAACCATTATGTCTATTCTTGAAAGTTCAGATATTCCACATCCTGCATTGGAGGCTCTTTTCACTATTGATGAAGAGACTGGAATGACGGGTGCTTTAGGACTAAAGCCAGGGCAACTGACAGGACAAATTCTATTGAATCTTGATACTGAAGAGGATGATGAGATTGATATTGGCTGTGCAGGAGGTGTTGACGTAACTATCACTCAAAACTATGCTGCAGAAGCTCCAAAAGGACAAATTGTAAGACTTGAAGTAAAAGGTCTTCAGGGTGGACACTCCGGAATGGATATTCATAAAGGTTTCGGAAATGCCAATATTATTTTGGGTAGACTTCTTTACAGCGGTTTAGAAAATCAGAATATTGAATTGGTTTCTATCGACAGCGGAGGTCTGAGAAATGCAATTCCTAGAGAAGGTGTAGCTCTAATTTCTGTGAGAAATACTCAGGAATTTATAGAAAACGTAACGATTCTTAAGAAAGATATTTTAGAAGAATTTGCGACTGTAGAGCCGGGAATTCAGATCAATATTGAGAACTCCACGTCTTCTGACAAAGCAATTTCAGAAGGAGATTCTAAAAAAGTAATCCTTACTCTAAAAGCTCTTCATAATGGAGTATACAGAATGAGTCCGGATGTGGCTGATCTTGTAGAAGCTTCTAATAACGTAGCAAGAGTAGAATTGAAAGTTGGAGAACTTAAGATTTTAAACCTTACAAGATCTTCTGTAGATTCTTCAAAATATTCAGTGGCAGAACAATTGAAATCTGTAGCAGAATTGGCTGGAATGAATGTTGAATTCAGCGGTTCATATCCAGGATGGAAGCCAAAACCAGGTTCAGAGATCGTACAGCTGATGGAGAAACTTTATACTGAGAAGTTCACTGAAAAACCTCATGTAGTAGCTTGCCATGCAGGTCTTGAATGTGGTATCATTGGAGCCAACTATCCTGAAATGGAAATGGTAAGCTTTGGACCAACGATCAGAGGGGCTCACTCTCCTGATGAAAAAGCGAACATTCCTTCAACTCAGAAATTCTGGAGTTTCCTGAAAGATATTTTAGCCAATATTCCTCAGAAATAGAACATTAAAATTACTATATTGAATATCCAAAGTCTTATGATTTTGGATATTTTTAGTTTTAATTGAAATAAAAATGCTTCGACAGGCTCAGCATGACACAGCTAAAAATTCATCTCAAAAAAAAGTTAGTATTAGAGATGTCATGCTGAGCTTGTCGAAGCATCCAAACCATAAAAAAACCTTATACAATGAAAAGTATCACCGTATTCTGCGGCTCAAGTTTTGGCACAGATAAAATTTATGAAGAACAGGCATTTTTGCTGGGACAAACCTTAGCTAAACAAGACATACAGCTCATTTATGGCGGTGCTGATGTTGGCCTGATGGGAACGATTGCTGACGCAGCATTGAGTGAAAATGGCAACGTCATTGGAGTCCTTCCCCACTTTTTACAATCCAAAGAAATTGCTCACAAAAATCTGACCGAACTCATCATCGTGGAAACCATGCACGAAAGAAAAACCAAAATGAATGAACTCTGCGATGGTGTTATCGTTCTTCCCGGTGGCTACGGTACATTGGAAGAGTTTTTCGAGATGATCACCTGGGCACAGCTTGGCCTTCACAAAAAACCAATCGGAATTCTGAATATTGACGGATTTTATGATGATCTGATCAAACTGGTTCAAACCATGGTAGATAAAGGGTTCTTGAAGCAGATAAACAGTGATATGCTGCTGATCAGCGACACTATAGATGACTTACTGGAAAAGATGAGAAATTATCAGGCTCCTACGGTTGGAAAGTGGATTTCTAAGGAAGAAATTTAAAAACTAATATTATTTACAAACTTGAAAATGGATCTAATAGAATTTAATAAAAGAGTAAAAGAAACCTTTCCTCCCTTTAAAAATAAACATTTATCGGGAAGTATTTTAAAAATAACTGAAGACTATTTAAATGAATTTTATTCCCTAGTCGCTGAAATTGATGAAAATATATATAGACATGAGGTAAAAGAATATATTTAAAAAAAGATAAAACAACAAAATGAACAAATTTTACAGTCAATACAGTTTTTTTTAGAAGGAGACATCATCAATTATTACCTCACCATTTATAACGCTTTTTTTAACGGAGATGTAGGATTAAAAAATATTTTTTATAAAATGATCCCATCAAGACAACGATTCTTTAGATTAAGAACAAATATTCCAAATAAGAAATTCAAAAATAATGAAATGTTTCATATTCCTTTTGAAGAAATTCGAAGAACTGGAAACCAAAGATTTTCATTATCAGGACATCCTGCTCTTTATCTAGGAAATTCTTCCTATATATGCTGGGAAGAACTTTCAAATCCTAGTTTAGAAACTTGTAATTTTTCGGTTTTAAGGAATAATGAAGAAGTGACTTTATTTGATTTAACACCTCCTTTAGAAATAACAAAATTTGAAGATATTTTAAGATATCCATTAATTATTTCATCTTCAATAAAATTCACAGATAATACATTTACTTTTAAACCTGAATATATAATACCTCAAGCAACTTATTTTTCATTACTTAAATTTAATAAGGATTTATTAGCAAAAAAAGTTAATATAAATTATATAAATAAACTAGATGGAATTATATATTTATCAACACATATTTCACAGGAACTATTATTTTCTGATTTAAATTTAATGTATAATTATGTATTACCTGTTGAAAATATTGTAGAAAAAGGATATTGTGAAAGATTAAAGAAATTATTTTCTATTTCAGAGCCAAAGTCAATTAATGATCTATGGCTAAAATTTCCTCACTTGTTTTTAGAAAAAACAAATTATAAAGAAGAGTATGAATTATCGATATTTAATACAATCGAGAAATATATTTGTGGTCAAACAGTCCCTAAATCTTTGATTGATTAATATAAAAACAAAACCCGTCCGAAAAACTCGGACGGGTTTCTTATTAAGATTAAAAAATATTTTCTAAGGATAAGGAGCAATTTCCACTTCGAGCCCTTCCATTGCATCGGCAATATGTAGCTGGCATCCCAATCTGCTGTTTTCTTTCACATGGAAAGCTTCACACAACATAGCATCTTCTTCATCTCCCATTGGTTCCAGACCAGGATCATTGATTACATATACCTGGCATGAAGCACACATCGCCATTCCTCCACATACACCAATAGTACCTTCTTCTGCCAATTCATAGGAACGGATAATTTCCATTAAGTTCATGGACATATCCGTAGGAGCTACGACATCATGGGTTACCCCTTCTCTGTCGGTAATTTTAATATTAACGTCTGACATAATTCTGCAAAATTAGTCAATTTTTTTCACAACTGCCTTCTCTGCTTCTTTACGGCTTCCGTCGAATCCGTCAACACCACTTACCGTTGTATATTTTAATACGAATTTTTTACCAGGATTCAGTCTGTTGTAAACACTCTGACACATCAAAGTAGCTTCGTGGAAACCACAAAGGATCAACTTCAGTTTTCCAGGATAGGTGTTGATATCTCCAATTGCATAGATTCCGTCAATGTTCGTCTGGTAATCTAAAGCGTTATTTACAACGATTGCATTCTTCTCGATATTTAATCCCCAGTTTCCGATCTCTCCCAATTTTGGAGTCAATCCGAATAATGGAATAAAATAATCTGTTTCAATATCATAAGCTTCTTGACCATCAACCTGTACCGTGATCGCTTCTACTTTTCCGTCACCTTTAATAGCTGTAACTTCTGCTGGAGTGATTAATTTAATCTTCCCCTGATTCTTCAGGTCCTGAACTTTTTCTACAGAATCCAAAGCGCCTCTGAATTCATTTCTTCTGTGAATCAATGTAACTTCGCTTGCAACATTTGATAAGAAAACACTCCAGTCAAGAGCAGAATCACCACCTCCGGCAATAACTACTTTTTTATTTCTGAAATGCTCAGGTTCTTTCACAAAGTACTCAAGGCCTTTTTCTTCGTAATCTGCAATATTATCCATCGTAGGTTTTCTAGGTTCAAAAGTACCTAAACCACCGGCAATGGCAATAGCTTTACATCTGTGAACAGTTCCTTTGTTGGTAATCACTTCAAACCATTCATCATCTACTTTAGTATAAGAAACAGCGGTTTCTCCCAAAGTGAATCCAGGCTGAAACTGCTTGATCTGTTCCATTAAATTATCCACCAATTCTCCAGCATTCACTGAAGGATAACCTGGAATATCGAAGATAGGTTTTTTAGGATACAGTTCTGCCAACTGCCCTCCTGGCTGTGGAAGCGCATCAATAATATGGCACTTCATTTTTAATAAACCAGCTTCAAAAACTGCAAAAAGTCCTGTAGGTCCCGCACCTATGATCAATATATCAGTGGTTATCATAATATTTAAGATAATTTAATTATACATGTAACTGCAAATTTACTAATTTTAATGCGAAGCATATTTAATTGATTCTAAATAAAAACCTGAGATTTGTCAAATATCTATCATTTAAGATTTTAAATTTGGCAATGTTTTTGTAAATGTCTTGTTATGAAGAAAATTTTAAACCTTTTTGCAGTATTTATATTCTTTTTAGGCTCAGCCCAGATTGATAACATCGCAGACGGAGAATCTATCACTCTCAGAATACATTACGGCTTCCTTAACGCAGGAACAGCGAACCTTACTACAAAACAGACCAATTACAAAGGGATTCCCCATCTGTATGTAAAAGGAACAGGACAGACTACCGGCGCCGTAAAAGCATTCTTCAAGGTGGAAGATTTATATGAAAGTTTCATCAATACCCAAACAGGATTACCAAGTTTCTACGTCAGAAATGTACGTGAAGGAAGCTATCGCCAGCATTTTGAAACGGTTTTTAATCACGATAATAATACATTAATTTTAACAGATAAAAAAACTCCTGCCAATGGCTCTAAGGTTCTAAAATCAGTAAAAGGGGTTCAGGATATGCTTTCATGTTTTTACTATTTAAGGAGTAAAAGCCCGGATGAATTGAAGGTGGGAACCATCATCAATATGAATGTATGGATTGATGACGAGATGTTTCCATTTCAGTTAAAAGTAACAGGAACAGAAAATTTAAAGACAAAATTCGGTACCATCAATTGTTTAAAGATTATTCCATCTGTAAAAAGCGGAAGAGTATTTAAAGAAAAAGAAGGCGTAACTATGTGGGTTTCCAATGATGCCAATCATATTCCAATGCTGTTGAAAGCTGAACTGGCAGTAGGTTCACTGAAAGCCAGTATTGATGATTACAAAAACGTAAAATATCCTTTAAAGTTCAGCAAATAACAATTGTAAGTTTTTAAAGATACAGCCTGTAAATTTTACAGGCTTTTTTTATTGCTGATGTAATATATCCTTAACACGGATTGTCTTAATAATAGAGGCAGATAAAAGAGCTGCAGCATGTCAATACTTCCATTGGATCCGAACCGAAGTATAGATATAAGAGACAGACACGTGTAAATTTTTCAATAAGATTAGTTTTTAATTACGTTTTGTTTCTTAGGTCAGTAATTAAAAACAAAAAACCTCCGGAGCTCCGGAGGTTTGATTTTTTATAGTGTTTTGAACTGTTCGAGTGTTCTGATATCATTTTCAAAGAACATTCTGATGTCACTCATCTGGTAAAGAAGCATTGTAATTCTTTCAATTCCCATTCCGAATGCATATCCTGAATATTTCTCAGAATCGATATTCACATTTTTCAGTACGGCAGGGTCTACCATTCCGCATCCCATGATCTCCAGCCATCCTGTTCCTTTTGTAATTCTGTAATCTGTTTCAGAGTTTAATCCCCAATACACATCAATTTCAGCACTCGGCTCAGTGAACGGGAAGAAAGAAGGTCTCATTCTGATCTTAGATTTTCCGAAAAGTTCAGTAGTAAAGAACTGGATTGTTTGCTTTAAATCTGCAAAACTTACATTCTCATCAATATATAATCCCTCAATCTGGTGGAAGATACAGTGAGAACGTGAAGAGATGGCTTCATTTCTGAAAACTCTTCCCGGAGATAAAATCCTGATTGGAGGCTGATTTTCTTCCATAAAACGAGTTTGTACAGAAGATGTATGTGTTCTCAAAAGAATATCAGGATTCTGCTCAATAAAGAATGTATCCTGCATATCTCTTGCCGGGTGATATTCCGGAAGATTAAGTGCCGTAAAGTTATGCCAGTCATCTTCAATCTCTGGTCCGTCTGCTACTGCAAAACCAATAGATTTAAAGATTTCAATAATTCTGTTTTTCACCAGATTAATTGGGTGTCTTGAACCCAATTCCAATGGAAATTCAGGTCTTGTAAGATCTTCTTTTTCTACGACAACAGAAGATTCAGAAGAATTTTTCAAATCTTCCAATTTTACAGCAACTGCCTGTTTCAAAGTATTGATCTTCTGTCCGAAATCTTTCTTCTGGTCGTTAGGAACTTCTTTTAATGTTTCGTAAAAATCATTAAGAACCCCTTTTTTACCGTTGTACTTGATTCGGAAGTTTTCGATATCTTCCCTAGAGGTAGCATTGAAGCCGTTTACTTCGATCAGTAGTTCTTCTATCTTTTCTATCATTATTTTACCCTTTCAAAATGTTTTGCAAAAATACGATTTTAAGTTGAATAATAAGTCCGTCAAAAAAAAATCTGCCTCTTTTTCGGGAGGCAGACTTCAATCACTTATTTCACTTAAATAAAAAAATTATTTCTTTTCTAAAGCTTTAACGTTGATCTGAAGAGTCACCTCGTCTTTAATCACACCGTTTTCAGCAGGAGCCTGGAACTTCACCCCAAACTCTTCTCTTTTGATATCCTTTGGTTCAGTAGCTACACTTACCACTCCGTCTTTTACAGAAACATTAGCCTTAAACTGAACGGATTTTGTAATTCCTTTAATTGTTAAATTACCATCCAAAAGAGTATTATAATCACCTTCTGTAGCCGGAGTAACTTTTGTAATTTCATAAGAAGCCGTTGGAAATTTTTCAACTTCAAAGAAATCGCCGCTCTTCAGGTGGCCATTTAATTTTTCCATATCTTCCGGACTGTCTTTCAAATCCACAGAAGTTAATGAGTTCATATCAGCAACGAATTTTCCGCTTTCCAGTTTTCCGTCTTTCACTGTCACATCTCCGCTTTCAAACCTGATTGTTCCAAAATGACTTGTATTCTCAGATTTAAAAACTTTATATCCCTTCCATTCAACTTTACTGTTTAGCGTATCCAAAGTGAACTGGCTACCTTCTTTGGTAGTCGTCACCTCATTACTCTCACTGGTAAGCGGTTTATCTTTTTTACAAGAAACCATTACAGCAGCAACGAATAAAGCAGGAATCGCTATCGAAAACAGTTTTTTTCTCATTTTTGATTTATTTTTATTAGTTCCGCTAATATAATAAAAAAAATTATGTTTTCATAAAAACCTTACATTTGTAATATGCTATTAGAAATAAACAATTTATTTTTCTCTCATAACAAAGAAAATCCCCTGTTTCAGAACCTTAATCTAAGGTTTGAAGAAAACAGAATTATAGCTCTTGCAGGAGAAAGCGGATGCGGAAAATCCACTCTTCTCAATCTTATTTATGGTCTTCTTGATTGGGAAAGTGGAGAAATTATTTTTAACGGAACAAAGCTTTTGGGACCGAAAGGAAATCTTGTTCCCGGAGAACCGGAAATGAAATTCGTAGCACAGAATTTTGATCTTATGCCTTATGCTACAGTTGCCGAAAACGTAGGAAAGTTTATTTCTAATATCAATTTAAAACAAAAAAAAGAAACCGTAACGGAACTTCTGGAAGTGGTGGGTCTTCAGGAATTTGCGAACGTACTTCCCAAATATTTAAGTGGTGGACAACAGCAGAGAGTGGCCATTGCCAGAGCATTGTCTGTACTTCCAAAGCTCCTGATTTTAGACGAACCATTCAGTAATCTGGATTTTCCGAGAAAAATTGAGCTTCGAGAAAGACTTTTCAGATATGTAAAGCAGCATGGAGTTTCTTTAATTATCTCTACTCACGAACTTCAGGAGATTATGCCGTGGCTGGATCAGATTGTTATTCTTCAGGACGGAAGACTAATTCAGAATGACAGTCCGGAAGAGACCTACAGACACCCTTACAACTCTTATGTTGCAAAATTATTCGGAGAAGTGAATATTTTCAGTGAAAACGAGGCTGAAGACTTCCAGCTTCCCAAATTCTCTTATTATCCCAAAGAAATCAAAATTACAGAATCCGGCCTCGAAGCCGAAGTTCTGGAAAGCAGATTTGCAGGAAACTATTATTGGAATAAGCTAAGAACAAAGGAAAAAGAACTTGTAGTTTATACAGATGAGAGCATATCAGGATCTATAAATATTTCATTTATTTAAAGACAAAAAGGCAGGGCTATTATTATATACGGGACATTTTCCCTTTTCTCTGTGTTTTACATAACTTATACATTTACTTACACTTATCTATAAAAAAAATACAAACATAAGAATTGGTTATTCAAACTTTTTCTTACATTTGTACTTCCAAAGCTTAAGGAAATTTTTGGTTATTTCTCTTTCTGCCTTCCAGACGGACATTAGCAATCTTGCAATTAAGTCTTAGAAAGATTACACTGTCCAATTTTTTCCTTTTCTTATTTTTAAGACATAAGAAAACAGTAATTTCTTATGCTTTCTTTACAAACTCTGATTTAAGAGCCATTGCCCCGAAACCATCAATTTTGCAGTCAATATTATGATCACTTCCTGGTCTTAAACGGATATTTTTCACTTTGGTTCCTGCTTTTACCGGTTTTGGAGCTCCTTTTACAGGAAGATCTTTTACTACGACTACAGAATCTCCATCCTGAAGTTCGTTTCCATTTGAATCTAATATTTTTCCTTCGTTAGCTGCTTCAGTAGCCGCTTCTGCAGGATCCCATTCGTGGAAACACTGGGAACAGACCATCATATTATCGCTCGGATAGGTAAACTCAGAGCTGCATTTCGGACAAAGTACTGTATCACTCATATTTTTAATTTTTTGCAAAGGTAGAGCTTTTTGGAGGTTGAAGTCAAGTGCAGTATAATTACTGTTGAAAAGTCAAACTAAACGCTATCGTTCGCAAAGCTTGATTAAAAATATTATACTTCGTTCGCAAAGTCACTTCGTTCAGCCAGAATATCAGTTTAATCATTGCTAAGTGAAACGCCTTTGCGATCCTTCTTAAAAAACTATAAGATTTCTTAGCGGTCTTTGCGTTAAAATTTATTTATACTTATAAAAATCTACAAGCTAAGCGGATTGACCATTCACTATCACCATCAGCCTGCCATTCTTAAACTCTCACATCCCAAATTCCAAACTCTCAATTAAAAGTCGTATTTTTGCAGATTCAAACAGCGAAGCAAACTTATGGAACTTATTCACAGAAACTTGGCAATCGGAATTCACGATGCCTTACAGGAGACATTTTTTGAGAAAAACAAATATGCAGATAAAGTTATTGAAAGACTTTTGAAAGCAAACAGAAAATGGGGAAGCCAGGACAGAGCTGTTGTTTCTGAAATTTTTTACAATATTATCCGTTGGAAAAAACGTCTTGAATATTATATGGGGGAAGGTGTAAAGCCCAACAACATTTACAAGCTTATCATCGCCTATTTACTTTGGAGTAAAACCAATTATAAAAAGTTTGAAGAATTTGACGGAATCAAAATTGCCGACATTCTTACCAAACTTAAAAAGAATACAGTTCCTACAAAAGCAATAGAGCATTCTATTCCTGAATGGCTTGCTGAAACTCTTGAAAAAGAACTTGGAGCTAAATGGGAAAGAGAAATGATTGCTTTGAATGAGCAGGCACCCACTGTTTTAAGAGCAAATTCTTTAAGAACAACAACAAAAGAACTTATTTCTGACCTTACTGATGAAGGTGTTGTTTCTTTTCCTATTAAAAATTATCCTGATGCTGTTCAGTTAGAAGAGAAGAAGAATGTTTTTCTTACCACAGCGTTTAAAGAAGGATTATTTGAAGTTCAGGATGCTTCTTCTCAAAAGATTGGTTATTTCCTTGATGTGCAGGAAGGACAAAGAGTGGTAGATGCATGTGCAGGTGCAGGAGGAAAAACACTTCACTTAGCAGCATTAATGAAAAACAAAGGCCAGATTATTGCCCTGGATATTTTCGAGTGGAAACTTGCCGAATTGAAGCGTCGTGCCAAAAGAGCTGGCGCCCACAATATTGAAACCCGTATGATTGCCGATAATAAAGTAATCAAACGTCTTCATGAAAAGGCTGACAGACTTCTGATTGATGCCCCATGTTCTGGTCTTGGAGTTTTAAAAAGAAATCCGGACAGTAAGTGGAAAATTGATCAGGACTTTATTGACAGAATTAAAAAAGAACAGCAGCAAATCCTTCAGGACTATTCTAAAATGCTTAAAAAAGGAGGAAAAATGGTATATGCAACATGTTCTATCCTTCCATCTGAAAACAATCTGCAGGTAGACGAATTCATCAAAAACAACCCCGGATTCAAAATGATTAAGGATGAAAAAGTAATGCCTAGCGAGGGTTATGACGGATTCTATATGGCTTTGATTGAGAGAATTTCTTAATCCAAACCCAATAACAATATATAAAACTACTCTATTTTTTGGAGTAGTTTTTTTTTATTTAAAAATCTTTCTAAAAAAATGTAACATTTTTTGTAACATTTAAAGCACATTGTCTACTAACTGTATAGATTAAACCGGTTTTATGCTCTGGAAACTTTAGAATAACTTTGCAGCAAACTCATTTTATTTATGCATACAAGAATTGTTTTCAATTTTCTAGCCATCTTCTTATACTGTCTGTTTTCTGCACAGACCTATGAAATTCAGTATACCAGTTCATATAACGGAAAAACAAATACAGACCAGCCCTCTACTATCGTTTGGGTTAATGAGAAAGAAAATTTCATTCTCAACAGTACAATCAAAGAACAAAAAAGCAGCTTCCCTTATGAAATCACTAAGGTAGAAAAGCCAACAAACATTATTGTTTCATATGCTTTTTTAAAACCGGGATCTACTATTTCAACATCAGATACTGAGTCTGTGGGAAAGCAGGATTTTGAACTCACCAATGAAACTAAAAAGATTCTAGGCTACACTTGTAAAAAAGCAGTCACAAAGGTGAACTCAAACACCATTGAGATCTGGTACACGAATGATTTGAAGCTAAAGGGTGGGCCTTCTGTTTTAGGACAGAATTTAGGACTGGTTCTGGAAGTCGAAAGAAATAAAAACTCTTTAATTACAGCCAGTTCGATCAAAAAAATCAAGGATACAGGAATTGAAAATATAGTAAAGGGAAATATACAGACAACGGATCAGTTGGGGTATAAAGATTTGCTTTGGAAAAGCAGATTTACTACGCTGAATGTTTTTGAAAATGAAACCATCAATTTCTCTGATGCCTCAAAATCTGATGAACAGATAAAAAGATATGCCAACGGAACCATCATTCTTAAAAAAGTAAAATTCCCTGCGATTACAGAAGGAGAAAATATTTTTGTAGAACTGAAACAACAGTCGAACGGGGATGCCTATGACAGAACCGGAACAGTATTTTTCATCCCTCAGGATAAGGAAAAATCTTTTTTTGATGGATTGGAAAAAGGAGCAAAAACACTTCCTGTCTATGAAAATGGAAACGGAAAGCAATATTATGGGATAACAACTACCGATAACTATAGCCCTGCTACGGAAATGATGAGATTTTTTACCGCTTTTGGAATCCAGAAGTTCAATCATATTCAGCTTAAAGGAAAAAACTGGCAGACTATCAGTCCTTACCGGCAGGATATTACAGAGCTTAAGCCTGCATTATCAGGAAAAGAAATTTGGGTAGGTACATTTATTGGCAACTATGACAAAGGCGGACATAAAGTAAGCCTTGATATCACCATTCACAAGAGTGATCAGACAGTTAATAAAAACAATACAGCGATACCATTATTCAATACTTTAAATATTATGGAAATGGCCGGGCAGGACTACTCTACGATGTTCAATCAGGATAAAGGACTCCTTGTTAATTTCACTTTAAATAAAGATTTGAAAAATGCTCAGTTAAGATATACTACAACCGGACATGGAGGCTGGGAAAACGGAGATGAGTTTGTTCCTAAAGCCAACTCTATTTTCGTTGATGGAAATCCGGTATTTTCATTCGTCCCATGGAGAACAGACTGTGGTTCGTACCGTTTGTACAATCCGGCATCAGGAAATTTTCAGGACGGTCTTTCTTCATCAGACCTCAGCAGATCAAACTGGTGTCCGGGAACAGTTACCAATCCTAACTTCATTCCTCTTGGAGATTTGAAAGCCGGAAAACATACGATTCAGGTGAAAATTTCTCAGGGAGCTTCCGAAGGCACAAGTTTCAGCTCATGGAATGTTTCGGGAACGTTACTTGGGGTACAATAAAACAAAACCTTCTTGCATGAGAATTGCAAGAAGGTAAAAACACAAATGATGAAAAAAAATTATTTCGAGCCACAAAGTAAGGGTTAAAATTCATATAATTAATTACCATAGATTAATAAATATGTCATTTTTATTTTGTATGGAAAACCATCAATTTCGGCTCAACGAAAAAAATTAATCAAAAACATGTTAATTTCAAAGAATAGTTAATATTTTTAACTTTAAATAATTAATTGATTAAAAATTTTCGCTTTTAAATATTTTTCATTGTTATTTATAAACATCCCTTCTACTTTTGTCACATAAATAATAGAAATTATGTGTGGAATTGTATGTTTATTTGATGCCAAACAGAAAACTGAAGTATTAAGACCTCAGGTGTTGGAAATGTCAAAAAAAATCCGTCACAGAGGACCGGATTGGAGCGGCGTTTTTCAGGACGAAAAAGTAATTTTCTCTCACGAAAGACTTGCCATTGTAGATCCTACCTCTGGAAAACAACCTTTATTTACAAAAGACGGAAAAGTAGTATTAGCCGTGAATGGTGAAATCTACAACCATAGAGAATTAAAAGAAGAATTTCCTGATTATGAGTTTCAGACTCAATCTGACTGCGAGGTAATCCTTGCTCTTTACAGAAAGTACGGAAAAGATTTCGTTGAAAAACTGAACGGGATTTTTGCCTTCGCATTATATGACACTGAAAACGACATCTACCTTATTTCCCGTGATCATATGGGAATATGCCCTCTTTATCAAGGTTGGGACAAAAACGGAAACTATTATGTAGCTTCTGAACTGAAAGCACTTGAAGGAGTATGTAAAAAAATTGAAACATTCTTACCGGGACATTTCGTTTACAGTCCGGACGGCGCTGAACTCCAGCAATGGTATACAAGAGACTGGGACAGTTTTGATCATGTGAAAGAAAACGAAACAGATATCGCAAAATTAAGAAAGGGTCTTGAGGATGCTGTTCACAGACAACTGATGAGTGATGTTCCTTATGGTGTACTTCTTTCCGGAGGTTTGGATTCCTCAGTGATTTCAGCGATTACCGCAAAATTTGCCCGCCAGAGAGTTGAAAGTGGAGACACACAGGAAGCCTGGTATCCAAGACTTCACAGTTTTGCTGTAGGACTTGTAGGTTCTCCCGATCTGGCTGCTGCACAAACAGCTGCAAAACACATCGGATCTGTTCACCATGAAGTTAACTTTACCGTTCAGGAAGGGCTGGATGCTGTACGCGATGTAATTTATCACCTGGAAACTTATGATGTAACAACAATCAGGGCATCCACCCCGATGTATCTTCTGGCAAGAGTAATTAAGTCTATGGGAATAAAAATGGTGCTTTCAGGAGAAGGTTCTGATGAATTATTCGGTGGTTATTTATATTTCCACAAAGCTCCAAACGCAAAAGAATTCCACGATGAAACGGTAAGAAAATTAGGCAAACTTCACCTGTATGACTGCTTAAGAGCCAACAAAGCACTAATGAGCTGGGGAATTGAAGGCAGAGTTCCTTTTCTGGACAAAGAATTTATGGATATTGCCATGACTCTTAACCCAAAAGATAAAATGATCAATACGGCTGAAGGAAAAATCGAAAAATGGGTATTGAGAAAAGCCTTTGAAGATATGCTTCCTGATTCTATTGTCTGGAGACAGAAAGAACAGTTCTCAGATGGTGTAGGCTACTCATGGATCGATACCTTAAAAGAAGTTGCAGAAAAAGAAGTGACGGATGAAATGATGGCTAACGCAAGATTCAGATTCCCGCTAAACACTCCTCAAAACAAAGAAGAATACAGATACAGAACTATTTTTGAAGAACATTTTCCAAGTGAAACAGCAGCTGCTACCGTACCTTCTGTTCCATCTGTAGCCTGCTCCACTCCTATCGCTTTAGAATGGGATGAAGCATTCAAAAAAATGAATGATCCAAGCGGAAGAGCGGTGAAAGTACATGAAACTTCATACTAGAGGGGTTGATTAGTGAATAGTCAATCGTCAATCCGCTGTGCTTGTCAATTTTGTTATGTGGTTCGGGTTGCGAGATTCGAGATTAAGAACCATCAATACAGAGGTATTTTCTGATCTGCTGTTAATCATTCACCATTCATTTTGCGAAGCAAAAATTGACTATTGATATTTAATTTCATCGCTTCAAACACCTAACTTCCTCAGTTATAATTTATCAATCCTGTAGTAATACAGGATTTTCTTTTGAATTAACAATAACAATATGGCATAATTTAACTGACAATCCAAAATAATATCTAATAAATAATTATATTTGGAAAACGAAAATATCAATTATAAAAAAATGAGAAGAAACCTTACTGTTTTATTTGCCTTATTAGCCATAAGTTTTGCTTTTGGACAAGGAAAATATGGCAAATATCTGAATTCGAAGAAGCTTGCTTTGGCTTATAAGAGCGTGAAAGATCAAGATAAAGATGATTACTACCAGCAATTCTACTGGCTTGTAAAAGCAGAGCAGCTAAAAACGTATCCTCACCTTAAAGATATAAAACCTGTCGTTTTATATGAATTCGTAAAATATGTAAACCCTCAGAATCCAACAAAAAAATTGGATGCCAGAGGTAAAGAACTTAGAGCAACTGCAGAATTATCTTTAAATCAATATTTTAAAAATAAGAAATTTGAAAACAATTCTGTTTTGATGTACAATCTTGAAACCTATGTAGATCCTTCAAAAGGACAATACTACACAAAGGTTGATCCTGAGAAAATAAAGGAACTTGTACCGAAAGAATTATTTGCCTTCAACTCTTTCAACAGAAATATGGGAGAGGAAAAGACATATTATCTTTGGATTGACAAGAAAAAAGATGATTTGAATATTGTAGATATCATTCCTAGCGAAAAAGAAGACAAAGCTTTCTATGCAAGACTGAAACAATATCTTCCAAGCTATAAGTTTTCAAAATATGTTCCTAGTGTAAAAAAAGGAAACAAATCTGATAAGACAGATATCGAATATTATTACATCATGCCATTTGAGCAGAATACCGATAACATCGAATACAAAACAAAGGATTTCAAAACTTTCACTTTAAGCCAGTATAGAAAAGCCGGTGATGAATGGAAAGGAGTAGAAAAGCCTAGAAAATAAATCAAAAAGTCCTGTGAAATCTCACAGGACTTTTTTAATTTTATATGGATTTCTTTATCTAAAGATCAACCTGCTTAAAGCAAGCAGATTCTTCAAATAAAATAAGTCTGGACGTTTTTAACGGTTCAGCCTATACGAAATGACAGAAACAAGCACACCACAGACATCCATAAAGAAAATATTACCTTTGATTCTGGCTACCGCTATTTTTATGCAGATGCTGGATTCAACCATCCTGAATACTTCCCTGCCTTCTATTGCAAAAGATCTGCACGAATCTCCGCTTAATATGCAGAACGCCATTATCAGTTATGTTCTTACATTAGCTGTTTTCATGCCTGCCAGCGGATTTCTGGCAGACCGGTTCGGGACCAAAAAAGTATTTATTTTCTCGTTGGTACTGTTCAGCTTAGGTTCCTTGTTTTGTTCCTTGTCTCAGAATCTTACCCATTTGGTAATTTCAAGGGTCATCCAGGGAGTCGGAGGAAGTTTAATGACTCCTGTCGGAAAGCTGGCATTAATCAAAACATTTGATAAAAGTGAACTCCTTAAAGCAATGAACTTTGCCATTATTCCGGCTCTTATTGGTCCTGTACTTGGTCCGTTAGTCGGAGGTTATATGGTAGATTACCTTTCATGGCACTGGATATTTCTGATCAATATCCCGATTGGTGTTTTAGGAATTCTTTTAGGATTAAAATTCATGCCCAATTACAAGTCGGATGATGTTGATTTTGATTTAAAAGGCTTTTTAATTTTTGCAGCGGCCTCCCTCCTGCTTTCCGTTTCACTGGAACTTTTTGGGGACATGCAGAATATCACTCCTGTTTTACTTGTATTCATTATGGGCTTCCTGTTTCTGTATTATTATTACAAACATGCTAAAAGAGGAGGAAATCCTATCTTCCCGTTAAACCTTTTTCAGGTGAGAACTTTTCGGGTAGGTATCGTGGGAAACCTGGCCACCAGATTAGGAATCAGTTCTGTTCCGTTATTGCTTCCCCTGATGATTCAGATTGCATATAAACAGTCAGCAGTAACTTCAGGCTGGATTATTGCTCCCATGGCTTTAACGGCAATCTTCGGGAAATCATCGGTGATTAAAATTCTCGATAAATATGGCTATCGTCAGACTTTAATGATCAATACATTCATCATCGGAACGCTGATCTGCCTGCTCGCTATACCTGATATACATACTTCCTTATATTGGTTTATTCCCATTATCGCAGTATTAGGTTTTTTCAACTCTATACAGTTCACCTCTATGAACACCATTTCTATTGCTGACCTTCGGAATTTTCAGACCAGCAGCGGAAACTCTTTAATTTCAGTGAATCAACAGCTGGCTATTGGTTTCGGAATTGCATTCGGACTGATTGTTTTAAAGCTGTTTGAAAATACAGATCTTATTAATGGTGAAATTCACAATGCCTTTCGACTCACATTTCTCACGGTAGGAATATTGACAATTTTATCAGGATTTGTTTTCAGAAGGCTACACATTTCAGATGGAAAGAATATGAAGTCGAAGGAAGATTAAAGAATGAAACTTAAAATGGTAAATTTGAAACTTCACGCTGTACATTTTGCCTTTCTACGTTTCCTACGAACTTAACACAGATCAATGCTTTTCGCATATAACTATGGTAATTTTGTTAACATAATCAACAATGTGATGGCAACTAAAAAAATAGAAATCGTAGTATCTCCGAGACCTGCACACTTTGTAGGCGATGGATTCAGGGTTCATAATTTTATTCCGGGAGTATCCGGATTAGATATGAAAAGAATGGACCCGTTTATTATGCTTGATTACAATTCAAAATTTCATTTCAATGGTTCCGACAGACCAAGAGGAGTGGGAGTTCATCCGCACAGAGGTTTTGAAACAGTAACAATAGCGTATAGCGGAAAAGTAGAACACCATGACAGTGCTGGCGGCGGCGGTGTTATAGGAGAAGGTGACGTTCAGTGGATGACCGCAGCAAAAGGAGTTCTTCATAAAGAGTACCATGAAACAACATGGGCAAAAGAAGGAGGAATTTTTCAGATGGTTCAGCTTTGGGTAAATCTTCCGGCAAAAGATAAAATGAGCTGCCCGAAATATCAGGCTATCGAAAATTCTAAAATGGAAAGAGTAGATTTAGGTGAAAATGGTTTTGTAGAAATAATTGCCGGCGAATATGACGGTCATAAAGGTCCTGCAAGTACTTTCACACCGGTTCATATGATGAATGCCAAACTTAAAGCAGGTGGAAAAGCTGATTTTAATTTTCCGGCTCATTTCAATACTGCAGCTTTGGTTATTGAAGGAAGCATTACCGTCAACGGTGAAGAAACCGTGAAGGCTGATCATTTTGCATTATTTAAAAATGAAGGTGAAACTTTCACTATTGAAGCAAAAGAAGATGCTGTTGTTTTAATTATCAGTGGTGAGCCTATTAATGAACCGATCTACCCTCATGGCCCTTTTGTAATGAATTCCAGAGAGGAAATCATGCAGGCTTTTGAGGATTTCAACACCGGAAAATTCGGATATCTTGAAGATTAAAAGAATTAAATTTATCTTAATCTTAGGTAATTCCTTTTTTATTAACTTTATATAATTGCAAACCTTATGGGTTTTGAAAACCTGTAAGGTTTAGCTATGATAACAAATAAGCTTTGCTCTATTACAGAAGCAGGCAATCCTTAATTCAAAAATTATGAAACCAGAATTTGAAAATATACCTCTTGTAAAAGCGGAAAAAAGATTTGAAATAGAATTCAACGGGCATTATGCATTTATAGATTACCGTGAGACAACACACCAGATTGCTTTGGTACACACTGAAGCAGATCCTGAACTGGCAGGAACAGGTGCAGCAGCAGCTGTGGTAGAGAAAACGCTCAATTATATCGAAGAAAGCGGGAAAAAGCTTCTTCCCTTCTGTCCTTACGTTTTCGCTTTTATCAAGAAACATCCTGAATGGAAACGTATTGTGGATGAGAAATTTGAAGGATATGACAAACTTTAAATTTCCCGTAAAACCCCTCAATCTATTTATTTAACATTAAAAAAAGTATCACATCATCATGTCAAATATTGGACTTATCATTGAAGAAAAAGCAGCAGATATCGGAAATTTTCTGGTAGGAAGGCTTCTGCCTTTCCGTGAGAAAAGAGCGGTTGGCCCTTTTGTTTTTATAGATCACATGGGACCTTCAGAATTGAAGGATTATCAGAACCTTGATGTTCCCCCTCATCCCCATATCGGATTATCCACATTAACGTATCTGCTGGAAGGTTCTATTTTCCACAGAGACAGTATTGGAAGTGCTCTTGAAATAAAACCGGGTGCTGTCAACTGGATGACTGCCGGAAAAGGAGTTGTACATTCGGAAAGAACCCCTGAATATTTAAGACACACCGATAAAAGACTTCATGGATTCCAGATCTGGGTGGGACTTCCGAAACATCTTGAACAGTCTGAGCCTACATTTCATCATATTGAAGCTGATGAGATTCCGGTGTGGGAAGAAGATGGTATTCAGTATAAACTAATTGCTGGTGAAGCATTTGGCAGAACATCTCCGGTTCCTGTACACAGCAAGTTATTTTTCATCGAAATAAAAACAAAAGAGGCTAAAAAAATAAGCATCGGAAAAGATCTTTACGGAGAAGCTGCAATGTATGTTCTGGATGGAACGGTTACCACAGAAGGAAATTCTTATGGTTCAAAACAGCTGATGATCGCTAAAGATACCAAGCTTTGCGAGTTTGATATGAGCGAAAACGGAACAGTTTATCTTTTCGGAGGTGAGCCATTCGATGAAGAACGTTTTATATTCTGGAATTTTGTTAACTCTGATAAGGAATTACTTGATCAGGCAAAAGTAAACTGGAATGACCAGAATCACGAAGCTTTTCCTTTGGTTCCGGGAGATGAAAATGAATACGTTCCGCTTCCAAAGGCTATTTTAAACAGAAAATAATTTCAGTTCAAACCATGAAAATATTAGCATTTGCCGGAAGTACGTCTTCCACTTCTATCAACAGGGAACTGGTAAAGTTTGTTCTGAAAGATTTTCAGGAAGATGAAATCAATTTGATCGACCTCAACAATTTCACTATGCCTGTATTCTCTGTAGACCTTGAAAAGAAAGGTTTTCCGGATGAAGCCCATCATTTTTTAAAAGTTATTGATGAATGTGATGTGATCATCTGCTCTCTTGCGGAACACAACCGTTCTTACAGCTCAGCTTTTAAAAATGTTTTTGACTGGTCTTCCAGAATTAATGTAAAAGTATTTCAGAATAAACCAATGTTTTTGATGAGCACTTCTCCGGGAGGCTATGGCGGAGGAAATGTAATGAATACGGCAAAAACATTTTTCCCACAGTTTGCAGCAGATATCAAGGAAACTTTTTCATTGCCTAAGTTTTATGAAAATTTTGATATGGAAAGCGGAGTCATCAATCCGGATATGCTGAATGATCTGAAAGGTAAAATACAAAACTTTAAAAATCAGGTTAAAACCAATGACTAAAGGAAGATTAGAGGCCTTCAGTGACGGTGTCCTTGCTATTATTATCACCATTATGGTACTTGAACTGAAAGTACCGGAAGGAAATAGCTGGACCAGTCTCAAACCTCTCCTTCCTAAGTTCCTGGCTTATATTTTCAGTTTTATTTATGTAGGAATCTACTGGAACAATCATCATCACTTGTTTCAGACGGTAAAAAAAGTAAATGGCAGCATTCTTTGGGCCAATCTCCACCTGCTGTTCTGGCTTTCTCTGATGCCTGTTGCTACAGAATGGATCGGAACCACCGGTTTTGCTAAAAATCCTGTTGCAGTATACGGGATCGGACTCATTATGGCGGCAATTGCCTATACCATTATGGAGCATGTCATTATCCGGTGCGAAGGGGAAGATTCAAAGCTGAAAGAGGCCATCCATTCGAAATATAAAGAATATATCTCTATTATTTTTTATGTTCTTGGCATCGCTACTTCGTTTTTTTATCCTTATATTGCCATAGGTTTTTATTATCTAGTGGCTCTTATATGGCTGATTCCGGACAGAAGAATCGAAAAATCATTAAAAGAAAATTGATATGGAAACACACGAATATCCCAACGGTAACATCACCGTCATCTGGCAGCCTCAAAAGTGTATCCACTCGGCTGTATGCGTAAAATTGCTTCCCAAAGTCTACAATCCTAAAGAAAGACCCTGGATAAAAGCAGAGAATGCAAGCCCGGAAGAACTTAAAACACAGATAGACCAATGCCCTTCAGGCGCATTAAGTTATAAATTCAATACAGAAAAATAATGGCGGTAACGGTAAAAGCAAGTTTAGGAAAAACAAAATATTATACAGAAGTAACAGCCGGCGAAAATAAGATCATTACGGATGAACCGATTGATAAAGGCGGACAGAACAAAGGTTTTAACCCAATGGAAATTCTGGCTACGTCACTGGCAAGCTGTACAGCAGCTACCTTGAGAATGTATATTGAAAGAAAGGAATGGGATGTAGAAAACATCAATGTAGAAGTAGAGCTTGAAAATTTCCCATTAACAAAAAGAGCGGTTTTCAAAAGAGATATCAGCTTTGAAGGTATTCTGGATGATGAGCAGCTGAAAAGACTGCACACCATTGCTGATGCATGCCCAGTTCATAAAATATTAACCAACGACATAGAAATACTAACTAAATTCTCATAACATGATCGAAGTAAAACAAAACAACGACGAGAAACACGGAAGTTTTGAAGCTTTCATAGATGGAAGTAGCGCAGGAGTGATGACATATACCTGGGCGGGAGAAGAAAGATTTATTATAGACCACACCGAGGTGGAAGAAGCCTACAACGGAAAAGGTGTAGGTAAGGAAATGCTTCTGGCTGCAGTGGATTTTGCCAGAAAAAATGGGAAAAAGATTATTCCCCTCTGCCCTTTTGCTAAGGCAAGTTTCCAGAAAAGTGAGGAACTTCAGGATGTTTTAGTGAATTAACCACTGTTTTCCACCCTTACAATACAAACCTTTCAGAGTATTTCTGGAAGGTTTTTTATTTTTATGCAAATTACAGACTGTAAAGCAAATTAATAATCACAATTTGTTCTAAAACTAACAGTATTTTAAATTCATGATTCACGACTGATCTTTTTTATATATTTGCTAAAATTTAAAAATCAAGCATGAATTCAGGAACTATCCTTTTGCTATTTGTTTTCATCTATTTTATCGGCCTTTTGGTGATTTCTTATTTCACCAGCCGTAATTCTGATAACCAGTCATTTTTTATCGGTAATAAAAAGAGTAAATGGTGGCTCGTTGCATTCGGAATGATAGGAACCAGCTTAAGTGGAGTTACTTTTATTTCCGTTCCGGGAACTGTAGGAAAAATGACCGGCTCCGAATATATTTACGGAGGTTTTGAGTACTATATGATGGTCATCGGATTTTTCATCGGATATTTTATCGTTGCAGCCATATTGCTTCCGCTTTATTATAAGATGAACCTCACCTCTATTTATACCTATCTGGGGAAAAGATTCAATGTAGAAGCTCATAAAATAGGTTCTATCTTCTTTATTATTTCAAGAGCAATTGGTGCTACGGCAAGATTATATCTGGTCGTCAATGTTTTACAGATATTCTTACTGGAAGGACTGGGAGTTCCATTTTGGGTAACTTCTCTTATTCTTTTGCTGATGGTCCTTCTGTACACTTTTGAAGGGGGTGTAAAGACAATTGTCATTACGGATACCCTGCAGACTTCTTTTATGATCATCAGCCTTGTAGCATGTATCGTTTATATTTTATCAAATCTGAATTTATCATTTGGGGAAGCATATACTATTCTGGAACAGAAAAACTACACCCATTTCATCAATTTTGATCCTAATTCCAAAACCTTTTTCCTGAAAACAATTTTAGGCGGAATTTTTATTACGATTGCAATGACTGGGCTGGATCAGGAAATGATGCAGAAAAATATCTCTGTAGACAATCTTAAGAATTCAAAGAAAAACATGCTGACCTTTGCAGGAACACTTCTTATCGTGAACCTTGCATTTTTATTCCTGGGAGGACTGCTTTATCTTTTTGCATTACAGCACGGAGCAGAATATGGAACTCTGAACTCTGAAACAGTGACGAATATTTTCGGATTTAAAGATAGTGCCGGAAATATTAAAAATATAATGGGAGACGACCTTTTCCCGGCTTTATCACTTCAGGGGCATTTCCCAATGATGATTTCCGTTATTTTCATTATCGGATTGATCTCAGCGTTGTTCCCTTCTGCAGATGGTGCTTTAACGGCTGTAACCAGTTCGTATTGTGTAGATTTATTAAACCTTAATGAAGATAAAACCAAAACTGAAAAAGAAAAGAAACGTCTTCGTATGAAAGTGCATTTGATTTTCACCGTAGTTTTCTTTATTCTGATCATGGTTTTCAAATCATTGAATGACAAATCTATTGTTTACCTGATCATGGAAATTGCAGGATATACCTACGGACCGCTTTTAGGCCTTTTTGCTTTTGGAATTTTCACAAAGTTTCAGATCTCCAGAAAATATTCCATCCTTGCAGTAACTATTTTAGCACCTGTACTTACCTATTTGATCAATCTTGCTGTTACCACTTATACCGATTACAAAATCGGTGTGGAACTGATTGTTCTTAACGGACTGCTGACCTTTATCGGTCTGTGGCTGGTAAAAAACAAAAACTATTTAAAAGTCGTTTAATCTTTATAAAAAAGTAAAAAGGCTGTCCTCAATTGAAGACAGCCTTTTTTATTTCAGTAAATGGATTCTTTATTCTTTAATCCACTTGATTGTTTTCTCTATATTCTTAGATTTAACTTTAATCAGATAGTCACCTTTCACCAACTGAGACAAATCAAAAGTACCTACTTTATCATGGTTCAATTTATTATTAGCCTGAGTGAATACTAATTTTCCGCTTACATCGTATACAGTCATATCATACACTTCATTTGAATTGGTAAATTTAATATTCAGAAGCCCTTTACTTGGATTAGGATATACCACGAATACATCTTTATTTGTAGCAATTTCATTCACACCCAGTGTTTGAGTGATGGTAAAATTAATAGGGTTAATATTATAAAATACATTCGTTTCTGCTGCTACCATAATTCTGGCCTGCGTGGTCGTTACATTAGGAATGGTAACGGTCTCAGAGCCATCATTTGCAGTGGAACCTAAAATAAGTGTTGGATACGTAAGACCTCCGTCTGTGGAAAGGAAAATATTTACAGTAGCACAATTTATAGGGAAAGCAGTTGTATTCGCTACATCCCATGTTATGGTCTGAGTAGAATTACCTGCCCAGTTTACCGCTGTAGTAGGTGCAGTTACATTGAACGGTCCTGAATTTCCATCAACAGTAATAATAGCATCATCATTCGTAACTCCTGCACAACCTGCATTATTATCTCTTACAGTCAGTCTGAACTCCATGGTTCTGGCATAGGCTGGTCTAACTTCTCCTTTGGATACCGTTCCATTGATCACGTCTGTAAGTTTCGGGAAATATCTGTAAGGAACGGTTACAGGCACATATGATCTGAATATAGCAGCATTCCCTGTTGGGGCATTCCAATCACTTGCTGGTCCTACATCATTCTGTTCCCAGCTGTAAGTAAGCGGATTATTGTCTATATCTGTAGCAGATCCCTCTAATCTGAACGGTGTACTCTTAGGGATGGTATAATCACCTCCGGCATTTACAGAAGGCGGAAAATTGTTAGAAGGAATGGTCACCTGACATGTTGTTGACTGAACTTTCGCTGTAATAGACTGGAATGATTTGGTATGGAAAGTAGGAATACTGTTAGAAGCCAAGTTATTTGTACTTCCACAAATTCCGGCATATGCCATAATCGTAATTCCGCTTCCGGGCTCTACGGCATTGGCAGCACTTCGGTTTCCTCCTCCACAGCTTCCTGTAGTTGCATTAAAAGTATGCGGACCTCCAAACTGATGTCCTACTTCATGCGCTACATAATCAATATCGTAAGGGTCACCAACAGGGTTAGGGGAACCGGTAATTCCTCTTCCTTTATTGGTTGCATTGCAGATTACTCCTAATCCGGCTAATCCACCACCACCTGTACTGAAAGTATGTCCGATGTCATAATTAGTATTTCCTATCAGTAAATCAATCTGAGTCTGGCTTTCATTAATTAATGTTCCTGCAGCATTATTCCCGTTAAAAGGATCAGTAGCAGCATTTGTAAAAACAACATTTGTTTCATTATCCACCAATACCAGTCTTGAAGCAACTTCCTGCTCATAGACTCCATTTACTCTGTTTACTGATGTTACAATTGCTGAAAGTGTCTGTGCAATAGTAGGAGCAGCTGAACCAGTGGCTGCTACAGCATATTCTCCAGTACAAGCCACAGCCAATCTAAAAACTCTAATTTGAGTTCCTACGCTTGGGCTTACGGTTTTTTGAGCGTTTTTTTTTCCCAATGGAGAATCGTCCTCATCTTTTACTCCGCAGGATCTTGGATTTTTATCAATTAAGTCACTCTTTTTATAAATAATATAATTGTTAATATCCTGTTTTGCATAAGGATCAATGTAAGTATCCCCTGCTACCACAGATTTTATCTGCGCATGGAAACCAAGCTCAGTAAAATCAAGCTTTATAGTAGCATATTTATCATCAACTCCCTGTCCTGTAAAAGTAATGATCTGTGGAAACTGGCTGGCTAATCCAGGAGCCATTACCGAAGATTTCCAGATTTTGAATTTCGCTTTCGTACCGTCAGGCATTGGTAACACAATAATGGGTGCATTATCTTTACGGTCGCTGTCTTTCAATTCCGGAACGGAATTAAAATAACTTTTCATTCCAGCCACATCCAATGTATAGGTTAATGACTTTTCCGGTTGTACAGTCCTGTTTTTAGGATCTGCTTTGATGGACCTCTCACTGATCACGGTAAAAAAGTCCTGTGCTTTCCCTGAGGAAATAGATATAATAAATATCCCCAGATAAAATAATTGTTTAATTTTCATATATAATGGTTTGTAATTTTTATTAATTCAACTAATAATACCAAAAACTAAGAAATAATCAGTTAAAGGTTCATAAATCAAATAATATTGAATTATAAAAATAGTTAAATTTATCCAAATTTATATATGAAAATTTAAAAAAAGCATGTTTTTTTTGTACAAACAGCAACAATCTAGCTACCACAAAGCCTTCAACTTAAGAAGTAAATTTTCTTTGTTTAAATAACTAATTTTATAGACTTTTTCATTTTAATTATCTTTGATCCGAATGCTATAAAGTCATTCAAAAATTCAACAAAATAAAAAGAAACAAAAATCAAAAAACTATGAAAAAAATTATCTCAATTTTAATGTTTGCATTCACATTCGGATGTATGAGTGCTCAGGAAAATTTTGAAGTGTCAACATTAAGAATCGGACCGTTTAAAGTCTTCATGCCCAAGGCTGAAGCTGAAAAACTTGCAGGAACAAAACTTACAAACTCTAATGGGGAGAAAAAAAATACAGTAAAGTATAATGGGGAGGCCATCCAGATTGATCTTTTTGACAATTATATTAACGAAGCCAATCCTAGTGTGCCTTCTATTACTTACATGACAACAACGAGTAAAAAATTTAAGACCAAAAGCGGAATTGGGGTTGGAAGCACCAGAGATGACCTTATCAATGCTTACAGAAATTATCCCAACTTCAGTGTACGCCCGGATTGGGATGACAATAGTAAACCTATTAAAGATTCCGGTTATTTTAATATTGAAGACAGCCAGGCAGGAACTCTATTAAGCTTTAAATTTATTAATAATATAGTAACCGAAATCTCTGTTTACCTCAATGAAGGCTGTTAAAAGCAGGAAAATATTCAAATTAATCAAAATCCGGGTTTTCATATCCGGATTTTTGCATTTCCATAAGCCGGTAAAAAATTGTAAATTCGCGTGCAAATAAATCAGACATAATGAGTAAAAGTATTGAAGAGCTAAAATCTCTTACTACACAGATCAGAAGAGACATTTTAAGAATGGTTCATGCTGTAAATTCAGGACACCCGGGCGGAAGTTTAGGTTGTACAGAATACTTCACAGCCCTTTATGGAAAGGTAATGAACTATAAACTTCCTTTCACAATGGAAGGCAAAAATGAAGATCATTTTTATCTATCAAACGGACATATTTCTCCGGTATTCTACTCTACTTTAGCAAGATTTGGTTTCTTCCCTGTTGAAGAACTGAGTACTTTCAGAAAATTAGATTCAAGATTACAGGGACACCCTACTACTCATGAGGGACTTCCGGGAATTAGAATCGCTTCAGGTTCTCTTGGACAAGGACTTTCTGTAGCTCTTGGTGTAGCTCAAGGTAAAAAGTTAGATGGTGATCAGTCTCTTGTTTACACTCTTCACGGAGATGGTGAGCTTCAGGAAGGTCAAATCTGGGAAGCATTGATGTATGCTGCTGCTAAAAAAGTAGATAATATCATCTCTACTATAGACTACAATGGCCGTCAGATTGATGGGGATACAGATGATGTATTAAGCTTAGGAAATCTTCATGCTAAACTTGAAGCATTCGGATGGATTGTTTTGGAAGAAAAGAACGGTAATGATCTTGAAGCTGTGATTGCAATCCTTGAGAAAGCAAAAACAGAAACCGGAAAAGGCAAGCCGGTAGCCATTCTTCTTCATACAGAAATGGGTTACGGGGTTGATTATATGATGGGATCTCATGCTTGGCATGGTAAAGCTCCTAATGATGAGCAGCTAGAAACAGCATTCAAGCAATTGTACCTAGAAGCTCCAGCTGATTACTAATATCTTAACATCTCGATTAATACAATAAAAATGAAATATACATATACAGAAAAAAAGGACACTCGTTCAGGATTCGGAGCAGGATTGGCAGAACTGGCGGACAAAAATCCTAATGTAGTAGCACTTTGTGCAGACCTTATCGGTTCTTTGAAAATGGAGAAATTCATTGAAAAAGCTCCGGAAAGATTCTTCCAGATAGGGATTGCAGAAGCGAACATGATGGGGATTGCTGCAGGTCTTAGCATTACAGGAAAAATTCCATTTACAGGAACTTTTGCTAACTTCTCTACTTCAAGAGTATATGATCAGATCCGTCAGTCTATCGCTTATTCTAACAAAAATGTAAAAATCTGTGCATCTCACGCAGGTCTTACTTTAGGAGAAGATGGAGCTACCCACCAGGTTCTTGAAGATATTGGTATGATGAAAATGCTTCCTGGAATGACGGTTATCAATACTTGTGACTACAACCAGACTAAAGCGGCTACCCTGGCGATTGCAGATTTTGAAGGTCCTGTATATTTAAGATTCGGAAGACCGGTAGTTCCTGTTTTCATTCCGGAAGATATGCCTTTCGAAATTGGAAAAGGAATTATGCTTCAGGAAGGTACTGATGTAACGATTGTTGCAACAGGACACCTTGTTTGGGAATCTCTTGTAGCGGCTGACGAGCTTGAAAAAGAAGGTATTTCTTGTGAGGTCATCAACATCCACACAATTAAGCCTCTTGATGAAGAGATCATTCTAAAATCTGTTGAAAAAACAGGTAAAATTGTAACGGCTGAGGAGCACAACTACCTTGGTGGTTTAGGAGAATCTGTTGCAGGTATGCTTGCAAGAAAAAGGCCTACAAGACAGGAGTTTGTAGCGGTAAATGACACTTTCGGAGAGTCTGCAACACCTGCAGAATTGATGAAGAAGTACAAAATTGATGCTGCTGCAGTGAAAGAAGCTGTAAAGAGAATTTTAGCTTAAGATAAGCTATTTTTATATAGACAAACCCCGGCTGTTTCCTTGAAACAGCCGGGGTTTTTATTAGATATTTGTAAAAAGTTGATTGTTGTAGTGCATATAACCACCCGTCAAAAATCCTTTGAATTTTGTCACCTCTGCAAAGGAGAAGAATGGTTATATTCCTTTTTCATAGTATTAGTCTTTATCCTTCATTATTGTTCTGATTGATGATTTAGGGGAACTCCAGCAACGATCAAAACAGGAAATAAGATTTTTTCTACATACTCATCTTCTCTTTTGTCTGAAGCTTTTGAACCAGAAAAGTAATTGCTGATTCTGTAGTTTTTCACAAACTGATTTCTCTTTTTCCCTATTGAATAATAATAGCCTCCTCTTTCATCATTGACAAAATAGGTCATTTCATCAAAATTCATGAGCTTTTTGGAAAGTAAAAGTTTTCTGTAAATACACTTCTCTGATTTATCAAAAATATATTTCACCGGAACCCTGAAAAATAAGTCAAACAGGAAGTAAACCATGTAAATTATCCACAAACCCAATGCAATTTTGAACTGGTCACCGGACATTTTATCCATAAAAAAGTATATGATCAAAGGAAGAGCAATAACACCCAAAGCCAACCACCATACCAAAACACGCAGGAAATTGTAGTTGGGCATAAAGCTTATTTCACTTCCGTTTTCCTGAAACTTATAGCGGTCTCGGATATCCATTCTCTGGATTATTAATGTTCATAATATCCTCCGTTTCATTTACCATCTTCTGTATTCCTCTTTGTGTAAGAGCCTGGCCTATGGTAAGCTGCTTTTCTTTACCATTAACTTCAAAATAAACAGACAGCATCACATTGGTAGTGATAAAACCCATGTATTTTGTTGCCAGCACATGAAAGTTTCTGAAGTCCTCTATCGGATAGGTTCTGGCCGGAACAAAAATGGTATGTTTTCCTGTAATCGTCATGCGATCCATATCAATGATGAATTTCTTGGTGAAAAAATTAATCAGAATAAGTGCTACCACAGCAATGATAACGTAGCTAAGAGTCCTTACGCTGTTAAAGAGCAATCCTGCCACAATCAGAAAGATAATGCAAAGTACCGTTATAAATACCGGCTGGTTCTTAAAGATATACTGATTACCCTCCTGTTTATAAAATTTGTAGTTGTTCATAATTAATATAATTATTGTTTATAATTTGATTTGTTTTTAATGTTCTGAAAAGGTTTTATTGTAGGACAGTTATTCATAACGCAGTGCTATTTCATCCTCATTAATGGTTTTCAGGGTATTTAGATCTGTTCTGAAATAGGTATCATGAATTGAGAAATAGGCATCTGTTTTTACGCCGGTCTGTTCTGATGCTCCTTTCCAGACATCAAAAAACCATTGTTCAAATAACCTGTATTTTTCATCATTATATTCATCCAGAATGTCATCAAAATCATCACCTTCATAATTGTCCTCAAAATCTGAAGCTTTCTGCCATATCTTCTGTGGAATCAAGCCGCTCCATTTTTCATTTCCATTATCATTGTTATTCTTTTTGGTTGGCAAAAACATGATTTCTGTTGCAATTTCTCCCTTATGGTCTACGCCCCAGAATACAATATTCAGATAGTCAAATTCATATTCAAAATAAAAAGCTTTGATATGAGCCTGCGTATTTCCGTTCAGATAATTGATACTTTCACCTTTCAGCAAATGAATAAGGTCTTCGGTAAACTTTCCACTGATTCCTGCCAGATAGTTCTTAAATTCAATATTGAGGTTTTCAAGATCTTCCATAGATTGAGGTTTCATTTAAATTTTAACGGTCGATTTTCCTTCCTACCCATTTCTCCAGCTGCGAGAACATTTCATCAATAGACAAAACTTTCAGATCTGGATGGTTCTTCAGCCATTGCGAATGAAGCTCTGTTAAGTTTTCATCCAGACTGTAAAAGGAATCATTTTTCAAAATATCTCTCGTTTTGTTAGGTCCGAAATATTCACTTTCCAGGAACTCTTTCTTTTCTCCTTCTTCCATATTTTCTACTTTTGAAGACTGTTCCAGAAATAGTTCCCAATGTTTTTGGGCACCTATTTTCTTTAAACCTTCTTCAATAATCCTGTTTAGTTCTGGTGACCATCCGGAATTCCAGACAAACTGAGAAAAATTTCCATTTTTATACTGACTGACATAATAGTCGACATAGTAACTGGTTATTGAATCTTCATGCATATTTTCTTCTCCAACTCCTTCTTCGTGTAAAAGATTGACAACAGAAATATTGGAATTGATGACATCATAAGGATCACTGCTGTTAAAAGAGGCTTCTGAGACAATTATTTTATCGGGCTTCATATGTATATATTTAAAGTGTTTTTTTAATTTGTCATACTTTTAATTGCCCCAGGTAGCCATCCAGTTAAGATATTCACTTTTATATTCATTATCATTAAGTCTGACGATAATATTTTTCAGTTCCTCCTCTTCAAACTCATAATCTGAGACCGTGAAAATCAGGAAAATATCTTTGCCTGTTATCTTTGTGAAAAAATTCTCATTTCTAAGCTTCTCCAGCACTTCAATGCAGATGGAATATAACTTAGTCTGAAAACCTTCAAACCATTGATCATCGTCGTCATGATTATCCAGCTCTTCTCTCAGTTGAGTACAGATATCACCAAATTCTTTTTCCGCTCCCTCCATTTCATAAGTCCATTCTGCCGGTTCATATTTATAATAAAGAGCATCATCTTCATCTGCCATTTCCATAACTTTCATTGTATTGACAGCAGGACATACCGTCATTGCGCCTTCATCACTGTACAGTGCAAAACTGTAAACTCCCTCTGCCCCATGCTTTTCATACACTTCTAAAAAAGCCTTCCTGGCAGCATTTTCTATCTGCTGTTTTAAAATTTCAAAATCCATACGTCTTTTCTTTTTTAAAATGGGCGGTAAAATTACCTTTATCTTATCAAATCAGCACATTATATTCTTTAGAAGGCTGTTCAATTTCATGATTATAGCTATCTGTTTTTATTATACAGGAACAATCCGGGAATCAAAATAGCTGCCCCAATCAGCAAAGGAACCAATTCTCCATATTTAAACAACCAGAAAGCTTCTCTGGATGATCCTATTTTCCGAGTATCATATGTATATACCTTACTTTTATATTTAAACCACATAAACTTTTCACCACGGTGTTAAAAAATTTCATTTTTATGACTCAATATTGTCTATCTGAATTAATTTATCTGAAACCAATGCTTTTTCTGTGAAAATTCACAAAAAAAGCACATCATTTTTGAGCAGAAAATCAGTACTTTTTTATAAAAACATGCTTTGTAACATACAAATTTCTTTCAAAATAAAAGAATTATCGTGTGATTTCTAATGTTAAATTCATTCATTCCGCCGTATTGTACAATAGAATATATTACTGCATAATATCCTATACTATTCCTAAGCTTTCTTTACATTATCGGACTTCACTTTATACTTTTCAATATTTGGAATATTTCACCAAATCCTCTGACATATACAGAATTTGCACATGAATATGTGTACACAAAATAAACAACTCATTTACATGTTTTATCCCATTGAAGTGAACTGAATATTGATAGATTTGAAAACATCAACGTTGACGGAAGACATTCTACATTTTTGCATTGTATGTGTACAGTACATGAAAACATGTGAATTATTCACCCCAAATGTCAGGGTTTACATGACATAAATAATTTACACAACACAACAAAAAATTATCAACATGAAAAAGTTAATCGGTATGAAGAGTAATTTCTCTTCTTTGGAAAACAAAAAAATGAAAAGTCTACAATCTATCAAAGGTAGTGGAGACACTGCAATCAACTATGTTTCTACAAACAAAGGAGAAGTGTATGATAAAGAAACCTGGGTAGACCACAAGCTTTCGTCAACTTTAGACGTCGGATAAAATTTATCTGCAATATATCATACATTGTAAGGGAGGAGTTATTTCCTCCCTTTACAAAGAAAAAAATCTTAATTGACTTTATAAAACGGATTATAATGAAACGAAATTTGATTTTGAGATATATAGGACCCTTACTCATCATTAGTTTTATATTCTTTTCCTGTAAAAGCAAAAACAACAATTATATTGTGTATTACAACAGGGTAAATGAAATTGACAGCATCTATAGAATCGCCAATCAGCCAGAAGAGGCAATAAAACAATACCGGAAATTATTCAAAAAATATAGTCCGAGAAATCAGGACCGTATTGAAGAGTATGAGACGTACATTAAACTGGCTGATCAATATCAAAAAGATTTCGGAGGAAAGAAAGGTCTTTACAAGCTTATCCCTTTGATTGCTCCTTATGAAGGGTCTGAGAAAAGTTACTTCGGTCTGTTCCAAAAATACGGTATAGACAGCACTGAAGTGAGACAAAGAATTGCAGACTGGAAAAAAGGTTTAAATAAAAGGTTAGTAGATTCTTTCAGTATTGCTTTCATCCGTGATCAAGCAGAAGGACGAAGAAATCCACAGCTTATGAAAAAAAATGACAGAATAAATGCACAACTGTTGAAATGGACCTTTGAAAATTATGGTTATCCTTCTATACAGAAAATAGGACTTATTGGAAATGATGGGGTTTTTATGCCCATGCATCCCTTGTTCAGCCATATGATAGAATCAAAAGAGTATCCGTTTTTTAAAATGAAAATGTTTGAATATGTAAAATCCGGAGAATGTATACCAAGGGATTACGCTAATATGGTAGACAGACATGATCTCCAGATCAAAAAAGAAGAGATGCCTTACGGCTCCTATCCAAGTTATAGATCTGTCATTGATACTGTAAAAGTAAACCGTATCAGAAAAAACATTGGATTGCCAGCTCTAAGACGTTCTTCCAAAGCCAAAAATAAATTGTGAGATGATTCTTATTATTTCCAACAACAATGAAAGAACCACCATGGTGATCATAAAATGGCTCCTTGCTATGAAAAAGAAATTTATCCGCATCCATGAGGATGAAATTTTTGAAATTAAAACGGAAAATAAAAAGATCTTTTTAGAAAGCAACAGAAGTTCCTTTTTTTTGGATGAGATTACCAGCGTATGGTATAGAAGAGGCCGATTGAATATCAAACGTCTGCGGTATGACAATACCTCTGTGAATGCCCATATGAATGAAGTACAGCATTGGCTTGAAGATTATGTAAGAATAAAACTGGAATCCAGGAAACATATCAGTAAAGAGAGTAACAGTGATATTAATAAGTTATTAGTATTGGAAGAGGCTATAAAAGTAGGATTAGAAGTTCCGAAATATTTTTTGGCCGATAATACAGATCAGGTTTCTTTGAACACAACCATTGTAAAAACGATTGGAGGAAACCCTATATTGGATGATATTGATACGGATTTAAACGGCATTATGTATACTTCAACTGTACATAAGCGGGAAAAAATGAAGTTTTTCACTACATTCTTCCAACATAAAATTGATAAAGAATTTGAAATCAGAACATTTTATCTTAATGGAAAGTGCTACTCAATGGCTATTTTTTCTCAAAATGACGAGCAGACTAAAACAGATTTCAGAAAATATAATTTAGAAAAACCAAACAGAAATATCCCTTACCTACTTAGTGTTGACATTGAGGAAAAAATTCATCTACTGATGCAGACATTAGACCTTAATTGTGGATCATTGGATTTCATCAAAGGAAAAGATGGTAAATTTTATTTTTTAGAAGTCAATACAATTGGGCAGTTTCTGGGATTATCTCATACCTGTAACTATTCGTTGGACCAAGAAATTGCTGATTACCTATGAAAATTAAAGTTAAAGAAAAAAACAAGCTTCCACTTACTTTCAAACATGTTGAATCCTTCAATGATCAGAAGCTTAAAAAACCAAACGATATTATTTATGTTTTAGATTGTGAAAAGTACCAAACCAATTTCTATATCAGAGAAAGACCTATAAAATCACTTGTAAGGCTATTATGAAGCTATTATATTTTTTCTTTATTGTTATGGTATCTGTATTTCTAAAAGCACAAAGTTCAAGCTTCATATATCAATTAAATTACAGAGCTGATTCAGATAATTTTAAAAGTGAAAAAAATATTTTTTACCTAGATATTAAAAATAAAGAATCTTTGTTTCGATCAGATAAATTTCGTGAATCTGATTCATTAAGAGCAAAAAGAGGTTGGGGAAACGGATTTGATATGGAATATAACCACAAACAACTTTATGTTTATAAGAAAAATGGAAATAATGAAATTCTAAAGTATGTATTTGTTCCTTTAATTTATAGCACATATGCTATTCCTATTAATGAAGAATTTCATTGGGAAATTATTGACGAAAAAAAGAAAATTGGGAATTATAATTGTCAAAAAGCAAAAGTAGAATATGGGGGAAGAAACTGGACTGCATGGTTTACAAACGAAATTCCTTTACAGCAAGGTCCATATGTCTTTTATGGTCTTCCAGGATTGATTATAAAAATTTCTGATGAAAAATTGGATTATGATTTTGAGCTCATTCAGATAAGAGACTTCAAATGGAAAGAGCTTTATACAGATAAATTTCAAAAGAAAATTACCTGGGAAGACTTCAAAAAACTTCAAAAAAATTTTTACAATGAGCCGCTATCCATGTTCAATAAATCTGAAATAACATCTTACGACGAAAGTGGAAATAAGATAAAAACCAATTTTAAAGAAATGACAGGAAATATTCAAAAACGAATTCGGGAGAAAAATAATCCTATTGAGCTAAATCATAAAGTAGAATATAAATAGGTTTAAATGATACTAATTATCTCAGAGAATTGTGTACAAGTAGTGAAATAGCCATTGTAACAGGAAAAAACAGATTCAATACATAAAGACTATTTTTTTAAATCAAGGTAATAAACACAGGTAATTTATTTTATAAAATTTAAGAAATGAAATATTCTAATTTAAAAACACAAAGCCCCAATATTAATTTTAAGCCTACCATTTACCTGATTCTATGTCTATTTCTTTGTGCCTGCAAAAATCGAAATTATATTTTATATTATAATAAAGTAAACGAAATTGACAGTATATACAGAATGGCTAAACAACCTGAAAAAGCCATAAAAAATTATACAAACCATTATTTAGAAAATACCGCCCTCTCAATCAAGAACGTCATGAAGAATATGAAACTTATATAAGGCTCTCTGATCAGCATCATACAAAATTTGGAGGAAAAAAAAGTCTGTACAAACTTATTCCTTTGATAGCTCCTTATTGGGAGTATAAAAAACAAGATCCAAAATTGATTAAGCTGTATAAAAAATATGGAATAGACAGTTTGGAAATGGAGCTGAAAGTTGCACAGTGGAAAAAAAGACTTAATCAAAAGCTTGTAGACTCTTTTACTGTTGCATCTATGCGTGATCAGAACAGCCGAAGAGATCTAAATTATCAGGAAATTACTAAAAATGATAAAAAGAATGCTGAGCTTCTAAAATGGATGTTTAAAAATTATGGATTTCCAAGTATGCAAAAAATAGGTTTATTAAATGGTGACTTTTTTATGCCGTCAGGACCTATACTGCTTCATATGGCAGATTATGATGAATACTACCCTTATTTTAAAACTAAAATATTAGAATATGTAAAATCTGGTGAATGCCCACCTCGTGATTATGCTGCGATGATTGACAGAAATAATCTGCATCATAAAGTTCCTTACACTTATGGAGTTTATCAGGGATATGAAAATATAAAAGATTCATCAATAGTAAATGATAACCGAAAAGGCATTGGTCTTCCAAGTTTAACGTACCGAAACAAATTAGCAAAAGATTTAGCCGATAGTTTAAAAACCAAATGATAATGATTTTCTCAAATAATAATGACAGAACAACGATTGAAGTTATGTGTTATCTCACTTCAATGAATAAAGACTTTACTCATATTCATGAAAATGAAGTTTTTGAAATTAAAATAAACTAATTTTTTTCCCATATAATTTATTAATTCATGAACTATTTCAACCTATTCAGCAACATTCTGATCACCAAAGGAGCAACCCGGATATTGATCTCAGATCTACAGAGAAATGTTTCAGAATTGTATCCGTTAGAATTCTATGGAATCATAGAAGAACTTAAAAACCAATCTATTGAGGGGATATTGAAAGATTATGATGAAGAATCCAGAGCAATTGTCCATGAATATATCAATCTCCTGCTGGAAAAAGAATATGGATTTGTTACTGAAAACGATTGGGACAGAAATTTCCCTCCTCTTTCTTATGAATATCATGAACCCAGTGATATAACGAATCTCTTTATTGAAATGGAAGATATTGAGATCGTAAAAAAAATAAAACCTTCTATAGAAAACCTTGGAATTAAACATTTGGTTATTTACAGTTTAAAACCATTAACAATAAATGAATTTATAGAAATTGATGATGTATTTAAAACCTCTGTGCTTTCGGGAATAGAAATATTCTCTCCGTTTCATAAGGAAACCAATCTATCTTTTATACAGGCTCTTCAAAAAAATACAGTCAGAATATATAGTCTCATTTTCTACAATTGTTCGAAACCTCCTTTCAAAGCTAAAGATGAATATAGATTCTCGCTGAATTTCCTGAAAGATGACCTGAAAATATCTGTCTGTGGAAAAGTGGAACTGAAGTATTTCAATACCAACCTTCCAAAAGTACTGGAAGCGATAAACCACAATTCCTGCCTGTATAAAAAGATAGGTATTGACCGAAACGGCACCATTAAAAACTGCCCGCTGATGGTTGAAAGCTTTGGAAACATTCGTAATAACAGTCTTGAAGTGGCTATAACCCAGCCCGATTTCAAAAAATACTGGGATCTGACCAAAGACAATATAGAAATCTGTAAGGACTGTGAGTTCCGTTATGTCTGCACAGACTGCAGGGCGTATACCGAAAATGCAGAAAAAAGTAAAGAAGGTCTGAATGTATCAAAACCTTTAAAATGTGGCTATAATCCCTATACGGGAGATTGGGAAGATTGGACAAAAAATCCTTTGAAGCAAAAAATTTTTCATTCGTTAGAACTCAGATAGCATTTCTCATCCCCTTATATTATATATATTCAAAAACGGCTTTTAAATTCCATTTAAAAGCCGTTTGTTATTTTTATTATAAAGTGATTATATTCCTATTTGAAAAACTTCCATTTCGGGATAATAGCAAGCATTCCGAATCCTGTAAACAGAAAAAGGTTGGTAACATCTGTATACAGGAATGTAGACAGGTAATAATTGTGCATAAAGAAGTGCATTACCAGTAAAGCCGGGAACATGAAGATTCCTATTTTTCTGTAGAAGAACATCAGTACCAGCCCAATCATCATCAACACATCAATTGAAAAAATAACATAGAAATACCACCTTGGGATCTCCAGGTATTCATGCTGCAGATATTCATCCACATCTATTCCAAGCCCCATTATGGTAAACAACATTAAGGCTGCAAATGCCAGTACAAATCCCCATCCTTTCTTCGGGTCTTCGTCAAAATAACTGTATTCTTCCATACCTACAAAAATAAAGAACTTATGAGAGATTTCATAAGTTCTTTTATAATTATTCGTTTAAAATTTGACTTATATAGAGATCGCGTTGATCAATCTATTTTTGTCACTTAAGAATTCTTCCATAGAAATCATACTTTCAGTTCTCATTACGTCCTGAATGTCATCTATCTGATAAATAATTCTTTTAGCATCATCTGTATTCTTAGCTCTTACTTTACAGAAAATATTATATTTTCCTGAAATAACGCTAGCTTCAATGACGTTAGGTAAAGTTGACAATTCTTTCAATACTTCCTGAGTACGGTTTGATTTTGTCAAAAGGATCCCTATGAAAGCTGTAAAGTGATAATCCAGCTTACCATAATCGATATTAAGAGATGATCCCAAAATAATACCTGCATCTTCCATCTTTTTCACTCTTACGTGAATTGTTCCAGCAGAAACATCCATCTGCTTTGCAATTTCAGTAAAAGGCATTCTTGTGTTTTCTACTAAGAAATCAAGAATTTTCTTGTCTATTTCGTCCAGTTGATAGTTCATATTAGTTAAATTACAATTTCTTTAAAAAATCTATGTATTTTTTGCAAATTTACGAAAAATAATTTAACTAAAAAATATATATCAAATATTAACAATAATTAACACAGATGATAAAAATCATTAAAATATTCTAATTATTTACCATTTGATTTTATAGAATCTGTTTTTATTTCACCTTTTGCATCTGAAGTTTTTTTGTCTTTTTTCTTCTTTTTAAACAAAGAATTGAAGCTTTTACTCCACACGACCCCTCCTCCATAGGCTTGATTTGCAGAACCGTTTGTACTCACCATTCCGATGTTCGTAGGCTTGGAATAAGCGCGTATAACCAACGTTCCGTCGTTCTTTTTAGATAAATCATACTCTACAGAGCCTTCTGTAGACAAATAGTTATTTTGGGCACCATCTGTTTTCGATAGTGGAATACCCAGACCTGTTTTTATATTCACTCTTGGGGAAAGGGCTACACTCAATCCCGCATTTGCTCTGTCTCCAAAGTTTGAGTTCTGGTCACCTTTTACATAATTAAGGTCAATCTGGAATTCATTACTCATCGTATTAAGTACAGATCCCAATTGTTTCAGAAGCATATTATATCCGGAAGACTCTGCAACATTTCCCACATTCACATCTACCCCGCCAGAGTTTGAAACGTTGAAAGTACTCAACAGCAGGACAGATCCGAACTGAAGAACCTTCTCCCCTTCCTGACTCATTTTAGCAGCCAGCGTTTCCCTCACCTGGCTGGAAACATCCATAGCAGTTACGTTAAGGTCAATATTAGGGTCTACCAACGACTGGGTAATGTGAGCCTGCAGCAAAATACTTATAGGCTGTAGTTTTCCCATACTAAGATACTCCCCGGCATTAGAAACCATTCTTATATAGTTGGCATTAATGTCTAATGCAGGCTTCATGGCATCACCATCCCATCTGATACTACTGTTCCTTTCTATCTGGAAAGTTTTATTAAGAATTGCCTTAGAGACAAATGTTCCGTTATCTACTTTATAAGTACCGCTCATGGCGATATTCCCTTGTCTGTTCATGTGGAACCTCAACGGATCTGCAGAACCTTTTACTGTAATATTTCCTACATCATCTCCTACCAGCACATTTACAGTAGTTCCTTTATCTACGGCTAGATTGAAATCAATATTCATATTGGCTCCTGTTTTTTTCTTTTCTTCCAGTGTAATCAGACCGTCTTTTCCTTCTTTCAGGAATCTCAGCATCTTGAATTCTTCAACATTGGATGTAGAACTGGAATTAAAGGTAAAGGTACTTCCGTTAAGCGCCTTCATATTAGGAGTTGTAATACTTAATCCTGAAACAGGTCCGTCTACATAAAGATCTCCCTGTCCGTAAACTCTTCCCCAGAAAAGGTCAAAATCTTTTTGTGTTGTATTTAGCATGAGAAGGTTATCAGCTCTCATTACGAGAGATACCCCCATTGAAGAAAGGGTCTCAAACTGAATCGCCCCGGAAATATTCCCTTTGGAATTGGTTCTTCCATCGTGTACCTCAATATTGTTGAGAATGGCCAGCCCTTTGGTCAGCTGAATGACAGTATCATCAAATGCATAATCTACCCCGGTAAACAAAAGCTTTAGTCCAAAATCTTTTAAAGCAATATCACCGTTATAATCCAGATTATTAAGCTTTCCGTTAATTTTAAGATCCCCGGTAGCTTTACCACGAAGGTTTCCAAAAACAGTCTGCACAAACTGTTGTGTAAATGACAGGTCAAAATCACGCATTTCAGCCGTAAGGTCAATAATCGGAGAAGAGGTGTTATTATTAACAGTTCCTGTAAGATTAAGGCTGTTATTTCCAAGGACTCCTGCAGAATGAACTTTCACATCAATATCATAAACATTCAGTGAGAAACCATTGGTAGCAGAAATAGAGATATCTCCCATATCGTTGCCATTCATCTTAATATTATCAATGTTAAGATCTACCAGTGGCTGCAGGGTACTTTTATCCATTTTGATCTTGACACTTCCGTTGGCAAGACCTTTTATATCCATGGTATTTCCTCCGGACTGCATTTCCAGAAGCTTTTCTACAGCAAATTCATTGATATCGGCATCTACATAAAAATCTTTTGCTGATTTAAATTGCGCTTCTTTAATAAACAAAGCACTTTTATCGGAATACACCCTTAGGTTCCTGATATCAAAATCTCCGGTATTCCTTCTATAGGTAATGGAGTGATTCAGTTCCGGACTTGTATCTATAGCCCAGGTCACTTCATTGAATTTCACTTCGGTAGGCTCAAATCTGAATACATAATCTCCCGCCGCATCCGTAGACTGATCTACATTAATAGCATATTCTTTAAGCTTTTCATTAATTTCATCATCAGGACTTCCATGCTTAAATACGGTAGCTAAATGAAGGGTATTTCCATTCTCATTATTCCCTTTAAGCTCAAAATCTTTGATTACATTTTTATTATAAACTACTCTATTGATCTTTGCATACAATTGCTGGTTAAGGTCGGCTGTATTAATTCTGACTTTAACACTGTCTACCATTGCACTGTCTCTGTTGAGATTCTTTCTGTCGTGAACCTTATAATCAGGGCTGGAAGATGCCAGTGCCTTATCAGCATCGGTAATTTCTTCCTCTTTTGTCATAACATATTTCAAAGAAGCGGCATCCAGATTCAGAATCAGGTTGTTTGAATTTCCATCATATTCTCCTTCCACTATAGCTCCCTGCGGTAGTTTAAGTTCCGGTAAAAAATAATTGACCAATCCTTGCTGAACATCAAATTTCAGTGCAAAATTCTGTCCACGGTATAATTTTCTCGGTGGTGGCCCTACCAATATCTTTCCAACTCCGTTTTCTACCATTCCTGCAAGATCAGCCAGGCTGTATCTTCCCGATATCTTCCCTGTAGCAGCTCCCGGAGCATCTACATCAATCACACGGCCTCCTGCTTCTACAAAAGTTTTTAATTTAGCATTCGGAATATTATATTTTTGAGTTGCCGTAGCAAAGTTCAGATTATTGGCATTAACATCCAGCGTAAGATCATTAATGGAAGACATTGCCATCTTTCCTTCAACCTGACCGCTTACCACCTGGCTGCCAGGCTTATTGGTAAAATAGTTCATATTCAGGTAAGTGACATCCGCGTTGACATCCATAGCCACTCTTGAAGTACTGAAATCTATCAATCCTTTGATCGTAGCTTTTGCCTGTTCATCATTAACGGTAATAAGTCCGTTGTATTTTTTATGATCCAATAATCCATCCAGATACAGATTATTGATCGTTTTATCCATAATTTCAACGCTTGCAATCTGAGATTTAGTTGTCAGACGCATGGTATTGACATCAAAGCTTTGTCCGTTAAGATCGAATTTACCGGAGATTAAACCTACCGTTTTATTCTTTGTAATGACAGAAGTATTAAGGTCTTTCACATCAAGATAACCGGAATATTTAGGCATTGCAGTACTGTAACCGGATAAGGTAAGTTTGGAAATTTTAGCCTGCCCTATTCCTGTCATTAAATTCCCGCTATCCACATAGATCTGATCCGGATTTACTCTTGCTGTCCCGTTGTATTTCAATTTTCCAAAATCATCAGCAAAATTCTTCATCTTTTTGGAGATAAAAGAAGGCATCATTGCTTTTAGATCCTTGTAAGTAAAATCTGCAGAAAGATCTTTTGTTTCAATGGCAAAATGTCCTTTCAGCAGGTTATCAACCTTCATTGTTTTGGTTGCAATGTTGACATCAGGATTTCTGATCAGGAAATTCTCCAGATGAAATTTATTTAAGGGTCCCGTCATTGTCCCTGAAAGGTTGAACGGTTTGATATTATCCCAGTTCGTCACAAAATAGCTGATATCATAACCACTGATCTGACTTCCCTGTTGAATGTTCATATCCCATCGTACCCTGTCAGCAAAATCTGACCACGATCCATCATGAAGATTAAATTTAATATCTCCCTGAAGTAATGTATGGTCGGTATTCAGCGTAAGATCTTTTAATGACAAAAATTGTTTCGTTAAAGACAGTTCTGTTGAAAAAGTATCCACAATATGAGATTTCCCCCATCTTGAGGTCACAAAGGACATATTATTGATCAATGCCGAAACATTTGGTCCGTTCACTTTTACGTTCGGTGCTTTTAAGTTGAATTTTTTTGCTGTTAGCCATTTCCCCTGTTCTCCGGGAGAGTTTTCATTGATGATGGAAACTTCAGAATCAATAATCTGTACTCTGGAATTCAGCTGAAAAGGAGGTTTGTTCGGATTTCTTTTCTTACCATCATCAAAGAGTTCTGTAAATCTGACAAAATTGGATATACTATCTCCTTTATAGGTAATTACTCTTACTTCGGCATTAACGAGAGTCAGAGAATTGAAGCTTAAAGAATTGCTTTTTCCTGAAATAGCATTCACAGCCAAAGATATCCAGTCCGAATCTGCACGGAATTCACGGGCTTTAATAAAATCAAACCCTTTATAGTCTTTTACTTTTAAACCTTTGATTGTTACATCTCCAAAGTAGTTAACATCCACACTTTCTGTAGAAAACCCTGATTTGAAATCTTTATTTACGATTTGAAGAGCCTGATCTGCCGCCCATTGCTTCGTTACCGGAAGGTTGATGATAACCAATATACCTCCTATTACAAATAAGCCAAGCCAAAAGAGAATCAAGAGAAGCTTTCCCCACCAGGTATAGCTGGTAACATCTTTCATGGCCTGTTTCCCAAACTCTTCAGCCGTTTCCACAGGATGATGTATGGCATCTGAAGCCAGCTCAGATGCTTCTTTTACTGTCTCCCGAACTTTTTCTTCTACATTTTCGACAGTTTTCTGTACCTGATCCCCTAGGTTTTCAGCTACCGATTTTTTATTCTCATTCTCGTTATTATTCTCTAACTTTGCCATTATTATGAGCGACTCTATAATTTTAGGTATTGAATCGTCCTGCGACGACACCTCAGCAGCTATCATCAAGGGAAATTCTATTCTTTCAAACATTGCCGCAAACCAGGCCATCCATAAAGAATATGGTGGTGTTGTCCCTGAACTGGCTTCACGGGCCCATCAGCAAAATATTATCCCTGTTGTTGAAAAATCTTTTTCTAAAGCAAATATACAACAAAATGCTATCTCTGCTATAGGATTTACTCGCGGACCGGGACTTTTAGGATCTCTTCTTGTAGGAACATCATTTGCTAAGTCTTTGGCTATGAGCCTGAATGTACCTTTAATTGAAGTAAATCATCTTCAAGCCCACATTCTAGCCCATTTCATCGAAGATGCAAATCCTGTGCCGCCTACTTTTCCATTCTTATGTCTTACGGTAAGTGGCGGACACACCATGATTGTACTGGTAAAAGACTATTTCGATATGGAAATTATCGGAAAAACCATTGATGATGCCGCAGGAGAAGCTTTTGATAAAATCGGAAAGATTTTTGATCTTGACTACCCTGCCGGACCTATCATTGACAGACTTGCCAAAGAAGGGAATCCTGATGCGTTTAAATTCAACAAACCGAAGCTGGAAAACTACGATTATTCTTTCAGCGGTATTAAAACTTCGGTACTGTATTTTATTCAGAAAGAAGTCAGAAAAAATCCGGATTTCATTAAGGAAAACCTAAATGATCTGTGTGCATCTGTACAGAAATCTATCATTGAGATTCTGATGAATAAACTTGAAAAAGCAGCCCAGGATCTCAACGTCAATAAAGTTGCTATTGCAGGTGGTGTATCTGCCAACTCTGCGCTGAGAAAAGCAATGGAAGACAACAAAGAAAAACTGGACTGGAGTATCTACATACCCAAGTTTGAATATACCACAGATAATGCTGCGATGATTGCCATGGTAGCGAAACTGAAGTTTGAGAGAGGTGAATTTACAGATTTGAGAACTTCGGCAACAGCAAAATACGATTTATGAAAATACTCTTAGAAGAAAAAATACTGGGAACGCATTCTAAAAAGAATTCAAAATATTATTGGGTATTAGAAACGGTTACAGGAAAAAATGAAGATGTAGAACATGCCTTAGATTACTTTCCATCAAGTTCTGAGACAGGATATATTCAGGATATAAAAGAGGAAATTATAAAAAAAATAAACTCTGAGCATCTTTTCAGTTTTCCTTATACTCCAAAAGAAGGAGATTATTTATCAATCAAAAATAATTTGAGAAAACAGGAATATTTAAATCTGATTTTTATTAACAATATCTGGATTGAAGAAATATACATGTGTTCTTACCGTGAATGTGATACAGATATCTACACAACTATAAAAACAGGAGTTGCCTTCTTAACTCAGGATATATGAAACTATTTTACGGTGAAATAATGGATCACGGGGTCATCATCAATGATGAAGAACAGCAGCATATTGTGAAAGTACTTCGTATGAGAGATGGTGAAGACATTCATGTGACGGATGGAAAAGGAAAGCTGGCTTCAGGAAAACTGGTTATAGAAGGTAAAAAAGCAGGTATTGAGGTATTTGAAATCAAAGAAAGCCTGCCGGAATTCACTCCTAAACTTCATATTGCTATTGCTCCTACCAAGAATATCGACAGAATTGAATTCTTTGTGGAAAAGGCTGTAGAAATGGGTATTTCTGAGATCAGTATTATTGTAACGGAGAAAACCGAACGTAAAAATATTAATATTGATAAAATCAGAAAACAGGCTGTTGCTGCATCAAAACAGAGTCTGAGATTTCATTTTCCGGTCATCAATGACACTGTAAAACTGACGGACTTCTTGAAAAATACTGATCCTGACCATACGTTTGTAGCACACTGTCATGAAAATTTAGAAAGAATTGATCTTAAAAATATTCCTCAACTGAAACAGCTTACATTTTTAATAGGTCCTGAAGGTGATTTTTCTGAAAAGGAAATTGCATTTCTGGCAGACAATAAAGTAAAAGCTGTATCACTCGGAAATCAAAGGCTTAGAACAGAAACAGCAGGTGTTTTTGTCGCCGCATGGAATTATTATAATATGATATAGATAACAAAAAGAGAAGGTTCATGAGCCTTCTCTTTTTTATTTCTGAATGACTTATTTCCAGTCAATATTATTTTCTCTCAGATATTTTTCAAAGATCTGTTGTCCGCTTCTTATTGAATTTACTGTCCAAAGGATTTTCATCCTTAAAAGTTTTTCTTCGTTTAATTTATAATCAATATCAGATTTGATCAGCTTCTGTTTCAATTCATACATACAGATTGAAGCTGCTACGGAAACATTGAAGCTCCTTGTAAAACCATACATCGGGATAGCCAGCGTTTCATCCGCAAAGTCTAAAATCTCCTGGGAAACTCCTTCCATTTCAGTTCCGAAAACTAAAGCAATCGGTTCTGTAATTTTATATTCAGGCAGCATTTTAGCATTATTTTCTAATGAAACCACCACAATTTTATATCCTCTGTCTTTAATACTCTGAAAAGATTCCATATTTCGGGGAAGCTTTTCTACCTCAACCCAGGTATCTGCGCCCTTTGTGACCCGAAGATTGGGTTCAAAACTATACTCTTCCTGTAAAGCGACTACCTTATGAAAGCCGCAAGCCTCCACAGAACGTACAATTGCAGCTGCATTTCTAAACTGATAGACATCTTCTACAACCGGAAGCACAAAGTCTGAACTTTCCTGCGAAAAATGTTCAATTTTTGCCAGTCTTTCTTCGGTTAAAAACTGTTTTAAATATTCATAAGTCTGCGATAAATCACTCATCTGCATTTAGTTATTTTTTCCAATAGCCCAATGTAACGCCTACGATTGCCATCTTATTTTTATAAAATTTTGATATAAGCGTTTCATTCATTTTCAAATCTTTGCAAATTAACGTAATTTTGACCTATGAACCCTAATCGGGCTCCAATTCTTAATTAAAAATAGTACATGAAGCGAAAAGTCCTGCTTATCTATACCGGTGGAACCATCGGAATGGAAAAAGATTATGAAACCGGAAGTCTCCGTGCCTTTGATTTTGGTAATATATTTGAAAAGATGCCCGAAATGAGGCTCATGGAATGCGAAGTCTTCGTTCATCCTTTCGCCAAACCACTGGACTCATCGGATATGGGACCCGAAGAATGGAGAGTGATTGCTAATTATATTCACAAAAATTATAACGACTACGATGGTTTCCTCATTCTTCATGGAACAGATACCATGTCTTATACAGCATCCGCATTAAGTTTCATGCTAAAAGGGTTAAGAAAACCTGTAATCATGACCGGTTCTCAGCTTCCCATTGGAGATCTGAGGACAGATGCCAAGGAAAATCTTCTGACCAGTCTTTATTATGCCAGCCTTTACGAGAACGATGAAGCGGTTATTCAGGAGGTTGCCATTTATTTTGAGTACAAATTATTAAGAGGAAACAGAACATTGAAATATTCTGCTGAGTATTTTGATGCCTATTCAAGCCCGAATTACCCTATTCTGGGACAATCCGGAGTTCACTTGAATATTATTAAAGATAATTTATTCCGTTGTGACCCGAAAGTAGAATTTCATGTTGATGAACATATTTCTGAAGATATTTTATTCTGGAGGATTTTTCCGGGAATGCACTTAAGCCATTTCAGAGAAATTCCTAAAATGAAGGTTCTTATTCTTCAGGTGTTTGGCTCAGGAACTATTTTCAGCAGTGCAAAAACTCAGGAAACGCTTCAGGAAATCAGAAATAACGGAACGGAAATCGTAGTGGTAAGCCAGTGTATTTCAGGAGGTATCTCATTCGGAAAGTATGAGAACAGCAATATTTTCTCCAGAATCGGAGCAATCAGCGGCAGGGATATGACTGCAGAAACGGCCATTACCAAAGCAATGCACCTTATTGATAACCCAAGCTACTCCGGAAGCTTTGCTGATAATTTCACCAGAAGCCTTTGTGGAGAAATTACGGATTAATTGCAGGAATAATTTGGATATTAAAGAAATTACACTATTTTTGCAATCTCAAAAAGAGAGGTGTCCGAGTGGTTGAAGGAGCTACCCTGGAAAGGTAGTATACGGGTAACTGTATCGAGGGTTCGAATCCCTTCCTCTCTGCAAGAAAATTAAAGCCTGTGCTAATGAAGCACAGGCTTATTTTTTGGTCAGAATTCTTGGTTCATATTCAATTCTCTACTTCATAAGTATTTATACCTAAGACCATAATTGGTAATTTACACTATAGAACATCTGTCTGGTTCTTCGTTACTTTGAATTACAATCTAATCAACTAAAAACCAAACCAATATGACATCAACAAGTGTAAATGCAAATTCTTCCGGCCAGGTAGTACTTGGAAACGGAGCACAGTTTTGGGTATATCTTTCCCCTCAAAACGACACTGCCAGAATGATATCTACATGGCGGGTAACATTTTCGCAAGGAAATTGGAGTGATACCATTTCCAGTGAAAATCCGACCAAGCAAATTCAGACTCCCAATCTTTCAGGGATCTTTGAGATTAAGGTAGAATTACTAAGCGGATCTACCGGTACATGGCGTCAGATTCCACCTCAAAACGGAAGCCATAATGAGATAGGCTGCAATTCCAACTGTGCTTCCATGGTAGGTATTGTTGCTGACAGCACAAATCCTCCTATCGGATCGATCAATGCTCATTTCTGGACAACCTGGGATGCAATGTGTAAAGCAGGATAGGATCATAAAAATAAGTTCCATAATTTTTAAATCGCCGCAATATTGAATGTTGCGGCGATTTTGATATTGCGCGCACATATAGCTTTTCCACAAGTTATCAACATTTTATCCACAATTGATATTGTATAAAAAAGCATTGAATGTTTTATTCCCAATTCTATCCTAAATCAGGTGTTTATTTTGTCATGTTTTTAAACAGTATTAAAAGATTTTGAATAAACATTCTATGAACAAAGCTTATAATTTTGCGATCACGAAGTATTCTCTCTGCGTTTCAACGGTATTTTTTTTCATCTTATGGTTTCGCAGTCATCTAAAATTAACAGTAAAACAGCTATCCACCATGTTGAACACGAAGAAAATTTTTGCAGGATTATTTTTATTAGGATGTCTAGGAGCATCTGTCAAAGCACAGATCAGTCCACCGGGATTAGGAGATACCAATAATGCATTCTGGGGTGCCTTTGGAGTGAAACGACAGCTGGATTCTCTGGGAAAGAAACAGGCGTTGAGTTATATTGCCATCGGAAGAAAAAGCAGTCCGGATCATCATAACTTATTTTCAAAACAGGCGATCATTGTTTTAAATCATGAGGTATACCATTCTTTTGCTCCCCATCAGCAGTACAGTTATGCAATCAGCTACCGCCGCCAGCCCCAGTACGAAAGCACCGCTCCTTATGATAAAGAAAATACGGAACAGGAATTCAGAATCTACGGAAGGTATGCATACACTTTTGACCTTGGAAAGAAATGGAAACTAAAAAATACAATGCGGCAGGAATTCAGGAAATTTTTTGATGCAGGTTTTCATAAAGTAGAGGAAGACTTTCAGTTCAGAACCCGTATCAAGAGTCAATTAACCTATAATTTATCTCCTAAAAACAATCAAAAGCTGGCATTGAGTGCAGAAGCCTTATTTTCAATCAGCCATCTCAATGAACCTGATTCTCAATGGGGTTCTTTCGGGTATCGTGAAATGCGTATTGCAGCTTACTATATGTTTACAATCCCTAATTCGCCTTTTACCGTAGATATAGGATATATGGATGACCTGATCAGAGACAGCAGAAGCATTCATCATGGAGGGGTTCATTATCTGGCTGCAGACCTGATCTGGAATATTCCTTACAGAAAGAGATAGCAAAAAATAATTTTACACATTATATACAACAAAATCCCAGTCATCACTGACCGGGATTTTTGTTTGAAACATAAGTTTCCCTGCAATATAATTAAGTATGAATGTTTGGTGTAAAATCTTAGTTGCACAAAGTCAGAAACTGGCGGCTCAATTGTACATTGAATTTGGCTTCAGCTCTTGAGCGGGCATAAATAGTTTGTTTAAAAGCATGTACTGTCTTCAGTTTCTGATCTATGAATTCTGCAATCTGCACAACAGAGAAAAGAAAATCTCTGTATACTGCCATATTAACTGTCTGACCATAATACGGAAGATAAGCTTTTAAAAAAGGAATTGCTTTCTGATGACGGTTGTAGCTGATACAATACCCTACTCCTTCCATGGATGTAATAATAGTGTAGTTATTGATATAATCCTGAATATTTTTGGTACCGTCCAGAGTTTGGGCATTTTTTGAACAAAACTTATTGATCTTATCCAGAATATGCTGGGCATATTCCATCATGGAAATATTTTTAAATTCAAAAACCTGATTCATCCCATTGGCTGGTGAAGTTCCGTTTTCACAATCAATGCAGAAAGAAATCCCGATTTTTTCATGATAAGGAAAAAAGCAGTCTTTGACTTCAATGGAAGCATCCGGCTTTAACATGTCATCTCCAAAATTGTAATAGACATACGGACTATAAAGTTCCGCAAGAGCGTTCAGATAATCTGTTTCGCTGGTATTATGATATTCTTCAAACCATTTTTCAAGGTTATCATAATAATTATGTTCAAAGTCGTTAAAGTTTAAGTAAAATGGCAATTCCATAGCTCTGTAATTTTGATATGACAAAGCTATACCCGTAATGCGACAAAACTTGACGTAATATATTTTTTGTGAAAAGATTTGAAAGATTATTAAGTCAATAGTCAATTTTTGCTTCGCAAAGTCAATGGTGAATCATTATTAACGCTAAGGTTCGCAAGGTTTGTTGAGTAACGTTTTATATTTTGTTCGCAAAGACACTTCGTTCAGCTAGGATAGCTGCTTTATCATTGCTGAGTGAAGCGCCTTTGCGATCGTTTTTAAACATTAAAATATCTTAGCGAACTTTGTGTTAAAATTGATTTACACGAATTAAAATTCACAAGCGCAGAGAATTGACCATTCATCATTGATATCTACTTATCATAATTCTTCATCACATACTCAAAGTAATGAATCATTTTCAGGTAGTTTTCGATACTGAGGTATTCATTGGTGCTATGGATACTCTGCTGTTCCGCACTGTTGATCTTGATCGGCATGAATCTGTATACATTTTTGCTCACAATCTCATATTTTCCGGCATCGGTTCCTGCCATGGTAAGGTATGGAGTGACAATCGCTCCGGGATGAATTTCTTTTACACCCGCTTCTATCATTTTAAAAGCTTTCGTATTGGTTGGAGAAATCGCAGAAGCTTCTCTTGTATTGTCAATTTCTTCCACCTCCACATCGAAACCTTTAGTTGCTTTAGCAATATGATCCCGTACATCCTTCACTGAATTTCCGGGAAGCAATCTGAAATTAACGACAAATTCAACTTCAGGAGAAAGTACATTGGTACCGTCACTACCTTTCATCATTGTCAAGGCTGTGGTTGTTCTTACCAATGCGTTGGTTGTATTATTTTTGGTGAGCTGTGAAATCAAAACAGGTTTCAAAAGCCATTGATTGGCCAGTGCCATTCTTGTTGTAAAAGGCATTTCACCTCCTATATTATTAAAAAATTCTTTGATTAATGGGGTGATCACAGGCTTCATCTGATCATCTTCCAAACGCTGCATAATGACAGCGGCTTTCCCGATAGCACTTTCCATTGGAGGCATAGAAGAATGTCCACCCAATCCTTTTACCTTAATTTTTGCGGAAAGAAAGCCTTTTTCAGCACATCCTACGACAGCCACGTCTGTATCTATTCCTGCGACGTTTCCTTTTCTCATAATCAATCCGCCTTCGTCATAAACGGCATCGAACTTCAATCCTTTTTTCTTAAAATAATCAGCAATCTGAATCGCTCCTTTCTGTCCGCCAACTTCTTCATCAAAACCAAAAGCAAGATAGATATCGCGTTGTGGAATCTGCCTATTTTTAATCATAGAATTCATGGATTCCATTAAGGAAAATAACATTCCTTTCATGTCTATTGCTCCTCTTCCATAGATTCTTCCGTTGGCTACGGCTCCGGAAAAAGGGGCAAAATCCCAGTCTTCCGCTACTTTTGCAACAGGTTCTGCCGGTTTATCATCCGGGCGGAATATATTTTCTTCATTATTCTTTATATCGGCATCTCCCGGAGGAACAACGTCCATATGGGAAAGAAATAAAATAGGTTCCAAAGCAGGATTGCTTCCTTTGAGTCTGAATACTAACCCATATTGGTTTACTTCAACATTTTCCGTGTTCTGATAGACTAATGGATAGGATATTTTTAAATAGGTTTTGAACTGATCAAACGGGGCATAATTGAATTCACCTAAACTTCCTGTAGAAACGGTTGGAACCTTTATTCCTCCTGAAAGTCTCATCACTGCAGAGTCATTTTTTACAGGTTTCCATCCCTCACCTGCTCCGATATCATTTTTCTTAAATGGATAGATGTAAGTTTTAATCAACACTACAGCGGCCAGAATGACAACGATTCCCAAAAGGATTAAAAGAACTTTTTTCATAGCAGATCAGTTTTGTGGTGTGGTTTTACCCCATAAATATAGCAAACTATTTATTGTTTAACAATTTAAAACCGGGCTTTTTCAATCGCTGACTCTCCTGAATACTGCTTTTTACAATTTTAAACTGATAAAAAGCACATGCATCTGTCCCCATTGTGAACATCAGATCGTCATAAGAACAAAAAATAAAGTATGAAGAATATTCTGCACATTATCTCCAGCGCGAGAGGAGATTTATCTTATAGCAACAGATTGAGTTCCCTCATTCTGGAAAAGCTTTTACAACAGCATACTATCAATAAAGTCGTTGTACGGAATTTGATTAAAGATGTACCACCATATGCTGATGAAGTGTCTATTCATGAGTTTTATAAGCATCCGGGATTGTATGACGAGCAAAGTAAGCAGCTTCTTTCGTATGCCAATGCGACTGTGGATGAAGTGCGTGAAGCAGATATTATTGTCATTGGAACTCCTATGTTTAATCTGGGAATTTCCACTCCTTTGAAGGCATGGCTGGATCAGCTGATCCGGGCGGGAGTGACTTATGTTTTTGATGAACAATGGAATCGTGTGGGACAGTTTAAAGGTAAAAAAGTGTATCTGGCTATTGCTTCCGGCGGAAGAAATACTGAGGGAACTCCGGATTATATTTCTGATTATCTCAAAGATGTTTTCAGAAGTTATACAGGAATTACAGATGTGGAAACGTATCGTATTGAAGGGACTATGGAGAGTGGTTTTATAGCAGATTATGAAAGTATTCTGAAAGATTTTTATGCTGTAAATGATCTTTCCTAAGAGAGATTTATGGTAAACACAAAGTTTTCAACTATTTACACTGAATTTAAGGGAACAAAAAAGGAATCAACACGTTGATTGGATGAAGCTTTGGGATTTAATAATACTTATTGTTGGGTTTTAACGCAAGGGCGCTAAGTTTTTTACTAATGATGTATATTTTAAGGCGCAAGAAAATCAAAGATTTTCAGCAACGAAATTATGATAAAATCTTGCGCCTAAAAAATACTTTTTTATTGAAATTGGTGTCTTTGTAATTTACAAATCACACAAGAATAATCTGTACTTAATTCAGGATTTCGTTCATTTCGGTTAAAATGATAGGTTTTCCATCGGTGATAACAATCGTATGTTCGTGCTGAGCCATATAGCCACCTTTATTTCCTACCATAGTCCATCCGTCTTTTAATTCTATAGCAAGATTGGAATCAGTGGAAATAAAAGTTTCAATGGCGACTACAGAGTTTTTCTTAAAACGTCTGGTGTCATAACGGTTTTTGTAGTTGAGCAATTCATCAGGCTGTTCATGTAGACTTCGTCCTACTCCATGGCCACCAAGGTTCTTAATGACTTTAAGACCTCTTTTCTTTGCTTCTGTTTCCATTAAATGACCTATGTCTGCTATTTTCACACCACCTTTTATGTTATCAATGGCCTTTCTCAAAATATCTTTGGATGCTTCCACGAGTTTCTGATGTCCGTGAATATCTTTCCCAATCACAAAAGAGCCTCCGTTATCGGCCCAATATCCATCAAGTTCTGCAGAAACGTCAATATTGATCAGATCACCTTCTTTCAAAATCCTTTGATCAGTCGGAATACCATGGCAGAATTCATTATCCACGCTGATGCACGTCCAGCCTGGAAATCCATAAGTCAGATAAGGCGCTGACTTTGCCCCGAAACCTTCCAGTATTTTAGCTCCGTATTCATCAAGATCTTTCGTAGTCATGCCGGGTTCAGCATAATCCATCATTTTCTTCAAAGTATATGCAACGGCTTCACTTACTTTTTTCATTCCGATCATCTGATCTTCGTTGGTGATTGACATAGTTTTGTTTGTTATTGAGAACTACAAAGTTAGGAAATTAAAATATTCTGATACGATTTGTTTTAATTCCAAAGTTCGTGTATTGAAAAATGAGATTATCAGGTACTTTAATATCCTTCTACCCCCTTGGGTAAGGGGGTACACCCTGTTATATAAGGGGCTAGAGGATGTTCAATAACGGTCTTAAGACACTTGATGAAGAGGCTGGAGAGACTTACTAAGTGGTTGGAGGTTGTTTATAAAGTGGTTCACAGTATTTTGATAAGGATGTACAAGGACTTTTTTAAAAGAAAACCACTGCTTTTGCAGTGGTTTTTATTTTATTCAAGGACACGAGCGAGGGGGCTAAAAGAAAAGGGAAAATTAAGTGATGAGCAGACTGGAAAAATTGCTTGATAAATAAGGCACTTAATAAGTTATAACCCTCTATCGTAAGCTTTCCTCTATACTGGAAATGAATAAAACCACTGCTATTGCAGTGGTTTTATTTTATCAACTCAAAGTCATAGACTTTTGATAGTCAATATTAATTATTTTTAATCAAATCAACATAGTTGAAATACTACCAAAAATTGATTAATTCACTTAAAAATTCTAGTATTTTAGAAGTTATACTTATTACAATTTTTTCTATCTTCTGCATAAAACTCTTCATATTTTTCTACCAATAAATAGTCCAATAAATAACAATTTTTTTTTCTGAATATATACTTACTCCTTTTGAATATTTATGATTTATTTTGTCATCATAATTATAGTCAATAATGTATGTTTTAAACTTATCAACTAAGCCGTCCTTCGTTGTTAAACTATACATGTCTTCCTTTTTTATAATGTCTTCTTTATTTTCTGAGTTTTCATCTGAAAAATATGGAACTAACATTTCATTATTATTTATTCTTAGATTTATCTTTTTTAACTGATTTGTATTAAGAACAATCGACTTTGTGCTAAAGTTTGCGTCTATTAAAATCCCCCCATTTCTCTGAGTACTGGACGTTATACTATCTACAACTTTTTTTTCTACATTAAAGTCGAATAAATAAATATAATTAAACGGTTCTGACGAATTATTTTTATACGATAGTTTTACAGGCAAATTATTAATTTTTTTTGGAAATTGATTAATCAATAAAGGATTGTATTTATTTATGACTTCTAGATAATTAATATTTATTTGGTTTAATCTTTCAACCATAAAAGAATCATTATTTTTTTTACATCCAAATAGTAAAAAAAATAAAATTATATAGAATATCCAATTTTTACTTTTCATCTTTATTTCTTCTTTTTTATGACTTCTAAAATACCTTGAAGTAATTCTTTATATCCTCCTTTTTCACTTTTTAATCTGGTACCAGGACTTTTATGTTTTTGATTTAAACCACTAACTATACTACTTCCCTTTCCCAAAGGAGTAACATATTCATTGTGAACGCGTATAGTATTACTGAAAGCAAAGTATTCTATATCAGCGCCTGTCTGTTTATGGGTATTTACCTCACCTTTTTTAACATATTCCTGTTTGACACCACCCACTTGCTGATACCCGAGTTCATTTTTATGAGTACTTCTATCTGTACTAAACTCTGTATTTGTCACTTTATCTACTTGTACAATATCTGCCTTTTCATAACCATGATCATTCATGACTTTATCATAGGCCTTACCGTCAATTTGTTCTAGCTTTGAAAATGTAACCTGTACCTTACTTCCTTCATTTATTTGTGTATAAATTTCCCCATCTTTTTCATAAGAGCTATAGCCTTGACTTTCTAGCAACTTTTCTGCATTTTGTTGACCTGTCCCCAAGTAAGTGGCTAAAGTTCCCGCACTATCTCCTACATCAGCAACCAAATTTCCTTTTCCATCTTTATGCCAATCGGGAGCCCTTCCGTCGGGATCTATAAAGCTTAAAGGATTGTTAAAAGCATAGTTATAAGGATTATGTCTTGTCATCTTCTCCGCCAGTGGATCTATCACACCCCATCTTCCCAGATCAGGCATATAAAACCTTGCTCCGTAATCATACATTCCTGTTTCCTGCAACTCTTTCCCATTATACTTATAATTATAGCTTGGGTTTCCTATAGAAGGGTTGGATATTCCATGCTTCAATCCAAATGGATAGTAATTACTTTCCTCAAGAACTTCTATGCTGCTTCCATTATTGAAATAACTTACCCGCACATTTCCCAAATGATCTGTGTAATTGTAAATGTACTTATTATTTTCAAAATTAAAATAACCTTCCGAAGTAGGTATAAATTTCAATGCAGGAATGGTATAAAGGGAGGCTGAAGTATCATATGCATGCCTGTTATCATATTGGAAACCGTCAAGATAATTGGTTTCTATGGACCCGTTCATACTGTATGTCTTGGAGACTTTTACTCCATCTGCCCTGTAGATATAGCTAGTGTTGGAAATACCTATCAACCCCGCATTCACTGTAATATTACTGGGGAGATTCAGGTAATTGTAAATGATCTTCATTTTTCTGTCAGGATGATCCGTCATATTTCCGTTGGAATTATAAGCCATGGTTCCCTGTAATGCATCATAACCTGAACGGTTGTTAAGGACACCGGCAGGAAGGGTAATTCTATCCAGCACATTACTTTTATCTCCATTCTGATAGTTATAGATCAGATCATCAATCTTCTCGGCTGTTGTTCCTCCGGCAGCAGGCCATGAAAATCTCTTTAAGGTTTTAATATTCCCATTGAGATCATAGCTCAGCTCTTCATTAAAATAATCATTCTGGGCGAGTGAAGAATTGGGCTGAGAATAAGCTCCTTTCAACATCCTGTTTAAAGCATCATACTGGTAATTGTATCTTTTCAACCCTTCTGCACTGGAAATATTCCAATCAATCTCGGTGATATTTCCATTAAATCTTCCGGATGAAGTATTGGTATAAACAGGATTGTTATACTTCATCTCATACCCGAATAATTTCCCGTTCAGATTGGAAGGATCATTAACTTTTGTCATCCAGCCTCTGATATTATACTTGTAATCGATCTGCTGAAGTGGAGAAGAAGTGGTAATTCCTCCTACTTTCTTTGATTCCAGCTGGGAAATTTCATTGTATTTATTCTGAGAAAGGTATTCAACAGGGTTACTGCCGATTTGATGGGTATGGGTCAGAAGCCTGTTCTGGGAATCATAGGTGAATTTTTCTACAATAAGCTTTTCAGGGTCTGAGCCAAGCCTTTTGTGGTAGGTATTGGTCTGAAGAATAACTCCCGTGAAGTCAAGTTTGTTGTTGATCACAGTATAGCCTCCCAAATAATTACGGCTTCTTGATCCGATGCTTCTTCCCTTGGTATCATACCAGAGAAAATTCCTTGTCCAATTGTCATCTTCTATATTCTTTACATAAGAAGCGGTAAGGAGTCCTTTAGTTGTCCTTTCCTGAACGGGATCATCTGTAAGAAGGGGTTGGGCAAATACATTGGTTACCGCAGGAGAGCCTTGGGGATAAGTATCATAATAATTAACGGTTAATAGTTTAGTGACAGAACCCGGATAACTGGCAGAACCACTATCATAATATACTCCAACTCCACTGTTGGTGAATCCTACCGTAGAGGATCTGGTTACATTATTACTGCCTTTAGCATCTGCTAATGTCTGTTCTGCTCCTCTTCCTGCTGTACCATAAGTCTGGGAACTGGTATAGAGTCCAGTGTAGGCTGCCCTTCCAAATTGATCATATTTGGTAAAAAGCCATTGTTTTAATGCTCCCATGACAGCATCCTGAACCATAATCAGCCTGTCCTGTTTGTCATACACCATATATTCCCAGCCTTTGCCAGGGAGTTTCTTTTCTACCAAACGGTTTCTCCCGTCATATTTATACTGGTAACATAAATCATTAAGTACCGTATTAGGATCTGCTTCTACAGAAGCTTTGGGAGGGATCACATAAGCCAGTTGGTCATAATCATTGTAAACATAATACGTATCTGCGTTTTCTGAAGCACTGATTACCTTTCTTACCAGTACAACCTGCCCCTGTCCGTTTTTAAACTCAATGGTTGGGTTTCCGTCTTCGTCAGTAACCGTATTTTTATAGAGCTGTCCTATTCCATAGGAGCCTGATAATGTCAGACTGGAAGTAAAGGTGGCATAGGTAAAAGCAGCTGTATATTTTTTTACCTCGCCATCGGCATTGGCATCATATCCAAATTGTACAGGTTTGTTATCCCATGCATTCCCAACCTGTTTTTGTCCTAAAACACGGTCTAAGGGTGAGTTTTCCAATATCTTTTCTGAAAATATCTTTTCTCCTCCATATACAGAAGAAGCATTTCCCAATGGACTGGAAACGATAGATCCATTCTGAGTTCCTGTTTGCGGAACCGGTAAATAATCTTTCACCTGTCTGCCAAACGGATCATACTCAATGGGAGTAACAACATCTTTTCCCAATGGGGAGGCTTTTACATTAACAATTTGTTTAGGTCTTCCCAGCCCGTCAAAATACTGAACCGTTTCGGAGCCTCTTACATTAGCAAGGGTAGGATCGGACAAATACGTCTTTGAATACACATAGTTTTCTGTATTGGTAAGCTGCGCCTGGGCAGTTCCCATTATGAGAATTCCTATTGGAATTAATATCTTTTTCATGATTGTGTTTAGTTTTTATAGTTGTATTTCATCTCCTTCAGCACTTTACCATTCGCATCAATCACTTTTTCAAGCCTGCCTGCCGAATCATAGATATAGCTTTCTCTGATTCCGGATGGTGAAGTGATACTTCTTACCCCAACTAATGGATCATAGGTGTAGGTAGTAATCTGATAACCGGATAAGGAAGTATTAGCTCTGAATGAAGTCAATGCCGATAAAAATGCCGTTTCATCATTGTTTACTCCTGCATCTGCATCTGTGTTGGAAGCATTCATGATATCTAAAGTACTTGGAGACATCCCTGATAAACGTGCATAAGTGACTCCTTCTATCTTCGCGATAGGAACCGTTTGATTATATCCCCAAACAATACAAACCGGAATTCCTTCTCTAGTCGTATATTGAAGCAAATTTCCTTTATTGTCATACATATCATAACTTATTGCCACTTCCATTACTCCGTCAGAAATATTCTGAGATAATGATGAAATAGGAAGTGGTAGTCCAATTGTTTTAGTGTCAGCTTCTGTCTGAGTATAGGGATATAAGGTTTCTGCCTTAGAGATCACCTTTCCATTTTTCTTTGCCTCTGTTTCAAGTGGAATACCAATCATATTTTTGCTGATTAAATATTGATTATTTTTTTCCGGGGCATATTTATAATTCGTTTCTATTAAAGATTGATCAGGGGAAATTACTTTAACACCTGTAAGTTGTTTATCAATATTATTATACTGATAATCATTAGTCTGCACAATTTTCTTAGCATTCACATTTACTACACCGCTAAGAACATCTGTCAACGGAATATCTTCCATAAAATCCGTTTCTACTGTTTTCTTTAAAGTATTAGAATAAGTTGTGATGGGAAACAGGCCTATAATTCTATTAAAAAGCTGTGTTCCGGGGGTTATATTTGGAGGGTACAATGTAGGAGTATAGACGTCCAATCCTACAAGGTTATATATTTTATTTGTAGTGCTAAACTGATAGTTATTCTCAGTCATTTTTAATGCGAAGAAATTATTATTTTTCTTAATAAATGAGTAGTGTTTAAGAAGTGTTCCATTATTTTTATCATAAAAAGAAACCCGTTCAAGATTTCTACTCATTAAGTTAACAACATATTCAATATTTTTTGCGCTATAAGGGTTGGATGAGTCGGGCTCGCGTAATGTCTGAAATTGATCAAACTCAGGTGCAGAAAAGATCTTTATTTCACCTCCTTTTTCAAAATCATCACCTCCATGGCTGATGGTAACATTAGGATACATATTATCATTTTCAATATCAGATAATGTATAATTATTTATCCCAGATGTAAAACACAGTTTTCTAATGCTATAGAACCCTCCGCCCAAAGGCCCTCCTTCAACGTTTTCACACAAGCCTTCAAAATACATATTTCCCAAGAAGAACTTTTGATAATCAGCTCTGGATAAAGGCAGGTCATCTGCATTATGAATATTTTGAAAATTACTATAATATAATCTTCTGATATTTGAAATAGTCCCTTCAACTGTTTTATCATACATTTTCTTTAATCTAAGCCCATGATCTTCAACTTTTGTATATCCAATATAGTAATCTGCATTAACAGACGATTCAAAAATAATATTGGGTCTTAAACACGTAATAACAATTTTATACTGATTATTAGGATTGGTATTGATCTCAATGAGTTTATTAAAATCCATCTCAGTTTTAGGAAGATAATAGTTTTGGTTTATCAGTATCTGATTTGAAGTAATATCAATAACTTTTAGATTTGACGCCCCCTGATTATTAGGAATAGTAGATGGTTCATCCTGGTGGATATTAAAATTTAATGTTATTTTATTATCCAGTACAATATTCCCATTAATAGTCATTGAATCTTTTACAACCACTGGATAATAAGCATCTGTATTCGTCTTTACCGTTTTATTGTCACGTGTCTGTTTTTTTATTCCTAATGATTCGTATTCAAAATGCGTACTTCCTTTTGTTGGATAAGTAATAGAAGTCAGAGTTCCTTTTTTAGCAAAATTAAAATCAGCTCTTCGGTCTGCCAAATTATAAGTACTTAAGTTCATATTAAGATTAGCTCCTAATAAATTAACATCAGGGACTGAAGTAGTATTCCATTTCCCATTATTATATCCAAAAGTGTCTACAGAAAAAGCATTTTTTTTAGGAACATTATTGGCTTCATCATACGTAAAAACATATTCATTTTCAAAGGTTTTTGAACCTTGAGAATAGTCATAATTTTGAAGTTTATTCAGAAAAAATTTATCATATCCATCAATATAAGTAAAATCTATTGTTTTTCTTTTTTCATTTTTATACAATACATCTATTGAGGTCAGCTTATCATAAAATGAAAAATTATTCGCCTGATAATAGAAATTTATTACAATATTGTTTGAAGTAATCTTTGATATTTTCAACGGGTTCATGAGTCTCAATGAGTTCACAGATGTTGAAGGATCTGGTACATTTTGAGGAGGACAATCTGATGGTTGGTTAGATACAGAGATCACTGATTTGAACAAAGTTGTAGATAATATTATACTTTTTGTATAAATTTTTTCATATTGGAAATTAATAGTATTGCCATCCGGATATTCTATTTTTGTCAGATAAAAACTAGTGATACCAGAAGTATTAAGAGATTCTCTATTAGCAGTTGTTTCTATTGCATTTTCTCCCCCTAAATAGAATTTCACCCCTTTATTTGTTGTGATTACAAAGGCATAGGTTTGTGAAAAATTCCCTACAGTACTGATTTTATATGAATGTTCATCCGTAATCAGTACAGGATTTAGATTTTTATCAAGATAAAAACTCCCTGAATATCCGGGAACTGTAAAATTGAAAATATCTACCTGAGTATCATTTATATTACCATTAAGGTAAGATGCTAATTCAGCTGCTTGTGGAGTTCCTTCATTTGCATTGGCCAGATTAGTAGCAACCTGAAGATCATTAAAATAAACTCTTCTGCTGCTGTCTACTGTTTCATCAGCGTGTCCATAGATTGTTCTATTAATAACTCCGCTGGATTCAAGCACCCAGCTCATTCCTACACTTGTAGGGATATCATCGACTTTAACTCCAATCTTGGCATAATTAAGATTTATGGAATGTCCTACTCCGTTACTTTTTAGGTTATATATAGGAATGCTAATTGAAGCCATACCTCTGTATTCATTCAATGGGGTCTTCCCATATTCCGTTCTTAAAAATGATTCGGTAGAAGGAGGAACTACTTTTGGAATATTAAAAGGCTCAGGGTCTCCTTGTCCTTTAATAAAGATTATTGGGATAAATAATAATAAGTTTAAAAAAAATTTCATGCTGTTATTTTTTTATCAGTTTTGCATTCGCCGTTTTATTCATATCTGTCTTTATTGTAATCAAATAAGCTCCCTGAACCAAAGCTTGAGTATTAATCTTAGTAACTCTGTTCTTTGTTTTCAAGTTCTGTAGCTGTCTTCCAGACATATCGTACAAGAGAATATCTGCATCTCTGAAGTCAAAGCCGATTTCTACGTAAGCATAATCTGAGACAGGATTTGGATAGATTTTAATGTCATATTTTTCGATCAACTGATCAACCTGCTTGTCTCCCAGCTTCACAATCTTCCAGTTTTCTTTACCCAGTTCTTCTGCGCTGGTCCCTGCAAGAACAATTGAACCGTCTCTATTGAGTTTCAAGTCTGAAAGCCTCTCTTCCTTCTTGCTAGATTCTCCTTTGACGTGTTTCCTCCATTGTTCATTGCCATTATGATCAAGATATAACATCCAGAAGGTTTCATCATCGGTTTGAATTCTTCCTTCTGCCTGAGTATAACCTCCTAATAAAATTCCTTTGGAAGATTTATCATCTGTTGAATGAAGAACACTCATACTCATTAGAATATCTCTGTTCTTGAAATTGTAGGATTTCTGCCACTGTTCATCACCTCTTTCATTTAAGAAAATCAGCCAAAGGTCTGTACCTTCTTCAATCCCTACAGTTTTGTTGCCTGATCTTTCTGATCTGGATTCTCCACCAATGATGAAGCCAGTTGATGTTAATGCCAATGTTCTGATATGATCATCTCCTTTCCCTCCAAAATTCTTTTCCCATTCTACTTTTCCATTTTTGTCCAGCTTAACGATCCAGTAGTCGCCCTCGCCAAAGTTTTCAGTTTGTTTCGAGTTTCGGGATACGGGATTCGAGTTTTGAATGTTTGACACGGAACCCGCATCTCGCATCCCGGAACCCTTTTCAGATCCCGAAACACGAACCTCGGAACTCCTTGAGTAAACTCCCAATAACGCTCCGCCATCTCTCGTTGGAATCATCTTCTCCACTTCGTCTAAACCTTTTCCTCCTAAAACTAATTGAGAAAGTTCTTTTCCGTCTTTATCAAGTTTCGTGATCCAAACGTCTTTGGAACCGTAACCTTTTACAGCGTTCTGCACATTACCTGCAACGAAGAATCCAAAATCTGTAGTTTGAATGACTGATCTTGCTTCTTCATCGGAAGAACTTCCTAACGTTTTCTGCCATAATTCATCACCAAATTCATTGATTCTGATAAGCCAGATGTCTGAGCCTCCTTTGGAATCCTCTTTTTTATCCAGTCCCTTTCCTGAATAAGACGTTCCGGCCAAAAGAAATCCGCCATCTTGTGTTGTAACTGTCGCTGATAAATAATCATGATTCGATCCTGAAAAGTATTTCTCCCAAACTTCATTTCCCTGCTGGTTTAGTTTTACCAAATGGAAATCATATCCGTTATTTTGCTTACTTTCTGAAGCCTGCTGCTTATTGCTTTGAATAGAGCTTCCCGTAATAAGATACTGCTGATCGATAGTTGTAGTAACCTGGCTAAGAAAATCCTGGGTAGAGGATTTGATATCTTTCTGCCACACTACTTCCTGAGCAGAGATACCCAAGACCGTGCATAAGGTGAATGCACCGATATAGAATTTTTTCATTCCAATGTTGTTTTCTGAGTTAGTAATTAGTTCTTAAAACTTCGCGAATTTAACACTTTTTAAGATATAAAAATCATTTTCATGTGGTATGTTGTAAATCATACTGCTTATTATTAAATTCACTTTATTTATATTGATATTTGCCTTGTCCTGATGCAAAATTATCTCTGGATAACGACAGAACTTGTCGCATTAAAAATAAAAAGGGTCAACTCAAAAGAATTGACCCTTCCAAAAAACATTAACTGTTTATTGATAGAATTATGATGTTTTATTTCCAGCCTCCACCTAAACTTTTATAGATGTCAACTACTGTGCTGAGCTGTTTCTGTTTTGCCTCAATCAGTTCCATTTTTGCATCCAGCGCATCTCTTTGGTTCAAAAGAACTTCAAGATAATCAGCTCTGGAATTACGGAATAGCTGATTGGCAATATCAATAGACTGATCCAGGGCTTTAGTTTCCTGAGATTTCAATTGATAATACTGATCTATATTTTTAACTTTCGACATCAGATTGGCAACATCCAGATAAGCGTTCAAAATGGTTTTGTCATATTCGTACAATGCCTGAACCTGTTTTGCATCTGCTGTCTGAAAATTAGCTTTTATCGCACTTTTATTAATCAATGGTCCTGCTAATTCACCTGCCAGATTGTAAGCAATGGATTCAGGTAATTTAACAAGATAGGATGGTTTGAAAGCCTCGAGTCCTAATGTCGCAGAAATTTCCAGAGAGGGATAAAACTCTTTTCTTGCTGCTTCTACATCCAGCTTTGAAGCCTTTAATTCCAATTCTGCCTGCTTGATATCAGGACGGTTTGCCAGCAATTGTGACGGAATTCCCGTATAAACCGTTGGAGGAATCGTAGACATAAAATTCTCCTTTGTTCTAACAATCGGTTGTGGATATCTTCCTAACAAAGCATTAATTCCGTTTTCCTTCTCCGTGATCTGCTGACGGATTGTATATTCTGCAGCTTTGGATTTCGCCAATTCTGCTTCAAATTTCTTCACCGCCAGTTCCGTTGCTGCAGCAGCTTCCTTCTGAATTTTGGAAATTTCCAATGCTCTTTGCTGAAGCTTGATGTACTGCTGTATAATATCTAACTGATTATCAAGAGCCAGCAATTCATAGTAATTATCAGCAACTTCTTCAATAAGATTAGACAAAACAAAGTTTTTACCCTCCACAGTAGAAAGATAATGGGCCACTGCAGATTCTTTTTCGGTTCTGAGTTTTTTCCAGATATCAATCTCCCAGCTTGCATTTAATCCCGCTTCAAAATTTCCCAGCGGATCCGGCATTTCCTTTCCAGGTTCAATTTCTGTAGTAGCATCACCAGCTCCTTCACTGGTATATCGGCCAGCTTTTTTCAATCCTGCTCCTATTCCTGCTGAAACAGTTGGGGTAAGCCTACCTTTTTTAGCTAAAACACCACTTTTAGCAATTTCAATCTCCTGAAGAGTGATTAATAGTTCCTGATTATTTTTTAAAGCTGTTTCAATCAGGGTTACCAGGTTTGGATCTGTAAAGAACTGTCTCCATGGAGTTGTTCCGCTATTGTTATTTGCATCCTGCTGTTCTTCCTGATTAAAATTCTGAGGAATATTGTCTTTTACCTCGTCTTTTATGACAGTCGCCATTGGCGCCTTACAACTTGCAAGAACAAGTGATAAGGCAATGGCTGTGATTATATTTTTAGTCTTCAAATTTTCCATCATGTTCATAAGGTTCGGTTTGTTCTGTTAAAGGATTTTCTTCTTCATATTTTGCCAATCTGGACTTATCTGCAATAGTTCCGAAGATGTAATATAATCCTGGGATAATCATCAATCCGAAAATAGTTCCGATCAACATTCCTCCTGCCGCTGCAGTACCAATTGTCCTGTTACCGATTGCTCCCGGACCTGTTGCAATAACCAATGGAATCAATCCGGCAACGAATGCAAATGATGTCATCAGAATCGGACGGAAACGAATTGCGGCTCCTTCAATAGCTGCCTTTGCCACAGAAATTCCTTCTTCTGCTTTTTTCTGTACAGCAAATTCTACAATCAACACTGCATTTTTCCCTAAGAGTCCGATAAGCATAACCATTGCTACCTGTGCGTAAATATTGTTTTCCAGCCCTAAAAGTTTTAAACATAAAAATGCTCCGAAAATACCTGTAGGAAGTGATAAGATCACCGGTAACGGAAGAATAAAGCTTTCATACTGAGCAGCAAGGATAAGATAAACAAATCCTAAACACACAAGGAAGATAAATACCGCTTCATTTCCACGGCTTACTTCATCTTTGGAAATACCCGCCCAGTCGATACCGAAACCTCTTGGAAGTGTTTTATCTGCCACTTCCTGAATAGCCTTAATCGCCTGTCCGCTACTGTATCCAGGTGCCGGAGTTCCACTCACCTCTGCAGAGTTATACATATTATGTCTTGTGATCTCAGACAGTCCGTATACTTTTTCCAATCTCATGAAGTCTGAGTAGGGAACCATCTGATCTTTATCATTTTTAACATACAGTTTCAACAGATCCGTTGGTAAAGCACGGTATTGAGGTCCTGCCTGAACAATTACCTTATAAGGTCTGTCGAAACGGATGAAACTCGTCTCATAGTTGGACCCAATCAATGTAGATAGGTTATCCATCGCTTTTTCAATGGTTACTCCTTTTTGTTCTGCAAGATCATTATCAATCTTAAGCATATATTGTGGAAAACTCGCGGAATAGAATGTAAATGCCGATCCAAGTTCCGGACGTTTCTTCAGTTCTTTCACAAAGTCATTACTCACCTGTTCCATTTTATGATAGTCTCCGCTTCCTGCTTTATCGAGTAAACGAAGTTCAAACCCTCCGGCAGCTCCATATCCCGGAACGGAAGGCGGTTGGAAGAATTCAATATTGGCTCCCGGAATATTCTTGGCTTTTTCTTCCAGCTTTTCAATGATTTCTGCAGCAGATTCTTTACGGTCCTCCCAGCTTTTAAGGTTGATCAGACAGGTTCCGGAGTTGGATCCGGTACCTTCGGTCAAAATTTCATATCCTGCAAGAGAAGAAACAGACTGTACACCGTCAATATCTTCAGATTCTCTAAGAAGTTCTTTGGCAATCTGATTGGTTCTTTCCAACGTAGATCCCGGTGGAGTCTGAATAATTGCATAGATCATTCCCTGGTCTTCAGCCGGAATAAATCCAGATGGCAAAGAGTTGCTGAGGAAATATGTACAGGCACAAAATGCTAACAGTAACGGTAATGTAATTGTTTTCTTCGTCACTGTTTTATTCAGCATCTTCTCATATCTTCCAGCTCCTTTTGTAAATACATTATTGAATTTATCAAGGAATATGGTAATCGGAGTTTTCTTTTTAGGTTTTCCGTGGTTATTTCTTAAGATCAACGCACACAAAGCCGGTGTTAAAGTAAGTGCTACAACTCCTGATAAAATAATGGATGAGGCCATTGTAATAGAGAACTGACGGTAGAATACTCCAACCGGTCCCGACATAAATGCAATCGGAATAAATACAGATGCCATTACCAACGTAATTGCGATAATTGCTCCACTGATCTCGTGCATTGCTTCTTCTGTTGCCTTCAATGGAGAAAGATGTTTTTCTTCCATCTTGGCGTGAACGGCTTCAATTACCACAATCGCATCATCTACTACAACCCCGATCGCCATTACCAGGGCAAAGAGCGAAATCATATTCAGGGTAATTCCAAAAGCGGACATCACCGCAAATGTTCCTACCAATGAAACAGGAACAGCCAGTGCCGGAATCAAAGTTGAACGCCAGTCTCCAAGGAATAGGAATACCACAATAGCAACCAAAATAAAGGCTTCAAACAAAGTATGAATTACTTTTTCCATAGAGGCATCCAGGAATCTGGAAACATCATAACTGATGTCATAATGCATGCCTTTAGGGAAATTATTTTTTTCAAGATCCTTCATCAATGCTTTTACGTTTTTGATAACGTCGCTTGCATTAGATCCGTAGGATTGTTTTACTGTAATTGCCGCAGATGGTTTTCCGTTCAATGTGGAATAAATATCATACATGGAACTTCCGAATTCTATATCTGCAACATCTTTCAGTCTTACAGACTCACCGTCCGGCTTTGCTTTTAGAATAATGTTTCCATAATCTTTTTCGTTGTTGAAACGACCCGAATATTTTAATATATATTCGAATGACTGAGAGCGTTTTCCGGAACTTTCTCCCGTTTTACCCGGAGAAGCTTCCAAACTCTGCTCATTCAGAGATTCCATTACTTCATCAGCTGAAATATTATAAGCCGTTAATCGATCAGGTTTAAGCCAGATACGCATTGCATATTCACGGGTTCCCAGGATATCGGCAAAACCAACACCGCTTACCCTTCTCAATTCAGACATTACATTGATATCTGCATAGTTGAAAAGGAATTTCTGGTCAGCTTTAGGATCATCACTGTACAGGTTAATATACATCAACATGTTAGGTTCCTCACGAGTGATCTTTACCCCTTCACGTACTACGAGAGGCGGCAGTTTGTTCACTACTGAAGATACACGGTTCTGAACATTTACCGCAGCTACGTTGGGATCTGTCCCCAGATCAAATACAAGCTGAATGGAAGCTTCCCCGTCATTTCCGGCATCCGAGGTCATATATTTCATACCTGGAACTCCGTTTAACCCTCTTTCTAAAGGGATAACTACGGATTTAATCAACAATTCGTTGTTAGCTCCGGGATATTCTGCGGTAATATTTACTTTAGGCGGAGAAATGGATGGGAACTGCGTCACAGGAAGTTTTACCAATGACAATATCCCCATAAATACAATAATCAATGAGATTACTATAGACAGAACTGGTCTGCGAATGAATTTCTTAAACATACTACTTCATTTTAGAGACCACTACTCTGCTTTTAATTTCAATGATTGAAGAACTTTCTTAGGATCCTGGAATTTTGTTTTCACCTTTTGATCATCCTTCACTTTCTGAACTCCTTCCAAAAGGATCTGATCTCCTTTTGATATTCCTGAACCTACTACATAAAGATCCGGAAGTTCATAAGCAATTTTGATATTTCGGGATTTAGCGACTCCGTTTTTATCAATAACAAATACGTATTTCTGATCCTGAATCTCATAAGTAGCTTTCTGTGGAATAATTAATGCATTGTGAACAGGCATTGTCATCCGGATCTTTCCTGTTTCTCCATTTCTCAAAAGCTTATCAGGATTTGGGAACTTGGCTCGGAAAGCAATATTACCTGTTTCATTATCAAATTCTCCTTCAATAGTCTGGATCTCTCCTTTCTGCGAATAGGTTTCTCCGTTCGCTGTGATCAGGGATACCTGATTGCTTCCTCTGTCTGCAGCGTGAGTCTGATAGCTTAAATATTCCGGCTCAGAAACGTTAAAATAAGTATAGATACTTGTGTTATCTGACAATGAAGTCAACAAATCACCTTCATCTACCAGGCTTCCCAGTTTCAAAGGAATTCTGTTGATAACACCAGAGAACGGCGCTTTGATATCAGTAAATGAAAGATGGATCTGAGCCAGTTTCATTTCTGCATTGGCAGCATCCAGCTTGGCTTTTGCCATTGCTTTTTCATTTTTAGAAACAATATTGTTTCCTGCTAATGTACTTGCATTTTTCAGTTCGATAGAAGCTTGTTCTACCTCTGCTTTTGCTTTTAATAATTCTGCCTGATACAGTTTAGGCATGATTCGGAATAATGTCTGTCCCGCCTGCACGTATTGTCCTTCATCTACAAAGATTTTTTCCAGGAAACCTTTTTCCTGAGCTCTTACTTCAATGTTTTTTACGGATTGAATCTGAGCAACATATTCTTTGTTGATTACAGTATCCATTACTACAGGGGACGTCACCGGAAATACGGTAACTTCTTCTTTTTCTTCTTTTTTCTTATTGCAGCCAACCGCCAACAGAAGGACACTCAGCGCAATTCCCGAAGCAACTCTCTTTATCATAATTCTAGAGTTTATATAAATCGTTAATGTTTTGATAGAAATAAAACGGTAATAAAAGAGGTACGATGTGATGATTACCAGCATACACAACGCAAAGTATTTCTACCTGAAATCAGGCAGAAAAAGAATAGATTGAGAAAATTTTAAATTCTAATAGAACGGATCAGAATGAATCTTTTGGCTGTAAGACCGAAGACAAAGCCATGAATATCCGGTCTAAACCGTTTATCGCTTTTTAATCCAAAAATATAAACCAGGCTGAAAACTCCTGCAAAAACAACAATAACCTGCCATACGTCAGATAACTGGAAATCATTTTCAGCAAGTTCTAATGTGGAGTTGTCTACAGTATCAGCCATCTGCTGAACAGAGAGTTTTTCAAAAGTCTGGTTAAGACGGTTGGCTCTTTTCGGTATATGATGAGAAACATGACCGGAATAGTCATTTCGAAGCGTTTTAACGTCGAGCCTACTTTCTACTACAAAGAGCAGAAAAAGACCAGTTAAAAAGTATACTATAAAGTTTCTCATTTTGAAGTGGCAAATGTACACCCAGATTATGATATTATCATCATGGATTAACAAAATTTAACTATCCTTTAAATTACCTGAATCTAAAAATATAATAAACATTAAACATTTCTTTATTCAAGGGTAATTCGAGCAATTCTGACATCTCATCTGTGCAAGTTTCAATTTTCAAAAATCAAGCCATTTTTTTTGAATTAAGGAAATTTTAATTTTTAAGTTGTTACTTTTTTGAACATTTTAATGGCCTGGAACTCTATTTTAAAAATTTCCATAATCAAACCTAAACTTTATCATGATTACTAATTATTAACATTTACTTATTGTTACTCTCTTCTTTTTGAATTATTTTTGCCGAAAATTTACACAACAAATGAAAAAAAATACATTATACTATTGAAAATAAGTCCTTTAAAATTCCCGAATTAACAACGATTATCCTCAATTTTCTACAATAACTATTACTTTCTGTTTCGTGAATAATGTTTCAAAAAACAGTGAGTTAAATTAGACAAAATCTTAACTCTCTGTTAGTTTATGAAAATTTAACACATATTTATTAAAAATATTTGTAAATTTATAAGGCATTAACATCATAATTCATGAAACACTTTAAAATCACTTATCACTATGAAAAAATTATTACCACCAATCCTTCTGGGATTGACCATTCTTTCCCTAACAGCGTGTAAACATCCCGGAAAAGAAGCTGAAACCATTACCGCTGCTGCACCCGAAAACACAGACGAAATTTTCAAAGATGTGTATGTTGACAGCTATGGAGAAAAGATAGAAGTAACGATCAACAACACTAAAAATACCGCAACTATACATTTAAACGGTAAAACTTTTGACCTTAAAAAAAGTGATGCTTTACCTGAGTATACAGCCTCCAATGAAGAGTATCAATATTCTGATATTAAGGGAAATATAACTTTTCTTAAAAAGAATGTAGACATGGTTCTGTTCCATCTTAAACAGGCAAAAAAAGAGTCTGGCCCCGCAAAAATGGCATCGTATTAGCATAAGGAATAGCATTCATCTTAAAAAAATAAGCATTATGAAAAGTTTATATTACTATTTATCGGCACTTGTTATTGCAACATTTCTTGTTGTTTCATGTAAAACACAAAACGCACAAAAAGCGACTCCTGATATTACTGGAAAAACATGGAAACTGACAGAGCTTAACGGGAAACCGATTGATCTTAAAAATCCTAAAAACAATCCTTATTTCAAACTTGATATGAATGGAATGAGATATGAAGGCCACGCCGGATGTAACGGATTAGGAGGAACTTTCGAGATCAAACCTGAAATCATGAGAATAAAATTCCATCAGGGAATGTCTACTATGATGGCTTGTGAAGATCTGGATATTGAAAACCAGTTTACAAAAGCTATCCTTGCTGCGGATAATTACTCTGTAAATGGAAATACTCTTACTTTAAACAAGGCAAGAATGGCTCCTTTAGCCAAATTTGTTCTTCAATAATCGTATTTCACTTAAATAAAAAAAATAAAGACGCTTCATTTCTGAGGCGTCTTTTTTATGTGTTAGACTCTATTTCTTTTTGTTGTAAATAAAATAGCAGATCAGAAGGCTGATATTGACCAGAACAGCAAATCCATTGGATAAAATAATAGGCATTTCATCTTTTTTTATCCCGTACCAGACCCACAGCGAAAGTCCTGAAATAAGAACAAGAAGCATGACCAGAGAAATATCTTCTACATTCTTTTCTCTGATCACCTTTACAAGCTGCGGAATCATCGAAACAGAAGTAAGAAAACCGGCAATGATACCTAATATATTTTCGTCCATATATTTTATAGTTTTGAATCTTTACACTAAGATATGCTATTGAAACCTCTTTGAAGAAACTTCTTCGTGCAATGGGGTACCCTGTTCAATAAAATGGAACAGATCCCGTGAAAAATAGCATCCATTCAGAATACCACGTGCACCCATTCCATTAAAAACATACAAGTTATGCAATGTTTCATGTCTTCCAATGATTGGTCTTCTGTCTTTTACAGTAGGACGGAAGCCAAAATGTACTTCTTCCACTTCAAAATCATAGGGATAAAATTCAGAAAGCCCATTGACCAATTGAGTGACCGCTGAGTCATCAATATGATGATGAAGCTGATCTCTGTCGTAGGTTCCACCATAAAAATACAGCCCGTTTCCGGTTGGAAATAAGAAATGTTTCTTTTTAATGGTGATATTTTCCTGAATCGGTTGGGAAAGTTTTACTTTTATATGATGTCCTTTGTTGGGAATCACTGCTATTTCAGAAAAGTATGGATTATCTTTCACTCCCATTCCTTCACAGAAAATGATATTTTTGAAAGAAAAATCTTTATAAACCGATTCAGAAGGGTTCAATTGAGTATAATCGAATCTTTCTTTTACTAAATGATCATTTTTTTCCAAATAACTGAATAGACCACTAAAAAAACCATTAACATTAAGCCTGGCAGACTGATTCACCTTTCCCGTCTGAAAATCGTTTTTTACCCCATTTAAGCGATCAAAATTTCTATCAAGAAAAGCTGATAATTCTTCATTTCCTGATTTCTTTAACCAAAGATTCTGTTCATTCTCATCATGAAAAATTCTATGTATGGGAGCATTGATCAGGTAGTTTTCTCCGGTATAAGATTCTATTTCTTTAAGACTGCCTTTAAGAAAGTCTATTTGCTCCTGTGCTTTCCAGAATGTGGTAAATTTTTTAAGAACAACAGGATTGATAATTCCGGCTGAAACCTGTGAAGCACTTTTTCTTCCTTCAGAAAAGATCACAAAGGACTTATTGTTCTTAATTAGCTGATGAGCCAGAAAAAGTCCTGCATATCCGTCTCCTACAATAATATAATCTACATTTTTCATATGAGAAATTTCATTTATTTAAAGGTCATATATAACCGCCTATATCATTGATTATTGATTAGCAATAAGCAAAGGACGATTTCATAATAAAAAAAACCTGAGTAAAAATACTCAGGTTTTCTATAAATATCAAGTGAAATCTAGTAATTCCACATATCATTTTCCATGTCAAGAATCTGCGATTTGATTCTATCGCTTTCTTCCAGCTGTTCATCAGCATTTTTAGGAATATAGTCTTTGATAGTACCATCTCCTAAGCCGCTTGAAGACTTATAGATAATAGAAGAGAATCTTCTTGCATTGATGATATCATCAAAAGATAGATCGGCAGAAGAATTTTTTCTATTGAAAACATAATTGTTTGCTAAAATATCACGAGCGCTTGGATAATAAATCCAGAATAAGTCGATCAATTCATCGGCACCAGCTAAAGGCTGACCGTCAGGACCAATTCTTCCAACAGATGTAGGATCTGGCCCCATAGCTGCGATACCCAGAGGTCTGTATTTCATTTGACCGTCTCTCTTATCGATGAACCACATACCCATCACTTTAAGAACTTTTACTTTATCAGTTGTAGTTCTGATGATATCTGTTAATCTTTTTTTCTCGTCTTCTGTAAGTGTTCTTCCAGAGTTAAGAATATCGATCGCTTCTTCGTCAAGTCTTATACTTTCCAGTCTTTTCTGAATGGCTTCAGGTGTAAGTCTAGTCACAAAGTTTTCGTCATCATACACTTCCTTAATGTCACCTTTAAGAGCTCCATCAAGTAATAATTGATATAAAGATCTTGTAGAGCTAGAAAGAAGACCATCCGGATTGTCATAATAGAATGGCTGGTTGATCTTATCATTCATATCAATGATTTCCCAAACAAACATACTCTTGTAAATATCTTTGTCATCAACGAAACCATATTCAAGAGGCTTTACTTTATTGCTGATAACAGTATCCCCTGCTTTTCTCATAGATTCAGATCTCATTTGTCTAAATTCTTCGGGAGAAGCAGCATTCAGAATAGTCTGGGAAAATGCAAATCCCGAAACTAAAACTAAAAGGGTGCTAATATATTTTTTCATAATATGATTTTACAAATTAACCTTATTGTACATTAATAATTACAGGTGAAATTTCCTTAAGTCTCTGGTTACCCAATCCTGTAGCCGTAGCCTGAATATCATAGATCTGAACTACATCACCAGGTCTAAGGTTTCTAAGCATACCTTCTGCTCCTGTTAGTGAACTACCTTGAATCAGAGTACCTGCTTTTCCTGGAAGCTTGATAATGAAGCTATTTACAGTGAATGAAACAGGGAAGTCAAAATCAGGTAAAGTAGCGGATACAATCTGGTTAGGGATAGAACCTGCCGGCATAAAGTTTACAGCCTTACCTCTGATCTGACCCTGAGGTCTAGGAATATTCTTAATTCTGTATTCAAATACTTGAGAAACTGTCTTACCATATGGATCTGTTCCTGATAATGTTAACTTAACTACATTTCCTGTAGTAGGCGTTACATCCCATTTACCTGGACCTTTACCTTTTACAGTAGCTCCCGCAGCAGATAATGAAAGTTTGGAATTGTCAGCACCTAAGATTGATCCTGAAACAGGGTTCTCAAGTCCTCTATACATTACATTCATTTTATCAGCAGAAAGCAATAGTCCTTTTTCAAGTTTTACTTCTCTAGGTCCTGCGATTACATTATAAGTATGCGTCCAAGGGAAAGATTGTGGCTTACCTGTAGCATCAGTCAATGTAATTGTACCTCCTAATTTATGTTCACCAATTCCAGAACCTGAAATTTGTGTAATACCTTTACCATTTTCTACTTTGCTTACACCAGAGATGCTGATTTTATTGCTGTTAGAATAAGTTCCTAACATTACTTTTACTTCAGCTTGTTTTCCTGCCTGGATATCAACCGGACCTGAAACGATAGGTTCGTAGCTTGAGAATTTGATATTCGCATCTACTTTTTCCTGAAGTAATAGTGCCAATGCATCAGACTGAACGTTTCTGGCATCATTTTGGATAATCTCCAAATTAGATATTGCAGCAATTAGCGGCTGATGATAAAATTTATTCTGGAACCAAGTCTTTTCATTTGGAGAAGTCCCTTTAGGATACTCCGCAATAAGAGACTTGTTAGCTCTTGCCACTAAATCCTGTAACTGGCCATTGCTTCCAAAAGTAGCATTGATATAGTTTCTTACATCATCAATTTTAGCTTTCAGATCTAATGCATTCTTTGATGGAGTATTTTCATCTCCTTCTTTGAAGAAATATTCAGTAGTTGCTTCATTGTTGTTAAGTGCAGCAAAGTTTTCACTTACGTCAATATCTTTTCCGTCCTTATCTTTATCGTGAAACTCAGATTGTTTTTTTAACAAATCTTTGATATCCTGAGAAGATTTTACCAACGCATCAATTTTGATTTTCAGCACTTTGTACTGAGCCCAAGGCTGAGCGTAAGTATCCGGAACCTGCTGAGCTTTAGCTTCCAGCGTTCTTTCAAAGATCTTCTCGTTCTTTTTTTCTGTTAAAGTTCTGGTTTCATTCAATGCTCTGGTAGAGTCATAGTATGATCTGATGATTTCTGCATCAATATTTAGGGCCATCATCGCGATGAACACCAAATACATCAGGTTGATCATCTTCTGACGAGGGGTCTGTTTTCCTTGTGCCATTCTCTTTTCTTTGTTTTTTTGATTAAATAGTTAAATTTAGAAATGGTTAGGAATTAAGACTTCATAGCAGTTAACATACCACCATAAACTCTATTTAAGTTATTAAGATTAGAAGTTAAACCTTGTAGCTCTTGATTGAATTTCTCAGAGTGTTCTGCAGATTTCTGCATATCTGCTACATATTTGTTAGCAAATTCTGATTGTTTTTTACCGCTTTCAAGTTGCATTGCATAAAGAGCGTTCATGCTTTCCATATGCTGAGCAGCTTTATTTAATTGGTCATTATATTTATGAGTAGAAGCAGATACGTCAACAGTTTGATTGATCTGATCAACAGAGTTTGAAAATTTATCAATTCCTGTTCTTAATCTTTCAAATAATTGAACATCTAATCTAGCATCCTCAAGCATTTTGTCCAATTTGGTAGAAAGAGAATTTTCTAATTCTGCAAATTGAGCTGCAGCATTGTTATTTCTAGAAGATACATTAGAGTGTAATGGATTTGGGTTAGCATGCTTATCTAATAATTCAGGATAAACATTTTCCCAAGCATAAGACTCTTCAGATTTTGGAGGGTCAAATGCAAAAATGATAAAGATAATCGCCTCAGTAATAAGTCCCACGGTAAGAGCGATGTTACCGTTAATTGGTCCCAAGGTAATGTGAGTAATTTTAAGCCAAGCTCCAAGAATTACAATTGCAGCACCGAATGAATAAAAGAAATTCATCCAAGCATCTTTAGTCTTAAACATATTGAGTTAGTTTTTTTAATGTTAAATAAAATTGTTATTGAAAAATTGTCTGATTAATTTCTGTTAACTCTTCTTGGCTTAACAGCTGCTTCAGGAATATCCTGTACAGTTCTAAATCCGATATAGCTTCTTGCGGAATCTTTTCTTTCCCAATCTCTAGCACCTGTCATTAGTGCATATCCTATATCTTTCCAAGATCCACCTCTTACAGATTTCTTCGTATCTTTTTTATCCTTAGTAGAAGGATTTAATGTAGAAGTGAATCCAGCTGATGAATTGTTAAACGAAGATAATGTCCACTCAGAAACGTTTCCAGCCATATCAAATAACCCAAACCCATTTTTCTTAAATTTCTTAACTGGAGCTGTATATGTATAAGTACCTTTTTTCTCATCTTCCATGTAGTTACCTCTCTTCGGTTTGAAGTTAGCAAGGTAACAACCTCTGTCATCCATTAAATATGGACCACCCCAAGGGTAAGTAGCATTTTGCATTCCCCCTCTTGCAGCATATTCCCATTCAGTCTCTGTTGGAAGACGGAACACTAATGGTTTTTGTTTTTTTCTTTTTAAACTTTCGTTGTAATCAGATTTCAATTTAGATCTGAAGTTACAATAAGCCCTTGCCTGATCCCAGGTTACCCCAACAACAGGATAGTCTTTGTAAGCCTTGTGCCAGAAATACTGTTCAAACAATGGCTCATTGTAAGCAAAGTGGAAATCTTTTACCCAAACTGTAGTATCAGGATAGATCGCGATACTTTCGCTTTTCAGGTAATTAGCTCCTCTTTCGTTATCTGCAACAGCGGCATCCATATCTCCCCAACGGTAAGTATATTTAAGCTTGCTTACATCTAAAATTCTTTCGTTTCCAATTCTGGAAGAAGAAGGCAGATACAGAGATTCTAAAACTTCTGCGTATTCTACATCCGGATATTTTGTTGTGCTCCAGTGCAAAGGGATTTTCCAATCTAACCTTTTGCTGGCATCATAACTTCCGTCTTCCCGGCCACCCTGGCCCTCCATATATTCTTGATAAGGTGTTAAATTTTCTTCTTTTTTAGCAAGATATGCGTAATCTCCTATTGCAGCTCCTTTACGTCCGCCTTCATCACCACCTTCTCCGGCAGCTTCGGCAAGTAAAGTTCTCGCAATAGAGTCTCTTACATAGTTGATAAATACTCTGTACTCCGAGTTGGTAGTTTCTGCTTCATCCATGAAGAAAGAAGAAACAGTAACTGTCTTCAATGCTGCTTTTTCAGGAGTATTTGTTGGATCCTGGTCTGCTAAACCAGCAACAAATGAACCTGCAGGAATTGCGACCATTCCGTATGGTCTTTCCGCAACAAATGATTTAGTTTTTTCTCTTGGTATCAATTCTCCTTTTGTTCCTGGCTTCCCCACAGAAGAGCTGCCACCACCTGAACAAGATACCGATGCTACCGACGCAGACAATAATAAAAGAAATATCCTTTTCATGTTAATTTTTATAATTAAGCCGTAAATATATAATTTTTTTAAGAAACTTTTAAGATTTTTTTTGAAATAACGGAAGAAATCTAAATTTATTTTATTTACAACAACTTTTTATTCCACGGTAACAGATTTTGCAAGGTTTCTCGGTTGATCTACGTTTGCCCCTCTATATACTGCAATATAATAAGCAAGCAGTTGCAGAGGTACGGAAGCAACGATTGGTGAGAAACATTCTGAAGTTTCAGGGATTTCAATAACATAATCTGCCATTTCACTCACCTGACGGTCTCCTTTATTCACTACAGCGATAATTTTACCTTTTCTCGCTTTAATTTCCTGAACATTACTTACAATCTTATCATAGTGACCTTTTTTAGGTGCTATAATTACAATTGGCATATTTTCATCGATCAGGGCAATTGGACCGTGCTTCATTTCTGCAGCCGGGTATCCTTCTGCATGGATGTAAGAAATTTCTTTTAATTTTAATGCTCCCTCAAGGGCAGCCGGATAATTGTATCCTCTTCCTAAATAAAGGAAGTTTGTAGCTTTCACAAAGTCTTTTGCAATATTTTGAGTCAGCTCGTGGGTCGTATTCAGCACATCTTCAATTTTCTTAGGGATAGCATCAAGCTCAGCAATTAAGCTCATAAATTCAGCGTTTCCTAAGTTTCCGTTGTGTTTTCCTAATTTAAATGCAATTAAAGTAAGAATAGTAAGCTGTGCAGTAAATGCTTTTGTAGAAGCAACCCCAATTTCAGGACCGGCATGTGTATATGAACCAGCATCTGTAATTCTTGCAATTGAAGAATCTACAACATTACATATACCATATATAAATGCACCTTTTTCTTTTGCCAGTTTTAAAGCAGCCATCGTATCAGCTGTTTCTCCGGACTGAGAAATTGCGATCACCACATCTTTATCAGTAATGATTGGATTTCTATATCTGAATTCTGATGCATATTCTACTTCAACAGGAATTCTTGCATATTCTTCTATCAGATATTCTCCGATAAGACCTGCATGCCATGAAGTTCCACAAGCAATAATGATGATTCTGTTGGCATTTTTGAATCTCTCCACATGATCCCAGATACCAGCCATTTTGATAACTCCTTCATCTAAAAGAAGTCTTCCTCTCATTGTATCGTGTACAGATTTAGGCTGTTCAAAGATTTCTTTAAGCATGAAATGCTCGTATCCACCTTTTTCGATCTGCTCCAGGCTCATCTTAAGCTCCTGAATTTCCGGCTCAATTTTAGAGTTTTCATTGATGGTTCTGATATCTACTCCATTTTCAAGAGAGATTGTTGCCATATGTCCTTCTTCAAGATAAATAGCTTCTTTCGTAAATTCTACGAAAGGAGAAGCATCAGATGCAATAAAGTATTCTTTATCTCCGATTCCAATTGCCAGAGGAGAACCTAATCTTCCCACTACCAATACTCCTGGATAATCTTCGTGAAGTACAGTAATTGCATACGCTCCATATACTTCATTCAATGCATATCTTACTGCAGTCGGGAAATCAGTTTCAGGATTAATATCCATAAAATACTGAAAAAGGTTTACCAATACTTCTGTATCAGTTTCTGATTTGAAAGTAAACCCTTTTTCCGTAAGCATTGTTTTAATGGTATCATAGTTTTCGATAATACCATTATGTACAACTGCAATTTTTCCATTGTTTGACAAGTGCGGATGGGAGTTTCTGTCGCTTGGAACTCCGTGGGTTGCCCAACGGGTATGTCCCATTCCAATTTTAAACTTCCCTTTTAATTCTTTCGAAATATTCACCAAATCCTCAACTTTACCTTTTGTTTTTTCTACTTCCAGCTTGTTACCTGGACTTTCTAAAACAATTCCGGCACTGTCATACCCTCTATATTCTAATCTTCTAAGACCATTAATTACAATTTCGTAAGCGTCTTGAAAACCTGTATATCCTACTATTCCGCACATATTATATTTTGTCTAGTGTATTTTGTATTTATTGTATTTATTTTTTTGTAGCGTAAGTCACCATCAGCTGGATTCTTTTTGGATTGGTATTCGTTTTATCTATACCTGTCAAAATAACTCTGTTCATATCAAATGCTCTAGTTGTATTACGAACTCCTAAAAGGGTTCCTGTAGCATTTGTTGCAAATGTTCCAGCACTGATTACTAATGGTTTATTCTCAATTAACTTCCCATCACTATCTTTTACTCCTTCAACAAGATCCTTGATTGTTTTTGTTACTACAATATCATAGTAATCTTTATCCTTGTTGTAATTATATAACCCAAGTCCTGTTGATAAGTCTGATGTATATGCTAGCTTTGAGAAATCAATCGTATTGCTAACCAATGGATTCGTTAAAAGTGTAAACTTACGATCTTCTGTTGAGTTCGTATTCTTCCAGCTTAAAGGATCTACATATACTCTTATCTTAGCACTTAAAATACCTGCTTTCTTTTCAACATAGATCTTCTTAAGGTCTGCAATTGTCTCATCCTTAATTTTCATAACTACAGAAGGACCACCCATTCCCTGAATATAAAGCTTTTCATCACCTTCAGAAGAATTGCTTGCCGCTAAAGCATTAGCGACAGGAGTTCCGGCGTTGTTGTATTCATATAGTCCGATATGAGCATTAGAACCTCCTAGGTTGAAAACAAGATTTGTTTGTGGCCTTGTTGTTGTTCCGTTGTCAGTTTTATCATATTTATAATACATAATAAGCTGCAGGTCATTCGGAGAGAACTGATAAAGGTATTTATCTGTTTCATCTACAGAAATTTTTATTCCTTTAAAATATCTGATAAAGTTAGCAGCATCCTGAAGTTCAGGTTTTCCTTTTTTATCAAGGATATGAGTCTGGAAAAAGTTTGTATTGCTAAGCTTCATTCTGAATCCCAGGTTTCCTGTAAATACAACTGAGTTGTCAGATTTTTTAGTAATAGACAGGGAGTTAATGTTACCATCAAACACTCCTGATCCTAATAACTCACCAGTGCTTATACTCGTACCCGCATTGGAACGTTTGAACTTATCATCATTTGAATCTAAGAACGTAGTCACTTCGTGTACATTGATTTTCATTGATTTTGAACCACCGCCTATTTTACCGTATTTACGAACAGGATAAGTTTTCTTCTCAATTGAAACGGCTGTAGCCACTCCATCTACTGGAAAATCACTTTTCTCAAATGTATTTGTTTTTAATGAATCGCTTTCAAAGAAATAGGTATTCGCTGCAGTATTCGCTGGTGGTCTTACTACAAGAACAACAGAGTCTACTTTTGGATTGGCACCATTAAAATCATAATTATCTACCGGCATTCTCAGCTGAGTAACGTAAGATGCTCTCTGCATTCCAAACTGGCTTTCAGTAAAAGCTCCAAGAACACCAACATATGAAGCCGCACCTGATTCATTCACCCCGCTGATTAATCTGGCAGCATCACTTCTGATTGAATCATTGTTGCTATAATTGTATGCGATAACTGGATATGCAATTTCATTACCCTGTGCTGCATCATCGTTGAACAACTGTTCACCAAGAGAATCCGGATCCGGTTCACAGTTATAAAGGATTGTACTTCCGAAAATCGCCAATAAAAGCATGGCGAAGGTCCTTTTAAGATTATGAGTCATTAAAAATGTGTTTTTAATAAAGTTGATTTATAGAATCTATGTCAAGATATTCCGACTTCTCAGTAGAGGTTTCATTGAAAGCCTTATCCAGGTCTTCATCCAGAAACTCGTCACCTTTCACAACAGCATTTACATAGTTCATACTTTCGATAACAAAACTTTTAATTGTTGGGTTATCTAACGCTTTTAATCCTGAAATATTATCAAACTGTAGTTTTTCGTCGATCTTTTTATCCAGGTCTGCATCTTTCTCATTGTAAAGAGAAAGTACAATTTTTGCGTCTTTGAAATAAGTATCTGATTCGTAGTAAGTTTTAAGATAAATTGGAACAAAAGAAGCCATCCATCCATTCAAATGAATTACATCAGGTACCCAATTTAATTTCTTAATGGTTTCAATAACTCCTCTGGCAAAGAAAATAGCTCTTTCGTCATTGTCTTCGAAAGGAGTTCCTTCATCGTCAAAATAGTATTGTTTTCTTTTGAAGTATTCTTCGTTATCAATAAAGTAAACCTGAAGTCTTTCCCCCGGAAGAGACGCTACTTTAATGATAAGAGGCTGGTCCAGGTCATTGATAATAATATTCATTCCTGAAAGACGGATCACCTCATGAAGTTGGAATTTTCTCTCACTTATTTGTCCAAATCTTGGCATAAAAACTCTTACATCATTGCCTTCTTGGTGCATCTTAAGTGCCATTTTGTTTACCACTGCAGCCATATTGGTATCTTCCTGATATGGATACATCTCTGTAGTAATGTACAGTATTTTTTGATTCGGCATAAACTTTCTATCTAATTTTTGTAAAAATGCTTTAATGTGCAAAATTACAAAAAAACATCCAACATTATTTTAATTAACATTTTTTTACGAAAATTCCCTTTTCCAAATTATTAAAAGTGCATATTATTATACGATATTTTTAGTATTTTTGAAATAGCATTAAAATAAACTATGGAAGTTATAAAAAACAGGAAAGTCCTTCAGGATTTTATTGAAAGACAGAAAGAAATGGGGAAAAGAATTGGCTTTGCACCTACTATGGGCGCTTTACATAAAGGCCATCTTTCTCTGTATGAAGAGGCAAGAAAAGAAAATGACCTTGTTATTTCTTCAATTTTTGTAAATCCAACCCAGTTCAACAATTCTGAAGATCTTGAAAAATACCCAAGGGATGTTAACAGAGATATTCTTATTCTTCAAACTTCAGGTCTTGTAGATGCCGTTTACATCCCTGAGGTAGCAGATATCTACCCTGAAAAAACTGAAAGCCAGCGTTATGATTTCGATGGATTAGAAAATGAGATGGAAGGAAAATCCAGACCAGGACATTTTGATGGTGTAGGAACTGTTGTAGAAGAGCTTTTCAGACAGATACAGCCTGACAATGCTTATTTTGGAGAAAAGGACTTTCAGCAGCTTGCTATTATTAAAAAGATGGTAGATAAAAAGCATCTTTCCGTTAAAATATCAGGAGTTCCCATCTACAGAGCAGAAAACGGATTGGCATTAAGCTCAAGAAACCAGAGACTTCATGAAGACCGAAAAGAAGCTTCTAAAGTCATTTATGAGACTTTACAAAAAGTAAACGATTGGTTCAGAACCGTTACAATACCGGAAATAAAGGAAAGGGTAACAGATATTTTCGACAACCAACAGGGAATGAAGCTGGAATACTTCCTGATTGCCGATGAAAACACTCTGCAGGAAACTGACTTCTTCTATAAAGACAGAAAATTCAGAGCCTTTATTGTAGTAGTTGTGGATGGTGTAAGATTAATTGACAATATGCATTTAGATTAATATTATACAAGAACGCATACTTTTTATAAGATATAAACTCTGATGGCAACGTCAGAGTTTTTTTGATCTATTGTAATAAAAACCAATCAACCCAATCATTACAGGAGAGAGGAATAACACCACTGTGAACAGCAGAGTTACAATCTCTTGAACACTATTATTTTTGACTAAAAGCAATAGTAAACAAAAGAATTCAAAGCCCATCACAGCTCCTCCTCCTATGATATAACCATATGATCTGGTATCTTTAAATTTTATTTTCTCTTTATTGGATTTGATGTGAGCAACAATAACATGATATAAAAAGATTAAAAAGAATACTGCTGCGGACAATAATCCGGCAACTATCATCCATGCTAATTCCTCATCAATTATATTAATATCACTCATATTTTATGATCATTAGATTGAATACAAAAAAATCAAAGGCCTCCTGAAGGAAGCCTTTGAAACACCAAATCACAAAATATTAATATGAAAAAAATTTACTTTTCAGTAAACTTGTGACCCGGCTGGGATTCGAACCCAGGACCCATACATTAAAAGTGTATTGCTCTA
>NZ_JBQENH010000009.1:0-125616 GCF_052044565.1 Chryseobacterium sp. 22543
AATCGCACAGCCCGGGCGTGAGGAGTATGAATGGATAGCAGGAAATAGCTCCTGATTAAGTTTGATAGTTGGAAGGGGTAAGAGTTTGAGAAAACCTTACTGTTCCTGTATAGGGGGAAAAGTTTGGAAAGGAGTGCTGCTCTTTTCTAAGAGTAAAGTTAAAAGAAGCGTTTGATTAATATCTTATATATATAGTATCCCAATAGACATCCTATGGTATCTGCTACGATATCCAATGTTTCCATAGATCTACCTAGTCCCATTTCTTCCTGCAGAATTTCGGTAAGGAATGCATAGATAAGAATGATCTGAAAAAAGTATGAGAATTTTATTTTGGGAAATGCAGCAATGAAAGAAAAACCTAAGGCTGCGAATATACTTAGATGTAAAATTTTGTCAATCCCACTGAACATAAACCAATATTCATGGTTCTCTTCTCCGGGTTTGAGAAGCATATAAGTAAGAAATGCCCAATAAATGGGCAATATCTTACTAAATATTTTTGAAATCTTATCCAATGATAGCTTTGTAATCATCTGCAGAAAGTAACTCAGACTGATCTGCCCCATCAGCAATTTCCAATTTGATAATCCATCCGTCTCCATAAGGATCTGTATTCAACAGTTCAGGCTGAGATTCCAATTCTGAATTGAACTCAATAACCTTTCCAGCGATAGGTAAGAATAGATCTGAAACAGTTTTTACCGCTTCTACACTTCCGAAAACATCTCCTCCATTAAGATCATCATCTACAGTATCTATGTCTACATATACGATGTCTCCAAGTTCTCCCTGAGCGAAGTCTGTAATACCGATTGTAGCAACGTTACCTTCAATCTTGATCCATTCGTGATCTTTGGTGTACTTTAATTCTGATGGTGTGTTCATTTTTTAATTTTTATTTTGTACAAATGTATTCAAAAATATAGTAGCTTCAAATATTGGATATAAAAAAAGTCCTTCAAAACTGAAGGACTTTTAAGTTTATATCATTTTTAGAATCCGCCTCCGGAATCTCCGAATGTAAATGTGGCAGAAATACCTGCTCTCACTGTAGACAGCGGGAAAGCTGTGGAGATCTTATACTTTGAGGTCATCTGTTCATAGAATACTCTCAGGTTCAGGTTTTCGGAAACGTTATAGTCTGCGGAAAGTTTGATGTTCATCAGTCTTTGTCCTCCTGTTACCTGAGCATCATTCAACAGAATATTCATAATAGAAGTCTTGCTGTCTCTTAATGAAATATCTCCTCTGATGTTAAGATCACTTCCTTTTCCTCTTGTTCCTCTTCCTCTGATATTGGCTGTTCCCAATCTGAAGTTTCTAACAATATATCCAAGTCTTACTACATATTCTGTATTGGCATCTTCAGTAAGCGTTTGGTTTACCAGTCCCAATACCATCATTCTTGTTTTGTTGTACTGTATCCCGAACTGCATATTGTTTCTCATGGTAACATCTATCCCGATAAGCGGTGAGAAAGATTCTACATATCCTACCTGTGCAAATGTATACGGATTGATCTTGTCACCATCGTTTTTGATTACATTTCCTGCATTATCTACTGTCTGGTAGTATCCATCCGGGTTACCATGATAATCTACATTGCTTTGGATACCTGTTGCTGTATATGTCGCTGTATAACCATGTAAAATATCAAACTTGGTGAACTGTCCACTGATTATAGGAATATTTTTTAATCCTGAATACGTAATTCTCCAGTTTGGTAACGGGAATCCTGCTTTTTTAGGATTGGTCATTGGTGTTGCAGATTTTCCTTCCATAGCTGCTCTAAAGGCTGGGATCAATACATAGGCATTTCCAATACTATAATGCTTCGCAAATCCATTGTTGTCCAATACCGCTCCCGGGCCGCCCAACTGTTGTGAAAGGGCTCTTGCATTTTCTCTGATAGCCTGATAAACTGCCTGTCCATCTTTAAATGATGTGCTAAGAAGTACTGCAGAGTTGGAATAGGTTATCATTTCGCTGGCAAATGTAAAGTCAGGATCTGAAACTCCATTATTAATATAGTTAAATCCTGTATGTGAGAAGTTACTGTTAAAAGTATGCAGCACATTAAGATCAACTCTTAAATCGTTCATCGGCATCATCTGCAAGTCTGCCCTCAATTCTTTGGTGGACATTCTTACATATGGATCTGTCATATAATTGGAACCACTCACCCATCCGTTTTCCATCACTGTTCTTCTGATATCCGCCTGTGATCCTAAAAGGAATCCTAGAGTTGGACCTCCCAGTGTCTGTCCAGATCCATACCAGTTTGGAGCTGATATTAATCCCGGAAGCACTGTTCCATTTGTTTCATTATAACTTACGTTCAACTGTTTGAAAGAAGTAAGGAAGAATGCTGCACTTTGAAGTGGAGTAAGCTTATTTTTAAATTTATATTTCTTATATCTATATCTGTTCTTTTCCCACTGTTTGGTATACACATTGTTCAGAGAGTCCATTTCTTGTCTGCGCTTCTGAAGTTTGGCATTTATATTTTTGAAATAATTAAACTGGCCAAAGAACTTCGGAAGATCTGCTGAAGCTGTTGCCTGAATAACATTGGTATTCTGACCAACAGATCCTAAACTTGCAGTCTGGTTCGTATTAGGATCTACAAATCCAGTTAATGAAGTAGATCTCGCCGCCCAGTTATAGGTAAATCCATATCCTACTTCTGCATCAATGAAATCAAGATAAGGCAGATACTGGAACGGCAGTTTATAGTTCAGCTGTGCTCTGTGGTTATACAATACAGGTCTTCCGGCTCTGAATACATTCCCGAAGATCGATTTGTTATCCATTGAATTTACATCTAGATTGTCATTAAGCGTTCTGGTTGCTGAATTGATTTCCAGTTTTAATGATTTCGTGAAATTGAATCCTAACCCATATTGCCATCCGAAGAAGAAGTTTCTGTTTCTGATCGCATCAAAATTACTATTCATATCCCCATTAAGAATTGCTTCTACATTTCTGAACTCAAGTTCGTTGTAGTTTCTGTCGATTTCAGTTCTGAAAGATATTCTCGTAGGAATCGGATTAAAATTGAATTCTTTCACCCATCTTAAATACTTCGTAGACTTTGCCGTATCACTGATCATTTTATTGAAAGGTTTGATTACCCACGGTTTAAATGTGTAGTTATAATCAACATATCCTCTCAGGTATTGTCTGTAATTTCTCTTGGTATAAATATCTCTGAAGTAGTCATCATTATAAACAGCCGTTACCGAAACGTTTTCGATGTCATAAAACTTAGGCTTTTTATTTGGATTTACTCTTTCTTTATGCATATTCACGACTCCTATACTTCTCTGCTGAGTATAGGTTCTCGCTACTTTTTTCAATTGATCCTTGTTTGGTGCCTTATTGAACTCTACATCGGTATCCAGAGGGTTATATTTTGGATCTTCAATAGTCTGTGAGTAAGAATAGTTTAAAGGAATTTTCACCCCTGTTTTTTCAGGAAGGAATTTATCTACATTGATAGCGGTATTAATACTGAATGCCGATTGAGTAGACTGAGTTCTTTCCGCAGGTTTTGAATCTATATTTCCGAAACCAACAGATGTATAGGATGCATTGGCATTAACTGTTGCCAAATCTCCCATATTAAAATTTAAGCTGGCGTTTCCTGCATATCCTCCGTCATTCTCAATTTCAGAAAGACGGATTTCGTTTACCCATAAAACTCTTGTTATTCCAGCTCCTCCTCTTGCATCAGCATTCCTTACTCCAATCATAATGGTAGTAATGTTTCCTAAGCTTGGTCTTCCTTTGATGTAAATATTCTTGAATGGTTCCTGATAGGTTGGATCCATTGTTCTATTTGTAATAGGAACTCCTGATTTGTCTCTTCTTATTTTAGCATCTACAAAATTCTGAACATCAAGATTGACTTCATTTTCCAACGGCCAGATTTCCATAGGAGCAGTTGCCGTAGTAGGAGTCATGTTTAAAGACGATTCATACTCGTAATAGTTATCAGTAGCATCACTTCCGAAACGGATAAAGAATTTGGTTTTCTCATCCATTCCTATTACTCTGTTCAGAGGATCATGAGCATGTACAAATAGCTTCAACTTTTTGTATCTTCTCATATCCAGTGTTGTATTTTTGAATACTCCCCTTGCTTCTGTTTTAAGATCAGTTACTTTCATGTAAAGTGAAGCTTCATTTTGTCTTTGAGCTCCGGCATTACCACTTAATACCTGTCTGTCAATTCCCGGAGGCAATACATATGGAGGCTGGTTCAGTGCATTTTCTTCAATATTTACACTACCTACTTCAAAATTTGGATCTGTCACAGTACCCACTCCTTCGTCTGAACCTGGGATATTTGTGCTGGCAATGTTACTAGTATACTTTCTCCAGTCTGATCTTACAAGATCCATTGTTCCGAATCTTAAAGTAGAGGTTTGGTCAAATCCAGCAAGCATTAATCTTGCAAATCTTACATTATTTAATACAGATGGATCTGCAGTTCCTTCAGCTTTATCATAATTAGCAACAGGAATTCTGAACAAGTACCATTTCACATCTGCAGACTGCCCGTTCTGGAAGCTTGCTTTTACTGTTTTTACATCTACAATATTGTTTCCTCCCAATGCTAAGCTTGGCTGATCCAGCTTGATCACATACTGATTATAGTTTTCAGTCTGGTCAAGGTTATAATCTTTATTAATATCTTCTGCATCCGGAGTTTGTGAAGCTACATTCAGAGAGTTTGCTTCTGAGTTTCCTTCCGGGTTTCTGAAATATTTGTATCTCTCCACAACTGAAGCGGCCTGGCTTCCGGTAAATTTATCAGAAAGATAGAATACGAAGTCATCCACTGCTGGGTCAGCAATATTGGTTACCGGGTTTACAAAAGTATTTCCGAATCTCATTGCTTCCTGATCAGAAGTAAGACCATCATATCCGGCATCCTGCACTCGTCTGTCATCTCCTTCCGTAGAGAATGCATATAAGATTGGTGGTTGTTTTGGCTGTGTTCCCCAGTTTGAATTCGTAGTAGAAGATGGTGTTCCAGGAGTTGGAAGCCCATTTTCATACTGCATTTTTCCATCCTTCAGAACATCTTCGGAAACGTTTCCTAAGTGAAGTAAAAGTTTTGGATCAGTACCCAATGTTTTACCATCTGCATAGGGATCCATCATCCAGAATTCCACGTATTCAATGTTTGAAGTAACAAAGTTCGGAACACTGATTGATCTCATAATCCCCGCCCATCTGCTTTGTGCCTGTTCTGTAACTGGGTTTACGTTATAAGGTCCTTTTTCTTTAGGGAAATAAGAGATATCAAATGTATTGGTGAAAGTTTGTTCTCCCGCTACGAAATCTCTGTTGTTATAAATCTCGGAATATTGTACTCTTCTGGAAGCGTGGTTGGATACAGACTGCGGTGTAATTCCTGAAGGTGCTTTCCCTCCAACACCCCAGAATCTAGGGTCAATATTATACCATGTTAATAATCCTCTTCCATATCCGCTTGTTAAGTCATCATTGCCAGGTATTGTGTTAAATGGCGGCAATTTATTTTTTTCGGGTTTTGAAGCTAAGCTCCATGCTGCCGGTTCTTTTAATGATATCTTGGAAGTTGTCTGTTCAAAATCGTCAATATAAGATTGGTTATTGGTTCCCTTATTTAATCCAGGAATCAAATATGCTGCTTCCATCTTAAAGTTTAAGTTAGATGGAGCTTCGGTTTTTACCATTGGAAGTTTATTGGTAAGTCTTGTCAGATAAGGAGCCTGATTATTGTACATCAAGTTGATCCCTGCCATGGTATTATTTACCGCTTCCTGTCCGAAGTTTACTTTTTGGGTAAGTGGAGACTCTGAATAATTGATCACGGTCCCTCCCAAGATAAAATTCTCACTGAATCTTCTTTCTAAATTTAATCCTAAGAATCTTTTTCTTTGGGTATTAAATGTTAATTGATTTTCTAACGAGATATTGATCGCCTGTCCGGACTGTTTTACATTTTCATTAATGATAGTAACGGTCCCAAGCATATAGTCTACGGTATAGTCTACTCCTTCTGTAAGCTGTACTCCGTTTGCGGCAACTTTTACTGATCCCTGAGGAACGTTTACTGCGCCTAACGAAATACCCTGTCCCTGAACTCCTTTATAACGACCTTCCAATGTATATCTCTGTGCAAGGTTACTGGAGAGCGCTTCTTGTTTTTGCTTGGTATAAAGATCCTGGAAAACGTATTGAGGATTAAAAGTTCCTCCTAAAACCTTTTGCATATAGTTACCAAAAGGCTGTACTTTCGTGAAGATTACTCTTCCGGTTTCCGGTCTGATGGTAATCCCGTTGACAAAATCAAAAATACCATCTCCTTTGCTTCCGTCTTTATTATTCTGAATGTCTCCATTCATATTAAGACGATCCCAGTTAAATAATTTCAGTAAGTTCTGATCTTTTACAGGAGTATCCGGAAGATAGTTTACCTTACCTCCCGTTTTTGGGTCTCTGTAATATGCATTAAGAATAAATCCATCTTGTGCTACCTGTCCTGCATCTATTGAATAGATATTCTTCATCATCAGGTCCCACATCGGAGACTGAGTATTCACTTTATTGTTTACTCTCAATACTTTAGTAACCAATACAGGACTTTCTTCAGAAAATTCCCCTACTTTGTATACTTTATTACTTCCGTTAACGGTAAAAGAGTATGAAACTGCTAAAAGCTGCTGATCATTAAGCTTTTGATTTAGTGATATATATCCTAGTTGCGGCTGAAAGGTAAACTCATTACTATTCAGCTTTCTTGCTTTTGTATTGTATATGAACTGTTCTCCATTATCATAGGGAATAGGATCTGCCCCAAGCACTTGTCCCTGAAAAAGAGTACCATAGTTTTTTCCTGCTTCTCTGCTTCCGGCTACTGTGGATACAGCATCATATAAACCATTCAGAGAGTTATCCGGTAAAGTAACTCCGCCAGGACCTTCTCCAAGGTCTCTGATCCCGATTATACTTTTCTGATAAGCCAGGTTACTGTTTCCCTGATCCAATACCCAAACTTCCAATCTGGTAATATTGATCGTTGAGTTGATCTGTGGATAATTAAGTAAGGCATCATCATACTTGTTCAGGAAATAATGTCCTAAAAAGTAGTGCTGGTTTTCCTCATAGTCAATAGCGTTGACTTTAAAGTTATTCATAACACCACCACCCTGTACTACAATATTACGGGCTTCACCCTGTTGTTGGGAAAGGACAACGGTTCCAAATGTTTTTCCTAACTGAAATTCTGTTTTCACCCCGAACAGTGATTGTGAACCACGAATCAAACTGGTTGAAAGCGGCATATTTACGTTACCAAATTCAACTCTTTTGATAATCTTATCTTCTCCTCCTTCGTTGGGTTTATCAACATTTCCAAGACCTTTGCTCTGAAGATCTTTCCAGCTTCCTTTTGCCTGCCAAACAAGGTTCATTCTGTTTTCAAAAGCAAAACCACTCTGGGTATCATAATTAGCCTTTAGCTGAAGGTTTTCTCCTACTTTACCCAATAATCCCAGCTGAATTCTCTGATCAATATCAAAGGTGAAACTTGTCCTGTTTTGTGGCAGGATCATCGGGTTATCTATTTTTTGGTAAAGTCCGGCAAAATCCAGAGATGCATACCCTGAAGGGATGATTTCAATTTTATTACCTCCGAAAATAGTTTCAAAAAGCCTGTTATTAATCAACAATGAAGGGATAAGCCCCTTCTTCCTTGCATCTGATCTGTCTCTTCTGAAAAGAAGGTTATATTTATCAGATTTTTCCTTGTAATAGGCCTTAGTCTGAGTTGCAAGCATATATTCTTTATACTCCTGCGGAGACATTGCTGTAGGAGGACCCGTTATGGTATTTCCAATTTTAGGATACACATAGTACATCCCGGTTTTTATATCGTAATAGGCTTCGTACCTCGTAGGGTCGGCCACTTCATATTGTTTTCGTATAATCGCCGTGTCTTTTTGTACCTGCGCAAAAGTGCTGACAGACATAAACAGGAACGACAGGAACAAAAATATGTTAAGATGCTTACTATTCGCCACCAAATGTTAAATGTTTTTTAAGATTTGTTTAACCAATTCTTCTACCGAGATACTTGGATTTTGTTTTATAATTCTATCCGCAATCTTCTCGCTTGCACGTTTAGGAATCCCTAAAACTTCTAATGCAGATAACGATTCTTCCTTAATTTTATTATCTACCATCACAGAAATGTTCGCGTTTGGATCACTGTATTTCTGTACTTTATCTTTAAGATCTACGATAATTCTTTCAGCAGTTTTTGCACCGATTCCTTTTGCTTTTTGAATCAGCGCGCTGTTTCCGGAAAGTATTGCAGAAGCGATCTCATCAAGGCTTAATGTTGACAGCAGAATCAATGCTGAAACAGCACCCACTCCATTAACGCTTATTAACAGATTGAACATTTCTTTTTCTGAACGTGTGTTAAATCCAAAGAGAAGATGAGCATCTTCGCGGATGATCTGCTGGATAAATAAGAAAGTCTGCTGATTCAAAACCAGCATCTGTGAGGTCATCAAACTGATTCCCACGTAGTAACCAACTCCTTGTACATTGATGACCGCGTAGGTAGGCGTAAGTTCTTGAACGTTACCTTGTAAAGAAAATATCATTATTAATTTTTAAAACTCCCAAATATAGCAATTTAAACTAATTAATGTTTTCATTTAACGTGCGAATGATTTTTAACTTAATTTTCAAATAAGAATTCAATGAATTAACATAAAAGCAAAAGACTCCAAAATATGGAGTCTTTTATTATCTCAACACGGTTTAAAGTGTCATTTTTTAATAAGAAAATCTAATTAGAGGTTAGTGATTACTAATTACGATTTAATTTTTAGATTGATTTCTTTTCTCTCCTTTGAGCATCAAGAACAGCAATCGTAGCAAGGTTTACAATTTCGTCTACGCTTGAACGCATTTGAAGAACGTGTACCGGCTGCTTTAATCCCATTAAGATAGGTCCTATAACCTGCGCTACTTTCATCCCTCTTATAATTTTGTAAGAAAGATTAGCACTTTCCAGGTTAGGGAAGATGAAGGTATTCGCTGGTGTTGTTCCTAATTTTGAGAATGGATAATCGCTCAGGTGATCTGCATTCATTGCAAAATCCGGCTGAATCTCACCATCTACAATCATTTTAGGGTATTTCTCATGAAGGATGCTCACTGCTTTAGCCACTTTCTTGGAAGTTTCAGAAATAGCAGCAAAGTTTTCAAACCCAAGCATCGCAATTCTTGGTTCAATCGCAAAAGATTTTACTGTAAACTCTGCCATTTTAGCAATATTCACAAGATCTTCTGAGGTAGGATTCTGATTGATGGAAGTATCTGCGAAGAAAATAGGTTTCTTTTCAGACAGGATCATCATCATTGCCGCTACTTTATCTACTCCTTTATCTTTTTCAATAACTTCTAAAACAGGACGTAAAACTGAAGTATAGTTTTTAGAGAATCCTACGATAAGACCATCGGTATCACCATGTTTCAGCATAAGAGGTCCGAAATAATCTCTCTGACGCACATATCTCTTCGCTTTGTACTCGTTCATTCCTTTTCTCTGACGAAGTTTCCAAAGGGTTTCTCTGTATTTTTTTCTGTTTTCTTTCTGATCGTCATCACTTGGATCAATGATTGGAACATCCAGCGTAATTCCGTAACGCTCCATCTGCTCCTTGATGTATTTTTTATCTCCCAGAAGACTTGGAAAAGCAATTCCTTCTTCATAAAGGATTTGAGCTGCCTTCAATACGTTATATTCTTCAGCATTTCCAAGGGTGATTCTTTTCGGATTGGATTTAGCACGGCTCTGCATCATTCTTACCAATCTCTCATCTCTTCCCATTCTGTCTAAAAGCTGGTGCTCATATTCTTCAAAATCCGTAATGGTTTTTCTGGCAACACCACTTTCGATCGCTGCTTTCGCTACGGCACTTGATACTTTTGTGATCAGTCTGTTATCGAACGGCTTTGGAATGAAGTAGTCTCTTCCGAACTGCAGGTTCTGAACATTGTATGCTAAAATTACAGCTTCCGGTACCGGTTCTTTTGCTAAATCAGCAATTGCGTGTACGGCAGCCAGTTTCATTTCTTCATTAATTCCTGTAGACTGTACATCCAATGCTCCACGGAAGATATAAGGGAATCCTAATACATTGTTTACCTGGTTAGGATAATCACTTCTTCCTGTTGCCAGGATTACATCTTTACGAGTTTCAATAGCAAGATCATAAGCAATTTCAGGATCAGGGTTAGCTAAAGCGAATACGATAGGATTTTCGTTCATGCTCAACAGCATTTCCGGAGTCATTACGTTTCCTTTTGATAATCCGACAAAAACATCAGAGCCTTTTACAGCATCTTCTAATGTTTCAATATCTGTCTGAGCGATGAAATCTAGTTTTTCAGGGGTAAGGTTTTCTCTTTTATGGTTGATAACCCCCTTACTGTCACACATCAGGACATTTTCTTTTTTCAATCCTAATGAGATATAAAGCTTGGTACATGCAATAGCTGCCGCACCTGCTCCATTGACTACCATTTTCACTTTATCAATATCTTTATTCGCAATCTGCAAAGAATTGATCAATGCTGCTGCAGAGATAATTGCAGTTCCGTGCTGGTCATCGTGCATCAAAGGAATATTCAATTCCTCTTTCAGTTTTTGTTCTATATAAAAAGCTTCAGGAGCTTTAATATCTTCCAGGTTAATCCCTCCGAAAGTAGGAGCGATACCTTTTACGATTTCAATAAATTTATCCGGATCTTTTTCATCAATCTCAATATCAAAAACGTTGATATCTGCAAAGATCTTGAACAAAAGTCCTTTCCCTTCCATTACCGGCTTTGAAGCTTCAGCACCGATATCTCCCAGTCCAAGTACGGCAGTACCGTTAGAAATTACTGCTACCAGGTTTCCTTTTCCTGTATAATCATACACAGTTTCAGGCTTATCATGAATTTCCATACAAGGAACAGCTACTCCCGGAGAATAAGCCAATGACAAATCTCTTTGAGAAGAGTGTGGCTTTGATGGAATAACTTCAATTTTTCCTTTGGGTTCTGCTTTATGATAATCCAGCGCGGCCTGGCTGAAGTTCTTTTCGTCACGATTGTTGTTACTTGACATAAAATTTTGTTTTTTGTTAAAGTATATATTTAATGTGGTAATCTACTAAGCTTTCTATTGGTTTCTGCACAACATGTCCCACATTTAAATTAAGTTCTGTAGCTACAGAACGTAGTATATTTTCATAATAATAAGCGATAGATCCGATAAAATTGATTTCAACGTCTTTAGCTTCTTCATAGGGTATTACCTGGTATTCAAAAAAGTTTTTCATTTCTTCAAAAACCATATCCCTGAAATAAGGATGATCTTTTCTTTCGATCACAAATTTGGTAAAGTCTGCCAAATAAGCATTTGGTCTTGTCGTATGATACATATTTTGCAATGCATCCTCTACGGTAAGCAGATAGTTGGCTTCAAATTCGGCACGAAGGTCTGAAGGCAGTTTTTTCATGAAATATCTGCGCAGCAATTGTTTTCCTATAGCACTGCCACTTCCTTCATCTCCAATAATAAATCCTAATGAAGGTAATTCTATCTTTACATTTTCACCGTCGAAATAACAAGAATTTGATCCTGTGCCAAGAATGCACACGATAGCAGGTTTTCCGCTGTATGCTGCATAGGCTGCAGCCATCAGATCTTCCTTCACAATAAATTCTGCTTTTACAAAAACCTTCTTCAGCTCTTCCTCTATGGTTTCGCAGTTTTTTTTGACACCACATCCGGAACCATAAAAAAAGACTTTGGTAATTGAATTTTTAACCGATACCAGATTGCTATTTTTCTGTATCTCAGGAGCGATAAGTTCTCTGTTGATAAAATTCGGATTGAAACCGATTGTTTCTGTTTTCAGAAAAACTTTCTTAAAGTCATCAAGTATTACCCAATCCGATTTAGTAGAACCACTATCTACAATAGCAACCATATTTTAGATTTTAATTTAAGGGTGCTAAATTATGAATTTATCTTCAATTAGCGTTTATAAACAACCTGGAAGCTGTCTAAAATCATTAATGTTTAATCTGTGTCTTTTTTTCGTTGAACTGCAATAGCCAATCTTCTATTTCATCTTCCAGATAGGAAGTCTGTAATACCATTGCATTGATAAAATCATCAGGCACTGGTTCTCCTTTGGAGTTTTCAAGATTCCACAATTCATCTGACATATTTTCATATTCTGAATACACTCTTTTGAAGCGGGAATTTTCTTTCTCAAGAGCTTCAATATTTTTCTGTTGAAGCTGGAATTTTCTGTATTTGTTTTGACTTTTCATACAAATATTATTAATAATTGGGTCATAAAATGTAGGGGTATATGCTCTTAATCGTGCACTACAAGATAGAAAAAACCATCAACACAAGAAGTTGAAAATGAATTTATTATCAGGTCATTATTACATCATTCTGAATATTAAAATTAGAAATAATTTTAATTAAAAAAAATATTTTAACAACTTTTTTCAGTGTTTAACATATAGTTATAAATTTGCATACTCATATTGTGAAGCTTTGACATTATTGGCATTCTAAAACGGTTATTAACAGCCGGGATACAGTAAAGCCTTTATATTCTGAGATATAAATCATTTCAGTCTTATACAATATGTATTTATATATTTAGTTTTTATATTCATTACATGAAAGAAATACTCTTACGCCAGAAACAGGTTCTGTTCTTCATCATTGCAGGAGGACTGAGTGCGATTGTAGAAATAGGCAGCTTTAAGATTTTCAGTACCTATCTTCCGCATTTCTTTGCAAAAGAAATCAACTTCCATGGTATACATTATCCTTTAAGCAACATTTTTTCTACGAGCTGCGGGATTATTACCAATTATTTCCTGAGTATCTGGTTTGTATTTGAAAGAGGAAAACACTCAAAGAAAAAAGAGTTTGTTTATTTTATGGTGGTTTCTTTCTTTTCAACGTTACTCAGCCTAGGTTTTTTCCAGGTCTTTTACAGTTTCATATTTAAAGATAATATCAATTTATTTTTTTATACCTTGAGCCCGGAAATGATCAGCAAAATTGCAGCAATATTGCTGGTTTCCATTCTGAATTATTCGATAAAAAAGAAAGTAATTTTTAACGGTTAGGCTGTGACAAAAATTTTAAATTATCTCTGGAGATTCTGGCTGTTGCTGTTAGCATTTTTCCTGACAGTTATTATTGGAATCCCTGTCTATATTTTATCCTTTAACAAAAAGCATTATAAATACGGCTATAAACTTGTCAGGATCTGGTGTTTCGGAATGTTTTACGGAATGGGTTTCCGGTATGATCTCATTAAACTTTCGGAACAGGAAAAAGACAAAAGTATTCCTTATGTTTTTATCTCCAATCATACATCCATCATGGATATTATGCTTACCTGCATTATGTTTCCAAACCATCCGATATGTTTTGTAGGGAAGAAAGAACTGGTAAAGATTCCTATTTTCGGAACCATTTATAGAAGGATATGTGTAATGGTAGACAGAACGAGCGCAAAAAGCCGTGCGGATGTATACCGAAGATGTGCTGAAAAGATGGAAGAAGGCAACAGTATTGCCATTTTTCCTGAAGGCGGCGTACCGGACGATACTTCTATAATCCTGGATGACTTTAAGGACGGAGCATTTATACTGTCCTCAAAACATAACTCTCCTATCGCTGTTTATACCTTTATCGGACTCAAGGAAATGTTCCCTTTTGAAAACTCAAAAGGCTATCCTGGAAGAGTAAAGGTGTATTTCAATGGTATCATTGAGCCTACCAATTCGCCAAAAGACTTAAAGGCAGAGGCTTACGAAGAAATAAAAAAAACTTTAATCAGGTATTCCGTTGAAAGGAAATAGTTATATTTGTTTGTGAAATCTATAATAAATATGTCAAATTATTCTAAACAAACCAATTGGGCCCAATTCATTCCATTGGTTACTGTATTCTTCTTTTGGGGATTTGTAGCAGCCAGTAATGATATTCTGATCCCCGTTTTTCAAAAAGCCTTCAATCTATCTCAAACTGAAAGTATGCTGGTACAGATATGCTTTTATGTAGCGTATACTGTAGGTTCTTTAATTTATATGATCATATCAAAGAGTCTGAAACAGGATTTGATCAATAAAATCGGGTATAAAAACGGCCTTATTGTGGGGCTTCTTATTTCAGCAATGGGAACCCTGTTGTTTTACCCGGCTGCCAATATGCATTCTTTCCCTTTAATGATCTCCGGATTATTTATTGTAGGTTTAGGCTTCTCTCTTCAGCAGATTGTTGCCAATCCGCTTGCTATTGAAGTAGGTCCTACAGAAACAGGATCACAGAGATTGACAATGGCTGGGGGAATCAATAACTTAGGAACTACAATAGGACCGCTTATTGTTGCATTTGCTATTTTTGGTTCTGCAAGCGCAGGCAATACGGAAGCAAGTATAGAAAGTGTAAAAACTCCCTATCTGATATTAGGAGCAGCTTTTGCTCTTGTGGCTTTAATGCTTAAATTCTCTTCTCTTCCTGCTGTAACTCCAACGAATACTGAAAACACAGATGATTCAACTCCGGGTGAGCACAGAAAGTCAGCATTTCAATATCCTCAATTGGTAATGGGAATGATCGCGATCTTCGTGTATGTAGGGGTAGAAGTTTCCACAGCCAGTAATCTTCCGGCTTATATGGAAAAAAACTTAGGCTTTGAAACAAAAGATGTGGCCCCTTACATCTCTTTATACTGGGCATCATTGATGATCGGCCGTTGGACAGGTGCTGTAGAAGCATTTGATGTGAATGCCGGATTCAAAAAAATCTTAAGGTTCTTAGCTCCTTATCTTGCATTTGGTGTATTTTTACTTGTAAATGCTATTGCAAAACATGACCTGTCTCCATTCTATGTATATGGATTCATTATTATTGCCATGATTATTTGTGATATCTTAAGTAAAGGAAACCCGGCAAGAATGCTTTTAATCTTCTCTTTGGCTGGGATTACCGCTTTACTGATAGGAATGTTCACAAAAGGAATGGTATCTGTCTATGCATTTACCAGTGTAGGTCTTTTCTGCTCTACTTTATGGCCATGTATATTCGCATTGGCGATTAACGGGCTTGGAAAACATACCAATCAAGGATCAGGATTACTTATTATGATGATTATGGGTGGAGGTATTGTAAGCATTATACAGGGATATATTGCAGATATTACGAATATTCATTTCAGTTATATCGTAGGGGTTATTTGTTTTGCTTATCTTGCATTCTATGCGATCCGTGTGAGTGGGATTCTAAAAGCCCAGGGCATTGATCTTGATAAAGTATCTAAAGGCAATGGTCATTAATATAACGAAAACAATATATAAAAAGAAAAGGTTTTGGGCAGGTGTATTACTTGCCCAATTTCTTTTGTTTTATGTTTGCTCAAAATCCAGAGTGACGATCTCGTTTTTTGAAAGCTTTTTTGAACTTCAAAAAGGAACCCATCAGGCATTGTTCAGCTGGATTCCATTTTCTATAGGAGACCTTATTTATATCATATTAGGTGCTTTCCTTTTATATTATTGCATCATGCTATTCAGAAAGCAGCGAAGACATGATTCTATGCTCAGAACTCTGATCATCATCAATATTTTTTATTTTATCTATCAGATCTTTTGGGGAATGCTGTATTTCCAGACTCCTATCATCAAGAAGCTTTCAAGCCAGAAAGAACCTGATGTGGAAAAGGCTAAAAAACTGGCTCTCTCTTACCTTGAAAAATGTAAGCTGACCAGGCAATCTGTCCGAGAAGACAGCAAAGGAGTATTTATCATTACAAACCTTAATTCTATACAACAGGAAATTCTGCATCAACAGGCAAAATTACCTTCTTATATTTCAAATAAAAGGGCGACTCAGATTTTGGATATTAAACCCAGTTTATTCAAAAATATAATGAGTTTTACAGGTATTTTGGGATATTACAATCCCTTTACTGCTGAAGCTCAATATAACGCTGAATTACCTTCCACATTTATTCCCTTCACAACGGCGCATGAAAGTTCCCATCAGCTGGGTTTTGCCAGAGAACAGGAGGCTAATTTTGTGGGGTATTTAATAGGTATTCATTCCAGTAATCCTGAGTTGAGATACAGCACTGAGTTTTTCACTTTAAAAAGCCTTTTAAGGTTCATTGTGGAGGAAGATCCGGAGTTCGTCAAGAATGTTCTACATCAATATTCTTCTGCAATGAAAAGAGACCGTATGTATGAGAAGAATTTTGTACTCAGTCATCAGGGCTGGCTGGATGATTTTTTTGGATACGCCAATAATCTCTTCCTGAAAAGCAATCAGCAGGAAGGTTCTGTCACCTATTCTTACTTTATAGATCTTCTCTTAAACTATGAAAAATAAATAAAAAAAAGAATCGTATCAGGCGATACGATTCTAAAAACACAAATGATGAAAAAAAATTTATTACCTTGACTTGTTCCCTCATTCAAGGCGATGTAAAAGTACGACATATTTTATAAATACAAAAACATTTACATCCTTTTTTAAAACTTTATGAAAACTTTATGATTTTTTAAGTTTTTTTGAGTTTACACCACATTCTGACAAATCGCAATCAACACCAGTATTCGATATGAAAAACATCGTTTAAACCCGTACAGCCTATTAAATTACCATAGAATCAAACATTTGTTTAAATAAAAAACATTCGGTTTTTACCCTGTTTTCGTCATTTTAAAAAAAGGAGTTATCCACCGTATTTTATATATATTTCTACTATTTATATCGTAAAAATGTCAAGATTTTGATCAAAAATAATAGCCTTTATTATTCCAATTTATTCCATTGCTTTCCGCATGAAATTGAATGTAAACTATAACCCTGAAAACTTTTAAACAACCGCCTGCGAAACCGCATCTTACGTCTTAAAACCAATTCATTTGAAAAATTTCGTATTCTAAGCCAAAACTCCTGCTTTATCTAATAATACTATGAATAAATTCTACACTAAGCAGCAATAAAATCATATAATTTTATTAGAATATCCTAAATTTGGAACCCATATTTTGTGAAATAAAATATTGAAAGTCAAATCTAATCTACCAATAGCCGTTTATATCTCACTAATAAAAGAAAAAAATTTTTGTATATTTAAAACATCTGTGTATTTTAGATAAAAATATTAACATGATTTTTGACAAACTAATTAACCACCTAAAACTCGATAAACAGGAATTCATTTTCCAGTTCAATTCACATCCCAATTATCCATCTGCATTGGCTTTCAGTGACACGCTTAACTTTATGGGGGTGAAAAATGATGCTTATGAACTAGACAAAGAATATTGGGACGAACTTCCGGAAGAATTTATTGCTATTGTTGAAAATTCATTTTCTCTTGTAAAAAAGTCAGGAAGCAATTATTCAGTATACTCAGAAAAAGCAAAAACCTTCGGTAAAGAAGAACTTTATACCAAATCAACTGATTTTGTACTGTTATTTGAAAAGACCGAAAATGCAGAAAATAAACTGGCCTTCAATTTCAAGCCGGTACTTTATTTAATTTTTGCAGCTGTTCTCGCTTATTCATTTATAAGCCAAACCATTTATGAAGCCTTATTCAATCTTCTCTCTCTGGCTGGAGTATATATTTCACTTGAAATCTTCAATCAGAAATTCGGGAATACATCTACCGTAATCGGAAGTATATGTGGTGGAGGTGCTGCTGCCAGCCAGACAGTCAACTCATGTGATAAAATTATTAAGCAGGATAAGACCAGTATTTTAGGGTTAAAATTTGCAGACTTTTCCCTGATCTATTTTGCAGGACTTACCGTGCTGGGATTATTTTTACCGGCTACAGCTTATATTGTAAAAGGATTCACCTTTGTTTCTATCCTTGCAATAGGGTATTCTCTATACATTCAGGCTTTTGTAGAAAAAACGTTTTGTAGAGTATGTCTTTTGATTATTTCAATACTTGCAGCACAAATAGTAGTAAGCAGTTTATTTTTCGAGAATATGTCTTTCAGTGTGGGAACACTTTTATTGACAGTCATTTTATGGGCTCTGGTATTCTCTGCCATTATTTATTTCAATACTCTTCTTGAACAAAAAGAAGCGCTACAAAAATCTAATGCGAAAAACCTTAGATTCAAAAGAAATTATGAGCTGTTCAAAAACCAAATGGAGCAGAATCCAAAAATCGAATTCCAGAATACCGAAACTTTTGCTGTCGGAAAAAGAGATGCGAAACTTCGTATTTCTATCGTATCCAATCCATATTGCGGTTTCTGTAAGGATGCTCATAAACTGGCAGAAGGCCTTTTGGAAAAATACCCTGATACGATCTCTTTACAGATGAGATTCAATTACAGTCCCGAAAGAGCTCCTGAAAAATACACACAGCTTATTTCAGACTTAACTCATATCTACCATAACAAGCCTGAAAAAGAGTTCCTACATGCTGTAGAAGAATGGTTTGAAACTAAGGACGAAAGTAAAATCAATGCTCTTTCCGGAGGAAATGTAACATCGGAAAACCTGAATCCACTAGTAGAGATGTCTACCGAAAACAGTAACGCAGGATTAAACTTCACCCCGATTTTTATCATCAACGGATATCAATTCCCTGACAAGTATGATCGTGAAGATATTTTATTCTTTATTGATGAATTAATAGAAGATGATGAGATTTAGTAAATAAATATCATTCATCTGAAAATTTCACTATCTTAGGAAAAACAAAAATAACATCTGATAAGATGTAAAAGAGCAGAAAAACAGTGACAAATGGGACTATTTCCGGTTTACCATTTCATTGAATTATAATTGAATTAAAGTAAATGTCGTCACCCGCTGACGGCATTTTATAATGAGTAGTAGTTTTGAAAAAAAAGTTTCCTTTTTATAAGCAACCAGATACCAAAGACTGCGGTCCTACATGTCTCAGGATCGTAAGTAAGTATTATGGTAAAAGTATATCTCTGCAGCAGATTCGCAGCCTTTCCGAAACAACACGTGAAGGAAGCAGCCTTCTTGGGCTAAGCGATGCGGCAGAAAACCTCGGATTCCGGTCTATGGGAGTCCAGATAGATTTCAATACCCTTACAGAAGAGGTTTCTTTTCCTTGTATAGCACACTGGAATAAAAACCATTTTGTGGTTGTATACAAGATTGACAAAAATAATAAAGTATATATTTCAGATCCCAGTTATGGACTTATTACGTATACAAGAGAAGAGTTTATCAAATCCTGGATCGGAGAAAATGCAAACGAAAATACAGAAGAAGGAATTGTTCTGATTCTTGAAACAACACCAGCATTTTTTCAGACAGAATTTGATGCTGAAGAAAGTAAAGCCAGCTTTACGTTTCTTTCCAAGTATCTCCTTAAATATAAAAGACTTGTAATCCAGCTGGCCATAGGGCTTCTGGGAGGAAGTTTATTATCCCTGATATTCCCGTTTCTTACCCAAAGTATTGTAGACGTTGGAATCCAGAACCAGGATATTAATTTTATCTATGTCGTTTTACTTGCACAGATTATGCTATTTCTTGGAAGAATGGGAATTGAAACCATACGAAGCTGGATTCTTCTCCATCTTTCGGCGAGAATTAATATTTCCATCATCTCCGATTTCTTTATCAAGCTTATGAGACTTCCGATAAGTTTCTTTGATACGAGAATGACCGGAGATATCATGCAGAGAATAAATGACCACCACAGAATCGAGCAGCTGCTTACAAGTTCATCGTTAAACACCCTCTTCTCACTGGTAAACCTTATCATCTTCAGTATTGTTTTACTGTTTTATGATTACAGATTATTCATTGTTTACCTTGTTGGAGCGATATTGTATATTGGCTGGATCAGTTTCTTCCTGAAAAAGAGAAAGGAACTTGATTACAAAAGGTTCTCTCAGGTCTCTCAGGAACAAAGTAAAGTGATTGAGCTTATCAACGGTATGCAGGAGATTAAAATGCATAATGCAGAAAAACAGAAACGATGGGACTGGGAATTTCTTCAGGTAAAACTGTTTAAAATCAGAATAAAATCACTTTCATTAGAACAATGGCAGTCTGTTGGAGGAAATTTTATCAACCAGATGAAAGATATACTGGTAAGTTTCCTTTCTGCAAAGCTGGTTTTGAGCGGAAATCTTACTTTAGGGATGATGCTTTCTGTACAATATATTATCGGACAGTTGAACAGCCCTCTTCTTCAGCTTATCGACTTTATCAAGCAGACTCAGGATGCTAAGATTTCCCTTGAAAGATTAGGGGAAATTCATGATAAAGACGATGAGGAGGATAAAAATGAGCAGTATGTTACAGATGTTCCAAAGAAAGACATCGAGATCAAAGATATGTCATTCCGTTATATTGGTTCTGATGTTCCGGTTTTTGAAAATTTAAGTCTTACGATCCCTTATCAGCAGACTACAGCTATTGTGGGAGCCAGTGGAAGTGGAAAAACAACCCTGTTGAAGCTGTTAATGAAGTTTTATGATCCTGACCAGGGTGAAATCAGAATCGGAAACACCAATATGAAGAATATCTCCCCAAGATACTGGAGAGATCATTGCGGAGTGGTAATGCAGGAAGGCTATGTATTCAACGATACTATTGCCAATAACATTGCTGTAGGTGAAGATCATATTGACAAACAAAAACTGAGACGTGCTGTAGAAATAGCCAATATCAAGGAATTTATTGAAAGCCTTCCGTTAAGTTATAATACGAAAATAGGAAATGAAGGTGTTGGGGTCAGCGGCGGTCAGAAACAGAGACTCTTCATTGCAAGAGCTGTTTACAAATCTCCTGAATATATCTTGTTTGATGAAGCAACATCAGCATTGGATGCCAATAATGAGAAAGTAATTATGGAAAACCTTGAGCAGTTTTTCAAAGGGAAAACAGCAGTGGTTATTGCCCACAGACTTTCCACGGTAAGACATGCGGATAAAATCATTGTACTGGATCAGGGGAAAGTTGTAGAAGAAGGCAGCCATGCAGATCTTGTAGATTTGAGGGGAGAATATTACAGACTTGTAAGAAATCAGCTTGAATTAGGAAGCTAGCCAAAATATAGCGGAACCGAAAAGCTTATAGAGTAGGAAAAACAAAAACTAATTTTAATCATGAAAAATCTAAAAAAACTTTCGAGAAAAGAACTGACATTTGTCAGCGGAGGTGTAGTTATTCCGGACAACAATTGCTGTGGTTCCTGGTGTCTTGGCAGCTGGATGCCATGCCATCTCCATCACATTGCATGTCCACCGGATGCTGATACTTCACCACCATCGTGGTATGACGGGAATTGCCCATTTGGTTAAATTATATTCCCCCTGAAATATTGGGGGAAATTTTATCTTAGAAAAATGAAAGAAGACGTTTTAGACAATATTGAACTCCGCTCAGAAAGCGTACAGGATATTCTTACCCAGCCCCCGCATTGGATGATACGCTGGGGAAATACTGTTATATTTATTATTCTCCTGCTGATTCTCTTGATGAGTTACATCATAAAATATCCGGAATTTGTACCGGCTCCTATTATTGTAACTTCGCAGAATCCTCCAGAGAAGATTGAAGCAAGGACAAGTTCCAAAATTGAAAAAATATTCATAAAAGACCATCAGCAAGTTAAAAAGAATGATGTTCTGATGGTAATGCAGTCAGCAGCCAACTATAAGGATATTTTAGAGTTGAAAAAATTGGTAGATTCCATTACTCCTGATAATTTATATAGCTTCCCTCTTGCTCAGGCTTCAAGGTTCAAGTTGGGAGAATTACAGGGTGAATACAATAGTTTTGCAAAAGCATTTCAGGATGAAGCCCTTTTTACAAGATTACAGCCTTATGCTCCGGAAAACCTGGCAGCCAATCAGAGTATTTCTGAATACCGCATACGAATTGCTACCTTAAAACAACAGAAAAACCTGGAATCAATAAAATATGATCTGACTAAGAAAAACTTCAACAGGTCTCAGGAACTTTTCAATCAAGGAGTTATTTCTGCTATGGAACTTGAAAATGAAAAGATCAAATATCTTCAGGCCCAGCAAAATCTTGAAAATCTTAAAATCTCCATATCACAAATGGATGAAGGGGTTTCCAATCTTAATAAAACTAAAAGCGGAACGGCCATTAACACAGAAAAAGACAGAATTACATACTCTTCACAAACTTTACAGCTTCTTGAGCAACTGAGAAAATCATTGAAACAATGGGAACTGAATTATCTTGTTATATCATCTACAGATGGTGTTGCCAGTTTCCAGCAGTTTTTTGGTGAAAATCAGTTTGTAAAATCGGGTGAACCTATTCTTTCTATTCTTCCTAAAAATAAAGAGCAGTTGGTAGGCAGAATGTCTGTTCCTACCGTAAACTCAGGAAAGATCATTCCGGGCGAAAAAGTATTGATTAAACTAGATAACTATCGATTCCAGGAATATGGTATCATCGAAGGAAAAGTACAGAATATCTCTCTTATTCCTGATGATAAAGGAAATTATTATGTAGATGTTATTTTGCCAAAAGGATTAAAAACAAGTTACAACAAAACGCTTACATTCGATAAAGAACTTAGGGGCAGTGCAGAGATCGTAACACAAGATCTTCGATTGATTGAAAGATTCTTCTATCAAATCAGAAAGCTGCTTGGATATCAGGTCTGATAAAGAACTTAGATAAAAAATAAAAGCCGTTTTGCAGATTGTAAAACGGCTTTTTTTATTATGGTACTTCAGATTAGCTCCATTTAAAGTAATGTACATAAAATCCAAAGTAGTATAGTTCATTCATTACGGGCTTTATTCTGCGAAGGGAGGTTTCGATCGTACATCAATAGATCAATCAAAAAAAGCCGGTAAGAAAGCGAATACAGGGAAAACAATGATCTCCTGTTTTAAAACATTCCAATAAAAGAATATGATAAGATCGAAAACTGGATAGTTCCCTTAATTTTCTATTGAAAGACGATAATTTTAAAAAATGAAAAAATTGGGGAGAAATAAAAAGATAAATTTGCAGTTATTCTAAAAAATAAAACCGCAATCATTGATTTAATGATTGCGGTTTTTTGTAGCGAAGACGGGAATTGAACCCGTGACCTCAGGGTTATGAATCCTGCGCTCTAACCAACTGAGCTACCTCGCCTTTTTGGTGGTGCAAATATAGAAAATATTTCTTTACCTCCAAAATTATTTTAACTTAAAATATTCCAAAACATCACCAACATGATCTGGTTTGTTGATAATCTTATTGTTAGCATCTAAAATAAAATACGTCGGAGTTGCATGAATATTGTACATATCCGTGTAACTGCTGTTCCACCCTCTCAATTCGGAGTCATTCACCCAAGGAAATGCAGCAATCTTTTTAGTATAAGAATTTTTGTCAACATCTAAAGAAAACCCTACAACCTGAATATTTTTTGATTTCAGATCATTATATTTTTCCAGAAGTTTCGGAAGTTCACTTTCGCAGTGTGAGCATGTGGATGACCAAAACACAATAACCTTTTTATCAGCCTTTATATCATATAATGACTTCGCAGTAGTATTTACTGGTGCCTGGAACTTATAGTTAGGGAAAGCAGCTCCCATTTCAATGTTGGCATTCGATTTCAGTGTAGATGCAAGTCTGTCAGTGATGGTACACTTAAGATTTTTGGCAAGTGACAAATATTTGCTCTTGTACTCATCCATCTCATACACATCAAAAATATCGATCAGTTCTGATAAAACAGTCTGCCCTCTTGGAGTTTCCACTTTTAATCGGTCTAAGAGTTTATCAACAGAAGCAGCAACATTGGTATTTCCTCCGGAGTTCAGATAAGATACTAACACTGGTCTTAGTAATGAGGAAGTCTCCAGCATATCATTTGACTTGTCCAGAAAGTTGATTATTTCCTCCTGATCTACTTTTTTGGTGGCATCTTGTGAAGGGGAAATAAATTTACTGTAATTCGTGTTATAATAGGTAATAAATGGATGTTGAGCGGCATCAATAGAGCTGGAAGTACCGGAAAGTCTGTCGATCTCTGTTTTCAGTGCTTTTCCAAAGTCTGTATTATCTTTATAATATTCTTTAATCTGTGCTAAAGCCGGCAAAATAAGCTCTTTCTTTTGTGAGCCTTCCTGCTGCTTACTCATCAGGTTGTTCGCTTCATCTAGATAGGTAACATCTTTAACTTTATTATTCTGGATATCCAGTTTAACATTGACATTTTTATTTTCTGAAATAAAGCTTACTGTATTATTAGAGCCCGGGAAATAGACTTTCATCATTCCCATATAACTGCTTGGGTATTTAAAAGTCCATGTACTATTCTTACTTTGTTCTTTGGTAACAATAATATCTTTCGAACCGTTTAATGTATATAGAATAGCGTCCTGATCTTTAAAGTCTGCCGGAGTCTGAATGGTAACTGTAAATTGAGCCTGCAGAGCAAATGCAGCCAAAACCGCAGATAGCGTATAAATCTTTTTCATAGAGTAAAAATAAAAAAACTCTCTGATTAATCAGAGAGTTTAATATTATTTTAATAAAATTTTATGCTTTTACGCTTTTGTACTTTTTTGTAAAGTAAACAATAAATACAATTGCTACAATACCAAGTATATATACGTACATATCAATAGGCGCTGGTGCTCCGGTACCATTTCCTCCATTTCCACTTCCTGTTGGAGCTGGTTGTGGTTGTGGTGGGGCTGCATTTGCTAAAGTTATAGCAAAAAGAAAAAGAGCTAATACTAGTTTATTAATAGTTTTCATGTGGTTTATTTTAAGATTTTAGTGTTAACAGTTTCTCCCTTATCAGAAACGATTTTTACAACATATGAATTTTTAACTGAGCCATCAAGCTCGATTACAAAATCTCTGGATGCATCAACCGCTTTTTTAGAGATTACTAGTTTACCGCTCATATCATAAACTTGAATATCTGCTTTTTTCCATTTTGGATCAAATCTTACAATGTAATTTGTAATAGATGGATCATACACTACAAGTGTTCTTGATGCAGTAGTATTGTTTTTATCTACTGCTAAAGTAATATTACTTGGTTCTCCATAATACAAATTAGCTTCTTCATTTGTCACCGCTATAACATCTCCTTGTTTAGCTTCTATTAAGTTTCCGTTTTCGGCTTTATAATAGAACCCAAGTCCTGAAGATAACTGGTGTGCACCAGCTGGGATTAGCACTGCATTTTCTCTGATCTCGAATTTATAAGATTTCACCTGATCCAGATAGTAGTTAACTAACTTAACATTTTTCCCCTGGAAGTTACTCTCATTAGCTTCGTTAATATATAACCAATAGTTAGTATAATTATTATCATACCCACCATTCAATGATTCTTCAAAAGTACCGATGATATTTTTACCCGCTGAAGACTGAACTGAAGTTGCGGCAGAAATCTGGTGCCCTGTTGTTAATGATGGAGAAACAACATAGTATGTTCTGGAAAGTTCTTTTCCATTAGCATCAAGACCGATTACACCAAGCTGTTTTACAGTATTGGTTATATTCTTGCCAGTGCCAGCCATTCTAGCTGCTGTTACATCATAATTGATACCTGCTGTTCTTGCAGTAGATTTGAATCTTCTCAGTGTATTAAAATTTAAAGTCTGAGCCGTATTGTCTCTTAACTTTATTTTAAATGACTGCATAGGTTTGATTACAAGTAAATCTACGTCACCAATAGCTGGAGCTACTCCGTCACCTGTAGGTAAGAAAGTAACTACCTTAGCAGATGTAGCATAAGTAGAACCACTTGGAAGAGTCACAATTGTACCTGGGTCATATTCAATACCCCAGATATTTTTCACAGCATTTCCATCAGATCCTGTAACACTTTCAGTATATCCAATGTTAGCTAAATCTAAATTGGTAAGGAAAGGGTTTCCGAATTGGTAAAAATTTTGGCCGAATGTTCCAGACCATGCATTCGTAGTAAACTCAAAACTATCATCAAGATAAGTATTGTACTTCTCATTGTATTGGTTTAGAGCGTTACCGTTAGTTCCGAACACAACATTAGAGGCTCCCACATTAGACTTCCCTGCGTTCTGTAATGTTACAGCACCCGCATATGGCGCATATGGTTTCCCGTTAATATTGAATACGGTTCCTGATGCAGGAGCGCTTGGATTCCAGTCATTATTTTTAACCTTTAGCATATAATAACCTGAAGCATCCCAAGTAGTTGAGGTAGGAGCTAGATTCAACGTGGTAATAGAAACAGCATTCGCATTATCCCACTTAAGAATTGGATTGTCATATCTTCCGGTATTGAAAGTTTTACCAACTTCAGTAGATAATGAATTGTAAGCTTTACCAGAGAAAGGCAAAGCAACTTGCTGGAAATAATTACCTGTACCGTTACTTGTAGTTCTGTATTCTTTGGTAACAATACCTGAAATGTTGGATTGGGATAATCCGTCAATGTACAGCTGACCATACGTGGAAGTAGCAAAAGAAGCAGGAGTATTAAGTCTTAAGATGATATTTCCACCGTCAGTCTTATCAGCACCGCCAGCATCAATTGTCTTAAAACTATCCGTAGCAGATCCTACAACCATGATATTTCCATGTACGTCCAAAAGACCATTACCTTTTGTCTGTACACCTCCACCGCTATAAACTAGGGTGCCTTCGCTCACATACATATTAGCATTAGTGTCAACATGACATAGTATCTGCGCCTGAACAGAGTAACTAATTGCTAAAAGACCTATAGCAAATAAACTTTTTCTCATTGTATAAATTATTTGTGTGTTAATACAATCTTCACCCGCAAAGGTATTATTATTTTTCTTAAAAAAAAAATATTTTATCTATTAATCAAAACATTATCTTCCGTCAAGGTGATCTCTTTGTCCTCTCCTATTGAAAACATATAGTCTTCTAGAACTTTTTCGGTAGTACCTCTCAACCCTCTTGCGCCTAATCCTTTTTCAATAGTTTCCTCTACGATTCTTTCAATTGCACCATCTGTTATTACCAAATCTGTACCATCCATCTTAAAAAGTTCCACAAATTGATTCACAATTGAATTTTTTGGCTCTTTCATAATTCTTACCAAGGTCTCTTTCGTGAGTTTATCGAGGTAAGTGATGATTGGAAATCTTCCTAAAAGTTCCGGAATTAATCCGAAAGTACGAAGATCAATTGCATTAATATTTGTTAATATATATTCGTCTTCACCGGTTTTATTGATTTTCTCAGAACTGAACCCTATTGCCTGCTTGTTCATTCTTCTTTCAATAATCTCTTTAATTCCGTCAAAAGCACCACCGGCAATAAACAGGATATTCTGAGTATTGACCTGGATATATTTCTGATCTGGATGTTTTCTACCTCCCTGCGGCGGAACATTGACGATACTTCCTTCCAGCAGTTTCAATAATCCCTGCTGTACTCCTTCTCCGGAAACGTCTCTTGTAATACTCGGGTTGTCTGATTTTCTTGCGATCTTATCAATCTCATCGATAAAGACAATTCCTTTTTCTGCTTTTTCCACATCATAATCTGCGACCATCAGAAGTCTGGACAGAATACTTTCAACATCCTCTCCTACATATCCTGCTTCCGTTAAAATAGTGGCATCTACAATACAGAAAGGAACATTCAGTTCTCTGGCGATAGTTTTTGCCAAAAGAGTTTTACCTGTTCCCGTTTCACCTATCATGATGATATTTGACTTTTCAAGTTCCACTTCTCTGTTTTCGTCCTGAGCGTGGAGTAATCTCTTATAATGATTATATACAGCAATAGAAAGCTGTTTTTTTGCCTGATCCTGCCCGATCACATACTGATCAAGAAATTCTTTGATCTCTTTTGGCTTTTTAAGTTCAGCCATACTGTCGGCAGGTGAATATCCTGTTTTGGATGCACCATCTTTTACAATAGCGTGCGCCTGCTCTATACAATTTTCACAAATAAAACCATTCTGGCCAGAAATCAGCATCTGTACTTCATTTCTTTTTCTGCCACAGAAAGAACATTGGTTTGAGTTCATATGATATAATAATATGTATATGTTAAAGAAAATCGTAAAAAATTACTTTTTTACGATTTTCTGATTGTTAAGAATTAATAATTGAGTGTTGAATCTCTGTATATTCTTCGTTCGTTAATTTTAATCTTTCATTTCTAAAATTCATGTCTTCCACCTTGTTTAAAGGAATCAGATGGATGTGTGCATGAGGAACTTCAAGTCCTACCACCGCTACTCCTACTCTTACACATGGAATTGCAGTTTTGATCTTCTTGGCTACCTCTTGAGCAAATCCCCAAAGGTTTTTGTATTCTTCACTTTCAAGATCAAAAATCAAATCCACTTCTTTTTTCGGAACTACTAAAGTATGTCCTTTCACCAAAGGCATTGCATCTAAGAACGCAATAAAGTTTTCATTTTCTGCAATCTTATAGGAGGGAATCTCGCCATTGATGATCTTTGTGAATATAGTGCTCATTTTATCAGAAGTTAGGGGTAGATATTAGAAGTTTAGAAATAGAAACTGTATCAGACTATAAAGAAATGTCTAATACTTCAAAAGACAGTTTGTTTCCGTTTGGTAAAGTAATTTCGGCAGTTTCGCCCACAGCTTTTCCCAACAGACCTTTTGCAATAGGAGTGTTTACAGAAATTCTTCCTGTCTTCAGGTCACTTTCGTTATCCGGTACCAATGTAAATACCTGCTCTTGCTTGGTAGCATTATTTTTAAGTTTCACTGTTGTTAAGATGGAAACTTTTGAAGTATCTAATTGGCTTTCGTCTATAATTTTAGAAGTAGAGATAACGTCTTTCAGCTTAGAAATTCTCATTTCAAGCATCCCCTGAGCCTCTTTAGCTGCATCGTACTCTGCATTTTCTGACAAATCACCTTTGTCCCTTGCTTCCGCGATCTGCTGAGTGATTTTTGGTCTCTCTACAGTTTCCAACTGTTCCAGCTCAGCTTTCATTTTCTCTAGGCCCTCCTTAGTTACATAGCTTGCCATAATTTTCAAAATTTAGTTTTAGTATAAAAAAATAATCCGACATTTGCCGGACAATGTTTTCGTGTTGTAATCGTTTTATTTTTACAAATATATAAAAATTTAAATTGAAATGAAAAAAACTTTTTCAATCTTATCCATTTTCAGTATATTGATTTTCAGTAACTTAACTATAATCTCTTGTGGAAGCAGAGAAGATACTGTGAACTGTTTCCCCAATACTCCCATTAATGTATCCCTTAATCTAAACCTGCCTGCCTACTATGCTTTGAACAATATTAACGGCTGGATTTATGTGAATGAACAGCAGTCCGGAACAAGAGGACTGATTATTGTCCGAACTGCAAATGGATTTAAGGTATACGACAGAAATGCTCCTCACATATGTCCTGATAATAATACAACCCTTGAGGTAAAGGATAATATCGCTATTATCTGCCCGCAGGACAACACAAGATGGATCTTAAGTACGGGGCAGCCAGAAGCTGGAGCTAAAACATCTCTGCCGCCTAAAACCTACCCTTCCAACTATGATGCTCCAAGCAAAACTTTAAATGTTTATTATTAGAATACAAAATGAAGATCGTTATACAGAGAGTCTCTGAAGCCAGTGTAAAAGTAGACGGAAAAATTGTTGGTGAAATCGGAAAAGGATTAATGCTGCTGGTAGGTGTGGATGAAAATGATGAAAAAATAGATGCAGACTGGCTTGTACAGAAGGTTTTAAACCTAAGAATCTTTGGAGATGAAGAGGGTAAACTTAATCTTTCTGTCAAAGATATTTCAGGAGAAATCCTTTGCATCAGCCAATTTACATTGATTGCAGATTACAAAAAAGGCAATCGCCCGTCTTTCATAAAAGCAGCAAAACCTGATAAAGCTATACCTCTTTTTGATTATTTTAAAGAAGAAATAGCGCAATCCGGATTAAAGATGGAAAGTGGAATCTTCGGAGCGGACATGAAGGTTTCTCTGGTCAACGATGGACCTGTCACGATCGTAATGGATTCGGTTACCAAAGGCTAAATGACAGAAATGAGTAACAAAAATATAGTCATTGCTTATCTTGCAGTGACTTTAATTTTCCTGTTTGGAATAGTATTAAGCCTGAACAACTATAGCTTCGCCGGATATTACGTTGATAAAATCATTAACTGGCTCTGGCTGTTGATGACCATTTTTATCATTATCAGGTTTTGGAATAAAAAAGTGATTAAAGTATATTTTGGTCTTTTAATCTCAGGAATCGTTCTCAGCATTTTACCTATGATGATTCCCTTTTTTGGCATCCTCCATTATTTTTCAACTATAGGCTGTGACCAGCGAATTCACCTGAATGATACTTACAGAATGGAAAGAGGACGTCCGGGAGCACTTTACAAACCGCTTATTACGATTTACAAGAAAGAAGGAATCTTTGAAAAACAAATCTCAAGAATTCCTTATTCAAGCATTATAGAAAAAATAGTATGGTCTTCTAATGAGACTTATTTAGATGATAAAAGCCTGCCGATCCAGAAAGCAAAACTCATCAATGTCAATCAGGACAGTATGGGTATTCAGTACCGGATCATGAATAAGCAGAAAGTAATTTACCATAAGAACACATTAAACTGGTTTGATGATTTTTAAAAATTAAACCTACATACCTCAACACAACCATTCAGTGATCCTGGATGGTTTTTTGTAATCATAGAAGGTCTATTTTCCCAACCCCACAGGTTTCAAAAGCGGTGAAGTTTATCATAAAAAATTGATAAGAGTCTTTATACAAAGGAGAAATAAAAAAACAAAAAATAAATTCACAAAAATGTGATTTGTTTTTATTTTATTATTATTTTTGGGATAAATCAAAACTGATTTACAACCATTTAACAAAATCGTATGAAAACAAAAATCAACCTTTTCGCATTGTTTGCGTTCTGCTCTTCCCTGTCTTTTGGTCAGGAAAGCCAGCCCAAACTTAATCAGGATCAAAATTCAATCATCTATGTATGCTTTTCAAAAGGCATCAATTCAGAAAAAACTGCATTCAGCAGAAATGCTGATCTGGAGAGATTTTCAAGAGAAAATAACATTTCATTTAAGTACGATCTGGATTTTACAGACCGCAAACTTGATGAAATGGCCAGAAGCAGCAAAGCAATTGGAAACTCCTCAGAATCTGTAGAAAAGCTGAAAAGAATTTATAAGGCTGATCTGCCTCTTCAAAACGAAGAAACTACTCAAAAAATCATTCACAGTCTTGAAAGATTCCCTGAAATAGAATATGTATCTGTGATGAGTGCGGCTCCTATTGAACCTCCTTTGGTAAATGCTTTTGTAGCCACACCTGATCTGGAAAGTATTCAGACTTATCTGAATGACAATCCGGGAATCAATGCAAAATATGCTTGGTCAAGAGGAATCACCGGACAGAATATTCGTGTAAGGGATGTTGAATATGGTTTTTACAAAACTCATGAGATGCTTACCAACCAAAATTCTATACAGCTTGAACCGGGATATTCTCCGAATGCAGGATTAGCTAATAATAACTACCGTGACCACGGAACTGCAGTGGTGAGTATTTTAGGTTCAATAAAAGATAACATCGGGCTTACGGGTGCTGCCTACAGTACTTCTGAAATAAAAGGATATATGGAATGGACCACTGTGGGATACAACAGAGCATCTGCCGTAAGCAGATCTATTAATGCTTCCCAGTCAGGCGACATTATTTTATATGAAATGCAGACAGGAGGAAAAGACGGCCAGTATTGTCCTGCAGAGTATGATAAAGTAATCTGGGATCTTACGAAAGCAGCTACCGATTCAGGAATTATTATCATTGCCGCTGCAGGTAACGGAAATCAGAATCTGGATGATCCGTTTTATTCAACTTATCTTGCCAGAGGAAATAGCGGTGCTATCATTGTAGGAGCAGGGTCTCCCAATACCACCCATTCAAAATTAAGCTTCAGTACTTATGGAAACAGAGTGGATGTTCAGGGCTGGGGAAGCAGTGTTCTTGCTGCAGGCTATGGTTCTTATGCCAAATATGATAATGATAACAACAGGACTTATAATTATTTTAGCGGGACAAGTTCTGCAACACCTGTAGTATCTTCTGCAGCTATTTTAATTCAGTCTTTCTATCGTCAGACTACAGGTCAGAACCTGACACCCTCTGCGATGAAAAACCTCTTGATTTCTACAGGAATTCCTCAGGGAGGAACTGTAACCGGTCAGAAAATCGGACCTCTTCCTAATGTAAAAAATGCGATACTGCAATTGGAAAGTAAATTTGCTACCCCTGTAAAAACATTGTCTCCGCTGGAGGTTAAAATCTACCCTAATCCATCCAGCAGTACTCTTGCTATTCAAAGTACAGAAAACAAAAAGCTGGATTTTGAAATCATCAATCTTCAGGGGCGTACAGTGATCAAAAGTGCTGTTTTGCCTAATGAAAAAATTGATATTTCACAACTGCCAATGGGTCAATATATCATCAATATTAATGAAGGCCAAAGAAGGGTTGTTGAGAAATTCACAAAACTATAATAAGATTTTTTATACATTTTACTTCACATTAAACCCTCTTTCAGAATACTGAAAGAGGGTTTTTATTATCAATTTTTATCCGGTTATTTCGCAGGAACGCTGCTGAAATTCAGGGCTACTTTAATGTTCATGTCTGAAGAGGTTTGATTCTTCAGTTCATAGACTGTTCTTACTGTCAATCCTGAGCTTTTTACAATTTCATCCAGAAATCCTGTATCATTCAGATCCAAATTTAAGCTGGAAGAGTTGGTCGATATATTGGAACGTGAAGCAATCAATCTTTCTCCTGTTCCGTTGGATGAAACATATATTTTAACCGTTTTGAATGCACTCAGATTTCCTCCTGAAGGGGAAGCCACAGAAATTTTGGCGTCTGAAATTCTTACGTCTTTAATCTTTGCATTGTTATTTCCTCCAAACCATGTCTGTACATTGGTAGCTGTTGCAGTGGAAGAAACTTCTTTATCTGCAGGAACACCTGTAGAAATTAAAACATTCGTTGTGTAGGGAAATGTATTCTGAACCAGCGACTGTACGGTTCCGCAACTTACGAGTACAGCTGAAGCGGCCATTGCTGTTAGAACTATATTTTTCATAATTTTAAATTTTTAAACTTCATAGTTTAGTTTGCAGAAATTGTACCAAATTGATTTGGTCTTACTCCACACTTATGGTAAAACTTCCCTTGGTATTTCCGGAAGCCATATTACTTTTCCCGATAATCAGCCATACTTCGCCTTTTCCCGGAGTATCATAAGTGATTTCTCTTCCGAAAGGTCCATCGTAGTCTCCATTAGGAAGTTTGATCTGATTGAAACGGATATTGAAATCTTTCTCTTTCGTTGAAATTTTTGCTTTGATATTCGGGCGGTCGTAATGGGTCAGTTTTAAAACCAATTCCTGATCATCTTTTTTAAATTCTTCTCCCAATGTAAAAGGAAGCTGGGTAGCATCCGCAGTTCTTATGATCTGCCCTTCTTTTTCAGTTCTCATTACGCCTTTACGCAAAACTTCTTTGGTAGCGGGAGCATTGTTAATAATTGAATCTCTTTTTCTCAATGCTGCAGAATCTGCTTTTACAACGGAATCCGGCATTTCTGTTACAATTGTAGAATCCTTGTCCTTAACTGCTGTCACGGCAGGTTCTTTTTTACATGAAATAATAATCAATGGAATCAACAATAAGCTTTTTTTCATAATAATTAAGTTTAAGAATGTACCAACATATCATTCTGGTGAGCTCTATTAAATGCTAAAACTGTTCCAATCCTACTCTACTAAATTATTTTCTGGCTTCAATTCTCTTTCGTTATTTGTTTCAACCCATTTAAATGTAAAATACATAAAATTGAGCATAATTCCCATCAAAACAGTAACACCCCATGTCTTGGTATATTCCAGCGGATAAATAAACCGTACTATAATATCAGAGAACAGACCAAAAGGATTATTGAGCACATCCCAGCTGTTCCATCTCAGAAATCTTCCCAAATAAACTCCAAAACTGCTCATGAAAAGAAAGAATATAATCACCCCATTGATACTGCTTCTCTTACCATAAGCAGAAAGGCTTTTTTCAATATCATTAAGACTTATAAAACCACAGATCAGACCCGTCCACGCATAGGAAAGAATGACAATCAGATCATACCATATCGGTATTGAATTTCTCGCCCTCAGATGAAAGAGGTCTGTGAGAATATAGGGTGAATTGGGGAAGAACAAAATCCAGACGACAATAATAAAGATCAGTGATATTTTACTTTTGATATTAAAAGCAAGGATAAAAGAGCTTAGTAATAAAGGAATCCATGCCAGAAAAAGATTCCAGTTGAGAAACAAAAACACCTTTGTATCACTTATATAATATCTGAAGGCAGAGAGACTGAAACAGAATACAGTCATCAATATCAGCAGCATATTGATTTTAAACCTTGAAGAGGCAACGAGCTTTTTCATGATCGGCTATTGAATGGTTTGATAGTAAATAATCTTTGAAAGGAATGTTTTGGAGGTTTCTTTTTTCACTTTCGCCTGCAAGGTCTTTTTAAGTTTCTGATCATTTTTTTCTTCTGCATACCTCAACAGGGCTTTTTCGCTGAAATTGATAGAAGTTAAATGGTAGTTGACTGCAAAATCTTTTCTTTTCATATTCTGTGAAGTAATGAAGCCTCCCCAATTGAAGTAACTGCATACTAAAATGGTTCCATAGAAATACCAAACCATTGTATTGACAAGGAATATGTTTCTTTTCTTCTTTTGAATTTTAATAAAGGTCAAAGCAAGACCCACTATTGATAAAAGCAGGAAAGCAAAAACGCCCAGTCTTTTATAAGTGAATGCATAATTCACGATGTACTCATAATTTTTAACAGCGGCTGACACGACAAGGATAACATTGAGGAAAATCCAGATTTTGGCTAAGATTTTTAATAATCCTGCTTTCGGATCAAAATTAAATCCTGATTTAAAATAAAACATGATAACCAGAATAGCCATTATGATAGACATAATTACCGCATTCACTCTTTCATGGGTTTCTTCTGAAAGCTGAACGGGTGTTTTTACGGCTTCATAAAACTGTTCATAATTGTAAGTAATAATAAAAAAGACCAGTAAAATATTCAGCATAACAAAAGAGATAACTCCGCTCATTCTTTCGGCACTGAGATCAAGAAAAGAATAGGTAGCCTTCGGTATCCGGGAATCTTTTTGAAACTCATTATCCAAAAAGTGGTTGTTTTTGTAGATGAGTTTTTCCACAGCGTAGTTCCAGTAATTGAAGGCAATAAAAAAACCCAATACAAAGAGACAGAATACCTGCCACAGATTAATATCCAGTTCATAATCTGTGAAAAGGGCAGCAAAATGATCACTTCCAGCGGAATAAATTCCAAAGAAAACGGAAACCAGCACCAGCGGAATGACAATGAAAGCGAATGTCTTTTGCCACAATCCGGGAACATTCTTTTTGGGAAGCCATTCATCAAAACTGAAAAAAAGGTAGAATGAAGTGCAGCAATTCACAATAAAAACCGGAATCAAAAAGAGAATTTTCAGCCTTCTGTTCTTTGATTTATATCCCAGCAAAAGCAGCGAACTGACCACCGCAATAAAGGAAGGGAAATCTCCATACCACGCAAATGCAATACTGGATAAAATGCTTGTTGCAAAAAGAATATACAGGGTTCTTGTTTTATTTTTCTCCGGAGTCTTAAACAGGGTTAATACGGCATAAATGATTCCCAGAATTCCAAGGTTCAGTCCCATATCCTGATCGTAGAAGACAATGACAAAAAGGATGGCGGTAAGAAATATATAGTGATGTGTTTTCATGATATTTAAAGATTGAAAAATTAAAAGATTAAAAGAGTTAGATTTTGAGAACCTCATCGAGCCAGCTAAACTGCGTCAATATATAGAGATACAAGACTGTTATCGGAATATTGACAAGTAAAAGTAAAACTGAATTGCCGGATGCTTTCTGATCTGAAACATCAGTAAGATAGATAATAAGCTCATGCAGAAGAATAAACATATTAATCACAGCGGTTACCAGTACATAATAAAAGCCAAGCTCAATAAAAAATTCTGCTCTTAGCAACCAAAATGCAGCCAGTAGAAGCGTTCCCAACAGAAAAGAAATGATGAATGATCTTTTCCCAAGCGGGCTGAATTTTATTTTCTTCATGGTAATTCGTTTTAATGAAGAACAACAGTTTCTTTCTGTTGAATAAAATCCATTACGTGTTCATACTTCTGGTTCAACAATCCTTCAAAATCCCAGTGATAAAAGGCGCGCATATTCTGTCCCTTTCTATAGGCCCTGATATAAATTTTCACATATTCAGGCAGAATAATTGTTCCTAATACGATTGCGGCCAAAAGATGTGCATTGAGCTTACCATTTCCTAACAACAGGTACTGCATGGCTATTTCATCTTCAAAGTTGGTCCCACAACCGGTGATCAGGTGGTGTACATCATGGTTTTCCATTTTGGGGATCATTGAAAAGCCGTGTTTTCTGTAAAATTCACCAAGTTTTCTTCCCAGGGAATCTTCCTGAAATTCCAACAGCTGTTTTTCATTGAACTGCCATTGTCTTTTTTTCTTTTTAAAGTATTTTCTGTATAATTTTTGAGTTTTGTCGTACACAAAAAGCAAAAACTGAATGCGTATTTTTTTCATAGTGTATTTATTTTAATGCAGACTATTAAGCCCTATGGCTGTATAAAGAATTGCAATGGGTATATTGATCAAAAGAATTCCAATAGCTTTCAGACATTCATTCAATCTTGATCTGTATACTAAGCCATAGATCAACAGACCTAGTATTGCCAGTAAGTTCAAATATGTTCCAAAAATTAGCAGCATATATCCTCCTATTGCAAATTCTTCCATCTTTGTTGTCAGGTATCCAATAAGACACATGCTCCCCAACACCACAAACACTGCAAACAGAGACTTCCCGAGGTATAGAATTTCCTGGCCTTTTACCATTTTTTGATTTATTATTTCTGAATCTTTCATCATTTTTTTTAATAAGTAATCCAACCAATTAATTTCCGGCAAACGGACTTCCAAAAATGCCTACAGCAAGCTCCACCCAGATCAACGCAAGAGCCAGCAGAATGAAAATGCAGATCAGAATTCTCTGACTTTGTTTTTTAATTTTGCTTCTAACCATGTTGATTAAAAAAGCTGTTGTAAAGAGTAACGCTCCTGCTATCAGAAAATCTGAAGCTGACCAGTGTACTTCTTTAGAAAATAGATTCCCCAGCAACGGAATACACAGTAAAACCAATGGTAAGGCATAAATTGTGACTGTTTTTTGTTTTTGTGTTATCATTTTATTTAAAATTTAAATTATAAAGTACTTTGTAATTCAAAGTTAATTTTCAAAAAAATATAGGACTAGCGTCCCAATAGTTTTTCAAGAGCATCCAAATGTTCGGTAAATGCCTGTCTTCCACTCTGTGTAACACGATAAGATGTTTTGGGCTTCTTCCCGACAAATTCTTTTTTCACTTCAATATAGCCTGCTTTCTCCAACGCATTGCTGTGACTGGCAAGATTTCCATCTGTAATTTCCAATAAAGCCTTCATTTCTGAAAAATCAACCCAGTCGTTGACCATAAGAACGGACATGATGCCCAGTCTTACACGGCTTTCGAATTCTTTATTGAGTTGATTTATTTTGATCATAATTTTTAATTTTTATTGGGGAAAGCATTGATTTCCGATCGCTCCTCCTCCGTATTGAAAAGCTAAATTTCTGTTTACCAATACATATTCACAACCATCATTATATTTACTTCGGTCAGTCTTTATTTTTTGAAAAATATTAAAAGAAAACATTCCCAAGCCACTTCTTTTAAAACCTATTTTTAAAGGTTCTCCATCTTCTACAGAAATACAGTTTGCTTTATCTAATTTATTTTTCAATACTGCAACCTGGCTTTCGTTCCATCCTACTAAGCCTTTAAGCTTTTCTGTAAATAAAACATTAGAATTTAGATTCCAGTCTTGATAAATCACATTGGACGAATCTTTAGATGTTATCCTTAATCTTTCAAATATTTTATCATTTTTAAATTCTATATCTACAGAATAATTTTTAGGTTTGATTTTGTTATAATAATTTATCAGATCTTTAATTTCAGTTTCTTTTGAATAATATTCATCCTTTAATTCAGATACCGAATAACTTTTATCAAAACTTCCAAAGGCACAACCAATCATTAAAACCGTTACAATAGAACCCATCAAAAATACTCCTCCAATTACAGAAAAAATTATCAGTAGATATTTGAAAAAACTATTCACTTTATTATTTATACTTCTTATGCATAATCAATCCATACACAATATGCAAAACTCCAAAACCAATTGCCCAGAATACTAATCCCCAGCCTAAAATAAATAAAGAAATAAGTCCTAAGACAATCTCAAAATATCCCAGATATTTCACATCCGTTAAGGTATATCTTTCTGCAGCCACCAGAGCCAATCCATAAAAGATCAGAGTAGCCGGAGCTATGAAAACAAAAAGGTGATGATAAAGAAGAGCCAGACAAAAAATCCCTCCTGCCACTAAGGGAACTGCAAAGGTAATCAAAAGTCGTTTTGTAGTAGCATCCCAGATCTTCAAGCCTTTCTTTTTGCTTTTATTGGCGGTAAAAATATAACCACTGAGGATGGCAACAATCAGAATTATGATGCCAATCAGCACAAGCTCTTTCACCAAAGCCGGACCGAGAATATTTCTGTCTCCATCAAAATAGCTGATTCCTTCCCTCTGAAAAACAAAATACACATATATAGCCCCAATAATTGCCGTTAATCCGGCAACAACTCCGGATAACCCACTTAAAGAAATGAATCTGGAAGACCGCTCCATCATGGAACGGATATGGGATAAGTCTTCGTGATAATTTTTTGCCTCCATAAAAAGAACTTTGAATTACAAAGTTATAATTTATTTTGAATCTGCCAATTAATTATTTTAAATTTTATTAATCTTTTTTTCATATCCCATTTCGGCAATTCTTAACTTTAAGAAAATATAATTTAATTGACTTACTATGTCAGAAATACCAATAGACTGTCCGCAGGTACAATTGGAGGAAAATATCCCTCTGAGTGATGAGGAAGTAAAAAAAATTGAAAAAGAGCAAAGAAAACTAGCCCGCATAATGCCTGCCATCCAGGGTGGCTGTTCACTTTTTGGAATCCTGGTGAACCCTGAAGATTATTCTCAATATAAGACCTGAACAAAAGCCGTTGTTATTTATTTAAAGTACAGCAAAACAGCCCTTTCTATCAGGAAATTGTGATGACTCTGCAGCAACTGATATTCGTTTTAACAAAAAGAAAACCCCGCCAAAAGCGAGGTTCTCAGAATATATTAAAATTTGTTGTTTTTATAACGGATTCTGAACAATCAATGGATTAGCGTTGATCTCAGTTCTAGGAATAAGGAATTCCCAACGTAAGTCTGTATTAGCAACGGTCATTACGTTATTGGTAACTACAGAAGAATGGTTCGCTCCTGTTCTATCCAAACCAAGATTCAATCTCTTAAGATCTAAGAACCTGAAACCTTCACCCCAGAATTCCAGCCTTCTGCTGTCAAGAATTTCTGTGATATATGCAGCCCCTGTTGTAGTGGCTCCCGTGTAAGAAATGTTTCTGTTTTTCGCAAATATATTGAAAACAGCTTTAGAACCAGCTTCGTCTCCAGATCTGGCCAAAGCTTCCGCTTCAATAAGATACATTTCTGCAGCTCTCATATAAGGAACATCTACTCTACTGTCTGCCTGACTTGCCGCAAGAAACTTCTGTCCTGTGTATGGGAATTTAGAGTATGTTGAAGGTAAACTTAGTCCAGTATGTGCTCCTGTTGGATCAAAATTCTTAGTCCTAATATCTGTAGATGGGAATGACAGGAATAATTTACTATTAATCGCTTTTGGAGCCTGACGAATATTGGTTGAGTTAAAGTTTCTTGACATATACGCCCCAAAATTTGAAAATGTATCTCCTTGATCTGCTATGATTGTAGCTCCCCACATCCACTCACCAACACCTGCCAAATTATTAAAGCCGGCAGTATAAGTAGCATTATCCATCAATGGAAACCCTGCACGAGCCGACTGAGCAGCCGTTATAGCAGCAGCGTAATTCCCTTGTGTCAATGCAATTCTAGCTCTTAATCCTAAAACCACTTTGTCATTGAAATGTGATTTTGTAGCTCTGGTAACTCCTGCAAGTCTCGTCGCTGCTTCATTAAGATCTTTGTTGATCTGGGTATATACTTCTTCAACTGTGTTTCTTGCTAAAGGTATTTCATTCGCCACTAGTCTGACTGGAACTCCAAGCTGTGTATTATTAGCACCCGGTACATATCTCTTACCATAAATCTGAACCAACATATAATAACAGAAAGCTCTGAAGGCATATGCTTCACCAATTGCTGTTTTAATAGTAGCAGCATCCGCGGCAGTTGGTGCAGGAACTGAAGGGCCATTCGCAATAACCAAATTTGCATTTCTGATCAATGCATAGTAAAACTGGTAAGGATAAAAATCATTGGATCCACTTTCATTCACCTGGTCCTGCCATCTCACTGTTGATACATACCAACCATTTCCTGTAGATGGAAATACAAGATCATCAGCCAAGGCATCCATCATAATCATAATACCTCCCTGACCATTTTGTCCCTGGCTATCATTTTGTCTTGAATACATATCTCTATGCATCCCATTGACAATCGCCATAAGGTTAGCTGCACTTGAATAAGCCGCCTCTTCAGAGGCTGCAGTCGTAGGATCTGTTTCAAGATAATCGCTCTCACACGAAACCATTCCTGTAAAGACTGAAAGGACAACAGCCCATTTTATATATTGCTTTTTGATATTTTTCATTACTTAATTATTTAAAATGACACATTAAATCCTATAGTTACCACTCTCGCCGGAGTATATCTGTTTGATGCAGTACCGTTGGCTGCCTGAGCTGGTTCCAATCCTTTTCTGGCTGTTTTACTCCATAAATTTTCACCAGAAACAAGAATTCTTAATCCTGATACTCCAAGTTGAGATAAAGTTTCCGGAGCAAAGCTATAACTTAATGTAGCCTGTCTCAATGTTATAAAATCTGAGCTCACCAGCCATCTTGATGAATTACCGGCATTTGAACTTGTATATGTTGACGAGTTCAATGCAGGCACATCTGTGATCTGCCCCGGAGTAGTCCATCTATCCAGAATATCTGTACTTAAAGCCCCTCCTTGTGAGTAAGCAGACATTAGTGCGGCATAGTTGGAGTCATAGGTTTTTCCGCCTAACTGATAGGTAAACATTGCTGACAATGACCACTGCTTATAAGTAATCGCTGTTCCAAAACTTCCAAACAAATCAGGAATTGCGGTCCCGGAATAATCATACTTTGCTTTGTTAAAATTGGTCGTCACTTTTTGACCGTTCACGGTTCTGATATCAGCAGCTGTTGTATTAGCAAACGCATCAGCAACAAGAAATAAAGGTGAACCATCCGCCGGATCTACTCCATACCACTGTCTTAACCAATAATCATATATTGAGTGTCCTACAGAAACTTTCTTCGTTCCATTGATGATTTCCGTGATCCCATCAGTAAGTTCTGTAACCTGGTTTTTAAGTGTTGATGCATTCGCATTGATATTCCATGTGAAATTTTGAGTTTTAATAACGTCCGCATTAATACTGAATTCAAATCCACGGTTATACATTGTTCCCACATTTCTACTGATCGTATTATCCGGAACACCTGCAGAAACTGGAAGAGGAACGGGGAAGATCAAATCTTCAGTAACTCTGTTATAGTATTCTACAGATCCTGTAATTCTGTTATTTAAAAAGCCAAAATCAATCCCTACATCAGTTTGCTTATTAGCTTCCCAGGTTATGGTAGGATCTGCTAAGAAACCAAATAAGATTCCAGGTTCCTGAGCATTATTATACCCTAAGGTATAAGTACTTTTGTACATATAATAACTGTCTGTTCTGTCGTTTCCAACTTCACCATATGAACCTCTCAATTTCAGTTCACTGACAAGGTTAGAATTACTTAAGAACTCTTCTCCTTTTAGTCTCCATCCTGCACCAACAGACCAGAATGAATCCCATCTTACATCTTTGGCAAATCTGGATGAGCCATCCCAACGGATAGATCCTGAAAGTAAATATTTTGATTTGTAATCATAATTCAATCTTGAAAACACCCCTTCTTTTCTATAATTGTCTGTACGGGAAGTAAGTGTTGCAGGCGTTACAAAGTTGATCAACTCATCATTATCGTCAACAATCTGGCCTTTTTTATATCCGTACAGATATTCATACATGAATTTATAGCTTTCATGTCCTAAAAGGAATTCAAAATTATGATCGTTGAATTTTCTTTTATAGTTTAAGAGCTGATTCCAGGTAAAAGTCTGCTCCGTAAAGCTATACTTCTCTGCTGAACCTCCCGGAGCTGCATCTCCGATAATTTTATTTCCATAGGTACTTCTTCTGTTATTTCTGATGTCGTACCCTACATTGGTAGATAAAGTAAGATACGGATCTACTTTGATTTCAGCATAGGCTCTGGAAATGATGTAGTAATTTTTAGAAAGATCTTTATTTAAAAGCGTTTCCTGAATGACGTTTCTTCCCGCTGCAGCATCAGCACCTCTGGCACTTCCCGGATCATATACGATGTTCCCTGCACTGTCATAAAGGGTTGCAAATGTATTAGGATCATGAGCATAAGGACTGTAAATAGGCCCCATCGTTCTTGTCCATCTGTATGGGTTGATATAAGCGGAATTATTATCCACACCTTCCACGGAATTGTTTCCATTAGAAGATACTCCACTGATACTTGTTCCTAATTTCAACCAGCTTTTAACTTGTGAATCTACTTTCAATCTTGCTGTAAATCTTTCAAAATCTGATTTGATAAGATATCCTGTTTCATTGGTATATCCTACTGAAGAAAAGTATGTCGTTGTATTACTTCCTCCACTGTAATTCAATTCATAATTCTGTCTGAAACCTGTATTCATCAAAGGTTTTTGCCAGTCTAAATCTGTATATTTAAGTTTAGCATCAGGATTTAAAACACCATTAATAACTAATTGATGAGGGTCAACATTAAATACATTCGTTTTTAGAACACCCGGCCCATATTGTGCGTTTCCAGTAACCAAAACTATCGAAGCATAATTATTAGCATCTGCAAGCCCTAATCCCGGATTAGATGCAAATCTCCCATTTCTGATAGCTTCCCAGATAAGCGGATAATATTGATAAACATTTATTCTGTCATATTCCGGGATTGATCTTCCTACCGCTCCGGTACTCATACTAAAGTTGAAAGCATCTTTTCCTTTTCTACCTGATTTTGTGGTAATCAAAACAACTCCATTAGCGGCTGCAGAACCATACAACGAGGTAGAGGCAGCATCTTTCAGGATATTGAATGAAGCAATATCATTGGGATTGATAGCAGCAAGAGAACCGGTATATATGGTCCCATCTACTACATATAAAGGATTTGTTGTAATACCATAAGAACCTATTCCACGGATTTGAATACTTGGCGAACTTCCCGGCTGTCCTGTACCGGTACTTACTTTAACCCCGGCACTCGCTCCGTCTAAAGCTTGTCCGATACTCGTTATGGGCCGGTCTGCAAATTGTTTAGCTTTTACTTCGGTATTGGAACCTACCATAGTTTCCCTTTTCTGGCTTCCATAAGCTACCACAACGATCTCATCAATCTTAGTATCCTGCGGTATTGTGTCACGTTTTGTTTTTTGAGCCTCCACCAGATGTCCCCCTACAAAGAACAGCACAGCAGTACTCAATATTAATTTCATTTTCATATTTAACATATTTTAACAGTATGAAAGCAAATATATACAATAAAAACTATTGAAAACGCAAAGAAAATGATATTTTAATTAATTAAATTTAATCAATTTAAAATTTTAATCAAAATTTGACTATTTATTAAAAAAATATGTTAAAATTGAGTTAAATAAGTTTATTAAAAAGAAGAAAATGTCGTAAAATAAGTTAAAAACACATCAAATAGAAACCAAAATAACGATTTAATTAACAAAAGAATATTAAAACACCCAAATAATTAAACCAAATCAATTCTACAAATACTAAAGAATAACTTTTGAATAATGCAATATTGAAATACAAAAGACATAAAAAAATCCGGCGAAACAAATGTTTCGCCGGATCATGTATAGATTAGAATCTTATTATTTTTTTTAATAAAGAAGAAATTTATTTCGCTCTCAACTTTTCTTTAATAGACTGAATATTTTTCTTGGCTGAATCTTCCAGGATAAGACTTGCGCTCATATGAATTCTCGCCGGCATCAATTCGTTGAAGTGGTCTGTTCCCTCCCATGACACTTTTTTAATTAATGCTAAAGCTTCACTGTTTCTTGACGCTAAAGTCTGTAAAAAATTCTCCAGTTTCTCATCCATCTCCTGAATAGAATCTGATACGGAATGATAGACATTATGCTGCTCAGCCCATTCAGCAGATCTGAAGTCTGCATCAATAGCCATCGCAGAGAATTGTGACTTTCCGATCTTTCTCTCTACATAAGGTCCTATTACAAAAGGTCCTATTCCAAGATTGATCTCAGTAAGTGCTAAAGCCGAATCTTTCGTTGCAAAACAATAATCTGCTCCACAAGCAATTCCAACTCCTCCGCCAGTTGTTTTTCCCTGAACTCTTACTACTACGATTTTTCCGCAGTTTCTCATAGCATTCAACACTTTTGCAAAACCACCAAAGAATTGTGTGGAAGCTTCCAGTTCTTCAATAGCTAAAAGCTCATCAAAACTTGCTCCTGCGCAGAAAGCTTTTTCACCTGCACTTTTTACTAAAATAGCTTTCACCTCATCTTTCGCTCCCTCTTCAAGAATGGTTTCTGCCAGTTTTTCTAAAATAGCTCCCGGAAGAGAATTGCTTTTGGGTGTTCCGAAACTGATCTCAGCAATATTATTTTTAATTTCTGATGCTACAAATTCGCTCATTTTTATTTTTATTGGATTCTTACAAAAATACGAAATACAGCTCTTTCAGAGAAACTTAAAGATAATAATTTCTATTATAGATATACCATTTATAAGATTCCCCTTACGTAGAAATACGGAATCTATAATTTGGTATTTTCTACTCTAGCACTCCCTTCTTATTAATCGTTCCTTTGGCTTAGAATAATAACCAAAGGCGGAATCTGAAAAGCCCATAACAGAGTAAGAAATTTAAAACTAAATATCATTATTATGGAAGAGTACATTGGAATTGTAAAATTATTTGCAGGAAATTTCGCACCTAGAGGCTGGATGTTTTGCGACGGAAGCTTAATAAGCATTTCAAGAAATTCAGCCCTATTCTCTATTTTAGGAACAACTTACGGAGGAGATGGTATCAGTACTTTTGCGTTACCTAACTTAAAAGGGCGTATGGCCTTAGGAGCAGGAAATGTAAACGCCAACCAGTTCTATCCTTTGGGAGTGGTATCCGGTACTACACAGAATACTCTTTTAACCTCAAATCTTCCTAGCATCGCAGGTGGATTCCAATTGAAAGTAGCTAATAAGAATGCCAACTCATCAACACCTACTGCTACATCATCTATTGCGATCTCAGGAACACAGGTGGGAAGAGATTTCAACGTGGTATCCAGCTTTGTAAATGATTCTAATCCTGATACCGTGATTAACGGACAAAGCATTGCCTTTATAGGACAAAATTTACCGGTGAATAATATGCCTCCTTATCTGGGTTTAAATTATATCATCTGCGTTGAAGGCATTTACCCTCCAAGAGATTAATATTCACAATAACCTAATATTTAAAACAAAAAAAATCATGAAAAGCACTACTTTTTTAACAATTTGTAGTCTGCTCATTTCAATTATCACATTCGGGCAGACCAGTACAGAACAATTTGAAACGGAATCGCACGGAAGTACAAGCTTCACCGACAATGGAGTCATTTTCAATATCATTTCACATGTAAGTGTTTTCGATATTCAAGGAAATTACCCAGGTACAGGCTGGAATGGAACAGCTAATGACAACAGATACATTGACAATTCCAACGATACCCAGTCTCCTCCCTCTTTCAGTATTAAAACAACTTCTAATTTATTTAAAGTAAACCGATTCTGGATGTATCTTTCTGCGTTGAACCTCGATCTCAATGTAGCAGGAACACTAACTGTAACCGGAAAACTCAGCGGAGTCACAAAATTTACCCAAACAAAAACCAGCGGATTTGCGACAAGTTTAGGGAGTACGAACGGATACACCCTGATTGACCTAACTAATTTAAATGGACAAAATTACTCAAACATTGTGATTGATGAGCTGCAGATCACTGCGAACGGGTTATACCGATATGTAGCCATTGATGCTTTCACCTGGGTAAAAGACAGCAATCTGGTATTGGGTACTTCGGAAGCTAAAAGCATTAAAAAAGACTTGACTGTTTATCCTAACCCAACCAACGGACCTATTTCTATCACAACAGAAAAAGCCAGTGAAGCTAAAATCTACAGTCTGGATGGTAAAACGCTGAAAACAGTACAAACTCAGAAGGGAAATAATGAAATCAATATTTCAGAGCTTCCAAAAGGAGTTTATATTATCAAAACAGCAACAGAATCAACCAAAGTTATTAAAAACTAAATTCAGAAAATTTTATATAGTTCCATATCCCATAAAGATTCTAATTCATGAATGACAAAACCCTTAATATTTTTTAAGGGTTTTGTTTTTTCAATGCCAGAATATATTTGTCTATATACAGCTGTTTTTCTTTCGATTTATACTGCTGAATATATCTGGGATGTTCAAGAACAGTCAAGGTATCAAACAGTTTTGCTTCTTTGTTTAGTGTTAAAATAAAGTCAGCATTTTTTTTACCCAGAACAAATACCTCTGACGTATCGAGACTAAGACTGATATGTTTCTTCAAAGATTCGATCATAAAGTCTTTTACAGCTTCAAACAGCTTTTTATCATCATAGTAATTGGCATTAAGCCATCCGTTTTTTGTTTTTCTCACGATAGCCAGCGGAAATGGAGAATTGATATAAATGTCTTTGTAAAAAAGATCTACACCTCCATACTCTTCAATCATATCATACATGAAAACAGAAGAAACTTCATGGGTATGGGCTGATTTCATTTTTATTCCACAAATACTTTCAAGTCTTTTGGTATCTGTAAACGGAACTCCGGTTACCCCTGCTCCATGACGGCTGGGATTGATTCCGATCATAAATTTTCGCTGAGTGGAATCATTATAATACTTGTGATAAAACTTTTGCATCACCGTTAATGTTTCAGGATTATCCAGATAGGGATTCAAAACTTCAAAACCTTCAGGAAGGCTTCCTTTATAACTAAGGTTTTCATTGAATTCAATGATGTGGTCTGCAAAAGTTTTGTTCATATTTAGTTTTTAAGAAAAACAAAATTGTCAGGTTCACTCTCATCTTCATCCTCATCCTCATCACTTAAAGCCAACTCAATATCAATAAACTGAATGTATAAACCACAGATTTCTTCATTGTCATCATAAGCAAAGTAAACAGGATAGCTACCATCGCCAAAACCACTTGCAAACATCGGAATCTGATAACTGGTACCCGGGACCGTCCAATTGATCCAGTCACCTGCTTCCCTCTGATTATTGGGATGTTCTTTATAGCTTTGTGAGAAAAGCTCAGCGAAATAATCATCATAAACATTGTCGACAGCTATTCCATCTACAAATTTATCTACAAAAGGAAGTACTTCTTTATCAGTAATACACCCCAAACCTGCATCTACTCCGAAACCAAAAAAATCATCTTCGGTTACCCCCTCCAATTCTTCAATCCCGACTAATGCTTCTCTGTAAATAACAGGCTTTTCTTTGGTAAATTCAACCTTTACAACAGCATACCTGTCCCCCCAATCTTCAGATTTTACCACGGCAATAGTCACAGGAAAATTCCCCTTCGGAGTCTGAATAAAATAAGGTGATTGCTTTGCATTTAAAGAAACCAAAGGATCTCTTACCACCACTTTTCCGGAAGGAAGAGAAATATTTCCAATTTCCATCGTCTCTAATTTCTTTCCCAGAATTTCATCAGAAGTAAAATACGATTCCAGATCTGTAGGACAAACCAGAATATTTTTCACTTCTTCCCATTTTTGTATCCAGTTTTCGTTCATTATTTTTTATTTTATGAATTGATTTCAGGTTTGAAAGTAATGAATAAATCTAAGTGCATCAAACAGGAAAGATGTTTTAACAAAAGATTATAAAATAAAGCCGCAAATCACGAGGAATTGCAGCTTTATGTATTGTTTTAAGTTAAAAAAAATCTAAGAATCGGCACATATATAACATGCTCTGGCAATATCAGGCCATCTTCCAGGAAGGCAGCAGCTTCCGGGAGGACAAGGATTAAGGACACAAGACCAGTTTGGCCCGGATCCTTTAAGAGATCTCAACTCATGTCTTGAAAGTTTTTTTAAGTTTTTCATAGTGGTCAGTTTTGATGTTTTCTCCTACTCTATATGCTTTTCGGATTTCGCCTATTAAAGTTAGGTATTTTTAAGCAAAAAAAATATAACTAACTGAAATAATGAACATCCTCCTCTATATAAAATAAGCCTATCAATATTCTAAAGGTTTGTAGTTTCTAAAAATTTTATAAAAATCATCATCCTTTCCTTTGAATAGTTTTTCTTCAATAATTTTAAACTTGCCTGTAGAATCTTTTTCTTCCACCACTATTTTATCAGAAACATCTACTCGTGCAAATTCATCCAGAGAATCTTTTTTAATTTTTAGAAATGCGGTTGTGGTAGAGCCTGTTAAAATTACAGAATTGATACAATTTAGTTTTGAATTAAAACTTAGGTTTGGATAATTATCTGAATTTTTGATGTGGATAAAATCTTTATTTTTCGGTTCATATAAAAATAAGGTCATTACAATATTTCCTCCTCTTCCAGCTATTCCGCTTTGGTAAGTCATATCATTGAAGCCATCATTATTAAAGTCACTTATCTGAACGTCTAAACCGGTTACTCCATCTTTGATAAATTTAAAACTGTTCTTTAATTCCCAGGTATGAAATATTGAACCTTTAGTTTCCACCCAGATATCTTTTAGATCATAAAAATTCAAGGTAACAAACACATCACCATTCTTGACATGCCGGAATTTTTCAATCTCGACTTTGGTTTTACCCTTCCGTCCAACATTCAAGCTATCAACAAATTTTTCTTCAGAAAAATAACCTTTTTTATCAGGTTTCGGATTTCCAGAACAGGAAAAAAAGAGTAAAAGTAAAAAAGAACAAAAGACAATAGAAATGTTTAAAGGTTTCATGATTAAAAAAATATTCCTGAATTTATATATTTCCGGTCATATTTGAAATAAAAATCCCTTTCAATTACTGAAAGGGATTTTAAATTTATATTTTCCTGAATTAAATCAATCCAAACTGCTGGAAGTGGTGCGTAAAATGCTTTTTGTGCATCAGTTCCCACATTTCTTTATTCAGTTTTCCGAATACATAATTCATGTGTTCTGCCTGTGGATTTTCTTTGTAATAGATCACAAATTTCTTCAGGTTATCCATGAATGATTGTTTTGCGGCTTCCAGATTTCTGTGTGTTGGTTCCGGAAGTGAGCCATCCTTCGGAAGGAAAGGAGCTGTAAATTCTTTTGGCATTGCTCTATGATTGTAAAGAGAATCCTGCCATTTTTCAAGATTTTCCTCCGGGGTGAAACATTTCTCTGCTTCAGGTTCACCAAAACTTACCAGAAGAGCCTGTTCAAGATGTTCTATCATTTGCTGTGGAGACATTTTTCCCCAAAGCGCAGGAGTGCTTTCTGTTAATCCATTCAACATTTTTTGAACATTTTTCACATTCAGATCAATGAAAGGAGATTGTTTTGCAACCAATGTCAAAATTGTTGCTACACAAACCACCTCATCTCTTTGGTTCACCACTTCAACCAGCCATTTTACAACACCGGAAGGAATGTTTCTTCCTTTTACTCCTCTGTTGATTTTTTCTTTTGCTGTTAAATAAACAGTGATCGTATCTCCAGCATATACAGGTTTGAAGAAACTACATTCTTCTAATCCGTAATTGGCAATAACAGGTCCTTTTTTACCTGAAACGAATAATCCTGCCGCTGCTGAAAGGATGAAATATCCGTGAGCTACAGTTTTATCAAAGATGGTTCCTGATAAACTTGTTGCATCAGTATGAGCATAGAAATGATCCCACGAAACATTGGAAAAGTTAACAATATCTGCATCGGTAACAGTTCTTCCTGCGGTTTCCAAAGAATCTCCTACTTCCACTTCCTCAAAATACTTTTGGAAAGGATGTTTGTCTGAGAATTTTTTCTCTGCTCCCTGCTGGTAGATCTTGGTAATTGCTTTCAGTACATCCGGTGATCCCTGAATAGCTGTTTTCTGTAAGAAGAAATGAAGACCGCTTAGTCCGCCCATTTCCTCACCACCTCCAGCTCTACCAGGACCTCCGTGCATTAATGTAGGAAGTGGAGAACCGTGGCCTGTACTTTCTTTGGCGTTATCCCTGTTCAGCACAAAGATTCTTCCGTGTTGGGAAGCCATTTTCCAAGAGGTTTCTGCGATAAAATTCTCGTCATGAGAAATGATTGAACCTACCAAACTTCCTTTTCCTCTTTTTGCCAACGCAGCTGCTTCTTCAGCATCTTTATACGGCATCAATGTAGATACCGGCCCGAAAGCTTCTACATCGTGAGAGATATTTTTTTCAAAAGGCTTGTCGTTCAGGAATAGTTTCGGGCTCATAAATGCACCGTTTTCATAATTGGCATCTACCAGCTCGTGTTTTCCGTCATAGACAAGTTCTGTTTCTGATTTTAAAATATTTACTTTTCTCAGAACTTCTTCGTACTGCTGTCTTCCCACCAAAGATCCCATTTTGGTTTCTCTGCTTAATGGATTTCCGATTTTAGTCTGATCCAAAGCTTTAGACAAAGCATTCTGAACGTCACCGATTAAATGTTCCGGAACGATAATTCTTCTGATCGCTGTACATTTCTGTCCTGCTTTTGTGGTCATTTCGTTACGAACTTCTTTGATGAATAAGTCAAATTCCGGAGTTCCCGGTTTTGCTTCCAGTCCAAGGATAGAACAGTTCAGGGAATCTGCTTCCATATTGAAACGGACTGCATTTCCTGCAATAGAAGGAAGAGATTTTAATTTTCTACCTGTATGGGCAGAACCTGTAAATAATACAGAGTCTCCATCCTGTACATAATCCAAAATATTTCCTGGTTCTCCACAAACTAACTGAACAGCTCCTTCAGGTAATACTCCACTTTCAATCATATCCTGAAATACCGCATTGGTAAGATAAGATCCGAAAGGAGATGGCTTCACAATAGAAGGAACACCTGCCAATAAGGAAGTAGAAAGCTTTTCCAGCATTCCCCATACCGGAAAGTTATAGGCATTGATTTGTACAGAAACACCTTCACTAGGTGTTAAAATATGAGTTCCCAAGAAAGTTCCGTTAGCTGAAATTTTCTGAGTATCTCCATCTACCCAAAATGATGTATTGGGAAGCATTCTTTTTGCCAATCCGGAATAGGTAAAGAAAGTTCCGAAACCTCCTTCAATATCCACCCATGAATCTACATGTGTAGCTCCTGTTTTATATGATAAGTCGTAATATTTTTTCTTTCTTTCCAGCAGGTAAAGTGCTACTTTTTTCAACATTTCACCACGGTCGTAGAAAGTCATTGAAGAAAGGTTTTTGTATCCTACTGTTCTTCCATAGTCAAGAGCCTGCTCAAAATTAAGCCCTTCGGTATCGGAAACAGCTACCTGCTCTCCTGTAACGGCATTGTACAAAGGAACTCCGTTTCCGGTACCTTCTACCCATTCTCCGTAGATATAGTTTTTTAACTTTTCCATAAAATATTTAATTTATCAATGTAATGGTGTAATAGTTTACCAGTGAGGTGCTTCGACTACGCTCAGCATGACAAGTGTGACTATTACAGCTTACATTGTCATATTATTAGATTTATTATTTATTTCGGTTCCTGATAAGGAAACATCTTCACCAATCCTTCATATAAACTTCTATGAAGAATGGTTGCGTGATTATCTGTTTCCATCATTTTATATTCCAACGTCCAGTTTTTCTTTCCTGCTTTTTTCAAAACATCATAGAAAGCTTCGGCATCTTTTACCATCACCGGATGTTCTCCTTTCCCTACAGACACATAGACAAACTTTTTAGTATCCGGAGATTTTGAAAGTAATTGTGGAGCTTGTTTTAAAAGGCTTTCGTCATCCCACCACAAACTTGGGCTAATGATAAAGTAGTTGTTGAACATTTCCGGTTTTTTCAAAAGGATTTCTGTGGCCAAAAGCCCTCCTAAAGATTGGCCAAAAAGGTATTTCTCTGTGGTTTTGAACTGACTTTCCACATAAGGTTTTAATTCTTTTTCAACAAATGCAATAAACTTATCTGAGTGTCCTGTTGTAGGATAATCTTTCTGTAAGTCCTTCAAATCTGTATGAAAAGTAAAATCTCTTTTTCTGTCTACATTAGCAACTCCCACCACGATGGTTTCCGGCATGGAATACATCTGATTAAAGAATTGTACTAATCCTGTCACGTGAATAAAATCTTCATTCATACTTCCATCCAACAGATAGATCACCGGGTATGATTTTGTTTTATCATAGCCTTGTGGAAGATAAATATTCAACGTTCTGTCTTCATTTAACGTTTTGGACTTGATCGTCCTCACTTCTCCGATTGTAAGCGGTTTTGTTGTAACAGTCTGTGCTGATACCACACCATTCATCGCCAACACCATGCTGCATATAAGTGCAATTTTTTTAATCATATTTAATTTTAAATGGTCATTATTTTATATCATCCCAAATGCTGTAATCAACAATTTTCGTTGGAATCTGCTGAACATATTCAGTAAAAGGCTCACAAGGCAGAATAGCTTCTTTTCCTTCTCTTGCCAACTCCTGATAAAGTTTTGTTCCTTCTGTTTTCCAGTGTATCATTTCGTCGGAAACGTCACGGATAATTTTTGCAGGGCTTCCAACGATCAGTTTCCTTGGTTCACATCTGAAATTAGCCGGTACAAAAGCCAATGCTCCCACGATACTCTCATCACCGATATAGGCTTTGTCCATCACAACGGAATTCATTCCAATCAGACAATTTTTTCCAATGTGACCAGAATGAATAATTGCTCCATGTCCGATATGGGCAGACTCTTCTAAAATGGTTTCTATATTCGGGAAAACATGAAGGGTACAATTTTCCTGTACGTTGGCTCCATCTTTAATGATAATTTTTCCCCAGTCGCCACGGATCACCGCATTGGGACCAATATATACTTCTTCTCCTATTTCTACGTTCCCGATAATGACTGCCTGCGGATGAATGTAAGCAGATGGTTTTATAATGGGACGAATCCCATGGTATGAGTAGATGTTCATATTTGTTAAAGATCAGATAGTAGATTTCAGATGTCAGACATTTTTCCTGACTCTATATCTTTTATCTTTTTTAATTGATTACACTTTTTCGATTACCATTGCATATCCCTGTCCGACACCGATACAAAGGGTACACAAAGCATATTTTTTATCCTGCTTCTGAAGCTCTATTGCGGCAGAACCTACAATTCTGGCTCCGGAAACTCCCAGTGGGTGGCCAATCGCAATAGCACCTCCGTTCGGGTTTATTCTTGAATCATCATCTTTCAACCCTAAGCTTCTGGTTACAGCCAGCGCCTGTGCAGCAAATGCTTCGTTGAGCTCGATGATATCCATATCTTCAAGAGAAAGATTTAATCTTTTCAATACTTTTTGAGCTGCTTCTACAGGACCAATTCCCATAATTCTTGGTTCAACACCTGCTACGGAAGATCCCAGAATTTTTGCTTTTGGTTTTAAACCATATTTTTTAACGGCTTCTTCGCTTGCTAGAATCAAAGCAGCGGCTCCGTCATTCATTCCTGAAGCGTTACCAGCAGTTACCGTTCCTTCTTTTCTGAAAGCCGGACGAAGTTTTGTCAGCCCTTCCATAGAAGACGTCGGCTTGATAAATTCATCTTTTTCGAAAACAACAGGATCCCCTTTTCTCTGAGGAATTTCAACTTTTACAATTTCTTCTGCAAGCCTTCCGCTTTCCTGAGCTTTCGTTGCTTTCTGCTGAGACCAAAGGGCAAATTTATCCTGATCTTCTCTGCTGATCTGGTGGATATCTGCTAAGTTTTCAGCAGTTTCTCCCATTCCGTCAACTCCGTACAATTCTTTCATTTTAGGGTTGATGAAACGCCATCCGAAAGTGGTATCAAACATCTGGCTGTCTCTTCCGAAAGCAGCACTTGGTTTTGACATCACATAAGGAGAACGCGTCATATGCTCGACTCCTCCTGCAATATAAATTTCCCCTTCTCCTGCAGCAATGGAGCGGAATGCATTTGCTACAGCAGACATTCCGGAAGCACATAGTCTGTTAACAGTCTCTCCTCCGATTTTATAAGGAAGACCAGCCAGTAAAAGTCCCATTCTTGCAACGTTTCTGTTATCTTCTCCCGCCTGATTGGCACATCCGAAAATAACGTCTTCAATTTCCCCTACAGGAACTTCAGGATTTCTAGCAACCACTTCTTTGATCACAATAGCTGCCAGATCATCTGCTCTTACTTCTGATAATCCTCCCTGCAGTTTTGAGATGGGAGTTCTGACATAGTCTATGATGTATACGTTGTTCATAATTTTACTTTGAAAATAGGATAATGGATAATTTGAAAATTATACGCTATCTTTTTTATTTATTTGTTTTTATTTCTTAGTTCTAAAACCTGTTTTAAAGTATAGGGTTCATATTTGAAGTCCTTCCCATACATTCTTTGGACGCTTTCTTCAAAGGTGGAATCAAACCCTGCTTCTTTTCTTCTTTTATTTACATTTTTAAGATCTTTGACTGGCCATACAAAATTGACAAAGATTTGTTTTCCGTCTTTATCTTTTGTCATTTCACCTTTTCCCTGCGTTCCATAGATCTGTTCTTTGTCCTCCTGCATCAGATATCTATCTTCCATCATGGCAACCCATGTGAACGGAATTTCTTTCTTTTTCCCAGCTTCCTTAATGAGAGGCAGATATTTTCCAATTTTGGTTGAATGCTGAATTACATACCAAGCTGCCTGATTCGTAGGTTCTCCAACCAGTGTTTTTCCGGGATAACCATATTGAGCAATAATAGTTTCTATCTTCTGCATGTTCAGACTATCATGCTCTGCCACCAGCTGCCAGCTTTTCTTTTTGAACTCTTCCTTGTCAATATTCAGATCTTTCAGCAGCTGTTCTTTTTTCTCCGGAGTTATCTCGGTATCAAAAAGCATTCTGTATCCCTGATCCACTTTCATGATGCCATCAAGTTCTTTTTTTAAAGTTTCATTTACTTTCTGCTGAGCATTGATCAAAAGGGTTGAAATCCCGAAAAGCAATGCAATTATTTTTCTCATTTTGTTTAATTTGGTGTCTGGTTTTAGTTTTTATAAATCAGTTACTTTCTTCCCGATTTTGTAGACCGTTCCTACAAATTTTGCAACCAGCTCCTGATTTTGATTGGTAATCTGAATGTCATAAACGGCTGTTTTTCTCGTGTCATTCACCAACACACTTTCTGCTCTGAAAACATCACCTTCTTTTCCTGCTTTGGTAAAATTGATGATACAGTTCAGTGCTACAGCAGCATCTCCGGTATTGTTGGATGAAAATGCCAGCGCAGAGTCTGCAAAAGCAAAGGTAACGCCGCCATGAACAGTTTTAAGCCCGTTAATCATGTCTTTTTTGATGGGCATTTCTATTAAACAGTAATTTTTTTTTACTTCAATCATCTTGATATTCATCCATTGGGAAAAATAATCCTGATTGAACATATAATCTGCTACTTGTCTTGGATTCATTTCTGTTAATTATATGTTTGTTATTTCTTCATACAGCTCATCGGATAATCTGTCATAAACACCCATCGTTTTACCCAGAATGATTTGCTCATATGTAAGATTTTCTGAGTCTGATGTATTTTCAGAGGGATATGATTCGTTTAAATCAATTCCATTTTCAATAGCTAATCTTTTAATCAGCTCCTTATATTTTTCATTAAACTTTCCTAACAGCTCAAGCCTTTCCTCAGCATTTACAGAGGAGGCTTCCTGAGTTAAGTATTGTTTCTCAATTAAAAGCCTGGTTTCTAGCTCAGCTCTGAATTCTTCTATATTCATGAAAATAATTATATTTTCTTTTTATTTCATTAAACATCTTTTGCTGGCATCTTTTAAATAACGTTTACCATCTTTATCGAATCCCCAGACATTGGATATCTCTCTTAATAGAAACAAATCATAATCTCTTTTGTGAATTTTGATTTTGTTTAATCTTCTCAGTTTCCGATTAGCATTTCTTTTATTTTCCTTTTCTGTCACAGCAGTTGTAATTCCTGTTATGGGCGTTTTTCTCCTTGACCTACTCATAATAAAAGTTATTAATCTTTATAATTTTCTCAGTAAAGGACTTTGTCTGTATCTCTCTTCCTGATATTCTTCGTAAAGGCTCTGTAAGGTTTCAGAGATTTTTGCATATCCGATTTCTTTGCCCCAGCCTAATAATCCTTTTGGATAGTTTACTCCCTTCTGCATTGCCAGTTCTATATCTTCGTCATTGGCAACGCCTAATCTTTTGGCTTCAACCGCTTCGTTGATCAGCATGGAAATGATTCTTAAAAAGATCTGCTGATATAAAGAATCATCTTTCTGAGTAAGAGGTTTTTCTGCTCCTTCGCTATAATCGTAGAAACCTTTTCCTGTTTTTCTGCCATGAAGTTTTGCTTCAGACATTCTTTGCTGAAGTAATGATGGTTTATATTTCGGATCGTAGAAATAATCTTTATAGACCGTTGTTGTTACGGCAAAGTTTACATCTACTCCGATAAGATCCATTAATTCAAAAGGTCCCATTTTGAAGTTCCCCAGTGTTTTCATTGCGTCATCCACCTGTTCCGGTGTAGCGATATTTTCTTCAACAATTCTCAGCCCTTCCCCATAGTAAGGTCTGGCAATTCTGTTGACTATGAACCCTGGAATATCTTTCGCAATAACAGGAGTCTTCCCCCATTCTTTCATGAGGTTGTATATTTTTTCTGCTAATGTATTTTCTGTTAATAAGGATGGAATAACTTCCACTAAAGGCATCAACGGAGCCGGATTGAAAAAGTGAATTCCGATGAAACGCTCCGGTTTCTTTAGTTCTGCACCAAGAGAGGTGATAGAAATAGATGAGGTATTGGAACTGAGTATACAGCTTTCTGAAACATAGTTTTCAAGTTCTGTAAACACTTTGGTTTTAATGTCTTTGTTTTCAATAATCGCTTCAATCACCAAATCAGAATCTTTTAAATCCTGCAGTGCCTCACCTTTTACGATATTGTTTCTGATTTCTGCTGCTTTTTCCTGAGAGATTTTACCTTTCTCAGCCAGCTTTTGAAGGGTCTTTTCTAAACCAGAAAGCGCTTTATCAATTTGCGGAGCATTAGCGTCGAATAAAACTACTTTGCAGCCTGCTGTTGCAGCCACCTGAGCAATTCCTACACCCATGGTTCCTGCCCCAATAATTCCAATATTCATTTTTATTTGTACAATGTATTAATGTAAAATGTATTCATGTAAATCGTTTTAAAAATCATTAATACACTTTACATGAATACATTAATACGAAATTTATCTTCCTTTATAATTAGGTTTTCTTTTCTGTAAAAAGGCATTTACTCCTTCAATGAAGTCTTCTGTGCCTGCAGCTTCCTGCTGAAGATCTCCTTCCAGCTCAAGCTGTTCTTTCAAAGTATTGGTATAAGAATTGGCAAAAGCTTTTTTGGTAAGCTTAAGAGCAGCTGTAGGCATATTCGCCATTCTTTCAAGGATTTCCATAGATTTTGGAACGAATTCTTCTTCAGTGAAAACTTCAGCGACAAGACCATGAGTTTTAGATTCTTCTGCAGATAATTTTTTACCTGTAAATGCTAAATAATTGGCTAATTGTCTACCTAAAAGTTTCGGTAAGAAGTACGTTCCTCCTGTATCAGGAATTAAACCGATATTTGAAAATGCCTGAGCAAAATATGCTTTCTCATTCGCTAAAACGAAGTCAGAGATTAAAGCCAACATTGCTCCAGCTCCCACTGCAGGACCGTTTACTAAAGCGATAACCGGTTTTTTGCAACGGGTAACTTCTAACACTAAAGGGTTATAATAGTCTACCACAATTTTTCTAATGATGTCATGATCATGGTGTTCTTTACCTACCACAAAGGCTTCATCCAGATTCTGACCTGAGCAAAACGCTCTTCCCCTTCCGGAAATAGCAACACATCTTACCGTTTCGTCTTCACTGCATTCTTTAACAAAATCTCTAAGATCTGATAAAGCCGGCTTGGTAAGGGCGTTCATTGTTTCCGGTTGATTAAGATATGCGATTTTAAGCTTCCCGTCAAAATGCGTTTCAATATCAAGTTGTGTATACATAGTTTTTATTAATTTATTATTTAACGACGCACTAATTTAACAATATAAATTAATGTAACAGTCTAATAATTTGACAATCTAACAAATCCTTCGTTATGCTTTGCATAGGCGTAAATTTTATGCAGATTGGTTGATTACTCATCAATGACATTTAAAATAATCAAATGGCTCCAGACAGTCTAAGCATTGATAAGATGCCTTACACAAGGTAGATCCAAATCTGCTGATCTGTTTGGTATGCTCAGAACCACAGCGCGGACATTTTTTCGGTTTTCCGATGTGATGTTCGTCTGCTCCTTTTTCGGGAGGTGTGATTCCGTAGACACGGAGTTTTTCCCTCGCTTCATCCGTTAACCAATCTGTTGTCCAGATCGGAAACATCTTGGTCACTACTTTTGCATCCCAACCGTTTTCTTTCATCATTTTGATAATATCCTCCTCAATGGTAAACATAGCAGGACAGGCAGAATAAGTAGGCGTAATGATTACTTCACATGTATTTTCACCTGTGACCTGTGCATCTCTTACAATTCCTAATTCTACAATATCAATAACCGGAATTTCCGGATCGGGAATTGTTTTTAATAAATCTAAAAGCTGATTCATATTTTATTTTTTATCAGAATCAAGAATTACTTTCATTCTGTTCTGATAATCCAAATTATCTGTTATTCCGTTGTGAGACTGATTCTTTAATATAATCAAGCTGTCATCTTTTTTGAAATTATCTTTAAGTTTTAAAGATGCTTTATAATTAATAACCTCATCTTTATCACCATGAAAAATAACTACCGGCGACTTAACGTTTTTTAAATATTCACCAGTTTCAAAATTATATTTCAGTAGAAATTTCGGAAGAAATGAGAATTTCTGACTCATTTCATCTTCTATACTATAATAAGGTGCCTGTAAAATCAATAATCTTGCGTTATGCTTTGATGCTAATTTTGCAGCCAGCCCTGTTCCTACAGAATATCCTAAAATAATAATTTTGTTCTCCGGATATTTTTTCAAAAGCTCTTTGTAAGCACTTTCAACATCCGAGAAAAGCTGATCTTTACTATTAATTTTATCTTCACTTTTTCCGTAGCCCCGATAATCAAGCATAAACGTATCATAATTCATACTGCGATATAACTGAGCTACTTCTCCCCAGCCATTTATTGATCCTCCATTTCCATGAAGATAAAAGATGACTCCTTTTGGGTTTTGAGCTTTAAACAGAACAGAGTTCAAATGCTTATTATCCTGTGTTTTGATTGTTATTTCTTCAAAATCACCCTCAAATTTAAATTTATAGTTTTCCGGTAATTTTTCAGGATAAAAAATAATTTTCTCCTGATAGAAATAGATTCCAACACATACTATCACATATGCTGCAAGAAAAAAAGCCAATATCCCCAGAAGCATCTTCTTCATGACTTATTACCAGGTACATCCAGGATACGCTCTCTGCATATACTGAAGCTCACAAAGAATAAATCCGAAATATTCTGTATGATATCCTGTTCTTGATTTAGGCTGCATGAAGGGGTTTTCAGGATATTCTAAACCGAAATCAGCAAAATCTTTCTTCGTAATGACAAGAAATTCTTCGTAAAGAGCATCTGCATTCGGAACGATGTTTAAAGCAATAAGATCATCTTCACCTTCTGTTTTGGCAAAAAGACCTTTTGTATATTCCCAGATATCTTCAATTGCTTTTACGACACGGAATTTACTTTCTTCTGTTCCCTGTGCGAAGATTTTCATCCAGGATGCAGCATGAGTATAATGATATCTTACTTCTTTTAATGATTTTTGTGCTATAGCCGAAAGTTCTTCATCTGCAGAGTTTGACAATGCCTCGTACATCAGTTTCTGATACACTGAAAAAACGTACACTTTCAGAATGGTCTGAGCATAATCTTCGTTTGGAAGTTCCGTCCAGTGTGCATTTACATATTCGTGTTCGTATCTTAAAAAGGCTAAATCGTCTTCACTTTTACCGTTATCTATTACTCTTGAAGCATAAACATAAAAGTTATTAGCCTGTCCTAGTTCATCCAGCGCAATGTTTGTCAATGCAATATCTTCCTCCAAATAAGGACCTTCACCACACCATGCAGACAAACGCTGTCCCATAATGAAACTGTCGTCTGCGAGTTTTAATAAATAATTATATAATGGGTTCATTGTTTAATCAATTTAAAGACGGATAGATGATAGATGGATAGAAAATAGACGAGTAAACCTTAAGGTCTTTTATCTATCTGTCTATTATCTCGAAAGTCTTATTACATATTTTTTACATCGTTTGGAATATCATAGAACGTCGGGTGACGGTATAGCTTGTCATCAGCCGGATCGAAGAATGCTTCTTTATCCACACCTTCCGAAGTCACAATATATTTACTTGGAACTACCCAAACAGAAGTTCCTTCTTTTCTTCTTGTATAAACGTCTCTTGCATTCTGCAAAGCCATTTCTGCTGTTGGTGCCTGTACAATTCCAACGTGTTTGTGAGATAATCCCGGTTTAGTTTGAATAAACACTTCCCACATATCTAAATTTGCCATAGTCAAATTAATTTAACAATGTATCAATGTACCAATTTAACAATGAGATGCTTCGACAAGCTCAGCATGACAATGATTGTTACATTTCTACATTGGTATATTGTTACATTATTATATTACTTCTTTTTGTTGTTTTTCTGCAAAAGCTGCTGCTGCTTCCTTTACCCAAGAGTTTTCTCTTTGAGCTTTTCTCTTGGTTTCGATACGCTTTTTATTGCAAGGTCCGTTTCCTTTTAAGATTTCCATAAATTCATCCCAAGGAAGTTCTCCGAAATCATAATGTTGTCTTTCTTCATTCCATTTCAGGTCTTTATCCGGAACAGTCAATCCTAAGAATTCAGCCTGAGAAACAGTAACGTCGATAAATCTCTGACGAAGGTTATCATTACTTTCTCTTTTTACTCTGTAATTCATAGAGATCTTAGAGTTTGGCGAGCTGTCATCATTAGGTCCGAACATCATTAGAGCCGGCCACCAGAAACGGTTTAATGAAGCCTGAGCCATTTCTTTCTGCTGTTTGGTACCACGGCAAAGTGCCATTAGAATCTCATATCCCTGTCTTTGGTGGAAAGATTCTTCTTTACAGATTTTCACCATCGCTCTGGAATAAGGACCGTAAGAATTCCCCATCAGCATTACCTGATTCATAATGGCTGCACCATCTACCAGCCAGCCGATTGCACCGATATCCGCCCAGCTTAGCGTTGGATAATTAAAGATACTTGAGTACTTTGCTTTTCCTTCCAGCATATCATCATAAGTAGCGTCTCTATCAGCTCTGATAGTTCCGTTTCCTAACGTTTCTGTTGCAGAATAAAGGTATAAACCGTGGCCTGCCTCATCCTGAACTTTTGCTAAAAGAGCCATTTTTCTTCTCAATGAAGGAGCTCTGGAGATCCAGTTGGCTTCCGGCAGCATTCCTACAATTTCAGAATGGGCGTGCTGTGAAATCTGACGAACCAATAATTTTCTGTAATCATCGGGCATTACATCTTTTGGTTCTACTTTATTTTCGTCATGTACATATTGTACAAATTTTTCTAAGTCCATTTTTTTGTTTTTTGTACTAAAGTAAAATGTTGGTTGTACAATGTATTTTCGATATACGTTTTACATTATACGTTTTACATTTTACAAAAAATTAAACATCATAATTAAGCATCACCACATTCGTTGTCGGGTGACATTGACAGGTAAGAACGAAGCCTCTGGCTACTTCTTCTTCGGTAAGCGCGTAGTTTTTCTCCATGAAAACTTCTCCTTCCAAAACTTCCGCTTTACACGTACAGCACACTCCTCCTTTACATGCAAAAGGTACAGGAAGATTGTCTTTCAATGCTTTATCTAAGATACTCTCTTTTTTAGAATTAAGGTGGAACGAATATTCATCATCATCAATAATTACCGTTACCATACTTTCAATATTGGCAATTGCCTTGAATTCATCACTCATTTCCTCCGTATTTTCTTCATCAGGAGCAGTGAAATATTCAAATAATACCTGGATAGCAGGTACTTTTTTATCTTTTTTCAGGTAGTCTGCAATCCCTTTAATCATTTCTGCAGGTCCGCAAATGAAATAGGTAGCTTCTCTTACATCAATATCTGTATATCTTTCAAATAACTGTTCCAATTTCTCGGAAGAAATTCTTCCTTCAAAAACAGGATCTTCATGTTTTTCACGGCTTACCAGGTAAATCACCTTCAGTCTGCCATTGAAATGTTCTACCAATCTGTCAATTTCCGCTTTCCTTAAAATATGATTCATACTTCTGTTGCTGTAAAACAGGTAAGCAGTACTGTTGGGTTCCTGATAAAGGCTTTCTTTAATATTGGATAAAACAGGAGTAATTCCGCTTCCTGCAGCCAAACCAACGTAAGTTTTTACGTTTGTAGGATGATAAGAGGTATTAAAACCACCCATCGGAGGCATTACTTCCAGGATTTCATCCATGTGAAGATGCTCATTGAAATAGCCTGATACTTTTCCGCCTTCAAGCAGCTTTACCAATACTTCCAGCGTATTGCTTTTCTCGCTCGGAGCATTACAGATAGAGTAAGAACGTCTTTCTTCATTTCCGTTGATCATCATTCGGAAATTCAGATACTGCCCTTGTTTGAACCTGAATTTATCTTTCAGTTCTTCAGGGATTTCTACCGCCACACTGACTGCTTCGGAAGTATCTTTCTGAACTTTAACTGTTTTAAGTTTATAAAATGAATTCATTATTTTTTAAGTATTCTATTAATTTTTCCACCTTCGCACTTTGGCAGGCTGTCCTGGGCATGAACTTTCACTTTCGTTGTGATTCCTACCCGTTTTTTTATTTCGTTTTCTATGTTTTTTCCAAAGTTCCCGACAAAATTAAAATAATCATCGGTATTTGCTTCTATTTTCTGCGTCTTTACCAGCTCATCGTCTATTTCAACATCAATATCCAAAGCGATACACATATGTTCCTTTTCGATAGGCGTTAGATAATAATTAGGCACTACTCCTTCCACATAAGAGAAAGCCTCTTCAATCTGGCTTGGATAGACATTTACACCTCTTACAATCAGCATATCATCTGCTCTTCCGACAATGGGTTTCATTTTCACCATCGTTCTTTTAGCATTTTCATCATAATAAAGGCTTGTGATATCATTGGTCCAGTAACGAAGAAGCGGCATTGCTTTTTTCGTTAACGTTGTAATCACCAACACCCCTTCTTCTCCAAAAGGAACCGGCTGTTTGGTAACCGGATCTAAAATTTCAGGGTAAAAATGATCTTCCCAGATATAAGAACCTCCTTTTTCCTCGAAATCCTCCATTGAAACTCCCGGGCCGATAATTTCGCTCAACCCATAGATATTGGTTGCATGAACCCCTAATTTTTCTTCAATATGACCTCTGATAATTTCCGTCCATGGTTCTGAGCCTAACACAGCATATTGAAGACTGATTTCATCTGCAGAAATTCCTCTTCTGGCAAATTCATCTGCAATAGTCAAAGCATATGATGGAGAGCAGCAAATCACTTCCGGCTTAAAATCTACAATCAGATCTACCTGTCTCGCCGTCATTCCTCCCGAAATAGGAAGAACACTCATCCCCAGTTTCTCTGCTCCGTAATGAAGCCCTAATCCTCCTGTGAAAATTCCATACCCATAAGCGTTGTGCAGCTGCATTCCCGGTTTCGCTCCTGCAGCATGTAAAGATCTGGCCACCACTTCACTGAAAAGGTCCACATCTTCTTTTGTATATCCTACCACCGTTGGCTTTCCTGTTGTTCCGCTTGAGCAATGAATACGCTGAAGCTCATTTTTAGGAACGGTAAATAAACCAAATGGGTAGTTATCTCTTAAATCCTGTTTGTAAGTAATAGGAAGTTTCCTGATATCTTCAATCGACCTTATATCCTGTGGAGATATTTGTAATTCATCAAATTTCTTTTTATAAAATTCCGACTTCTCCCCCAAATAGCTGATCAAACTCATCAACCGGTCGGATTGAAGCTGTCTCAACTGACCCAGCTCCAGATATTCAACTGAAAAATCCATAAAACTAACTAACATTTGTTAGGTGTAAATTTAAAAAGATTTTATAAGCTGGCAAAATTTTTATGACTTTTGTCATATTTTGAATGATTCTAAATAAGAAAAGTAACGCGGGATTTCTTTTCTTGTAAAAAGTATAATGTAAAATGTACTAATGATTTCTACTTGCGAAAGACTATATCTTCTGGTTTCCAAGTAATCCAAAAAGGATTTTCTCCCTGATTTCTTCAGTGATTTCATCAGTAGAATCACTGCTTCTTTTGAACCAGAAATAAGAATTGTTTAAAGTATGAAGAATAAATCTTGTTGTAAATGATGGTGATTTCAGTTCCCAGTTTTCTGCACTGTAGATCTCAGAAATGAGTTTTTCAACTTCCTGCTGATAATTTTTTCTTAACTCTACAAACTCGGGAAGCTTTTCTTCCAGATGTCTCCATTCATTAGAATAAATATGAGTGACATCACGGTTTTTAAGAACAACAGACAGATGCTTATCCAGTAACAGATTTAGTTTTTCTCTTGGAGTAATATCTGTATTTTTTACTTTCTGAAGCTCATCAAAAAACTCCTGAGCAATGCCAAAACAAATCCATTCCAGAATTTCTTCCTTTGAACGGATATGTGCGTACAGCGATGCTGCTTTGATATTGAGTTTCGTAGCCAGGTCTCTTACTGAGCTTCCCATATACCCTTTCTCTTTGAAAAGTTCTACTGCTACGTCTAATATTTTTCTCTGTTTTTCTTTTAGTTCCATCTGGTAAAATGCAAAAGTAATTATTCTGATTTAAACTGCTCCTTTTTTGATCATAAAAAGCACAAGGCTCTTCAACTTCAGTTTCATTGATTGGCTATTTTACCTGATTCTGACTATTTGTTCATGAATTTCAAAGAAATAATTACGAAATCGGAAATTTTGTCAAGTTAATTTTCCGTTAAAAATACAATATCCGGAAAATTTGTCCTATTTTTTTGTAAATTTAATAATTGAACAGTTTTTGCGATATAGTCATCGAATAAATGATTAAATAATTGATGACATTAAGAAACTGAGCCTTAAAATTTAGTTTCTTGATGTTTTTTAAAAACTAAACTTTGAACAAATCATTACCAAAAATATATAAAATATGAACTTGAACCAATATACAGTAAAATCACAGGAAGCCATCCAGGCAGCACAACAGATTGCTATGGAATTGGGCAACCAAAGTATCGAACCTCAACATCTCCTTGAAGGAATCTTCCAGGTAGATGAAAATATATCGCCTTTCTTACTTAAAAAATCTGAAGCAGATGCCAATTTAGTAAGAGAGCGTAACCGTGAAAATTTAGAAAAACTTCCAAAAGTACAGGGAGGAAACATTTACCTTTCACAATCTGCCAACAAAGTATTGCTGGATGCACCCAATATCGCTAAGAAAATGGGTGACGAATATGTAACGATTGAACATTTATGGCTATCTCTTTTGGAGACCAGCTCTGAAGTATCCAAGATGCTGAAAGATATGGGTGTAACCAAAAATCTGCTGGAAGGTGCTATCAAAGAATTAAGAAAAGGAAGTAAAGCAACTTCTGCTAGCTCAGAAGAAACATACCAGTCCTTAAATAAATATGCTAAAAACTTCAACGAGTTAGCGGCAGAAGGCAAACTGGACCCTGTAATCGGGCGTGATGAAGAAATCAGAAGGGTTTTACAGATCCTTTCCAGAAGAACAAAAAACAACCCAATCCTTATCGGGGAGCCGGGTGTAGGTAAAACAGCCATTGCCGAAGGAATTGCCCACAGAATTATCAACGGTGACGTTCCTGAAAATCTGATGGATAAAACATTATTCTCATTGGATATGGGAGCTTTGATCGCCGGAGCCAAATACAAAGGTGAGTTTGAGGAACGTCTGAAATCCGTTGTGAATGAAGTCACCAAAGCTGATGGACAGATTATACTTTTCATCGACGAAATCCACACATTGGTGGGTGCCGGCGGTGGTGAAGGAGCGATGGATGCTGCCAACATTTTAAAACCTGCTTTGGCAAGAGGTGAATTGAGAGCAATTGGAGCAACTACTTTGAATGAGTACCAAAAGTATTTTGAAAAAGATAAAGCGCTGGAAAGACGTTTTCAGAAAGTAATGGTGGAAGAACCGGATACTGAATCTGCTATTTCCATCCTTCGTGGTATTAAAGATAAATATGAAGCTCACCATAAGGTAAGAATCAAAGATGAGGCAATTATTGCTGCTGTGGAAATGTCTCAAAGATATATTTCAGACCGTTTCTTACCGGATAAAGCGATCGACCTTATTGATGAAGCTTCTGCCAAACTGAGAATGGAAATCAATTCCAAGCCGGAAGAGCTGGACGTTCTTGACAGGAAACTGATGCAGCTGGAAATTGAATTGGCAGCCATTTCAAGGGAAGGCAACCAGACCAAAATTGATCATCTGAAAGAGGATATTGCTAAAATTTCCGAACAGAGAAATGAGATCAATGCGAAATGGCTGAAAGAAAAACAGAAAAGTGAAGATCTTACCCAGATCAAAAAAGATATTGAATCTCTGAAACATGAAGCAGAAAGAGCTTCCAGATCTGGAGATTATGCAAAAGTAGCGGAAATCCAATACGGAAAACTTCGTGAAAAGGAGGAAGAATTTACCAAGATGGAGCTTGAAATGCAAAACCATCAGAATGAACTGATCAAAGAAGAAGTTACTGCAGAAAATATCTCTGAAGTGATTGGCAAATGGACAGGTATTCCTGTAACTAAATTATTACAATCCGAAAGAGATAAATTATTAAACCTGGAATCTGAACTCCACCACAGAGTGGTTGGGCAGGATGAAGCGATTCAGGCAGTTGCTGATGCTATCAGAAGGAACAGAGCCGGATTGAGCGATGATAAAAAGCCTATCGGATCTTTCTTATTCCTGGGGACAACCGGAGTTGGTAAGACCGAGCTTGCAAAAGCATTGGCAGAATTCTTATTCGATGATGAAAACAATATGACGAGAATTGATATGAGTGAATATCAGGAACGTCACAGTGTTTCAAGATTGGTAGGAGCACCTCCGGGATATGTAGGATATGACGAAGGCGGACAATTGACTGAAGCGGTAAGAAGAAGACCCTATTCTGTAGTGCTTTTGGACGAGATCGAAAAAGCCCATCCGGATGTTTTCAATACCCTGCTTCAGGTTTTGGACGACGGACGTCTGACAGACAATAAGGGACGTGTGGTAAATTTCAAAAATTCAATCATCATTATGACCTCGAATTTAGGCTCACACCTTATTCAGGAGAATTTTGAGAATCTTACAGAGGAAAATCAGGATGAAATTGTGGACAAAACAAAAGATGAAGTTTTTAATCTTTTAAAACAAACCCTGCGTCCGGAATTCCTGAACAGAATTGATGAAATTGTACTGTTCCAGCCTTTAAGAAAAAAAGAAATCGGAAAAATCGTTCAGTATCAGTTGAGAGGATTTAATGAAATGTTATCGAAACGAAACATCATTATGACTTTCACTCAGGATGCTGTAGATTATCTGATGAATAAAGGTTATGATCCTGCTTTCGGGGCAAGACCATTGAAAAGAGTGATTCAGCAGGAGGTTCTGAACAAATTGTCTAAAGAGATTCTTGCCGGTAAAGTAAATGACGGAGACAGAATCACACTGGATTATTTTGTAGAAACCGGTTTGGTTTTCAGACCTACTGAACAATAAAATAGTTTTTTTCATATACATTATTTTTGTGGATAAGTGCTGTAGAGAAATCTGCAGCACTTATTTTTTTTCTCTACTTTTAAAAACTATTTTTTTTGCTGATGTATATAAAATTAATCACCTTATCATTTTTCTTGATCTCACTTCTGGTCAACGCTCAGAATAAACTGACATCTCCATTTTCACTCACCGATTACCAGAATATGCGTACAGAATATCTTGATGCAATAAAACATAACCCTGATATTGTTCATGAAGGCAGATTCTATTATTCAAAAAGAAAACTGGATAGTGTAAATATCATAAAGCACGAGATCATAAGACAGGAATGGATCAGAAAAGGAGTTGATCCATCTGCAATTACCAAAGAAGTGCTTCAGAATGCAGAAAGTAACAGACAATATTATCTGCAATATGCCTACTTCACCAAGAACAGGAAAGGATATGATTTTTACTATTCTGATGATTCAAAACTGATTCTTTTCAATAATAAAGATTTAACAATAGAATATTCATTTGCAAAAGATACAGACAGTGAATATCTTCATAATAAAAAAATTGCTACAGCTAATCAATACTTCAACAGCAATGGACAACTGAAAAGAACCGATTCCTTCATTCTTCCGTCACAGGAAGGAGCTGAAAAAGAGATAACGGGACTTTCAAAAGAATATAATGTTATTGGAAAACTTTTGTTTGAAGCTGACTGGGAAAAAGACTTCAAACACAGCAAAGCCAAGGTGATTGCAGCCAGTGACCAATTAATACAACAATATATACTTAATAATATCAAAAGGAATAATGACGGGATAAGCGATATTCAGGCCAAAGAAATGACAGCAAATTATTTAAAATATGCCCAGAAAACCATTCAAAAATTTAAAAATGATGACAAGGTTTCTATATGGTTTGTAACCTATTGGACGGTAACCTCCCGAATAGAACTGAAAATCAATGACAAAACACTACAATTAATTGACATCCGCGACTTTAAAATGCAGGAATAGTCCACACCTTTGAAATAAAAAGTCTTTGGGATTCTTCTTAATAATTTTTTTCTGCCTAATAATTCAACATCTTTTTTTATCCTTGTTAAGTGAAATAATACTATATTTAGCTTACAAATCAATAACTAATACCAAAATCAGTATGAAAAAGCTAAAAAGAAACGAATTAAAGAAAATTGAAGGCGGAGTACTTCCATCAATGATATCATGTGATGAGTACTGGAACTGCCCTATCGGCCTATGTTGCACAGCAGGGTTAATCTGCAGGGATCCAAAACATTACGGATGTATTTAATATAAACGGAGATCTTCTCCGTTTTTTTATGGGATCAATCTGGCCTTTCTTTCTCCCAAAACTATTATACTTCACATACAATCCGTAAAAACACGGTAAAAATAACAGTATAATTCCCTATTCGCGAATACATTTTCTAGCATATTTTTTCCGAGATTTGCATATTAATTGAATTTCATCCGTAAAATACTGCTAAGCTATGAATACAGAATCAAATAATCCGCTACAACCTGGAACAATGTCAAATAGTCTTATCCAGGCTCTGATTGACAATTACCGTCAAAATCATCTCAATGCGATTAATACCGCATTAGGAATAGATGACGCTCATTCCATTTGGTTTGACCTTCCGAAATTAAAAAGTTTTATTGCCAATATTGAAGCTGAAGCCGCCAAAGCAAACCCAGCTACATCTACGGAAGATTTAGGGATCAGATTTTATTATGCTACTTATCCGAAACAGGAAAACTGGTCTATTATGGAATCACACCCTGTTCCGATAGAATACGCAGGAAGGCACACTCTAGTAATGGTCCCAACATTAAAAAAAGCCGATGAAACAGGAGAACTTATTGATTATGATTTCAATCCTTTTCAAAGTGCAGAAGGAAAATCTTTTGCATTAGCCAACAAATCCAACAAAGTCACGGGAGAAGATGATGATACCAGTCTTGGAGAAAATAACGGAATACTTGTCCCGCCAAAAGCTCCTATCGGTCAGTCTTATTAATTGTAAATATATCATATTTAGAACTGTATGACAGAATTCCAGGAATTTGCACAAAAAAGTCTGCTTTGGGCTGAAGGACTTGCTGCAGTCATAGCAATTTTCCATTATAACCGTTTAAAAGAACAACATTGGAAACTTTTTGTGTTTTATCTGGTATTTATTTTTCTTGGGGAAGCTTATGGCAAGTGGGGAAGTTTTGTTCATTTTACCAAAGCTCAGTACTATAACTATCTTTTAATGCCAATCCAGTTTATATTTTTTTACTGGCTATATGCTGCGAAATCTTTAGGAAAGCCCAAGCTATTTTGGATAATATCCATTTTATATCTGCTTTCATTTATTCCCAATGAATTATATTTTTCCAAAAGTAAAATTGTATTTGCTTTCAACTATACTTTTGGCTGTCTTATTTTGATGCTTTTGGTAATCATGGAGTATTACAAACAAATTACTTCACAAGAGATTCTCAATTTCAATAAAAACAAAATGTTTTATATTAATCTTGGAATTACGCTATCATATATAGGAACATTACCCTTCATGGCATTTTTATCACTTCTGGTAAAATACAAGGAAATTTGGGATATCTATTTCAGTTATTTCCTGATCTCAGTTTCAGTGATGTATATCTTATTTGCAAGTTCATTTATATGGGGAAAACAGAACTCTTAATAGTTATCATTCTATTCAACATACTCTTTGTGATGTTTGTAACAGCTGTATTAATCTATATCCGAAGTTACAGACAGCGAAAAAGAGAATATCTGAATGAAATCGAGATGAAAAATGAACTTCATCAGAGAGAGCTTTTGTCTACCCAACTGGAGATCCAACAAGCCACCATGCAGCAGATCGGTCGGGAACTGCATGACAACATCGGTCAAAAACTGACACTGGTAAGTCTCTATGTACAGCAGATGCTTTATGAAAATAAGGTTCCTGAAGCAAACGAAAGAATTGATCAGGTATCTCAGATCATCAACCAGTCATTGCAAGATCTTAGAAGTTTGTCAAAAACACTGACTGATGACAACATCAACCAGAAGGAAATTGTAACTTTGATACAGGAGGAGGTAGACAATACCAATTCTTTCAAAAAGTGTCATGTAAGCTTTGAACATAATTTTAAGCAACTCGACTTAGGCTTTGTTCATAAAAATGTATTGCTCAGAATCACCCAGGAGTTTATTCAGAATAGTATAAAACATTCCGGTTGTAAAAATATTTTTATCACCCTCAATACCTCTGAAGATATCCTTTGGGAACTTAATATTCGTGATGACGGAACCGGATTTGATACTTCGCAGATTAAGTCCAACGGAATAGGTCTTACCAATATGAAAAACAGAGCAGAAATCATAGGAGCCAGTTTTCACATGGAAAGCCATGAAAATACGGGAACCCAACTCAATATTATCTTAAAAAAACAGTCATGAAGAAATCTATTGTAATTGTTGACGATCATATACTTATAGCTAAGGCTCTGGAAGGGATTATTGGAAATTTCAATGAATTTGAAGTAATCTATGTATGCGAAAACGGAAAAGACCTCATCCAAAAACTTGAAGAAGGCAATTCAATTCCTGATATTATTCTTTTAGACATCAGTATGCCGATTATGGATGGTTTTGAAACCGCTGCCTGGCTTACAAAAAATCACCCCGGTATTAAAATCATGGCGCTTAGTATGCAGGGAGATGACAACAGCGTGATTAAAATGATCAAAAGCGGTGCAAAAGGCTATCTACTAAAAAACACACACCCAAGAGATCTGGAAACAGCTCTTACCCGATTGAACAGTGATGGCTTCTTTTATCCGGACTGGGCATCAAAAATTATTTTCTCTAATCTTAATAAAGAATCAGAAACTGAAATTGCCGTAAGAATTTCTGACAGAGAAAAAGAATTTCTAAAGTACACCGTAACAGAACTCAGCTATAAGGAAATTGCAGACAGAATGTGCTGCAGCCCAAGAACAGTAGAAAGCTACCGCGATCAGCTTTGTGAAAAGCTGGATTTGAAAACCCGTGTTGGGCTCGCTGTTTTCGCTATTAAAAATGGCTTTGCAAACTAAACTTTAATCACGAGAAAATTCTTAAAAAAATAAATTTAAGCGAAATTTATTCTTAAAAAAAACACAAAACCATAAAATGCGCTAACAAACCACATGAAATTGATTAAAATTTAAAACATTCAATATAATTATAAATTAAAATTAATAAAACACAGTAATACATATTGATTTAATAAATAAATTTAAAAAACATTTGCATATCAATTTTAAATAATATATTTTCACATCCTCAACCTAAATGATTTTTGATATGAAAAAACTATTATTTGGAGCTCTTATGCTCAGTGTAATGTCTGCATGTAACAATGACAACATCACCAATCAAAATGAAAACACAACTGACGAAGCAGTAACTACAGCAGGCTTTGCTCAAAGAGGCTGTGCTTCTGAGGAAATCAGACAGGAAGCCTTGAAAAAAAGTCCTGAACTTCAGCAAAGATTTGCAGCATTAGAAACCAATACAGAAAAATTCGCCAATGATATAAAGTTTGGAAAAGTTCTAGCTGATGGTACTGTAGAAATTCCAGTTGTAATGAATGTCATCTACAAAACTACAGCTGAAAACGTTTCTGACGCAAGAATTGCTGAGCAAATTGCGGTATTAAATGCTGATTATTCCGGCACCAACAGTGATGCCAGCAAAATTCCAACCGAATTCCAAACTGTAAGTTCTGGTGACACGAAAGTAAAATTCAGACTGGTGAATACTGTTAGAAAATCTACTTCAAAAACCAGCTGGGCTACCAATGATGATATGAAAAAAGCCTCTAAAGGAGGAATTGACGCAACTAATCCTACTAATTATTTAAATTTATGGGTGGTAGGCAAAATGACCAGTCAGGGACGTACAATTCTCGGATATGCAACTTTCCCTGAATCTGCAGGTCTCTGGAATGACGGTGTTGTAATTGCTGCTCCATATTTTGGAAAAACCGGTGCATCTTCGCCTTTCAACCTGGGAAGAACAGCAACCCATGAAGTAGGACATTATTTAAACTTAAGACACATCTGGGGAGATGCTAATTGCGGAAATGACCTGGTAAGTGATACTCCTACACAAACTACAGCAAATTACGGAAAGCCTTCTTATCCTCTATACAATACTTGCAGCGGTGTACAAAGATCTGTAATGTTTATGAACTATATGGATTATGTAGATGACGCAGCTATGTTTATGTTCTCATCAGGGCAAAAAACAAGAATGCAGTCTGTAGTGGCCTCTTCAGGAGCAAGATCCGGGTTGAGAGTATATTAATTAAAACATCTTTTTTACTTATATTTTAAAATCTATCCCACAAAACGGGATAGATTTTTTTGTACCCATCTTCTAGATTAAAATTCAGAAATACGATTCTATGTAGTAGCTCAGGCAATTTATTCACATAAAAAGCCTGAAATAAGCTTAAGTTATTTCTTTAAAAACAAATAATTCAGTAAAAAAAACAAAATAATGGAAGAAACATATGGCTTTAATTATGTTTTTTAAGATATTTCCATGGACAAATTTTTAAAGAATAATATCCTACAAATTATGTAGAATATAAAATTATTTACACTTAAAAAACACACTTAAGCGTGAAATATAAAACAAATTAATTAAATTAATTAAAATTCAATAAAAGTTAAATTAAGTTACAATAAACGCAACTAAAATAACCATTGAATAAACATTTATCAAATATTTTACAAAATAATTTGCATATCAATTTCAAATAATATAATTTCACAACCTCAACCAAATTATATTATAACGATATGAAAAAATTCTTATTCGGAGCTCTGGTTCTGGGCTTTATGTCGGCATGTAACACTGACAACTTAAGTAATCAAAATGAAGCGCCCCTGGATCAGGAAACCTCCGCTCCAAGTGCTCTTAAAAGAAGCTGTCCTTCAGAAGGAATAAGACAGGCAATGCTTCTGAAAAATCCTGCGCTAAAGCAAAAAATGGCAGACATTGAGTTCAGTACTGAAAAATTTACTGAAAACCTTAAATTGGGAAAAGTTCTTGCAGATGGAACTGTTGAGATTCCGGTGGTTTTTAATGTAATTTACAACACTTCCGCTCAAAATGTTTCCGATGCAAGAATCGCTGAACAAATTGCTGTACTGAATGCTGATTATGGTGCTACCAATTCTGACATCAATAAAATTCCTTCGGCATTTCAGCCTTCAGCGGCAGGAGATGTAAAAATCCGATTCAAATTAGTTGCTACCAATCGTAAACAAAGTACAAAAACAGGCTGGAGATCTGATCTTGAACAAATGAAAAAGGCAAGCACAGGTGGTATTGATGCTACTGATGTGACTAAAAACATGAATATATGGGTTGTGAATTCAATACTTGACGAAAATAACCAACCAGGAACTTTAGGATATGCTTATTACCCGGAAAATGCAGGACAATGGTATGACGGTCTTGTAATAGGTTATCAGTATATAGGAAAAACCGGTGCTTCCGCTCCGTTCAACTTAGGAAGAACAGTAACTCATGAAGTAGGACACTACCTAAATCTACCACACCTTTGGGGATCATCCGATACAGGCTGCCAAACAGATTACTCTAATGACACTCCTACATCTCCTGGCCCTAACTACGGAAACCCTACTTATCCTTTAAACAGAATTTGTGGAGGAGTAAGCCGCTCTCAGATGTTTATGAACTATATGGATTATGTAGACGACAAATCTATGGTAATGTTCTCTGCTAATCAAAAAACAAGAATGCAGGCTGTAGTAGCAGCATCCGGACCAAGATCTGGTTTAAGATAATCAACTCCATAGTTTAAATATTATAAAAACATTAAAATAGTCTATCTCAATTTTTGAGATAGATTTTTTTAATATTTTTACGTGACTTAAATTTCAGCACCACTACGATGAAAAAACTAGCATTAGCATTAGGAATACTATTGCACTTATCCTGTATTAAGGCACAGGATACTCTCCAATCCCGAAATCTCAGGGAAGATCTTACATTAATTAATTCCGGCTATGCCATTCAGGAGAAGACACCTTTTTTCAAAAAGGAATGGGTGAAAAAATCAGTGGCTCCTGCCCTTCTTTTTACAGCTGCGGCTGCTACATGGGGAGAAAAGGAGAATATCCGCGAGGTAAGAAACCGATATCTTCCTAACTTCAAAGTGAAATTTGATGATTATCTTCAGTACGCTCCGGCTGCAACTGTTTACGGATTAAAACTGGCAGGCGTAAAGGGCCGGAATAATATTGGAAGAGCAACTTTATCTTATGGTACAAGTTTAGTCATCATGGCTATTTTAGTCAATTCTATTAAATATACCGCAAAAGTTGAACGCCCGGACGGATCCAAAAATAATTCTTTTCCATCAGGGCATGCTGCAATGGCTTTTACCAATGCAAGTTTTCTGCACAAAGAATATGGTATGGTAAACCCAGCCTACAGTATTGCAGGGTATGGTTCTGCCGCTATTACAGGACTTGGTCGAAATTTAAATAACAGACATTGGGTTCCGGATATTCTTGCGGGAGCTGGTATCGGAATTATATCAACAGAACTCGGGTATTTTTTTATTGATAAAATTTACAAGAATAAAGGGGATAATATAAGCATCTTATCAAGAATACAGGGAAATGATTATCCTTCTTTTCTTGCTTTGAAAATGGGTACAGCACTCGGGACAACCAACTTCCTGAAGGAATCTGAACTGGATGACAAAAAACAAATCGGGTTTGAAGGCGGATTGGAAGGCGCTTATTTCTTTTCAAAAAAATGGGGTGTAGGTGCAGATGTAACCTTCAGCAGCTTTCCTATTAAATCTCAAAGAATAACCTTTGATGATGGGCAGGATTTTGGAGACCATGAAATCAAAACCCAATCCATGGGCTTTCTGTCTGCGGGTATCGGACCTTATTATTCCCATGAGTTTTCGGATAAATGGCAGCTTATGCTGAAAGCAACCGGAGGATATGCTGCAACTGCCAGTGGACAAGTATTTGTAAAAGGAGATAATATAGATGCTCCTAATCATGAACTTCAGATAGCCAGATACAAACCTAAACCTGCTTTCCGCTGGAATACGGGAGCCTCTATGACCTATAAATTCAATCCTGGACTCGGTCTTACTTTTTATACGGATTATAATATGATCAATTCCACCATCCGTTATCATTTCAGCGATGAAATTAAGGAAGGTGATGAGTTGGATCAGGAACTTAACAACCTGATTGCTAAAGAAAAAATCAGTTATATTACATTAGGATTAAGATTAACTGCTTACTTTTAGAATACAAAAGCCTCCAGAATCTGAAGGCTTTCATTTTTATAAGTTTTTACGGTTGTCGTCCGGTGTATAGTCCATAAACAGATCTCCATCAAGCTGTACAGATCTCACTTTTTTCTTAATGGGGATTACAAGATCGGTCATCTTTTGATTTTTCTCCCAAATAGAGGGTGAGAAATGAAGCTTCTCTGTGGTTCCGTCCTCATAAGACAATATTGCATCAAATGGAATAGCAAATCCACCTACGTTGGTAACGTTTATGGTGAGCATATCATTCATTTGAGAGGCTTCTGCTACTTTTAAATCAATATAATTATTGGTATAAAACCAATTCTGGAAGAACCAGTTCAGATTTTTCCCTGAACCTGTATTCATAGAGTTGAAATAATCCCATGGAACCGGATGCTTTCCATTCCAGTTGTCCATATAATGATGTAATGCCTTCTTGAACAGTTCATCTCCTAAATAATCTTTCAGAGCCAGATAAGATAATGATGCTTTCACATAGGAATTGTTTCCATATCCCGCTCCACTTACCTGCGTACTCATCGTAATCACCGGCTGATCCTGTTCTGAAGATGGATCATTGATCCATTTTTTAACACGGAAATTTTTATAAAATTCCTTAGCTGCAGCTTCTCCGTTTTCATCAATTCCTATAAGGTATTCCAATGTGGTCGCCCATCCTTCGTCCATAAAGGCATATCTTGTTTCGTTGATTCCCATATAAAAAGGGAAATAGGTATGAGCAATTTCGTGATCTGCTGTCAGCCTTGCATCCTTAAGATCATCAGGAATACTGGTATCGTTGATCATCATAGGATATTCCATATCTGCATAACCTTGAATAGCAGTCATTACGTTATAAGGATATTCTACTCCCGGCCAGTTTTTAGAGAACCAATCAAGATTATAACGCATCCAGTCTACATAGTGCTCAAAATCCTTTGCCCCATTTTTATATCCTGCCTGAACACTTGCTCTTTTTGATTTCAACTGAACACTTGCTGCATCCCACACATAATGGTTGCTCATTGCAAAACAGAAATCTGTGATGTGACTGGCTTTAAACTTCCAGACATTCCATTTATTCGGTTTGGTTACTTTACCAGACTTCATTTCCTGCTCTGTCGCAATGTGCATTACTTTATCACTTTTTAATGAAGCTTTGTATCTTTTTAAATATTCCGGCTGAAGTACGGCTTCCGGATTCAGGAAATCTCCTGTTGCCCAGACTACAAAATTCTTGGGTGCGGTGATGGCAAAACTATAGTCGTTGAAGTCGTTATAAAACTCCTGTCTGTCTGAGTGTGGAAGCATATCCCATCCGTTATAATCATCATACACGGAAATTCTTGGAAAAGAATAGGCTACATAGAATGTTTCAGGATCTATCTGTCCTTCTCTTCCACTCTGTACTGAAAGCGGATATTCCCATTCAATTTTTACTTCAGCTTTTGATTTAGATTTTAAAGCTGTTTTTAATTTTACTTTTTCAACGGTACTCCAGTCGTCACTGTTGACATCATATTTTTCACCGTTTACAATGAAAGATTTGATCTTAAGCCCTGAAGATAGAAAATCTTTAGACACAAATCCTGATCTTGGCGACTGCGGTTTATGAAGGTTATTCACAAAACGTATGGCCAGTTCAGTCAGGCTATCCGGGCTATTGTTTGTATAGAGAATTGTTTCTTTTCCGGAAACTATTTTTGTATTGGCGTCCACCCTCACATCCACATTGTAGGCTCCTTTATTCTGCCAATAGTTTTTACCTGGTGCTCCGGAGATATCACGGGTCCCTTTTTCATATGCTTTTTTGATATTCCTCGGCATATAGAGTTCCTGTGCAGACAATTGCAGTAAGGAAACGACCATCAGCATTCCGGAAAAAATTTTCTTCATAATGACCTTTTTAAAGATAGGTGTCAAAAATAGCAAAAATGTAACATCAGTAGGTTATTTCTTTTATAATAATATCTTATTGTAATGATGTTTATATCATATTATTCTACAGCCTATCTTGTTCGGCAGTTTTCTTTATTGTTTTTGCATTTTTCACAGACTGATTTCCAAAGTTGAATTTCAGTGAAAAGGAGATGCCTTGAGCATCCGTATAATCGAGGAAATAATTATCCTGATTCGCGTATTTTGTACTGACTTTCTGACCTGTTGTTCTGAAAACATCAGTGAATATAAGACTTGCTTCCAGTTTTTTATTCAGGAACTTTCTGTTCATTACAAAATATGCCGACCACGCCGCAGAAATTCTAAAAGTCCCTTGTATTCCTGGAGAATAGTAGCGGTGTCCCATTTCCATCTTCCAATCGTTGTTTTTATCAAGGGTAAAACTTGTTGAAATATTGGAGACCCAGTTCCAGACTTTATTTTTATACAGCAATCCGTCTGTACCTTTGAAATAATTTTCATTGTGTTCAAGATTTTCAGACATAATGATATTCCACCATGGTTTGACCTGAAAGTTTTTGTACAGACTCAATCCGAAAGCTTCTCCTTTTTCAATATTCGTGAAGTAATAAATGAGGCTGTTGGTACTGGGTTCCTGATATGAAATTTCCATAGACGGATACATTTCTTTTCGGTAATACAGATCCAGATTCCAGTCTTTCCAGGAATAGGTAAGATTGAGATTATGGGTGATTGTTGCTTTTAACTTCGGATCTCCCTGATAGTATGAAAACAGATTGTAATAAGATTTCGCAGGATTCAACCATGAATAGGAAGGTCTGCTGATCCTTTTCCCATAAGAGAAACCGAATTCCTGTTTATTTTCTGTGGTATATTGTGCGTAAAAAGTGGGGAAAAATTTCCAGTAATTGCTTTTATTCAATTCATAAGGTTCAGAGACCACACCTTCAAGATCTGTCATTTCCGCACGAAGCCCTCCTTTGAAATTCCATTTTCCAATGTTATAGGCTAGTGAAGAATACAGGGCAAAATTATGTTCTTTATAATCAAAGATACTGCTCTTTTCCGGGCGGTATTGCAGTACTCCATTTTCATTATCAGAGAAATCAAGTTGACTGTTGGTCTTTACAAAACTATATTTTGCTCCGGATTCCAGCTCCAGTTTATCATTTTTCCACTGATAATCGAATTGTGTGGAATACAGCTGAACATCCGCTTTATTCTTTGTAAGGAAATTATCTTCTTTTGGAAGCTGGCCTGCAAAGTTCAGACTGGTGATTACATTCTGGTATTTATCGGCGTTGTTTCCGGTAAAATAATTGATCCACGAAAGACTGCTTTTCTTATTCAGCTTCCGGTCTATCTGAAAACTTACAGAGTTATTAATGGAACGTGAGCGGTGATCGTTGATCGTGGTATAATTAGATTCTACGATATCCTGATTATTATAGATCAGTGTAGGAACATTGTAGGTTCCGAAGGATTTTGGAGAAAAATACCCTGAATAGTTGAGGCTTGCATTGGTCAAGCTGTCCAATTCATACTCCACATTAAAATTCAGGGTATTCTGGTTATAGTTTTTATCCTTCCTGTTCATCGTACTGACCCATCGGGTTTGGCTTTCCGGATAGTTCACATAGTCTGTTCCTTCCCGGTAGTATGTTCCCAGCCCTCTATAATAGCTTCCCATAATGGAAAGTTTATCTTTTTTATAATATTGGGAAAGGCCAAAAACGCCTTTCGCATATTGTGTCTGCACATATTTGGATGAGAGAATTCCCCGGTAGCCCTCAATTTTATTCTTTTTCAGAACGATATTGAGAACTGCACTTCCTGAAGCTTCATATTTCGCAGGCGGATTAGTAATCACTTCTACAGATTTCACTTCATCTCCCTGTGTATTTTCCAGAAGGTTTTTCAGTTCATCTCCCGTCAGCATTACCTTTTTATCATTAATGGTCACCAAAATTCCGGTGCTTCCCTTTACTCCGAGCACCTCATTATTTACGGTGACACTCGGTGTATTTTTTAGAATTTCCCAGGCATTGAGTGATGAAATATTACTGTTTTCAACATTAAATTCCAGACGGTCTACTTTTCTTTTCACCAAAGGCTTACGCTTCGTCATTACAACGCCTTCTATTTCCTGAGATTCTTTTTTAAGGATAATATTCAGAGGTTCAAGTTTTGTCAGATCAAGTTTTTTCTCAAATAAAGAGTATCCCTGGTTTTTAACTACCAGTTTTACCTCCTGTTCTGCTATTCCCTCCAGTATAAATTTTCCGTTTTCATCAGTTTTTAATTCTTTAATTAATGTGTTTTGAGAATTATACAGCTCAACTTTTACCGACGAAAGCTTTTCATTTTCAGTATTCATAACTGTTCCTCCAACTTTTTGTTTCTGGGCGAGAATCAAAACCGGAAAACACAGAAAAAAAAGAATTTTATACATGGCAATTTTTTATCCTAACAAAAACATTGTTCTGTTTTATGGCTACAAAAATCTGTATTGAAAGGGAGAATTTCGGTTAACGATGGGTTAATGATAGGTTAATGTCTTTTCTTTAAAATAACAAAACCTGAATTCGCAAATTCAGGTTTTAAAATCAATAGAGTATATTTTTTTATGGATAAGGAATGGCTTTATCCAGTTCAATCGGATTATAATATTTTTTGATGTCTATCTGCGTTTGTTTAGTCAAACCTGCAAACTCTTCTTTGCTTTTGATTTGCTGCCCATTAATGCGGACATTCCAGTCCGGCTGAAATTCGGTTCTCATTCTGGCATATGGATCATTGTAAAACTCCAGATTCAGTTTTACCCATTTTTTTAAGTCAATGGCAATAGGATCCAGTGAATAATGTTTTTCAAGAAAGCTTTTTGTATCGTATGTTTTTGGCAGATTTTTATTTCGGGAGAAAGAATATATAAAATCTTTCTTATCATCTTCCACATAGAGAACCAGTCCCGGCAATCCTCTGAATTTATAGGGGCCTTCAGGAATGTTGATATCCGGCGTAAACCACGCGGTCCAGTTTCTTCCTCCAAACACAGCAGTTGCTCTTTGTAAATTATAGTTATTGATCTTTTTAGTATCAGCCTCTATTTTCCACTGGATATTATCCTCTGTTTCAAAAACATAATAATAAGGCATCATCATGATCTGAACAAAGTTTTTATTTTTATTGGAATTTCTTTTTCGGATAATGGTTTGTCCGGACTGGCTGGTATGTTGAGAAGAAATTCCCCCGTGAAGAATATTCAGGGAATCGCTTACTAAAAATTCTAATTCATAAAATTTCACTTCCTCCGTATTGATATCCAGCACCATTTCTTCTTTATCATAACTTGTACCATTGGGTTCAAATCTGTATTGAAGTTCATATATAAAGCGGTGGGTTTGCGCATTAATCTGCATCCCAAGCATCAGAATAAGAAGAATAAGTGTCTTTTTCATTAAATGGTCATTAATTTTCTAAAATTACCAAAAACACATTAACCATCAGGTTAATAAAAGGTTAATGATAAAAATACTATTTCAGTAAAATGTTAAAGTTTTATCTTTGTTTCAATGATAGCCAAGAGTAAAATTCTGATTTCGGTTTTTGCCGCCCTGTTCCTCCTTTTACTGGGAATACAGGTTTACTTTATGTATAAAACCTATCAGGTAAAAGAGAGGGACATCTACAGATCCGTGAATGACGGGCTTACCAATTATACAGACGGTCTGGAAGACATTCAGGAAGCTAAAGAGAAAAATGACGACTCCCTTCAGGAAATCATTATACAATATCATAATAAGGAGATCAATAAAAAGGATTTTCTGAATTATTTTATAGAAAACAGAAAGTCTGCCAGAGAAAGACTGATCCATTATATTGACAGCCGCTACCAGAAAGACGGATATGAGATTTCTGCAAGAATCCGGTATCTTTCAATTGTTCATCTGCCAGACAGCACAAAAATAATTACAGAACCTATTGTTATTTTTGAGACACAGGATAAGCTTAAAAAGCCGCGTATTGCAAGTAACGGAAGTTGGGAAACTTCAACCACCAAAAGAGATGATTCGGATAAAGGTCAGGTTGAAAAAAGAAATACTTTTCTTGTCAAAACCCAGACAGATTTTGAGATTAAGAATATAAAGAGTATTGTTTTCAAAGAGCTTACTTTACTGATTATTTGCTGTGCTATACTTCTTTCCGGAGTCCTTCTGCTCTATATCTTCACGATCAGAAATCTGATCCAGCAGCAAAAGCAGGTAGAAGTTCTCCACACCATTGTGGATAACATTTCACATGAGTTTAAAACTCCGATCGCTACTTTAAAAATAGCTTCAAAAGCATTAAAAAAAGAATGGAATCCTGAAACACTTCCTCTTATCGACAGGCAGATTTCCCGGCTTGAAAGCCTGATGTTCCAGCTTCATAAGAATGAAATACCGGATGAGATGACAGCCATACAGCCTGAAGACTGGGATTTTTTCATTCAGGATCTTGCCGTTACTTATTCTGATATTGATTTTAAACTTGAAAATTCAGTTTCACAAAAGCTTCCCTATGATAAAAACCTGATGGAAACAGTCATTAAAAATCTTTGTGAAAACAGTGTCAAATATGGAGCATCTGTTGTGAAAATAAATATCCGTAACAGTTCTCAACAATTAGAAATCGAAGTTTCTGACAACGGTCACGGCATGGAAACAAAAGAGCTGAAGAACATTTTTGAAAAATTCTACAGAATACAGAATAACAATATTCATAATAGTAAAGGGCTTGGACTAGGACTTTATTTCGTGAAGAAAATTATTGCCAATTATGGCGGCAAAACAGAGGTATCCAGCCAGCTTAATTTGGGCAGTACTTTTAAAATATCAATTCCTTATGAAAACTAAAATTCTTCTGGCAGAAGACGATCCGGATTTCGGAATGATTCTTAAGCAATATCTTGAATTGGAAGATTTTGAAGTCAGCTGGTTTCAGAATCCTGAAGATGTAGTCCCCTTACTTCAGACTGATTTTCCTTTTCAGATAGGAATTCTGGATGTGATGATGCCCAATATAGACGGTTTCTCGCTGGCTAAAATGATCATCAAGGAAAAAAGTAATTTTCCATTGTTATTTTTAACGGCTAAAAATCAAAAAATAGACCGCCTTACCGGATTAAAAATAGGTGCTGACGATTATATCCCCAAACCCTGCGATCCTGAAGAACTTGTTCTGCGAATTAAAAATATTTTAAAGAGAACACTTCCGGCCGTTACAGAAAGTCAGATAAAAATCGGAGCATTTTCACTGGATACTACCAAACTTCTATTGTCACATCCTAACGGAAACAACCGGCTGACCATACGGGAACAAGAATTGCTGCTGTATCTTCTGAAGCATAATCGTACTATTATTACAAGAGATAATATTCTGGATAATCTCTGGGAAACGAATGATTACTTTACCGGGAGAAGTCTTGATGTATTCATCAGCAGACTCCGTAAATATTTCAACAGTGATCCTCAAATAAAAATCCAATCCCTGAGAGGAATTGGATTTGAAGTCGATTTTCCAACCAACTGATTTTTTATAGGGAAAGGTTCACAATCACCGGAAAATGGTCTGATGGATACAAAAGATTTTCTCTTCTGTCATTGATGTGTCGGTGAGATCTTATTTTGAAACCTTGTGTAAAAATATAATCAATTCTGTCTTTTGGAACTTCATTGACGTTGAAGCCAGTAAAAGTTCCTACCGGACCGTAATGTTTGGTTTCAGAATGGTAGAAAGTGTCTTTCATATTCTGTGAAAGAATTTTAATGGGTTCTGAATCATCTGTCAGGTTAAAGTCTCCGCTTAGGGCCACCGGAAGATTTTTTGGATTCAGTTCTTTTATTTTTTTCAAGATAAGTTCGGAAGATTTTACCCTTGCTACATTTCCTACATGATCGAAATGAAGATTCATCGCCAGGAATTCTTTCTTTGATTGTTTATCTTTAAATACAGCATAGGTACAGATTCTGTTCAATGCAGCATCCCAGCCTTTTGAGGGTTTTTCCGGAGTTTCAGATAACCAGAACGTTCCTGATTTTACAACTTCAAGTTTGTTCGTATCATAAAAAATAGCAGAAAATTCTCCTTTTTCTTTGCCATCATCTCTTCCTACTCCTATATAATTATAGTTTTTTAATCCTGTTTTAATATCTTTCATCTGTTCCGGAAGCGCTTCCTGTACTCCGAAATAATCAGGATGATAATAGGTCAGCAAATCTGCAACATCCTGCTTTCTTTTTGGCCAGGCATTATCTTTATCAGACTCTACATTCAGCCTGATATTAAAACTCATTACGGTAAGGTCCTGTGAAAACCCTAATGCAAAAAACATCAGAAACACCATTGAAAATCTGAAATTCATATATTATTTTATCAGTAAGAGACAAAAATAAAACTTCTCCGCGACAGAAAAGCTTTATTGATGTGATTATATTGTTAAATTATCTTTTTCTTCTTCTATAGATATAAAATATTCCTGAAATCCGGACTCCGAAACCGGTAACGGGCTTTCAAGCTTTACAACGCCTATGGTTTTATAATGAGAGGCCAGTTTTATGCTTTTACTTTTGAGAAGAACTTCAAGCTTTTTAAAATTTATATCTTTCTTTAAAACTGCGAGATAAGTGATCATAAGTATACCTGTATTAAACCGTTTCCAATATCTCTGTATTTTATGCCTTCAATAGGCCTTGCTTTTTTTTCAATCAGTTCCCAGATCTCTTTTGCTGATTTATCCGGAAACTGTTCCATGTACAAAGCAGCAAGTCCAGAAACATGCGGCGCTGCCATGCTTGTACCACTCATGCTGTAATACAAATTATTTTTGTTCTTTGCGTTTTTAGGATAGGCACTTACAATATCTACTCCGGGAGCACAGACATTGATATTTCCTCCTGTGGAAGGATTGATTCCTGCGTTTGAAAATCTGGCGATCTTCATTTGACTGTCAATAGCTCCAACAGCCATAATTGATTTTGAATTAGCCGGCATTGAAACGGGTTGCGGAATCTGTGGCCTGCTGCTGTCATTTCCTGCGGCCGCTATAATAAGACAGCCATTCTCCAGCGCCCGTTCTCCGATGGTTTCAAATAAAACAGAAGGCTGGTCATCCAATTTCACCGGGGATGCCAGCGAAAGAGATAATATTCTGATTTTTTTCGTAATCGCCCAGTCTATAGCGTCTATTACACTGCTGGTAGTACCTCTTCCATTATCCGCGAGTACTTTTGCAATTTTCAGATTGCAGTCTCTGGCAATTCCATAACGGTTTCCATTATCACTTCTGATATTTCCTCTTGCTACTCCTGCGCAATGAGTACCATGTCCGTTGGGATCCCGGTTCCAGTCTTCACCGCCTATGAAAGATTTGCCTTCAATTTCTTCAGAGGAAAAATCAGGATGGGAAGTTTCAAGTCCGGTATCCAGAATGCAGACATCAATACCTTTTCCTGTATAATTGGCATTTCCCAGCCCAATAGCTTTTAATCCCCACTCCATTTCAACAAATGATTGTTGAGGTAAAGGTTTGCCGATAATATATTTTTCAAGTTCTGAAATTTTTTCTGCGAGTCCGGCAGATTGTTTTTTAAGTTCATTAATCAACTGTAATTCATCTGCAGGAAAAAATTCTCTTTCCTTTTCGTAATAAATAATAGGATTTGATTCATTTTTTACAGCACTTTTCAACTGATCTTCATCCATATTTTCCACCACAAGAACTCCCAGGTTTTTGTAAAGCACTCCGTTATCCCGATCAATGATTTCATAGGAACGGTTTTCTTTGGAGAGAAACTCTGAAGAAGTAATATTCACTTCAAGCTCTTTCTCTATTTTCTTGAGTGCAGTTTTCTGTTGATCCTGCAGCAAAACGATATATCTTCCGGTTTTCATAATGATGTTTTTTAAATTAATTTCAGAAATACCTTTTCCAGAATAAGAAAAATATCCTCGGGAATAATGGTCAGTCTGAGCTTTTTATTAATTCCCGATATTGCTGTATTCTGCTCAACCAATGAAGTCCAGAAGCGTTCAATTTTGGGAATAGAATTCATTTCTTTCAGCTTTTCATCATCCAGAATACCGTTCTGATATAATGAGACAATGATTCCTGAAATAAGTTCTTCTGCATCGTCAAGCTTTTTATTTTCCTTAGTATATATTTCCATCAGAATATCATACATACTTTCCATTCCGTTGAATGAAAATCCTCCGAGAAGCTCTCGTCTTCCAGTCGCTATTTTCTCCATTTTAATAGGATTAAAACCTCTTTTAACGGTAGAAATCATATTCATAATCTTCAACACTTCAGATTCGTGGCTGGTGTTTCCTTTGGTACGGAAATATTCAAGAACCTCATTAAGAAATACGTCAAACCGGGCATCAAAGTCAAATGATTTTGACAGATACAAAGCCTGAACATCATTGAAATGTTCCAGAAGCTCCTTAATTTTCTGTACCGTAAAGTGAATAAGTTCCTGCATTACTCAAAAGTTATCTGTTCTATTTCATTACCGTCTTTATCTTTGTAGGACACAATCCTGATTCCTTCTTCCTCCATTTCCACATGAAGGTTGATGAATAGTTTATCTTTATCTTCCGCGGCGCTGGTATTGGGATCTATGTAGATGTTGTTCAGTTTTGCATTCACCAGCGTATATTTATTCAGCAGAATCTTTGAAAAAATCTCTTTCAATTCATCAGTTTCGTCTTCTGTTGTGCCATCTTGAGGCCGAAAGATTCCGGAATTAAGAAGCTGTACTTTGTGTCTGAGATCCAGCTTAAGAACTTCATTGGCAGGAAGCTTTCCGAATTTCTGATCATTTTTTTCCAGTTTACTGAACAGTGTTTTGAACTCTTCGGTCTGAATCTGTTTTAGGGTAATTTGAGGAATATTCATCTTTTTCTCCTTGTTCACCAGGTGAATTCTCTCATTCAGTTCTGTAACGAACTGATCCTGATTCAGTTTAAAATTATATTTGGGAGCTGAATCTATATCTGTAATTTTGATCGGAATATCCATCTTTACACTGGGCAGGGCATATCGTGGAACCTTAAAATATTTAAGATATTCATGACGGGCATATTCTTTTGCAATAAGAACAGCATTTTCGTCTGCCTTTTTACGAGCCTGAATTATCTCGTTGTTGAGATAATCCAGGTAATCTGATAGTTTTATCATCTTTCGTAAAATAAATTATTGTGAAAGAAGCCCAAGCACTTTTTCAAGTCCGGCAGGCATTTCGTCATTGGTTGCACGTACTTTTACCCCAAGAGAATATTCTTTTTCAACCTTGATTCCTGTACTGGAAGTTCTTTTGTAAGATACATCCACTTTGAATTTTACAGGTCCCCATCCTCCGGATACTCCTGCGTTAATACCGAATTCGTCGCTTACGTCCTTCGTGTAAGTAGAATTAAGTTTAACATTAAAGTCTACTTCACAGGTTTCAATTCTAAAACTTGGAACATTCAGCAATGCAATAAACGGAACTGAAATCTCTACATCATTCGGAATCGTTTTAGGGTTGGCGGCACTTACTGGCTCATCTTCTTTAAAATCCGGATTCGGAATATTTTTTTTGTATTTGAATTCTGCCATTCTCAGTTTTTTAGCACTGGCAGCATTAGCAGGATCTGTAAGTTCAAACCCAACTTCATTGATGAAATTAACGGTAGCAATAGAGGCATTAGACTGTGCTTTTACGCACGCATCCAAAGGTCCGCCAATGATCGTAGCAAAGTCGATACTTCCCAATTCTGCTGCAAAATCTGCACTGGCAGCGTCTGAAGTTCTGAAAATCTCTTCATCAGCAGCCATTTTACCCGCAATAAGCTTCATGATTTCTGAAGAAACTCCGGAAAAGGATTTTTCCCACTTTTCATCATAATTCTTTTTGAAATCTTCTACGATACCTAACAGTTCTTTATTGGTCAATGCGCTTAATTCTGAAGTCTCGATTCCTGATACTTTTTCATAGACTGCCGGAGTAAGAACTTTTTCAACTCCTGACAAAAGGTCAATTAACTCACTTTTTGTTTTTTTGGCGTGGCTTGCTTCAAGCACCGATTTTAATGTTTCCATGTTGTTTTTGTTTTTGATTAATATTGTAGGACAAAATTATATTGCAGACCACTCAAACATTGCAGGAGAACACCTCTACTTACCCCGGAAAAACACCCTAAAAAAATAAAAGCCTGAACTTACGATGGTAAGCTCAGGCTTTTGTAATGCACACTGTGGATATTTATTTTATAAAACGTAAAGATGATAATGAATTCTTCTTATTCTTAAGCAAGCTAAGAAAGCACCAAGTTGCTGATGAAGCTGCATGGCTATGCGTTCGCTTAGAAAGAATCAATTTCATTGATTCCATCCTTTGCTCTCTTAAGAATATTACAGTATACAAATGAAAGCTTTGCGTTAAATTTAAATGTATCCAATATTTCTATGCAGGTTTTTTGCTGTTGTTTTCCAGGTTGACATCAGGAACTACTGAATTCGGATCCAGCTTCACCTCATCTATTTCTTTTGTAGAATCTACTTTGAATGTCCATTCTGTATTTCTTTTCCAAACCTCAACAGGAATTTTCACTGTTTGCGCAGTTCCATCTTTGAATTTTAACTGTACCGTGGTAGGCATTGGCATTTGCCCAAGATTTTCAACAGTGATCTGAACTCCGTTCTTAAAGTCACCATTGATATATTTTACATTTTTAACGGCCTGATCAATTTTCCATTTATTAAAGAACCATCCTCTCCAGAACCAGTTCAGTTCTTCTCCGGAAACATTTTCCATGGTGTGGAAGAAGTCCCATGGTGTAGGATGTTTAAAAGCCCAACGGTCTATATATGTTCTGAATGCTTTATCAAATTTTTCAGGTCCGAGAATAGTTTCTCTTAAAACATCCAATCCTGTTCCCGGCTTATAGTAAGCCAAAGCACCGATACTTCTTTCTTTCATATTGTCCGGTCCTACCATTACAGGCTCCAGGCTGTCCGTCAGCAGATACATTCCTGATCTTGCCAGATTCGGTTTATTATAATACTCTCCTTTATTGAAAGCTTCAGTTGAAAGTCCATTAATGAATGTATTGAATCCTTCATCCATCCATGCAAACAGCCTTTCATTAGAGCCTACGATCATAGGAAACCAGTTGTGCCCGAACTCGTGATCTGTAACACCCCAAAGATCTTCTCCTTTGGAATCCATATGACAGAATACAATTCCCGGGTATTCCATTCCGCCTTCATTTCCTGCTACATTGGTAGCTGCCGGATATGTGTATTCATACCATTTTTTTGAATAATGTTCTATGGCAGCCTTTGTATATTCTGTAGATCTTCCCCAAGCTTTTTCACCAGCACTTTCTGCCGGATAAGCAGAAATAGCCAATGATTTTTTTCCACTAGGCAGATTAATTTTTGCAGCATCTAAAATAAATCCGGCAGAAGAAGCCCAGGCAAAATCTCTGGTCTGTGTTATTTTAAATTTCCATGTTTTTGTACCGGAAGCTTTATTTTTACCGATTTCAGATTCAGGATGAATCATCACCGTTTTATCACTGTTTCTTGCCTCGTTCCATCTGTTGATCTCTTCTTTGCTGTATACTTCTTTCTCATTCAGAAGTTCTCCGGATGCTACTACATAATGATTGGCAGGAACGGTGATATTGGCTGTAATGTTCCCATATTCCAAATAAAACTCCGAAGCTCCAAGATATGGAAGCGTATTCCAGCCCATGACATCATCATACACACACATTCTCGGGTACCATTGTGCCATAGTAAAAATTTTACCGTTTTTGGTATCCTGTATTCCCATTCTGTCTGAACCATATTCGGGAGAGACAAAAGAATATTCAATTTCTATTTTGGCAACTCCTCCATTGGCTTTCAGTTCCTTTGGAAGATCAATCTGCATTCTGGTATCGGTAATGGTATATTTCACCTCTCTTTTTCCGTCAAGCTTTACTGATTTAATTTTATATCCGCCATTAAATTCTTCACCATGAGCTCCGTTTCTGCTTCCCGAAAGCGGAACTACACCGTTTCCTCTGGAATCTTTTGCAAACAGATTCTGATCCAGCTGCAGCCAAAGAAAACCTAATTTATCCGGGCTGTTGTTGGTATAGGTAATCTGCGCTGTACCGGTAATCTCTTTTTTATCTTCATTCAGGCTGACATTCAAATGATAATCTGCTGAATTCTGCCAATAAGCATGTCCCGGCTGTCCGCTTGCAGAACGTGTTGCTGTACCTGTCTGCGGATAGAAAAACGGCTTAAATGCCTCTACATAATCATATTTTGGGGTTTCCTGCGCATGTACAGAGCCTGAAAACAGGATAACTGCAACGGTGGAAACGAGGGTTGGAAGTTTAAAATTCATATGAAAAATATTATTTTACTGTATAGGTAAAAAAAACTCCCGGAATTGTTACACATCCGGGAGTTTTTTTAATATAAGTTTAATTTAATTTGATTTTTTTGCTTTAATCATGGCTTCTAAAGCATCCCACATTTCACGAGGAATTTCTTCAAGCATATTAAATTCTCCGGCTCCCTGAAGCCATTCTCCTCCATCAATGGTTACTACCTCACCATTCATATACGCTGAATAATCAGAAACCAGATAAGCAGCAAGATTGGCAAGCTCCTGGTGTTCTCCTACTCTTCTCAACGGAACTTTTTTCTTCATATCGAATTTCTCCTGAAGATCTCCCGGAAGAAGTCTGTCCCAAGCTCCTTTTGTAGGGAAAGGTCCCGGCGCAATAGCATTGAAACGAATTCCGTATTTTGCCCATTCTACAGCCAGTGATCGGGTCATCGCCAAGACTCCTGCTTTTGCACAGGCAGATGGCACTACATAGGCAGAACCTGTCCATGCGTAAGTTGTTACGATATTTAATACAGTTCCCGGAGTTTTAGAATCTATCCAATGCTTTCCTACAGAAAGAGTACAGTTTTTTGTTCCTTTTAAAACAATATCCAGAATAGAATCAAAAGCGGAATGAGTCAGTTTTTCTGTTGGAGAGATAAAATTTCCGGCAGCGTTATTCAACAAAATATCAATCTTTCCGAATTCTTTCAGGGTAGCTTCTTTCATCGCTTCCACTTCATCCCAGTTTCTTACATCACACGCTACACAAAGTACTTTACCTCCTGTTTCATCTTCCAGTTCCTTAGCTGTTGTCTGTAGCTTCTCCAGATTTCTGGAAGTAATCACTACTTTGGCGCCCAGTTCAAGAAAGTATTTAGTCATCGCTTTTCCAAGACCGCTTCCGCCTCCTGTTACAATTGCTACTTTATCTTTTAGTGCACCTTCGCGCAGCATAGGTTGTGTATATAGACTCATAAATTATTTTTTCTTAAAAATAATAAATATTGAAATGCAATCCTTTAAAATAGATTGAGAAATAATGCTACAAATAATTATTCTTTAGATTATTTTAAAAACTAATCAAATATTTAAAAAGAAAATAGCCTGATAATTGTTATCAGGCTATTTTTTATTTGTTAAAACGATATATTAAGAAGCTACCACTCCTTTGAAAGAAAGTGTCTTAGGAGTTTTGCTGTCACTTGTAGTAACATTTACAGTCTTCATAAACGGACCTGCTGCCGCTGCGTTATAGCTAGCTTCTACAAATCCTTTTTTTCCTGGCTGGATAGGAGTTTTTGTATAATCAGCTGTAGTACATCCGCATGAAGGCGCTACATTCTGAATAATGATTGGTTTTGAACTTGTATTGGTAAATTCAAATCTGATCAATTTTGGTTTCCCCTGAGGAATATTTCCTACGTCTATAGATTCTGATTTCCATTTAATAGCATCAGCTACCATTTTTACAATGGATGGAGCGTCTGCAGTAAGTACATTAGCATAAAAAGGAGAGAATGCCAACACTGCCAAAAGAGCTGTAATTTTTAGTTTTTTCATGAGTATAAATTTTAATATTATTTTATTTCGATATAGCAAATGTAAAGCAGACCGTGATTACAACTTGTTAACCGCTGTCAAACATTTGTTAACGAGTTGTTAATAATAAAAGATAAATAGATAATTTTGGATAATATTGTTTCAGGAAATGAAAATAAAAAGACTCAATATTATAATAACGCTGGGATTTATTGCTATTATCGGAATTTTAATAGCACAGCTGATGTGGACCCGTCAGGCTTATAATCTTGAAGATAAAAAATTTAATCAGAAGGTCAATATTGCCTTAATGGAAGTTGCGGAAAAACTCTCCGGAGGAAAGACGTCCTATACTGAAAACCCTGTACAGAATATTGCGAATGACTATTATGTGGTAAATATTAACAATGAATTTCATCCTGTAGTGCTGGAGTATTATCTGAAGACAGAATTTACCCGTTTCCAGATCAATACAGATTATGTTTATGCCTTATACAACTGTCACAGTGACAAAATGGTGTACGGAAAGTACATGACGTCACACCAGGAAAGTCCCAGTAATAAAGTGATCAACTTTCCAAAGCACAAAAATCTGATTTATTATTTTTCGATACGTTTTCCTGATAAAACAACTTATCTGATCAGTTCATTAAGGTTCTGGTATCTTCTTACATTTGCCCTTATTATCATTCTTCTGGTGTATGTATATTCTATTTATACCATTATTCAGCAGAAGAAATTTTCGGAGTTGCAGCGTGACTTTATCAATAATATGACTCACGAGTTTAAAACGCCTCTATCTTCGATACTTTTAGCTTCAGAGGCACTCAATAAGCAGAATCTGGTGCAGGACAATTCCAAATTGCAGACCTATACATCCATCATTATCAACCAAAGTCATAAGCTTAACAATCATATTGAGAAAATACTGAATATTGCTAAAAATGATGCCGCAGGACTGTCATTAAAGCCCCAAAAAATTCTGTTGCTTCCCTTTATTCAGGAGATTGCAGATAGTATAGAGTACAAAAATAAAGATCTCAGCATCGAGATTGATATTGAAAACAGCACTTCAGTAATGGCCGATGAATTCCACTTTACCAACATTATTTATAACCTATTGGATAATTCCATCAAGTATTGTGAAACAAAGCCAGTGATTAAAATTTCAGCTTATAAAGATTCAAAAGGTTTATATTTAAAGTTTAAAGACAACGGAATGGGAATTCCCGCTAAAAATATTCCTCATATTTTTGAAAAATTTTATAGGGTACACACCAAAAGAAGTGAGGAAGTGAATGGTTTTGGATTGGGATTATTTTATGTAAAGAAAGTCGTTCAACAGCATCACTGGAAAATTTCTGTTGAGAATAATGAAGATAAAGGAATTACTACTACCCTGTTTTTTCCGTTTTCAAATAATCATGTGTAAGTATGGAGAAATCTAAAATTTTATATGCCGAAGATGACAAAACAATAGCTTTCCTGGTGGAAGACAGTCTTGAGAGTTATTATGACATCAGCTGTTACTCGGATGGTGAATCAGCATTGGAAGCATTTAACAGTCAGAATTTTGATATTTGCCTGCTGGATATTATGATGCCCGGCATGAACGGATTTGAAGTAGCCGAACATATCCGCAGTAAAAATTCTGAGATCCCTATTATTTTCATTTCTGCAAAAGCGTTAAAAGAAGACAGAATAAAAGGTCTTAAAATAGGTGCCGATGATTATCTGGTAAAGCCATTCAGTATTGAAGAACTGATGCTGAAAATTGAAGTTTTCCTGAAACGCACCAAGAAAACAGATACTTCCCCTCTAAAGTATAAAGTAGGAAGGTATGATTTTGATCCCAAAAACTATACGCTGCAAGGCATAGAAAACAGCATTACTCTTACCCAAAGAGAATCTGACCTTCTTTTGTATTTTATCTGTCACAAGAATCTGGTTGTCAAAAGGCAGGATATTCTGAAGGCAATCTGGGGTGATGATGACTATTTTATGGGGCGCAGCCTCGATGTATTTATTTCCCGGTTGCGAAAGGTGCTTGCCGAAGAACGGAATGTTTTAATAGAAAACCTGCATGGAATAGGTTTTCGTTTTTCTGAAAAAGAATAAATAGTACCTGAATTTATCTAAAACACAATAGCAAATGATGATTTTAATTAATTTTAAACTTTGAAAAATTGTCATTAATGAAAAATCACAGACCCATTGTTTTTCTTTCTCTATTATTTTTAAGTGCAAACTTTCATGCCCAAAAATTTGAAAAATTAATACAATACGTCAATCCGCTGATCGGCACTGAAAAAATGGGCCATACTTATCCCGGAGCTACAGTTCCCTTTGGTGCGGTACAGCTAAGCCCTGAAACAGATACTATTTCTTATGAACTTAACGGAAAATACAATGGCGAGGTTTATAAATACTGCGCCGGCTACCGCTATGAAGATAAAACCATTGTAGGTTTCAGTTCCACCCACTTCAGTGGAACGGGACATTCCGATCTTGGAGATTTTCTGATCATGCCAATGGTAGGAAAGCTTCAACTGAATCCCGGAACAGCTTCCAATCCTGAAAGCGGCTATAGAAGCAGATTTTCTCACCAAAACGAAACAGCTGAAGCTGGATATTACAAAGTAAAACTGGATGATCACAATATTCTGGCAGAGCTGACAGCAACACCAAGAGTTGGAATCCACCGCTATACTTTCCCAAAGTCTGATCAGTCCCATATTATTCTGGATCTCATGGCAGGTATTTACAATTATGATGGAAAAAATGTATGGACATACGTGCGTGTAGAAAGCGGAAATACCATCACCGGATATCGCCAGACCAATGGCTGGGCAAGAACAAGAACGGTTTATTTTGCGATGAAGTTTTCAAAACCTTTTAAATCTTATGGTCAGAAAAACTACGATGAGAAGCAGGTTTATAAAGGGTTTTGGAGAAAATTTGACCAAAATCAGAATTTCCCTGAGATTGCGGGAAAGAACCTGAAGATGTTTTTCGATTTTGACACTAATGATAATGAAGCTATTGAAGTAAAGCTTGCCATTTCTCCTGTAAGTCAAACCAACGCTTTGGAAAACCTGGAAAAAGAAGTCGGAGGTATGAATTTCGATCAGGTTAAGGCTCAGACTCAAAGCAGCTGGAATAAGGAATTAAATAAAATTGTCATTAAAGGTTCTGATACGGAAAAAACGAATTTTTATACCGCGATGTATCACACCTTTATCAATCCAACGACTTACATGGATGTTAATGGAGAATATAAAGGTCTGGATCAGAACCTTCATAAAGCAGACGGCTTTACCAATTATACGACCTTCTCTTTATGGGATACTTACCGTACTCTTCATCCATTCTTTAATATTATTCAGCCCAAACGGAATAGTGATATGGTAAAATCTATGATGGCTCATTATAACCAGTTTTCTATGAAAATGCTGCCCATCTGGTCACATTATGCCAATGACAACTGGTGTATGAGTGGTTATCACAGTGTAAGTGTAGTGGCAGATGCTATTATTAAAGGAAATTATGAAGGAGATCCTGAAGAAGCATTAAAAGCATGTATAGAAACGGCTAACAAAAGAAATTATGAAGGAATCGGCCAATATATCGATCTTGGATATATTCCGGCTGAGAAAAGCGGAACTTCAGTTTCCAATACACTGGAATATGCTTATGATGACTGGGCTATTGCTCAATTGGCAAAACATTTAAACAAAACAGAAATTTACAATCAGTTTATCAAGCGATCTGAAAACTGGAAAAATAATTTTGACAAAACAATAGGATTTATGCGTCCGCGTCTGGCAGATGGAAGCTTTAAAAAATATTTCGATGTGTTAAGCACTCATGGACAGGGCTTTATTGAAGGAAATTCATGGAACTACAGTTTCTTTGTTCCCCAAAATCCGGATGAGCTGATCACGATGATGGGTGGAAAGAAGAAATTTGCCTCAAAGCTGGATGAACTGTTCACGATGCATTTACCTGACGAATTCTTTGCAGACACTGAAGATATTACCCGGGAAGGAATCATTGGGGGATATGTTCACGGAAACGAACCCGCTCACCATGTCGCTTATTTTTATAACTGGGCAGGACAGCCATGGAAAGCACAGGCACAGATCCGCCGTATTTTGGAAATGCAGTATAAAGCTACACCAGATGGATTGGGCGGAAATGATGATGCGGGACAAATGAGTGCCTGGTATATTTTAAGTTCATTAGGCTTCTATCCTGTAGCGCCCGGTTCAGAAGATTATTCAATAGGAAGTCCTGCGATTGATGCTGCTGTACTGAATCTGGAAAACGGAAAAACTTTTGAAATTGAAGCTATTAATCAAAGTCCGAAAAATGTATATGTTCAAAAGGTTCTTTTGAATGGAAAAGAGATTAAAACCTTTACGCTGAAGCATTCTGAGATTATGAATGGTGGGAAGCTGACATTTTATATGGGCAGTAAGGCGAAAAAGTAAAAAATATATTCTCGCAGATCTGCGAGAGCTAAGAACAAGTTTTGGCTAAAGCCAATGGAAGATTTAAAATAAAAGAGCGGGCTAAAGCCCGCTCCTATTGAATTATCTTGACAATCTCAGGTTAATCTGAGACTATATTCCTCGGTTATATCTTATTAATCCCTAGCTTCAAAAAGCAATCTCTCTCCGAATTTTCCTTCTGCAATTTTACCATTATCATACACAAGATGTCCATTAACAAAAGTATGGGTAACCTTCGAGTGGAAGTTCATTCCTTCCAAAGGACTCCAACCGCATTTGTACAGTAAATTATCTTTAGAAACCGTCCAGTTTTCATTTAAATCAACTAAAACCAAATCTGCTTTATATCCTTCCTTCACAAAACCTCTTTTTTCAACTTTAAAAAGGATGGCAGGATTGTGAGACATCTTTTCAACGATTTTCTCAAGGGATATTTTACCGTTTTTATAGTTTTCCAGCATCACAACTAATGAATGTTGTACCAAAGGTGCTCCTGAAGGACATTTTGTATATACATTATTTTTTTCTTCTGCAGTATGTGGAGCGTGATCTGTAGCGATAACATCAATTCTGTCATCTAACAATGCTTCCCAAAGGGCATCTTTATCCTTTTGAGTTTTTACAGCCGGATTCCATTTGATAAGTCCGCCTTTTGTTTCATAATCCTCATTGGTAAAAGTCAGATGGTGAACACACACCTCAGCAGTGATCTTTTTATCTTTTAAAGGAATATCATTTCTGAAAAGTTCCATTTCCTTTGCTGTCGAAAGATGAAAAACATGAAGTCTCGCTCCTGTTTTTTCGGCAAGTTCAATAGCTTTGGAAGAAGATATATAACATGCTTCTTCGCTTCTGATCAAATGATGGAATTTTACAGGAATATCTTCACCATACTCATCCATGTATTTTTGAGTATTGGCTCTGATCGTAGCTTCATCTTCACAGTGAACAGCAATCAGCATTTGGGTATTGCTGAAAATATTTTCCAGTGTTTCCGGATTATCCACCAGCATATTTCCTGTAGATGAGCCTAAGAATAATTTGATTCCCGGAACAGTTCTTGGATTTGTTTTCAAAACCTCCTCCAGATTATCATTGGTTCCTCCCATCATAAAACCATAGTTGGCATAAGCTTTTTGGGAAGCAATCTCATATTTATCTGCTAACAGTTCCTGGGTAACAGCATTCGGTACTGTATTGGGCTGATCGATAAAGCTGGTAACTCCACCGGCAATCGCCGCCCTTGATTCACTTTCAATATCTCCTTTATGAGTAAGTCCCGGATCACGGAAATGTACTTGATCATCGATTACTCCCGGAAGAAGATACTTTCCTGAACCATCAATGATCTGATCTGCTTCTTCAGAAATATCAGCAGCTATCCTGGAAATTAAGTCATTTTCTATTAGGATATCGCTTTCAAAGACTTTTCCTTCGTTGACGATATTTACGTTTTTTATAAGAACTTTCATTTCAATTTATTTCCCCGTAAAATTAAGATTTTATGTTTTAATTCACCCCAAAATCACCAAACGAATACTTAAAGTTTTACATTTGTAAAAAATTTCGACTTTGTATAAGAAACTATTAGGGCAGACAATCATCTATGGAGCGGGGGCTATAGCACCCAGAATTATTTTATTCATCCTGAATCCACTTTTGATTTATAAAATTCCCAATGAAGGTTTTGCGATTTTCACCCAGCTTTATGCGTGGATTTCTTTTGTTAATATCATTCTTTCTTTCGGTTTTGAAACGGCATATTTCCGTTTTTCAGCTGAAGAGGGTAATGAAAAAAGAACGTTCAATACTTCATTCTGGTTTTTGTTTTCAACGTCCACGGTTTTTCTTGCATTGTGCTATTTACTCAATCAGCCTATTGCAGATTATTTAGGGTATCATGATAATCCTGAATACATCAGATGGTTTGCTTTGATTGCATTTTTTGATAATTTATTGGTGATTCCGTTTGCATGGCTGCGTTTTCATAATAAACCTATCAAATACTCTGCTGTAAGAGTTGTTCAGGCTATATTTCAGGCTGTTTTTACTGCGGCATTATTCTTCTGGATTCCGGAAAACATATCCAAAAGTTTTGGGTTGGACCAAAATGTAGATTATCCGTTCTTCAGTAATTTGGCAGGAAGCGCTTTAGGAGTTTTATTACTCCTTCCTATTATATTAAAAGTAAGATTTCAGTTTGTGACCTCTTTATTCGGGCGTATGATCAAATATTCCTTTCCGCTCATGCTGGCAGGTCTGGCTTTTATGGTCAATGAAAATTTTGATAAATCTATCCAGAGAAATCATATTTCAGACGAAGAAGCCGGTGCTTATGGTGGCTGCTATAAACTGGCTGTACTGATGACCTTGTTTGTCACAGCATACAGAATGGGTATTGAACCTTTCTTTTTTAAACAAATGGATAAAGGTGATGCCAAAAAGACTTATGCCAAAGTAGCAGAATACTTTTCCTTTTTTGCCTGTGCCGTAGCGTTAGGAATTATCGCCAATATATCCTGGCTGAAAGAAGTTTTCATTCCCAACAAATCTTATTGGATCGCTATAGACATCATCCCGATTATTGTTATTGCCAATCTCTGCTTCGGAATATATTATAACTTTTCCACCTGGTATAAAGTAACGGACAGAACCAGTGTAGGAACTGTTATTTCATGGCTTGGAGCAGGAATAAACATTGCCCTTAATCTTTTAGCCTTAACCTATTACCACAGCATGATCGGTTCTGCGTGGGCTACATTTGGAGCCTATGTTATTATGATGATTGTATCTTATCTTCTGGGGCAGAAATATTATCCTATTCCCTACAGAATGAAGAAAATGTCCTTCTTCCTTATATTACTTGCGATCTTTAGTTTTATCATTGTAAAATATCTTAATTATAATATTCTAACAAGTAATGCCCTGTTTCTGATCTTCACCGGAATTTTGATTTATTCCGAAAAAGACTTGATTTTATCGAGAATCAGAAAAAATTAAACTTTGGTCTTTATTTTGATAGTAAACAAACCTATTCAAATATTAAAAAGATATAAATCATATACCAACAAAGGTTTTAATTATTATCTTTAACCAAATTATTAAAATAACTATAAAAAATTTTTTATATAATTTATGAAAATTATTGTTCCTATGGCTGGACGTGGTTCCAGATTACGTCCCCATACACTGACAGTTCCAAAACCGCTTATTCCTATTGCAGGAAAACCTATCGTACAGAGATTGGTGGAAGATATTGCTAAAGTTGCAGGAGAAAATATTGAAGAGGTAGCTTTTATCATCGGAGATTTTGGCCCTGAGATCGAAAGATCCCTTATTCAGATTGCTGAAAAGCTAGGAGCAAAAGGAAGCATATATTATCAGAACGATCCTCTTGGTACCGCTCATGCAATCAAATGTGCTGAGCAATCTATGCAGGGAGATATCGTTATTGCTTTTGCAGATACCCTTTTCCGTGCAGACTTCCAATTAGACAAAAATTCTGATGGAGTGATCTGGGTGAAAAGTGTAGAAGATCCATCTGCTTTCGGAGTTGTAAAATTAGACAATTACGGTTTCATCACAGATTTTGTTGAAAAACCGACTGTTTATGTTTCAGATCTTGCCATCATTGGTATTTATTATTTCAACAGTGCTGAAAAGCTGATGGAAGAGATCAACTATATCATGGACAATGATATTAAAAACGGAGGTGAATATCAATTGACAACAGCACTTGAAAACCTTAGATCTAAAGGAGCCAAATTTACCCTTGGAAAAGTAAACGACTGGATGGACTGTGGTAACAAAAATGCCACTGTAGAAACCAACAGCAAAATCCTTGAGTATGAAAGAGAGGAAATGATGAATCACCCTGCTTCTGCTGTGATTGAAAATTCTTTGATTATTCAGCCGTGCTTTATTGGTGAAAATGTAAAAATCTCCAATTCAAAAGTAGGACCTGGAGTTTCATTAGGAAACAATACAACGGTTGTTAATTCTAATATTGAAAACTCCCTGATTCAGGAAAACACCAGAATCAATCACGGAAATCTTTCTAATTCTATGATCGGTAACTCTGCACAATATTTCGGAGTGGCCAGAGAAATTTCTTTGGGAGACTATTCCGTGTTAGATTTTCTATCTAAATAAAAGAATAGAAATTATTTAACTTAAACAAGATATCATCAAGCCACACAACATGTTTTGTGTGGTTTGGCGTTAATATTGCACCGTATTTTTAATTAAAGATAAATACATGAAAAACTGGATTCCCCTTCTTTTATTGCTTCTTGTCTTATCATCCTGTAAGACCCGTACCAAAGTTCAAAATGATACAGATCAGACACGGGACAGTATTACTACAACAGTGGATAAAGACAATGGAAATCCAAAAGATGTAAACCAACCGGTGAGAGACAAACTCACTTTTTTCGAACATGTATTGATTCCACCCAAATTTGAGCAGATCAAGATTGACAGCAAAGTTCGGGTAGAAACGGGAAGCTATGTCCCTACCCTGGATGCTACTGTCTATATTGAAAATGACAAAAAGGTATGGATGAATCTCAGAGCTTTATTCATCAATGCGGCCAGAGGTATTGCGACTCCTGAAGGAATAAAAGGCCAGGATAAGATCAACAAAACCTATATAGATTCCGACTTTGATTATCTTAATAATTTACTGAACGTTAATTTCATTGATTATAAATCTTTGGAGAAAATCCTGTTAGGAAGAACTTTTGTCAAAATAAATGACAGACAATTTGATCTGACACAAAATGCACAAGGCTTCAAAATGGTTTCTAACATCAATCAGAAAATTACAACAGATGAAAAAAACAGGGAATATAAAATTGCACTTCAATACGACACTAATTACGATTTATTATCCGTCAATTTAAAAGATATTCTGTCTTCAGACGAACTTGATGTTTCTTATAGTGACTGGAATGAATATGAAGGAATCCGTCTTCCAAAAAATGTTAAAATAATTATAAAAGGCTCAAAATCTAGTCAGATCTTAATGGAAAATACGAAATTTGACTTTTCGAGGATGGAAACACCTTATTCTGTACCATCCAGTTATAAGAAAATTGAGATTAAATGATTAAAAAATTTAGCTTTTTAATAGGTGTTTTGATGTTTGGACTGCACCAGGGACAGCAGAACAAAGAACAGCTGCAGAAGCAGAATGCCGAACTTAAAAAACAAATTGCACAAATAAATTCCGATTTAGCCAAAACCAGAAGTGAATCTAAGCTTTCTGTAGCTTATCTTTCCAATGTGAACCAAAAATTGGTTTTAAGAGAGAAGGTATATAATAATACTCAGAAAGAAAAAAGATTCATTGAGGATGATATCTATTTACGTCAGCTGGAAATCAATCGTCAGAACAAAGAACTGGCTGTATTGAGAAAAAACTATGCTGAGGTTTTGGTGAATGCTTATAAAAATAAAGGTGTACAGAACAAAGTAACTTTTATTCTTTCTGCCAAAAATCTAGGAGAAGGTATACGTAGAGTACAGTACCTGAAACAATACTCAGATTATCAGGATAAAAAAGCAGCTGAAATTACCAATGCTGCCAACCTGATCAAGAAAACAATTGCACAAAGACAAAACTCTGTAAAAGAGAAAGCAAACCTTCTGGTAAACCAACAGAAGGATTTGGCGACGATCAATGCTGAAAGAGCTCAGAAAGAGCAGTTGGTAACTGATTTTAAGAAAAACGAATCCAAACTGACCGCTGAACTTAAGCAGAAGCAAGTTCAGTCCAAAGCATTGGAAGGACAGATCAGAGCTATTATTGCTGAAGAAATCAGAATTGCTAAAGCAGAGGAAGAAGCAAGAAGAAAAGCAGAAGCAGAAAAAATACGTTTGGCTAAAATAGCTGCCGAAAGAGAAAAAGCAAGAATTGAAGCGGAAGCCAAAGCAAGAGCCGAAGCCCTTGAAAGAGAAAGAAGACTTGCTGAAGCTGAAGCTAAAAGAGCTGCAGATCTGGCGGCAAAAAGAGCTGAAGAAGAAAGAAAGCGTAGTGAAGATGCTGCCAAGGCAGAAGCCAATGCAAGAGATGAGTCCAGAAGAATAGCTGCTAAAAAAGCTTCAGATGAAGCCAATGTAAGAGCTAAAGAAGCTGCTGATAAATTAACAGCTGCAAGAGCCGCAGAAGCTGCTCTTACGAAGAGAAAAGAAGAAGAGAAAAAAGCTGCTGAAACGAAGGCAATGACAAGCTACGGAGTTTCTACCGCTACCGGAAACAGCTTTGCAGACAATAGAGGAAGACTTGGTTATCCTGCAGACAGAGCCGGACAAATCACCCACCGTTTCGGAAGACAGCAGCACCCGGTTTTCAAAAATATCTCTGAAGACAATACCGGTATTAAAATTTCTGTGCCTTCAGGTACACGTGCTAAATCTGTATTCCCGGGAACTGTATCTTCGGTTGTAGCAAGCAGTGATGGTACCAAGACCGTTATTATCAAACACGGAGGGTATTTTACTATTTATTCCAACTTATCCAATGCAAATGTTTCCAAAGGACAGCAGGTTTCATCAGGAACTGCAATAGGTACTATAGCCCAGGATTTTGATGGCGCTTATACTCTTGATTTCCAAGTATGGAATGGAAGTACACCAGTTGACCCATTAGGTTGGATTTCATATTAAAAAAAGTGTAACTTTGCAAAAATTTTAAGAGATGAATACACTAACAATACTTGCCTTATCTTGGCAACACATCCTTATCGTAGCAATACTTTTAGTATTACTTTTTGGAGGAAAGAAAATTCCGGAATTAATGAGAGGAGTAGGTTCAGGAATCAAAGAATTTAAAGATGCGGTAAAAGAAGAAGACAAACCAGGTTCTGAAAAAAAACCAACTTCGAACGATAATAATTCTCCAAGCAACTAAAATTCCTTAGAATTAATGAAATTTACTGAGACTGCATGGAAAGTCTTCAATCAAGCTATTGAAGACTATCACGTGTCTGATGACGTTAACACTCTAATTAATAACCCGTTCGAAAAAGATACTTTGGAACGGATTTTGTATGCAAAGAACTGGATTGATACCGTTCAATGGCATCTGGAAGATATAATTAGAGATGAAAATATTGATCCGGCTGAAGCTCTTCAACTCAAGAGAACAATAGACGCTTCCAATCAGAAAAGAACTGATCTGGTAGAATATATTGACGGCTGGTTCCTTACTAAGTTTGAAAATATAACTCCTAAATCTGAAGCAAAAATAAATACAGAAACTCCCGCTTGGGCAGTAGACAGATTATCAATTCTTGCATTAAAGGTTTATCATATGTCGTTAGAAGCGAATAGAGAATCGGCTTCTGAAGAACACAGAAACAACTGCCAGGCTAAACTGGATGTTCTGCTTACTCAGAAAGAGGACCTGTCAACTTCTATTAATCAGTTGCTTGCTGATATTGAGAACGGTAACGTTAAGATGAAAGTATACAAACAAATGAAAATGTATAACGATGAAAGTCTTAACCCAATCCTTTATCAAAAAGGGCAACAGAAATGAAACGACTAATTTTTCTTGGAGTACTTATCATATTAACATCTTCCTGTGCAACGGAAAAGCTAAACCTTTCCCCGTTGTCAAATAATTTTTATAGTGATACCAAAGGTTCTGATTCCGACAGAGGCTCAAAGAAGAATTTTAATATCAATATTAAAGAAAATGTAAATGCTTCTGAAATTTCAAATATGATCTCCACTTTTCCCAAGTTTAAAAACAATGGGTTGAACGATGAGGTTACCAGTTTGAAATACAGCCTTCAGAATTATTTATATGCTATTGATGCCAGTAATTCTGCCGGTAAAAGCAGAGCCCTTAAAAGCTTTGAAAAATCATACAAAAAAATTCAAAAGCTAAGACAAAATCTTGACAGAGATGACGATGAAGTTCTCAACAGATATCTGGTTCGTTTAAAAACCAATATCTCTGTTATTGAAGATGCTTTGCCAGGAAGTTAAAAACTAATTGAACAACTATCAATGATTAAAATTCAGGCGGAAGCCAATGTTCCCACAGAACACGGTACTTTCCGAATGATAGCTTTCTCCGAAAACGAAAACGACTGGATGCCTCATATGGCCATCGTGGCTGAAAATACAGATTTTTCAAAGCCTGTCAATGTTCGTTTCCATTCAGAATGTATTACCGGAGAAGTTTTCCATTCAAAAAAATGTGAATGCGGCCAACAATTGGATGCTGCAATGAAATATATCCATGAAAACGGTGGAATTATCATCTACCTTCGCCAGGAAGGAAGGAACATCGGGATCATCAACAAGCTGAAGGCATATTCCTTACAGGAAAAAGGTTTGGACACCGTACAGGCCAATCTTGAACTGGGACTTCCTGCAGATGACAGAAATTTTGGAGTAGCCATTGAAATCCTGAATCTGTTGGAAGTAAAAGACATCAACCTTCTGACCAACAATCCTGAAAAGGTAAGATATGTTGTAGACAGCAACATTCACCTTAATTCAAGAGTACCGCTACAGATTCCTGCGAACGAAATGAGCAAAGGATATCTGCAAACAAAAAAAGATTTCTTTGGACATCTTCTGGATGACAATGATAACTAAATAAAACAAAAGCTTCAGAATTTCTGAAGCTTTTTTATTTTACCTTACTACCTTGGGAAACTGTCATTATTCAGACCACAAATTTCACACGGAAAACACTCAAATAGGGCTTTAATTTAGCAACACCTGGCTTTCTTCTATACTATCAATAATGCTCAAATTACAGCATCTTATAAAATCATTTATAATCAGTCATTAACAAATCAAAAGCCCCGAGATTTCTCCCGGAGCTTTTTTAATTATAAAAAACTGAAAAGATATTCTAAATTATTTAGTCTTGATTTTAGACTCGTCAATATTGTAATATTTAATTACACTCTTGTAATCGTTGTAATCTACTACATTACCTTTAGCTGCTTTTGCTCCACCAGTACCCGTTCCATTAGCAGGAAGAATAAGTACTCTGAAATTTTTATTCTGATAATATGACGGATTAGCCGTTAAACTAAACGCAGCAGTAGAATTAATATTAATGGTAGCAGCAAATTTACTGAATTCATAAATATAATCTACAGCATCATTATTCGCATTACCTACATAACGGGTATATGGAAGAAGTTTCCAGATAGGAGAACCTCCGTCAGTTCCAACCTGCATATAAATAAGGACCATATCGGATTGTACTAATGGGCTGTTGAAATCATCAGTCCATCTGTACAGATTATCATCCACCTTAGTAAAACTAGGACTTATATCAAATGACTGGTTTATCGTATCATAATCTGTTCCCTGTACTACAGTATCATCACTATTATCACAACTGTAAGCTGTAAATCCAACAGCACCCAGGAATAAAAAGAGAAGTATTTTTTTCATTTCTTATTAAAGTTTAGTTATTATTTATATTGCGTATTCAAATCATATACCAAAAATCTCAAAAACTTTGTTTTCCTCATTTTTTTAATTGTATTTTTGTTCTTATTCAAAAAGTCATGAAGAAATTATTATATACTTCACTCTTTATTGTCGCATTGATAAGTCCTAAGGTGAACGCCCAATATCAGCCTAAAAATGCTTCTAAGGAAGATTTGAAAAAGGCTCAGCAATGGGTTGACAAAACTTATAAAAATCTTTCTCAGGATGAAAAACTAGGACAGCTTTTTATTGTGGCACTTTACACCAATAAAGGAGAAGACTATATCAGCCAGGTAAGAAACATTGTTGCCAATGATAAAATAGGCGGTCTGATCTTAATGCAGGACGATGCTGCAAGAGAAATCAATCTGGTCAATGAATTTCAGCAAAAATCTAAAGTTCCTTTGATGATTGGTATGGACGCAGAATGGGGACTGTATCAGAGAATAGCAACTGCTCACAAATTTCCATGGGCCATGACATTGGGTGCTATCCAGGATAAAAACCTTGTGTATCAGATGGCTGTAAAAATTGCTGAGGATTGCCACAGAATGGGAATCAACTGGGATTTTGCTCCTGTAGTGGATGTTAACACCAATCCTAATAATCCAATCATCGGCAACAGAAGTTTTGGTTCTGAAGTAGATAATGTAATCAGCTCTGCCCTATCCTATTCTAATGGTCTTCAGGACAACAATATCTTAGCAGCGATTAAACATTTCCCTGGCCACGGAGATACCAGCACAGACTCACACCTTGACCTTCCAGTGGTTTCCCACTCAATGGAAAGGCTTAACACCATAGAACTGGCGCCGTTCAAAGCGTTGATGAATAAAGGAATCGGAGGAGTAATGGTTGCCCATTTATATGTTCCAAGCTTAGAATCAGGAAAAGGAATCCCTGCTTCCGTTTCTAAAAACATCATTACCGGATTGCTTAAAGATAAGCTGGGTTATAAAGGTTTAATCATTACCGATGCATTAAATATGGGTGCTGTAGCGAATAAATACAAGCCGGGAGAACTGGATGCTATGGCTTTTAAAGCTGGAAATGATATTATGCTTTTCTCACAAGGTGTTTCTGAAGGTAAAAAACTGATTCAAAAAGCTATTGATAAAGGAGAAATTCCTCAGTCCAGAGTAGAAGAAAGTGTAAAAAAAATCTTATTGACTAAGTATTTCCTTGGCCTTACTCAATACACTCCAAAAAATCCGGAAAACATCAATGCTGATTTAAATAACAATTCTCATATCCAGCTGGTACAGAATCTTTATTCCAATGCACTGACTTTATTAAAGGATGAAAAGAAATTACTTCCTCTTACAGGAAAGCAGATTTACTATGTCCCTTTGGAAGAAGCCCCTTACCAGATTTTTGCCAACAGATTAGGTAATAACGTAATCATCAAAAAAGCAGGAGAAATAAATACGATTCCAGTAGGATCAACGGTCATTGTCGGATTCCATAAAGATAATTCAACAGCTTACAAACCTTATAAAGTTTCAGCAGAATCCAAGCAGGTTCTTTCTGAGCTTGCCAAAAATCAAAATGTAATTCTGAATGTATTCGGAAGTGCATACGCATTAAAGGATATTGACCTTTCAAAAGTTTCAACAGTTCTGGTTTCTTATGAAAACAATGATGATTCTATGAATGCCACAGCTGATGCTTTAAACGGAAAAACAAAAATATGGGGAAAACTTCCTGTACTGGTTAATGATCAGCTGAAACCAGGAATGGGTATTGATCTTAATGTGGTTACCTCAGTAAATAATACAACATCAAAACAACAATAATCTAATGAAAATAGGCATACTTTGCTATCCAACATATGGAGGAAGCGGAATTGTAGCAACAGAATTAGGAATGTCTCTTGCCAATAAAGGATATGAAGTGCATTTCATCAGTTCTGCACTTCCTGCAAGATTAGACATTACCAACCCGAATATTTTCTTCCACAGGGTAAATGTTCAAACCTATCCGCTGTTCCAGTATCAGCCTTATGATATTGCGCTAAGCTCGATGATCTACAGGGTTGTTAATCTATATAAACTGGATCTTCTTCATGCACATTATGCCATTCCGTATGCGTATGCGGCTTTTACAGCAAAGCAAATGCTTCAGGAAGACAATAATGATATTCCACTGGTAACTACCCTGCACGGTACAGATATTACGCTTGTAGGCCAGCACCCGAGTTATAAGCATGCTGTAGAATTTTCAATCAACCAATCAGATGCTATTACCTCGGTTTCTGAAAGTCTGAAAAAAGATACCCTTCAGTTTTTCAACATCAAAAAGGAAATTCAGGTGATTACCAATTTTATTGACAATTCTGAATTTGATGACTGCTCTGAGTGTCAGAGAACACAATTTGCCAATCCTGATGAAAAGATTCTGATCCATGTATCCAACCTTCGTCCTGTAAAGCGTGTGGATGAGGTACTTCAGATCTTTAAGAATGTGGAGAAAAAGGTAAAATCCAAACTGATCATCATTGGTGAAGGTCCCGATATGGAAAAAGTCAATCAGTTTTTAGAAGAAAACCCAGATCTTATCTCCAAAATCCGTCTTTTAGGAAAGGTAAATGATTTGTATAAAATCTTACAGCTTTCAGACGTATTTCTTCTTCCTTCCGAACAGGAAAGTTTCGGTCTGGCTGCTTTGGAAGCAATGGCCGCCTATACTCCGGTAATCAGTTCCAATGCAGGAGGAATTCCTGAGGTGAATATTCAGGGAGAAACAGGATATCTTGCTGAAATCGGAAATGTGGAGGCCATGAGCAACTACACCATCAAGCTGTTGAGCAATGATGAACTTTTAACCAAAATGAAGCAAAACGCGAAAGATCAGGCTATAAAATTCGATTTGAAAAACATTCTTCCTATCTATGAGAAAATGTATAGAACGACTATAGAAAACTTTAATAAGGAGCTGACGAAAGTATAATATTTCTATTATATTTATCGTCACACTTATGACGGAAAAACTACTTCAATATCTTTGGAACTATAAGGTTTTCAAAAATTTTGACTTCAAGGATATTGAAGGAAATTCCGTTGAAATCATCCATTTCGGAAAATGGAATAAAAATGCCGGCCCTGATTTTCTGGATGCTAAAATAAAAATCAACGGCTTACTTCTCGCGGGAAATATAGAGCTGCATGTTCGTTCTTCAGACTGGATTTTCCACAATCATTCTCAGGATCCCAATTATCAGAACATCATTCTGCATGTTGTACTTCAGCATGACATAGAAATTAAAGAACTTACCGGAAAACATGTTCCAGCTCTGGAGCTGAAAAATCATATCGATGAAAATATCATCCAGAAATATGAAAAACTCATTAATGGAAATGAATTTATTCCTTGTGAAAATATCTTTAATCCAAAAAAAATACCGCTGAACTTCCACGAAGAGAATATTCTGAAAAAGCTGGATGAGAAATCCCTGGAACTTGAGCGGAATTTAATTCAGTATAAAAATAATTTTGAAGCCGTATTGTTTCACAGTTTCGCCTATTCATTTGGATTAAAAGTAAATGCTCATATTTTCCGGCAGATTGCCGAAAGTGTGGATTACAGTGTTATTAATAAAATCCGCCAGAATCCTCTTCAGCTTGAAGCTTTATTTTTCGGAATATCGGGATGGCTAGAGAATCCGCAGGATGGACAGATGAAAATATGGAAAAGGGAATTTGATTTCATTAAAGCCAAATTTTCGATTTCGGATCTGAAGTTTCATCCTAAGTTTTTACGGTTAAGACCACCCAATTTCCCTACAATCCGATGGTCTCAGATGGCAGACCTTTACAAACATCAGAATCTATTTTCAAAGATTATGGAAGCCAGAAATGCGGATCAGCTGTATACTATCTTTAAAGCTATAAAAGCCTCTGAATACTGGGATTTTCATTTTAATTTCGGAAATATTTCAAAAGTACAGCCTAAAACACTGAGCAAGGATTTCATTGATCTTCTTATTTTAAATACTGTTCTTCCTTTAAAGTACACTTATCACAAATACCATCGGGAAGAGATTGCAGATGAAATTATTGAACTGTACAAAACTGTTTCTGCTGAAAAAAACACGATCATTAATGGGTGGCAAAAGCTTGGACTAAACATTACCAATGCACTCGAAAGCCAAAGCCTGATCTATCATCATAAAAACTATTGTGAAGCAAAAAATTGTTTAGCCTGTGGCATTGGATTTAAACTTTTAAAAGAATAATTCTCTTTATAGATAACATCATACAAAAACCTTATCAAAAAAATTCCTTAACTTGCAGTATTGGATTTAAACTTTTAAATAACAATCTGGAAATGCTGAGTAATATCCGTCATAAAATGGAAAGAGAATGGTTTGGTGTACTAACAAGAACGGGGGCCAAACTGGGAATTCCTGTATCTAAATTGAGAATCTTCTTCATTTACTCGACTTTTGCCACAGCCGGTTTTTTCTTTCTGATCTATCTGGGATTGGCATTTACACTTTGGATTAAAGATATTTTCATCACCAGAAGACCTAGTGTCTTTGATTTATAAATTATGGAATTTTTACCGATCACTTCTGCTGAAGATCATAGAATTCAGGAAATCTATGCTTCTTACACCACTACTTTTCCTGTAGACGAACAAAGGGATAAAGAACAGTTTGAGGGTTTATTTTCAAACCCTTATGTAAAGTTCATGTCTGTTGTCCATGAGTCTGAAGCTATTGGCTACCTTATCTTGTGGGAGCTTAGCACTTTTGTTTTTGTAGAGCATTTTGAAGTATTTGAAGCATTCAGAAGTAAGAAACTGGGTTCTCATATCATCAATCATATCTCAGAAAACTATCCGGGGGTTATTTTAGAAATTGAACCTGTAGATTTGAGTGAAGATGCTGCAAGACGTTATTCTTTTTATCAGAGAAATAATTTCAGTCTGATTGACGATACTCATATTCAGCCAAGTTATGGTGAGGGGAAAAAGTCTTTGAATTTATGGCTGCTTGCTAATTACACTCCTGAAAATGTGGAGGAAGCAAAAAAAGAAATTTACAATATTATTTATCACTAAAAATATAAAACGCCGGAATTGTTTTCCGGCGTTTATTGTTTTTTTAACCACAAAAGTTTTAAACAAGTTTTAGTTTACTTCGTACTCAAGTTTTATGGTAATACTGGCTTCTTTTTCTTTGGAAGAAGTATTGAAAGTTCCTCCATAGGAATAGTCTTCATTAGAATTGGGGGCTGTAATCTGGATTACTCCCATTGTTGCTTTCTTCAGATTTCCCAGGCTGCTTCCAGAATTCTCAGCAATTTTTTCAGCACGTTCTTTGGCATCTTTTGTCGCACTGGCAATCATTTCCTGTTTCACGGTAGCCAGTTTAGTATAAAAATAGGCTGGTGAAGAAGAGGTGAATTCAATTCCGCGATTGATAATTTCCGTAATATTTCTGGATAGGTTTTCTATTTTTCCTACTTCTTTACTTTCAATAGAAACTTTTTGGGTAAGATTATAACCTGAGAATTCTCCCTGTACGTAATTTCCATTGGTATCATTATAACTTCTGAACTGTTTTTGGATATCTACGGAAGAAAATACAATCTCCTTCTGCTGTATACCTTTTGAAAGCAGATAGTCATTGATTACTTTTCTGTCTGTCGCCAACTCATCATAAGCCGATTTCAGATCAGCATTATTTTTGGAAAAACTTCCGGACCAGGTGATCAGGTCTGATGTAAACTGTTTGGTACCGAGGCCTGTTACGGAAATTGTATTTTCAGATTTGTTTCTGTTTTTAATGGCGTTTCCTAAAAATCCGAGCCCGATTATGAAACCCAGCGCGGCTATAGCTACTGCAAAAATATTTTTATTCATAAAACTTGTGAATTTGGGTTGTTGTTACACTGAAGATTGTATCAATTACCATTCCAATATTTTAAGATTTTTTTAACATTTCAAAGATAAAGATTGAAAATACAACTTATTCAGCATAGCTAGATATTTCTCTCTTCAACTACTTTTGATTTTCTTTCAGTCTTACGATAAAAAGAGGTACTGTTTCTTCTAACCTCAGCATTACTCCTGAAAGATTTTTTGCTTTCACATAGGTTCGTACCTGAGGTTTTGCTAAAAATGAAAACTGAATAAATTCTGAAATTCTGTCAGCGGGGATTCCGGCTTTTACAAAATAATCATCATCTATCCTGTCCCGAATCCAGGCAACATGTTCCTGAAGATCATCATATCTATATTGTCTTTTCTGTCTTCTCGCTTTACCACTTATCAGATCATAAACTCCCTGAACATTCAGATTTCCTAAAAGTATCGGCAAAAGAACACTCTTCACTTCGGCTGGTTTTTCTCTCATTTTTCCAACCGGCTGTGGAAGCCCTACTGCATCTCTCACCTGTTCTCCTTTATCTACTTTTGCAACAATCCGTGAATCTGTTTCCAGATCTCCCGTTAGTTTTTTTACAATCTTCACTTCTCCTACATCTCTCGGAATCTGATAAAGAGTAATAAACAGCGGAGAATTAACACCATTGGTAAGAACTCTTCTGGATGTTCTGTTGAAGTCTTCTTTTACAAATCTCAGTTCATCATTCGGATTGGCTTCTATAGAGAACACCCCTTCTGAATCAGAATATACCTTTTTGTCGGAAGACATGTTGATAACAATCACTTTACTTAAGTTTTCTCCATTATCATCCACTACCCGTCCTGTTACGGTCTGCTGAGAAAAAATAAAAGTACTGCACAGAAGCATAAGGAAAAGAAGAAATTTTCTCAGCCCAAATGTTTCAATATTTTCAGTCATATACCCCAACTTTTATTATTCTTTAGTTCCCTCTAATTTATTCGTTTTGCTGTATTCCGCGAATGCTGTTTTAAGCTCATACTCTACAACACTTATCTGAAAATCCTTCCTGTATCTCTTTGCCAGTGAACGTGTTTTTTCTGCATACAGGAGGAAGGTATCTATCTGTTCCTCATCCATTCCGTATTTTTTCAGAAAATTCAGGTTGACCTGATTTTTTACTCTTTTAAGGAAATCCTGAGTTTCATTGTAATTCGCTTTGGTAATTTTAGGTTTTGTTGCTTTCTTTACCAATCCTGATACAGCATTAAATACGCCAAACAGGTTTACCTGCCCTACATTAAAATCATGTCCTGTAAAAGTTTTTGAAATGGTATTATTCGGTAAAGGCTGATTAAGCGGACTTTTCATATAATCCTCCATATCAGATTTTAACGACTGAAGTTTTTTTGATTCATTCAAATGCTGATTATCTTTCGCTAAATTTCCTGTAGGCTTATAGGTAATTTTCACTTCAGGAATCTGGATTTCCATTCTTTTGAGAATAATATTCAATGGAGAATTCATTTCTTCGCTGGTAATCTTTTTATCAACACGGTAGTATCCTTCTTTAACAAATCTGATCTCATCATTTTCTTTTGCTTCAATCTCAAATGTCCCGGACATATCACTTAACATACTTTTACCTTGTGAAATATTGACAATGAGTACAGGTGTTAAATCCAGTTCGTTCCCCGTGATCACTTTTCCTGATATCTTTTGCTGCGCCCATAATCCCGAAGTAATACAAAAAAGCGCAAGAAACAGAATCTTTCCGATACATTTTATTTTCATCTATCTTTGAGTTTGTGGAGCACGGTAGGATGAAATTCTTGTCAGAACAAAACGTTGAAACCTGTTCAGATCTGCATCACTACAAAATCCATACTTCAGTATTTTTTTTCTCTCAAAACCACCTGCAAAAACATAATAAATAAAATGGTCTATCAGAGGTTTTTCGATCTTAAGATTGGTAAAATAATCATCTCCGAGACTCGCTCTGATGTATTTCATCAAATCTACGTCATCCCATTTGTTTTTCACTTTTCCTATAGAGAATCCCTGGCCTTTTGGCTGTACAAATTCCCCCGGCTTGGCTGCCAATATTCTCGGGTCAGATTTCTTAGCCATATATTGGTCCATATCTTTGAGTAGCTTTTCAACCTTTTTAGGCTTGTTGTAGAGCTTTGAATCTATTTTAAGATTGCCGGTAAGCCCCTGTTTCACTTCCACTTCAGGAATCTGAATAGTTTGGCGAACAAGGCTTATATTCATAGGAGATTGTATATTTTCCTGAGAAACTTTCCTCGTGAGTCTTTCATATCCTGCTTTGATAAAACGTAATTCATCCCCTTGTCTTCCGGAAATCATAAAATGACCGTCTCTGTTGGAAACTACGATTTCATCAGTACGGATATTGATTACATTCACATCTTCCATTTCAGCACCATTTTCAGATGTAATTCTTCCGAATATATAACTTTGGGCATGGGTATGTATAAAAAAAATAAAGGATAGAAAAAAGAATAGTTTGAGTTTCACTGGCTGTTTTTTATAGAACAAAGCTAAAATTATTTTTAATGTATACCATAAGTTTAACCACAGTTAACGCGTTTTAATATTTCTTTTTGATTTTTGCCTTCTAAACTGTTAAATAGCCTGATTAAATTGTTAAAGTTTCTTTTAAATTTTAGCTAACTTGCAGTCTCAATTCTCTCTTTACAATGCAAAATTCTTACACAGTCATCAATGCTTCTGCCGGATCCGGGAAAACATATGCTCTGGTACAAAGGCTATTGATGATCTGTCTCCGCTATCCTAATCAACAGCAGTCGATAAGGAATATTCTCGCTCTGACTTTTACGAATAAGGCCGCGAACGAGATGAAGGAAAGAATTTTATCATGGTTAGGAAATTTTTCCGCTAAAGACTATGCAGAGAATACAGATCTGAAAAATATCCAGAAAGCATTTGAAGAACAGGGATTGAAAATTACGATTGATGAGCTGCATCACCGTTCTAAGAAACTTCTGGATTACGTTCTCCACAATTATTCCACATTGAATATCGGAACTATTGACCGTTTTAATTCAAGGCTGGTAAGAAGCTTTTCTTATGAATTGGGACTGGCTAAAAATTTTAATCTTGAAATTGAAGCTGAACCCTTTTTGATAGAAGCCGTTGATAAGATGCTAGACCAGATTGGGGAGAATGAAACGATCTCCAATTCTTTCATGGACTATGTAGATTATAGTCTTGAAAACAATGAAAGAATTAATCTTAACAAAAACCTTTATGATTCGGCAAAAGAATTTGTAAAGGATATTCACTATGAGCATCTGAAAAGCAATAAGAGTTTTGATGATGCCAATTACGAGAATATAAAGAATACACTTCGTAAAGAAATTGTTCTCAACAAAAAACAGTCTGCAGAACTTGCAGCCAGTTCTATTGAATTATTCAAATCCAGAAATATTGATATTGAAGATTTTGCTCAGGGTAAAAACGGAATTGGAGGCTTCTTTACTAAAGTCATAGATTTTTACCAAAAGAAAAGAACCGGATTTCCTTTTCCTACTACTCAGGAAGAGTCTGTCATCAATAATTACAGAAAGGGAGCATCTTCCAAGTCAAAGCATAAAGAGTCTGAGATTTTTGAGATTCTTGACTCACTTCTTGATAACAGAATGAAACTTATCCTTCTGTACATTGAAACCCAGAAGAAAGAAAAAGTTTTGTCGGCTCTTCTTCCCTTAAAGGTAAATAAGGACATTCAGGATGAGCTTCAAAAAATTGAAGAGGAAAATGATCTTGTTCTTCTTTCTAAATTTAATATTCTGATCAATGAAAATCTTAAAAATGAACCTTCTGCTTTTATTTATGAAAAGGTAGGATCACAGTTTCAGCATTATTTCTTTGATGAGTTTCAGGATACATCAGAACTGCAGTGGCAGAATTTTGTTCCGCTGAGAGATCACAGTGTTTCTACGGAATATACTTCATTTACTTTAGTGGGTGATCCCAAGCAGAGTATTTACAGATTCCGTGGTGGAGAGAGTAAACTGATGCTGGATATTATCAACAAAAAAGAATTCTCACCTAAGGAAGCTGATCTTCTTGTGTTAAAGGACAACTGGAGAAGTGCCAGAAATATTGTACAGTTCAACAATGAGCTGTACCGTTTCCATTCTGAAGGACTTTTGGAAGAACATAAGAATATTTTCGGAGAAGATGCCGAGCAAAGTCCAAAATCAAAGTTTGACGGACGTGTAAAGGTGAACCTGATCAACAATCTTACGAATGAAGAGTTCTACAATGATACTTCAGAAAGAATGCGGAAAGATATTCAGGAATGTCTGGACAATGGCTTTAAGTTTTCTGACATCACTATTCTTTGTCGTGGAAATTTTGATATTTTCAGCTACTCTCAAAAACTGGGAAGTTTAAAAGTTAAATATCGCGGTGAGGAAACGAATATTAAAACGATTTCCGATAAAGGTCTTACACTAGAACTTTCCAATACTTTAAAGGCTGTGATTGAATTTCTGCGATGGGAACTTAATCCTAAGAATAAACATTGCCTGATTATGATGATGTATCATCTGAATACATTGGGAAAAATTCATATGCCGGATTTCACTTTAGAAATGAAAGAAATTCTGGACATTGAAGGTCATGAAGAAATACTTCAGTTTATTAAGGAGAAATATTCACTGCAGCTTAAGCAGGATAATTTTCCAAGGTTTAATCTATATAACTTTATAGAATATTACATCAACGAATTTTCTGTTGAAAACAAAGAAACCGACTTTTTACTGAATTTCCTGGAAATGCTTTTCAACTTCACCCAGAATGCGGGTGCCAGTACGAAGGAATTTTTGAAATATTGGGATGAAGAAGCTTCTTCTTACACCATTCAGGCTTCGGAAAACATTGATGCCATTCAGATCATGACCATCCACAAGTCCAAAGGGCTGGAGTTCCCTATTGTTTTTATTCCTATGATCAACAAAAACCGGGATAATGAATTTACCAACTGGTTTGATACAAATGAAAATGAAGCTTTAAAATCCGTGAACATCAATCAGTTTAATAAGAATCTGGAAGTTTATGATGAGGAAATTCTGTTTTTTAACAGTAAAAATGCTTATAAAAACATGATTGACAGGCTATGTCTGCAGTATGTTGCCACTACCAGACCCGTTGAGCAGCTGTTTTTCTATCTTCAGAAAGCCAATAAGACCTCTAATAATCTTGAGCTTCTTGAATTCCTTCAAACAAAAAATACTGAACAGTCTGATGAGTTTGATGTGTATGAAGTGAATCCTGAACTGCTGAAAAAATACTCGAAAGATAAAAGTTCATCTTTTAAAACGCAGAATATTCAGGATCTTAAGAATGTTAATGAAAAAAGTACATCTATCAAGATTGCGACACCGTCTAAAAACTATCAGGTACGAAATGAAAAGGTAAGGATCGGGCTATTTGTTCATGAGCTTTTATCAAAAATCAATACTGAAAAAGATATATCAAAGGTGCTGGAAGGCTATGCGCTGGAAGGCCAGATTACACTGGAGGAAAAAAATGAAATACAGCTTACATTAGAGGAGATCGTGAAGACTTATGCAGAATTCTTTGATGAAAAATGGGAAGTGATCAATGAGAAAGACATTATGATCTCTGAAAACGGGGAAAGTCATATCTTCAGGCCTGACCGTATTTTAAAAGGTGAGGAAGGTTATATCATTGTTGATTTTAAAACAGGTGAACAGAAAACCAAAGATGAGGCACAGGTAGAAGGCTATAAAAACATTCTTGAACGTCTGGGGAAAAAGGTTCTTAAAACTCAGATTATTTATCTTTAAATTTTCCTATTCAGATAAAAAAAATAAAAACCGCTATTCTATCGGATAGCGGTTTTATATTTTTAAGAAGTTTCGGTCTTAAGCTGTTGTAGCAGGAACAAATACTCTCTGAGACAATTCCTGGTCAAAAAGGTATAGTGCTGATGGATTATCACATACCATTTTGATTTTCGTTACGTACTGAGAAGCGCTGGCTTCTTCTTCTACCTGTTCGTTGATAAACCACTGCAGGAATGATGTTGTTGCAAAATCTCCTTCATCGTTTGCATTTTTTACAATATTGAAAATACTTTTAGTTACTATTTTCTCATGTGCCAATGCTTTCTCAAAAATATCCGTAGCATTTTCGAACTCATGTGGAGGTTTTGGAATTTCTCCGATGATAATTTCCCCGCCTACATCATTCAAATAATCAAACATTTTATCTGCGTGCATTAATTCTTCTTTACTCTGTACTCTGAAATAGTTGGCAATTCCATCCAGATCTTTTCCAGAAAACCATGCAGACATTGAAAGATAATATTGAGCGGCGTATTGTTCGTGGGCTATTTGTTCGTTAATTAATTTTGCAATTTTTTCGCTAACCATAAGTATTAAATTTATAGTCAAAAATAAGGAATAAAAGCCCGAAATCAAAGGTTTTAAAGAAAATTAATACAAAAAGGATGGAAAAACATCCATCCTTATCACATTAAAAAACTAAAATTACAGGCTGCTATTTTACATCAGCTGCTCCTGTATTCATCGGCTTTTTCATCATTTTTCTTTCTTTCATTGCCATCTTCATTTTTTCTGCTTTTGCTTTTCTGTCAGCCTGCCATTTATCATATTGCTCAGGGTTTAGAATTTTTTTCATGTCAGCATCCATCTGTGCTTTCTTGGCCATCATTTCCTGCATTTTAGCTTGTCTGTCTCCTTTATTTTTCTCGAACTCAGCTTTTCTTTCAGCATTTCTTTTGTCCTGAAGGGCTTTTACCTGCGCTACCTGAGATTGGTTCAGATTAAGGTCTTTTTGCATTTCTGCAAGACGTTCCTGTTGTTTCTGCTCCATTTTCTGCTTCATTTCAGCGCCTCTTGCCTGTCTGTCTTGTGGAGTTGTAGTCTGTTGTGCCATTGCAAAACTTCCCATTCCGATAAATGCTATTGCTAAAACTAATTTTTTCATCTTTTTAAAATTTAATTAATTGTTATGTTGTTATTATACCTTTTTGATTATTAATTAAAACAGAAGTTAAATTAACAAATTCATAAATAATGTTAAATTTTAATAAAAATAAATCAATAAATAAACAAAAAAAAGGACAGATTATAAAAACCTGCCCTTCACACCACTTAAATATAATATATGAAAATTAATTCTTTACTAAGCTGCCTCTAAAGCCTCCATTACCACGGTTAGAACTTTCAGATTTTTGTCTGGAGCCTCCTCCATTATTTCCTCTGAATCCGCCGTTATCTTCTCTTTTAGGAGCTTCTCTTCTCACTTCACTGTTTCCTCTGAAACCGCCTCCGTTATTACTTCTGAATCCTCCATTATTCTCAGCATTTCCTCGGGTTCCTCCATTATCAGAATTTCCTCTGAATCCTCCGCTGTTATTAGTTCTGAAACCTGCGTTATTGTCAGCGTTTCCTCTATTCCCGTCATTGCTATTTCTAAAGCCGCCATTATTATCACGGAAGCCACCGGAGTTTTCGCTTCTCGTATTTCTGAAACCATTACCACCTCTGTTGTCTCTTCTGACAATATCAAAAGTAGGGTTATCCATTCTACGGAATCTTGATCTGTCTACTCTGTAAATATTGATATTGATATTTCTATATCTTGGCATTACAGTATATCTTGGTCCATAATATGATCTTCTGTAATTCTGGAAATATACAACCGGGCTGGAACCTCTGTAATAGTTATTTTGGAAAACAACAAATACTCTTGGTCCTAATATCCTTTCCATAGCATAAAATCTATCATAATACCATCTGTCCGGGTTATATCGGTAGAAATTATTCCATGCTGTAAAACTTGCATACAGATTATTAAGTCTCATGATCTGATCTACCTGCCAGCGGCTTAATCTGTTCTGTACGAAAAATCCGTTCCAGTCGATATTAATAATGCTTCCTCTGTAGTCGTTATAATAGCTTTGATAATAATCACTTGGATAATAGTCCTGAGGATAATTGTAATAATAATCGTCAGGGAAATAATTTCTGTCATCTTCATCGCTGTAATAGCCATCTCCATTCTGATAATAACCATCATCACCCCAACCATTGTTCGGATACTGCTGAGCTGACGTCAAAACGCCCAACCCAAAAGCTAATCCTAAAAATATTTTTTTCATCTCTATAGTCGTTAATTGGTTAATATATAGCAGAATATCTTAATTCTATCTTTTTGATACAAATAAAAAAAAGAAGTTAAATCATAAGATCAAACTTCTTTTAAAATATTTTTAACTAATTGATAATCAGGTGTTAAATTTACATTCTACCACTGTCTTTTATCCAAAAAGCAATCTTATCATTGAAAGATTCTTTCTTTTTAAGATCTTCCAGTTTTATATGCATTCTGTAACGCCAATAATGTGGGAAAACCGCAGGATTGTTGATTCTTTCATTATCAATATTTTTATTAGCGAGTTCTGCATCTGTTGCCAGAAATTCCTGAATCGGGAAAATAGCCAGCATAGCATCATTATATAAATGCTGCTTCATAATGATCTCAGCAAGATGAGGGTTCAAATCTGCAGGGGCTTTACCATACTGTATCAGCTGCTGGTTGAAATATTTTTGTGTAAGAGCAGGATCTTCTTTCCACCACTGTCTCAAGGTTGAGCTGTCGTGTGAAGATGCTGTCACTACATTCATATAGCTTGCATTCTTAGGATTATAGAAAGGAATATTTTCAGAAGGCATTCTCTGTACCTTCAAAGCAATGATAGCTAATTCGTCCATTACAACCGGTACACATGCAGGAACCATTCCCAGATCTTCACCGCAAATCAGCATTTTAGTGGCATTCAGGATAACGGGAAGTTTTTCCATTGCTTTTTCAGACCAAAGATGATCCTGTCTTCTGAAGAAATAATCGTGATACAGATCATAAATACTTTTTTGCTCCAGTTCAGGAAGATGTTTGTAAGATTCTGTATTGTACACATTGAACCTTGGGTGATAAACTGTTTTCCCGTTTCTCTCTTCTGTTAAAAACAAAACATTGGCACACAGAGAAATCAATTGTTCCTCAAGCGAGCCATATGATTTCTTCTTAAAGAAATTAACCAGTTTTCTCTGGGAATCAAATTCTTCTTTGAATACATAGGTTCCGTCTGCATTGCGGTCCATAAATTCAAGAGCTTTCCCACTATCTTTTCCAAAATAGTCCCATAAAATCTGATTGTTGATAAAAGGCTTACAATACCTATCAAAATTAAACGGAATCTGCCAGGCTTTAAATTCTTCCGCAACTATAGGAACAGCCGGATAAAAGTACCCTAAAATTCCTTGTACGGCAGAAACAGGCATTCTCCATATTCTGAAGAAACCAAGAATGTGGTCAATTCTCATCGCATCAAAATACTGTTCCAGCGCTTTGAACCTGTTTTTCCACCATCGGTAATCATCTGCTTTCATAGCTTCCCAATTGTAAGTCGGGAATTCCCAGTTCTGTCCAAGTTCTGTGAATTGGTCAGGAGGTGCTCCTGCCTGAAAATCCATCCCGAATAATTCCGGCTCTGTCCAGGCTTCTACGGAATATCTGTAAATTCCAATCGGAAGATCTCCCTTCAACGAAATTCCCAGGTTATGGGCATAGTCAACAGCATCCTTCAGCTGTACATGCAATTGATACTGTACCCAGGCATGAAGCATTGAGATATCATAATCTTTATTTTTCGTTGTGAAAAACTGTAAAATTTTTCCTGCAATATATTTTTTATGGGTTTTCCACTCGTTGAAATTGGGTGTCTTATATTTGTCCCTCAACACGCAGAATGCAGAATAGGGAACCAACCAATATTCATTATCCTTGATGAATTTTTTGAAGTTTCTGTCTTTGTAGATTTTATCTTTCTCTGCATAGAAAACAGCAGTAAGATATTTCCATTTACCTTCGATCATTTTTTCATAATCAATCAGGTCCAAAGCATTTAATTTCTCTTTTTCAGTTAAATACGAATCAACTAATTCTTTCGGTAAAGAATAATCAAGCTTTTCTATAGAGATATATTGTGGATGCAGAGCATAGACAGATACTGCTGCATAAGGATAAGAATCCGTCCAGGAATAATTTGCTGTTGTATCATTGATCGGAAGAATCTGAATAATACCAAGATTCGTTTCTTTTGCCCAATCTGCTAATTTTTTAATATCCGCAAATTCTCCTACACCGAAACCGTCTTCACTTCTCAAAGAAAATACGGGAACTGCAACTCCGGCATCATGATACATCTGATATCCTTTGAATCTAAAATAATGATTGGAAACAATCTGCAGAACATCACTTAATAGATTAGCTAACGTAAATCTGTTCTCTCCTGTTTCTACATCAATGACTCTGTTCTCTTTGGTATCATAAATGCAATATTTGAATTGGATAAATTCATCTTCCGGAATTTCTACAGAAGCTTCCCACATTCCGAAATCTGTCTGATGCAGGGGAATAACTTTTTCATAACTCCAGTTTCCTAAGGATGCAGTGCTTCCAAAGAGTACAATTCTCCAATCCGGATTATAAATAGGCGCTTCTATTCTGAATAAATGAGTATGTTTTTTTAAAACCGTTATTTTTTCGGGAACAAAATCATGCAGCTTGTTGTAAAGGATTTTGTTGTTTAAATAGTTTTCAGGAAAATTTTTGTTATTCCATTCGTCAAAAACTATAAACTCCTTATAATTATGGGGAAAATTAAGATGATGCGAAACAAATTCCTCTCTTAATACATTGCCTTTTTCATTGACTACCCGGTATTGGTAAGAAATAGATTTTGAGAAATTGTCAACTTCACATTTCCACAAACCATTCTCAGCATAAAACATAGTATGGATATGTACTGCAGCTCCTTCTTCACCAATTACCAACTGCAAATTTTCTCCAGCTTTTACAATATATCCTACATTAAAGTATAGTTTCATCTATATTTTTTTATAAAAATACATTTTAATATCGAAAAATAAAACTTATTGAATATCAAATAATCATTAAAAAACCTTCTCAAATTGATTTGAGAAGGTCCTTATATTCTTAATTATATTTTGTAATTATCTTGTTACGAGAATCTTCTTATTGAATATTGCTTTTCCGGATTCATCAGTAATATTTACAATATAAGCTCCACTCACCAATCCTTTAAGATATACTTTCTCATCCAACGAAGCATCTTTTACAGAAAGATCCTGAGTCATCACATTTTTACCTGACATATCAAAGATATTCAGTTTAATATTACCTTTTATATTCTTATTAGCATGAACGTTGATATAATGCTCATCTACCTTTGTCGGATAAATATCCAGATTAGCTGCCACAGCATTGATACTGGAAGCTTTATCATTCACAAAATATTTACTCGCAAGATCATAAATATGCAGCGCCTGTTCTCCCGGAAGCTGCTTAGCCTGTAAAGTTGTGAGATCTACCTCATATAGGGCAGCTCCTTTTGCACTGGCAATCACCACTTTTCCAAGAGCATTTACAGCGGACCCGTTGACAGAATAATTCTCAGGAATTCCGGTAATTTTACCTACGAATCTGGCTTTTAAATCTTTTGTCAGAACCTTGAAAACATTTCCTGAAGCTGCGAAAACATAGAAATTATTATCTGCATCAGCAATCATATCTCCACCAAATCCGGTTTCCATAGCTGTAAATGAATTTCTACCGTTAGTCGGATCATCCTTGACAATCCCAAGATCATTGACTATATATTGTCCACCTTTTTTACTGATTTCCAGAAACTGCGTTCCCGCATTATTCATGGCATAAATACTTCCATTATACCCTGTTGCCATTCTTGTAACATGAGAATTGATATCACATGACGATACTCTTGCCACAGTATTTTCTACCAATGTAATTTCCTTAGTTTGTGGATTTAAAACATAGATATTAGACGAAAACATAGGCATATACACCAGATTATTATTCGAAGAATCATAAGCCAGGGCAGCCAAGGTTATTGCTTGAGAATTACTGTAAGAATTTTTATCTTCAGCTACAATGCCTCTTCTGGTTTGGGAAAATACTTTTGCTGAAGAATCTGCTGTAAAAACTTTCTCTCCGGAAGTTCCATTAGCCGCATCAATGGTGCGGAAATCATTGAAAGTAATACTCTGAGTCTCTTTTCCAGCAATCGCAAAGAAATCCTGCTGTGCTTGTGCATTCACACCGAATAGCAATAAAAATAGAGGGAATAAATGTTTTTTCATATTATATATTTTTAGATTCGTAATCATTTTGATAATACTAAGTTACACAATTTTCAAGTTAAAAAACAAAAATCCCGGGTATTTGAATAAAGTTGATGATAAATTAATGAATACACAGCTATTATCAGTCATTTCTTCTTCCTGTTTAATCAGTTTGATAGGTGACTGTAATAGTTTAAATGCACTATAACAGATAAGTGAGGAGTAAGATCAGTGAGGTGAGAGGTGATAAGTGATAAGTTATAAGTTCTAAATCGAACTAATATCTCTTTTTCCGATTATGTCATTCCGTAGGAATCAAGGCTTATTTATTAGAATCTTAAGAGTTCAAAGGAATACTATAGATGTTTTAATATTTAAGTGATTGATAAATTGATAATCTTAGATCTACTTAATTATAAAATTTAAAAGGTATTGTATAGACTCCTACGGAGTGGAATATGTATCAATGATGTATATCTATTGCTCATTACTTATCTTTTAGGGTTGTGCTTGTTTGGGTGTTTGGGTATAACGCAAAAAAAAAATCCTTTATCATAAGATAAAGGATTTTTTAAAA
>NZ_JBQENH010000010.1:0-98363 GCF_052044565.1 Chryseobacterium sp. 22543
CCTCCGCCGTGACAGGGCGGCATTCTAACCAGCTGAACTACCGGATCAATTTTTTAAAAGAAATTGAGAAAACTTCTGCGATCCGGACGGGACTCGAACCCGCGACCTCCGCCGTGACAGGGCGGCATTCTAACCAGCTGAACTACCGGATCATTTTTTAAAGAACGTTGTTTCTTTTTCGTGGTTGCAAAATTACACCTTTTTTTGTTATCTGCAAATTATTTTAAAAAAAATGCCTCCCAATACTGGAAGGCATTCATTATCAAACTTATTTTTTTATAAGTGAGCGCTTAATTTTTCAGCGATTACCTCTTTTGGAGCCACACCTACTAATTTATCTACCACTTCCCCATTCTTAAAAATAAGAACTGTAGGGATATTTCTGATACCATACTGCATAGAAATCTCTTGGTTGTTGTCTACATCTACTTTCCCAACGATTGCTTTACCTTCAAAATCTGATGCTACTTCTTCGATGATTGGTCCTAAAGTTCTGCATGGTCCACACCATACTGCCCAAAAATCCACTAATACCGGTTTGTCAGATTTTAAAACCGTATCCTGAAATGAGCTGTCTGTAATTTCTAAAGCCATTTTTGTTTCTTTTATTTTAATTAATATTATTTTCTTTTAATCCTCTATTGGATGTTCAAAATTACGATTTTTAAAGCATAAGACTATCTATGCTCAACATTAGTTTTTTCTATAGTATAGTCGCTTGAAATTTCTTTCAGAGCCTTCACTAATGTATCGATATCCGCTTTGGTTGTCATATGGCTGAAAGAGATACGCAATGGTGTACAATGATCCATTTCGTCTTCAGAAAGCACCATCATCATAACCATTGAAGGTTTTGAAGCTCCTGATGAGCATGCACTTCCCTGAGAGATTGCAATTCCTTTCATATCCAACTGAAGTCCTATCAATGGATTTTTATAAGGTAGTAAAGCACTTAAAACCGTATAAAGGCTGTTTTCTTTTTCAGCACTTCTTCCGTTGAACTTAATTCCTTCAATTTCAGCAGAAAGTTTTTCAATTGCGTAATTTTTAATATCCTGCATATGGTTGGTATATTCATCCATATGATTCAGAGAAAGCTCTAACGCTTTACCCAGTCCTACGATGCCGCTAACATTTTCAGTTCCGGCTCTAAGGCTTCTTTCCTGAGGTCCTCCGGTAATAATTCCTTTTAAGCCCGTTGCTTTTCTGATAAATGCAAAACCAGCTCCTTTTGGTCCGTGAAACTTATGGGCACTACAGGAAGCGAAGTCTACAGGAATATCAGAGAAATCAAGATTCATATGAGCCATCGTCTGTACCGTATCCGAGTGGAAAAGGGCATGATGCTCTTTGCACAACTGGGCAACTTGTTTAAGATTAATGATATTTCCGATTTCGTTGTTGGCATGCATTAAGCTTACCAATGTTTTTTTATCTGAGGCTTTTAAAAGCTCTTCTAATTTTGTAAGGTCAATATCTCCTTTTTCATTCGGACGGATGTAGTTTACTTCTACTCCTTTTCTGTTTTTCATGTCCAAAATACTTTCAGAAACACATTTATGTTCCAGAGGAGAGCTGATGATTCTTTCTACTCCAAGGTGTTCTACCGAGGATTTGATGATCATATTGTTGGATTCGGTTCCACAGGAAGTAAAAATGATCTCAGCAGGAGTTACATGAAGATAGTCTGCAACCTGTCTTCTTACATTTTCAATAAGGATTTTTGCTTCCTGGCCAAAGCTGTGCGTTGAAGACGGGTTTCCGAAATTCATCTTCATAGTGCCCACCATTGCATCTATAACTTCTTCTGCAAGCGGAGTGGTTGCGGCATTATCTAAATATACTTTATCCATTATTATTTTGAATATTTTAATTCTACGGAGGTAAACTTGTAATCTGTGGGAACAGTAAAAATAAACCATGGACTGGAGATCACCTGAATTTCCATTCCACCGGAGGGTTCTCCTGCCGGAACTTCTACATAGAGAATCTGATTTTTTACAGAGATACTTTTGATTTCTTCAATTTTGTGACTTCCTGATCTGAAGGTTCCCAAATTGTATATAACAACTTTTTTATTTTTCGGAAATTTCGGATAGCTGACATAAGAATCTTTTCCCAGATCTGCGGTACCAAAACTTCCACTGATAATGTTACGAAACTCTTTTTCGTCTTCAATTATCTTAAAGCCTGGTTTATCAGTTCCTCCCTGAGATTCAGAAACAAGGAGTTCAGTATTTCCCTGCATAGCAGAAGACTTCTGAGATGAAGTGCTTGCACAGCTCATCAATATTACTGTACATGCAATTATCAGGCTTTTCATTTTTTACAATTTTATCTCCCAAAATTAGTGAAAAAATTGATAATGTCCTTCATTTGCCCATTTCAACATTGCCCGATCCCCTGAAGTATCCCCAAATGCAATAATTTTATCGTATTTAGAATTGTTTATTTCTTCTTTAATTCTTACCAGTTTTTCTTTCCCATTACAGTTTTTCCCTACAAAGTTTCCTGTGAAAATTCCGTTCTTAAACTCTGCCCGCGTAGAAACAAGCTCCATTTTAAGTTCCTCAGCGAAAGGCTTTACCCAAATATCTAAGGATGCGGTCACCAATAAACTTTGTGTATTATTCCTATCGATATTTTTTATAAAGTCTAATGCATTTTCCCTTACAATTTTAGGATAGTGAAGTTCAAAAAATTGTTTAGATTTCATTTCGATCTTTTCTTGAGACTGTCCTTTTAAAATAGACCCGATAAAACTTTTTTTCACTTTTTCTGTTTCGGCAAGCTTTAACTTCAATAGAATGAAAAGCGGTACATGTCTTAAAAATTGTATCCGGTATTTTGTAGAATCGTAGAATTTAAGATACATAAACATAGTATCCTTGTAGGTCAAAGTTCCGTCAAAATCAAAACAATACAATTTTTTCATTTCTCTTTAAAGCTTTAATTTTTTGAATATAAATTCAGGGATATTCCTGATAATCATCATAATAATACTCCAAACCGGCAAAACATATGCCACGTTTTTCTCCTTTTTAAAGGCTTTATAAATACAGGCAGCCGCTTGTTTCGGCGTTGCGGTCAGTTTTGGATTTAAAGGCAGACCTTCAGTCATTTTGGTTGCCATAAACCCAGGTTTTATCGTAAGAACGTGTACTTTTTTATCAAAGAGATAGTTTCTCAAACCACTCAGATAGGCTGTAAACGCAGCTTTTGCACTTCCATAGATAAAATTACTCTGTCTTCCCCTGTCTCCTGCTACTGATGAAAGCCCAATGATCGTTCCGGATCTTCTGTTTTCAAATTTATGAGCAAAATAGTTCATTACGGGAACCAGTTTTGAATAATTAATATCTATAATGCGTTCCGTATTCCTGTTATCATACAGTCCTTCTTCTGTTCCTTCTCCTAAATACCCTACGGCACAAAATAATACATTTGAATTGATATTATCAAATCTGTTGTAATCAATTTCTTTCGTCAGATCCAGTTCAATAACTTCTGCCTGCTGCAGAAATTTCACATCAATATGTCTTGCAAACCGTTCTGTAGTTTCTTTATTTGAGGTAAAAAGATAGATTTTTTCAAACTTTTCTCCTTCCTGAAGTGCTTTTTCCACAAAAGCCTGTGCCACTTCAGATGTGCTTCCCAGAACTATCATTATGAGTTGTTGTTTATGATTCTTTTGTGCTGTAAAGACACAAATTTAGGATTTTGAATATTTTTCAGATAATTGGTAAGTGATGATCTGCTCATACTGTCTTTGGTAAGGTAAATTCTTCCTCCGAACTCCTGAACAATTGCATCAAGCTGGTCTACCAGTTTTTTCAGTTTTGAATTCACTTTAAAATCCAAGGCCAGTGTATACCCTTCCACCGGAAATGAGTTATAAGCCTCCGGATTATGTTTTCCAAAAAGTTTTAAAACTGCTAAGAATGATCCATTCCCACTACTGGCAATCGTTTCAAGGATTTTTTTCATTCCTTCTTTTCCCGCTTCTTTAGGAATCACCATCTGATATTGTATAAAACCGGATTTCCCATAGATTTTGTTCCAATCATTAATAGCATCCAAAGGATAGAAAAATGTTTCGTAATCAATAAAGTTCTTGACTTCCTTCTTAGACTGTTTTTTATAATATAGCCAGTTGAATATTTTTACCGTAAGTGCATTCAGTACAAATCCCGGAAAATAAAAAGGAACTGTAGGTTGTAATTTTTTCTTTAATCTTAAAGGAGTTTTCGAAAGACTCTGGGGAAGCTCATGTTGGAAGGCATGCTCACCTCTCATCAGGATACTTCTTCCAATATTTTTTCCTTTCTGAAGACAATCGATCCATGCAACGGTATAAGTCCAGTTTTCACTTTCATCAAATAGTTTAAAGATTTCATCCAGGTTTTCTGCTTTGATACTTTCCTGGCGAATGTATGCGGATTCTATATTTTTAAGCTTAAATTTTGCTGTAAGAATAATCCCTGTAAGTCCCATTCCACCAATAGTAGCCCAGAATTTCTCTGAATTTTCTTCTCTGGAACAGGTAATAATTTGTCCGCTCTCAGTCATGAGCTTAAATTCAATCACGTATTCTGAAAAACATCCTTCTGCATGGTGGTTTTTCCCATGAACATCGGAAGCAATAGCTCCTCCCACTGATATAAACTTTGTCCCGGGAGTAACGTATAGAAAATATCCCTGCGGAACAGCAATTTCCAGAACATCTGAAAGCAGTACTCCGGATTCGCATTCTATCACCCCGTTTAAACGGTCAAAATTGATAAACTTATTTAATTTTTTTGTTGAAAATATAGATTCTCCCAACGAAGCATCTCCATAGCATCTTCCGTTTCCTCTGGCAATAATCTCGTTGTGATTGAGTACAAATTCTTTTATTTTTTTGAAACTGTCCTCTGATCTCATTTCTTTCTCCACTACCGGGTAATTACCCCAGTTTGTAACTTTCTGTGTGAAATTCGGCTTCATTTCTTAAAATAAATTTGAATTAAAAATGCAGCAACCCAAAGTAATAGGGTAACCTGTATATAGCGGTCCCGGTACACAATTTTTGTAGGAGATTCCGTTCTGTTGTAGACCAATGTCTGCTGAAGATATCTTAATAAGGCAAAAACCACGAAGATTACCGTATAAAAAACCCTTTCATGGAATCTTTCCTGAACTTCCGGTGACAGGGTAAACATCAGGTAACATACAATAGCCAGCGTAATAGAAATAGATAATGCAATATCTGCAAACTGAACATTATACCCGTCCAATGCCCGTCTTGTTTTTCCTGAAACCTGTGCATTGATCAATTCTCCTCTTCTTTTTCCAATAGCAAGCACGAGTGCCAATACAAACGTTAAAAGAATAGCCCATTGTGAAATACTGATTCCAGTAATATAACCTCCAGCCAATACACGAAGTACAAATCCTATGGCAATAATAAAAATATCGATGATCGGAACATGCTTAAGTCTAAATGTATATGCCAGATTCATCACTACATAGAATCCTATTATAATCGCAAACTTCCATAGCAACTCATGGAAATAGAATCGTGTAAAAAATACAAGAACAATATCTGTAATAATCAGACCGATAAGAATTCCTATAGCTGTTGCTTTTGAAATAGCACCACTCGCCAGAGGTCTTCTCCTTTTTTCAGGATGTTTTCTGTCTGCTTCAATATCATTATAATCATTCAGAATATATACAACACTAGCCGCAAGCGAAAATATTACAAATGCGAAAATGCTTTTAGTAAGCAGATCTATGTTGGTAATGTTACCTGAAAAGAAGAGCGGGACAAATACAAAAAGGTTTTTCACCCATTGCTCTACGCGGAGCAGCTTTAAATATTTCTTCATTTATGTTGTTTCAAGTGCAAAAGTAATCAATTCAAAATTTCTAGCATAAAAATACAAAAAAAACCGCCGGGGCGGTCTTTTACGAAAATATTTATATGTAAAATTAATTACTGCCCTTGCTTGGCATCATTAATCATTTTTTCATTTGCAGTGATCGCAAATTCAACTCTTCTGTTTTTAGCTCTTCCTTCATCAGTATCATTGCTGGCTACCGGCATATTTTTACCTTCCCCTTTTGTGAACATTCTGCTTGATACAATTCCTTTTCCTACTAAATAAGATTTCACGGCATCTGCTCTTCTTTGAGAAAGCGCCACGTTGTAAGCATCTTTACCTACGCTGTCTGTATGTCCGTAGATATTGATATTGGTATCAGGGTTATTCACTAATACCTGAGCCAGTTTATCCAGGTTAGTCTGTGCAACAGAAGTAAGGTTTGAAGAGTCGAATGCAAAATTAACGATACTTTCGTTCATTGTTACTTTAATACCATCTCCTACTCTTTCTACCTGAGCTCCTGGTAAAGTTTCTTTAATATCTTTAGCCTGCTTGTCCATTTTGTTACCGATAACATTACCAGCTACACCACCGATAATACCACCTAATACAGCACCAATAGCTCCATTTCCTCCTTTTCCTACATTGTTACCCAAGATACCTCCAAGTACTGCTCCTGAAGCAACACCTACTGCTGTACCTCTTTGTTGGTGATTTGAATTCTGAACCGCCTCACAGCTTGTCAATAATAATGCTGATGACAAGAAAAGGGCTCCTACGTATGTTTTATTAAAATTCATTTTTTTGATCTTTTATGTTGATAAATTATTTCATTCCTGCTCTCTGGAAGTTGTAAACTACTTTTACATTGCCTCCTTCAAAAGGAACATCTTGCTGAAGAGAAAACTGATCTGTAGTCTGGCTGATTAACGTCATTGTATAACCGGCTGTATTTTGTTTTGCTTTAGTACCTTGAGCAATTTTTTTAAACATAAACGTGTTACCGTCTTTTACTTCAAACTTGATAGGTTGTGTAATTGCCGGGCAATCTCCACCTCCGTTCAAAGTATACGCTCCTGTCCAGTTGTTAGGAATCAGTCTCCAGTGGCTTCCTACGAAACACTGCGCATCTGCACCTTCATCAAAAGGTTTGATTTTATAGCCTTTTTCATAATCTACGCTCACGATCTGCCAATCTCCTTTTAATTTAAGGAAGTCTGCTCTTTGATTTTGAGATGTAGCTGCTTTGTTAACAGAGGAACACGACACTGCAAAAAGTGATGTTCCCAACATCCCTGCAAGTAGTAACTTTTTCATTTTGTTGTTTATTATTTTGTTATTATAAAGTTACAAAAAACCGTGCCAAAATTTAAAATAAAAAATAAAAAGTCCGAAAAAAATCCGGACTTTCTATGGTTTCTCCTTAAACACAGGGAGATAAATTATTTTTTAACAGCCATTTTTACGGATTTCGAAGGCTTAGCAGTACTTGACGGCTTTCCTTTGTAGAAATTGGTATAGGCATATTCCGCAGCTTTTTTCAGGTCGATAACACCACCTGCCTGCGATTGATCTGTGAATCCGTTTGCAGTACTTGGATTGCTGCTTTTCACAAGCGCTTCAATAATCTGGTAAGGTTTCAGATCCGGCATATATGCTAATAAAACAGCAGCTCCTCCAGCTACCACAGGGGAAGCCATAGAAGTTCCCTGAAGGTATTTGTATTCGTTTTTAGGAACGGTAGAATAAATTTCCTCTCCCGGAGCGAAAACATTCACCATTTTTTTATTGTAGTTAGAAAAATCGGCTCTCAAAGCACTGTTTTTATTGGTACTTGCTCCTACCACAAGAACATTGCTTACAAATGGTTTTTCATCAGTAACATTTTTAAAGTTGGTAGGATATGCCAGATGTTCTGCTACATCTTCATTTTCATTACCTGCAGCTTTTACCAAAAGTACCCCTTTATCTTCGGCATATTTAAAAGCATCCCAGACTACATTTTTACCCGGGGAAACAGGTTTCCCGAAGCTCATATTTAAAACTTTCGCTCCGTTATCTACTGCATATCTGATGGCGTTGGCAACATCCTTATCTCTTTCATCGCCATTTGGAACTGTTCTTACAGACATGATCTTAGCAACTTTTGAAGCTACCCCGTGCTGAATCTCTTTTCCCTGGGGAAGTCCTGCAATGATTCCTGCTACGTGAGTTCCATGTTCTGCATCCGGTCCTTCGTAATGATTGTTACCATAGCCTTTTTCAGAATAATCATCATAGTTATCACCTACAATCTCTTTTCTAGGATCATAGGAAAGATCATATTGTTTTGCTGCCGGAGCAAAATGGTCTATTGCCTCCTTCATCTCTTCCTTCATCTTTTTTTCAAATTCAGTGGAAGATTTTCCTTTGAATTCAGGACTTTGAGAAATCTGGCCCAGGAATTCCAGTGCGATTGCATCTTTTTGATCTGTAGGGGCTTTAATTGCTGAAAGTGTTTCAGCTGTTACAGGCTTACCTCCTAATAATTTAACCATATTAGGAATCAGCTCATTCAGCATAGAATAGGTCATAAAATCCTGTTGAGCCTCGATACTTTTTGTATTGAACATATCTTTGGCCTTCATATACATTTCAAACTCTTCTTTCATTTGAGCCTGATTTGCTTTATTCTTAGTAGAATCACTTCCTTCAAAAACAGGTTTGTATTTGGCAACGACTCTTGTCACTTCCATATTGTCGATATCAATATCACCGTTTTTACCTCCAATGAAGTTCCAACCGTGTACATCATCAATATATCCGTTTCCGTCATCATCTTTACCATTTCCGGGAATTTCATTAGGGTTTGACCAAAGATTATTTACCAATCCGGGGTGGTCTACCTGTACTCCACTATCCAAAACTCCTACCACAACGGTTTTAGGCTTCAGTCCTTTAGATTCTAAGTATTTATAAACATTTGCCGTATTTACCCCATATACTTTTGAAGTTGTAAAATCCTTATGATACCATGTCATCAGATCTTTGTCTTCGTTTGGATCAATACTTTTAGCTTTAGATTCCTGTGCGAAAGAAAAACTAAAACCTGCTAAAAAAACTGCAGCTAATAATACCTTTTTCATATGTTGAAATTTATTTTTTAAAAAGATATACCAATCGCCAACTTCATCTGCTGTATGCTGAAAATTCCATTAATAGCGATGGTATGCTAATATGCTTGTTTTATATTTTTTATATACATAAGCGATTCCGGACCTTTATTGCATAGAAGATCAAGAACCGACAAATCCTCCAAAAATCCGAATTTATCAGAAAACGTCTGGTAATATTCTTCCATCTGAAACTCTGAAGGAAGTTTTGCCGAAAACTTTTCTCTGAAATTAATACTCTCAGGATTTTTGATATATTCTTCATTCAAAGAGTGTGCCTTTTCTGTTTTAAGTATCTGTTGGATGACTTCTATCCCTTTAAGGTTAAAATCAAGAAGATACTTTTCCTGAAGCTCAAATATTTTTCTGAACTTATCTTCATAGTATTCAAAATAAGGGGAACTCTGATATGCTGTTTTGATTGATTTCCAGTGCAGGGCTCTCCAATCTTCACGGTAAGAAATTTCAACATCTTTAAATTCTCTTTTTCCGTTATGATGGATAGGGATTATTAAAGACAGTTTTCCGTTGGCTCCATAGATGTTCGCTCTGTTTCTATAAGTCTGCTTGGGAAAGCTCTCAAACTGTTCCAATGTAATTTCATTCTCAGGATTTAACAACACTGAAAACCATGAAATTGGGGGCAAATAAAATGCCGGCAATAATACATTCTTCATATTCATAATGCAAAAATGAAGTATTTTTTCAAATACTTCATTCTATTTTAAGTTTAATTTTTCTATTAATCGTCTTCAGTTTTTTTCTTTCTGAATAATTTTACGAAATATTCCCATCCGAAGAACAAGATCAGGATCATCGCTGCAATCCACCAGTAAGAGGTTTTATTGGCTTCTCCTGTATTGGTTGCTTTGAACATTCTTTCCCAACGGATTTTGAATGGCGCCTGATAAGTAGAACTGCTGTCTGCAAATGCACCCTGAAGACTCATCCATGTAAACATTGGCTTTCCTACAATATTTTCTTCAGGAACAAAACCAAAGAATCTTGCATCTAAAGAAGCATCTCTATTGTCCCCTACCATCATATAATAATCCTGCTGAATAGTATACTGGGTTGCTTCTCTTCCGTTGATAAAGATTTTCCCGTTCTTTTTCTCTAAACTGTTGTGCTCATATTCAGAAATGATCCACTGATAGGTTGGAAGTGTTTCCTGGTTGATAGCTACCACATCTCCTTTTTTAGGAATTCTAAGCGGGCCGTACCAATCCTGATTCCAAGGTTTGTTGATCGGGAAAATAGACTGAGTAGTATCAATCTTTGTTTTGGCTTCATCTCTGTAATATACTGCAGCTTCACCTTTTGCTGAAACTTCTTCCTTCATATCAAGAACATGAGGAAGTTCTTTAATTTCTTTAGCCGTCTTATCCGTTAACCCCTGAAAACCATAAATAAATCCTCCGTTATCCTGTTGAAACTCCTGAACCGGTAAAAATCCATAAGCTTTATATAAGGTTGGGATATCTAATTGAGCATCGGTTGTTACAATATATCTGTGCTGTACTTCCTGATCTCCTAAAACAACTTCCGGCTTTCCGTTAACGAAAAGTCTTCCGGCTCTCATTTCAAAAGTATCACCTGCTGTAGCAACACAACGTTTTACGTAAGGATCTTTTCTGTCGATCGCTGTATGTACAGAATCCTGAGGATAGTTGAAAACCACCACATCATTTTTCTGCGGCTTGTTGAATTGTAAAATTCTTGTGTAAGGAAGCTTTATTCCGTCTACGTAAGATTTTGGATCATCCTTCGGGTTACCTTTCTGTCCTGTATCCATAATGGTCCCCTGAAGGAAAGGTATTGCTACCGGACGCATCGGAAGTCTGTAACCATAGCTCCATTTGTTTACAAAAAGGAAGTCACCCACCAATAATGTTCTTTCCATAGATCCTGTAGGAATCCCAAAAGGCTGTGTTACAAAAACGTGGATAATGGTTGCAAAAACTACCGCGAAGGTAATAGAACCTACGAATGTATCTTTCTTTTTATCATTTTTTTCTTCGTCTGTAAGAAACAGGTCGTTTGCATTTTCATCTTCTAACTCTACATCTTTAGAATAGTTGATCACAGCCATGTAAATAAACGGCAGGATCACGGTAAGAATCTGATCTTTGAAAAGGGTTTTCCCGAACTTTTTCACCAGATAAAGGTGGAAAACAGACATCATGATTGGCCCTACAATCGGAAGATAAGACAGAATCGCCCACCATTTCGGATGTTTTGTTTCTTTCAGAATGATGAAATAGTTGTAGAAAGGGATAAAAGCAAATAAAGGGCTATAGCCCATTTTCTTGAACAGTTTCCAAGATGAAACGCCCATCAATACGGATAGTATGAGGACATATACTGTATAAGTTAAAAAATAATTCATAAATTTTTTGTGCCTATTCTTATAATAAAAATGATGAGTAATAAATGATAAAAGCAGTCCGCTGTTTACAATTCACTATTCATCATTTTCTGTTTATTTGTCTGCAATTTACAGAATTTGTTACAAATTAAAGTCCCAAAACGTCTTTCATTGCGAAGTTTCCTTTTTTATCTTTGATCCATTCGGCAGCTACTACAGCTCCCAGCGCAAAACCGTTTCTGTTGAAAGCAGTGTGCTTGATCTCGATTTCGTCTACTTCACTTCTGTAATACACGCTATGAGTTCCCGGAACTTCATCTTCACGTACTGCAAAAATCCCTAATTGTTTACCTTCTGTTTCTTCCAGCTTCCAGGCATCAAATTTAGGATTGTTTTGGATGATTCCTTCTGCAATAGAAATAGCAGTTCCACTTGGAGCATCTTTTTTATGGATATGGTGAATCTCTTCCAACTGGCAAGAGTATTCATCTACATTTTTCATCAGATCTGCAAGCTTTTCGTTTAAAGCAAAAAATAAATTGACTCCTAAACTAAAGTTGGAACTATATAGGAATGCAGAGTCGTTTTCTACAGCCAGTTTTTCTATTTCTTCTTTTTGATCCAGCCAGCCTGTAGTTCCACAGATCACCGGAATTTTATTTTCAAGACAAGCTTTGATGTTTTCAAATGCCACTTCCGGCAATGAGAATTCAATCACAACATCCGGATTATTAAGATTCTCAGCAGTTGGGGTTTCCTTAAGACGGGCAACTACTTCATGACCTCGTTTCTGTGCGATCTCATCAATGATCTTACCCATTTTACCATAACCAACTAATGCTATTTTCATATAATCTTTTTTATTTTTAAATACTGCTTTCAACCGAAGTCTTTAGCAGATATGTTGTCTTCTAAAATCTATAACTTAAACTGAACCCTGTTTTGGGAGCACTGTACCCATACTGATCCTGAATAACAGATGGTTTAAAAACCAAATCCGGGTCATGACGGCTTTCGTAAAGGTGAGCATCTACTACGGCATCTACAATATTCAGAATATAAATAAGTCCTGTAATTGCAATAGCATAATCTCTTTGTCTCTTCGCTCTGTCCTGGGCGTTCCCCAATGCTCTTTTATCTAAAAACGGGTGGCTGTCCACAAACTCATTGGGTGTTCCATTAAGTTTCGCGATGTAGTATTCACGATATTTTTTATACTGGTTGTCATTCCATACAGCAATCCCCACTCCGGCTCCTACTGCTCCCCAAACAATGGGAATTTTCCAGTATTTTTTGTTATAAAACTGTCCCAATCCCGGTAAAACAGCAGAATATAATCCTGCTCTGGTGGGATTCAATTTTATAGTTTTTACTGTGGGACCATTGGCTTTTTCCAGATCTTCAATGATCTTTGCTTCTGTTTTACCTGGTTTTACCACACGGGGTTCCTCTTTCGGAGGAGTCTGCATCCGAACGGTATCAATAGGTTTTACTTGTGAATAGGCCAATGCAGCGATACACAAGAAAAATGTGAAAAATATTTTCTTCATTATTTAATATGGGATAAAATATATTCCAGCTCTTCTTCATTTTTGAAGTCCAGGACAATTTTACCTTTTTTACCATTTCCAGAAGATTTGATTTCCACTTTTACTTCCAAGATATCAGCGATTGTCTTCTGGGCTTTTTTATAGTTATTGGAAAGCTCCACTTTTGCTTTTTTTGCAGCGGGAGATTTTGGATTTTTCAATGCAGCAGCAGCCTGCTCTGCCTGACGAACGTTTAATTTTTCTTTGATAATAAGCTCGAACAAAACCTGCTGATCTTCTTCACTTTCAAGACTGATGATTGCTCTGCCGTGTCCTGCAGAAATTTCACCGCTTCTGATAGCATTCTGAATATCCGGATTTAGTCTTAACAGCCTGATAGAATTGGTAATGGTACTTCTGTCCTTTCCTATTCTCTGGCTCAGATTTTCCTGTGTAAGTCCTATTTCCTCTAAAAGCCTATGATAAGTCAATGCAATTTCGATGGCATCAAGATCTTCTCTCTGGATATTTTCAACAAGAGCCATCTCAAGAAGTTCCTGATCATTTACTAAACGGATATAGGCAGGAATAGTCGTTAACCCTGCAATTTTAGTTGCTCTGTAACGTCTTTCCCCGGAAATGATTTCAAACTTTTCACCATCTTTTCTCAGGGTAATCGGCTGGATTACACCTAGGTTTTCAATTGACTGTGCAAGCTCGTTTAATGCTTTTTCATCAAAATAAGTTCTCGGCTGCGTCGGGTTCGGATAGATATCTTCAAGCGAAACTTCTACAATATTTCCCACAAACTTATCTGCTCCTTCATCAGTAGCTGAATTGACAGTTGCTTTAGATTCTGCACTTAAAATAGCGCCCAAACCGCGTCCCATAGCTCTTTTTTTGTCCTTCATAGATATAATTGATAAATGATGTTTAACAAGTGATGACCAGCATACACTTATTGGCCATTTATTATTAATTTAATTCTTTATTAAGTTTTCGTTCCTTAAAAGAACTTCTTCAGCTAATTGAATATACTGAACAGCTCCTTTACTTTCTGCATCATAATTCAGGATACTTTCTCCAAAACTTGGTGCTTCACTCAATCTTACGTTTCTGCTGATAATGGTTTCAAAAACCATTTCCGGGAAGTGCAGATTTACTTCTTCCACTACCTGATTGGATAATCTCAATCGGCTGTCATACATCGTAAGAAGAAGACCTTCTATCCCAAGATCTTTATTATGGATCTTCTGAACGTTTTTAACGGTATTCAAAAGTTTCCCCAGTCCTTCTAATGCAAAATACTCACACTGGATCGGAATAATTACAGAATCTGCTGCAGTAAGAGCGTTTACTGTAATAAGACCTAAACTCGGTGCACAGTCGATGATGATATAGTCATAATCGTCTCTTACACTTGCCAGTGCTTTTCTCAGCATATACTCACGATCCTCCTTGTCTACCAATTCAATTTCCGCAGCTACCAAATCAATATGCGACGGAATAATATCCAGGTTCGGAGTCGCAGTTCTTTTGATGCAAACTCTTGTTTCTGCACTATGCTCCAAAAGATTATAAGTAGAATACTGAACATCTTCAACACCCAGACCGGATGTAGCATTCGCCTGAGGATCAGCATCAATGATTAATATTCTTTTTTCCAATACTCCTAATGCTGCCGCCAAGTTGACAGCGGTGGTAGTTTTACCAACGCCTCCTTTTTGATTAGCAATACCTATGATTTTTGCCATTATTAGAACTTTAAGTTTCAAAAATACACTTTTTTCTTTGCTCTCAGTGAGTGGGGAAAATCAAAATTGAGTTAAAATATTGTTAATAAGCAATTTAGCAATAAAAAAAATTATCCACAAAAAAAAATCTTTGTGGATAACTATTTGAAATGTGTTTTTCCTTATTAATTATCAAACTTCATTGAGATAGGAAATTTGAAATAACTTCTTACGAATTCTCCTTTTTTGTTTTTGGCTGGAATCCATTTTCCTTTGCTTGAGATATTTTTGATTGTTCTCATAGCTTCACTGTTAAAGTCGGCGTTGGTTCCATTAGCTTTTACCCCTGAGATGGTTCCGTCCATTTCTACAATAAAGGTAACTGTCGTTTTTACTACATCTTCTGATTCAAATCCTGAACCATCGAAGTTGTTCATTACTTTATTTCTGAAGGAGTCTATTCCTCCTGTGAAATTAGCTTCTACGCCAAGTTCTCCAGATTCTGCAATTTTATTTTTATCCACCGGATCAGAAATTACCGGTGGCAGAGTATTAATTACAGGGCCTGTTCCTACTGATACTGGAACATTCGGTGTATTAGGTGCTACAGGATCTCCTTTAAAGTTGTTTACAAAGCCCGCAACAGCGTCATCCGGTACAGGATCTTTTTTTACGTCATCTTTAGCTTCACTTGATGGTGTAGGCACTGTACTGTCAAACGTTTTCGTGTTTGGAGGTGCAACAGTTTTTACAATCTGGACAGGAGGATCTTTTTCAGGTGGTTCAACAATTTTAATTATTCTTCTTTCACCATTATCCTTAATTCTATCTATCATTACATCTGATTTCATTGCAGAAATCACAAACGGAGTAATAGATACTGCGGCCATTAAACTTGCTCCGATAAAAAGCGCTTTGGTTAATATTCGATCTGATTCGTTTCTTAATGCATAGGCACCATATTCTTTATTGCGGTGCTCAAAGAGAACTTCGTTAAAACGAAATTCCTGGTTTTGATTATGTTGTTTCATCACTACTACTTTTTAAACTGTTAAAAATTTTGATTATTAGTTTGGTTAGCTCTTATCGATAAGCAATGTTGTAATATCAAAACATTTGCCAAAATTTTAGCAAAACAACATAATATTAGAAAATTTTATGATAATGTTTGAATTTTAACATTTTTAAATAGAAAGTTGCACAGAAAAACAGCTCTATTTCTCATAAAAGTAAATAAGAACAACAAGCCACAAATACCATAGCCTTAGCGTAGTAGAAAAGATTATATAAGCAGGATAAGAAGAGTTAGCGGTATTAATAATCCCAAAGCATTAATAATAATGAGAATAACAGAACTGATCTTTGTTTTTGAATAACTTTTAGCAGCAAAATAGATTGCTCCTATGCTAAAAATCAAACTGCAGACAATAAACAGAATCAGTAAGAAATCTGAACTTATACTGAATGGTAAGCCTAAGTAAACAATAATCAAAACAGCATATGTAATGGTAAGATATAAACTGATCACAATATTATCCAGAAAACGCTGGGGTATTTTATTTTCTTCCATTAGATTAAAATTAATATTAAATATAAGAGGATTTCAATAAATGAAGATCTTAAAATCAAATATTCTCTTTTAAGCTGCACCCATGTCAAGGTTTAGAACCTTGACATGGGGTGACTAATTCAGGTAAAAAACGAAATTCATTAATTTTTAAACAAAAAAAAGAGACCATCCAATGATAGTCTCTCTGTTATTTTATAGTCTAAGAAATTAGAATAATTCTTTTCTGATGATGTTCTGACTTCTTTCAGGACCTACAGAAACTAAGTATACATTGATTCCTAAGTATTTCTCAATAAACTCGATGTATTTCTGAGCAGTGTCAGGAAGTTCATCATAGCTTCTTGCTTTTGTAATATCTTCGCTCCAACCTGGTAAATCCTGATAGATTGGCTCGTAATTGTATAGCTTTTCTGTTGAAGAAGTGAAATAATCAATAATTTTCCCGTCTTCAGTTTTGTAATGTGTTACTACTTTCAGGTTTTCAATTCCTGTAAGAACGTCAAGCTTAGTGATCACAAGATTGTTAATTCCGTTGATCATACAAGCGTGCTTTAAAGAAACAAGGTCTAACCAACCTGTTCTTCTCGGTCTACCTGTAGTAGCTCCGAATTCACCACCGATCTGTCTGATTTTCTCACCTAGTTCGTTATCTAATTCAGAAGGGAAAGGTCCGTTTCCAACTCTTGTACAGTATGCTTTTGCCACACCGATTAAGTTCTGAAGCGAAGTTGGCGGAACACCAGCTCCTGTACAAACTCCTCCTGTAGACGGAGAAGATGAAGTTACATATGGATAAGTACCGAAGTCGATATCCAACATCAACGCCTGTGCTCCTTCGAATAATACGTTTTTACCGTCTCTGATCGCTTCGTTCAGCTCTAATTCAGTATCAACGATTCTGTCCTGAAGCTGTTTTCCGATTGCTAAATATTCGTTGTAGATTTCTTCAACGTCTAATGTTGGTTTTCCGTAATATTTTTCAAAAAGAGAATTCTTAACTTTTAAGTTTTTCTCAATTTTATCTCTTAAAATTTCTGGATTTAAAAGATCTACCATTCTGATCCCGATTCTTGCAATTTTATCTTCATAACAAGGTCCGATTCCTTTTTTGGTAGTTCCAATCTGAGTTCCTCCGTGTTCCTCTTCACGGTAAGTATCCAAAAGGATGTGGTAAGGCATGATCACATGCGCTCTTCTGCTGATAAAGATGTGATCTGTTCTCAAGCCTTTGCTCTCGATCTGACCAACTTCTCTAATAAAAGACTTAGGGTTTACCACTACTCCGTTCGCAATGATACATTTCCCTTTGCATTGAAGAACTCCTGAAGGAAGAAGGTGCAAAACGAATTTTTCTTCACCCACATAAACCGTGTGACCTGCGTTATCTCCACCCTGGAAACGTACTACATAGTCCGATTTTGCTGATAAAACATCCGTGATTTTTCCTTTGCCTTCATCTCCGTACTGAAGACCTACAACTACATAAGTTGACATATTTTACTTTTGTTTTTAGATTCGTGCAAAATTACTTTTAAAAAAAATGACGACCAAATTATAGAGGATATTTATTTTGAGTTGGGATGAAAATCATGAGGTTGAATATTACTTTATATATATAATTTTACTTTCACAAGTATATAAAATGGGTTATATTTACTTTAGAAATTATACAAAATGAAATTAAGAATTCTGATTTTACTTTTAATAGTACCTCTGCTTTATGTAAATGCTCAAAATAAAGTAAATGATTATCTAAATATATCGGGTCCTATCAAATTGAATCAAAAAGAATATAATCTTGTTTGGAGCTCGCATCCCAATGAAAATTACTACAAGCAAGAATATTTAAGCTCAAATGAAAATATCAATAAATATGGTAGCATGATTTTAATCGACTTTATAAAAGGGGATTTCAATCTTAAAGATATTGTTGATCAAAAAGTAGGTGAACTTCAGGAGATGAAAAAAAACAACCCTGTTGTCAATTATCAGATTTTTGAAAATAATGGAGAGTATATTTTAGATTTTCTTATCAGTGAAAATTCAAAGGATGGCAAGGAGATATTAATTGCAGAAAGAAATATTTACCGCTATAAACTTGTTAATAAGGGTAAAAATAAAGGTATTCTTCTTTTTGCAATGAGTGAAAGAGGATACCCGGAAAATATGGATTCTTTCTTTAATAATTTAAAAGCCAATACTTCAAAATTAATTGAAATTGTTGGAAATTATAAACTTCCAGAAATTGAAATAAAATAATATTCCAATTGCTATGACCTCATCCCAACACTCAACCTATTTATCATCGATTACAGACAGTAAGTCTCAGCTTTTCCACACTCTATTCTCTCCACAAACAGCAAAAGCCACCCTTCTCATTGTTCACGGCATGCAGGAACACAGTGGAAGGTATGCGGAAATTGCAGAATATTTTGCCAGTCATGGCATTGCTGTACTGACCTATGATCATTTGGGACACGGAAAATCTGTCAAAGAGAAAAAAGACATTGGTTTCTTTCAGCTTGAAAAACCGGATGAAAGACTTGTTGCAGATGCAGAAATGATGGCAGATTATCTCGCAGAGCAATATCCGGATGTTCCGCATTTTATTTTGGGGCATTCTATGGGATCTTTTATTACACGATGTCTTCTTCAAAAAGCAAGCACTAAATTTGCAGGAGCTATTATTACAGGAACCGGCGGGCCTTTACCGGGAATAGATGTATTGAGAGTTTATTTATCATTAACCAATGCCATCGCCCCTCGTCATCGTACTTTTTTGAATTCTGTTTTTACGAGCGTTAATAACAAACATTTTAAAAAGGATAAAGATTTCAGTGATACCAGCTGGCTGAGCGTAAATCCTAACAACAGAAAAGCTTTTGAGCAGGATGAACTTTGTGGAATTCCGTTTACCCATAACGCTTTTTATACTTTATTTACTGTTTATAAAAAAGCTACGGCGAGAAACTGGGCTGCCACTATTTCTCAGTCATTTCCTTTTCTGTTTGTAAGCGGACAGAATGATCCGATAGGTGATTTTGGAAAAGGCGTAATGTATACAGTCAACAATTTAAAAACAGACGGTTTTCAGAATGTGGAAGTAAAGATCTATCCGGAAATGCGTCATGAGATTTTAAATGAATCCATAAGAGAAGAAGTCCTGAATGAGATCTATAACTGGATTTTAAAATCATAAAGACTCTCGCAGATCATTCAATTTCAGCAGCTTTAATAAACTTAAAAAGTCATGAGAATACATATTTTCGGAGCTTCAGGTTCCGGGGTTACCACTTTAGGAAAAGCATTATCTGAGGAACTCAATCTTGAATACTTTGACAGTGATGATTTTTTCTGGCTTACCACATCAAATCCCTTTACAGAAAGACAAAACCCGGAAATAAGAAACGCAGCTGTTTCAGATAAACTCCACTCCACAGACAGCTGGATTTTTGGAGGTTCAATCATTCATTGGGGTGAAAATGTATTTCCGGCATTTGACCTGATTATTTTCCTCTATCTTCCTCCTGAAGTACGACTGGACAGACTGCGAAAAAGAGAGTATGAAAGATATGGCGAAGAAATTATTACCCATCCGGAAAGAGCAGAAAAATTCCAGGAGTTTATGGATTGGGCTAAAGATTATGATCACAATACAGGTGTTGCCAACAGAACACTAAAAGCCCATCTGGAATGGCTGTCTGAGATGAATACTCCTTTGATTGAGCTTTCAGGTGATTATGACCTGCCTCAAAAGATGGATATTATTCTGAATAAAATAAAACAGGGAAATTTACAGGCTGGATAGAGATTGCTTCGCTTTGCCCGCAATAACAAAGGTTATGTTACTTAAAATTTATAAAAAAACCTGGAAATAAATTTCCAGATTTTCTTACATGTTTTGGACAAAGCCAATGAAACTGTTTTGATAATGAAGACGAGCTAAAACCCTCCCCTATTGAATATATTCCACATTATACAAATAATCACTTAGCCAAGCATCAATTCCCGATCAATCCCAATCTCTTCCAGAAAAACTTCATCATGCGAGATAACTAACAGCGTTCCATGATAATCTTTAATGGAATGGGTGAGAATTTCCACATTCTGAAGATCCAGGTTATTCGTGGGTTCATCAAGAATGATCATATCCGGAGCTTTATTGCTGATGGAAAGTCCGCATAGAAGCAAGCGCAAACGCTCCCCTCCACTCAGCATTCCACATTTTTTGTCCCAGGTATCTTTACCGAATAAAAATCTGGACAGTAATGTTTTCACCTCAAATTCCTGCAGTGCATGATCATTAAAGGTCTGGACAAAATCATAAAGAGTAGAATCATTATCAATCAGCGAATATTCCTGATCAATATAGATGCTGTTAAACTCCGCTCTGTCTATTATTCCTTCGGAAGGTTCAGTATTTCCCAACAGAAGTTTTATCAGACTTGTTTTTCCTGAGCCATTCGAACCTTTGATAGAAATTCTTTCCCCGCTTCGGATCTCAAGGTTGACATTTTCTTTCCATAGATTTCCATTTCCATAATTGAAATTAATATCTTCAGCCGTAATTAAAATCTTCCCTGAATGCAGATTGGAATCATTAAAGTTCACTTTCATCTGTTCAGAATTCTTTAAGGAGGAACGCAGGTCTCTCAAACCATCTGAAATCCCGCTGATTTTCTCTGCGTGCACACTTTTCAGCTTTGAACTATTTTTTTCAGCATTATTCCGAAGCGTGTTCATCATAATTCGTGCAACACCGGATTTTTCCTGCTTTTGCTTTCCTTTTGCATCCAGTTTCTGTTTCCGTTCCAGTGTTTCCCTTTCTTTCTCTTTCGCCTTTTTCAAGGCCCGTTCTTTTGCATGGATATCATTATATAAAGCTTCTTCCTCTACTTCTTTTTGCTCTGCATAGAAATCATAGTTTCCTCCATACGTGGCAATTCCCTGATTGCTTAATTCAAAGATGGTATCAACAAGATTAAGCAAAGTCCGGTCGTGGCTTACAATAACTACTGTTGCATCTGTTTTATCAATAAGATCATACAGGATCTTCCTTCCATCAAGATCCAAATGGTTAGTAGGTTCATCCAATATGATGATATCAGGCTGACTGATCTGAATGCCGGCAAGAAAGACCTTGGTTTTCTGACCGCCGCTCAGGCCTTCCAGTTTTTGAGACAGTTCAAAATTGTCAAGTCCCCAATGTTCCAATGCCTGCTGACAACGCTCTTCAATATCCCAATCGTCATTGAGAATTTCAAAATAAATTTCATCAACCTCTCCATTGGTAATTTTTTGGAGCGCATTCAGTTTCTGATCTATTTTAAGACATTCAGCAATAGTAAGATGATTAAAGTTCCCAAACATCTGAGGAATATAAAAAACAGAACCTGAAGTAGTAATATTTCCGCTTAAAGGCTGTATTTCACCCGCGATCATTTTCAGCAGGGTTGATTTTCCCATGCCATTACTTCCCACCAATGCAGATTTGGTGTGAGAAGGTATCGTTAAATGGGTATAATTAAATAGAAGATCTCCTCCCGGAAACCCAAAGGATATATTTTGTAGTAAAATCATGATTTCTTTCTTAAAAAATGGTTGAACACCAGTAACATCTTCGTTACTGTTTTATTGAATCTGAAAGAAATGATATCCTACATGTCCGTATTTTGGGTTTTGAAGGAACAAAGATACTCATTTTCCGCAATATTCATTTTTTCATAAATTATCAGGATATTTATCATCTCTTTTTTCTTCCACACTTAAACACCGGTTATTTATTCTCTTCCAAAGAATTCATTTTTCTAAGGCTATAGCTTCCTATGTTGTTCAATGACTTATACTTATTCTGATTTAAACAGGCTTCATCATAATCCCTCACTTTGTCATCCCGAAACCATCAAACTGTCAAACTAATAAAAACAGGAAAGTATTTTAATCAAAAATCCGTAACTTTGCCTCCTACTAAAAATTTTATGGAAAGCATTAAAGTTCACGACAAAACTTTCGTTCCTTATTTAAAGGATGCCGAAATTCAGGAAATTGTAAAAGAGACAGCGTTAAGAATTTATGAAGATTACAAAGATGAAGTGCCTGTTTTCATTGGCGTTTTAAATGGGGTGGTGATGTTCTTCTCAGATCTTTTAAAATATTACCCGGGGGAATGTGAAATTGCCTTCATTCAAATGAGTTCTTATGTAGGAACTGAATCTACAGGGATTGTTTATCAGAAAATGGAACTTACCAAAGACGTAAGAGACCGTCACATTATTATCGTAGAAGATATCGTAGATACAGGAAACACTGTTGAGAGTCTTTTCAAATATTTTAAGGAAACACAACGTCCTAAATCTGTAAAGCTGGCTAGTTTCTTACTGAAACCTGAGATTTACAAGAAAGATTTCAAGCTGGATTATATCGGAATGGAAATTCCAAACAAATTTGTACTTGGATACGGACTTGATTATGATGAATTGGGAAGAAACCTACCTAATTTATATCAATTGGAAGACGGACAAATCAACCATTAATTATTGTCATTAGCTACTGGCTATTGGCTGTTAGCTTTAAAACTTAATCGAAATAAAAGTAAAATATTAACTTAAAAAAGCTAAAAGCCAACAGTGTATTACTAATGGCTGGAAGCGTATCAACATTATGATAAACATTGTTCTGTTCGGCCCTCCAGGAAGTGGAAAAGGAACACAAGCTCAGAATCTAATCGAGAAATTCAATTTAAAACAGGTTTCAACAGGTGATCTTTTCAGATACAATATGAAAAATGACACTGAACTTGGAAAACTGGCTAAGTCATACATCGATAAGGGAGAATTGGTTCCGGATCAGGTAACAACAGATATGCTGATCGATGAGATCAAAAAACCTACTGATACCAATGGTTTTATTTTTGACGGATATCCAAGAACAACTGCACAGACAGAAGCTTTGGAAACCATCGTTAAGGAAGTACTGAATGACAATATTGACATCTGTCTTTCATTGGTAGTAGAGGATAAAATTTTGGTTGAAAGACTTCTGAAAAGAGGTGAAACCAGTGGAAGATCAGACGACAGCAATGTAGAGATCATCGAAAACAGAATTAAAGAATATTATACTAAAACAGCAGAAGTTGCCGAGCTTTATAAGCAGCAGGGTAAATATGTAGAGGTAAACGGTGTTGGAGAAATTGATGAAATTTCCCAAAAACTTTTCGCTGAAGTAGAGAAAATTAAATAATCGGGATACGGGTGCGGGATAGAAAATTTCGTCCCGTAGCCTGCAACTCGCAACACAAACTATATGTCTAACTTTGTAGATTACGTAAAGATCCATTGTAAAAGCGGACACGGAGGTGCTGGCTCTGCCCACCTTCGCCGTGAAAAGTATATCCCTAAAGGTGGTCCTGACGGTGGCGACGGAGGTCGTGGCGGACACGTCATCATGAGAGGAAATGCTAATGAATGGACTTTGCTTCCACTTCGATACACCCGTCACATAAAAGCAGAACGAGGTGAAAACGGAGCGAAAAACCAGCTTACAGGAGCTGACGGTTCTGATATTTATATTGATGTTCCCATTGGGACTATCGCTAAAAATGAAGAAGGTGAAATTATCGGAGAAATCCTTGATGACAAGCAGGAAATAATTTTGATGCTGGGTGGAAAAGGAGGAAGAGGAAATGAATTTTTCAAATCTTCTACTAATCAGACTCCAAGATTTGCTCAGCCCGGAATGGATGGCGAAGAAGGCTATGTTGTCTTCGAGCTTAAAATTTTGGCCGATGTAGGACTTGTTGGATTTCCAAACGCTGGAAAATCTACACTTTTAGCATCTGTTTCTGCAGCAAAACCAAAAATTGCCAATTACGCCTTCACTACTCTGACTCCTAACCTTGGAATTGTAGATTACAGAAATTACAAATCTTTTGTAATGGCTGATATTCCGGGAATTATTGAAGGAGCAGCAGAAGGAAAAGGCTTAGGACACAGATTCCTGAGACATATTGAAAGAAACTCTATCTTGTTATTTTTAATTCCTTCTGATTCTGAAGATCACTACCAGGAATTTAAAATTCTGGAGAATGAATTAAAAGAATACAATCCTGAACTTTTAGATAAAGACTTTATTATTTCTGTATCAAAATCTGACCTTTTGGATGATGAACTGAAAAAAGAAATTGCAGCAGAGTTTCCTGAAAACAAGCAGCCTTTGTTCTTCTCAGGAGTTACCGGAGAAGGCCTTATGGAACTTAAAGACGCCATCTGGAAACAATTGCACGGATAGAAAAAACATTGATTCACCAGTTTTATTTTAGAATGGAACTGCAACATACAAAACAGCCTTAGAAAAATCTGAGGCTGTTTTTTAATAAAATTAATTCTATTTCTTTTAGACAATATTTTAAACCATTAAGAAGGATTTAAAAAATAAAGTATAGTTAAGTAAATCATTCTGATTTTTAAGCGTAAAGCGAAGCTTATCTTCATATTCTTAACATCTTAATACAATCTTAATGGTTAAAATAAAAGGTTAAGCAGGTTTTCCATATATATTTAACATAAAAACAAAGGAAAATTTTGTCTTTTGGAACAATTATTGGGAGAATCTCCGAAATTGAAAAAACTATGAAATATTTACTGGGCCTTTGCGCATTTGTATTTTTATTTTCGTGTACTTCTCAGAAAGTAAATTCCAAATATTCTGCTATTGAATATGAGGCAACTCCCTGTTTTGGATTCTGTCCTGTTTTTAAAATGACTATCAGTCCGGACAGAACAGCAGTTTTTGAAGCAGAACATTTTAATTTTAATGATAAACCTTCAAAAGATGAATTTTCCAAGCCTCGCGAAGGAACTTTTAAAGGAACAATCAAGGAAGAGGATTACAATAAACTAATCAGTTTGCTGGATGGGCTCAATGCAAAAAACTTAAACGACAAATATGGTGAGCGAAACATTACCGATCTTCCAACCTCTTATTTAAGAATCAAATTCGCTGACGGTACTTCAAAAAATATTGAAGACTATGGAAAACACGGAAGTGAAAAGCTTTCAGAAGTCTATCAATTTTTTGAAAACTTAAGAAAAAACCAGGAATGGACTAAAGTGAAATAGTTTCACTAAAAAAATATTTAAATTATCTTTGTAACAGTAATTCCTTCATTTGGAGGAATTATTTTTTTGTAAAATTAATAACCATTTAAAATAAACATGAAGAAAAACATTTTTTTCCTTGCAGTATTTGCTTTCTCAGCACTATTTAATGCACAAGAAAATACAAAAGACCAGACATCTATGAGCTTTGGTGTAAAAGGAGGATATTCCTTATCCAATATGAAATTTTTTGGAACTGGGCTGGATTCAAAATCCTATTTCTATGCAGGTATCGTAGCAGAACAACCTTTATCTTCTAAATTTGGTTTGCAGGCTGAATTACTGTATACTCAATTGGGTGGTAAAGATGCTTATCCCTGGTATCAGTTGGTTGGCAGTGAAGTGGTAAGCATGGGTAATATGAACTTTGATTACAAATTCAATCAGATACAGGTTCCTATTTCATTAAAATACTATATTGTTCCACAACTTTCTGCATCTGCAGGAATCAACTTAGGGTTTAACATATCATCCAAAGTAAAAATGGATAATCTTTTTGATGAGGCAGAAACCCACAATTATGAATCTTTAAAAACCTTGAATTTATTTCCTTTCCTGGGTGCAGAATATAAGATTAATGAGAAGTTTTTTGTTGATGCCAGATATAATTTCAATTTTATAGAAATGAATAAAAGCAATGCAGTTCCTATTAAAATTGGATTTCTGCAGGCTGGTGTAGGATATAGATTTAAATAAATTTCAGACATTTAATAGAAAAAAAAGGCGGCTCATATTTGGGTGGCCATTTCTTTTTTCCAATAGTCAATAAGTCTAAAAAAGTGGAATAAGATACTTAAAAATATTTAGACTACCTTTGTAGAATGTAATTCTTTCAGACTGAAGGAATTTTTATTTAAATTTTAAAATAATTCATTTGAATTTTACAGACTTAAACTTAATAGAACCTATTGCAAAAGCAATTCAGGAACAGGGATACACGACTCCTACTCCTATCCAGGAAAGATCGATCCCTGATATATTAGACGGTAGAGACTTTTTAGGCTGCGCGCAGACAGGAACTGGTAAAACAGCTGCTTTTTCTATTCCTATTCTACAGAATTTATCCAAAAATAAAATTCCCAATAAACATATAAAAGCATTAATCCTTACACCAACCAGAGAACTTGCCATTCAGATTGAGGAAAACATTAACGCTTATGGTAAATATCTTCCATTAAAACAACTTGTTATTTTTGGAGGGGTAAAACAAGGAAACCAGGAAGCTGCTTTGAGAAAAGGAATTGATATTCTGGTAGCAACACCAGGAAGACTTCTTGACTTTATTGCTCAAGGCATCATCAGCTTAAAAAACCTTGAAATCTTTGTTCTTGATGAAGCAGACAGAATGCTGGATATGGGATTTGTACATGATGTAAAAAGAATCATCAAACTTTTACCTCAGAGAAGACAGACTTTGTTCTTTTCTGCAACAATGCCGGCTGAAATCCAGAAACTGGCTAATTCTATCCTGAATAATCCGGTAAAAGTAGAAGTAACTCCGGTTTCTTCTACAGCAGATACCATTAAACAATCTGTATATTTTGTAGAAAAAGATAACAAACTGAATTTGCTTTCTCACATTCTTCAAAATGATATTTCAGATTCTGTATTGGTATTTGCAAGAACAAAACACGGTGCAGATAAGATTTCGAGAAAACTTCAGAAAGACGATATTTCTGCTGAAGCCATTCATGGTAATAAATCTCAGAATGCGAGACAAAATGCTTTGAATAACTTTAAATCCGGAAAAACAAGAGTTCTTGTTGCCACGGATATTGCAGCAAGAGGAATTGATATTGATGAATTGAAATTCGTGATCAATTTTGAACTTTCCGATGTTTCCGAAACCTATGTACACAGAATCGGAAGAACAGGTAGAGCCGGAGCTGAAGGTAATTCTATATCTTTTGTAGACGGACTTGATCTTTTGAATTTAAAGAATACTGAAAAATTGATTGGGAAGAAAATTCCTGTGATCAAAGACCATCCGTTCCATACTGATGATTTGATTGCCCAGAAAAGGGATTCTAACAACAAACCTTTTCATGCAGGTGGTGAGAAACCTAAAACAACAGGAAACAGTAATAATTCAAGGCCAAATAATAACCGTAAGAAGCCTTCTACAGGAGCTTCAGTAGGTTTCAAAAAGCCTAAAAACAAGAATTTTACCAGAAAGAAATAAAAATAAAACCCTTTTCAAAATTGAAGAGGGTTTTGTTTATCTTAAAGTTGAGAACCTTTATGACTGAAAAAGATTCTTTGCATTTTCTGTAGTGATGCGATCTATCTCAGAGAAATCTTTCCCATAGATATCCACCAGTTTACCGGCTACCAGATCAAGGTAGGAGCTTTCATTTCTTTTTCCTCTGTGGGGAACCGGCGCCAGATAAGGAGAGTCTGTTTCCAGAACAATCTTATCCAGTGGAATTTCATTCAGAAACTGGTCTATTTTCCCGTTTTTGAACGTTACTACTCCACCAATTCCTAAAATGAAATTAAGGTCAACAGCGTGCTGTGCCTGTTCCAGATTTCCTGAAAAGCAATGGAAAATTCCTCTCAGCTTCGGGTGTTTTTTTCTTTCCAGCACTTCAAATGTCTCATCAAAGCTTTCTCTTGTATGAATCACAATCGGAAGATCCTTTTCTATGGCCCAGTCAATCTGCTGTTCAAAAGCTTTCACCTGAATATCCAAAGTTGTTTTATCCCAATACAGATCAATCCCGATTTCCCCAATTGCAGGAAAATGTCTCTGATCGAGATAATTTTTTACAATTTCAAGTTCTTTTTCCCACGATTCCGGTTTTACATAACAAGGGTGTAACCCCATCATTGAGAAAATTTGTCCCGGATATTCTGTTTCCAGCTGCAACATCTTCCCATGAGATTCAGAATCGATAGCAGGAAGATAGAATTCTGTAATTCCTTTATCTAAAGCCCTTTGAATAGCTTCTTTTCTGTCTTCATCAAATTCTTCTGCGTATAGATGTGTATGTGTATCAATCATTTTATTTAAAATTTCAATAGATCTTCATAAGGATTTTCAAGCCCCAGCAACATTCCGAAAGCCGGCTCTGTTTTTATTCCCTGCTTTTTAAGTTCTATTATTTTTTGTTTAAATTCTTCTCCTTTTTCCTTTAATATTTTATATTCAGCCACCATATGGAGATAAGCATTTTGCTTTTTTGTTGGCTTATTCTGTCCAAAAATTTCGATGGGAAACCCTTCCAGTACAAAATTCAATGTAATGCATTTTTCGCCGTTTACAATGGGATGCTCCACGTCCACATCGTAAGGAATAAACCTGCTAGTCATTAAATCATTCAGAAAGTCTTCTTCAAATCTTAAATCAATCTCAAAAATAAGATCCAGATCACTTCCTTCTATATCAATTTCAATAGGAACAGTTCCTGCTAAAATGGGTGAATAATTCTTTAATTTTTCAAAAATCTGATATTTTTCAAGAACTTCATAAGCCCTTTTCTGTCTCTCATTCCCACTTTTCAGATAGTCAATTCCAGTAAAATCAAGCATTTAAAAAATTTTATGTTTTACCTTTTTACGCTGAATTTCAATTTTTTGATCTAATTTCTCTCTGAATTCTATAAACTTAGGGTCTTTCTTATCACTGGTTTTATGTTCCAGTGCCTTAATAATCTTAAAGTTTTCTTTAATAAAATTCTGGGTATCAACTGAAAAATAGGCATTTCCAAATTTTTCAAAAATATAATTAACCGCCTGTGTGCTTGGATGAATCATATCTTCTTTATAAAAACGGTAATCCCGGAGGTCATCCATTAAAATCTCATAGACCGGCAGATAATGACAGTCTTCAAAGAGAGAAATAGACTCGTGGATGGCTGTAATTAATTTGGATTTACTTAGCTGGTTTTCTACCATTCCATCTTTAATATGTCTTACTGGGGAAACGGTAAACAGGATCTGTATTCCCTCTTTGCAAATATCTTTAAGGTCAAGAATCGTCTGGTAAATAGAACTTGTCAGTTCCTGATGGGAAAGCAGTCTTTTCTCAAAAAACTTTTGTGGAATTTTGTGACAGTTGGCCACCAGTTTGTTCTTGGGAAGAAACTCATAGATAAATGAGGATCCGTAGGTAATAATAATCCAGTCAGCTTCCTGAAGAAAGGAATTTCCTGCTTCAATAGCTCCATTAATTTTATCTAAGGTCTGATGAATATACCGGGTATCAAAACTGGTGTGATGATCCAGAGAAATATATTCTTCATTATAGGTAATCAGTTCCTCTTCTTCATAAAACGCAGAATCATGTAATCTGTTGATAGCATTATTGATTGAAAAAGGATTAAATATCGTCCCAAAAGGATTGTTAAGGGTCTGAAGTTGCCCATCATGAAGTAAATCAGTCATTTCAGAGGCAAAGCATGAGCCTATTGAAAATATTTTATCTTCAATCTCAATCTTCTTATCTGAGGCAGGAATATCAACTTCTGTTCTGAATTTCATTGTATAGGGATTAGGTTGCAGGAAATAGATCGCAGGTAAATGCTGCTACCTGCTACCTACTATCCACTACCTCTATTAACTTTCTCTTCTCAACAAATAATTTGCCAGTTCGATAAAAGGTTTTTTCTTTTCTTCAGGAACATCTATTTTCTGAAGATAGCTTTGTCCGATTTCATTATGTTTTTCGATCAGACGTAACGCTTTTTCATCTACTTTTGTTCTTCTGAATATCTTTTCTACGCCATAGACTTTATCAACATTTTCCGTCTTTTTAGAGTACCAGTAATCCAGCTCTTTTCTTTCTTCATCGGTAGCATGTTCTCTTGCCAACAAATACAGAACGGTTTTCTTGTTTTCGTAAATATCTCCGGCATGTTTTTTCCCAAACTGTGCCTGATCACCGAATACATCAAGATAATCATCCATAATCTGGAATGCAATTCCGATATGTTTTCCGAAATTGAAAATAGCTTTGGCATCTTTAAAATCTGCTCTTGCAATCAAAGCGCCAATCTCAAATGAAGAAGCACTCAAAACTCCTGTTTTATAAGTAATCATTCTGATGTAGTCATCAAAAGTAACGTCTTTCTGAGTTTCAAAGTTGATATCATACTGCTGCCCTTCACAAAGCAGAAGCCCGGTATGGGTAAATATTCTGATACATGCTTTAAAGATTTCAGGCTCCAGATCCTCAAAAAACTTATAGGCTTTAAGCATCAATCCGTCTCCGGAAAGGATTCCCACATTAAGACCGTGTAAAGTATGAATGGTAGGCTTATTTCTTCTTAAAGGAGCTTCATCCATAATATCATCATGGATCAGCGTGAAATTATGGAAAAACTCGATAGCCAAAGCGGGCTTAATTGCCTGCGTAAGATCTCCGCCGAACATCTCACAAGCCATCAGCACCATAATAGGACGAAGACGCTTTCCACCATGGGAAATAATATAATTCATCGGGTCATACAGCTCCGAAGGTTTATCTTTAAAAGTATATTTAGTGATGGCGTCCGCAACAATCTGCTGGTATCTGTCTAAAAATTCCATAAAATCTTTTAATTTGAACAAAAATACGATTTTTCGGGGCTTTATAAAACAAAAAACTTTGCCCAAACGGACAAAGTTTATATAATTATATGATTTGTTTTTTAGAAAAGGAAGGTTACCACAAGATAGGTAATTGCTGCCACTATTGCAGAGATTGGAATGGTAAGTACCCAAGCCCAAAGAAGACTTACTGTAATTCCCCATCTTACTGCTGAAATTCTTTTCGTTAATCCTACCCCGATGATAGAACCTGTGATCGTATGTGTAGTAGATACAGGAATACCAAAGTGATCTGTAATGAACAGGGTAATAGCCCCTGCAGTTTCTGCACTTACACCTTCTAATGAAGTTACTTTCGTAATCTTGGTACCCATTGTTTTGATGATCTTCCAACCACCACTCATTGTCCCTAAGGCAATTGCAATAAATGATACTAAAGGAACCCAAATATAATGTTGAGCAAAATAATCAAAACGTTCGGCAGAAGGAATATTCAAATATTGAGCATCCTGAAGCATGTTAACATGATAATAAATTACCGCTGCCCCAATGATTCCCATTACTTTCTGAGCATCATTCAAGCCGTGTCCTAAACTGAACAATGCTGACGATGCCAACTGTAATCTTTTGAAAGATTTGTCTGCTTTGTGCGGGTTTGATTTTTTATAAAGGTGTACAATAATCAATGTAATAATGATGGAGATAATCATCCCTATGATCGGTGCCATGAAAATGAACAGGAAGATAGGAATCACTTTGTCAAACTTCACCACACCCTGATGGGTTACCTGAACGAAAGCTTCCTTAGTGGTCTCCCATATCCCAAGCTCCGGCTGTGCTGCAGCCACGGCATGATAATCCATCATGAAAGCATGCATAAGAGCTGCCCCCAAGAAACCTCCGATCAGCGTATGTGATGATGATGAAGGGATTCCGAACCACCATGTAAGAAGGTTCCAGGCAATAGCCGCTATAAGACCGGAAAATATAACCTCAAGAGTAATAAAATTCTCATTAACTGTTTTGGCAATTGTATTACCAATTTTGAATTCTCCAATAATATAAGCAGCAATAAAGAACGCTGCAAAGTTCCAAAGTGCTGCCCAAAGTACAGCCTGGAATGGAGTTAAAACTTTTGTAGAAACAATAGTTGCAATTGAGTTGGCTGCATCATGAAAACCATTGATATAATCGAAGATCAGGGCCAACACAACAATAACTACAAGTAAAATCGGAAATTCCATTTTTTGCTATGTATTAGGCGTATTTAATCATGATGTTCTCAATTGTATTGGCAACATCTTCTGCTTTATCCGTTACAATTTCAAGGTAGTTCAATACAGATGAAACTTTAATAATGTTGATCGCATCATTGGTTTCAAATAAGTCTACCATTGAATTGGAAAGCAAATCGTCAGCAATATTCTCAATAGAGTTCACCTTAATACAAGCTTCTTTCACCTGTTCCATATTTTTGAACCCTTTAAGGTTTTTCATTGCATTCTGAATTTCAAGACATGCTTTATGGATCAATAAAGAGAAGTCTGAATAAGCCTTCATCTCAGGTGATTTGTAAAGGAAAATATATTTTGTGGAAGCGTAGATATAATCAGCGATATCATCCAGTCCTGTTGCCAATGTGTGGATATCCTCACGGTCAAAAGGTGTAATGAAGTTTTTCCCTAATTCTACGAAAATTTCGTGAGTAAGTTCATCATTCTTGTGTTCGAAGTCACTCATTTTCTTCAGCATAGAATCATCATTAAGATCGAAATCCTTGATTCCTGTGTTGAAATCTTCTGACATTGCAACTAGATTTTCAGTTACTTTTTCGAAAAGTACAAAGAAGATTTTATCTTTTGGTTGAAAAGCGTGGAAAATATTACCAATTCCCATTTTTTAGTATTTATAATTCGAGTGCAAATTTCCTAAAAAAGGATTGTACGTGAAACTATATGACATTAAGTTTTGTTAACATTCGCTTAACTCCTGATTATCAAATAAAAAAACCGGCATTAACGCCGGTTTTATATAGTAATTGATGAGATTTAGTTTGCAACTTCAGCTCTCATATCTTTTCCTTTGAATTTCATTGATTGAATATTGCTCAAGACATTGTCTTTAAACGATTTTTCAACCTCAAAGAAAGAGAATTTTTCTAAGATTTCGATATCTCCAATCTCAGCTCTTTTCTTGGATTTTCCATCACCTGTAGCCTTATTGATAATATCCAAAACATCAAGCTTCTTCAACTGGTCTTTTTTTCCAAGATTAAAGAAGAATCTTACCATATTCTCATCTCTTCTTCTTGGCTTTCCACCACGATCTCTGTCTCTTCCACCGCGATCTCTGTCTCGGCTGTTTTCTCTGTCACGGCCTCTATCTCTGTCTCTATCACGTCCACGGTCTCTTCTTGAGTAATCGTCATCTCTGCTGCTAAACTTCTGCTCAGCAAGATCGTGTTTATCTTTGTAATATAAAGCAAGATCCTTCAATTGGAACTGTAGCAGCTGGTGCACCAATTCTTCTTTTGTAAATTTGCTTAGATCAGGAATTAAGCTATCATCAAATTCGAAAAGATCCTCGTGCTCCGTCAATAATTTTTCGAATACACCTCCTACCTGAGCTTTGATAATATCTTCACCTGTAGGAATGAATTTTTCGTTGATTTCAATTTTTGTTGCAGATTTGATCTGTTTCAGTTTTCTGCTTTCTTCAGGCTTTATCAAAGCCATAGAAATACCGTCTTTTCCAGCTCTACCTGTTCTTCCGCTTCTGTGAACGAATACTTCAGGATCATCTGGTAAAGAGAAGTGAATAACGTGTGTAAGAGAGTTTACATCCAATCCTCTTGCTGCAACGTCTGTCGCTACAAGAATATCAATGTTTTTCAATCTGAATTTCTTCATTACCGTATCTCTCTGCGCCTGAGAAAGATCACCATGAAGAGCATCAGCTGCATAACCGTTCTGCATTAAGAAATCTGCTACCTCCTGAGTTTCCATTCTCGTTCTACAGAAGATAATGGAGTACTGATTAGGATTAGCATCGATCAATCTCTTCAACGCTTCTTTTTTCTGACGGTACCCTACTACATAGTATTCGTGAGTAATGTTCTTCTTCACTTCGTTGATAGAACCTACTGAAATACGGTGTGGTTTTGTAAGGTAATTTTTGGAAATTCTTTCCACCTCTTTATTCATCGTTGCAGAGAATAAGAAAGTTTGTTTAGTTTCCGGAGTTTCGCTTAGAATGGTTTCCAATTCGTCTTTGAATCCCATAGAAAGCATTTCATCAGCTTCGTCTAATACTAACCAATGAATCGCAGAAAAGTCTAATGCCTTTCTGTTGATAAGATCAATTACTCTTCCCGGAGTCCCCACAATAATCTGTGGTTTATCCTTCAAAGATCTCATCTGATCTACAATACTACTTCCACCATAAACTGCAGTAGTTTTGATGTCTTTCATGTACTTAGAGTAATTCTTTATGTCCTTCGAAATCTGAAGACATAATTCCCGTGTCGGACAAAGCACCAATAATTGGATTTTGCGACTCGTATCGTCAATCATATCCAAAATCGGAAGCGAAAACGCTGCTGTCTTGCCTGTCCCTGTTTGCGCAAGTGCGATCAAGTCGCGAATATCTGAAAGAATAAAAGGGATAGTCTGTTTTTGGATTTCTGTTGGGCTTTCGTAGCCCAGTTCGCCAATTGCCTTAAGGATATCAGGACTTAAATTGGTTTCCGTAAATAAATTCATTAACTATTTTAAAATTTTTGCAAAGATACAATAAATATTTGACTTGTTTTTGAATAAAGTTTTAAATATACAATCTTAAATTCAGAATCTTTTAATATATTTTTAATTTTTTGAAAATTAAATGTAAAAAAACCAGCTTTAGGTTAAAAACTTGTTAAACATTATTTTTTTTTATTAAATTGGATTGATTTTTTCTGTGTTATTTATGAATTTTCAAAAATAAAACCATGGAACGCAAATTTTTCTTTTTGATATTCTTATGCATGGCCTTGGAAATATTTTCCCAAACACCCAATTATCCGGCCGTCTGGACTCTGGAAAATTGCATTGAATATGCAAAAGCGAATAATATTTCCATTAATTCTCTAAGACTTTCAAAAAATGCTGCCCAACAGGATCTCCTTCAGGCAAAAGATGCAAAATATCCCAATTTAAGCGGAACCGTTTCACAAGGACTTTTTGCTGTCAACGGAAGTGACGGTCTTCATATGACAGGTGCACAATCTCAAAGTATCGGGGCCAATTCTTCCATGACCCTTTATCATGCCAATTATATTAAAAACAATGAAGCCTCAAAAAATCTGCTGGTTCAGATGGCAGACTTATCCGTCCAGGAAGCACAAAACAATATTACCCTCACGATCACCCAGGCTTATCTGAATATTCTGATGAATCAGGAAAATATTATTTCTCTTGAAAATGTTCTGAAAACAACACAAACTCAATTGAAACAAGGTGACCAGCTGTATAAAGCCGGAAGCCTTTCCAAATTAAATTATCTACAGATCCAGTCACAAGTTGCTCAGGATCAGTATAACCTGACAGCTACTCAAAACAATCTGCGCACGAATACTGTTAATTTAAAACAAATCCTGCAGCTTCCCTCAGGGTATGATTTTCAGGTTGTAAAACCCGACAGCATTGCTGTAGATGATCAGCTGAAAACCTTACAGGATGTTCAAAATCTGGCACAAAACCAACGTCCGGAAATAAAATACGGGGAACTTAACGTAGAAAATTCCAATACAAATCTAAAAATGACCAAAGCTTCCATTCAGCCTACCCTGAGTCTGACAGGAAATATTTCCACCAACTATTCCAATGGGAATGGAAATTACTTTAATCAGTTGGGAAATAACTTTTATATGCCCATTGGATTAAGCCTTGGAATTCCGATTTACAACAACAGAATTTACAAAACACAGATTGAGAAGTCAAAAATAGCGATTGAACAGGCCAATCTTGATTTACTGAATACAAAAACGGTCCTTAATCAGCAGGTAGAACAATCTTACATTAATCTCCAGAATGCGCTATCCCAGTACGACTCTGCCTACAAGCAAATGGACATCAGCAAACAGAGTTATGATATTGTGAATGCTCAGATGAAAATCGGAAGCATTGATTATGTACAGCTTCAGCAGCAAAGATTGCTTTATATACAGTCTGTCCAGAATTATCTTCAGGCAAAATACACTGCAATTCTCAATAAACAGATCTACGAATTTTACGCAGGTAACCCTATAAATCTAAAGTAAGCTATGAAAACAAAGAATAAAAAATGGTTGTACTGGGTTGTGGGCGGCATCATTGCAATAGGTGCAGCCTGGTTTTTTTTCATCAGAGAAAAAGAAATAAAAATCCAGCTGGAAACAGTAAAGCCTGAAATGGGACAAATTTCAAATTCCATTACTGCTACAGGAACCATTCAGCCTGTAGATACCGTTGCAGTAGGTACTCAGGTATCAGGAATCATTAAAAATATTTATGTTGACTTTAATTCTACAGTGAAAAAAGGCCAACTACTGGCTACTTTAGATCCGGATCTGCTTCAGTTCCAGTCACAGCAGATCAAAGCCAACCTGCAAAATGCAAAAAGCAATCTTGCTTACAACGAAATTAACATCAACAGACAGTCACAACTGTACAAAGTGGGAGCTATCAGTAAAGCAGATTATGATAATGCAACCAATCAGTACAATGCTGCGAAAGCACAGGTAGGATCTGTAAATGCTCAGATTTCTACTGCCAACAAAAACCTGTCTCTTACTAATATCTATTCCCCTATTGACGGAACTGTTCTCAACAGAAATGTGAGTGAGGGGCAGACCGTAGCTTCAAGCTTCAGTACTCCTACCCTTTTCAGTATTGCTAAAGATCTTACCAAAATGAGGGTACGTGCTTCTGTAGATGAAGCTGATATAGGAAATGTAAAAGTAGGTCAGAAAGCAACATTTACGGTAGATGCTTTTCCGGATGAAACCTTTGATGGTGAGGTTTCAGAAGTCCGTCTTCACCCTACCGTTTCATCGAATGTGGTGAATTATACCACCATCATCAACGCAGATAATTCGGGTTTAAAACTAAAGCCGGGAATGACGGCAAATATTACAATTTATACGCAGGTTTTAGACAGTATCATGAAAATTCCGGTAGCAGCAACCAGCTTCAGACCAGACAGTTTGATTATCAAAAAATATAAAATAAATTCTCCCTTTGCCAATGGTAAAAAACATGAAAAAGGACAATGGAAGAAACAGGGTAAAGAAACAGAGAATAAAAGTGAGGCAGCCGTCTGGATCATTGCTAAAGACAGTACTATTTCCCGCAAAAAAATAAAAACCGGAATGGATAATGACACCGAAATACAGGTTGTTTCAGGGTTAAATAAAAACGACAATATCATCACCGGCTATAAAGTTCTTTCAAAAAAATCATCCGGCGGGCAGGCTAAAAGTCCATTTATGCCTCAAAGAAGAGGGGGCGGAAACAATAGAAACAGTGGCGGTGGTGGCGGACCAAGATAATTCAAACCAAGCCTAAGCAACTAGCAAACCTAAAAACAAAAGTCATGGCAGAAAAAATTCTGGAGATCATAGATCTGAAAAGAGAATTCAAGATGGGTGAAGAAGTTGTTCATGCACTGAAAGGCGTCACATTCACAGTAGAGAAAGGTGAATTCGTTACCATTATGGGAAGCAGCGGTTCCGGAAAATCTACCCTGCTTAACATTATTGGTTGCCTGGATAAACCCTCTGGAGGTGATTATAGCCTGGATGGGGTTAATATTAAGAATCTTGACCGCGATGAGCTTGCTGTTCTCAGAAATCAAAAAATAGGTTTTGTATTTCAGTCTTACAACCTTCTTCCAAGGACCACAGCAAAAGAAAATGTAGAGCTTCCGCTTCTTTATAACTCAAAAATATCTACTGAAGAACGTCACAAAAGAGCTATACAGGCTCTGACTGCGGTAAAACTTGAAAGCAGGATTGATCATCTTCCCAATCAGATGTCCGGAGGGCAGCAGCAAAGAGTTGCCATCGCCAGAGCTTTGGTAAACGAACCTGTAATGATCCTTGCAGATGAAGCCACCGGAAACCTGGATACCAGAACTTCCTATGAAATCATGGCACTCATGCAGGATCTGCATAAACAGGGACGAACCATCGTTTTTGTAACTCATGAACCTGATATTGCCACTTTCAGCAGCAGAACAGTAACTCTTCGGGATGGAAAAGTCATTAAAGATGTCAATAATGATCACATCAAATCTGCCAGAGAAGCCCTCGAAAACCTTCCGGTAAATGATGATTACAAATAGTTTTAAACTGAAAATTTATTACAATGAACCTCTCAAACCTCTTTAGAATTGCCTGGAAAGCCCTCCTACGGAATAAACTTCGTGCATTTTTAACCATGCTCGGTATTATTATCGGTGTGGCTTCGGTAATTGCAATGACAGCCATTGGAGAAGGTTCAAAAAAAAGTATCAGTGATCAGCTTTCTTCTATGGGCTCCAATATGATTACCATACGTCCGTCCAGTAATGTGAATGTTTCCGGAGGGGCCAGAATCGGGGCTTCTGGATTACAGACACTGAGACCGCAGGATGCAGACGCTATTTCAAAAGGAGCTCCTGATGTTTCTTATGTCTCCCCTGCTGTACAAACTAATGGACAGTCTATCAACGGGCCTAATAACTGGCCTACTCAATTACAAGGTGTGAATGAAGAATATTTCAGCATCAGAGACTGGAGCATTGCGAATGGCAACTCTTTCACCAGAAAAGATGTGTCATCTTCCAATAAGGTCTGTCTTTTAGGGCAAACGGTTTACAATAATTTATTTCCCAATGGTGAAGATCCCGTAGGAGCCGTTATCAGGTTCAATAAAGTTCCCATGAAAGTTATCGGAATCCTGGCTCCAAAAGGCTCCAATGCATTTGGGCAGGATCAGGATGATGTCATTATTGCACCATTCAACACTGTTCAGAGAAGATTTTTAGGAATCACCTATGTTCAGACCATTTATGCAGCTTCTTCCAGTGAAAATACTTCACAGCAGGCTACCGATCAGGTTTCAGAAATTTTGAGAAAGCAACATAAGCTTCCTGTCGACGGAAGCAATGACGATTTCAGTGTGAGAACTCAGGCTGAGCTTATCTCTACCATGAGTTCCACCAGCCAGCTTCTGACAGTTCTGTTATCTGCTATTGCCGGTATTTCGCTTATTGTAGGAGGAATCGGAATTATGAATATTATGTATGTATCCGTTACGGAACGAACCAAAGAAATCGGGCTGAGAATGTCTATTGGTGCCAGAGGAAAAGATATCCTGTACCAGTTTCTTATTGAAGCTGTGCTTATCAGTATTACCGGTGGAATTCTTGGAGTACTTTTAGGTATTCTGTCTTCAGAACTGGTTACTTTTTTCCTTTCGTGGCCTACTTTCATTACGGAATCTTCCATTATTGTTTCCTTTATCGTATGTGCCGTGACGGGAGTATTTTTCGGGTATTATCCCGCGCTGAAAGCTTCAAAACTTGATCCTATTGAGGCATTGAGATATGAATAGTTTTTGTAAATTTGAGTTGTGAGATTCGGGATTCGGGGTTGAGAAGCCTTTATAAATCTCACTTAACAACGATAAAAAACACCTAATACGATATGTCTGCAAGTATTTCTTCCAAAACATTTGATTTTTTAAACAAATTAAATAAAAACAATAACCGAGAATGGTTTAATGAAAATAAAAACCTGTATACTGAATCTCAGCAAAACGTTGTTTCATTTCTGGATGAACTGATTAAAGAGATGTCAGGTTTTGATGAAGAACTTGCTAAAATTGACAGTAAAAAAGCCTTGTTCAGAATTTACAGAGACACAAGATTTTCAAAAGACAAATCTCCTTATAAAACCAATTTCGGAGCATCTCTGGGAATGGGAAAAGGAAATCAGAAAGGAGGTTACTATCTTCATATGGAACCTGGAAAATCCTTTTTAGCCGGAGGTATCTATATGCCAGAATCTTCAGTTCTGAAAGAAGTACGTAAAGAAATATCGTTGTATGGTGATGATTTCCTTAAAATTCTCAATAATAAGGATTTTAAAAAGCACTTCCCGGAACTTGACCAGGACGACAAACTGAAAAAAATCCCGCAAGGTTTCGAGAAAGAGGATCCTATGGGAGAATATCTGAAACTTAAAAATTTCATTGTAGTATACTCTTTAAAAGATGAGGAAGTACTGGATAAAAATGCTGTGAAAAACATGAATAAAGTTTTCAAACTGATGAAACCATTCAATGATTTCCTGAACACTCCTTTTCTTTAATTTATCCTGAAACACAGATGTTTTTTACCAACAGGTAACACAAGTTTTCACAGATAACTGGTAATAAACTTTCTATTTCTGAATCTTTACAAACATTCAGGGTATAGAGATGTTTCTGTGACAAATTTAAAATCCATTAAAAAACAACTGATTACAAAACAGAAACAAAAGATAATTATTGAGAATCAATCTATTATATTTAACATTTTTTAAGAAAAGTTTTACATTTTTGCTTATCTTTGCTGTTCGTCAAAACGCTTACGAATGTCTTTATACCAAAAAATCGCAGAAAAACTACAATATATAAGTCCGAATTTCTATAAAAAAAGATATTTTAAAACGTTAAATAATCTTAATAAAAATAATTTTTCGGAACGTAATGTAGAGCCGGAACTGGTATGGATCAAAGAATACCTTTCTAAGAATGCTGTTATATTGGACATTGGTGCTAATGTGGGAACTTTCCTATATCAATTGGAAAACACTTTGAACCACGATAACATTTATGGTTTTGAACCTAATAAAAAGCTTTACCGTAGATTAAAGAGACTGTTTCCTGCAATGCATATTTTTCCTCTGGCTCTTTCTGACGAAAACATAATGGCCGAGTTCAAAGTACCTATTATTAACGGAAAAATAATTGCTTCCCGCGGTACTTTAAACACTTCATACAAGGAAAAAGGAGAAGAAAAAAGCTATACGGAAAAAGTAAAAGTGATCAAACTGGATGAATGGGCTGCACTGGAACATTTCAAAAGGCTTGATTTTATCAAAATAGACGTTGAAGGAAACGAAATAAAAACACTTTTAGGAGCAAGAGAAACCATCCGACAGTTCACACCGACATTAATGGTTGAGATGGAACAAAGACACCACCAGACTCCTATATGGAATGAAATATCTGAAGTAATAAGCTGGGGATATGAAGCGAAATATCTGAACAGAAACAGCTTTACCCTGGAAAGTCTTACAGAAGATATCATAACACAAAATACAAACGACGAAAAAAATAAAACTCAGTACATCAACAATATTATTTTTATACCTAAAAACATTTAAAACAACTTTATGAGTGTAGTAGCAAGACAAGGCTTCAAATATTCCATTATCGGTTATATTGGGTTTTTGCTGGGCACAGTTTCCGCAATATTCATATTTCCGAATGATTTTGAATTTTATGGAAAGCTGCGCTACATTCTCCCTACTGCAGAAATGCTGGTTCCTTTTGTTGTCTTGGGAATTTCCTATTCAAACGTAAAATTTTTTCACACGGTAGAAAAAGACGGTAAAAAACAAAACATGCTGTCATTGTCGCTGCTCACTGTTTTTATCAACTTTCTTATTTTCACGGTTGTATTTTTTATACTTCCCTATTTTTATCCAAAATTCAGGCACTCGGAAGCATGGAAAATCAAAGAAATGATTCTTCCTCTGATTTTAATCCTTTCATTTTGTGCTATTTTTAATAAATATACTTCCAATTATAAAAGAATTGTGGTTTCCAATATTTTCGACAATCTGTTTCCGAAAATCGCAAATCTGGGAGCTTTCTGCCTCTTTTTCTTTGCTTTATCACAGAATCTTACTGCTGTAACATCGCAGAAAATTGCTTTTGCATTCTTTTTTGGAATATTCTTTTTAATGCTTTTGGGGTATATCTATTATACCAATAAACTGGAGAAAATCAAACTTGATTTTAATACAGATTATTTTAAGAAAAATAATTTCTGGAAAGATTTTTTCAATTACAGTTTCTTCGGATTCCTGGGAACTTTTGGAAATTATCTGGCAATCAACAGCTTTATGATCGGGGAATTCATGGGAATGGAAGAGGTAGGAATCTATTCTGTTTTATATGCCCTGATCTCATTAATCTCTATTCCACAGCTTGGATTATTTAATATTTCTGCTCCTATCATCAACAAGACGCTGGCAGACGGAGATATGGAAGAGCTGGACAGGTTTCACAAGAAAACATCTTTAACATTATATTTCCTTGGTGCTGTTTTATTCTCGTGCATCATGGTTGGATTCCCGTATCTGACCCAATTTATGCCCAAGAACGGAACTATGCTCAGAGAATATGAACCTGTAGTCTGGATCTGGGGTTCTGCCGTGTTGATAGATCTTGCAACAGGTTTCAACGGAAACATTATTTCTCTTTCAAAATATTACAGATTTAATATTCTGGTGATGCTTTTACTGGCGGGGCTGACAATTGGACTTAATTATTATTTCATTAAAAATACAGATCTGAAACTGATTGGAATTGCTTTATCTACAGCCATCTCTCTTACGATTTACAATGTTGTAAAAATCGTTTTCAATTATATTGTATTCAAGGTTTCACCTTTAAGCATTGAAATGATTTTTGTCTCTATTATCTGTACTTTAGCGATTACAGTAGCTATTGTTCTTCCCAACTTCAACAGCAATCTGCTTACTCTTGTTTATAAACCGGCAGTTGTTCTGATACTGATTTATATTGGAAATTATTTCACCAAAATATTCCCGGTTGAAGACTATCTGAATATGAGGTTCATCAAGAGTGTATTTAAGATTAAATAGACTTTTTAAGGCGAAAACACGGAGAAGGTAAGGTATTTATTGAAGTATATTGATTTTACTTACATCAGACTATGCAAAAACTGTTTCAGTTTTTTCTGCACCACTTCTTTACTGTAAGTATTATAAAAGTCAAATGGAGTCCCTGATAAAGTCTTTAACTGATCAAGAATATTTTCTTTTTCAGGAATGATAAATTCAAGTTTTGAAGGATAATCCTCAGGGAAAACGGCCAATTTCCCGTAAGCTACTGCATCCCCAAGATTTCCTGTCATTTTAGTCACGCCATACGTCTCTTTCATGCTGAAGAACTCTGTTTCCTGCTGAATAGGGCACCATAGGACATCCGCTTTCTGCATCCATTTTTCGAAATTTTCAGAAGAAACTCTATCGGAGAAATAAGTAATACTGATATTTTCAGGCAGTCTTTGCGACAGCTGTTCAAGCTCTTTTAATTCATGATCCTTTGCTTTTCCAAGGAATACAAACTCACAATGCTTATCTGTCTTTACATTCTGAATTGTTTTAAAAATATAAGCATAATCTCTTCTCTTCTGAGAAACTCCTCCCGGAATAACTACAATAAGATTATCATTTTTAATGGTATCAAAATCTCTGGTATAAAACAGTGGCAAAAACTGATGTCTTCCTGAAACCAAAGCCTCATCAAGCACTAAAAGCGATCGGGATGTCTTATAAACTTTAGTGTTATAAAATAATCCTTCTTTGAGCCACAATTTCACTCTGAAAATAATATCTCCTTTGAAAATACTTTTAATCAGATTCAGTTTTGAAGCTTTTGCAAAATTAAGATTATGGGTAATGATTGCTGTATTATACTTTTTTGTTATCGCCAAAAATGTATTAAAATAACGATGTACAGTTCCAATGACAACCAAATCATATCCTTTTCCTTTTAACTGATCCAGAATCATAGAACTGTCTGATAAAAAAACAGCTTCATTACGATGATTGATATGATCTTTGATTCTTTTTGAAAAATAATAATCTACCGTAAAATCCTGAGAGCCTTCCATAACATCTATAAAAGCCTGAGCAATTTCTGCGTGCGTGTCTATTTCTATGTAAGCTATTTTTTTCACAGGGTTAGCGGGAATTAAGTCTTATAAATTTTGGCTAAAGCCAGTGGATTTTTTATTTTTTTAATTAAACGGGCTAAAGCCCATTCCTATTGATCTATATCAAAGTTTACAAATTATTCCCTTACATCTTCAGCCATTTCTTCTTCAGCATTCTCCAACGCTGATCATTAATTGCTTTTTGCTCTTCTTTTGTAATTTTAAGCTCCATTTTTTTTGATCTGCAATTTTCATAGGAATTTATAATATCAAAGAAAAATGATGGAGACTTGCTTTTCATCGCTTCTTTTGAGGAGGCAATGTAAGCCAGAAACCTGTTCAGGCCTAAGAAATAAAAGTACCTGCCATAATAATCCGCAGGCCGTATGGTATAATCAGCTCCTTTTACTTTAATCAGCTTCACATTAAGTTCCGGAAGAACAATTTCCTTCCATCCCAGATTTTCCAACAGTATGGAATCAATATTATCCCAGCCTAAAGTTTCCCTTAAGCCTCCGATCTGAGTAAAACACTCTTTACGGTAAGCTTTCATAGGACCTCTTACGTGATGTTTATTGGAATTTCCTTCATAGATCCACTTTCCGTCTTTTTCTATGTACAAAAGACCTCCTACGAGCCCATATTCCGGATTGTTTGTAAAAGCTGTTTCTACTGCTGTCAGGTAGTTTTCCGGAAGGATGATATCGGCATCAAATTTACAGATGATATCAAATTCATCCATCGATTGAGTCCGGAGGCCATTTTTAAAAGCATGAACAACTTTAGAACCGGGCTGATGTGCAGATTTCTGAAGATTGACTGTTTCAAAACGGGAATCAGTCTTTGTATATTTCCTGATGATTTCAGGGGTTCTATCTACAGAACCGTCATTCACTACCACTACTTTAAAATCTTTGCTGCTTTGCTTTTGTAAAGAATCCAGCGTAAAGGAGAGGTTGTCTTCTTCGTTATGAGCAGGAATTATAATTAAAAACCTCACGAATTATCAATGATTAATGATCAATGATCAATGATAAGAAGATTTTAGGATATCAATTATCATTGATCATTCATCGTTTATAGAATTTATTTATTATGCGGTTTCAGCATATTTTTCGGATCAAGGATTTCGTCCAGTTTCTCCTGGGAAAGAATTCCCTTTTCAAGAACAAGGTTGTAAACGCTTTTCCCGGTTTCCAATGCTTCTTTGGCAATCTGTGTAGACTGTTTGTACCCGATATAAGGGTTAAGCGCTGTTACAATACCGATGCTGTGCTTCACCATATTCAGACAGATCTCTTTATTAGCCGTAATTCCAACCACACATTTCTCGCGAAGGGTATCTAAAGCATTGCAAAGAAAGTTGATATTTTCCATGATTGCATGGGAAAGTACCGGCTCCATTACATTAAGCTGCAGTTGTCCTGCTTCTGCTGCAAAAGTCACGGTAAGATCATTCCCGAACACTTTGAAACAAACCTGGTTTACCACTTCCGGAATTACCGGATTTACTTTACCTGGCATGATAGAAGATCCCGGCTGCATTGGCGGAAGGTTGATTTCAAAAAGCCCAGCTCTCGGACCTGATGACAATAATCTTAAATCGTTACAGATCTTTGATAATTTCACAGCAAGACGCTTCGTTGCTGAAGAGTAGATTACATAAGATCCTGTATCTGGTGTTGCTTCCACTAAATCCGGTGCTGAAACAATTGGGTATCCTGTAATCTGAGCCAAGTTTTTAGCACAAAGTGTAGCATAACCTACCGGAGCATTTAATCCCGTTCCGATAGCTGTTGCCCCCATGTTTACTTCAACAAAAAGATTTGCATTGTTATTCAGCTTGGAGATATCTTCTTCTAATGTAGCTGCATACGCTTCAAACTCCTGCCCCAAAGTCATTGGAACGGCATCCTGAAGCTGTGTACGGCCCATTTTGATGACATCATGAAACTCCTTTCCTTTTGCACGGAATGCAGCAATAATTTTTTCAAGCTTTTCTACCAGTCCGATGTTCATCTGCAGCAATCCCATTTTGATGGCTGTAGGATAAGCATCATTGGTTGACTGGGAAAGGTTGATATGATCATTAGGTGAACAGAATTCGTATTCTCCTTTATTTTTCCCTAATTTCTCCAATACTATATTGGCAATTACTTCATTGGCATTCATGTTGATGGAGGTTCCTGCCCCACCCTGAATCATATCTACCGGAAACTGGTCATGATATTTCCCGTCTACAATTTCATCACACGCTTCTGCTATTTTAAAATAGAGGCTTTCATCTAAAAGTCCTAGTTCATAATTGGTTTTTGCTGCCGCTTTTTTTACAAAAGCCAACCCTTTTATGAAATCCGGATATGAAGACAAAAGCTGTCCTGAAATTTTAAAATTATCAATAGCTCTTTGTGTCTGAACCCCATAATAAGCATCTAAAGGCACATTCAGTTCGCCTAATAGATCACTTTCTTTCCTGAAATTTTCCATTACAGATATTTTACTGTTTTTGATCGTTTAAAGATAGCAAAAACGCATCTAACCGATGCGCTTTAATTTGAATTATTTTACTGGATATTTTTGATTTAAAGCTTGCAGTATTGCCCATGTTTCGGCATCCATGATTCCGTCATAATTCTGCGGACGGAAATGGTACTGGAATGCTTCAATTGTCTTCTTGGTGGCATCATCCCAGGTTCCGCTAGGCTCCAATCCGTATCCAAATTTCTGCAATGAAGTCTGAATAAGGAAAATAAAGCTGGATTCATTATATCTTGCCGTAATGTCTGCCTGCGCTGCCTCAAGATAAGTTTGCTTGGCTGCTTCATCATACCACATCCCAATCTGGTATTCATCATACAGTTTTTTCCATGGGAACATTGGTCCCGGATCCTGTTTTCTTGTAGGAGCAATATCTGAATGAGCAAGTACATAATTAGGCTGAATCTGATATCTTGTTACAATATCTTTAACCAATGCTGCCACTTTTTTCACCTGATCATCACTAAAAGGAGCAAATGTTCTTTTACCTGTAGCATCTGTAGTATAGCCGGCATTTACAATTTCAATCCCAATAGAAGTATCATTAAGATTTTTGTCATTTCTCCATGAACTGATTCCTGCATGGTATGCTCTTTTGTTTTCGTCTACCAACTGATAGATCTCGTTGTCTCCTGTATTGTTTACCAGATAGTGGGCACTCACCGCCTGCTGGGTAAGAACGGTAATAGATTTGTCATCTGCAAGAGCTGTATAATGTAATATTAAGTAACGTTGTCTGAAGTTTTGGGCTACTGCAGGGAAATAAGTCTTTACAACTTTATATCCTCCCGGTTTTGCAGATACAATAGAACCATAACTTATCGTATTATCATTTTTTGTTGGGTCTGCTATATTAGTAGTAAAAAAGTCAACTCCACGATCGGATACTACTTTTGGTTTCGGAGCAACCGGAGGTGTTGTCTGAACCTTCGGTTTCGCCTGTGTTATTGGGGTTTTCGGTTTGTAAGTATTTTTTTTCACATTTTGCTGAGAAGTACATGAAAAAACAAAAGTGCTTAATCCGATGATATATAATGTCTTACGCATCAGTTTGGTTTTTGGATGATTTATTACTTCAAAAATACACAAAATTTTCTTGAATTTTATTTGGTAAATAAGGAAATCTGTTCTATATTTGCACTCGCAATAACGGAACAACGATCATTAAAAAATAAACAAAAAGGAGGGTTGCCAGAGTGGTTAATGGAGCAGTTTGCTAAACTGTCGACGCGAAAGTGTCGCAAGGGTTCGAATCCCTTACCCTCCGCTCTTTTATATATTCGGGGCGTAGCGTAGTCCGGTCATCGCGCCTGGTTTGGGACCAGGAGGTCGCAGGTTCGAATCCTGCCGCCCCGACTGTTTTAGTAGTTTTCTCAAAATTACTTAATGGGTGCGTAGCTCAGCTGGATAGAGCATCTGCCTTCTAAGCAGACGGTCAAAGGTTCGAATCCTTTCGCGCTCACATAAAGACTTACTGTTTCCAGTAAGTCTTTTTTGTTTCTATATTGCCCTGTTTATAACGCTTTGAGATACTTTGAAATAGGATTTAGGGTATTATCAAGCCTGGCTTGAATGTCATATACTAGTTTCTGAAACCAAATACCTCAGTTCTTCTTCCAGCTTATCAGCCTCTAATTTTGCACTGCTCTTTATTTCCTTTCCCTATAATCTTCTTTAAAGGTCATATTCTTCAAAATAAACGAGCCATAGAAATACTATAAAAACTTCTAGCCTCTAAACTGAATTAGCTACGATTTAGTCTGGAAATTAGGATCAATTAACGATACTTTTAATGAGACTATTAAAACTAACAGAACGAATATAGTAGCTATAACAAGCAAAGTAGGTCAACTCAGACTTGGCTGAAAACTTGTAAATGTACACATATAGTTAATTAATAGGATTGGATATTTTAAAACTAAAAAATCGAGGCATTCACTCCTCGATTTTTTTATATAGATTGTTGTGAGATAGTATTAATATAATAAAAACATGATTTAGAATCTATTATAGCAATTAAAAATACATTTTTACCAAACTATTCTCTTCCATTTGGTTAATGTATTTCTACTTAACTTAAAATGCCTTGCTGTTTGGGTATTGTTTAAATTATTATCTTTTTGATAATTAAGAACCATTAATATGGTTGTCTTATCATAAGATTTAAATTTTGCATTTTCATTATTGCTATCTTCCACCAGTAATTGGTTAATTTTTATGACATCTAATACCGTAAAATTCGTCTTTACGAGAGTTCCTATTGCACTTTCCATTTTATGAGGATATTTTCTAACAATCATATCGTAAAATATTTTCTTATAATTAGGTGAAGACGCTTTCATATCTTGTTATTAACAATTAAAATTACATAAACTACTGATTTACACTATATTTAACAACCCATTTATAAAGGGTAGTCTTTGGAATATTATATTCTTCAATAATCTCATTTTTACTTTTTTCTCCAGAATTTATTAACTCTAAGAAAAAATCAATTATCTCTTTGGTATAAATATTTTTTTTAAATCTTGGAAGGGTCGTTGATGAAGCTTTAACATTATTCTCAGTAGCTGGAGAATATAAAATTAAATGTTGCGTGTATATTCTAAAAAAATCATACTCGGTTAATTTACTCCAACGAAGAATAATTTCTGAATCCATACTTTTCAGGTGATACATTCTATAGACCTCCTCAGTACTACACATAAAGAAACTACAGATTCTTTCCAAATCTAATTCACATTCCAAAACTCTTTTTTCAATTAAACGACCAATATGAATATCTTTAAATTCCATATTTCCTTAACCATTTTTACGATTTAGTTAATTAACTTAATTAATATGTAGCATATGTTAAGTTTTGAACATCTCCAGTTGCCGGAGTAGTACCTAAACTTTTAAAACCATTATATCCTGCAACCAATAATCGGCTTCCACCTTCTGTAACACCACTTCCAGTCGCAATCATCACCCCATAATACCCCATATCCACAGCTGTTAATGTTACGTCACCATCAAGCAATGAAGTAGAATGCAATGTCCAGTTTACGCTTTGGCCAACACCACCATTTCCAAATCTATAACCATAAGAGAAACCTGTATACCATATAAAATGATTGGTAATCACTACGGCTCCGTCCATATCCATATCAAAATCAACAATTGTCTCACCAGAAGCTAAGGAAATACTGTCAGAAAGCAACATTAAATTACTGTTGGTGGCATTTGCATTTCCTTTACCTATCCTATATAGTGGAAATCCTTGTGCTACAGACCCCCATAATGTATTATTATCCATCAGCGCAATCAAAGAGTAATACCCAATCATTACTTTAACCACTTTAGCACCTGATGCTGTTGCCGGAGCAAAAAAACTGGTTATATCCTGAGGGGTAGAAATAAATGTTGCAGTGGCTCCCCAAGGTCCTGCATAGAAATTATATCCCCAGGCAAATACTTTACCCGTTGCATCGATAGCAGTAAACATATTATAAGGAGTTCTTTCTTGTTCACTCCAAATAGATTTAATATTGCTCAATGTTGGTATTTTAGTATAAGTTAAAGTATTTCCTACTGTAGTTCCTAGTCCGGTTTGCCCTCTTGCATTTTCACCCGCAGCATATACGTTACCAAGATTTGTTAATATGATTGTATTATAAGCACTCTGCTGAACCTGAATTGGATTTTCCCCAGCTGCCAAACCTGCTATAGTAACTTTCGTCCAGCTGCTTATCACATCTCCATTACCTCCGGTGCCAAGTTTCCCACCATAATTAGATCCGGTAACAAAGATATCCCCGGAAGTGGTAATGACAGTTCTAGACTCTAAACCACTATTTGTTGTAAGTGCCGATTTTGCCATCAATCTGGTAGCTGGACTTTGGGTTCCGGCAGGGGAAAGACCTAAACCATATGATGTATAACCAGCCCCCGTAAGAAAGTTCTTATCTGTAATACTATTGAAAGCACTAGTATAATACGAATAATCAAATCTTTTTTGCATAAGCGGACTAGTAGTACTAGAATATTTGCTAACCATCCAAAACCTATCTCCTAGAACAGATGTTGATATCAATCCCTCTACTGTTGACTTATCCAGAAGGCAATCTGACCATCCTGCAGATGTATTCAGTCGTAAACATTGCTTTATAGAATCATATACAACCGTAGCTTCCACTGGAACAGCACCTGCTGGAGTAACTGTTGAGGGAGCAGAATCCACAATAGGCATCACTACACCTAATTTCTTTGTTACGTTTTTCATGTGAAGTATACCCTGAGGGTTTGTTGTGTTTATACCTACTTGACAAAAAACATTCGATACTGTTAAAATGGTAATTAGTAAGGGTAATAAATTTTTTTTCATGATTGTAAATGTATTTGATTTGTTTTTTAGGGAAATTGCCTCACTTGGCACAAGACAAATGTATTTATAAACAAACAGGATATTTACAATACCATTAATTCATTTATGCAATATGATTTAAAACAACCTCTTTATTATTCCAATAGATTAAAACATATTTAATATATGAATTGTTATTTACAAAGAGTAATCAAAACACTTAACGTCTTGATATAAAGATCATTAAAGAAGACAATATTAAAATTTACTTTAGTTTAAACACTCGCGAATGTTTTGATATAGAAATCAAATAGTAATTGATTTATTTTTTCGTTTATTTTGCCAACAGAATTTTCTTTAGAAGATTGAAAAACATATTTGATAATTGTTATAAAAATTATCATTTAAAAAAGCAATTGTTTTTTTTAAATGGTAAAATCATAATCCTTATAATGAAAAATGTCAGTTAAATGAAATTAGTTAGGAACACCCAAAATATGACGAGTGATCAATTAAAAAGAGATCTTATAGCCAAATATGTCTTGATAATAACAATCGTTTTAAGCTTTTATTCTATTTATTTATACTTTTTTGCTTCAACAACTTTTTTCTCATATTATATTTTGGGATTTCTATTTCTTGTTTTATATACCTGGGTAATTATTCTTCCAAAATATGATATCAATAAAATTGTCCATATCTATATAATTTCTGTTTCGATATTTCTTACTTATATAATGCTTAATGTCTGGAAAAACAATACACTTGTTTCAATGTGGTTTTTACCAATAATTGTGGCCGCTGACACATTTTTTTCAAAAAAATATGTATACATATATACTATATATGTAACTCTATTAATTATTACCATATTTTTATTAAATCAAATATATGACTTCAATGAATTGACACTTGTATCCGAATCATCAAGAAAAGCATCTGAAGTGATTATATTTTTTTCAAATTTATTTATACTAATACTGTTAATGCATTATAATCGTTTGATAAAAAAAAAGGAAAGTGAAGAAAAATATAGCAGTGGTAACTTAGAAAACAAAGATAGTTTTCCCAATATCAATTCATTAGATCTCGAGAAAAAGGAAGATAAAGATATTGAAAAGTATATGATTTTATACGCTAGTATTAAAAAAATCATTGAGGATGAACGTTACTTTGCAAATTCGAATTTTAGTTTATCAGACTTATCTTCACTTATTAATTCAAATGTAATATATATATCAACAGCAATAAAATTAAATGGTTATGACAATTACACTCACTATTTAAACTTCTGCAGAATACAAAATGTAAAAAAAATGCTTAAAGAAGAAGATTTGAATAAAGTTAATTTTATGTATATTTATACCGCTTCAGGATTTTCCAACCAAGTTACGTTCAATAGAGCTTTCAAAAGAATTGAAGGAATTACACCTTCAGAATATATTAAAAATCTTAATGTTGACACTATAGATTAATCATTTATTACTAGATGGTTTTTACAGGAAATGAGGTAAAACGGCCATCTCTTTAAAACTTCTTAATCATAAATTTTTCTTTATTTAAAATTAATTATTTTTCAAAAAACATCTACTTTTAACGGATGCTATTTTCTCATCTTCGGTCACGGAAAGACTGTTGAATCAGAAGCGAAGCTTGATACTTTTGATAAGAATAGTGAACCAACTATGACCTTTTTAAATAATTCAGAAGATGCCACTAGATATCCATTTTATTCCTCTATAAATGATACTCAGAATGTAATAAAAATACATTTATCATATTCTGATAAACTCAAAAATATTGATTCTCTATATATTTCTGGCCCAATAACATCCCCCACTAGAATTCTCAAATGAACCAATAAAAACACCTGTAGTCGCTGGATTATTTTGATAATCAGCTTCATTTACCGTCCGGTGATAAAATAAAGCCTCCATGAGTAATATTATAACTACCTCCCATTATGTTTAATTCATCAAATAACAGACTATATCATATACCCGTTGTGCATTTTAAATTATATTTGATTTTACATTGTTGATGTTTCTGTTGAAGTAATTTTCATTGATGAACTGAACAGTGAGTCTTTTTTGTTTATATTAGTTCCATGTATATAATAAATGCGTCTTCTTTTAAACCGCAATCACAGTACGATCTACCTTTAGATAGCCGTACTGCATTTAGCCACAAATTGTTCAAACTTCCGATCGGTATTTTGCATAATCGGTCCATGACCGAAACAGATAATGGCAGGGTTCAGTTCTGCTAACTTCTGGAGCGATTTAATGTTTCGTTGCTGATCCGAAGTGAATATGTTAGGCGGAAGCCGCAAACCAGTTGCTGTCGTAAGCAGGTTCATATTTACCGCCGCATCTCCGATGATCAGTATACCATCTCGCTCACGGAATAAAGAAATATGACCCGCTGAATGCCCGGGCGTCTCAATTACCCGAAAGTTTCCGATCTTATCGTTTTCAATGATTGTCTGTTCAACTTTATGTCCCTGACCTGCCCAGTACTTTTGCTGCAACTTTGCTACCCAATGTTGTGGAGTTGGGTAATCGTTGGTCACCATACCCGTTTCAGTCCTAAAAACTTCGTCGGGATGACAGAGTAAAGGGATTTCAAACTCAGCACAAATCTGATCACTACAGCCCTGATGGTCTGCATGCGCATGTGTCAGTACATGTTGATAAACAGGAATTTTCTGGAGAGTTTTTTTTACATTGGTATATGAACTACGTATTCCGGAGTCTACCAATACGCCTTCGATAATATAACAGTTGATACTATTTCGGGGCATCAGTGAAATCTGGAACACTTCAGGAGCAATTTGACGTAACATTGTTTTTTTGTGCAAATCTACTTCGCTGACAAGGACTTCATAAGGACATTTGTCCTATAATACACTGGGTCTGTGTATTTGTCCTTTCGCGCGTGTAAGTGATCGCTGCGTGATACCCAGATATGATGCAAGATCCTGTGTCGTTACGCGCTGAACGAGCTTCGGTTCGTTAGACAATACATGACGGTACTTATCCAGAGCGGACCTATTATTGTAGTTCAGCAGATAACGTTCCTTTTGGTTGTACTCCTGCTCCATCACCGATTTTATAACACTATTCCAGGCAGCCACCTGACAAAGCAGATGCTGATAGTCCGGATAATTTATCCTATAGATTATGCTATCTTCTATAGCTCTGATACTCCTTCTGGATTTTTCCCGGGTTATAAACTCTGAAAACGAGGTGACAAATTCATTTTCAAATTTAAAGCAGGTTATATTTTCTTTTCCTTCTTTGTCGATAGCGTATGCTTTTACAGCACCACTAACTATAAATCCAACATAACGGCAGGATTCATCTTCGCGAATAAAAAAATCACCTTTTTTTAAGCGGACAGATTTGAAGAACTGAGCAGAAAAGTTGATTTCCCCAGCTGATAGTTCTCCTGTAGAGGATAGATAATTTTCAAATATGTCAGTCATTTCTCAATCTTTTTCAGCCTTTTATTTCTTTTTAACCATCTATGGATTACATATCAAATCCAGCATCCAAATCTAAGAATTATTGTATATTCAAAACGAACGGTTATTGTATATTCAAAAAAAGTTGCAGCTTTTTTGTTCTGCTTAAGTCTGAGTAAAGATATGGTATATGAGCAATAAAGGATCTGGAATTCTCTTAATAAAAATTGAAATTTCAGGTTTATAAGCATTTATTCTTATCTAAAAAACAGTGAAACTACCAGCTAAACGTGCAGCTATTTTTGAGACAGTTTTTATCCTTACCACTAAGGTATTTCCCAACATCAGGAAAAACATGACGAATTGACATTATTTTTCCCTTGGCATCATTTTCGACTAAATGATAAATAGTTTTCATAAAAAGCTTTTATTTTTTATTAAATTTAAAATTAAATAAGGCATTTAGTAACTGTATAATTTTGAATGGATGAAAAAAATACTTTACACTTTTATAGTTTCTGTAATTGCAGTTTTAATCCTGAATAAAATTGTTTTTAAAGATATCCCTGAAAAAGAAAAACAGGAACTCCTGAACGATGTCCAGCGGTATAAACACCCTATAAAAAGTATTTCTATGGAATATCCGGATAACAGCGACCTGAAGATTCTGGATTATGTGCTCAAAGACAACAGGATTGTAATGCTGGGAGAAAACATTCATTATGACGGCGCTACCATGAAAGCCAAAAGCAGACTCATCAAATATCTCCATGAGAATCTGGGGTATCATGTTGTATTGTATGAAGCCGGCCAGTATGATACCTGGATGATGAATGAGGAAATGAAAAACCACAGCCTGAAAATTCCTTCGGCTTCTATAGGAGGAATGGGACTTTTCGATTTCTGGTGGAACAACAGGGAGACCCAGCCTCTGATCAGCTATTATCAGAAAACGAAAGCTTCAAATCACCCCATAAAACTGGGTGGGTTTGATATACAGTTTTCCGGAGAGGAACTTTATGACAGACGCAGTAAGCTTTTGAAGGATTTTTTAAGCAAAAATTCGATTGACCTTAAGCCATTTCCTCTTTTAAACAAAAACCTTAATCAGATTTCCAATTTTATGTACAAGGGGTTTGCCGGAAAAATTTTATCCGGAAATCAGAAAAAGGACTTTCTCAATGAAATAAGCCGACTTGAACAGATAGTTTCAAAACTGAAAAAAACACCTGAAAACAGAATATATACCCGGTATTTACATGATATGAGAAACAATTTTGATAAAATATGGAAATATGAAGCAGGATCTACGCAGAGTATGCAGTTCAGGGATTCTCTGATGGCTAAAAACCTTATTTATCAGATTGATTCTGTGTATCAGGGACAAAAAATCATTGTGTGGTGTTCAAACCTTCATACTTTTGCAAGCCGGTACAGCAAAAATTATTTACCTCTGGGCGCTCATATCAAAAGTAAATACGGAAAGGCTTCTTATATGATTGATTTTTCATCCTATACCAAATACAATAAAACCGGAACTCCCATTGATAAGCCTGGAAAGCTCGCCATCGAAAATACATTTCATGCAACAAAGACTCCTTATTTCTTTATCAATCTCAGAAGTACCCCGGAAAGTTCTGTACTGAAGAAAGAGTTTATATCCACCATCAATCAGGGAACAGATCAGAAAAAGATCTGGAGCCAGTTTTTTGACGGAATATTTTATATAGACACCAATACTTTTTTAACCTCTCACGAATAATGGAAAGCATTACTACTAAAAACCTCAGTTATACCATAGGTTCTAAAACCATTCTGAACAATATCAATCTCAATATTCCTGAAGGCAGTGTTTATGGCTATCTTGGAAGGAACGGAGCGGGAAAATCGACTACGATTAAACTTCTTTTAGGGCTTCTGGAATCATCGGCCGACAATATTTTCATTCAAAATAAAAGTTTACAACAGAACCGGACAGAGATTCTTGCCAGTACAGGAAACCTGATTGAATCCCCTTGTTTTTATACAAAACTTACTGTTTTTGAAAACCTAAAATACCTGGATATTATCTATGGCAAAGGAAACAAAAGAATTGATGAAGTTCTGGAACTGGTAGATCTGCATAACGAGAAGAAAAAAAAGGTGACAGCTCTATCCATGGGAATGAAGCAGCGCCTGGGAATTGCAATGGCCATTTTTCACGATCCCAAACTTCTGATTCTGGATGAACCTCTCAACGGGCTTGATCCTCAGGGAATTTTTGAAATGAGAAAACTCTTCCAGCATCTGAATGAACAAGGGAAAACCATTTTCCTTTCGAGCCATATTTTGAGTGAGCTTGAAAAAACAGCTACCCATATCGGAATTATTGAAGGCGGGCAAATAATTTTCCAGGGAACAAAGAACGAACTTTTAAGCAAAGTCGAAAAAGAAGTTGTTTTAAAAGTCAATCCTGTTGAAAAAGCATTATCTCTACTCCAAGACACTTATTCCGCAACACTGAATAATATGAACAAAATTTCAGTGAAAATCAATGATGACAAAAAATTCAATGGTCTTCTTACCATGTTAATCCAAAATGGAATTGAGATTTATGACATAGAGTCTCAAAGCACCAATCTTGAGCAGATCTTCATTAATTTAATTTCTAAAAACCATGACTAATACTAATACTTTTTTAAAGGCATTTTCATCCGAACAGTATAAACTTTCCAAAAACAAAGAAATTTTCGGAATTCTGCTCGTTCCTGTCCTGATTATCTTCGCGGTTGATCTGTATATGGTTTATGATGTACTCCGCTCCGGAATAGAAGAATCTGAGGGAACAATAAATCCATGGAAAGCTTCATTGGGAAAAATCGTATTTATGTTTTTTTATCTGTTGTTTCCTATACTCGTTTCTCTTTTTGTGCATGCCTGCTGCGATGTGGAATACAGAAATAATAATTATAAAATTCTCTTCACGCTTCCGGTTTCCAAGACTAAAATATTTTTCTCGAAAGCTATATTCATCCAGATCACTGTTTTTTTCTCAGTGCTTTTCTCTTATCTGGCTTTATTGTTAAGCGGATATTTGCTAAGTATTGCTTTTCCACAGCTGGGCTTCCAGAATTATGACTTCAGAGAAGTGATATTTTATGTCTTTGTGAAATTCTTCATTACTCTTTCTGCTATTGCCATGGTGCAGCTAACTTTGAGTCTTCTTTTTAAAAACTTCATTTACCCTATCGGTTTTGGTGTATTCATGCTACTTTTCACGACGATTATCTATCAGAAAAAATTCTCTGATTTTTTGATTTATACCGGAGGCTACAAATCAATGGATAACTTCATGAGTGAAAATATCGCTTTTGAAAGAATAGATTACTGTAATATCGCCGCCGTTTTTATCTTCATGGCTGCGAGTTTTTATCTTTTTGTAAGGAAGAAAGGGGATAGATAAAATGTTGGAAGCAGGGAGCTTGAAGATGGGAGTTACTGTCAGCCTACATATTAATTAATTTCCAGCTTCAGCCGTTCCAACAAAGGCTTATGCTACTCCTTTTATTTTTACACTAGTTTTAGCGGCCTCGATTTTCTTATTATTTCTAAGCTCACGCTTCATTTTACGGTAATCCCAGGGTGCAACAGCATTTACATCCTGCCAGAGACCAACTTTTCTATATTGTGCATTTTCCTGAATTTTACCTAAAGAAGCATCTTTGGAGTAAGTAAAATACCACCATCCCATTCCTGCTTTGATAAGTTCTTTGGAAAGGTATTTGCCGTCATCATAATAAACCTTTGCAATAGATCTCCCATAACGGTCCGTGTTCGTCTCAACAAAGCTTACTGTTTTCCCAAATACCTGGGCAGAAGTAAACTGTTTTGCATTTTTCCCAAATGCCTGTCCACTTTCAGGACAATCGACTTCAGCCAGTCTGAGTTTTTTTTGCTGGTTCCCTTTTAACAGTAAAGTAATGGTATCTCCGTCTGAAATTTTGATCACTTTTCCGGTAGTCTGTGAGAATAGGAATACAGGGAAAAGCAGGTACGCCAACATTAATCGTTTCATTCGGCAAATATAGGGATTAGTCGTCATTACAAATTAAAAAACCTCGCGTTTTGCGAGGTTTTTTTAATATTGAATTAAGTTATTTGATTTTTTTTCACCTCAAAGTTGGGAGACTTTGTGGAGCGGAATATTAAACAAGAAATTATTATTTATCTAAACCAAATTTATCTTCATAATCAAATCTTTCAATTTTATCAGAATTTTTAATAACTACCTCTAAAGAGCCTTTTGGTTTTAATATCGAATCTCCAACAGAAACCTTATCCCACCAGTCTCTATAAACCACTATACTATCTTTATTGCCATACACCAAGAATGGTATATTGTGATTTTCATGATTTACATACTTTTTGCTAACTCTTGATTTTATTTCCTTATCTCTAATTTCATCTAAAAAACTACCTTTGTCTTTTGACGAAAATATCAATTTATATAAAAAGACTAATGCAGCAACGATTAAAATCATTAATAAATTTTTATTTCTACTCATTATTTCGAACTTTTTGTAACCTCTTTAACAAACCTTGTTTCGGTTCTTGACAATGAAACCCCAAATCACTGCCTATTTTTCTGGACAATCGACTTCAGCCAGTCTTAGCTTTTTTGATGATTGTCTTTTAAACAATAAAGGTTATCTCCCTCTGAAATTTTGATTACTTTTCCGGTAGTCTGTGAGAATAGAAATATCGGAAAAAGTACGTACAGCAGCATTAATGTTTCGTGGGGCAAAGATAATAGTTATAAAGAATAAAATACCACAAGCATCCTCTCTAAAAGGTAAAACACTCATCATCAGAGGTAAATTTTATAGTAATCAGAATTTCAATTTTCACCAGTTAAACGGCATCGCTACATAGGTGTTTTCAAAAATATTCAAAGGTAAAGTTTCTGCTGTTTTTAAAAAGCCTTCACTACTCCTAACAATACATATTTTAATTAATTCACGCCGATGGTGATAGCCATTTAAGATTAATGCATGAATTCCTTCTCCATATAAAATCTTGATAAATGCTCTAAATTTATCAACTCTATTTGCTAATTCCAGAAAGGCCAAATCGAAATCAGCAAAAGATATATTTTCATCTGTCACAATTTGAACAAAACGCTGCCCAGTATCATACGCTGTGAGATGATTAAATTTTTCATCAGCAGTAACAAGATCCGTTTCAAGGCAATCTAGATACACTTTTCTATCAGTTGATAGGTAGTTCTGAATATGCAGCTTCGCTTCCTGTAAGATCTCAATATCATTTCTCCTGAACGCCCTTTTCCACTCATCAATTTTTATTAAAATATCTGTATTTGCATATTCCCATAAAAACGAATAAACTTTTTGATCAGGAAAAAAATTCCCCATTTGAATTTCATCTTCGCGATTATAAAACAACCAGAAACTTTCGTACTTCAATTCACTATGCTTAAAAAAACTTGACAGGTAATAAGCATTGATATCTTTATATTTCTTCATAAAAATTTAATGGAATTTTTCTGCAAACCCTTTTGGTAGCAACAATTATACTTCCCAATAACCAATATGTATCGGCACTGATGAATGGGTCTTCTTAAAATCATCATATTCAAAAGAGTGAAAGTAAAAATCTTCAATATTGACCTCAATTTCATTAATTTTAATTTCCAGATGTAAAAAAAATGTGAAAAATTCTTTTATAAAATCATTGATATTAATGTCTTTACTCTCATCAGTATATAACCCTCCATTTATTTGATTTTCAGAATAACCACCTCCCCAAGACACTGATTTATTTTCTATAAAAGCAATAAAACCGTCGATGATACTCTCCGACAGATTTTCATGAAATAAAATTGTAAACTCAAATATATCCTTCATTATTATTTTGATCAGTATATAAAGTTGAAATATCAAAAGGAAGCTTAATAGATCTGATATCCGAATTTCTTATTTTCCTAAAAATAATATCAGAGCCAATGAATAATGATTCTGTTTTCAATAAAAAAACATGATCATTTTTATTATTCTTTTCAAAAATCAGATTAACAATGTTCCAATCATTTGTAGTGAGTTTCTTTTTCTCTATTACATATCGAATCTGCTGAGACGATACTTCATCTATTTTTACACAGTAATATGTTTTTTCTCCATTATTAAAATCTTTTTGAATACAATTAAAAATATAAATATCATTTTCAAATAAAGTAACTGATGTTATAATATCGTCATACCAGTAAAGTATATATAATTGAGTAATAATCATTTCGCTTTTTTTCACCAATATTAATGTTGTACAGAATTGATTTTAATAGTTTTAAAGACTTTTAAAAACAGTTCTTTATTCTCTTCACTCAAATCATTGACAATAATTGCCATTTTATTTTTGTGGACATCTACACTGTCAAAATGGATTCCGATAAATCCTTTATCCATTTTCTTAGGCATCATAATCTGAGCCCTGTGCCGATTGATGGTATCGTAGTAATAATAATTAACGTTATAGATCCCGTTTCTATAATCCCTATCGGAATTATCAGACAAATAAGCATTCAGTTCTACATTGTTCTTAAATTTTTCAAAAATTTCAGGCTCTGCAACAACCATATAATTATCCTCTTCAAAAGGCTTATAATCACCATAATAAATATATCCAATGTGCTTATTCCGTGTGTTGATACTAAACACCTGAGAATCTTCGGCAGGTTCTTTCTTAACTATAAATGATTGGGGCAAACTAAGGGATATATTGGCGATTTTATGGGTTACAAATTCCTGATTTTTACAACAGGAAAACAATATAATCAAAAGACAGTTTAGCAGAAAAAAAACATATCCGGTTTTTAGATTTACATTTTTAGAACTCATTGTATAATTTTCTGTTCAGTGTATTGAAAATTTCTTTTTAATCAGTGACATTTCATCTATCAGATCTGCTTTATATAAGTCAATAAGAACATTTTGAACTGAAGGATAATTGTGGGATTTTGCATCAAAATAATAGGCGATTTTTTCAAGAAATACATCTTCATGTTCTTCTAAATACTGTTCAATTTTATCAGTCAGTTCATCATCTAGATAATTCTCCGGAGATTTCACATAAAACCCCCAATTATTGGAATCATTTTGAAAAGTCTTTTCCAATACGGGAATATATATTTTATAAAATTCTTCTTTTTTCATTTCCTCTTATTTTAAAACGAACTACCATAAACAAACGGTTCACATCTTAAAAATGAAATAAAGGAGAAAAAAAATGAAAATTTTTTCATCATTTTTAAAACAATATAAGTCAATGGTTATTAACAGGGTAAAGGTAATTAAAAAGTTTTTACAAAAATTTAATTGAAAATTATTCTTCATTTTATTTTTTTATTTGAAAAAATATTATACCTTTGCAACCGCAAAAACGAAGTAAATATCGTTACTGATGACACCCTCGGGGCGTAGCGTAGTCCGGTCATCGCGCCTGGTTTGGGACCAGGAGGTCGCAGGTTCGAATCCTGCCGCCCCGACTGTTTTAGTAGTTTTCTCAAAATTACTTAATGGGTGCGTAGCTCAGCTGGATAGAGCATCTGCCTTCTAAGCAGACGGTCAAAGGTTCGAATCCTTTCGCGCTCACTTAAAGAGACAACTATTTGATAGTTGTCTCTTTTTTTATACCCATAAAAATCTTGACCCAAATTTTACTATTAGGACATTTAGCAATATCTATCTTTAAATAGCCGCGCTGCATTTAGCCACAAATTGCTCAAACTTCCGATCCGTATTTCTCATGACCGGTCCATGACCGAAGCAGATAATGGCTGGGTTCAGTTTTGCTAACTTCTGGAGCGATTTGATGTTGAGCTGCTGATCCGAGGTGAATATATTTGGCGGAAGCCACAGACCGGTCGCTGTCGTGAGCAAGTTCATATTTGTCGCCACATCTCCTATTATCAGTACACCATCTCGCTCACGGAATAAAGAAATATGACCTGCCGAATGTCCGGGTGTCTCTATTACCCGAAAGTTTTCGATTCTATCGTTTTCAACGATTGTCCGTTCGACTTTATGTCCCTGACCTGCCCAGTATTTTTGCTGAAGCTTTGCTACCCAATGTTGCGGAGTTGGATAGTCGTTGGTTACCATACCCGTTTCGGTCCTAAAAACTTCGTCGGGATGCAGAGTAAGGGTATCTCGAACTCAGCACATATCTGATCGCTGCAGCCCTGGTGATCTGCATGCGCATGCGTCAGTATATGTTGATAAACGGGGATTTTCTTGAGAGATTTCTTTACAGTGGTATACGAACTTCATATTCCGGAGTCTACCAATACACCTTCGATAATATAGCAGTTGATACTGTTTCGTGGCATCACTGAAATCTGGAACACTTCGGGAGCAATTTGACGTAACATCGTTTTTTTTGTTTAAAAAAATATTGACCGATGGGCAATGGAATATATTACATTTCACTGAATGATTTACGACACACGTATCAGATGTCTGATTATTTTGATAGGAAAATATTTTAATGAGGAGCTGAAACAGAATAAAAGTGATGACATTTCTTAAAAAAATCCGGATATACCACACCTGGTTGTCAATAACAACCATAAATAACGTCAATACAACTATAAGTTTTGTGTTTTTTTCGATTCTGTAAATGCATCTAATATACCTTTGTAATACCAAAAAAAGAAATATAGCAGCTATGTTAAATACAAAAATAATTGGCAATAGAATTGCCGTAGCTCGAAAGAAAATGAATATGTCTCAAGCCCAGCTTGCCCAGCGCCTGTTCATTAGTCCTCAGGCGGTCGGAAAGTGGGAACGCGGAGAATCAATGCCTGACATCATTACTTTAAGCCGTCTCGCTGAAATTCTAACCGTTGATCTTAATTATTTTTCAGAAGGCTTAGAACCTATGACTGATGAAATAACACCCGTTGAACTTTCAGAAAAAGAGCCGGCTGAATTGGCGTCACCTGTTGCTGTACAGTCATCTCCCGAAACGAAGGAGAAAAAACTTAACTGGGATATGTCAGGTGGAAACTGGGTGGATGCTGACTTTTCCGGATTGAAAAATCTTCATGAGAAATTCAGCTCTTCCAATATGCAACGCTGTAAGTTTATCGATTCAAATCTATCAGGTCTTCTTTTAAAAAATAATCATGTTGATAACTGTGATTTCTCAAGTTCTGATATCAGCAACAGTCAGTTTCAGAACTCCCACTTAGTGAGTAATCTGTTTAATGACACCTTACTTAAAGAAGCTGAATTTTCAAAGAGCTATATAAAGGGTTGTGATTTCTCGGATGCCAATCTTACCGGGATGAGACTTCAAAAAAGCAGTCATGTTGAAAGCAGTGGATTTTCAAATTCCGACATCAGTAGCGGACATATTCAGAATTCCAGCTTAGCCAGCAATATATTTAATGACTGCTGTCTGGAAGAAGCTGAATTTTCAGGAAGTCATATCAAAGGCTGCGATTTCTCTGGATCGAAGTTTACCGGAGCGAAATTTAAATCCGGATCCTTTGTGGATAATACCATAGAAGATGCAGTTTGGAACCGCACTTCTTTTATTGGAATGCAGCTTGAGGATATAATTTTCGAAGGTTCTTTGGAGGACTGTTATTTTGAAAACTGCACCTTTAAAAAGGTGACATTCCAGAATTCAACTCTTATTAACACTTTCTTTAAAAACAATAGTTTGAAACGCATCCAATTTATGGGCTGTAAAGTGGATAAGATAACATATGCTTTTTTGAAAAATGGGAAAGCAGATATGGCTGAGATCACATTGTTAACACCTTAAAAGGAAATAATTATGTTACAAAATGAAATTGCCATCTCGGTGCAGGGATTGAAAAAGTCCTATAAAAATATCCCTGTATTGACAGGAGTAGATTTTGAAGTAAAAGCAGGCAGCATTTTTGCCTTGCTTGGCTCCAACGGAGCAGGTAAAACAACAATGGTCAAAATCCTCACAACGCTGCTAAAACAAGACGCCGGAACTGTTATGGTAAACGGATTTGACGTTACCTTACAACCAGACAACGTGCGGCATTCCATTAGTCTGACGGGGCAGTCTGCAGCCGTAGACGAAATATTGACCGGACAGGAAAATATGGTTATGATCGCCAAGCTGAGACATCTCAAAAACCCACAAAAAGTTGCAGGCGATTTGCTTAAACGCCTCGGGCTGACCGATGCTGCTAACCGAAGAGCATCAACTTATTCGGGAGGTATGCGCCGCAGACTTGATATCGCCATGAGCCTTGTAGGAAAATCAAAAATTATTTTCCTCGATGAGCCAACTACCGGACTTGACCCTGAAGCCCGTATTGAAGCGTGGAAAATTATAAAAGAGCTTGCGGGCAGCGGTACTACGATATTCCTTACCACCCAGTATCTGGAGGAGGCTGAACAGCTTGCAGATCATATTGCCATTCTCCATAAAGGTCAGATCATTGTGAGCGGAACTCTAGATGAGTTAAAAAAGCTCTTTCCACCCGCAAAAGTTGAATATATTGAAAAACAGCCCACATTAGAGGAAATATTTCTTTCAATTATCGTATAAAAAAGAAAATAATGGAAACGAATAAGAACTATTTTTTCACAGATATGAGTGTTATGCTTGGACGGTCTATGCGCCATGTGACCCGAAGCGCCGATACGATCATTACAGTCACGATCATGCCGATTGCGCTAATGCTGGTGTTCGTCTATGTGCTGGGAGGCGCCATAAAAACCGGGTCGGATAATTATGTAAATTATCTATTACCAGGTATCCTGATTATTGCTATTGCAAACAGTATAGGATATGTATCTTACCGCTTGTTTAATGACGTACAACGGGGAATATTTGAGCGATTTCACTCCATGCCTATAGCATGCTCGGCTGCAATATGGGGACATATAATGACTTCTTTAGTCTCTAACCTGATTTCACTTGCTGTAATTGTTATTGTAGCGCTCATTATGGGCTTCCGCTCGCCGGCAGGAATATTGTCATGGCTTGCCATAGCTGGCATACTGATATTATTTATGCTAGCCTTGGCATGGATTGCAGCGATTGCCGGATTATCTTCAAAATCGGTGGATGGTGCAACTGCAATTGCCTATCCCATCCACTTCCTACCGCTAATTAGCTCCGCATTTGTACCAACAGAGACTATGCTGGGGCCAGTACGCATTTTTGCGGAAAATCAGCCCGTGACATCAATAGTGGAGACTATCCGCGCTTTACTTTCAAACCAGCCGGTAGGTAATAATATATGGATTGCCCTTGCCTGGTGTTTAGGAATTATGGTCGTAGCTTATTTCCTTGCGATGCGAGTGTATAAAAGGGTATAAAAGATTGTTTGTAGTTTATTTCATTCCAGTCAGTTAAATACTGTTAGCAGCATGGTAAAAAAAAATACAATTTACTACGCCTTTAGTAATTACATTGTAAAAATTGACTTATTTTGCAGTAAAACATATTATGACCGGACAAAGCAGCTCAGATTTTCATAAAAAGATCACTCTCGCTGGATCATTAATTGCCATAGGTATTGTATTTGGGGACATTGGGACCTCGCCTTTATATACCTTAAATGCTGTTTTTCACCATAAAATTATAACTGAAGTTATTGCGCTTGGCAGTTTAAGTTGCATTTTTTGGACGCTTCTTTTCCAGACCACGATAAAATATGTACTCATTACTCTGCAGGCTGATAATAAGGGCGAGGGAGGGATTTTTTCTTTGTATGCTTTAGTCAGAAGATACAGCGGAAAATGGCTTGTATTTATTGCTATGGCTGGGGGTGCCTTTTTAATGGCAGACGGAATTATTACCCCACCAATTTCTGTAGCATCTGCAATAGAAGGTGTTCAGGCTGTTGTTCCCGGTTTTAATACGGTTCCTGTAATTATTGGGATTTTAATTGCATTATTTATTTTTCAGCAATTTGGAACGGATAAAATTGGTAAAGTATTTGGGCCTGCAATGGTTATCTGGTTTGGATTTATTGGTATTCTAGGCGCAATGGCACTCAGTGATAATTGGGGTGTTTTAAAGGCATTAAACCCTTATTATGCTTACCAAATGCTGGTCAATGAACCAAAAGGATTCTGGCTTTTGGGAAGTATCTTTCTTTGTACTACCGGTGCTGAAGCGCTCTATAGTGATATGGGACATGCTGGGAGAAATAATATAAGAATTTCCTGGATCTTTATAAAAATTGCTTTGGTATTGAGCTATGCCGGGCAAACAACCTGGCTTTTAAATCACGTGGGTGAAGAAGTCGGAAACCTAAGTCCTTTTTACCATATTGTTCCACCATCCATATTCTGGCTGGCTTTAGTAATTGCAACCCTTGCAACTATTATTGCTTCACAAGCCTTAATTAGTGGTTGTTTCACTTTAATTAACGAAGCAATAAGATTGAATATCTGGCCAAAACACTTAGTATTATTTCCGAGTAATATAAAAGGTCAGTTATACATTCCGGCAATAAACTGGTTTCTGATGTGTGGTTGTGTAGGAATGGTATTATACTTCAAGGAAAGTACTAAAATGGAAGCTGCATTTGGGCTCAGCGTTACCCTTACCATGCTTATGAGTACGGTACTGATCAATGCTTATCTGAGGATAAAAAGAGTTCCTATGATACTGAATATCCTTATTACAGGTATCTTTTTAACAGTAGAAATAAGTTTCTTAATCGCCAACCTACAGAAAGTAAAAGACGGCGGTTGGATTACTTTGATCATTGGTTTCTCATTATTCAGTATTATGTATATCTGGTGGAGAGGAAGACAAATAAAATCAGAGATACAATCTTTCGAAAAGTTAGCGGATCATATTCCTACACTTAACAAACTGAGCACGGATGAAAATATACCAAAATATGCTACAAATCTTGTATATCTTACAACAACGAATTCCGAAAAAAAAATCGAAAAAACGGTTATTGATTCCATATTAAAAATTGGCCTGCCTAAACGTGCGGATATTTATTGGTTTGTTCACGTCAATATTCTAGATGAACCTTACGCTCAGAAATATTCTGTTGATACTATTATTAAAAATGATGTTTATTTTATTCAGTTTGACTTGGGATTCCGTGAGGAACCAAGAATTGGTTATTATTTCAAACAGGTAGTCAATGACATGATTGAAAAAAATGAAATTGATGTCACAGATTCTTTAGAACAGGTATATCAACAAAATAAAATAGGTGATTTCAAATTTATCATGATGGATAGTTTTCTTTCTTATGATAACAAAATGCCCCTGTGGAAGAACTTTGTCATGAAATCCTATTACAATTTAAGACATCTGTCTATAAAAGATCATATCAATTTTGGACTAGATAAAAGTCATTTAGAAGTAGAACAATATCCACTGGTTGTGGTTCCTTTTGTTCAGAATCATTTAGAAAGAAAAGAAAATTAATTTATCCAGCAGGAAGACCATTGCGACAATAAAGCGTATTTGAAATGAGGGTGAGAAATTAACAATTTCAATACTATCAAAATGTAAAAAGAAAGCTGAATATATTAGAAGACCAACTTCTGAAAATAGAATTGAATGAAACTACTTCCCTCTGATAGAAAGTTATCACAGATAAGGATGCTGATTTTAGCTTTACCATAACGAAAATTCATAAAACAAAGTTCATTATGTAGGTTTACCTATTAGTTATTTCCACCTCTATAAAAACTATTTATTTTGGTAAGTAGCAACTAATAGTTAACAAAACAAAAAAGGCACTTTTTAAAGTGCCTAAATTTTTCTTCTTTAAATTCATCTATGTTTGTAGAATACGCTTTCGCTGAAATGGCTTCTGTTTATTTGATAAAACATCCCTACAAACTACAAAGCTTGTACTATTTTTCACCAAGGAAAAGCATTTAAATTAAATCATTTGTTTATTAAAATAATAGCTCTACAGTTGTACCAACAGGAATACCCTGAGTGACGGGAACTACCGCACCATTAGAATAGGCATCGTGTAATGTATATTATGCAGGAGCCGATTTAGCAAATGTTATCCAATTGGGACTTGAAGGAGTGCCATAGTTTACATAGAAACCTATATCCATTGGCGTGCTTACATTGGTATTAAACACTATTAAACTCAGCCAAAAGGTTACATAGTTAGTTTTAATTAGTAGTAAAGAAACATTGATTAAGAATCAATAAAAATCTTTTTGTGCTTTAATTCCTTGTAGCCTTTATGGCTCAACTATACACTTAATCATGTTTGGGTAGGATTGGATTGTTCCAGTCCTATTTTTTATACCCTTTTTATACAATAAAAAAACCGCTGCTGCTGCAACGGTTTAATTTATTTTAAGGAAATAGTATTATTTTAACTTATAAGAACTTCCGTTCCAAAGATAAGTTTTAAAAGAGCTTTTCTTCTTCTCTCTGTCTTTCTCATCCACTTCCATGTCTTCCACTTTTAGGATAAATGCGTTAGAAATTCCTCCTTTATCATTAGGAAAAACATATTCTTCACTGTGATAAAAAGCTCCGGCATCACCTACATTCATTAATTGTGGAAGGGTAATCAGTTTTTTATCCTTAAAAAGAACATACTGATCATAGCTTGCGATTCCGCAGGCTTCTCCGGAAACCATTGCTTTCAGGGTAAATTCAACATTCTGCAGTTTGTGGCTGCTTTCTATATTGAATGCCGCTGAACTCAACTCCTCTCCTCTTCCTGTATCAAAATATACCTCATCAATGAGTGTATTTCCTTCCATTACTTTTATTCCGGCAATGTTCTGTTTTTCGGTCTCATTGGATTCTTTATTCTTCCTGTCAATCGTTTTGGAAAGTCCAAAGAGAAAATCATATCCGTTTTTATTACGGTACCCTACACAAAGATTACCACCCCAGATATATCCTTCCAATATATTCTCTCCTTTCTGATAAGAGATTTTATACCAATTGGCCGCTCTTTCTCCCAATTTCAGGACAGTTTCTTCTTTTTTAAGAATCACCACCTGCTGATTGGTCTGCAATGAATCTACAATCTGAGTATTGACTCCTGGATACAGCCTCACGCGGGTCCAGTCTGTAAAGATTTTCTGCGTCTTATTTTCTTCAAAACCAAAGATTCCATCAGCATATACTTCATTTTCCTGCGCTGTAAAAAACTGCAGCATCAGTAAAAATAAAGCTGTCCATAAAGTTTTCATATTCGTATTTTGTTTTTTGTGTGTTATTTTTCAAGCAGAAGACTTACCCATTCTTCACGCTGTAGCTGCTTTTTCAGTTCCAGTCCGCTTTCTTTACATACTTCAAGAATATCATCTACGTCAAAGAAACACAGTCCTGAAAGTAATAGTTTTCCACCGTCATTCAATACTGAAACATAAGTCGGGATATCTGAAATAAGGATATTTCTGTTGATATTGGCTAAAATAACATCAAAATTTTCTTTTCCTAAATTTTCAGCAGTTCCCTGTTCAATATCTAATTCAACACTGTTTCTTACTGCATTTTCTTTTGAGTTTTCTACCGACCATTCATCAATATCGATTGCTTTTGTATCTCCTGCTCCCTGCTGTTTCGCATAGATTGCCAGTACAGAAGTTCCACATCCCATATCCAATACCTTTTTACCATGGAAGTCAATATCCATCATTTGCTGGATCATCAGGTGGGTGGTAGGGTGATGTCCTGTTCCGAAAGACATTTTAGGCTGAATGATAATTTCATGCATTCCAGGTACCGATTCATGGAATTCGGCTCTGATCAATACTTTATCATCAATATTGATTGGAGAGAAATTCTTTTCCCATTCTTCATTCCAGTTGATATTAGGCATTTCTTCGAAAGAATATTCGATTTTTACGTTTTCATTTTCAAAAATCGGAAGTGCTTTCAACTGCTCTTCCTGAAACAATTCTGTCTGGATATATCCTAAAATTCCGTCAATTTCTTCTGTAAAGCTGTCAAAACCTATTTCTATAAGTTCCGCCATTAAAATCTCATTCCAAGGCTGCAATGGAGAAATTTTGAAATTGAATTCTAAATAATTTTGCATGTGACTAATTTGCTGCAAAAATACTAATGTTATTACGGTTAAAAAAATGATAGCGTAATTTTTGGCTGAAACCGGGGATTTTTATGCTTTTTATCCCGCAGATAATACAGATTTTTTGAATTGCAGGGAAATTCTAAGTTTTGGCTAATGCCTAAAATGGAAACGTAAAAAAAGAAAGCGGGCTCCCTTCGTCTACGCTCAGGATAATAGCCCGCTCCTATTGATTTTTATTATTCAAGGTAGACTAACAATGCTCTGCTGATAACATTAAACTCTAAACCTTGAACTTTAAATTTTTAACCTCTTATGGATTCGTAGAGAAAATTGATCCGTTTGCAATCAGTGCTCTTCTGTTCATTTTAAGAATATCTCTTACCCATTCTGCGAAGTCTTCCGGCTGTAATACTTTATCAGGATTTCCATCTGTAAGACCTCCCTGGATGCTCATATCTGAAGCGATGGTACTTGGAGTCAAAGTAATTACACGGATGTTTTGTTTTCTCCATTCTGCCATCATAGATTGTGATAAAGATACTACTGCAGCCTTTGAAGCGGCGTATGCAGACATATTCGGACCACCTTTCAGACCTGCTGTAGAAGCTACATTTACGATATCACCTTCTCCTTTAGCTTTCATAAACGGATGAGCTGCTTTCGCTGCGTAATATACTCCAAACAGATTGGTTTTAATCACCTGCTCCCATGTTTCAGAAGGCATTTCTTCAATACTTCCGAAGTCTCCGATCCCTGCATTGTTGATTAGGATATCAATACCACCCAATTGTTCTGCTAAAGATTCAATTCCAGCTTTTACCTGAATTTCATTGTCTACAGAAAAAACTGCGTATGCTGAGTTTACGCCTAGTTTTTTGATTTCTTCAACCGTCATTTTTAGGTTTTCCTCATTTCTTCCTGTAATGGCAACGTTTACTCCTTCATTGGCCAAAGCAAGTGCTACAGCTTTCCCCAATCCTCTTCCACCACCTGTTACGATGGCATTTTTTCCGTTTATATTCATAGTAATAATACTTTTCTTTATACAAAGTTACGAAAGAACATTTTTATGAAATGGTTAAAACACGGATTTAATAGTTTTTTAATGGTTTGGAAAGGCAATTGAAACTTATATTTTCTTAAACCACAAAAGTCACAAAAGTTTTTAGACACTTAAGTTTTTAAGCTATTCGCTTTAAGTATAAGAAGTACACTTAAGTTTTATGAAAATCTACGATTTTCATTTTATATAAACTTTTATGCAGGATCATTACTCTTTTAAATTATTCTAACCATTAATAACCTTTTGTGACTTTTGTGGTTTCCATGAACCTCAGCAAAATAGAAGCCGATCTGTTGGATCGGCTTCAAAATCTAAAAAAGGTATAGTAAAAAAAATAAAAACTTAAGGAATCTGAATTGAATTCTGAACTTCAAATTCTTCTGAAGCGGTAAATTCGTTTCCATACATATCAACAGCCTTCACCTCAACTTTATGTTTTCCTAATGATAATTTTTTAGGAAAGTCTGCTTCCCAGATGTGCTTTGACATTTCAGGATTGGAAGGTCTTCTTCCCGGAAGAATTTTCTCTGTAGAATCCCATTTGAAAACAGAAAGCGCAAAATTCGGGTCTATGGTTTCATCATATTCCATTGCTTCCCATTTTCCATTATCTATTCTGTATTCTACTTTGTCTTTTTTGCTTCCCATGAAGAAATTGGCCAACACTTTTGCAGAAGTTCTTGAGGAAGGAATTACTTTTGGGATATATAGCTTAATTTGATAGTCTTCCGGTTTGCCGGCTGTTCTGTATTTAACTTTATATTGATTGTCTGTAAAACTGATGAATGAATATCCTTTTGCTGTTCCGTCTCTCATGGTAGAAGTAGGAAGGCCGGCATCATCCGGTGTTCCAGAATACCAATCGCCGCAAGTAGTTCCTACGTTATATTCATGCAATTCCTTGATTCCATTCCAGCCTGCTTTTTTCCCATAGAAAATCTGCTGTTGGATGTGTGTATGTGCTGATAGAAGCAATACATTCTGGAAAGGATTTAAGAAATCAAATAGTTTCTGACGGTCCGCATTTCTGAAGCTGTCTTCATTGCTATGTTCCAACGGAATATGGAAAGAAATGACAATCAGTTTACTTTTATCAACCAGTTTCAGATCGTTTTCAATGAACTGAAGCTGATCTTCACGGAATCCTCCCCAATATCCTTTTCCATCTCTCGGATCCGGATAAAGAATATCATCCAGAATGATGAAATGTACATTACCATAGTTGAAAGAGTAATTGGCCGGACCAAAATTCGACTCAAATGTTTCATCGGAAAGACGGTCTTCTTTCGCATCATAATTCATGTCATGATTTCCCATTACATTATACCAAGGAAGTCCTACTTCTTTCATAACGTCTGCATAAGGTTTCTGAAGACTTAAATTATCTCCTACCAAATCTCCCAGACTGATTCCCAACACTGCATTTTTCTTAGTGTTCTTCACTTCATTTACAATTCCTCTTTTGAAGTAATCAAGTTCTTTTTCTGTGTAAGGCTGTGGATCTCCAAAAACAAGGATATCAAAGTTTTTATTTTCATTTTGCTTATAAAGTGGGAAGTTGAGTTCTTTGGGAAGATCTCCTGTAGCAGCTACTCCTTTGTATTTGAAATCTGCAGGAGAACCTTTTGGTTTATGATGGTAATAAAACTGAGGTAAGTTGTTCGCATTTAAAGCAGTCTGATACCCTGAAGGTTTGATCACAAAAATAGTCTGATCTTCCTGAACCAGCAGGCTGTATCGTCCGTTTTTATCCGTAAGAACTACCTGAGCTCCGTTAGAAACGGCTACACCTTCAATTCCTTTTTCGCGGTTTTCTTTCTTTTGATTTTTGTTACTGTCTTCGTATACAAATCCGGAAACAGAAGTTTGTGAGAATGCCATTGCTGAAACAAACAGGCAAGGCATGATACATTTTATATTGATACTCATTATCTTTTTAATTTTTAAATTATTTTAATCTTTAAATCTCAAATTATTTATTCCACCACATTTTTACGTTGATATTGTCACCTCCCATAGATTGTACGGCTGCGTTATAATTATCCGTATTCATCACTTTTGTGGTGGTAGGATACATAAATCTTACAGGCATCTGTCCTCCGTTCTGAAGCCCTCCGTTGTTAGGAAGTACCGGCAGTTTTGTACGTCTGTATTCGTACCATTGCTGATGGTCTACAAAAAACAGGGAAATATATTTCTGAAGCATTAGCTTTTGTAAAGAACCGTCGTAAGCTACGTTTGCATTGCTGAAGTAATTGGCTGGAACTGTTGCTCCCCACTGTTCAATAATAGATTTTACTCCGGTTTCATAATAGGTCTGCTGATTTCCTGCAATAATTCCTTTGTTAACCAATTCTGCCAGAATAAACTGAACCTCAGAATAGGTCATGATTAATATTTTTAAAGGTGCTTTCGCCAGATTCTGATTAAGGTTAGAAGGCTGGTAGTTGAAAGCTGTTCCTAAAGCATATCCTGACGGAGCTCCTTTATATCCAAGATCTTCCCCGGTAGTTGCTTTCGCTTTCGTAAAAAACATACTCAGCCTTGGATCATTATTATCTTTCATAGCATTTACAAAAAACTCACCTGCTGATCTGTAAGCTGTAAAATCCTGAGGGCGGGCAATTGGCGGCAAATATGGAGATACTCCTGAAAGTGGCAGCACTGCACTATCCGTATTATTTTGAAAAACAGGATATTGTGCAGGATTATTGATAATCTCCTGAATTCTTTCATGCACATTTACTTCACCGTTTCTGCTTAAAATTCTCGTTAATAATCTCAATGAAAGAGAATTACAGAATTTCTTCCATCCTAAGATACCGGTCTGGCTGTTGGTATTGGCATTGTAAAACAAATCTGTTTCTGCTAATGCCTGGTTTGTGTTGAATAGTGAATTGGCTGTTTTCAGATCATTTAAGAGCTGAATGTAGATGTCCTTCTGCTTATCATATTTCGGTCTTAAAATATTTTCTTCAATCTTCACTGCTTCAGATAAAGGTACATCACCGAAAGCATCAGTGAGGTTGGAAGCAATCCATGCATTCAGGACCATTGATATGGCCAGATAATTATTATTCTGTTCTTTCTCAGCATATTTCCTAAGATCACTTACCTGCTTAAGCCATTTATAAGAGGTATTCCAGTATCCGTTACCACTTTTTTCGTCCATATAATATCTGCTGTAGGTATTTCCTTCATTCGGAAAGTCTAAAGCAATCTGCATGATATCAAAAGTGAAATCATCTGCTCTGTTATAGCCATAGCTTCCCATTTCATACTGGATGGGAGCAAGAAGACTTCCCACAGAAGGATCTTTTATTTTGCTGGTATCTGTATTGATTTCTTCAAATGTTCTGTCGCAGGACTGAAGCATAAAAACAGAAACAGCCAATGTCAGATTTATGATTATTTTTTTCATTTTTAACGATTTTAGAATTTAAGATTTAACTGAAACCCAACTGTTCTTGCAGTTGGAAGCTGCCCCATCTCTACTCCCGGAGTAATGGTTGCATTATCCAGCGTAGCGACTTCAGGGTCAAACAATGGGAACTTCGTCCACATCCAAAGATTTTTTCCGAAAATAGCAAGAGTAAGATCATCCAGACCCAGAGATTTTATGGTCTCTTTCGGGAAAGAGTAAGCGATTCTTGCATCTCTCAGCTTAATAAAATCTGTGCTGAAGCTGTTGGTTTCCACATTGGCTCTTCTATAGTAATCTCCATAATAAGAAGATACCAGTACTCCTTTTATATTCGGGCTGAAAGATCCGTCAGGATTCTGAACAACACCGTCTCCTACAATCATTCCACCAGGATTATCTCTTCCCGGAAGAGTAGATTTCAGTTTACCCTGTTCGGACATTTTATGATGCGACTGAGAATAAGCAATTCCACCATACTGACCGTCAAACGAGAAGCTGATCGTAAAGTTTTTGATCTTGAAATCATTCTGAAGACCGGCTCTCCATTTCGGGAATGCATTTCCTACTTTTTCAATATCTGCAGGTCTTCCCGGAAGTCCGTTGTCTCCGTAAATTACTTTTCCGTCCGGAGTTCTTAATAATTTAAATCCATACATGTCTCCAAGAGAACCACCCACTTCCATTTTATAGAAGACAACATCTCCTACGTTGGACACGATTCCGTCAAATCCTTCAGGTAAAGTCATCACCCTGTTTTCGTTGGTAGACCAGTTCCCGCCTACTTTCCATGAGAAGCTTTCACCTTTCACAGCTAAGATATCAGCTGAAAGTTCAAGTCCTCTGTTTCTGATTTTCCCTGCATTGATCACTCTTTTGGAATATCCGCTTTCAGAAGGCAGTGAAACAGGAATAATCTGGTTTTCACTCATGTTCTGATAAGCGGTAAGATTAATATTCAACCTATTCTTGAAAAGGCTGAAATCCATACCTGCTTCAATATTGGTATTTTTTTCAGGTTTAAGGGAAGGGTTATTGAAAGTAGTAGGCGCCACCACACTTCCGGTAATATTACTTGCTGTATAGTAGTTATCCAAAAGATAAGGATCACTGTCTATCCCTACTTTCGCCCATGAAGCTCTCAGTTTCCATAAATTCAGATTATTACTTTTCAGGTTAAAAATATCTGATAGAATGAAACTGGTACTCACTGAAGGATAAAAGAAGGATCTGTTTTGCTTCGGAAGTGTAGAACTCCAGTCATTTCTTCCGGTAACGTCCACAAATATTTTATTGTCATATCCCAGCGTTAGTAATCCATAAACACTGTCTACATGTTTGTCTCTTGGTGCCGGATATTTAACCGGAATTGAAAGCGCATTGGTAAGGCTGTATTCGCCGGCTGTTTTCAATCCTATTGCCTGATAATCTGTCATCAGGTATTCATTATAACGGATACTTCCTCCTGCAGAGGCAGAAATACTGAATTTATTCCAATCTGCTTTGTAAGAGAATAAAAGGTCGTTGTTATATTCCTGATTTTTGATAAACTGTTCTCTGTAGAAACCTTTCAGATAGTTTGCAGAACTCCATGGTCTTTTGGTTGTTCTTTTTTCATTCAGAATTTCAATACCTGACCTCAGCATTACACTGAAATTCTTATTAAACTGATAATCTGCCGTAATGTTTCCTGTAATGGTCTTTTTTCTGACCCCATTCAACATTTCGTAAGCGATCATATATGGATTGTCAATAAATGAGCTGAAAGGATGGATTTGGTCAACCTGTTCCTGACCCGGTTTCCAGATGGGCTTATACCATTCCAGATCCACATTGGGATTTTGGAAGATCATGAAATAAGAGATCGACTGGTTGTTATATCCCGTCGCAGGAAGGTTATCACTGGAAGTAGTATTATAAGCAAATTTTGTAGAGATTTTTAATTTTTGGGTAAGCTGATGGGCAAAAGACAGGGCAAAATTGAATCTGTCAAAGCCTGTATTCGGCATCATCCACTCATTATTAAGATAGGTAAGTGAAGATCTGAAACTTGTTTTGTCATTTGAGCTTTCTACTGAAATGCTGTTTGAGTAGGTAGAACCTGTTTGCCAGAAGCCTTTAATGTTATTTTCATAAGGTCTCCACAATTGTCTTTCCTTACTTTGTCCCAATACATTGGGGTCATATTGAAAATAATACTGTCCGGCGAATTTAGGTCCGAAAGCACTACTTGTACCTCCTGTACTTGGTCCGTCTGCGGAAAGGCCATAAGAATAGTAAAAGTTTCCTGCCGTATTGGTTGCCAGAGTTCCCTGTCCGTATTCATACTGGTAGTCCGGCCATTTCAATACGGAATCAAAGCTTGAGGAAGAATTGAAGGTTACTCTCAGTTTTCCGTTTTTCGTTTTTCCGGATTTTGTAGTGATCATTAAGGCTCCGTTGGCGGCACGGGATCCGTATAATGCGGCTGCAGAAGCTCCTTTTAATACCGTTACAGATTCAATATCATCCGGATTGATGCTGTTTAATCCGTTTCCGAGATCAATAGGAACATCTCCTCCGGAACCTGCTCCGTATGCTGCAGTACCAGAACCTGTGGTAGAATTCCCCAATGGAACGCCATCCACTACAATAAGAGCATAGTTATGATCCATCATAATGGATTTTTCTCCTCTCAAAGTAATTCTGGAAGTTCCAAGCGGCCCTGCTCCTGCAGTCTGAATTTTAAGACCTGCCACTTTCCCCTCCATAGATTGTGCCCAGTTGTTATTTTGGGTTTCTTCAAATGTTTTGGCATCTACTTTCTCGGCAACATACCCCAAAGCTCTGTCATGTCTCTTGATTCCCAAAGCAGTTACTACTACTTCATCAAGTCCTTTAACTGTGTCTTTTTTAGCTTTCTGCTGAGCTGCCAGATTAACACTGACGAATCCCAACAGTGACAAAACTAACAGTTTTTGTGTCTCTTTACGCATTTCCTTTTTGTTTGCGCAAAATTAAAACGACATTATAAGGATGACCTTAACACAGTTTTAACGTTTCTTAAAAAAACATTAAACCATATATTAATTCAGCCTTAATAACATTACATAAGAATCTAATTAATAAACACTTAAGTAATTAAGTTTTTTTAATACCAGTTTACAAGCCTATTTACGTATCTTTATTGTCTTTCCTTGAGATAATACCACACAAAATACATATTTATTTGATTTACAATATAATAAATCAAATTTAATCATACTGTTTTTTATTTACCCCTTAAAAAAGAACAGTCTGTCTCTTTATAAGGGACAGACTGTTTAAATTGTTGATTACTGGCGAATGGTTGAGAAGGTTTTGTAAACCACCCCTTCAAAAATTCTTTGAATTTTCACCACCCCTCCGGAAGAGGGGAATATTTTGCCCTTCATTTGTACTATTTGTGAAGGATTTTCAATTACTATTTATTCTTTAACTGATCAGGAATATTGGTTGTTACAAACCCGATTCCTTGTTTTTTCAACTCATCGTATACAGCAACATCATTTACTGTCCATGAATTGGTAATTAATCCTAATGCCTTTGCTTCAACAATCCAGGTAGGGTTTTTCTGGAAAACACTATAGTGATAATCCATACCATCCAATCCTTCTTTTTTGATCTGTTCAGGAGACAGCTCACCGTTCAGGTATTGTACTTTAAAGGAAGGTACCAGCTTTTTGATCTCTTTACAGATATTAAGGCTGAAAGAAATAAACTCACTCTGAGATTCCAGCTTCATATCCTTGATCATCTTGATTGTTTTCTGTGTGATCTCATTTTCAATTTCCGGAGTCTTGGCTGGTTTGATCTCAACGATCAGCTTCAGAGCTTTATCTTTTTTTCCCTGTTTCAAATAATCTTTTAACGTAGGAAACTTTTCTCCATTGGATAATTTCAATGCTTCCAATTCTTTGAACGTAGCTTCTGAAATTTCCATCTTACCATGATGTTCATCGTGATTGATCACCAATACACCATCTTTTGTCATTCTTACATCAAATTCAGACCCATAAATTTTTAATTTCTGAGCATTTTCCAATGATTGAAGCGAGTTCTCCGTTGTAGAAGGCTGTGTCTGGAAATATCCTCTATGGGCAATGATCTGGGTTTGTGCTTTCATCATAACTGTACTTAAAACTGCTAACCCTAAGATAAAATTTTTCATAATATAATTTAGATAATTTAAAAAAGTCCTGAAACTTTCTGATAAAGGTAGGTATTAAAATATGGAAACCACAAAGACATAAAAGATTTTAAACTAATAGTAAGAAGAGTCATTTATATATCTTTTATGTCTTCAGTGGTTAAAAAAGATAATTGTTTAGAAGGAATACTTCGCACCAATCTGGATCTGATATGGATTTCCGGACATAGGAACCAAACCACCTCCACTTACGTTTTTGGCATACTCATACTGCATGGTATCCTTATTAAACCTGGTTACTTTATACAAAGATGTGTTTGTGTATGAATTGTTGACTCCCCATTCTTTGTTAAGTAGGTTCGCCACATTGAAGATATCTACAGAAAGTTCAAAAGCTCCTACTTTATCAAGTTTTATTTTCTTCGCTACACGGACATCCCAAACTCCATAGAAACCATTCTTACCTCCGTTACGTTCTGCAATTTTACCATTATACTCGTTGATATAATCTTTCAGAGCCTGTCCTACCTGCGGATCATCCAAAATAGATTTGGTAAGATTCGGGAAAATAAAAGCAAGGTCATTGGAATCTACGAAGTCACCATTGATATTTCCTCCTGTTGTAGCAGAAAAACGGGTACCTCCAATTCCTGAATATCTGATTCCTAATGTAAATCCGGCAATGGTAGGAGAGTTACCATAGATCACCACTTTATTACGAAACTGGTTGTCAGAATAAGTCATTCTTAAGTCTCTCGGATCACTCTGAATCATCGTAGATAATGTTGCAGAGTTCGCTACATTTCCGTTGTAAGAAGTATTGTCTTTGATATCAGACCATGTATAACTTGCCGTGATTTCTCCATCTTTCCAGTAACGGTAACTCGTATCTATTACGAAGGAGAACTGGTTTACTTTACCATCACTTGCCAATTCCAATACTCTTCCAAAGTTGTTATTGATTCTTCCTTGTTTCCAGTCGAAACTTACACTGTTATTGGCATTATTGGTAATAGCACCTGTAGGAATGAATACACCTCTTCCTCCCTCATTAGCTAATGTAAAGAACGGATTCGCCACCATGTTTCTGTCATAGTAATAGTAATTATTTCTACCTAATGCCATATATCCTGCAATTCCGGCTCTGAATCTTTCATTGAAGAAATGGGTATAAGAGATATTCGCTTTATAAACGATTGGAATTTTTGCATCTTTACCGGTATAGTTGATGGTTGGAATCTGCTTCTGAGAAAGTGAAGGCACCGAATTGTAATCGTTTCTATAACTGTTGAAATCCGGGAACGGAACATCTTTACCCGTTACATCCACTGTAGCCAAATGTTTCCCATCAAATACAAGATTGTTGATGATCATGTAATTGTTGATATCCGAAGAGAAAATTCCGGCACCGAATTTAAGGAAGTCTTTATTTCCTTCATTGATATTCCAGTCAAACTGAAACCTCGGCTGGATCACAAATGATTTGATCTGATTATCAGTTCTGATTCCCATTTCATCAAACAGTTTCTGATTGAATTCCGCTTTCGGGTAACCTCCGTAATCTAATCTTAAACCGGCCATTAAATCAAGACCTTTTGCCACTTTCGTCTGAAACTGCCCATAGACACCAAGATTCCAGATATTTGATCTTACAGACGGATCCTCCATCAAAGGAACTTCTCTGTAGAATCTGTAAGGAGTCATTGCATCAAAGTTACCCATTCCCTGGAAATGGAATCTTCCGTTCACTTCACTTCCGTACACAGATTTTGCGGTTGTATACATCAAATCGGCTCCGAAAGTATATTTTACTTTATCTGTATTGTAGTATAAGTTGTCAACAATCTGGAATACATTATTTCTAAAGCTTTCCTGTGCAAAACGGTGCCCTCCAATCTGAATATTGGTAGATCCGGCACTTGAAGCTACACCCTCAACAATCGCTCTAGGAACAGGTTTCCCTAGCTGATTGTTTTGATAACTGTCCTGAAAAGTATAAAGATACTGCGCCTTTAATTCATTGGTTAAATTAGGCCGCAGGTTTGATCTTAAGGTTAACAATAAACTGTTATCAAGGTTTTTGTCGTTTCCGTAAGATTCAAAGAAATTGATATTGGTATTATCACCCAAACCATTTTTATTAAGGTCGTAGGTGAAGTTATTTCTCAGGGTCAATAAGTGCTTCTCATTAATCTGCCAGTCTAAACGTACAAATCCTGCATCCGAGTTTCTTACTTTGTCAAAACTTCCAAACTGAGGACCGCTTCCCACTCCATATTTTGCTCTTGCAATATCTACAAACTGATTAAGAGTCTGCGTTGTTGTATTGAATCTCTTCTCATCATCCGGAGATTTGATATCGGCAATTATCAAAGGTCTTGAATCCAGCTGATGATCCCAGGCTACGAAGAAATGTAATTTATTTTTAATGATCGGTCCACCCAATGAAAAACCGAACTGAGAAGTAGAGAAATCGTTATCTCTTTTATTTCCCCTGATGTCATATGGGCTGGAAAGCCAGTTGGTTCTTAAATATTCCCAGGCACTTCCTGAAAATTTATTGGTTCCTGATTTTGTAACGGCACTTACCGTTCCTCCTCCACTTCTTCCCAATGTCACATCATATTGATTGGTTGTAATTTTGAATTCACGCACCGCTTCAATGGAGATGGAGAATGGCGCACCGCTTCGGCTGGTAGTAGCTCCTGCAGAAGTAGGGTTTTTCGCCGTCATCCCATCAATGGTAAAATTGGTGGAAGATCCTAGCTGTCCGGAAAGGTTTCCGCCTTTTCCGCTCAATGGTGACAGTTCAGCAAGGTTGGTAAAGTTTCTTCCGTTCACCGGAAGCATACTGATATTTTTAGCAGAAATTGCTGTAGCAGCTCCAAGGTTTCCGATCTTGTTTTTAAGGTTTCCGGTAATTTTTACTTCTTCAATTTGTTTCTCGTTACCAAGATCCATATTTACGGTAACCTGATCTCCGAAGTTCACATTGTAACCTTCTTTTTTATCATCATTTACAATAACTGTATAAGGGCCCCCAAGAGGAATTTCCTTAAAAATATACTCCCCTTTTGAGTTTGTTTCCGTTTCCGTTTTGAATCCTGTAGACTCATTCACGATCGTTACTTTCACTTTTTCCTGAGCCGTACTTCCCGGTCCGGTAACTTTCCCTACAATAGAAGCCTGCGTGGTCTGTGCATACGCCATTGTCCCAAGCCCTAAAAACAATAATCCCAGTACAATCTTTACTTTTTTCATTTCTTCCGAAGATCTTTATGATTAATTTTTTGATGTTCGCCAGGAAACCTCTTTGATTTTCATGTTAATAGATCACGTTGAGGTTTCTTTCAATCAGATGTGCAAAGGTATTTTGACTTTAATGGCAGGGTGTTTAAGAAAGCTTTAACATTTTTTTAATTAAATCAGAACGTTATGTTAAATTACTTTAAACAAATGTTTTATTTCCTACAAAACCAATCTGTTAAGGCATATTACGTATTTTTAATTTTCCTGTACTATTTAATTCTGTTATTTTTTAAATGCAATTACTTTAGTTATTTTTGCTCAAAAGATAGAAACCAATGTCTGAAAACATTCAACAAAAGATAGAACAGCTCCGCAAAGAGCTTCACCAGCATAACGACAACTATTATCAACTGGATACTCCTACCATTACGGATTTTGAATTCGACATGCTTCTGCAGGAACTTCAGGATCTGGAGGCCAAGTACCCGGAATTTTATGATGAGAACTCGCCTACGGTACGTGTAGGGGGTGGTGTTACCAAAGTCTTCCCTACCATTCAGCATAAATTCAGAATGTATTCTCTGGACAATTCTTATGATTTTGACGACCTGGAAGACTGGGAAAAAAGAATCATCAAAACCATTGAAGATCCGGTAGAGTTTGTTGCTGAACTAAAGTATGACGGTGCATCCATTTCTATTCTTTATGAAAACGGAAAACTGTCACAGGCTGTTACCCGTGGAGATGGTTTTCAGGGAGACGAAATCACTCCGAATGTACGTACCATTTCAGACATTCCTCTGACTTTAAAAGGTGATTTTCCGGGTCAGTTTTTTATGCGCGGAGAAATTTATCTGACCAGAAAAAACTTTGATAAAATTAATAAGCTTCGTGAGGAAGAAGGTCTTGATCCTTTCATGAATCCCAGAAATACAGCCAGCGGAAGTTTGAAAATGCAGGATAGCGCTGAGGTAAGAAAGCGCGGACTTTCTTCTGTACTGTACCAGTTCATTTCTGATGAAGTTCCTGCAGAAACACATTGGGAACTCCTTCAGAAAGCACAGAGCTGGGGCTTCAAAATTTCTCAGCAGGCAAAATTATGTAAAACCATGGCTGAGGTACAGGAGTTTATCACATTCTGGGATACAGAGCGTCATAATCTGCCTTTTGAAATTGATGGTATTGTTTTAAAGGTTAATTCATTACAGCAGCAGAGACAGCTTGGTTATACTGCCAAATCTCCCCGCTGGGCAATGGCTTATAAATTTAAAGCTGAAAAGGTAGAAACAGAGCTTCAAAGTGTATCTTATCAGGTGGGAAGAACGGGTGCCATTACGCCTGTTGCTAATCTTAAACCTGTTTTACTGGCCGGAACTATCGTTAAGAGAGCTTCTCTGCATAATGAGGATATCATCAAGAAACTGGATCTTCATGAACATGATTTCGTCTATGTAGAAAAAGGAGGGGAAATTATTCCAAAGATTGTAGGGATAAACACTGATAAAAGAACTGAAGATAGCAAAGAAGTTGACTACATCAAACATTGCCCGGAATGTGGAACAGAATTAGTAAAAATTGAAGATCAGGCCATCCATTTCTGTCCGAACGAACTTCACTGCCCGCCACAGGTGGTTGGAAGAATGATTCACTATGTTTCCAGAAAAGCTTTGAATATTGACAACCTTGGAAGTGAAACCATAGAACAGCTATACAGAGAAAAACTGATTGAAAATCCTGCCGATTTCTATGTTTTAACGAAAGAGCAGCTTCTTCCATTGGAAAGAATGGCTGAGAAATCTGCCCAAAATATTATTTCAGGAATTGAGAAATCTAAAGAAATTCCTTTTGAGAAAGTATTATATGGAATTGGGATCAAGCATGTGGGAGAAACAGTTGCCAAGAAACTGGTCAAAAACTTCCCAACTATTGAGGAATTAAAGAATGCAACTGTTGAAGAGCTTTGCCAGGTAGAAGATATCGGGGGCAAGATTGCAGTAAGCATTGTTGAGTTCTTCCAGAATTCTGAAAATGTACTGATGATCGAGCGTTTAAAATCTTATGGTGTGCAGCTTGTAAAAGGAGAAAGCACGAATGAAGTACTATCCAATGTTCTGGAAGGAAAAACTTTCCTTTTCACCGGAAAATTATCATTATTCACCAGAGAATCTGCTGAGGAAATGGTAGAAAAGCATGGTGGAAAAAATATTTCTGCTGTATCCAAGAACCTCAACTATCTTGTAGTAGGTGAAAAAGCCGGAAGTAAGCTAAAAAAAGCGCAGGATATCGGAACAATTACAATTCTGGATGAGCAGCAATTTCTGGATCTGATTGAGAAATAACAATTATTTTTAATAATTATTTACTAAACCATTAAGATATTCCTCTTAATGGTTTATTTTTGTTTTCAAATCACAACAAATAACCATTAACTAATAATACATGAAAAAAATCTACCTCATCATTTCTATGATCATTTTTGCGATGTTTCAGGCACAAAATGTGAATATCCCTGATCCGGCTTTCAAAAACTTTTTATTAACGGCTGATTACAGCAATGGCTATGCAAAAGATCAGTATGGAAGCAGTATTCCCGTTGATACCAATAATGACGGTATTATACAGCAAAGTGAAGCTAATAATATTGTAAAGCTGTCTGATCTTTATTATGGAAACAGAGTATATATTCAGTCTATCGAAGGGATTAAAAGCTTTACTAATTTAACAGATCTGTATCTATTCGGGACTTCTGTATCTGCGGTTGACGTAAGTACGATGACTAAACTCATTGCTTTAGCAATTAACTATAATTCACAATTAACTTCTCTGAATATTGCAGGTTGTACATCTTTAGCAACGATGTCTTCCGAGCATAATAATATTACGAGCTACAACCTGCAGAGCAATTCATTAAAAAGTCTGCTCATTAACAATTTGAATTCTGCTCAGCCTATCAATGCTATTAATGTAAGTCTTTGTCCTAATTTGAAATCTTTGGAGATCAATAAAACTAATGTTCAATCATTAGATTTTAGTAATATGAGTAATCTGGAATGGCTTCAAATCAGAAACAGCTCTTCAACCAATAATATAAATTTGACCGGTTGTACGAATTTGAATAATCTGGGAATTTATAGCTGCAATGCTTTAACAACACTTCAGTTACATAATTTACAAAATTTAGATACGGTATATCTTTCACAAAGTCCGATTTCCACATTATCTCTGGTCGGTACAACGAACATAGAATCTCTCGGGTTACAGTCTACAGGTTTAACAGCTATAGATCTTTCCATTTTTCCGGCTTTAAGACAGTTTAGTACTTTAAATAATAGTCTTACAACACTGGATTTAAGTATGAATCCTTTATTGGAAAATATAACGATTTATGACAATGCACTTCTGAAAAATATTAACCTGAAAAGCGGAGGAACTGTATTGAACGTCACATCTTGGTTTCATATTAATAATAACAATCCTAATCTTAAATATATCTGTTGTGACAATGATGATTTAGCACCGATCAGTAATTATCTATCTTCGAACTTTCTCAATACTATAAACTTAAATTCTTATTGCTCATTCACACCGGGTGGTACTTATTATAAAGTTAATGGTACTACAAAATATGATATTAACAACAATGGCTGTGATCCCAATGATGTTAGCAAATCTTTTCAAAAATTTTCGATTACGAGCGGCTCTGCTTCCGGAAACATGATCGCTGATTCGTCAGGAAATTATTCTATTCCCTTACAGGCAGGAACTCATACGATTACCCCGATTTTAGAGAACCCGACCTATTGGACGATATCTCCAAGTACTTTAACAGTAAGCTTTCCGGCACAAACAAGCCCATTGACTCAAAATTTCTGTTTAATGGGCAACGGAACGCACAATGATCTTGAAGTCTTAATCATCCCTGTTACAGCTGCTATTCCGGGATTTGACACAAAATATAAAATTGTTTACAAAAACAAGGGAACAGTTACCCAATCAGGAAATATTGTTTTCAATTTCGATGATAACCTTATGAATTTCCTGAATGCAACAGTTTCTCCCAATACACAGTCTACAGGCATTTTAACATGGAATTTCACCAATCTTCTTCCTTCAGAGTTGGAAGAGATCACGGTAGTTTTAAAACTAAATACCCCAACACAAACTCCACCTTTACATGGTGACGATATTCTTCATTACACGGCTCAAATCAATGGTGCAACAGATGAAACACCTTTAGACAATAATTTTACACTAAACCAAGTGGTTGTCAATTCTCTTGACCCGAATGATAAGACTTGTCTGGAAGGAACTACTATTACGCAAACACAGGTTGGAGATTATGTGCATTATCTGATCAGATTTGAAAATACAGGAACCGCAAATGCACAGAATATTGTTGTAAAAGATGTTATTGATACTTCTAAATTTGATATATCAAGTTTAGCTGCATTGAACGGAAGTCACAATTTTGTAACAAGAATTACCAATCCAAATACGGTAGAATTCATCTTTGAAAATATCCAACTACCTTTTGATGATGCGAATAATGACGGGTATGTTTCGTTTAAAATTAAAACAAAATCTACCTTAAATCTTGGAGACAGCTTTAGTAATACTGCAAAAATCTATTTCGATTACAACCACCCTATTGTAACCAATACGTACACAACAAGCGTTCAAAATGTGTTGGCTACAGCAGAAACCAATAAGGAAAACACTATTATTTCTATTTATCCGAATCCGGTAAAAGATGTCTTAAACATTAGATTTAAGCAGGAGATCATCAAAGCTGAAATCTATGATACAGCCGGAAGAATTATCAGTTCATTAAGCGTAACAGGAAACTCAATCCCTGTTTCTGAACTTACTAAAGGAAACTATATTCTAAAAGCTTTCACAAAAGATAAAGCAATTATTCAGAAGTTTATTAAAGATTAAACTTACACAATCTTATAAAAAAGGCTGCGAAAATTATTCGCAGCCTTTTTATGTTTTTCGAATCTGTCTCAAAATTCATATTTCACTTAAAAACAATAATAGTATATGGAGAACTTTCTCCTGTCTTTGGAAGAATCAGCCCTATATGTTCTTTATTCTTGTAGTAATCTATATAAGGCTCTTTTGTAATGATTTTACCTTTCTCTGTTTCCTAAGAACATCTGTTTATGCTTCTCTCAGCAAAGCTTTCCGGAACAGTAAAATTTCCTTCTGATTCAGTCCATTCAAGGAAATTGTGCGTTTTGTATTCAACATATTGTCAGGATAAAGAATCAGTTCAACATAGTTTTCATAGATATGAAACTCCCTTAAAACTTCTGACTTTCTGGTATTTCTGCGATCTGATCCAAATCTGAGATTAACACAGTTTCTTGGAACGATATAAAAATCTTTTGGAAACAAAAACATAGAATTCTGATTCATGAAAATTTCAAAACTACACCATTGAAACCTTTTATTATAACTAAGTCCTCCTTTACTCACCGTAACAATAGTACCACGGATATTTTTAAACTCCACCGCATCCGGCTGTTTATACTTTTCGATAATTTTTTTGTTCCGTATAAAAAAGAAAACGCCTGAAATAGTAAAAAATGCCAGAATGCCTAAAGGCCAATAGAAAAAAGGATCCATTAATTTAAAAGTAGAACTACAAGTTTTTAATTAAGAAAATCAGATATTTTCTTATTCAAATATATAACAATAACTCTTATGAAACCGGCAGTCTGAAATAAAACGTGCTTCCATTATTCAGAGAACTCTTCACTCCTATTTCTCCGTGTTGCTTTTCAATAAAATTCTTCGAGATTGCTAATCCCAGTCCTGTTCCATTCTGATGTTCTCCGGGAACCTGAAAATAACGGTCAAAGATCTGACGGTGATATTTTTCATCAATTCCGCTTCCGGTATCAACAATACTGAACTGAATGAACGAGTTCTGTTTTTCTACTACAATCTGAATATTTTCATCCTGAAAAGAGTGTTTCACAGCATTGGTAAGAAAGTTATTCATCACCCAGACTGTTTTATCAAAATCGGCAGTTACCGCATCACTTTCTTCTAAAAGATATTCTGTACTAATGGTGATATTTTTCTGTTCGGCAAGCTTTTCAACATTCTTTACAGCAGTCTGTACAATTTCTTTAGGAGAACATTTTTCCACGGTCAGTCTGATATTTCCCGATTCTACCTGAGAAAGATTAAGCAATTCTCCTGTGATATCCAGTAAACGCTGCCCATCTTCATTGATGCTTTTCAATAATTCCTGCTGCTGCTCATTCAGTTCCCCAAACTTTTGATTTCCAAGGAGCTGAACGCCCATTTTAATAGCAGAAATCGGAGTTTTCAATTCATGGGAAATCGTTGCAATGAAATTGGTTTTAGCAAAATCCAGTTCTTTAAAAGGGGTAATATTTCTCAGCAAAATTACCTTTCCGATATATTTTTTCTCCTTTTCACCTGTTTTTACAATATTGATGGGAACAATATCCTGTTCAAAATAGTTTTCTTTATTATCACGGACAATCTTAATCGGGTCTTTTACCGGATGGTCAATATTTTTCAGCAGTTCGCGCATCAGATCGTTGTTGATGGCTACTTCATGAGCCGTTTTACCAATGATTTCTTCTTTATGGAGATTGGTGATCTTCAATGCTTCATCATTGATCATGTAGATAAAATGATTCTCATCCAGGCCAATCACCGCATCATGCATATTGTTCACCAATGTTTCGATCCGTTTTTTATCCATCAATTGCTTGGAAAGTGTACTGCTTTCGTACTCCTGAAGTTTCTCCGCCATCGTATTGAATGAATCTGCCAGACTGCTGAACTCTTCACTTCCTTTGAAATGCACCCTCTCATTATAGTTTTTATCAGCAATCTGTTTGATACTGAAGGTTAACTGATTGATTGGCTCTGCAATAGTTTGTGGTAAATTGAAAAGCAGAATAAAAGCAATCAGGAAGCACACTGTTCCTAAACTTACGATCCAGAACGTGGCATTTTCTGCTGTAATGATGGCGATATCACTCTTCCGTTCTATGCCTTTCATATTTAAAGACATGATCTTCGCCAGATCCTCGCGGATTAGTTTTTCTTTATGGATGTCCGGTGCTTTCAGATAGCTGCTGAAATGCATATTGAGGTTCTGGGTAGCTTCTTTTTCTCCAAATTCTGTAAGATTTTTTTCCTGTAATTTATTATTTTTCCTAAAATCTGCTATTGCAACGGTACTGTCTGTACTGATATTATCCAGTGCCAGAAGCATATTCTTGGAAAATTCCAGACTGTTGTAATTGGCGGTAAGAATCTTTTCAGTATCAGATTTTAATTTATTGATGTATACAGAACCTATCACTGAAAGCAGAACGATCAGCAGAAATAAAAGGCCAACGCCTAAGGTAAGTTTCGTTTTAAGTTTCATTATTTTTATGATAAAATAATAATATCTATCTGTCTTTCATTCAGCCTGTTCATAAGGGTATAGATCCAGCTGTAGCCCAGCATTCGCTGCCAGAAACTGGCATGAGGTTTCCCAATGCAGACCGTTGTGATATTATGGGCAATCACATATTCCAGGATTCCGTTATGAACACTGCTTTCTTTGATCCGGACTACTTTGGCGCCTAATTCCTGTGCTAAATTAAAATTATTAATTAAATACCGCTGCTTATCCAGGGCAATTTTTTCCGGATTTTCAGAAGGTTTCTGAACGTACAAAACAGTCCATGGACTGTTATAGTAACTGGCTAATCTCGCTGTTTTCCGGATAATTGTTTTGGCAATTTTCTCATTACTGCTGATGCAGGCCAGAAATTTTATAGGTTTAAAATTTTCAGTTTTAATTTCTGTTTCTACCTTCCTTTCCACATGGGTAGCCACTTCTTTTAAAGCCAGCTCACGAAGCTGGAGAATATGCCCACTTTGGAAGAAATTGCTGAGTGCGGTCTGAATTTTTTCTTTTTTATAGATTTTTCCCTCTTTTAAACGCGTCAGTAGCTCATCAGCCGTAAGGTCTATATTCACCACTTCATCTGCAAGTGCCAGTATCTTATCCGGAACCCGCTCTGCCACTTCTACTCCTGTGATTTTCTTTACTTCTTCATTCAGGCTTTCGATATGCTGGATGTTCATGGCACTAATGACATTGATCCCATTATCAAGGATTTCCAGGACATCCTGCCATCTTTTTTTATTTTTAGATCCTTCTACATTGGTATGGGCCAGCTCGTCTACCAAAACGACTTCAGGATGTTCATTAATGATAGCTTGAAGATCCATTTCTTCAAGGTTTTTTCCTTTATAAAAAACCGATTTTCTTTCAATTTCAGGAAGTCCTTCTACTAGTGCCACGGTTTCTTCCCGACCATGGGTTTCTATATAACCAACCTTTACATCAATGCCATTTCGCAAAAGAGAATGCGCTTCCTGAAGCATACGGAAAGTCTTTCCTACACCTGCACTCATCCCGATATAAATTTTGAATTTTCCTTTACGGGATTTCTGGATAAGTTCTAAAAAATCTTTTGCTGATGACATTGATTTTATTCTTTTTAATTTTATTTTAAACACGTTCAACTGTGGTTAAACTGATCACTAAAACCAGGCTGCAAGACTTGTTGTGATGAAGAAATTTCCTTTTCTAAATTCATCATTTTTTGCAAAAATGGCATCTTTAGCAGTAAAACCTCTTGCCTCTGTACGGAAAACCACATTTTTAAAGATTGCATAATCTACATTGAGAGAATATCCGAAAGTCTGAAATCCATTGGGAGTTTCTGTACTGATAATCACACCGTTTTTATCATTGTAATATTCTAATCTTCCTGCCAGTGCCCATTTGTTGTCTAATTGATATTTCATTAATACATTGGGGCTGTACCAGATATTATACTGCTCGCTTCCTTTTGACTTCTGTTCTGCTCCGATATCAAATCCTAATACCGCTGAAAACTGATCTGTCAGCTGAAAACTTCCATACAAATCATGGAAATAGCGCATTCTTTTATCATCCTTTGCTTTATCATTCCCGATGAACGAGCTGCTGTTCAGGGTAATTTTATCATTGGGTTTATAGGTCACCTGATGTCCGAAAGAAATACTCTGATTTCCTTCAGGCTTGGCAATTCTCTGCCAGCCATTCAAGACCAATCCGCTTAAAAACCATTTCCCATTATCTGAGATATAAGAAATTTTGGCACCCGTTTCAAAATAAGGAGAATTTTCTGCTGCAAAACTTCTGGTCAGATTAATATTATCCTTTCCTATGGCACTTTCCCAGCCGATATGAGACGGCATGATCCCTGCATCAATCCACAGGTTTTTATTTTTAGAAATTTTGATTCCGATATTCGCTTCATTTACATAGCGCAGAGCATCTTGTTCAGCTGCCATATTATCCTGGGCATAAGTTCCGGCCATTAAAGCTACATTGGCACGGAGATTTTCACTCTGATAGTTGGCTTTAACCAATCCCAGATTAAGATTTACTTCATTATGTCTGTTATATGAGTATAAAAAGTTTTGACGCATATGATTGCCCGGCTCATTAAAATCATAGGTATAAAAGAGTTCTGCATAAGCGGAAAATGTCACTTTATTCCCTGTTTTCAATGAATCTGATGATTGGGCTTTTGAGAAAAACATTCCCAATATGGCACCTATAGCTAAATATTTTTTCACTTTTATTAAGGTATGTTAATTATGTCAGGGTTTAAAACCTTGACATGATTATCGGTTATTAAATTTATTATTTTAATTGATCCAAAGCGATATTAAGCTTCAGAACATTTACTTTGGATGGTCCGAAAAGCCCTAAAAACGGCTTTTCAGTTTGATTATTGATTAAATTTTTGATCTGTTCTTCAGAAAGGCTTCTCACTTTTGCGATTCTCTTTGCCTGGTACAAAGCTCCTTCTTCAGAAATATCAGGATCCAGACCGCTACCACTTGCCGTAACAAGTTCTACAGGAACTTTAGTATTTCCCATTTCAGGGTTCTTCATTTTTAAAGTATCTATTCTTTTTTGTACAGTTTCCAGATATTCTTCATTGCTTGGCCCTTTGTTGCTGCCACCACTTCCTGCTGCATTATAATTGACAGAAGAAGGACGCCCATGAAAGTATTTTTCAGATTTAAATTCCTGTCCGATATTGGCATAAAATTTCTGCCCTTTATTATAAACAATTTCTCCGTTTCCTTTGTTGGGAAGTATTTTAGAACCTCCGTATACAATTGCCAGATAAATACCTGTAACCACCAGCATTACAAGAGTTAATCTGAATGCTGAAACAATATGATTTTTCATTTTTTAAATTTTAATAAAATAAACTGATTACCAGATCAATCATTTTGATCCCAATGAACGGAACAATTACTCCACCCAGACCGTAGATCAAAAGATTTCTTCTCAATAAGGCACTTGCACCAATTGGCTTATAAGCTACCCCTTTCAACGCCAGCGGGATCAGAAATGGAATGATCACTGCATTGAAAATAACCGCTGATAATATGGCTGTTTCAGGGCTGTGAAGATTCATAATATTCAGCTTCTGAAGCGAAGGAATAAAAGTGATAAAGAGCGCAGGAATAATGGCAAAATATTTTGCAACGTCGTTTGCAATACTGAAAGTTGTCAATGTTCCTCTTGTCATCAGCAGCTGCTTCCCGATTTCCACAATTTCGATCAGCTTTGTTGGGTCATTATCGAGATCTACCATGTTTCCGGCTTCTTTTGCTGCCTGTGTTCCGCTGTTCATTGCTACTCCTACATCTGCCTGAGCCAGCGCCGGAGCATCGTTTGTACCGTCACCCATCATGGCTACCAGCTTCCCTTCCTGCTGTTCCTTTTTGATGTAATTCATCTTATCTTCAGGCTTGGCTTCAGCAATAAAGTCGTCTACTCCAGCTTTTTCTGCAATAAATTTTGCTGTTAAAGGATTATCTCCGGTTACCATTACCGTTTTTACGCCCATTTTTCTCAGTCTCTGGAAACGCTCCTGAATTCCTGTTTTTATGATATCCTGAAGTTCAATTACACCCCATACTTTTTCATTAACGGCTACCACCAGAGGAGTTCCTCCATTTTCAGAAATTTTGGTTACTGCATCCTGGGTTTCTTTTGGGAAGATATTCCCGGCTTTTTCAGTCAGTTTTTTTATGGTATCATAAGCTCCTTTACGGATTCTTGTTTCTTCAAAATCGATCCCTGAAGTTCTGGTTTCTGCTGTAAAATCAATATAAGTAGGATTAGGAACCAATAAATCTTCAGATTTCAAAGCACTTAATTCAATGATTGATTTTCCTTCCGGTGTTTCATCAGCTACAGAACTTAGTGCAGAAGCTTTAATAAATTCTTCAAGCTGAATTCCGTTTGCAGGATGAAACTGGGTTGCTTTACGGTTTCCGATAGTAATTGTTCCTGTTTTATCCAGCAGCAGAACATCAATATCTCCCGCTGTTTCTACAGCTTTACCACTTTTGGTAATCACATTCGCTCTCAATGCTCTGTCCATCCCTGCAATCCCGATTGCAGAAAGCAGACCTCCGATTGTTGTCGGAATAAGACAAACGAAAAGAGATATAAATGCCGCAATGGTAATCGGAGTCTGCGCGTAATCTGCAAAAGGCTTTAAAGTAAGGGTAACAATAATAAATGTAAGGGTAAATCCTGCCAAAAGTATAGTTAATGCGATTTCGTTAGGTGTTTTCTGTCTTGATGCTCCTTCTACAAGAGCAATCATTTTATCAAGGAAGGATTCTCCCGGTTTTGTTGTTACTTTTACTTTAATTCTGTCTGAAAGAACTTTTGTGCCTCCTGTTACAGAGCTTTTATCTCCTCCTGATTCACGGATTACAGGCGCACTTTCCCCGGTAATGGCAGACTCATCAATGGTTGCAAGACCTTCAATAATCTCACCATCCATTGGAATCTGATCTCCAGCTTCACAAAGGAAAATATCACCTAAAGTCATTTCAGCAGACATTTTCAACACTGTTTCTACCTGAAACCCGGGTTTATTATCAACCACTAATTTGGCTGGAGTTTCTTCTCTTGTCTTTCTGAGAGTATCAGCCTGCGCTTTTCCTCTTGCTTCTGCTATAGCTTCTGCAAAATTCGCAAACAGAACGGTGAAAAATAAAATAATAAATACTAAAAAATTGTAGGAAAAACTTCCCTGGCTTTTATCACCAGTAAGACTGAACATGCTCACAATGAACATGACAACTGTTCCGACTTCCACCAGGAACATTACTGGATTTTTAAACATAATTTTCGGATTCAGCTTTACGAAGGACTGCTTGATCGCTTCATTTACCAAATCTCTCTGAAACAATGTTTGTGACTGATTTTTCATTTTTTGAAAGAGTTTATATCATTGTAAATCAATAATCACCATTAAGGTCTGCCAAATAATAAGGATAGATATGGATAATATTAAGTGAACGTTTCAGTAAGTGTCAGACTAGCTTCCTCAAACTTTTCAGCATCCTTAATGGTTAATATTGATTGTAATTTTTAATGTTCACATTTATTTTGAGAAATACTGAATCTGCTCTGCAATAGGACCCAAGGTCAATGCAGGGAAGAAAGACAGTGCTGCAATCAGTAGAATCACTGCCAGTGTCATAAATCCGAAAGTAGCCGTATCTGTTTTCAGCGTTCCTGAGCTTTCAGGGATATATTTCTTCTGTGCCAATAGTCCTGCAATCGCTACCGGTCCTATAATCGGGATGAATCTTGACAGTAACAGGACAATTCCTGTTGAGATATTCCACCACGGCGTATTATCTCCAAGTCCCTCGAATCCTGATCCGTTATTGGCTGCAGAAGAAGTAAATTCATAGAGCATTTCACTGAAGCCATGGAAACCTGGATTATTCAGTGTTTTTGCTCCAAATTCTGGTAGATAGGCCGTTAAAGCTGTTCCCGCAAGAATTAAGAAAGGATGAAATAAAGCCACAATCATAGCGATCTTCATCTCCTTGGCTTCAATCTTTTTCCCCATAAATTCAGGAGTCCTTCCTACCATCAGACCACTGATGAATACAGCCAGAATGATAAAGATGAAATAGTTCAGAATTCCGACTCCACAGCCTCCGTAGAAACAGTTGATCATCATCGCAAGCAGCTCATTCATCCCCGAAAGCGGCATTGTACTGTCATGCATAGAATTCACAGATCCTGTGGAAATAACCGTAGTTGCGATACTCCAATAACCAGATGAAGCACTTCCGAAGCGTATTTCTTTGCCTTCCATTGCTCCCAGACTGTTGTCTGTTCCCATTTGTGTAATCAGAGGATTTCCTCCTGTTTCATTCACAACATTCGGAATGGTAAGAGCAAGAAAACCGACTGTCATTACGGTAAAGATCACCCATGAAAGCTTTCTTTTCTTCAGATAAAAACCCAGTGCAAATACCAATGCAAAGGGAATGATCATTTGAGTGACCATCTCTGTCATATTGGTTATATAATTAGGATTTTCAAGCGGATGTGCTGAGTTGGCTCCAAAAAACCCACCTCCATTAGTGCCTAAATGTTTAATGGCAACAAATGCAGATACAGGACCTCTGGAAACATCAGCTTTCTGACCTTCCAATGTAATCATATGATCCTTTCCTTCAAAAGTCATCGGACTTCCATTGATAGAAAGAATGAAAGCTACAATTATACTTATTGGAACCAGAATTCTGATCATTGATTTTGTGAAAAAATCGTAGAAATTCCCTAATTCTGTGCTTGTTTTTTCTTTAAAAGCTTTGAAAAGAACTGCCATTGCCGCCATCCCTGTTGCTGCTGTTACAAACTGTAAAAACATCAGATAAAGCTGGCTCAGATAGCTTACTCCCGTTTCTCCCGAGTAATGCTGTAAATTACAATTGACTAAAAACGAAATAGTCGTATTAAAAGCCAGATCGGGTGACATATTCGGATTCCCATCAGGATTTAAAGGAAGCCAGGCCTGGTTCATTAAAAGAAGAAAACCAATGATAAACCAGATCAGATTGATCGCCAGCATGGCATACATATTCTGTTTCCAATTCATCTGACGGGAAGGATTGATTCCCGATATTTTATAAATTAACTTTTCAATGGGTTCAAAAACCGGATCAAGGAAAGTCTTTTTGTATCCATAAACATTAGCTATGTATTTACCTAAAAATATTCCGATAACTAACGTGACAGCAAACATTGCTATAATGCCTAAAATTTCTGTATTCATGACCAATTAAAATTTTTCAGGTTTAATTAAAACATAACAGATATACACAAAGGCAAGTATTGAGAGGAAAAATAAACTCCACATAATTTATATTCTATCAAAAAATTCAACTGATTTATATAAAAGCCAAAACAACACTGCAAAAAGCAGAATTAAACTTATAAGCATCATATCTTAATCATTATGGTTAAAAGAGTCAGTAATACATACGATACAATCAGCAGACTAAAAGTTGAATGCTCCCGTTTTTTAAACGTTTTTCTTGAAATTGTCATTTTAAAATATTTTATTCAGAGACTATATGCCAAAAGAAAGTCCATTCTGAAAAACAATCGAGTAAAAATCTATATATCAACACATTAACCTAAATAACCAAACTATATAAAAACAGAAAAGCCTATCAAAATGATAGGCTCTTTATTAAAATGATAAAAGATTTATTTCAATCCATATTCTTCAAGCTTTCTGTACAGCGTAGCAATACCGATCTCTAGTAAACGGGCAGCTTCTGCTTTATTTCCTTTTGTGTACTGTAATACTTTTTGAATATGTATTTTTTCCAGTGAACGAATGCTTAGCGAATCACTTTCCGGAACTGCTTTCTCGGAATAATGAGGAAGGCTTTCAGCATCAAGAATATTGTTATCCATTAAAATCAAACTCCGCTCTACAGCGTTTCTCAACTCACGAATATTTCCTTTCCATTCATTTACTTCTAGCGCTTTATAATAGTCCGGACTCACCTGAACAGAGGACAAGTGAAGTTTATGAGAAAAAAGATCAATAAAGTTCTTCGCAAGTACTTTCAGATCTTCTTTTCTATTGCGCAGAGACGGAAGACTGATTTCAAATACATTCAATCTGAAATAGAGATCTTCTCTGAAGTTTCCCTGCTTTATTTCAACCTCCAGATCTCTGTTGGTAGCCGCAATCAATCTAAAATCAGACTTTGAAACTTTCGTCTCACCCATTTTGATAAATTCCCTGGTTTCCAGAACTCTGAGCAGCTTAGCCTGAAGTTCTATCGGCATCTCACCAATTTCGTCCAGAAATAATGTCCCTCCATTTGCTTCTTCAATCAACCCTTTTTTATCCTTTATCGCCCCTGTAAAAGCCCCCTGTTTATGGCCAAAAAGCTCACTTTCCAAAATCTCTTTACTAAATGCTGAACAGTTGATTGCCACAAAGCTGTTTTTATTTCTGTCACTTCCTTCATGAATAGCACTGGCAAAGACTTCCTTACCCGTTCCTGTTTCTCCTGTAAGAAGCACAGCAGCATTCGTTAAAGCCACTTTTTCTGCTAATTTCTTAGCCTGCAGAATTAAAGGTGATTTACCCAGGATCTGATCAAAACCTTTCGTAATAACCTGCTGGACCATTCTAGATTTATTATCCTTTACCTTTTCAAGGGCTTTATACACCAATGGTATAATTTTCTCATTATCATCTCCTTTCACCAGATAATCGTAAGCGCCATTCTTCATGGCTTGTACTGCATCCGTGATATTTCCAAATGCAGTCATTAGAATAATTTCCAGCTGAGGATATTTGCTTTTAATAGACTTTATCAGTTCTACTCCAAAAGCATCAGGCAGACGGACATCGCTTAAAACAACATCAAAATCATATTGCTCCAGCATTGTCATCGCTGAACGTGCTGTAGAAGCTTCTTTTACATTAAAATTTTCTTGGGAGAGGATCATTCCCAGTAACTTAAGGAGTTTGATCTCATCATCGATGATCAGAATGTTTCCTGACATTATAATTATTTTTGGAAAACTAATACAAACTTATTGAATTTATTCGAGTAAAACTGGTTTCTACAAGGAAATAGTTTAGTGAACAACTGGTGATATTTTTGGAGCCTTCTCCCGCTATCCATTCATACTCCTCACGCCAGGCTGCCCTGCGCTGCAT
>NZ_JBQENH010000011.1:0-7717 GCF_052044565.1 Chryseobacterium sp. 22543
CATTGGCAGAGAAATCAAGAAGATTTACACCATACAATTATGCTTTTAATAATCCAATGAGATTCATTGATCCAGATGGAATGGAAAATTTTGATGTTGTGCTTAAAGGAAGTAGATCACAGGAAGCTTTAGATCAACTACAATCTTCTGTTGAGGGTGAGCTTAACCTCTCTAAGGATTCAAATGGTAAAATTAGTGCAACTGCTGTAAAAGGAGCTACCTTGTCTGAAGCAGCAACAAAATTACTAAATGCTACCACTGATCATAGTTTTGTGGCTGAAATTCAAACTGATAACGATATGCGTATTGATGGAGATAATACCAAATATTTAGGAGGAGCTTCTAGAGGATCTAAAACAGATCCGCTTACTGGAATAACGACGGCCACAAATGTAGTGAATCCTGAAATGTTAGGGAATCTGGACAAAGCATATTATGGTTCTCAAACTGGATATGGAATACTTCATGAAACTTTAGAAGCTATTGTTATGGCACAATGTTTTCCAAATGCTCCAGCTGCAACATCTGAATTTAATAATAGTCAAGGTTATGACTATGCACATGCTGAAGCCAACAGGCTTGATCCTAGAAATATTGATCCAAATCCTAATTGGACATCAATACAATCTCCAAATTATACTGTAGGATCTGGCAAGTATATTGAATATACAGATTCTTATAGAATCCAAAATGTAAAAACAAAAGAAGTCCGTGAGATTGGAAGTTATAAAACTCTAAAACGTAAATAAAATGAATAATTTTAGCTATATCATACTGTTGTGTCAACTATTGTTGGTGACTTGCTGCAAGGTAAATGGGCAATCATCAACCTCTATCCCAAATGAACTGATCATGGGTAAAGTTGTAAAAATAGATTCAACACAATCATTTTATATCATCAATATAGAATACGATAAAAATAAAAAAGGTGTATTTCTTTCACAAAAAATAAATTGTGAATATCCTAAAAAAAGTAAACTTATTAAAATTAACAATAGTTATATTTTTGAGTTATCTCGATTAATACAAAATAACTATAACGAAAAAAAAATAGTATATGAAGTTGAAGGCAAGGAAACTTGGAATAGTTTGTCGGGAATTGATTATTTTGAATATTCTTATAATACTTGTGGCCTTTACACATGGAAATGAATTGTAAGCGGTTAAAAGTATTGAGTTTCTTGCTTGTATAAATTAATCGCTCAAAAATCCTTGGAAACTAAAAGCGATGTTTCGATTAGTACTTCAGCTAATCTTAATCTCATTTTTAACGAAATGCATGATCTGACAAGAAAAATGATGCCATATGATAACATTATTATATCAGCGAGAACAAGAGCTGAAAATACTGCGACAGGGTTAAGAAAGTATTATGAAGGTTTTGCAGGAAAAATAGATCCTAATAATCAAGTTCAAACTACACCTTTATATAAAGTTTATAAAGATGATAAAAGATTAAGAAAATAACATTATGAAAGATATTCTTTTTTTATTTTTTCCTGCCATTCTGTGCAGTTGCCAAACAACTAATATTAAGATTAGTTCAGAGCCAATTGATATTACAAGAAAAATAATTTCTATTAAACAAGATAAAATGGTTAGTATACTAATAGCAGACAACATGGATATTATAGAAATATTTAAACCGACTAACAGTAATACTTGTACTAAAATTGAATTAGGGAAAAAATATTCCTTTAAAGTAACATCTGTAAGTGGTTTAATCCAACAAGGTGGTGATTCACCTAAAATATACGTTTTAAGTGACTCGACTATAATAAAGTATAACAACTATTATACAGCCGAAGAGGATCAGAATATTTGTATCAAATAAAATTCTTTTAACATAAATTCAATTTTTGCATATTGCAAAACGTAATAAAGCTGCATCCAAGAATGCAGCTTTTTCCGATATTTAAGCTTCAGATAAAGTACAGGTTACGTATAAAGAAAGTGGAGAATTCTATAAGAAGGGAATGGATCTGACACTTCATAATAATATTGAGAATAATCTAAATGTAGCTCTAACTATAGAGATATGAATACAAGAAAATTTTCAGATAATTATATTAATTTAAAATAAAATGAAAATACTTCAATTTATTTTATTTCTGGTACTTACAGGGATAAATGCACAAAGTAAAGATGCCAGTGATTTTTTTAAGAGTCATTCTGTATCTCGTAAAGTAAATAATGCATTATTATTTATTGATAAATCTAGCACAATTATATTAAATGATTATAATAAATCAGTCATTTATGCTTTAGTTGTTCCGAATCATGAAAATTCTTTTTCTGTTACTTTACAAAACCAATTACCAAGTATAGATAAAAAACAGTTAAAATGTTTTCAAATTAGCAATAATAAATTTGTGATTTTTGTTGATAAATCTGAGGAGAATTTTGCACAAAATGTAGCATACAAGAAAAATTTTGAACTTAAAACAAAAGAAGTAATTTCTTGTGATGGTTTATTTAAACAATTGAAATCAAATAAATTACCTAAAATTCCGGCAAATGTATTTGCATATTCGATTTTTGAAGAAACATTTGTTTATTTAGAAGACTTTGCTACTTTTGATGCGCTACAATATTTACAAATAGAATATGATTTAAATAAATAGTCTTTATAATAAAAAGCCCTTATCTCATCATAAGTGCTTTTTTATTTTATTGTGCAAAAAATTTTGGTTCTTATAATTTTTTTTCAAAAAAGATAGAAAATGGCTCTTCCAGATCAATATTAAAAACCTCCATGTAATTAAATACTGAATATTAAAATAAAAGGACAGTAATAGAAAAAACGTTAAATTTGCAACGTTTTCATAAAACTAATTACTAACTCAAACAACAACACGGGAATGAAAAAAATCTATCTCGGAGCGCTAACCTTATGCGCTATTCTGGGCACATCTGCTCAGGAAGTAGTGTGGCAAAAAGATATCAAATCCTCTACCCAGGATTTTCTTAGTCAGATCATTACAACCATTGATCAGCAGTATCTTATCACAGGAAGTTCTATACAGTCTAAAAACCAGTCTCAAGCGGGTGGCAGCCAGAAGCAAAATAACGGTTACGATTTTCACCTGGTAAAGCTAAACCAACAGGGAGAAGAAGTCTGGGAAAAGTATTTCTCAGGCTCTAGTCATGATTATTTGTCAGCAACTGTTACTACTCAGGATGGTGGAAGTTTGTTAGCAGGTACTTCGTATTCAGGGAAGGGTCTGGATAAGAAAGATGATTCTAAAGGAGGTTCTGATATCTGGCTGATCCGGATCAATGAATTCGGTGATGAATTATGGCAGAAAACACTAGGAAGTTCTTTTGATGAAGAAGCAAGAGCAGTTATTCAAACAACAGATCTAGGGTTCTTTGTTGCCGGAAATATACAGAATTCCTCAAAAGGATATGGATCGAAAGATGTTTTAATTACCCGACTCGATAAAGATGGAAAGGAATTATCACAATTGATTTTAGGTGGAAAAGGCTTAGATGAAGTGGAGAAGATGATTCCAACGAGAGATGGCGGAGCATTGCTTGGAATTTATTCCAGAAGTTCGCTGGGAGGAACAAAGAAAACTGAAAACTTTGGTGAGGGAGACTACTGGATCTTGAAGCTTGATAAAAACGGAAGGGTAGAATGGGAAAAGAACTTTGGAGGGAAAGGAGATGATCATTTGAGAACTCTGGCATTAACTTCAACGGGCTTTATCATTGGTGGAGAATCCAGATCAGAAAGGTCAGGGAATAAAACGGCAGGCCTCGAAGAAGGATCGGACCTTTGGCTGATGTCTTTAAATGAAAGAGGTGAAGAACAGTGGCAGAAATCTTACAATTTTGGCAATCGTGATATTCTGATGGGCATGAATGTGATTCATTCAGCAGATGCTCAATCTTCCAAAGGAATTTTATTGGGAGGCTACACCCAGGCAGAGGGAAGAGTAGAAACTGATGATGAAACGTTCTGGATGTTGTATTTGGATCATAATGGCAATGAGCAATGGAGAAAACACGTGGGTGGAGAATCCAGAAAGAAGGAAGAGAGAATGTCTGATTTAAAACTGAACAGAGACGGTTCCATTATTCTGGCAGGAACCAGTGCAGAAGAGCTCGGAAAAGAGAACTGGAAGATTGTAAAGCTGGGAGATAAACAAGTTGATCAGTTGATTGAGAAATACGATATCAAGATCTATCCAAATCCTGTTTCTGATTATGCTTATGTAGAAATTGGCTTTGATTTCAAAGATGCAGATATTCTGTTGTATGATATGAGTGGAAGACAACTACAGAATATTAAAACTAAGAACAGAGTGACCAAGATCAATACCCAGGCGTTAGTGCAGGGAGCTTATCTGGTGACCATAAAAACTGATACAAACAAAACAGCAAATGCTAAATTAATCAAGAAATAAAAAAATGAAAAAGATAATTGCAGCTTCTTTTATTATCTGTGGATATGCCCTTGGTTATTCACAATCTGTAGATGCAAAGGAAAGTAAATATAATCTGACAATTAAGTCTCCTGATGCCAGCCAGCTTTCAAAGCATACAGATATTCCAACTTCTACACATACTGGAACTGTTGGGATTGATATACCAATATATACCATAAAATTAGGTGATTTCAGCCTTCCAATTACTTTGAAATATCATGCATCAGGAGTAAAGGTAAAAGAAACGGCTTCTAAGGTAGGCCTTGGATGGTCTTTATCTGTAGGAGGTATGTCTCTTTCCAAACAAGTTTTAGGACGTGAAGATAAAGGTAAAATTCAGTATATAAATCCGGATAGTTTCAATCCTGTTCAAAGCAATCTTAATGATTATAATTTAGCAAAAAGTATCAAAGAAGAATTCTCACAACTTGATACCCAGCCAGATATCTATTCCTTCTCTTTGGGAAGTGCAGCTGGAGAATTCTATTATGACAGTTCAGGAAAAATTATTCAAATTCCTTATAGTACAGTAAAAATGGAAGATCCATTTGTTTTCACTGATGATCAGGGTATAAAGTATTATTTCAAAGCAGGAAATCAGACTCAAACTGTCGGCGGGAGCGCTCCAGCCCCTAATGACTTTAGTAATACAGATTTTATCATTACAAAAATCCTTTTACCAACAGGAAAAGAAATAAAGTTTAATTACCAGGCGAGTAGTTATAGTTATTTGAATAACTTTTACAAAGGGCTTAAGATTCCAAGAGCATGTGTATACCAGAATGGTATAACCTATGAAGAGTTTGTAACAAAGACCAATGTGCTTTCTGAAAGCGTATTGCAGAGCATTGAATTTGAGGGCAGTGAAGTGAAGTTTGTGTATGGTAATCGTGAGGATATCAATAATGGACTTTCTTTAAACAAAATAGAGGTCAGAAATCCTCAGCATATACTAATATCAGATTATAGTCTGGTAAAAGATTATTTTACAAGTACTGATTCCCCGTCAGCCCCCGGATATGATTCTGAAATTCCATATCTTATGAAAAGACTGAAGCTAAAAGAAGTGGTAAATTTAAAAGATAACTCAAAATATAAATTTCAGTATTATGAGAACAATCCATTACCCAATAGGTTATCAGATCAAACAGATTTTGTAGGTTATTATAATGGTAAATTAGCCAATCATGGAATTCCTTTTGTTAAATATGGTGATAAAATTTACGGGTTTGGTGATGATAAAAATCCTGATATTAATTATGCTGTTTCAGGGAGTTTAAAAGAAATACAATATCCTACAGGCGGAAAAATGGGACTGCAGTACGAGCTGGATGATTTTTATTTTGAAGGTACTGAAACACAAATAGGGAAAAAAGATTTTCTTATTTCAAATCTTGAACCGTTAGGTGGTACATTTAACGTTAATACAAATGGGAATACAGTAGATTTCAAAATTACTTTTCAAAGTACAGCGAATCCTGATGAAGGTCCTGTAGGCTCTTTACCAGAGGGGCCTCATTTTGTAGGTGAACTTCTGGATAATAACAATATTGTTCTAAGAACATTTCTGATCAATAAAGAATATGAATTTGTTGAAAATATAAAACCATCATATAAAATCAGAATCAGAAAGGTCGGAAATGTCAATAGTAGTCACTATGCAACTCTGAATGCACAGTGGTACGAAACGGTTTCAGAAGCCAAACAATATAATAAATCTGTTGGAGGAATAAGGGTTCAAAAAATAAAGAAAAGTGATGCAGACATATTGACTCATGAAACAGAATTTATTTATAGAGATGAAAACAATAAGTCTACAGGAAGATATATGGCAGATGATATTGAATATTCTTATATCCAGGAGATAGCGGAGGACCAGGATATGGGGTATACCTGTGAGCAAATGGTTATTAGTAATTCTGGAAACTTTAATATTAGTACTATTAACGGAAAACCTACGATTTATGACAGGGTCACTACCAGAAATAAAAATGTAAATAACAGTGCGGAAAGCTATGAGATAGTAGATGAATATATGAATATGTCGCATACCAATCCTAAAAATTCAAGAAGTCCAATCTTTACCTATGCCAATAACCAGTTTGCCCGTGGTATATTAACTGATAGAAAATATTATAATTCACAGCATAAACTTGTCAAGAAAGACTCATACACCTACGAATTTGATAATCACTTCAATAATCTTTCAAATGATTATAGCACCGGATTCCCTGGTCTTACAATAAGACCCTATTATATAGGGGTAAAGTCTATGACCTGTGCAATTCATGATGCCAATGGTGTTTGTATGGGACGTAATTATACTTTTACTCTTGATCGTTATGAGATGTCATCTGCCTGGGTAAAAAAGAAAATGGCAACAACCACTGATTATTTTGATAATAAAAATATCAGCCAAATTACCAGTTATACTTATGACAGTAGTTACAAACATACTAATCCAACAATTGTAAATGTTGATTTTCCAGATGTAATCCAACGTACTCAGTTTGAATATGCCTATGAAAAAGGAAACCAATTGATGATATCAAAAAATATGATTGGAATTCCTTTAGAGACTGTAAGCAGTAAAACAGTAGGTACCATTAGTAAAACACTATCAAAAACTGAGACACTTTATCCAGCCAGTCAGTCAGAAGCTGATCTAAAAACTTCGGGGTTGGTATTGCCTTATACTATACTTTCTACAGATTTACAAAACCTTGTTTCTACCGAAGTGACTTACGATAAATATGACAATAAAGGAAATTTACAACAATACACCACAAAAGATGGCATTTCAACAGTTATTATTTGGGGATATAATCTGACTCAACCTATTGCTAAGATAGAAGGAGCAAAATTAACAGATATCCAGCCGTCCTTAATTGATACTATTGTCAATGCGTCGAATACCGATGCTTCAGCGGGATTGAATAATGATGAGACAACCTTCTTATCAGGATTAAATTCATTTAGAAGTAATTCAGCATTATCCGGTTATCAGATTACGACTTATACCTATGATCCTTTAGTGGGAGTTAGAAGTATTACTTCGCCATCAGGGATTATCGAAAGCTATATTTATGATACTTCAAATCGATTAAAAGAAGTCCGTCAGCAGGAAAAAGACAGCAGTGGTAATATGATCTATAAAACGGCAAGAGAATTCAAATACAATTATAAAAACTAAAACTGATGAAGAAACTCATAATTCCAATAGGAATCTTGGTGGCTGGCTCACTTCAAGGTCAGCTTTCACCGGCAGAGAATTATATCTATAC
>NZ_JBQENH010000012.1:0-5646 GCF_052044565.1 Chryseobacterium sp. 22543
TGGGTATAACGCAAAAAAAAAATCCTTTATCATAAGATAAAGGATTTTTTAAAAATAAAATAAAAACTGGCGGCGGCCTACTCTCCCGCTTTCGCAGTACCATCGGCGCTGGTGGGCTTAACTTCTGTGTTCGGAATGGGAACAGGTGAGCCCCACCGCTAAAACCACCCTAAAGAAGGTATATAAGGTTGCACGGTATAGGTAAAAGGATACAGGTTTTACCTGCTTCCCAATAGCTACCATCTGCTACCTGGTTATTTTCGATAAAAACTTTCACAAAGAGGTAACCTTGCTGCACTTTCGTGCGCCATATTAGGCTATAAATCTACGGGTAATTAGTACTACTCGGCTATGACATTACTGTCTTTACACCTGTAGCCTATCAACGTCGTCATCTCCAACGACCCTTAAAAGATGTCTCATCTTGAGGCGAGTTTCGCACTTATATGCTTTCAGTGCTTATCTCTTCCAAACGTAGCTACTCAGCAGTGCACCTGGCGGTACAACTGATACACCAGAGGTTTGTTCAATTCGGTCCTCTCGTACTAGAATCAAGCCCTCTCAAACATCTAACGCCCGCAATAGATAGAGACCGAACTGTCTCACGACGTTCTGAACCCAGCTCGCGTGCCACTTTAATGGGCGAACAGCCCAACCCTTGGGACCTTCTCCAGCCCCAGGATGTGACGAGCCGACATCGAGGTGCCGAACCTCCCCGTCGATGTGAGCTCTTGGGGGAGACTAGCCTGTTATCCCCGGAGTACCTTTTATCCTATGAGCGATGGCCCTTCCATACGGAACCACCGGATCACTATGTCCTGCTTTCGCACCTGATCGACTTGTAGGTCTCACAGTCAAGCACCCTTATGCCATTACACTCTACGCACGGTTACCAAGCGTGCTGAGGGTACCTTTGAAAGCCTCCGTTACTCTTTTGGAGGCGACCACCCCAGTCAAACTACCCACCACGCAATGTCCTTCCCTTAAGAAGTTAGGCTCCAAGTAAGTAAAGGGTGGTATTTCAACGTTGGCTCCACCTACACTAGCGTGCAAGCTTCAAAGCCTCCCACCTATCCTACACATTACTTACTCAAAGTCAATACGAAGTTATAGTAAAGGTTCACAGGGTCTTTTCGTCCCATTGCGGGTAATCGGCATCTTCACCGATACTACAATTTCACAGAGCTCATGGTTGAGACAGTGCCCAGATCGTTACACCATTCGTGCAGGTCGGAACTTACCCGACAAGGAATTTCGCTACCTTAGGACCGTTATAGTTACGGCCGCCGTTTACTGGGGCTTCAGTCAATGCCTTCGGTTTAACCCTAAGCACCTTCCTTAACCTTCCAGCACCGGGCAGGTGTCAGACCCTATACTGCATCTTTCGATTTTGCAGAGTCCTGTGTTTTTGATAAACAGTCGCCTGGGCCTCTTTACTGCGGCCACCATTGCTGATGGCGTCTCTTCTCCCGAAGTTACGAGACTATTTTGCCTAGTTCCTTAACCATGATTCACTCTAGCACCTTAGGATTCTCTCCTCGACTACCTGTGTCGGTTTTGGTACGGGTTGCTTCACTTCGGCTTTTCTTGGAAGCACTTTCCCTACAGCAGCTTCGCCCGAAGGCTAGGCCTTGACTATTCCGTCAGTCTCCAGTAAGTACGGCACTCCGTCCCCTTTTTAGTGTGAGCAAGTATGGGAATATTAACCCATTGTCCATCCACTACCCCTTTCGGGTTCGCGTTAGGTCCCGACTAACCCTCAGCTGATTAGCATGGCTGAGGAAACCTTAGTCTTTCGGTGAGCGGGTTTCTCGCCCGCTTTATCGTTACTTATGCCTACATTTTCTTTTCTATCCGCTCCACAATACCTCACAGTACTGCTTCAGCGCAAATAGAATGCTCTCCTACCAGATGTATCTAAAATACAAATCCATAGCTTCGGTAATATGTTTATGCCCGATTATTATCCATGCCGGACCGCTCGACTAGTGAGCTGTTACGCACTCTTTAAATGAATGGCTGCTTCCAAGCCAACATCCTAGCTGTCAATGCAGTCCAACCGCGTTGTTTCAACTTAACATATATTTTGGGACCTTAGCTGTTGGTCTGGGTTCTTTCCCTCTCGGACATGGACCTTAGCACCCATGCCCTCACTGCCGTAGAACATTTATTAGCATTCGGAGTTTGTCAGGAATTGGTAGGCGATGAAACCCCCGCATCCAATCAGTAGCTCTACCTCTAATAAACTTATATACGACGCTGCACCTAAATGCATTTCGGAGAGTACGAGCTATCTCCCAGTTTGATTGGCCTTTCACCCCTACCCACAGGTCATCCGAAGACTTTTCAACGTCAACCGGTTCGGTCCTCCACTCTGTGTTACCAGAGCTTCAACCTGCCCATGGGTAGATCACAAGGTTTCGCGTCTAATCCTACTAACTATACGCCCTATTCAGACTCGCTTTCGCTCCGGCTCCGGTACTTAATACCTTAACCTCGCTAGTAAAATTAACTCGTAGGCTCATTATGCAAAAGGCACGCCGTCACAGCTTAATGCTGCTCCGACCGCTTGTAGGCGTACGGTTTCAGGTTCTATTTCACCCTTCTATTCGAAGTGCTTTTCACCTTTCCTTCACAGTACTTGTTCACTATCGGTCTTTCAGGAGTATTTAGCCTTGGAGGATGGTCCCCCCATATTCAGACAGGATTTCACGTGTCCCGCCCTACTCATTTATCACTCAAATATGCCTTTCATATACGGGGCTATCACCCTCTACGGCCGTTCTTTCCAGAACATTCTATTAAACATATATCAGCTTTTGGGCTAATCCGCTTTCGCTCGCCACTACTTACGGAATCTCTTCGATTTCTTTTCCTCCGGGTACTTAGATGTTTCAGTTCTCCGGGTTTGCTCCTCTTACGAGGTGACTGGTCTTCAACCAGCCGGGTTGCCCCATTCGGACATCTGCGGATCAATTCGTGTGTGCCAATCCCCGCAGCTTTTCGCAGCTTACCACGTCCTTCGTCGCCTCTGAAAGCCTAGGCATCCGCCATACGCCCTTAACGATTTCTTTCCTAATAATTATATTAGTTCAGTATTTTTTGATAAATTTAATTTATCGATATTTTTATAAACTCGGCACTCGAAAGTGCTCGGTTATCTCTTTGTGATGTCTTTACCGTTAATGTCAATGATCTTAAATTCTTTTTGTACAACTGATGAACAGATATTGTTTTTGGCTCTATCCGTAACTTTTAAATCAGTCTTCCAAAACTGTGGAGAATAAGGGAGTCGAACCCTTGACCTCCTGCGTGCAAGGCAGGCGCTCTAGCCAGCTGAGCTAATTCCCCTCTAGTTGCTGTTGGCTATTTGCTTCTGGCTTCTGGCATTTTTGCCATCAGCTATAAGCTATTTGCCAGCCGCTTTAATTAGTAGTCTCGGGCAGGCTCGAACTGCCGACCTCTACATTATCAGTGTAGCGCTCTAACCAGCTGAGCTACGAGACTTTCTATGAGTTATGGGAATGAGTAAGTAAGTTATACTTTTCCTCTTCTTCATTTCTCAATCTCTTTCCCTATACTAATTTCTAGTGGGTGTTGTATTTTTAATATAACCAACCAAACAAAAAACTAAAGCTTTACTTTGAAGTAAGTGCATGGTACATTTAAGTACCTTTGTTTTTTTATCGTCTTACGACGCTCTAAAATGAGATGTTCCAGCCGCACCTTCCGGTACGGCTACCTTGTTACGACTTAGCCCTAGTTACCTGTTTTACCCTAGGCAGCTCCTTTTACGGTCACCGACTTCAGGTACCCCAGACTTCCATGGCTTGACGGGCGGTGTGTACAAGGCCCGGGAACGTATTCACCGCGCCATGGCTGATGCGCGATTACTAGCGATTCCAGCTTCATAGAGTCGAGTTGCAGACTCCAATCCGAACTGAGACCAGCTTTCGAGATTTGCATCACGTCACCGTGTAGCTGCCCTCTGTACTGGCCATTGTATTACGTGTGTGGCCCAAGGCGTAAGGGCCGTGATGATTTGACGTCATCCCCACCTTCCTCTCTACTTGCGTAGGCAGTCTCACTAGAGTCCCCAACTTAATGATGGCAACTAGTGACAGGGGTTGCGCTCGTTGCAGGACTTAACCTAACACCTCACGGCACGAGCTGACGACAACCATGCAGCACCTTGAAAAATGTCCGAAGAAAAGTCTATTTCTAAACCTGTCATTTCCCATTTAAGCCTTGGTAAGGTTCCTCGCGTATCATCGAATTAAACCACATAATCCACCGCTTGTGCGGGCCCCCGTCAATTCCTTTGAGTTTCATTCTTGCGAACGTACTCCCCAGGTGGCTAACTTATCACTTTCGCTTAGTCTCTGATTCCGAAAAACCAAAAACGAGTTAGCATCGTTTACGGCGTGGACTACCAGGGTATCTAATCCTGTTCGCTCCCCACGCTTTCGTCCATCAGCGTCAGTTGTTGCTTAGTAACCTGCCTTCGCAATTGGTGTTCTAAGTAATATCTATGCATTTCACCGCTACACTACTTATTCCAGCTACTTCAACAACACTCAAGACCTGCAGTATCAATGGCAGTTTCACAGTTAAGCTGTGAGATTTCACCACTGACTTACAGATCCGCCTACGGACCCTTTAAACCCAATAAATCCGGATAACGCTTGCACCCTCCGTATTACCGCGGCTGCTGGCACGGAGTTAGCCGGTGCTTATTCGTATAGTACCTTCAGCTACCCTCACGAGGGTAGGTTTATCCCTATACAAAAGAAGTTTACAACCCATAGGGCCGTCGTCCTTCACGCGGGATGGCTGGATCAGGCTCTCACCCATTGTCCAATATTCCTCACTGCTGCCTCCCGTAGGAGTCTGGTCCGTGTCTCAGTACCAGTGTGGGGGATCACCCTCTCAGGCCCCCTAAAGATCGTTGACTTGGTGAGCCGTTACCTCACCAACTATCTAATCTTGCGCGTGCCCATCCCTATCCACCGGAGTTTTCAATTTAAAATGATGCCATTCTAAATATTATGGGGTATTAATCTCCCTTTCGAAAGGCTATCCCCCAGATAAAGGCAGGTTGCACACGTGTTCCGCACCCGTACGCCGCTCTCTCATTTCCGAAGAAACAATACCGCTCGGCTTGCATGTGTTAGGCCTCCCGCTAGCGTTCATCCTGAGCCAGGATCAAACTCTCCATTGTATGTTTGTCTGACTCACTCAAAGTTTTTTTTACGCTTTAGTTTTTCCTTACTTGGTTGTTATATTGTATGTCAATGATCTTTATATCTTTCGCTTTGTAACGAAGCACTCTCTTCTGTCAGTGGCGCTCCGTATTTGCGAGTGCAAAAGTAAAACTTTATTTCTTAATGACCAAATGTTTTGAAAGAAAATTTTAAAGTTTTTTAAGTAACCTTAATCCCTCTCCTAAACCTTAATCACTCTACTCCTGCGCTCCCTTTATTTGGGACTGCAAAGATACAAACTCTTTTTAAACTCGCAACTTTTTTTGATAAAAAAATTAAAGTTTTTTGTCTGCCTCTTGTTGAAGTATCATAATGTCTATGCTTATCTAAAAGCTCTCCTGCGCTACTGTATTACTCTCGTTTTTCAGTGGGGCAAAGATAA
>NZ_JBQENH010000013.1:0-1084 GCF_052044565.1 Chryseobacterium sp. 22543
TGGTGGCTGGCTCACTTCAAGGTCAGCTTTCACCGGCAGAGAATTATATCTATACGAAGACTTATCTTGACCATACGAACTTAAAAGTGACAGAAAGTGTCCAGTACTTTGACGGACTTTCAAGACCCAAGCAGTCTATTGCTATAAAATCCTCTCCTACGGGTAAGGATGTCGTAACGAAATTTGAATATGACGCGTTTGGGAGACAGGTAAATGATTATCTTCCTGTTCCTCAGAGCGGGACCTTAAATGGGGGTATTTATGCTTCCCCGCTGTCCAATGCTGTTAATCCCGATATTTATGGTACAGAAAAGATCTATTCCGAGAAAAGACTTGAAAGCTCTCCTTTAAACCGGATTCAGGAACAGGTTCAGGTAGGAACAGCCTGGTCAGGCAAGCCTGTAAAATATGACTACGGCACCAATGGAACTGGAGAAGTTTACCGTTATCTTATCTCTTCAAGCTGGTATCAGGGAACAACCAAGAGCATTTTTGACCCTGCTTCTGCCATTGCTTATCCTTCGGGTCAGCTGTATAAGAATACGGTAAAGGATGAAGATGGAAACGAGACCCAGGAATTTAAAAATGGAAAAGGTCAGGTGATATTGGTAAGAAAGGTCATCAGCCCGACATTGAATGCAGATACGTATTATATTTATAATGAATATGACCAGTTAGCCTTTGTTATACCTCCAAAAGGTGTTTCTGCATCTATGACGGATTCTTTACTTAATGAGCTTTGCTACCAGTACCGTTATGACGGCCGGGGCAGGCTTGCGCAAAAGAAGCTTCCTGGGAAAGGCTGGGAATATATGGTGTATGACAAACAGGACCGTCTTATTTTGAGTCGTGATACTGTAATGGAAGGGAAAGGTCAGTGGCTTTTTACCAAGTATGACAAATTTGGACGTGTGGCCTACACAGGGATTATATCTGGTGGAGACCGTGAAACGATGCAGAACCAGCTCGGCAGTCAGAATGTTGTAGAAGAGCAGACTGCTACCGGCTTTAACAGGCCTGGGATTATGGTATACTATACGAACAATTTTCTATCGGATTCCCAGACTATTCTGAGCATTAATTA
>NZ_JBQENH010000014.1:0-1013 GCF_052044565.1 Chryseobacterium sp. 22543
AAGTTTCTTTGTAGTGGAAAAAGGAAGTTCATGTAGTAAAATCACTACAGGATTATTCATTTTGTTTAAATAAAAAAGCCCTCAATACCTGGAAAGTGCTGAGGGCATATATATTGATGTGTTTTTTTATAAAGTAGTCGCAGTATATGTTACTGTTTGGGTATAAGTTCCAGCGGGTTTACCTAAAATATCAGAAGATGAGGATTTTGCTGCTGGAATGATGTAATCCAGATTCAGTGTTAATGCACTTCCGAGAGGAGCATTGGATACTAAGGTTCTTTCTCCTGGAGATAAAACCACATCGTTTTTGGTTCCGCCCATATTTCCGGGAGCTTCTGCAACCTTGATTGTCAAAACATCTACAGGGATTGAGTTTGAACCATTGACGAAATGCGGTCCTCCCGCTTTTACCTTTACATTAAAATTCTTCGTTGAGGTAACTTTTAAGGAGTTGACTTTGGTAATCGTCTGATCAGAGTTATAGTCTGCTGCAGTAACATAGTTAAAAGCAACTATACCACCAATTGCTGTACTTCCTGCATCTATAGAGATCACATCGTTCAGGGTAATATTTACCGTTGTGGTTGCGGCTGTATTTTGAGCTTGAACATTATTAGTTCCAAATATAACTACTCCAAAAGTTAAGGCTGTGATGGCGATTTGTTTTGTCATGGCAGTAAGATTTAATTATTATTCTTGTTCTCTTTTGAACATTACAAATCTACAGCTGCTACAAAGCAGTTGCTGTATACGTTACTGTTTGAGTATAAGTTCCGGCTGGTTTACCTAAAATATCAGAAGATGAAGATTTTGCCGCTGGAATAGTGTAGTCCAGGTTCAATGTTAATGCACTTCCAAGAGGAGCATTTGATACTAAGGTTTGATCCGTTGCAGATAAAACAACAGCGCTTTTTGTTCCGCCCATGGTTCCGGCAGCTGTAGCCGCTTTGATAGTCAGAACATTTACAGGGATCAGGTTGGTTCCATTCATGAAATTAGCACCTCCTGCTTTT
>NZ_JBQENH010000015.1:0-914 GCF_052044565.1 Chryseobacterium sp. 22543
TATGACGAATACCTGACTTATGATGTGAATGGGAATATCAGCAATCTTAAAAGAAGGGCTATTCCTGTATCGGGTCAGACCTCGACATTGGTTGATAATCTTGACTATATCTATAATGGCAACCGTTTGACTCAGGTGATAGAAAATGCATTGAATGACACCGGTTATGAGGGAGGAAATAATGTGATTGACTATGACCTTAACGGCAGCATGACCACTATGAAGGATAAAGGAATTCAGAGTATTGTATATAATTATCTGAGCTTACCTGATTCTTACTCCATTACACAGAATAATCCATTTGGGCTTGCGATGAATATTGGCTTGGATTATTTATACCGTGCAGATGGCGTAAAAGTACGTAAAACTTATTCCAGCGCACCACCTCGTGGACTAGCCAGTGTTACGATTACGGATTATCTGGATGGTTTTCAGTACAACTATTTTGAGGGAGGAGGAATCTGTATAACCTGTCGTACGGAGTACGCCTATGAGCAGCAGGCATACAAAGGTATTATTGATCCTGGGGGAATTACTCCGGAATGGAGGCTTGATTTTGTCCATACAGCAGAAGGAGTTTACAGTTTTGCAGAAAATCGCTATATTTATCAGTACAAAGACCACCTTGGAAATACGAGGGTGAGCTTTGGTAAAGACAGCACAGGAGCTCTTGAAGTTACTGATACCAATAATTATTATGCATTTGGGTTAAACCATATCTCAGGAGGGTTGAGTAATTCTTATTTCGGAAGTTATAAGTCTTACAAGTATAATGGTAAGGAATTACAGGAAACAGGTTTTTTTGATTATGGAGCAAGGATGTATATGCCGGATTTAGGAAGATGGGGCGTGGTGGATCCATTGGCAGAGAAATCAAGAAGATTTACACCATACAATTATGCTTTTAATAATCC
>NZ_JBQENH010000016.1:0-846 GCF_052044565.1 Chryseobacterium sp. 22543
TTCTTTTAAGATTGCTGATATTCCCATTCACATCATAAGTCAGGTATTCGTCATAATTACCGCTAACTCCCGTAGAAGGCTCTTTATAAAACGCATTGGTTAACCTGTTCAATACATCATATTCATAATTATAACGTTTCAAAAGGTTTTCCGATCCGTTATTCCAGTCAATTTCAGCAATGTTGCCATTGAACTTTCCAACGGACTGAGTATTAACAGGATTATTATATCTCACCTCATAACCAAAAAGTTTACCGTTCAGGTTAGAAGGATCATTGATCCTGGTCATCCAGCCTTGGATATTATACTTATAATCCATCTGCTGCAAAGGGGAAGCTGCAGCAATCCCACCCACTTTCTTGAATTCAAGCTGAGAAAGTTCATTGTATTTATTCTGCGTAAGATATTCAACAGCATTATTATCCACCTGATGTTTATGAACCAATAACCTGTTCTGGCTGTCATATTCAAAGGTTTCTGTAATAACTCTTTCAACATCGGTATCTAAACGTTTATGTCGGGTAACAGTCATTTTAGGAGTGCCTGAAAAATCAAGCTGGCTCTCTGTTCCTGTATATCCTCCCAGGTGGTTTACGGAATGAGTCCCTACTGCTCTTCCCCGGAAATCATAATAGAAATACGTTTTGGTCCAGTTATCATCCTCTACGTTCTTTACGTAAGAAGCCGTTGCCATTCCCTGGGTACTCACACTGCTCGCTGCATTGATCACAGGCTGGTCTAAAATAACAGAAGGTGGAAACTTCTTAGTATCCCGAGGATAATTGTCATAATAATTAATGCTCAGAATAGTCTGGGAATCCGATAGAAAATTGTTCGTATAGTATA
>NZ_JBQENH010000017.1:0-528 GCF_052044565.1 Chryseobacterium sp. 22543
AAAAAGAGATATTAGTTCGATTTAGAACTTATCATTTCTCATCCACAGTTCATACCAGAATCTCACAACTCATAATTCATAACTTACAAAACTATATAAATCTTTGCCTTTATTTTGTACATAGTATAAAGTGCCGTATTGCTTGTACACTCTAGAATCTATATAATCTACCTTCAATTTAATTTCATGTTTGAATCTTAGAACCAAATAAATTTATAGTTTGATACATTTCCAGTATGTAAATTATATTCTATAAAATTTTTGTCCGCTTTGAGGCACTGGATTAAGTATATTGCTATGATAAATGTCCCATATAAATGCAATTGCTTTTGGAGATTTACGCATTAGAATTAAATCTTATATATGTATTTTAATGATATTCATTTCTGAATACTCATTGTGGATAAGTATAAATTGTAATTAATCGTCTGAATAACATATGTATACGGAAATAGTTATCCACTTTTCGTATTTTTATGTTAAATAAAGTTGTTTTGCGTTGCAATAAGTTGTTATCTTTGCCCCACT
>NZ_JBQENH010000018.1:0-350 GCF_052044565.1 Chryseobacterium sp. 22543
CTCATTCCATAAGAACGCGCTATTATCCTGAGCGTAGACGAAGGGAGCCTGTTTTTATAAAAGCTTCCTTCCTGCGGCTTTCTCCCAAACTTACCTATCCTATATATATTAGAATGTATCTTTCATTACTCATTACTCATTACTCATTACTCATTATCCATGATTCCCCTTTCACGCTCAAACCATCAAACCCTCAAATTCTCCCACCCTCCAACCTTCCGCTTGGAATCCCAAACAAATGTTTAAAATTTTTCCTTCTGCTTTCCAGTGTATTAGGCTTAAATATTACGAAAAGGTAAAATTTATGTTAAATAAACTTGTTTGGTATGGCTAAGTTGGCTTATCTTTGC
>NZ_JBQENH010000019.1:0-349 GCF_052044565.1 Chryseobacterium sp. 22543
TTTATTTAACATAAATTTTACACACCCGTAATATTTAACCCTAATACGCTGGAACGCAGAGAGAAAAATTTTAAACATTTGTTTGGGAGATTCAAGGGAGCGCTTTGAGGGAGAAGAAATCATGAGTAATGGGGTAATGAAAGATACATTCTATTATATATATATAAGATAAAGGGAAGGTTGGGGGAAAGGTGCAAGGGGAAGCTTTTATAAAACAGGCTCCCTTCGTCTACGCTCAGGATAATAGTGCGTTCTTATGGAATGAGTACTGGTTAACCACAGATCACGCATTTGCACAGATGATGATGTATATTTAGTATAGGGTATTTCGGGGGAATTCATAATTCAT